>CAVVFK010000001.1:0-165908 GCA_963747435.1 uncultured Actinomycetota bacterium
TGAGCGGAACGCTATGCCGTACTGACAGCGGCAGCGTGCGATGGGCGCAAGCATTACTCCGAGATCGTGGGAGGCCACTCGGCAAGTGGCTTACCGATCTCCCATTCATGACCGTACGGATCGACAACTCTTCCAACAAGCCAGCCGTGCTCCTGGTCAACGGGTGACTTTTCGTTCGCGCCGGCCCCGACCGCCCTCTCCTGCACGGCTGCGGGATCGTCGACCACAAGCAGGACTCGACCGGTTGAACCCCCGGCCTCCCGAGGCACCAGTCGCTCGGAACTGGCACCTGCGGTAGCGACCCAGAAGACGGCTTCGCCGATCGCCAATTGAGCGACGACGTCTTCTCCGTCGCCCACCACGTGAAGCGTTCTGGCTCCGAACGCGTTCTCGTAGAAGCTGACGGCAGAGACGCCGGCGTCTACCCACAATTCAGGTTGGATGGTCGTCATTGCTGCAGTGTGCAGCAGGCTCGGTCGACGCACACTCATCCGCATGAGCGCTCACCTACCGATGCGCTCAGACCGTCCCCGTGCAGGGCTCCTGGTGTAGTTCCGCGTCAGGCGTCCTCGTCCTCGGCCGTTCCACATCAACGGCATGACGCAGATCTTCGGGACAGGTGGCGGTGGGTCCGGGAAGGCGGCTGAGCCCCACGCCGACCTAGGTGTACCCGGCCATCTCATGGGTGGCAGCCGACTGATCGCTGGCCGGTCCCCGAGTCCGCCGTGGTTCGCGACTGTGAACGCGCGGTCTCGCGGATCCAGGCGCTCAAGCTCAGCCTGGTCGCTGCCGCGGACCAGGCCCGGGTGCCGCAGACCTCGGGTGTGGCCTCGGCAGCGGGCTGGCTGGCGACCACGACGAACACCGAAACCAGCCGAGTCCCACCGGCAGACCCGGCTCGCGACCGATCTGTGTGAGGAGCTGCTGGCCGGCACCAAGAAGTCGCTCGCTGCGGGTGCGCTGAGTGAGAAGCACGCCCGAGTGATCGCGACCGCGATGCGCAAGCTTCCGCGTGACCTGACCCCGAGCAGGTCGCACAGGTGAGGACACGCTGGTGGCCAAGGCCACGACCATGAACCCCAAACAGCTCCACGCCGCGGCCCGTCGCGCCCTGGAGGCGATCGAGGCCGACCGCCGCAAGGTCGGCGCCCCCGAAGATCAACAGCTCCGCGACGGAGAAGAGGAGGCTCGGGCCCGGGTCATCTGCACCGTCCATGACAACGGGGACGGCACGATGCGGATCCACGCCGTCGTCCCCACCTTGGCGGGGGCGATCCTGAAGAAGATCCTCGACCAGATGTCCTCACCCCGACGCGGCCGTCTCGGCGCACCCAACGAACAGGCCGGAGCCACCGGGAACCCCAACTCCGAAGGCTTCGACTGGGCCGGTGAGGTCTCGACAAGCTCGACCACCGAAGCTGGGTCGCGACACGCTCGACCAACGGCGCGAACGGGGTCGGCCGACGGGATCTCAGAGGGCCTCACGGCCGTGTACCGTTGGTCCCGATCGGTGTGACGCCGGTCACTCGCGAGCTTGGAGCGGGCACCACCCCGCCCCTCCCCGAGCCCGTGACTGCTCCACCCGCCTCGGTCAGCGGAGACCCCGCCCGGCCGACCCGACGAAGGAGTTGTGGCATGCCCGCGCAGGACGATGTCATCGCCAGCCAGTTCGGCCCGACGCTGATCTCGCGTCACCAGGCCAGGCCCCCCGGTCCCGGAGGCGCCAGCCTCGAAGCCGACCCGATGTTCGTGCAGCTGCTCACCCCCGAGGGTGAGCGCGTCGAGCACCCCAGCTTCGACGTCGACCTCGACGACGAGGCCATCAAGGGCCTCTACCGCGACATGGTGCTGGTGCGTCGCCTCGACATCGAGGCCACCGCCCTGCAGCGCCACGGCGAGCTCGGGATCTGGGCCCAGCTGCTCGGTCAGGAGGCCGCCCAGGTCGGGTGTGGGAGGGCGCTGCGACCCCAGGACTTCGTCTTCCCCACCTACCGTGAGCACGGCGTCGCCTGGTGCCGTGGTGTCGACCCGCTGAGCCTGCTCGGCCTGTTCCGGGGCGTCGACCAGGGTGCGTGGGACCCAGCCGAGAACAACTTCGGGCTCTACACGATCGTGATCGGCGCCCAGACCCTGCACGCCACCGGCTATGCGATGGGCATCCAGCGTGACGGACACGTCGGCACCGGCGACCCCGACCGCGACGCCGCGGTCGTGGCCTTCTTCGGGGACGGCGCCAGCAGCCAGGGCGACGTCAACGAGGCCTTCATCTTCGCCGCCTCCTACAACGCGCCCGTCGTCTTCTTCTGCCAGAACAACCAGTGGGCGATCTCCGAGCCGATCGAGCGGCAGAGCCGCATCCCGCTCTACCAGCGAGCGCTCGGGTTCGGCTTCCCCGGCGTGCGCGTCGACGGCAACGACGTGCTCGCGACGTACGCCGTCACGCAGGCTGCGCTGCAACGAGCCCGCGAGGGGCAAGGCCCGACCTTCGTGGAGGCCTACACCTACCGGATGGGCGCCCACACCACGACCGACGACCCCACGCGCTACCGGCTCTCCAGCGACGTGGAGTCCTGGCGGCTGCGTGACCCGATCGAGCGGGTGCGGGTGCATCTCTCGCGCAAGGGCGCTGCGGACAAGGCCTGGTTCGAGGAGGTCAACGCCGAGGCCGAGGACCTCGGCACACGGCTGCGTGACGGCTGCCGCTCGATGCCCGACCCGACCATCCTGGAGGTCTTCGATCACGTCTACGCCGAGCAGACCGAGGAGCTGACCAGGCAGAAGCAGCAGCTCGCCGCCTACCTGGACACCTTCGAGGAGCCCGCGCCGGGAGGTGCGCGATGACCGAGAAGATCACCCTCGCCAAGGGGCTCAACGCCGGTCTGCGGCGCGCGATGGAGGACGACGACAAGGTCCTCATCATGGGTGAGGACGTCGGCAAGCTCGGTGGAGTCTTCCGGATCACCGACGGCCTGCAGAAGGACTTCGGCGAGGAGCGGGTCATCGACTCACCCCTGGCGGAGTCGGGCATCCTCGGCACCGCCGTCGGTCTGGCGATGCGCGGCTACCGCCCCGTCTGCGAGATCCAGTTCGACGGATTCGTCTACCCCGCCTACGACCAGATCGTCAGCCAGGTCGCCAAGATCCACTTCCGCAGCCAGGGCAAGGTCCCGATGCCGATCGTGATCCGCATCCCCTTCGGGGGCGGCATCGGCGCGGTGGAGCACCACAGCGAGTCACCGGAGGCGCAGTTCGCGCACACCCCCGGGCTCAAGGTCGTGGCCTGCTCCAACCCCGTCGACGGCTACTGGATGATCCAGCAGGCCATCGCCAGCGACGACCCGGTGGTCTTCCTCGAGCCGAAGCGGCAGTACCACGCCGACAAGGCCGAGCTCGACCTCGATGTCGACCCCGACCCGCTGTTCGCGTCGCGGGTGGTGCGCGAGGGCTCCGACGTGACGCTGCTCGCCTACGGGCCCACGGTCAAGCTCGCGCTGCAGTCCGCGCAGGCGGCGAGCGAGGACGGCACCGACCTGGAGGTGATCGACCTGCGCACGCTCTCACCGCTCGACCTCGACCCGGTCCACGAGTCCGTTCGTCGCACCGGCCGGGCCGTCGTGGTCCACGAGGCGCACTCCAACCTCGGCATGGGGGCGGAGGTGGCCGCGCGCATCACCGAGGAGTGCTTCTACAGCTTGGAGGCGCCGGTGCTGCGAGTCGGCGGCTTCGACACCCCCTACCCGCCGGCGCGGGTCGAGGAGGAGTGGCTGCCCGACCTCGACCGGGTGCTGGACGCCGTCGACCGTTCGCTGACCTTCTGACCTTCCTGAGCCTTTCTTGTAGGAGAGATACGAATGACTGCGCACGACTACAAGCTCCCGGACCCCGGTGAGGGGCTGACCGAGGCCGAGATCGTCACCTGGATGGTCAAGGTCGGCGACACGGTCAAGGTCAACGACGTCGTGGTGGAGGTGGAGACCGCCAAGTCTCTGGTCGAGCTGCCCTCGCCGTACGCCGGAACGGTGGCGGCGCTGCTCGCCGAGGAGGGCGAGACGGTCTCCGTCGGCACCCCGATCATCACCATCGACGACGGCGCCGACCCGCCGGCCGACCAGCCCGCGGACCAGAAGGGCTCCGGCGGTGCAGGTGACATCGACATGTCGAACCCGGCGGCCGGGGCGGAGAACGCGACGCTGGTCGGCTACGGTCCCCGCTCGGGCGCCGCGCGCCGCCGTGCCCGCCGAGGTCCTGCCACCGCGCGGTCCGAGGGCGGCTCCGCGACCCAGATGCAGGTGCAGGGGTCCTTCGCCGCCGGGGGGGCCGACACCTCCGACGTCGTCGAGGGCGAGGAGGAGGCGGTGCCCTCCCGCGCGGCCCGCCGGAGCGAGACGTCAGGCGAGCCCTCGAGCGACCAGTCGACCGGGCGCACCGGTGGCGCGTGGTCGGTCGGCTCGGTGCTCGCCAAACCGCCGGTGCGCAAGCTCGCCCGTGACCTCGGCGTCGACCTGCGGGAGATCACCCCCGCCGACCCGCGGGGCGTCGTCACCGCCGAGGAGGTGCGCACGGCCGCCGACGGTCACACGTCGAGCCCGGCTGCCCCCGCCCCGACGCTGGAGGACCGGCGCGAGCCCGTGAAGGGCGTGCGCAAGATGATGGCGCAGGCGATGGTCTCCAGTGCCTTCTCAGCGCCGCACGTGACCGAGTGGGTCACCCTCGACGTCACCCGTACGACGCGGCTGGTCGAGCGGTTGCGCTCCGACCCGGACTTCGACGGCATCCGCGTCTCACCGCTCCTCGTGGCAGCACGCGCCGTGTGCCTGGCGATGCGTCGTACCCCGGAGGCCAACGCGGTCTGGGACGACGAGGCCCAGGAGGTCGTCTTCCGCGGGAGCGTGAACCTCGGCATCGCCGCAGCCACGCCGCGCGGCCTGGTGGTGCCGAACGTGAAGGGCGCCGACGCGCTCGGGCTGGCCGACCTGGGCAGGGCGCTCAACGAGCTCACCGGCACCGCGCGGGAGGGACGCACGCAGCCGGCGGACATGGCTGAGGGCACGTTCACGATCACCAACGTCGGCGTCTTCGGCGTCGACGCCGGCACCCCGATCATCAACCCCGGGGAGTCCGCGATCCTGTGCATGGGGGCGATCCGTCCGCAGCCGTGGGTGCACAAGGGCAAGGTCAGGGCGCGCGAGGTCACCACGCTCGCGCTCTCCTTCGACCACCGGTTCATCGACGGGGCGAAGGGCTCGCGGTTCCTCGCCGACGTGGCCGCGATCCTCGAGGACCCGGCACGGGCCCTTGCCTACTGACCCAGCGCGACGGGCGCGAGCAGGGTGCGCGAACCGAGCCCGACGGTGTGCCCGAGCGCTGCCAGGAAGCGACTGCGCAGCACGCGGGTGTCGCGCAGCGCCCACAGGGTCTCCGCGCTGACCCAGGAGAGCTCCCGGGCCTTCTCGATGCTCCACGAGCTGACCAGGTGGACCACGGTCCCGACGCGGTCGTCGACCTCGCGCCCGATCTCGCTGAGGAACGCGCGACGGATTCGCGACTCGACGGCGGCCAGCACGTCGTTGATCGCCTCGTAGTCCGGGCGGACGGCCTCCAGGTCGATCCCGCGAGCCGCGCAGGTCTGCACCACCGCGAGCGGCAGGTCGTGCTCGATGTGCGCGTTCATCCCGGCCAGGGCGTACTGCACCGGCAGCCGACCGCCCGCCCGCGCCTCGAACAGCGGCCGCCACGGGGGTGGGACCGGGTGACCGGCATGCTCGGCATCGTGGGCCTGGAGCCACAACCCGGCGAAACGCACGTCGAGGTCGGCGAGCAGGTCGGGGTCTCGGAAGGCGGCGTCCCCGCTCAGCTGGGGGAGCAGGTCCGCGATGTGCCGGGTGACCTCGAGGTAGACCCGGTTGAAGACGCCGGCGCCGTCAGTCTCGGGTAGTGCGGCGTCGATCTCGCTCAGCCGAGCCACGATCCCCGAGACCGTGGAGGGCGGGGCCGAGCGGCTCATGGTCCGATCATGCGCCCGCCGGCCCGCCGTGCCAAGCCGCCGTCCGACGTCATCGCTCACCTGGACCGGCGCTCCTGGAGCCGTGAGATCAGCGGGATCGCGCGTCCGACGGCGTTCATCACCGGGGCGGGCACCGGGAACGTGCGCGGCCGGCGAGGGTGCAGCAGCGCGTCGGTGCCGCCGTCTGCGACCACCACCGACCCGACGAGCAGGCTCGAGTCCTCTGCGAGCAGGAAGTCGATGACCGCGGCGACCTCCTCCGGGCGACCAGGCCTGCGCAGAGCTGTGGGATAGGAGTCGGCGAAGCCCGCGAGGTGGGGGTCCGCGCGCAGCCGGTCGGTCATCGGGGTGGCGATCAAGCCGGGCGCGACCGCGTTGACTCGGACCCCTACGCCGGCCCAGTCGCGCTTGGCCCCGACGCTGCGGGCCCACCAGGCGAGTGCCGCCTTGGTCGCCGGGTAGACGAAGACGGCGTCGCGACCACGAGCCCTGGACCGCGCCGCCGGCTCGTCGTGGCTCGCACATGCGCGGGCGACGTCCATCGCCCACCCCGGCTGGCAGGTCGTGGAGTTCGACGACACCAGGACCACCGCCGGCGCCTCCCCGGCCTCGCCGCAACGACGCAGTCGCGCGTGCAGCCCCTCCACCAGCCGGATGGCGCCGAAGTAGTTCACCGAGATCAGCAGCTCCGGGTCGACCCCGGTCAGGCCGGCGAGCCCGGCGCAGGGGACCACGCCGTGCAGCAGGTCGTCGCCCAGTGTCCGCTCGATCTCCGCGAGCGCCGAGTCCCGACCGGCCGGCGTGCTCAGGTCGGCGGTCACGACGACGTCGGCGTTGCTGGGCTGCTGGTCGACACCGATCACCCGGTGGCCCTGCGACCGGAGCCGCGCGGTGGTGGCAGCGCCGATGCCGGAGGCAGCACCGGTCACGACGTGGGTCCTCACTGGTCGGGGTCCAGCGGCATCCGGTGTGCCATCAGGTCGCTGAGGTCCTGGCGGCGGAGGTGGTCCAGCTCGTGGCGCAGCACCTCGCCGAGCCGGCGACAGAACTCCACGGGCTCGTCGGCGGCGTCGGGTTGCTCCGGGACCACGAGGTCGACGACGCCGGCGTCGCGCAGCTCGACCGACCGGACGCCCTGGGCGCGCGCCATGTCGGCAGCGTGGGTGGTGTCGCGGTGCACGATCGCGCTGGCACCCTCGGGCGGCAGCGGGGAGAGCCAGGCGTGCTGGGCCGCGAGCACCCGGTCGGCGGGGAGGAGCGCGAGGGCACCGCCCCCCGTCCCCTCGCCGAGCAGCAGTGAGAGCGTGGGTGTCCGCAGCGTCATCATCTCGGCCAGGCACCGGGCGATCTCGCCGGCGAGCCCGCCCTCCTCGGCCTCCTGGGAGAGGTCGGCCCCCGGGGTGTCGACGACGGTGACGAACGGCAGCCGCAGCTCCTCGGCCAGGCGCATGCCGCGCCGTGCGAGTCGCAGGGCCGCCGGGCCCAGCGGGTGCTCGGGCGACTGGCGGGCGCGGTCCTGGGCGGCGAGCACCGTCGAGACCGGCCCGAACCTGGCGAACGCCAGGAGCAGCCCAGGGCCTCGCTCGCCCTGACCGGTGCCGCTGAGCGGGATCACCTCGTCGGCTGCGTGCTCGAGCAGCTCCCGTGCTCCGGGGCGGTCGCCGCGTCGGGAGCGTTCGACGGAGTCCCAGGCATCGACGTCGCCGACCTGCGGCAGGTCGGGCGCCGGTGGGGAGTCCTGCGGGACCGGCGCGGGCACGAGCACGTCCAGCGTGCGCCGCACGATGTCGCGCAGCTCGGTGGCGGGGACGACGCCGTCGAGGAGCCCATGAGCGTGCAGGTTCTCGGCGGTCTGGACGCCCTCGGGGAACGGCTCGTCGTAGATCGCCTCGTAGACCCGGGGGCCCAGGAAGCCCAGGAGCGCCTCGGGCTCGGCGATCGTGACCTGACCCAGCGAGCCCCACGACGCCATCACCCCACCGGTCGTGGGGTGGCGCAGGTAGACCAGGTAGGGCAGGCCGGCCGCTTTGTGCTCGGCGACCGCAGCAGCGATCCGGGCCATCCAGACGAAGGCGGGGGTGCCCTCCTGCATCCGGGTCCCTCCGGAGACCGGCGCCGCCAGCAGCGGCAGCCCGTCGCGCGTCGCGCGTCGTACGGCGCGCACGAAGCGACGTGCGGTCTGCACCCCGATCGAGCCGGCGAGGAAGCCGAACTCACCCACCACGACGGCAACCTGGCGCCCCTCGACGCTCGCGCACCCGGTGAGCACCGCCTCGTCGACCCCGGAGCGCTCCTGCGCCCGAGCGAGCGCCTCGGCGTAGGACTCGGAGATCCCGGCGCGGTCCGGCGGGCTGTCCCAGGACTCCCACGACCCCTCGTCGAGCACGAGCTCGATCAGCTCGCGCGCGCCCGGACGCTCGCTCACCGCAGCTCCTTGACCAGCATCGCCACCCGGTGGTCGAGGTCGAGGTCGCGCTCGTCGACCTGCAGGTAACCCCGGCCGAGGTGGAAGGACAGCGAGACCGGGTTGGGCGGGACGAGGTTGACCTCGAGCGCGAGCCGGCCCCAGCCCGTCGCGTGGGACTCCAGTCCGTCGTAGAGCTGGCGGCCGAGGCCGGCGCCGCGTGCCCGTTCGTGCAGCACCACCCGGTCGAGGTAGTAGAACCGGTCGCCGAAGCGCTCGGTGTACCACCGATAGTTGTCCGACCAGTAGTCCGTGCCCGCGGCCAGGGTGATCACGAAGCCGGCGAAGGTTTCCTCGAGCTCGACCACGTCGAACCGGTCGGCGATGGCGTGGATCCGATGCAGTGCCGCCTCGTCCATCGGGGCGAGCTTGTCGACCTCGATCTCGTTGAGCTCGAGGACGTGGGCGAGGTCGCGCTCCTCGAGGGGACGCACCTGCCCGGGGCCGTCGGGGTACGCCGGGTCGGTCACCTGGGCAAGGATGCCAGCCTCACCGGGTGTGCGTGGCGTCCTCGGCCCTGGTGTCCGTGCGCGCGGCCCGGTCCTCGTACTTCTTGCGCTCGGGGTCGGCGACCGCCTCGAGGAAGACTGTGTCGGCGCGCATCCGGCGCCCCAGCCAGCGCGCTGCGGCCCTGGGCATGATCTGCGTGGTCCGCAGCAGCGGGCCCGCGGAGCGCGGGACGAAGACCTCCAGGCGTGGCTTGCTCACCGCCTCGACGATGCCCTCGGCGACCAGCTCGGGGGTGATCGAGGAGAACCCGGCCAGGTCGGGGACCCCGAGAGCCAGCTCGGTCTTGACGATGCCGGGCATGACCACCGAGACGCTGATGCCGTGCTCGTCGAGCTCCTGCTCGATCGCCTCGGAGAAGCCGATGACGGCGCTCTTGGTCGCGCAGTACGTCGACCCGCCGGGCAGGCCGGCCTTGCCGGCGGTCGAGGCGACGTTGACGATGTGACCACCGCGGCCCCTGGCCACCATCCGGCGAGCGGCCTCGCGTGCGGCGACGATGACCGCGCGCAGGTTGAGGTCGATCATCCGGCCCGTCATGGCGTCGTCCTCGTCGAGCAGCGTGGCCAGCGGCATGATGCCCGCGTTGTTGATGAAGACGTCCACCGGGCCCAGCCGCTGCTCGGTGAGGTCGAGGAACTCCACCAGGCTGGACTTGTCGGTCACGTCGAGCCGGGTGGCGATGGTGTCGCCGCCGATGCGCTCGGCCGTCGCTCGGGCGATGTCGAGGTCCAGGTCACCGATCGCGACGCGCGCTCCCGCCCGTGTCAGTGCCGCGGCGGTCGCCTCGCCGATGCCGCGTGCGCCGCCGGTGATGGCGACGACCTTTCCCTCGAGCGTGGTGGTCATGTCAGGCGCCCTTCCTCTCATGGATGTCCATCGTGCTCCGACGGGTCAGCGGTCGCAGTGTCACCGGCAGTCCGTCGGACGGTGTCGGCAGTGACGTCATGTCCCAGGCGACCTCGTAGTCCGCCGGCACCTCGATGCGATACTCCAGCAGGATCCGGTGGATCAGCGACTTCACCTCAGCGCGACCGAAGCTCATGCCGATGCACTTGTGGGCTCCGCCGCCGAAGGCCATGTGCGCGAGCCGGTGCTTCTTGTCCTCGCGACGAGGCTCCTCGTAGCGCGTCGGGTCGAAGCAGTCGGCGGCCGCCCAGATCGTGGGGAGCAGGTGCGAGGCCCACGAGCCGACGGTGACCATCGTGCCCTCGGGGATGAAGTGCCCCAGCACCTCGGTGTCCGTGACTGCGCGACGCGCCATGCCCGGCACCGGAGTCACCAGGCGCAGCGCCTCCATGAAGACGATGTCCAACGCCTCGAGCTTCTCGGTGCCAGCCAGGTCCATGGCGTCCTCGCCGTACCGCAGCGACTCCTGGCGGCAGCGTTCCTGCCACTCGGGGTGGCGCGCCAGGAACCAGCACACCGCGGTGGCGGTGATCGTCGAGGTGTCGTGAGCCGCCATCATCAGGAAGATCATGTGGTTGACGATGTCCTCGTCGCTGAACGAGTGGCCCTCGTCAGTGGTGACGTGGCACAGCGCCGCGAAGAGGTCCTCGTCGCCCGACGCCCGCTTCTCGGGGATCCGGCTGCGGAAGTACTCCTCCAGCACCTTGCGGCTCCTGAGCCCCTTGTCCCAGCGGAGCCCCGGGACGGGGAAGCGCACCACTGCCAGCCCGGCGCGCACGCAGTCCTCGAACGCCTCCGCGATCCTGGCGGACTCGTCGGTCTGCTCTGCCCCCATGAAGATCTCGGTCGCGATCCGCAGCGACAGGTCCTTGATCATCGGGTAGATCTCCACCGGCCTGTCGCTCGGCCACTGCGTGACCTGCTGCTCGATGACGGCGCCGAACTGACGCGCGTAGGCCTCCAGGCGCGGGCGGGTGAACGCCTCCTGCATGATCCGCCGGTGGTAGAGGTGCTCCTCGCCGTCGAGCAGCATCAGGCCCCGCTTGAAGAACGGCCCGATGAACCACTCCCAACCGCTCTGGGAGAACGCCTTGTCCTTGTTCACCAGGACCGCCTGGGCCGCCTCCGGCCCGACGATCGTGCAGATCCGCATGCCGAAGGCCGAGGTCCAGGACACCGGTCCGAAGCGGTCGTACTGCTCCAACGACAGCGACGGGCCGTAGCGCATGAACATCAGGGTCTTGCCGATGAGCGGCGGCCCCGGCTCACCCCAGGTGGGCTCGGCCCGCGAGCCGGCCGGCGGGTCGGCCAAGGTGGAGGGACGCCCGTGGATGCCTCGCAGGAGGCGCTCGAGGTACTTGTCGCCGGGATAGGACGTCGGACTCGGCAGGTGCCGGCGGGTCTCCCGGACCGCGCGTCGAGCGATCTGGGCGGGCAGTGTCAGCACACCACCGACGTGAGCGGGCAGATCGGCGGGCATCTCTAGAAGATCCTCCGCACGATCGCCTGCTTCCACCCCGAGTACGGCGGTCGCATGATCGCGGAGTCGTTGAACCAGGAGGGCCGGCGCACGATCGCCCGCCGGTGGCTGAAGGTCTCGAACCCGTAGCGCCCGTGGTAGGCGCCGTACCCGCTCGCGCCGACGCCACCGAAGGGCAGCTCGTTGACGCCGACCTGCACCATGGCGTCGTTGACGCAGGCACCCCCCGAGGAGGTGCGGGCCAGCACGTCGTTTGCCACCTCGTCGTCGGCGAAGACGTAGAGGGCCAGCGGCTTGTCGCCGGCGTTGATGGCCTCGATCGGTTCGGAGAGGTCGCGATAGGTGAGCACCGGCAGGATCGGCCCGAAGATCTCCTCACCCATCACCGCGGCGTCGCGCTGGACCCCGGTCAGCACCGTCGGCGCGACGTATCGCTCCTCGACGTCGACCTGACCGCCGGCGAGCACCTCGTAGCCGGAGCCGTCCAGCAGCTTGCCCAACCGCTGGGCGTGGTTGCGGTTGACGATCCGCGCGTAGTCCTGCGAGGTCTTCGGGTCGCTGCCGTAGCGCACCTCGAGCTCGGTGAGCAGGAGCTCGGACAGCTCCTGGGCGACGTCCTCGTGCACCCAGGCGTGGTCGGTGCTCACGCAGGTCTGGCCGGCGTTGCCCCACTTGGCGAAGGCGATGCGGCTGGCGGCGAGCTTGAGGTTGGCGGACCTGTCGACGATGACCGGTGTCTTGCCGCCGAGCTCGAGCGTGACGGGAGTCAGGTGCTTGGCCGCCGCCTCGGCGACGATCCGGCCCACCGTGCCGTTGCCGGTGTAGAGGATGTGGTCCCAGCGCTGCTCGAGCAGCGCGGTGGTCTCCGGGACGCCACCTTCGACGACGACCACCGCCTCGGGGTCGAGGTACCTCGGGATCAGCCGAGCCAGCGCCGCGGAGGTCGCGGGGGCGATCTCGGAGGGCTTGCAGACCACCGCGTTGCCGGCAGCGAGCGCGGCGGCGAGCGGGGTCACCAGCAGGTGCACCGGGTAGTTCCAGGGCGCGATCACCAGGACGACACCGAGTGGGTCGTGCTGGACCGCCGCCTTGTTGGGGCGCAGCAGCAGCGGTACCCCCGCGGGCTGGGGAGCCATCCACTTCTTCAGGTGGCGCAGGAGGTGCTCGATCTCCCGCCCGGTCCCGCGCAGGTCGGTCAGCCACGCCTCGAACCGAGGCTTGCGGAGGTCCGCGGCCAGGGCCTCGAGGAGCTCGTCCTCACCCTCCTTGATCATCCGGCCCAGGCCCTCGAGCTGCTGGCGACGCCACGTCTCGGGACGGGTCCGGCCAGTCGCGAAGGTCGCGCGCAGTCGCTGCGCCAGCCCTGCGATCTCGTCCTGTCCTGGGCTCGCAGCTGCGGTGACCCCCGTCTGGCTCATGCTGGCTCCTCGATCGAGGTGTCTGTCGGCGCGTGGACGGCGACCATGACAGTGACAGTGTCACTGTCAATGACCACATCGGTCAGTCTGGCCCGACGGGGGCCGGAAGTCGAGGGGATGAGGGCCCGAGATCGCAAAAACGGGGCTGAGTGCCCCGGAGTGTGGAGCGCAGGCTCAGGCGACGCCGGTGCGGCGCAACCCCGTCGTACGACGCGCGGTGCGCGTGGCGACGACGTCGCGGGCGAAGCCGGCGACCTCCTCGATCGCGGCGAGGCTCTCGGGGTTGAGCTCGGCGATCACCGGGAATGCGTGCACCTGCCGCTCCCAGATCTGCAGGGTGCAGGGCACCCCGGAGTCGAGCAGCTTCTCGGCCATCATCTCCGCGTCCACCCGCAGCACCTCGTCCTCGCCGCAGATGATCAGCGTCGGGGGCATGCCGGTCAGGTCGGCGTTCACCGGCGAGTGGTGGACCTGGGCGCGACCGCCGACGGCCATCCGACCCACACGGCGCAGCTTGCGCACCGGGATGTAGGCGTCGCGCTTGGCGTTGTGGTGGCTCAGCTTCAGACGGTGGTCGAAGTCGAGCCAGGGGGAGAGCCCGACGATGCCACCGGGAGCCGGGCGACCCAGCTCGCGCAGTCGCAGCGAGGTGGCGAAGGCCAGGTGACCTCCGGCGGAGTCGCCGCAGAGCACGATCTGGGAGGCGGAGAAGCCCTGCCTGGTGAGCCAGCCGACGGCGTCGACGCAGTCCTCGATCGACTGCTCGAGGGTGCCCTGCGGGAGCTGGCGGTAGTCCAGGTTGAGCACGGCCATGCCGGTGCGGTGGGCCAACCGGTCGACGATGCGCCGGTGGGTGGCCATGCCGCAGGCGATGAAGGCGCCGCCGTGGGCGTAGAGGATCACACCGTCGGTGGTGGTGCCGTCGATCGGCGTGACGAGCTCGCCGCGCCAGTGCTTGGCCTCCACGACCTGGTGGGCGCAGCGGCCCGAGCGGGGGATGACGTTGGCGAGGCGGTCGACGCCGCGCAGCAGGTGGGGGAGGTGACGGCTCATCGGTGCGTACCGCAGCGTGGGCCCCAGCACGTACTTGGAGACCGAGTGGACGACCTCGGAACGCCGGGTGGTGCCGATCCGGTGCTCGATCATGCGGTTCTGCCCCCTTGCGCTCCCACGGGCCGCTCCCATGTGGCCCTGCGGACTGTAGTACCCAGTGTGCGGCAGCGATATGCCGCCATCGCCCGGGGCGATGTGACCGGTACCACATCGTGACCTGGGGTCCGGGCGCGTGGGGAGGGACGGCCGTATGGTGTGCGCCATGCAGCTCGCGCCCGCTCCCGCGGTCCCCGGCGCCGAGCACCTCCACTCCGGCAAGGTGCGAGATCTCTACCGGCTCGGCGACGGCACGCTGCTCATGGTGGCCAGCGACCGGATCTCGGCCTACGACTTCGTGCTGGAGACCCCGATCCCGGACAAGGGCGAGCTGCTCACCCGGATGTCCCTGTGGTGGTTCGAGCGGCTCGCCGACCTCGTGCCCCACCACGTGCTCTCCACCGACGTCCCCGACGCCGTGCGGGGTCGGGCGGTCCGCTGCGAGGGGCTCGAGATGTACCCCGTCGAGTGCGTTGCGCGTGGCTACCTCGCGGGGTCGGGGCTGGCCGACTACCAGGCCACCGGCGAGGTCTGCGGCATCGCGCTGTCCCCAGGCCTCGAGGACGGCAGCCGCCTCGAGCAGCCGATCTTCACCCCGGCGACCAAGGCCGAGCTGGGCGAGCACGACGAGAACGTCTCCTACGCCGCCGTGGTGAGGACGCTCGGCGATCAGCGCGCGGCCGAGCTGCGCGACCTGACGCTGGCGATCTACGAACGGGCCGAGACGCTGGCACGCGAGCGCGGGATCATCCTGGCCGACACGAAGGTCGAGTTCGGGGCACGCGCCGACGGCACGACGGTCCTCGCCGACGAGGTGCTGACCCCCGACTCCTCGCGGTTCTGGCCGCTGGACCAGTGGGAGCCGGGCCACCCGCAACCGTCCTTCGACAAGCAGTTCGTGCGTGACTGGCTCACCTCCCCGGAGTCCGGGTGGGACCGCCGCAGTGGTGAGGCACCCCCGCGGCTGCCCGACCGGGTCGTGGAGCAGACGCGGGCCAAGTACGTCGAGGCCTACGAGCGCCTCACCGGCGAGCGGTTCGCGTGATGGGTGGCGCCGACAACCGCGCGTACACCCGGGACGACCTGCGTCGCTGGGACGCGGCCGTCTTCGCCGAGACCTCGCGCGAGGAGGCCTACGCCTACTTCGCCGACCCGCACAACCGACCCGAGTGGCAGGCGAGCCTGCGTCGGGTCGAGGTGCTCGACGAGGGTGCGCCACGCGTCGGCGTGCGCTGGGTCGACCACGTGATCGGCGCACCGCCGTTCCACCTGTGCATCACCCACATGGAGCCAGGGGAGCTCTGGGCCGAGGTCGGCAGCTCGGGGCCGTTCACGGCGTACGGCACCCTGCTGTTCGAGGACGCCGAGCGCGACGGGACGCCGGGCACCGTGATCCGGTGCATCGCCCGGGTCCACGGCCGGGGGCCGGCCAGGCCGTTGGCGCCGTTCGCCACGGGAGTCGCCGCCCTCCTGGTGCGCAACGACCTCAAGCGCGCGGCGCGCATCCTCACGGTCCGCTGAGTGCTGGCCCGCACGAGGTCGTGGCGGGGGCCGCCGCGCCGCTTCGCCTCGGCGGTGGTCGCCGGCTCGGTCCGCACCCTCGACCGGCCAGGCACCGCTGGTTAGGTTGGTGGTCCCGACCACGACCCCCGGAGGCCACTCGTGCTCAACCTCTCCGTCCTGCTGGAGGACAGCGCCCGCAAGCATCCCGACCGTGACGCGGTGGTCTTCAACGGCCAGCGCTTCCCCTACGCCAAGATCGAGGCGGCCGCCAACCAGGTGGCCAACCTGCTGGTCGAGCGCGGGATCCAGAAGGGCGACAAGGTCGCGCTGAGCTGCCCCAACCTGCCGTTCTTCCCGATCGTCTACTACGGGATCCTCAAGGTCGGTGCGGTCGTGGTCCCGCTCAACGTGCTGCTCAAGGGGCGCGAGGTCGCCTACCACCTCGGTGACTCCGAGGCGAAGGCCTACTTCTGCTTCCAGGGCACCGAGGAGCTCCCGATCGGGCAGGAGGGCTGGAAGGGCTTCAACGAGGCCGACGGCTGCGAGGAGTTCTTCCTCATCACCGTCGACCCGGCGGCCGAGTCACCGATCGAGGGTGCGGAGACGATGGGCAAGGCCGTCGGCGGTCGGCCGCCGACGTTCTCCTCGGTGCTCACCGACGCCGACGACGGCGCGGTGATCCTCTACACCTCGGGCACCACCGGTCAGCCCAAGGGAGCCCTGCTCAGCCACGCCAACCTGGTGCTCAACGCCCTGGAGTCCAACCGGATGCTGGGCACCGACCCGACCGGCGAGCGGCACCTGGTGACCCTGCCGCTGTTCCACAGCTTCGGCTCGTCGGTGCAGATGAACGCCGGCTTCGCCTCCGCCTCGACCCTGGTGATGATCCCGCGCTTCGACGCGCAGGCCGCGGTGAAGCTGCTGCTGGAGGAGGAGATCACCTTCTTCGCCGGCGTCCCCACCATGTACTGGGGCCTGCTCGGTGCGCTCGAGGAGGGCGTCGACGTGAGCAAGATCGCCGACAACCTGCGGATCGCCGTCGCGGGTGGTGCCAGCCTGCCGGTCGAGATCATCAAGGACTTCAAGGCCAAGTTCAACGTCGACATCTTCGAGGGGTACGGCCTCTCCGAGACCTCCCCGGTCGCGACCTTCAACCAGAAGGACCGACCCGCCAAGCCCGGGTCGATCGGCTACCCCATCTGGGGCGTGGAGGTGAAGCTGATCGACGAGCAGTGGGGCACCGTCGAGGACAACGGCCCCGACCACGTCGGTGAGATCGCGATCCGCGGGCACAACATCATGAAGGGCTACTACAACCGCCAGGACGCCACCGACGAGGTGATGAACGACGGGTGGTTCCGCTCCGGCGACCTGGCCTACCGCGACGACGACGGCTACTACTACATCGTCGACCGCGCCAAGGACATGATCATCCGCGGCGGCTACAACGTGTACCCCCGTGAGCTCGAGGAGGTGCTCATGTCCCACGAGGCGGTCTCGCTCGCCGCGGTGGTCGGCGTCCCCCACGACAGCCACGGCGAGGAGATCAAGGCGTTCGTGATCCGCAACGAGGGCGCGGAGATCACCGAGGACGAGCTGGTCGCCTGGGGCAAGGAGCAGATGGCGTCCTACAAGTACCCGCGGATCGTCGAGTTCCGCGACGACC
Source organism: uncultured Actinomycetota bacterium (assembly GCA_963747435.1). Taxonomy (GTDB): domain Bacteria; phylum Actinomycetota; class Actinomycetes; order Propionibacteriales; family Nocardioidaceae; genus Marmoricola_A. Next base: position 17,101 of record CAVVFK010000001.1, read on the forward strand.
TGCCGATGACGGCGACCGGCAAGATCCTCAAGCGCGAGCTGGTCGACTGAAGCAGTGAGCCTTCACCTCGAGGAGTCGCGCACCGTCCCGGGCTCGCAGGAGCACGTCTACGACGCCGCCATCACCACCGCGCTGCCGACGATCTTCCGCCACCGCCACGTCGTGATGCCGCCGGTCAAGGCCACCAGCGGTGAGGACGGCGTCTGGGGCGAGCGCGTCGGCCAGTCGCGCACCATCCATCTCGCCGACGGCGGGAGCGTGAAGGAGACGTTGACGCTCTCGGAGAGGCCGAGCCGCTCGGAGTACTCGATCACCGAGCTGCGTGGCCCGCTGAAGCTGCTGGTCTCCCACGCCGAGGGCGCGTGGCGCTTCGAGCCGGCCGGCGCGGACCACACCTCGGTGACCTGGGCCTGGACGCTGCACCCCACGAATGGTGTGACTGCTCGCCTGCTCCCGGTGATCGGCGTCTTCTGGCGCGGCTACGCCACGAAGGCGTTGGCCGAGGTGGAGCGCGTCGCCACCTCGGGCTGAGCGGGCCGGGGCAGGTTCCCAAGGTCTGTTGCTCACCTGCCACTTCCCACGAAGTACTTCTCGCGGGAAGTGGCAGTTCGCCTACATACCTTGGGAAACTGCCGCGCTCAGGCGAACGGGTCCGGGGTCGCGCCGGGCAGCTGGGCGAGCAGGGTGCGGGCCTGCTCGGCGTGCTTGTGCTCCACGAGCACCTCGTAGCGGGTGGCGACCACGCCCTGCACCGAGCTGAAGTCGCGCTGCCCGCGGGTCATCACGTAGCCGAGCAGCGACCAGATGACCCCGAACATGCCACCGACCGCCATCGTGGAGAGCACGGTCGCGAGCCCGGCGTCCTCCACGAACAGCAGGAAGATCAGACCGACGAACACCCCGAGCCACACCCCGGACAGGGCGCCCGCGAGCGCGACGCGACCGGTGGTGAGCCGTCCGGTGATCCGCTCGACCTGCTTGAGGTCGGTGCCCACGATCATGCAGTTCTCCACCGGGAACCCCTCGTCGGAGAGGTGGTCGACCGCTCGCTGCGCCTGCGGGTAGTCGTCGTAGAGCGCCAGGGACTGGGGGAAGTCCAGGGACAGGCGGGCGCGGGCCTGCGTCGCGCCGGCACGTGCGGAGGGCTGGTTCATGGCCATGGACCCAGTGTGCCCGGCGTGGGCCAACTCTCGCACCGCCCTAGACTGAGACGCGTTCTGCCCGCCTCACCCAGGGAGAGCCCGTGGCTCGCGTCGTCGTCAGCGTCATGCCGAAGCCGGAGATCCTCGACCCGCAGGGCAAGGCGGTGCACCACGCGCTGCCCAAGCTCGGCTTCGAGGGCGTCTCCGACGTGCGCCAGGGCAAGCGGTTCGAGCTCGAGGTCGACGGCGAGCTCACCGACGCCCGGCTCCAGGAGATCCACGACATCGCCGAGACGCTGCTCTCGAACCCGGTGATCGAGGACTTCACGGTCGTGGTCCACGAGGACGTCGACCACGCAGCAGGAGGGGGCGCATGAGGGTCGGCGTCGTCACCTTCCCCGGTTCACTGGACGACACCGACGCCGCCCGCGCAGTGCGCCTGGCCGGTGGTGAGGCGCTCAGGCTCTGGCACGGGGACGCCGACCTGCGCGGCGTCGATGCCGTGGTCCTCCCCGGCGGCTTCTCCTACGGCGACTACTTGCGCTGCGGGGCGATCGCGCGGTTCGCGCCGGTCATGGAGCTGGTCGTCGAGCGGGCGCGGCAGGGGATGCCGGTGCTCGGCATCTGCAACGGCTTCCAGATCCTGTGCGAGTCCCACCTGCTCCCCGGGGCGCTGATCCGCAACGACCACCGCACCTTCGTGTGCCGTGACCAGCGGCTGCGGATCGAGAACAACCGCACTGCCTGGACCTCGCAGTACGCCGAGGGGCAGGAGGTGACCATCGTGCTGAAGAACGGCGAGGGAGGCTTCGTCGCCGACGAGGCGACGCTGGACCGGCTCGAGGGCGAGGGCCAGGTGGTCGCGAGATACCTCGAGCTCAACCCCAACGGGTCGTTGCGCGACATCGCCGGCATCACCAACGAGCGCGGCAACGTCGTGGGGCTGATGCCGCACCCCGAGCACGCCGTCGAGGAGCTGTGCGGCTCCGGGACCGACGGCCTGGGGTTCTTCAGCAGCGCGCTGCGGGCGCTGACCGACGTCTGAGTGGCGGACTCACCGGCGGGAGAAGAACCCGCCCTTCTTGGGTGATTCGGGGGCAGGGGCCGGTTCCGGCGCCGGCTTCGGAGCTGCCGGGTAGAGCTTCTTGGCCTCGCTGATCTTGTCCTGCACCAGCATCCGCGACTTGTAGGGGAAGCCCTTGCCGACCTTGGCGTCCTCGACCGCGATGCTGTCGGGCTTGACCAGCGACCAGCCAGTGCCGAGCTCGAGCAGCGCGGCGTGGTCACCGGCCTCGGCCTCCAGCTCGACCGCGACACCCGCGGCGCCGCAGGCGGCCGCCATGAGGTGCGGGTGCTCGCGTGTGGTGATCCAGGTCTGACCGGGACGCGCGGGGAACTCCTGGCCCCACAGCTTGACGAAGGAGACCTTGTTCTCCTCCGGGATGAGGTCGGAGAGCTCCTCGTACGCGCGCCCGTCGGTGCCCGGGATGCACTCGAGGTAGTGCAGAGGGCGGCCCTGACGGGCGAGGTCCTCCAGCACGCTGCGTACCGACTGCATCATCGCGGTGAAGCCGGCCTCGTCGATCAGGTCGCTCTGCAGGTTCACCCACACCTGGCCGTCCTGTGCGGGTGCGGGGTCACCGCCGAAGCCGCTGAGCTCGCGGATGCCGAGGAAGGAGTCGTCCACCGATGACGTGCCTCCGGTGAGGTCGGCGCTGGCCTGGTCGCGCACGCTGACGTGGTCGAAGGCCCCGATCGCCCGGGTCAGCGCGTCGCCCTCGGGAGCCGGGGTGAATCCCTGACCGGTGGCGTAGAGCTTGACGCCGGTCAGCTCCTTGAGCTTGGCCGCGGCGGTCAGCAGGCCGACGTGGAAGGGCCAGTGGCCGTTGATGTAGCCACCGCCGATCACGTGCAGGCTCGAGGCCTGCCGCAGGTCGATCAGGCCGAGGTCGAACCGTGGTGTGCCGTAGTGCTCGATGCGGTGACGGATCTCCCGCTCGGCGTCCTCACGCGGCGCGTCGCGGTACATCCAGATCAGTCGGTAGAGCGAGTCGGTGAAGCGGACCCGGGGGTGGAGGTCGGCCATCAGGTGGCTGGCCTGCCCCGGGTTCGGACAGTCGAGCCACACCACGGCCTCCGGCCTGGCCTGCGCCAGGTGCTTGAGCCAGGCGGCGGTCACGAACTCGTCACCGAAGTTGGGATGGCCGCTGGTGCCGACCAGATAGATCGTCTCGCGAGAGTCACCCATGGCGGCCATCCTATGCCCGGGTGCCGACCCACCAGAGTTCCCGCATCGCAAGATGGGGTGCTCGAAGTCTGGACTTGCTCCCTACGCTCGGAGGGTGAGGTCAGTCGGGGTGACGAAGCCGCAGCGCGCAGTCCTGTTCAGTCAGGACAGCCCGTTGCGGCTGGCGAGCGGGCGGACCCTGGCCCCGGTCGAGGTGGCCTACGAGACCTACGGCGAGCTCTCCCCGGAGCGCGACAACGTGGTCTTCGTCTGTCACGCGCTCACCGGCGACTCCCACGCGGCCGGAGAGCACCCCGACGACGGTCGCGCGGGGTGGTGGGACAACATGATCGGCCCCGGCAGGCCACTGGACACCGACCGGTTCTTCGTGGTCTGCCCGAACCTGCTCGGAAGCTGCCAGGGGAGCACCGGCCCCTCCTCGGTCGACCCCGAGACCGGGCGTGCGTACGGCGGGGACTTCCCGATCCTGCAGATGACCGACTTCGTGGCGGTCCACCGCGCGCTGCTGGCCCACGTGGGCGTGGAGCGCGTGATGGCCGCGGTCGGCGGGTCGCTCGGGGGCATGCAGGTGCTGCAGTGGGTCGCGGAGCACCCGCAGCAGATCGAGCACGCGGTCATGATCGCGGCCAGCGCGCGGCTCAGCGCTCAGAACATCGCCTTCTCCGCGGTGGCCCGCGAGGCGATCATGCGTGACCCCGACTACCAGGACGGCCACTACTTCGACACCGATCGCCGTCCCGAGATCGGGCTGGCGATCGCCCGGATGATGGCCCACATCACCTACCTCTCCGACGAGGCGATGACGGAGAAGTTCGGTCGCCGGCTCCAGGAGGGGGAGGAGCCCGGGTTCCGCTTCGGGGTGGACTTCCAGGTGGAGAGCTACCTCGCCCACCAGGGGCAGACGTTCCTCAACCGCTTCGACGCGATGAGCTACCTCTACCTGACCCGCGTCATGGACTACTACGACCCGTTCGTCGACCCCGACGTGGTACGCCGCATCGCCGAGGGCGGCACGCACTTCCTGGTGCTCTCCTTCGACTCCGACTGGCGCTTCAGCACCGCCCACAGCCGCGAGATCGTCCGCACCCTCGAGCAGGCGAGCGTGCCGGTGTCGTTCCGCGAGATCCGCTCGCCGTGGGGCCACGACTCGTTCCTGCTCGAGCCACCCGGGTACCACGAGACCATCCGAGCCTTCGTCGACCACGCCGACGACTGCCGCGCGTGGCGAGGGGGCGAGCCGTGATCGCAGCGCTGATGCGCCCCGACCTCGAGGTGGTCGCCGACCTGGTGCCCGACGGCAGCCGGGTGCTCGACCTCGGCTGCGGAGCCGGAGACCTGCTCTCGCACCTGGCGATGCGGGGCTGCCGCGGCATCGGCGTGGACAGCGACGAGCGGGCGGTGCTCTCGGCGATCCGCTCCGGGGTGTCGGTGATCGAGCTCGACGTCGACCGCGAGCTCGGGGAGTTCGGCGACGACACCTACGACGTGGTGGTCCTCTCCCGCACGCTGCAGGCTCTGCGCAAGCCGGCCGACGTCCTGGGCGAGATCCGGCGGATCGGGCGCCGGTGCGTGGTCTCGGTGCCCAACTTCGGGATGTGGAGGCACCGTGCCTTCCTCACGCTGCGCGGGCGGATGCCGATGTCGCGAGCGCTGCCCTACCAGTGGTACGACACCCCCAACATCCACCTCGCCACGCTGCCCGACCTCGACGACCTCTTCGAGCGCACCGGCTGGCAGGTGGAGCGACGGATGCTGCTCGACGACCGTGGCCGGGTGCTCGGCGGTCGGGTGGCCCCCAACCTGCGCGCGGCCGGAGCCGTGTACGCCCTCACCCGCTGAGCCTCAGGGGACGATGCGGACCACCTTGTCGTCGCCCTTGTGTGGTCGCCCGCGGCCGTCGCGGTTGCTGGTCAGGATCCACAGCGACCCGTCGGGGGCCCGCTCGACCGTGCGGATCCGGCCGAAGCGGGTGTGGAAGTGACGGACCTTGCGGCGGGCCTTGCGCCCGAAGATGTTGACCGAGAAGAGCGCCTCGCCGTCCAGCGCAGCGACCCAGGCGCGGTCACGGGCGACCGTGAGCCCGCTCGGGCTGCACCGGTCCGTCGGCGTCCAGGTGACGAAGGGGTCGTGGAACGGCCCGGAGCCGTCGCCTCCCTCGACCACGGGCCAGCCGTAGTTGTGGCCCTTGATGATCCGGTTCAGCTCGTCGCGCGTGCTGGCGCCGAACTCGGTGGCCCACATCCGGCCCTTGCGGTCCCAGTCGATCCCCTGCACGTTGCGGTGGCCCATGCTCCAGACCTCGTTGCCGAACGGGTTGCCGGACGGCACCGAGCCGTCGGGCTCGACGCGGAGGATCTTGCCGGCCAGCGAGGTCTCGTCCTGGGCGTTGCTCGGCTGGTTCGCGTCACCGGTGGTGACGTACAGCTTGCGGTCGGGGCCGAAGGCGAGCCGACCGCCGCTGTGGCGGGTTCCGACCGGGACGCCGGAGAGCAGGACCTCGTCGTCGACCAGCTCGCCGCCGACGAAGCGCATCCGCACCAGGCGGTTGTCCGCGGCCGAGCTGAAGTAGAGGTAGACGTGGCGGTCCTCGGTGAAGGTCGGGGACAGGGTCACCCCCATGAGTCCCCCTTCGCCCCACGAGGCATCGACGCCGGCGATGCTGCCGACATGTCGCTTGCCGCCTCGCTTGGACACCAGGTGGACGTCGCCCGACTCGCGCTCGGTGACCAGTGCGTTGCCGTTGGGCAGGAACGCCAGTCCCCACGGCACCACGAGCCCGCGGGCGAGGGTCTTGGTGACGCGAGGGGTGGCGTGGGCAGCCCCGGGGGTGAGAACTCCGGCGGCTGTGCCGAGTGCCGTGGCACCGAGAACGCCTCGTCTGCTGAACATGGATTGCTCTTCCCTCGTTCCATGGGGCCGGAGGCGTCACCGTACGCCGGATCGTCCACCGCCACAGCCCTTCCCGGGTAGGGGATCCAGCGGCTAGCGTCGCCAGGCATGGCCGGCAACGAGACCCCGAACAAGATCCTGCTCGACGAGTCGGAGCTGCCGACGCAGTGGTACAACGTCGTCGCCGACCTCCCGACCCCGCCACCCCCGGCGCTGCACCCCGGCACCCTGCAACCTGCCGGTCCCGACGACTTCGCGCCGCTGTTCCCGATGGCCCTCATCGAGCAGGAGGTCACCACCGAGCGCTACGTCGACATCCCCGGAGGTGTGCTGGACGTCTACCGGCTCTGGCGGCCCAGCCCGCTGTTCCGCGCGAAACGGCTGGAACAGGCCCTCGGGACGCCTGCGCGGATCTACTACAAGTACGAGGGCGTCAGCCCGGCCGGCTCCCACAAGCCCAACACCTCGGTGCCACAGGCCTGGTACAACCACCAGGAGGGCATCACCCGGCTGACCACGGAGACCGGCGCCGGTCAGTGGGGCAGCGCGCTCGCCTTCGCCACCGCGCAGTACGACATGGAGTGCGAGGTCTGGCAGGTCGCGGCGTCGTACCGCCAGAAGCCCTACCGCCGCACGATGATGGAGATCTGGGGTGCCACCGTGCACTCCTCGCCGTCGGTCGAGACCGAGTTCGGCCGCACGCTGCTCGCGCAGGACCCCGACCACCCCGGCTCCCTGGGGATCGCGATCTCCGAGGCGGTGGCCGCCTGCGTCGCCGACCCGTCGGCGAGGTACGCCTTGGGGTCGGTGCTCAACCACGTGCTGATGCACCAGACGGTCATCGGCGAGGAGGCGCTGCTCCAGCTGGCCAAGGTCGGTGAGACCCCCGACCTGCTGGTCGGGTGCACCGGAGGCGGGTCGAACTTCGGCGGGCTCGCCTTCCCGTTCCTGCGCGAGAAGCTGGCGGGGCGGATGGATCCGACGATCCGCTGCGTCGAGCCTGCTGCCTGCCCCACGCTGACCAAGGGGGAGTACCGCTACGACTTCGGCGACACCGCCGGGATGACCCCGCTGATGAAGATGCACACGCTGGGCCACACCTTCGTCCCGGAGCCGATCCACGCCGGTGGGTTGCGCTACCACGGCATGGCGCCGCTGGTCTCGCACCTCTATGAGCAGGGGCTCGTCGAGGCACTGGCGATCCCGCAGCGGGAGTGCTTCGCGGGCGCGGTGCAGTTCGCGCGCAGCGAGGGCATCGTGCCGGCGCCGGAGCCGACGCACGCGATCGCGGCGGCGGTGCGCGAGGCGCTGGCGTGCAAGGAGTCGGGTGAGGAGAAGGTGATCCTCACCGCGCTGTGCGGGCACGGCCACCTGGACATGGCGGCCTACCAGAGCTACCTGGCCGGCGAGATGGTCGACCTCGACCTGAGCGAGGACCAGATCGCGACCGCGATGGAGTCCGTGCCGGTGGTGGGGTGACGGCGTGACTGGAGAACCTCTCGCCCCGGTCCGAGTCGTGCGCCACGACGAGCTCGTGGCGGCAGACCCCACGGCCGGCATGCTGCGGCGGCGCGCGTTCGAGGTGCCGGGGCTGTGGGCCGGCCAGGTCGTCACCGAGCCAGGTGCGGTCTCCGGCTGGCACCACCACGACAGCAACGTCTCCTGCCTCTACGTCGTGAGCGGGGTGCTGCGCCTGGAGTGCGAGGGCGTCGAGGACTTCCTCGACGCCCTCCCCGGCGACTACGTCGAGGTGCCCGCCCACACCATCCACCGGGAGAGCAACCCCGGCTCCGAGCCCTCCCTCGCCGTGATCGCACGTGCCGGCACCGGCATACCCACCGTCAACGTCGACCAGGCTCCGCCGCCGCACCGCTGAGGACCCATGAGCTCGAGGTACGTCGCCGTGGTCGGGCCGTCCCAGGCCACCGACTCCCAGGAGGCCGACGGCCAGGAAGTCGGACGTGCGCTGGCGCTCGCCAGCTGCGTGGTGCTCACCGGCGGCTACGGCGGGGTGATGGCAGCGGCCGCGCGCGGCGCCTCGGAGGCCGGCGGCACGGCAGTCGCCATCCTCTCCGGCAGCGACCGCTCGCAGGCAGCCCCCGGTCACACCGTCGCCCTCGCCACCGGTCTCGGCGAGCTGCGCAACGCGCTGCTGGTCCGGGCCGCCGACGCGGTGCTCGCGGTCGGACCGTCGTGGGGGACGCTCAGCGAGGTCGCCCTGGCCGTGCGGACCGGCGTCCCCGTCGTGGTCCTCGGTGACTGGCAGCCGGCGGAATCGCTCGGTCCCGAGCACCAGGGCCCACCCGTCGCTGCCTCGGCAGCGCAGGCCGTCCCACTCCTGCTTTCCCTGATCGCCGGCTAGCGTTGCGACCGCTGGTGAGGTGCGTCAGCGCTCGGGACGAGCCCGCTCTGCCGAGGTCGAGGAGCTCCGCGCGGTCGCGGCCTGGGCCGCGGTTCTGTGGCCGCTGGCTACGGCGTCGGCGTGAGACCCCCGTACCGGCGGTCTTCGGCATGCCCGACGCGCCTCGCGGCCGAGGGGCGTGAGCTACCGGTCTGGCAAGCTCTGGTCGACCCTGTGCGATCGCCGTGCGGCAGCGAGCATCAGGCCCGAACCGATAACGGCGGCGACCAACGACCCGACGAAGATGCCGACCTTGGCGGTCTCGGTCAGTGCTGGGTCGTCATAAGCGAGGTCGGCGATGAACAGCGAGACGGTGAATCCGATACCTGCCATGGCCGCGACGGCAACGACGTGCATCCGCTCCACTCCATGGGGCAGTCGCCCGAGTCCGGTGCGGACCGCGAGCCACACGGCGGCGCTGATGCCGACGAGCTTTCCGACCACCAGCCCGAGTGCGATCGCCCAGGGCATGGCAGTGCTCAGGGCTTCTCCCAACAAGCCTCCGCCGAAGTTCACTCCCGCGTTGGCGAGCGCGAACAGTGGAACCACGACGAACGCAGACCACGGGTGCAGTCGGTGCTCCAGCGTGGCCAGGACGTTGCGCCCACCCACCTCACCGGTGGGGGTCAACAGGCCGAGCGCGACCCCCGCGATGGTCGCGTGGACGCCGGACTCCAGTGTGGCAACCCAGACACCGATGCCCACCAACACGTACGGCCAGATGACGGTGACGCCCAGCCTACGCAGCACCACGACCACGACCAGCCCCGCAACGGCGCCCGTCAGCCAGGCCAGCGACACCGATGCGGTGTAGAACAGGGCGATCACGGCGATGGCGATGATGTCGTCGACGATGGCTACGGAGAGAAGCAACAGCTTGGCTCCAGATGGCACACGCTCGCCGAGCAGCGCCATGACGCCGACAGCGAAGGCGATGTCGGTGGCCATCGGGATACCCCAGCCTGCGCCCGCGTCACCGCTGGTGAGGGCGACGAAGATGAGCGCTGGCACGACGACGCCACCCACCGCGGCCGCAGCGGGGAGGGCCGCCGCGCGCGGGTCACGGAGCTCGCCGATGGCCAGCTCGCGCTTGATCTCCAACCCGACGACAAAGAAGAAGACGGCCATCAGGGCGTCGTTGACCCAGTGCTGCAAGTCCTCCGTCACTGCGGCCGGACCCCAACCCACCGTCAGGTACTGACCCCAGAACTCGGTGTACGACTCGGAGGCCGGGCTGTTGGCCCAGACCAAGGCAACCAGCGCGCCGACTACCAGGACGATGCCCCCAGCGGCCTCGTCGTGGAGGAAGTCCTGCAAGGCGCTGAGCGTCCGCTTCGGTGTCTGCCTCGACATCGCAACCCTTCGTCGCGGTCGGTTGCCTGTTGTCACTCAGGCTTGCAGCATCCTCGCAGAACCGCCCTTGCCCAGAAGTTCCGGCTGGTAGGCGATGACCGCGCCGTTCCCCCTGCTGATCGGTCAGCGACGACACCTGCGTCGCGACGCGGAAGCCACCACCCCTTCCTCCAGGTACCGAGGCCGAGCCGTGGTCCTTGCGGCCGATAGATTGACGCCGTGGCCGCACTCGACACCGTTGCCAGCGCCCAGGCCGAGCCCGACAAGGACCAGCCCTGGCGCGAGCTGGGACTGAAGCCGGACGAGTACGCCAACATCCGCGAGATCCTCGGACGACGTCCCACCGCCTCCGAGCTGGCGATGTACTCGGTGATGTGGAGCGAGCACTGCTCCTACAAGTCCTCCAAGGTCCACCTGCGCCAGTTCGGCGAGAAGGTCACCGACCAGATGCGCGAGCACCTCATGGTCGGCATGGGGGAGAACGCCGGCGTCGTCGACGTCGGGCAGGGCTACGCGGTGACCTTCAAGGTCGAGTCCCACAACCACCCGTCGTACGTCGAGCCCTATCAGGGCGCGGCCACCGGGGTGGGCGGCATCGTGCGCGACATCCTCTCGATGGGCGCGCGCCCGGTCGCCGTCATGGACCCGCTGCGGTTCGGCCCGCTCGACGCCGCCGACACGCGCCGCGTGCTGCCCGGGATCGTCGCCGGTGTCGGTGGCTACGGCAACTGCCTGGGCCTGCCCAACATCGGCGGAGAGGCGGTCTTCGACCCGACCTACGTCGGCAACCCGCTGGTCAACGCGTTGTGCGTCGGCGTGATGCGCCACGAGGACCTGCACCTGGCCAAGGCCTCCGGGGTGGGCAACCAGGTGATCCTGTACGGCGCCAGGACCGGTGGTGACGGCATCGGCGGCGTCTCCGTGCTCGCCTCGGAGACCTTCGACTCCGGTGCTGATGGGAAGGGTGGTCCCGCGAAGCGCCCCAGTGTGCAGGTCGGCGACCCGTTCCAGGAGAAGCTCCTGATCGAGTGCACCCTCGAGGTGTTCGCCCAAGGACTCGTCGCCGGCATCCAGGACCTCGGCGGCGCCGGACTCTCGTGCGCGACGTCCGAGCTCGCCTCCGCGGGCGACGGTGGGATGCGGGTCGAGCTCGACCGGGTGCCGCTGCGCGACTCGACGCTATCGCCGGAGGAGATCCTCATGAGCGAGTCGCAGGAGCGGATGATGGCGGTCGTCGAGCCCGGCAAGGTCGAGGCGTTCCTTGCGGTCTGCGACCGCTGGGAGGTCGAGGCGATCGTCATCGGCGAGGTCACCGACGCTGGTCGGCTCGAGATCACCTGGCACGGCGAGGTCGTCGTCGACGTGCCGCCCGCCACGGTCGCGCACGACGGCCCGGTCTACCAGCGGCCGTTCGCCCGGCCGGCCTGGCAGGACGACCTGCAGGCCGACGTCGCGGAGAAGCTGCCTCGTCCCGAGGGCGGCGAGGCGCTGCGCGAGACGCTGCTGCGGATGGTCGCCAGCCCCAACCTGTGCGACCGGTCCTGGATCACCGACCAGTACGACCGCTACGTGCTGGGCAACACGGTGCTCGCCCAGCCCGAGGACGCCGGCATGGTGCGCATCGACGAGGAGACGGGCCTCGGCGTCGCACTGGCCACCGACTGCAACGGCCGCTTCGCCAAGCTCGACCCCTACGCCGGCGCCCAGCTCGCGCTGGCCGAGGCCTACCGCAACGTCGCCGTGAGCGGCGCGACCCCACTCGCCGTCAGCGACTGCCTGAACTTCGGGTCGCCCGAGGACCCCGACGTGATGTGGCAGTTCGCCGAGGCCGTACGTGGGCTCGCCGACGGGTGCCAGGCCCTCGGCATCCCGGTGACCGGCGGCAACGTGAGTCTCTACAACCAGACCGGGGAGACCGCGATCCTTCCCACGCCGGTCGTCGCGGTGCTCGGCGTCATCGACGACGTCCGCCGACGGGTCCCCAGTGGTCTGCGTCCCGGGTGCTCGCTGTTCCTGCTGGGCACCACGCGCGAGGACCTCTCGGGCTCGGAGTGGGCCCACGTCGTGCACGGTCATCTGGGGGGGCTGCCGCCGGAGGTCGACCTCGCCGCGGAGCGTTCCCTGGCAGCGCTGCTCGCGCAGGGCTGCGCCGACGGTGTGCTGGCCGGCGCCCACGACCTCTCCGACGGCGGCCTGGCCCAGACGTTGGTCGAGGCGTGCCTGCGGCACGGTGTCGGGGCACGGGTCGAGCTGACCGGTGACCCCTTCGTCGAGCTCTTCGCCGAGTCGGCCGGCCGGGCGCTGGTCGCGGTGGCCCCGGAGGACGAGGAGGCGCTCACCGCCCTGGTGCACGCCCATGGCGTCCCGATGACGCGCCTGGGCGAGTCCACCGATGACGCCATGCTGGACGTCGTCGGTCAGTTCCGTCTCGCGCTCGGCGAGCTGGAGGCGGCCTGGCGCGGCACGCTGCCCGCTGCACTCGGCTGAGCTGCCGGAGCTGGTCAGGCGTAGAGCCCGATGAGGACCGCGATGTCGTCCTGCCAGTTGTCGTGGGCCTGGATGGAGTCCAGCCAGCGGGCCCAGCCCGTCGGGTCCGTGCCACTCTCGGCGTGCATCCGCGCCAGGGCGCCCTGCAATCGGCCGATGCCGTCGTCGATCGAGCTGTCGCGGGACTCGACCAGCCCGTCGGTGTAGAGCACCAGCGAGCTGCCGCGCTCCAGCGTGGTCCAGGTCTCGGTGCGCCGCTCCTCGCGCCAGCCGACCGGGGGCGAGCCCCCGTCCTCCAGCACGTCGACGGAGCCGTCGGGACGTGCGATCAGCGGCGGCGGGTGACCCGCACGGGCCACCCCGAGCCGACCGGTCTCGAGGTCGAGCAGGGCGTAGACCAGGGTGACGATCTCGTCGTCGGCGAGCTCGAGGACGTCGGTGTCCAGGGAGCTGAGCACCGCGGCCGGTGAGGGATCGTAGGCCGCGGCAGCGCGCAGCGCGGTGCGCACCTGCCCCATCGCCGCGGCCGCGCGGAAGCCCTTGCCCATCACGTCGCCGATCACCAGCGCAACGGTGCGCTCCTCGATGCGGATGCAGTCGAACCAGTCGCCACCGACCGAGCTCCCGGCCGTCACCGCGCGGTAGGCGGAGAGCAGCCGCAGGTCGGGAATGTCGGGCAGCCGGGCCGGAAGCAGGGACTCCTGCAGCGTCGTGGCGGCCGAGGCCATCGACTCGAAGGCCAGGGCCCGAGCGACCGCCTGGCCCGCCTGGGTGGCGAGACCGGAGAGGAACTGCCGCTCGTCGTCGGTCCAGCGGACCTCGTGCCGCGAGCAGATCACGACGTGGGCCAGGACCCCCGTCACCGACCGCAGCGGGATGACCGCTGCGGCCTGCACCTCACCGGCCGGCTGCCCCAGGAACCGACTGACCTGCTCGTGGTCGGTCATCACCACGACGTCGCGCACCGGCCCGCCGGGGCGAGCAGCACGGTCCAGCAACGAGGCCAGCACCGGGTCGCCGTCTGGTGCCGCGGCCCCGGACCCGGGCTGGTCCACCAGCCGCAGCGCCACACGGTCGAGGCCGGTGCCGGTGCGCGCCAGATCGACGACGCGGTCGCAGACCTCCTCCAGCGACACCCCGGTCGAGAGGTGCTCGGAGACCCCGAGCAGTCGTCGGGTGAGGCCGAACGCGACACCCAGCTGCCCCTCGCGTCGGGAGATCTCCTGCTCGCCGTAGCGCTCGGAGGCCCGCAGCGACTGGAGCAGCCAGGCCAGGCTTCCCCCGGCCAGGACCAGGAAGGATGCGTCGCGCAGGAGCAGGCTCGCCCACCACACCGGGGTGAACCGCGCGCCCCCGACCGCGTTGAGCGCCATGTCGTAGGTCGCGATCAGCAGGTAGACCCCGACCCACGCGTGCAGTCCGGAGGGCGCGCGTCCGACCGATCGGATCCACAGCACCGCGGCCAGCAGGAGCAGCGCGACCGTGGTCCACTCGACGGCCACGAGCAGAGGGGTGTACGACGCGTCGGCCCGCAGCATCAGCGGCATCGGGACCAGGTCGAGGGCGAAGACGAGCCCCAGGAAGACGCCGACGCCGATGGCAGCGGGTTTCGCCGAGATCGGCAACCGCCCCACCGCCGCGAGTGCGGCCAGGGCCGGCGCGATGTGGAAGCTGAGGTAGAGCAGCGCGCTGCCCTCCCCGTCGGTCCCGAGCGGACCGCCGTCGGGCGCGACGAGCGGGAAGCTGATGAACTGGAGCACCATCGCCGGCAACGCGACGGCCAGCCCACCGGCGAACCAGCGCAGCATCACGTCGTTGAACAGGCGGCCGAGGTACCAGTAGGCGACCAGGGCGACGGTGCAGCAGATCGGGGCGGCCCAGAACAGCGCAACGGCCCACCCTCCGGACGACTCCATCCGTGTCACCAGGGCGAACAGCAGGACACCTAGGGCGATGACGGTGCTGCCACCGGCGGTCACCAGGTCGATGCGGGGCACCGAGCGGGGGGACCTCGGTTCGATGTCGGCGGGGAGAGCGTGCTCGAGAGCGGTCACCTGAGGTTCAGGCGCGCAGGCACCGACCCGTCCTGCACCGTCACCGCGGACTCACGGGTCCATGGCGGCGACGGGAGGGTCAACGGTCCGGACGCCCGACTGTGCATGCGCCGAGCATGCCACGCCGCGCCAGGCGGCCCAGCCGTCTCAGAAGCGACCGGCCTTCAGCTTTGTCCACAGCTCTGGGGTGACGACGCCGGTCTGCGCCATGCCGACCCGGTCCTGGTAGCGCTTGACGGCCCTGGTGGTCTCGCCGGCGAAGCTGCCGTCGACCCGCACCGCGCGGGGGAAGACGGCGTTGAGACCGCGCTGGAGCCGGCGCACCGCTTCGCTCGCGGCGCCGTACTTCATCAGGTAGGCGCCGCCCTTGGTGTGCAGCCGCAGCCACACGCCGATGCCGGCGACGCTGCGCACCGACATCCCCGACGCCTTGCGCATCTGCCGGACGGCGGCGACGGTCGCGGAGTCCATGACTGAGGTCAGTGCCCCGTCGTAGTAGCCCTGTCGCTGCAGCAGGCACTGCAACCGCTTGACCGCGGGCGACTCGGCGCCCGAGCGCAGCACCGGCCAGCGCTTGAGGTTCATGTTGACCCCGCCGCAGAAGGTGGGGCCCGGTCCGCCGGGCTTCGAGCCCCGGCCGAGGTCCAGGAAGTTGGAGTCGATGTTGATGGTGACCCCGCCCCAGGACTCGTTGTGAGGCTTCCCGTACTGCTTCATCCGGTTGCCCGGCTTCCAGCCGTCGGAGCGGATCCACCTCGACTCGACGTTGGCGTTGCCGTCCCAGTCCGCGATCCAGATCCGGTCGGGCACCCGGAACTTCGGACGGTTCACCCGGACGTCGTCGATCATCCGGATCCCGGAGGCGGCGCTGGAGTAGTAGCCGCTGACGTAGCCGAGCCGGTGCAGCCGGTTCGTCCAGGCGGCAACGAACCGCAGCGCGGACTCGCGGCAGCGGGTCTGTCCGGTGTCGAAGGCCTCGAGGTCGTACCAGAGCGTGCTGCCCGGGGCGATGCCCAGACCCTTGGCCACGCCGACGGCGTCGTTGGCCTCGGCCCGCCCCATCGCGCGCGCCCGGCCGTAGTTGTTGCTCGAGTCGGCGTTGATCGTCGGGTCGTTGCCGTAGCGCGGGAAGCGGGTGCTGCACGAGGCCTGGGGGCCGAGCGTGATCGGCAGCAGCCGCCAGCGGTTGGCCAGCTGGGTGCGGATCCAGGCCGGGGTCAGGTTGGGCTGGGAGCGGCAGGCCCGCGACTTGCCGGAGATGTAGATGCCGACCGCCCAGAACGGGGAGCTGCGCAGCCAGGCGTCCATGGACCTCTGGCTGGGGGCGAGGCACTGGTCGAACCCGAACCCGGTGAAGTTGCGCGGGGTGACCCGGTTGCCGCCGCCGGCGACCTGCTCGAGCCGCGGCGCAGCCTGGGCGCCCGCCCCGGTGCGGCCCTGGTCGATCGCCTGGAGCGCGGCGGTGACGGCCAGTGCCACGGCGAGCATGCTGATCGTGAGCGTGGAGGCCAGCGAGCGTGTGCGGTGGCGGGGTGCAGCCAGGTCGATCATGGGGGTCCCGTTCCTCGTGGTCGATCGAGGGATCACGGTAGGTCCCACCTGTCACAGGTGTCACAGGAACTGCGAAATCGGACAGAGCGCGTCCGGAGCCGCGGCGGCCGGACTCAGCGTTTGCCGCGCTGGAGCGCGCGCCACGTGGCCGCGTTGAGCACGCCGCTGGCGTTGATGCCGACACGGCGCTGGTACTTCCGCGTCAACGTGATGTCCTTCGGGCCGAAGACTCCGTCGACCGGGACCTGGCGCCTCATCGCCGCGTTGAGCGAGCGCTGTGCCCGTCGCACGGATGCACCCGAGGCGCCGTACTTGATCGTGGGCGTTCGGCCCCGGCTGAGCATGACCATCCAGGTCCGGGTCCCCAGGACACCCGTGGCGCGCAGCTTCGGGTGGCGCCGCTGGAGCCCGCGCACCGCCTTGCCCAGCCGGGCGTCGTACGGCGCGGTGAACCGCTGGATTGCCGCGCGCGACGGTCTCCGGTTGCCGTGCTTCTTCGGCTTCTGCCCCACCAGGCATCGAGCGGCGTACACCTGGCGGCCCTTCGCGCCACGATGCAGCGTGCGGTAGTCCTTGAAGCTGACCCTGACCCCACAGCGCAGCCGTTCGCCCGGCACGTGGCGACCCATCGCGAGGTAGTTGCTGTCGATCGAGAGCCTCACGCCGCCGTGGCGCTCGACGTGGCCTCCCCGGTACTGGTGGACCCGGTTGAGCTTCCAGCCGTGCTTGGAGAGGTACTCCGAGGCCGCGGTCTTCCGTCCGTTCCAGTGGGCGAACCAGATCCGGTCCGGGGCCCGCCCCACGCCCAGACGACGCGCGCGGTCGAAGGCCACCATGGTCGACGCGCTCGAGTAGAGCCCCGAGCGGTAGCGCAGCCGGTGCAGCGACTTGGTGTAGGCGCTGACGAACCGCAGTGCCGACCGACGACAGTCGGTGCGGCCGATGTCGAACTGCTCCAGGTCGAACCACAGCACCGCGCCGCGCTTGATGCCCAGTCGTCGGGCCGCCCGAGCTGCGCCGCGAGCCGATGCTCTGCCCTGGGCCTTGGCCTTGGCGTAGTCCCCGGCCGCCTTGGGGCTGATCCGCTTGCCGCGATACCAGCCCTTCGGGCTGCACGCGGCCTGGCGACCGACCACGATCGGCAGCAGGCGCCATCCTCTGGCCCGTTGGGTGCGGACCCACTTCTTGTCCAGGTGAGGCTGGCTCGAGCAGGCTCGGTTGATCCCCGCGATGTAGATGCCGACGGCGGAGAAGTGGGAGCCGCGGCGCCATGCGTTCATCGCCCGCTGCGAGGGGGCGTCGCAGGTGTCGAAGCCGAGACCCTTGCGCTGGGCGACGAAGTCGGGCCGCGCCGAGGCGGAGCCGGCCACGGGGCCGACCAGGAGGCCGCCGAGCAGCAGGGCTCCGGTCAGTGTCGCCACGAGACGCACGGCAGCGCGGTGCCGGCGGGGCTCGCGGGGCGGGACGGGTCGGTGGCGGGCATGCGTGGGGTGAAGCATGGGGGAAGTTCCTTCACCATCGGTCGGTCTGCGGACGTTCCTTCGGTCGAGGACAATCGGCCACCCTAGGCTCAGGAGCGCCCGGAACCGGGGATTTGCGACCCCGGGGAGTCGCGGTGGCGGCCTGTGTCACGCTTGGAGCCATGCAGGCCACCGATCCGGCTCCGCTCGACGCGCGCCGCGCCGGGGTGCTGCTGCACCTCACCTCGCTGCCCTCCCGGTACGGCTCCGGGGACCTCGGCCCCCAGGCCCACGACTTCCTCGACCGCCTGGCCGACGCCGGCTTCTCCGTCTGGCAGACCCTGCCGCTGGTGCCGACCCATCCCGCCGACAGGTCGCCGTACAACGGGGTGTCGGCGATGGCCTGCAACCCCGAGCTGATCAGCCTCGACTGGCTGGCCGAGCGGGGCCTGCTCACTGCCGGCGACCTCGAGCAGGTGGTCAGCGGAGAGCTCACCCGCACCGACGCGCGGACCCGCGCCGTGCGCACCTGGCTCGCCGAGGTCGAGGCCGGCCACCGCGAGGGGCAGCGCGAGGACTTCCTCGCCTGGGCGGAGGAGCAGGACGACTGGCTGGTCGACTACGCCGAGTACGTCGCCCTGCACGAGCTGCACGGCGGTCGACCGTGGACCGAGTGGGACCCAGGGTTGCGCGACCGAGAGCCCGAGCCGTCGGACAAGGCGCTCGCCCCCCTCCAGGACCGGTTGCGCGTGCTCCAGTTCGAGCAGTACCTCGTCGAGCGTCAGTGGCGTCAGCTGCGTGAGCACGCCGCCCGGCGCGGGGTGCTGCTCTTCGGTGACCTGCCGATCTTCGTCTCGCTCGACAGCGCTGACGTCTGGGCGAATCGCGACTACTTCCTGCTCGACGACGAGGGTCGACCGACCACGGTCACCGGCGTCCCCCCGGACTACTTCTCCGAGACCGGTCAGCGGTGGAACAACCCCCACTACGACTGGCAGGCCCGCAAGTCCGACGGCTTCCCGTGGTGGCGTCGGCGCATCAGCCGCCAGCGCGAGCTCTTCGACCTGGTCAGGATCGACCACTTCCGCGGCTTCGAGTCCGCCTGGCACATCCCCGCCGACGCCGAGACCGCCGTCGAGGGCGCGTGGGTCGAGACCCCGGGACACGACGTCCTGACCGCCCTCGTGGGGGAGGCCGGGCGGGGCCACCTGGTCGCGGAGGACCTCGGGGTGATCACCGAGGCGGTCGTCGCGCTGCGCGACGGGTTCGGCCTGCCGGGGATGAAGGTGCTCCAGTTCGCCTTCAACGGCGACCCGAACAACCCGCACCTGCCTCACAACCACGTGCGCGACAGCGTGGTCTACACCGGCACCCACGACAACGACACCACGGTGGGCTGGTTCAGCGAGCTGGACGACCGGACCCGGGTGAGAGTCCGGCAGTACCTCGTCGGGCCCCACGAGGACATGCCGGCACCGCTGGTGCGCACCGCCCTGGCGTCGGTCGCCGCGCTGGCCGTGGTCCCGATGCAGGACCTCCTCGGTCTGGGGGGCTCGGCCCGGATGAACGTCCCGGGGCGCCCCGAGGGCAACTGGGCGTGGCAGATGCGCGAGGGCGCCTTCGACGAGGCGATGGCTCGACGCCTGCGTGAGCTGCTGACCCTCTACGACCGGTGCTGCGAGGGCGAGAGGGTCTGAGGTGCCGCCGCGGGTCCGTCGAGCCGATCCGGAGCTGGTGACGCAGGCGCGGGAGCGCTGGGAGCGCGCGGTCGCCGAGCCGGCCGACCTGCGGCTCCTGGTCAAGGACAGCCTGGCCCGGTTGAGCCTGCGGGCGCCGGGCAACTCCGTGGAGGTCCGCGTCCCGCCGTACGGCGCCGTGCAGGCCGTCGGTGGCATCACCCACCGCCGCGGCACACCCCCCGCCGTGGTCGAGACCGACCCCGCGACCTGGCTCGCGCTGGTCCACGGGCGGCTGGGCTGGGCCGAGGCGGTGGCCGGAGGGGCCGTGGTCGCCTCCGGGCAGAGGTCCGACCTCTCGGACCTGTTGCCCCTCCCTCCGGCCTGATCCGGGAGCGCCCTGGCTCGTCCAGGGTCCGTCCAGGCCCAGGTCTAGGGTCGGTGGCATGGACCTCCTCCAGCGCCTCGACGCCGCGATGCCGTCAGTCCGCTCCGACCTGGAGGAGCTGGTGCGCATCCCGTCGGTGAGCGCGAGCGCCGCCCATGTCGACGACGTCAGGCGCTCGGCCGAGGCGACCGCTCGACTCCTGGAGGCCGAGGGGCTGCAGGTGCAGATCCTCTCGGTGCCGGGCGGTGCTCCCGCTGTCGTGGGGCGGCGCGCAGCCCCGGAGGGAGCGCCCACCGTGCTGCTCTACGCCCACCACGACGTGCAGCCAGTCGGTGACCCGGCGCTGTGGGAGTCCGAGCCGTTCGAGCCGACCGAGCGCGGCCCGAGGCTCTTCGGCCGTGGCGCTGCGGACGACAAGGCCGGTATCGCCGCGCACCTGGCGGCGCTGCGTGCCCATGGCGAGCAGCTCCCCGTGGGGGTCACCGTCTTCGTCGAAGGGGAGGAGGAGATCGGGTCCCCCACCCTCGCGGAGTTCTTGTCCCAGCACCACGAACTCCTGGGGGCGGACGTCATCGTCATCGCCGACAGCGCCAACTGGGACATCGGGGCCCCGGCCCTGACCACGAGCCTGCGTGGTCTCGTGGGCATCGAGGTCGAGCTCAGCACGCTGAGCCACGGCATCCACTCGGGCATGTGGGGCGGCCCGGTCCCCGACGCTCTGAGCGCCATGTGCCGACTGCTGAGCACGCTGCACGACGAGCAGGGGGACGTGGCGGTCGACGGGCTGGTGAGTGGGCCCGCCGCGGACGTGGCCTATCCCGAGGACCGGTTCCGCGCGGAGTCCGGGATCCTCGACGGCGTCGACCTGATCGGCACCGGCAGCACGGTGGAGCGGCTGTGGACCAAGCCCGCGATCTGCGTGATCGGGCTCGACACCACCTCGGTGGCGGAGGCCAGCAACACACTGATCCCGATGGTGCGCGCGGAGATCTCGCTGCGCATCGCTCCGGGCGACTCGGTGGGGAGTGCCCGCGAGTGCCTCCGACGCCATCTCGAGTCACACGTGCCGTGGGGGGCGCAGCTTCGTCTCACCGACCGCGACGCCGGGGAGGCGACCCGGATCGAGGCGACGGGAGCGGTCTACGACGCCGCGCGCGCCGCCTTCCGGGAGGCGTGGGACGGCACCGAGCCCGTGGACATGGGGGTGGGCGGATCCATCCCCTTCATCGCCTCGTTCCGTGAGGCGTTCCCGCTAGCCGCGGTGCTGGTCACCGGGGTCGAGGACCCCGACACCCGGGCGCACGGGGCCAACGAGGGGCTCCACCTCGGCGAGTTCGAGCGGGTGTGCCGCGCGGAGGCCCTGCTGCTCCGCAACCTGGGAGACCTCGAAGACCTCGCGGAGGTCACCCGGGCGCGGTGAGCGTGCTCGCTCGCCGCGGCGCGGATTCTTCCGTGGCGCACCACCGCCCGTACACTCGTGGCGTGAGGCGAGGCACCCGACCCGGCGACGGACGTCTGAACCACGACCTGGATCCCACCTCCCCCGGTGACAAGGGGCCTCAGGACGCCTGTGGCGTCTTCGGGGTCTGGGCCACCGGGGAGGACATCGCGAAGCTGACCTACTTCGGCTTGTACGCGCTGCAGCACCGTGGCCAGGAGTCGGCCGGTATCGCGGTGAGCAACGGGCGTCAGATCCTGGTCTACAAGGACATGGGCCTGGTCTCCCAGGCCTTCGACGAGTCGACGTTGGAGACGCTCCAGGGTCACGTCGCGATCGGCCACACGCGCTACTCCACCACCGGGGCCAGCACCTGGCACAACGCGCAGCCGACCTTCCGGCCGACCTCCACCGGGTCGATCGCCCTGGCCCACAACGGCAACCTGACCAACACCCGGGAGCTGGCCGACCGGGTCGACCATCTCCAGAGCGTCGCCGGCGAGCTCGACTTTCCCTCGCGTCAGTCCAACCACCTGATCCCGACCAACGACACCAGCCTGGTCACCACGCTGCTGGCCGCCGACCCCGACCTGACCGTCGAGCAGGCCGCGCTGGAGCTGCTGCCGAAGATCCGGGGCGCTTTCTCCTTCGTCTTCATGGACGAGCAGACCCTCTACGCCGCCCGCGACCCCCACGGCATCCGCCCGCTCGTGCTGGGCCGGCTCGAGCGGGGCTGGGTGATCGCCAGCGAGGACGCCGCCCTGGCGACGGTCGGTGCCCGTGTGGTGCGCGAGGTCGAGCCCGGTGAGCTGATCGTCGTCGACGACAACGGCCTTCGCAGCCACCGCTTCGCCGAGCCGACCCCCAAGGGCTGCGTCTTCGAGTACGTCTACCTGGCGCGCCCCGACGCCACCATCGCCGGGCGCAGCGTTCACGAGGCCCGGGTCGAGATGGGTCGACGCCTCGCGAAGTCCTTCCCCGTCGAGGCGGACCTGGTCATCCCGGTCCCCGAGTCGGGCACCCCGGCGGCCACCGGCTACGCCGAGGCCGCCGGCATCCCGTTCGGACAGGGCTTCGTGAAGAACGCCTACGTCGGGCGCACCTTCATCCAGCCGAGCCAGACGCTGCGTCAGCTGGGCATCCGGCTCAAGCTCAACCCGCTCGAGCACGTGATCAAGGGCAAGAAGCTCGTGGTCGTCGACGACACCATCGTGCGCGGCAACACCCAGCGCGCGCAGATCCGGATGCTGCGCGAGGCGGGCGCCCTCGAGGTGCACGTGCGGATCTCCGCCCCGCCGGTGAAGTGGCCCTGCTTCTACGGCATCGACTTCGCGACCCGCGCCGAGCTGATCGCCAACGGGCTGGGGGTCGAGGAGATCCGGGCCAGCATCGGAGCCGACAGCCTCGGCTTCATCTCCGAGGACGACATGATCGAGGCCACCGGGCAGCAGCGGTCGAGCCTGTGCCTGGCCTGCTTCGACGGCTCCTACCCGATCGACCTGCCGGACGAGGAGATCCTCGGCAAGCACCTGCTCGAACGCTCCCTGCCCGTGGTCGAGGCGCCCCACGGTCCCGGCGGGGACCCTCGCGACGCCGAGGGCGTCGGGGTCGGCATCTCCGGTGGCGGGTCGGGAGCGCTCGACCATCCCTGACCAGAGACGCTCGATCCCTGACCAGCGACGCTCGATCATTTCTGACCAGCGACGAAAGGCACCTGCGTGAGCGCTGAGGAGCCCACCACCTACGAGTCGGCCGGGGTCTCGATCGAGGCCGGCGACCGCGCCGTCGACCTGATGAAGGTCTGGGTGGAGAAGGCCAGCCGGCCCGAGGTGATCGGCGGCATCGGTGGTTTCGCGGGCCTCTTCGACGCCAGTGCGCTGAAGGACTACGAGCGACCGCTGCTGGCGACCAGCGCGGACGGCGTCGGCACCAAGGTGGCCATCGCGCAGGCGCTCGGCGTGCACCACACGATCGGGCACGACCTGGTCGGGATGCTCGTCGACGACCTCGTGGTCTGCGGAGCCGAGCCGCTGTTCCTCACCGACTACATCGCCACCGGGCGCGTCGTCCCCGAGCGGGTCGCAGCCATCGTGCAGGGCATCGCCGAGGCGTGCGTGCTGGCGGGGTGTGCCCTGCTCGGGGGCGAGACCGCCGAGCACCCGGGCCTGCTGGGACCTGAGGAGTACGACGTCGCGGGCTCCACCACCGGGGTCGTCGAGGCGACCAAGGTCCTGGGCCCCGGGCGAGTGCGCCCGGGAGACATCGTGGTCGCCATGCGCAGCAGCGGGCTGCACAGCAACGGCTACTCCCTGGTGCGCCACGTGCTGCTGGAGCGGGCCGGCTGGTCGCTCGAGCGTCACGTCGACGAGCTCGGACGCACGCTCGGCGAGGAGCTGCTGGAGCCGACCCGGATCTACGCCAAGGCCGCGCTCGACCTGGCCCGACGCACCAGGACCCACGCCATGTCCCACATCACCGGGGGAGGGCTGGCCGCGAACCTGGAGCGGGTCCTGCCGGACGAGGTCGCAGTCGTGATCGAGCGCTCGACGTGGTCACCGCAGCCCATCTTCGACCTGGTCGCCTCGGTGGGCCAGGTGGAGCGCTCGGCCCTCGAGCAGACCCTGAACTGCGGCGTCGGGATGGTCGCGATCGTCCAGCCCGAGGACGCCAGCCGGGTCATGGCCGTGCTCGACGAGCATGGCGTCGAGGGCTGGGTGTGCGGCGAGGTGCGCATGGCGCAGTCATCTCAGCAGGCCGGGCGGGTCGAGCTCATCGGCGACCACCCTGCCGGGTGAGCCCCGCCGGACCGCCGACCTGCGGCTGCGACGGGCGAGTGTCGTGGGTCAGGGCGTCGACGTGCGAAGCCGTTGCACCGGCAGGTAGCCTGGGCCCACGAGACAAATCGATGGTCAGACCGGACGCTGATCCGGCCTATACGCGAGGGGGTCGGACCCTATGGGGCGCGGCCGAGCAAAGGCAAAGCAGACGAAGGTCGCCCGCGACCTGAAGTACCGCACGCACGAGACGGACTTCGGCGCGTTGGCGCGAGAGCTGCATGGTGACTCGGAGGAGACCGAGTCACGCGAGGAGAACCTCGAGGACAAGCTCGATCGATGGTCGGACTACTCCGACCGGGAGAGCTGACCCAGCCCACCTCCCACCGAGACCCCCACCGGCGCCACGCGCAGCGGTGTGGTTGCTGTCCCCGACCGCCTCAGCCGTGGTCGGCCACGTGGATCGTGCCGAGGCGCGAGACCGCGGCGATCCGCCGCTCGGCGAGCATGTCGGCAGCCTGTGCCGGGGTGACCGCCTCGTGGTCGGCCGTGCGCAAGATCCGGGCGGTGGCGCCGTAGATGGCGCTCACGCGCCGCTTCGCCCGCTCGAAGGAGAAGCCCTCGAGCTCGTCGGAGACCTGGATCAGACCGCCGGCGTTGACCACGTAGTCGGGGGTGTAGAGCACGCCGTTGTCCTGGAGCCGCTTGGCGATGCCGGGGTGGGCCAGCTGGTTGTTGGCCGCGCCACAGACGACGCGGGCGGTGAGCACGTCGAGCACCTCGTCGTCGACGGCGCCGCCGAGTGCACAGGGGGAGTAGACGTCGAGGTCGGCGGCCACGAGCTCGGCGGTCGAGGCCACGGGGCGCACGCCGAGCTCGTCGACGAGTCGCGCGACCCGGTCCTGGTCGATGTCGCAGACCAGCACCTCGGCACCCTCCTCGACCAGGTGGCGAGCCAGGTGGTGACCGACCTTGCCGACCCCGGCGACGCCGACGCGCCGCCCCGCGAGCGCGGGGGTGCCCCAGGCGTGGTCGGCCGCCGCGCGCATGCCCTGCAGCACGCCGTACGCGGTGAGGACGGAGGAGTCACCGGCGCCGCCGTGCTCGGTGGTGCGACCGGTGACCCATCGGGACTCCCGGGCCACCACGTCCATGTCCTCGCTGTAGGTGCCGACGTCGCAGGCGGTGATGTAGCGCCCGCCGAGCGAGGCGACGAAACGTCCATAGGCGCGCAGCAGGGCCTCGGACTTCAGCTCCTCAGGGTCGCCGAGGATGACCGCCTTGCCGCCGCCGAGGTCGAGCCCCGCGGCGGCCGCCTTGTAGGTCATGCCCCGGGCGAGCTGCAGCGCGTCGCGTAGCGCCGCGTGGTCGTCGGGGTAGGGGTGAAACCTGGTGCCCCCGAGTGCCGGCCCCAGGGCCGTGGAGTGGATCGCGATGATCGCGCGCAGCCCGGAGGCCTCGTCCTGACAGAAGACGACCTGCTCGTGGCCCTCGAAGGCCTCGAAGACGCCGGGGACCGGAGCTGCGCCGGGCGCGGACTCGGTGGGCGGGACCTGTCCGGCGGGTGAGCCGGTCGGTGAGGTGGCACTGAGCTCGGACATGACGCGCTCCCGGTGTGTCGCGGACCCTCGTGGGGCGGCTGGACGATGATGAGGGCGCGGGGGTGGTGCGACCTCGGTCACAGTCTACGTGCGCCGGTTGAGGCGTGGCAGGTGTGGCGGATGGAACTGGTGTTCCCTCATGAGGGACCCTTGGCGGCTCGGACCGGGTACTTAGGCCTGGTAGTGAACTAAAAGGGCCTGAGTTCCGATTAGATCCGCTTTGTCCACTGTGACTGAAACGAGTTCTGTCCTACTATGAGCCGACAGGGCCGCTGCGAGGGATACGTAGTGGACCGCACGAGAGAGCATTTGGAGGCGTGAGATGACCGCGCGACCCACTGAGTCCGAGGCGCTACTGACGCCTGCCGAAGTTGCTGCCATGTTCCGCGTGGACCCCAAGACGGTCACGCGGTGGGCCAAGGCCGGCAAGCTCAGCTCGATCCGGACCCTGGGCGGCCACCGCCGCTACCGGGAGTCCGAGGTCCGTGAGCTGCTCGCAGGCATGATGCCTACGCAGCGTCGCGGCGCCGACTTCGACTGACCTGACCAGGACCGGTCGGCCCCACCTGGTGGGGCCGACCGTGTGTCAGCGCCACAACTGGACCACCGGGCAGGTGACCGACCCCACGGGTCACCGCAGTCGACGTAGGTAGTCGGCCATCTCTCGCGCCTCGCGCAGCCGTCGGTCCCACGTCGCCCCGACGGCCAGCAGGATCGCGCCCGCGACTCCCGACACCGCCCAGGCGCTCGCCTCGAGCGCGGGTGGCACCACCTCCCACAGCGCCAGCACGGCGCCCACGGCCGCGCCCCACAGCAGTGGCGCGGCCCATCGTCGTTGCGCGCCGGTGAGGGTCAGGGCGAGGCACGCCGAGGCCAGCAGCAGTGCGCGCCACGAGATCGGGTCCTCCAGCGACCAGAGCAGCGAGGGGGTCAGGGCGAGGCCGAGGCCGGGGCTCCACGCCGACATGGTCGAGCGGCCGGGCTCGCGCGCGGTGTGCCACACCCCCACGCCCAGCAGCGCCATGGCCGTGGGCAGGGTGTAGGCCTCGACCGTGCTCACGCCGAGGTCGCCGAGCCGAACCCAGGAGGCGGCGGCGAGCAGCAGGCCCCCGGCCCAGGCCACACGGCGCCGGTCCTCGCGCAGCAGCGCGACCGCCGTGGTCGCCGCGCCGAGCACGGTGAGGTAGCCCGCCAGCCACAGCGACTCCTGGTCGAGGTCGGCAGAGGCCAGGCCCACGGCCACCGAGACGACCGCGGCGGCGAGCGCCCCGAGCTCCACGCCCAGGATCGAGTCGCGGTCGGGGAGCACCCCACGTGCCAGCACCACCGCGGTGCAGCCGAGCAGGACCGCAACCGCCGTCCACACCTCGGGCGACCCCACCTGGGCCCCGCCGGCCCAGGCGGCCGTCGCGAGCAACGGCGCGACGGCGGCACCAGCTGCCATCCGGGTCCGATCAGGACCGCGCAGGTGCGTGCCGAGGGCCACGACGAGCAGGGCGAGGGCGGCGAGCAGGGTGAGGAGCTCGTCGTACGCCGCGATGTAGAGGGCGCCCAGCGACAGTCCGCCGGCGATCCCTGCGAGGAGGGCGGAGGCCGCGAGCAGCGCGCGAGCGGTGCTGAGCAGGGCCACCAGGAGCAGCAGGGCCACGGTGACCCAGACGGGGGCGCCGCCCAGCAGCGCGGCCCCACCCACGGCCAGGGCCAGCGCCGCGCCGCTGAGGGCGCCGGCCTGGGAGCGAGCGTGCGCGGGCGTGCACCAGGTGCCGGCCGCGCCGAGCACCAGCACGCCGAGCGGGAGCAGCCACGCCGGGCCCCACAGCAGCTCGTCCCAGCTCACGCTCACCCCACCGCCGGGTCGACCTGACCAGGCCCGGGAGGCCGCCTCGGTCGCCGCCTCCAGCGCGCTGGTGGCCAGGGGGATGAGCAGCAGCATGGCGGTTGCCGCGGCCAGGACGCCCGCCGGGGTGAGCAGGTCACGCCACTGCCCGAAGCCGCGCCGGCCCAGCGAGGCGAGCGCGGTCACCGCGAGCGCCAGCAGCAGCCTGACCACGGCGCCCTCGTCGTAGGCCGGGGCGGTGACCGCGACGATCGCGGGCACCAGCGCCGTCGCGAGCGCGCCGACCCGGAGCGGGTGGGGCAGGGCGGGGAGCAGGGCCGGTGCCGCGGCCAGCGCTGCGGCCAGGGCGAGCTCGAGGCCCGGGCCGTCGGGCCACAACGCCCGGACCGCGAGGTCGTCGAGCGCTCCGGCGACTCCGGTGAGCACCAGCGCGAGCCAGCTCAGCGCTGCCGTCGCGAGCTGGCCGGTCAGCGCCACGGCCATCGAGCCACCGGGCGAGGGGCGTCGCAGCGTCCACGACGCCCACGCGACGACCAGGGCTGCGGCGCACGCCGCGGCGAGCCGCTGCCCCGGGGTCCCGGGGCTCGAGGCGGCGATCCCGACGACCGCGAGCGCGGTGCCCAGGCCCGCGACCACCTCTCCGGCCCGGTGCGCCGCGACCTGCGTGGCGCGCACCACGACGGTCACGGCGGTCGCGGCGAGCACCAGCGCGGCTCCGCAGGCAGTGGCGAGTCCGGCGTCCGAGAGTGCGCCGAACCACCCCGATGCGTCCGCGCCGAGGACGTCCAGGCCTACGAGGCCGAGTGCCACGGCGCCGAGCGACTCCGAGGTGGCCCGGAGGCCGCGACGACCCGCGGCGCGCGCCCCGGCGAAGGCCAGACCGGTCAGGACGAGGAGGATCACGGTCCGCCCGACCACACCGAGCAGGTCCCAGGCGAAGGGCAGGAAGAGGGCGCCCGCGACCAGGACGCACAGCGCGCCGAGGGAGAGCAGGATCCCAGGCACGGTGGCCACCCGCGGACCGCGAGCGGTCGGGGCCGCGACCGGTTCCAGGTTCGGCAGGCCGGGCAAGGTCGGGGCCAACGGGCCACTGGGAGCGCCGGGCGCCCACGCCGGAGGCGACGGGTGCGAGCCTCGAGCACGGATGCGATCGATCAGCTCGTCGGCTCTGGTCAGCAGGGAGAAGAGCTCCATGCCCGACTCGCCGCTCAGGTCGAGCGAGCAGGTGGCGCACACCGGGGGTGCGCCGACGGGGAGCTCGCTGCGGCAGGAGGGACACCGTCGCGGATCGGCCAGGATGCTCACCCACCCATCCAGCCACATCGCGTGAGCCCAGCACATCCGCCGCGCTACCCGGCCGGGGCTGAGTACGCATGCTCAGCCCTCCCTCGGCCCTGGGCTCGAGCCGCGGTGCCGGCGCTGTCGTGCGGGACCCCGCGGCAAGCTCGCCGGGAGGACCCCGAGGGTCAGCAGCGTGAGGGCGCGGGCGGCCGCGCCTCGTCCGAGTGTGAAGTTCAGGCGTTAACTCAGCGATAGTTCAGCTATCATCTGAACATGTACGCAGTGATCGGCGACCTCGTCGGCTCCCGGCAGCTGGTCGACCGGCAGGCCACCCACGATCGGCTGGTCGAGGTGCTGGCTCGGGTCGACCGCGAGGTGCCGGGTCTGCAGCGTCTCGCGGTCACGGTGGGTGATGAGTTCCAAGGTGCCTACGAGCAGGTGGACGCTGCGGCCCGCGCGGCCCTGCTGGTCCGGCTCGACATGGCGGCAATGGTCGACGTGCGCGCGGGTATCGGGGAGGGGACCGCCACGATGCTGGAGGCGCTGGACCCGCCGGACGAGGGGCCAGGGGGCCGCGGTGCCCCGGTGCAGGACGGACCGGCCTGGTGGGCGGCCCGCGAGGCGCTGGAGCACATGGCCAGACCGCGCCGCCGCAGCGTGCGGACCTGGTTCGTCGGGCCCGGGAGCGACGCGGTCAACGCGCGGCTGATCTGTCGTGACGCCCTGGTCGACCGGCTCGGGGAACGAGGCCGCCGGATGCTCGCGCTGGCTCTGCGCGGTCACAGCCAGAGCGAGATTGCCGAGCTGGAGGCCGTCAGCCGCTCGGCGGTATCCCAAGGGTTCGCCCGAGGTGTCGGTGCCGTCCGCGATGCTGAGGAGCTGGTTCGCGAGACGAGGTGAGAAGACATGACGGCGGTGGGCTGCTGGCTGCTGGTCATCGGCCTCTGCGACCTCGTGCGGGCCGCTCGCGACGCCACCGCCTGGTCGCGCCGCCTGCTGCTGGTGGCGCTCGGTGCGTGCCTGCTGCTCGGCGCAGGCCTGGGGCTGGATGCGCCGGCGTGGCTGGTCGTGGGCTGGGTGGTGACCTCGGCGGTCTGGGTGCTGGGCAGCGCGGCCGCCCTGGTCGGGCATCGCCCGGGCGCGCGAGCCATCGCGTTGGTCGGCGCAGCGACCGGGGTGGGGCTCTCGCTGCTCGCCGGTGACGCG
This sequence comes from uncultured Actinomycetota bacterium, assembly GCA_963747435.1. Classification (GTDB taxonomy): domain Bacteria; phylum Actinomycetota; class Actinomycetes; order Propionibacteriales; family Nocardioidaceae; genus Marmoricola_A. The sequence goes on from CAVVFK010000001.1 coordinate 46,887, forward strand.
GTGAGCACCCCCGATCGTGTCCTCTCGGGACCACTGGGGGGCGTCCCACCCGAGACGCTACTGATCGGGGCAGGCGTCCTCGTCGTGCAGCTGGCCAGCGCCAACGTCCTGGTTCGCCTGATCCTCGACGCGGTCGGGGTGCCGGCCAGTGACAACGAGAAGTCGCTCAAGGGCGGTCGACTGCTGGGCCCGATGGAGCGGCTGATGATCGTGGGCCTGGGTCTCGCCGGCGAGCTGACGGCGGCTGCGTTGGTTGTGGCCGCCAAGGGACTGCTGCGGTTCCCCGAGCTGCAGCGCGGAGCACGCACCGGGCCCAGCGACCTGATGGAGTACTTCCTCATCGGGTCCTTCGCGAGCTGGCTGGTGGCGTTGGGAGGGGTGGCCCTCACCCACCTGTAGGTCACCGATCGCGGCGCATGCGGCCCGGACGCAGATCGACCGCGGCCCGGCAGGGACGCGGTCGATCGGAGGGTGGCCAGGGGCGGGGTCGAACCGCCGACCTACCGATTTTCAGTCGGTCGCTCGTACCAACTGAGCTACCTGGCCCGGGCAGAGGTCGTGCTACGACCTCTGCGCCAGCGACCCCGACGGGACTCGAACCCGCGGCCTCCGCCGTGACAGGGCGGCGCGCTAACCAACTGCGCTACGGGGCCTGGTAGATGTCCCTCCCACGGGAGCGACCGGAGGAACTCTAACAGCCATGCCGCGCCGCTCCGAATCGCCCTTGAGGCCGCAACTGCAGCACGCCAACCGCTCCGCACCCCCAACCGGATTCGAACCGGAGCTATTGCCGTGAAAGGGGGATCGTGCGGTGATTGGCTGACACGGGCAATCGACGAAGCTGCAGTTCAGACCCTGATCGGCACTTTGGTCGCGGATGGTCATCCCGGGCAACACCTGGACCTCGTGTTGCCCCAGCGTTGCCCGAGGAGCTCTGACTCAATGAACGTCCCCTGCCCGAGTCGGGACGAGCGCCGCTCTCGGGCACGTTGCCCGAAGCAATATGCGCCCGCTCATATGCGTCCCGAGCCTGAGAACCGCCCGACCATGCCGAGAGTCGCTCATTGCCTGCACGGACCGAGCTTTTCGACGTACGGCACCATTTCGGTCAGTAAACCGGTGCCGTACGTCGAAATGCTCGCCCACATGAGGTCGTCATCGAGGCCCGAACGTTGACCGCATCTGACTGATGCGGCCGTGCGGATCTGCCGCTGAGCGTGCGCAGATGCGCGGCTTCCCGCAGACTGGCTGCATGGGGCGAGATTCGGTGAAGCACTACTTCCGACTGAGGCCAGTGGCTTCCGCGTTTGCCGCAATGCCGGGCGTCGCCATCGGGGTCGGGCTCTCATGGCTGTTGGCATCCTGGATTGACCCACCCGCCGTGATTGCGTTGCTCATCGCCGTCGCAGGACTGGTCGCAGGCTTTGCTCTCAGCCGGTTGTTCATCTCGACGTTGATGGGTGAGGAGGCCGACCCAACGGCGTGACATCCGCTCACTGGGCGAAGGTTCTATCCATCGGTGGCGGTGCCGGGCACGGTGAAGGTGCCGGGGACGACAGGGTCACCGGTGCATCCCTGGTTCCCGTTGGGTCATCGCCACGTCCGCAAGACCGGTTCAGGTCCTGCATGAGTCATGCGAGGCCCAACGGCCCAGGACACGCCGACTGGCGACAGGGCTGAGCGCCACCAGAGCGCCGATCAGTGAGCGACCGGCAGTCGTGTCCCGAACCGTCGGGGGTGCCCACCTGCTGCGGCAACAGCAAGGAGCACACCTTCATGATCAGTCACGACCAGGCGGCAGCGGAACTGCGCGAGGCTCCGACAGCGGGGGTCGACTGGGCCAGCGAAGACCACGCGGTGGCCATCGTCGACGCCCACGGCGTCCAACAGGACCGGTTCACCATCACCCACACCCTGCCCGGGTTGCGCCAGCTGGTGGCGCGGCTGCGCAGGGCCGGGGTGGTCGAGGTCGCGATCGAGCGCCCTGACGGGCCGGTGGTCGAGGCGCTGCTCGACGCCGACTTCGCGGTGGTGGTGATCGCACCGAAGCAGCTGAAGAACCTGCGCAGCCGCTACGGCTCGGCCGGCAACAAGGACGACGCGTTCGACGCCTACGTCCTGGCCGACGTGCTGCGCACCGACCGCGCCCGGCTGCGGCCGCTGACCCGGGACAGCGAGGCCACGGTCACGCTGCGGATGGCGGTGCGGGCCCGGCAGGACCTGGTCGCCGCCCGGGTCGCGATGGCCAACCAGCTCCGCGCGCACCTGCAGATCACCTTCCCCGGCGCGATCGGGCTGTTTCGCGACATCGACTCCACGATCACGCTGCGGTTCCTGACCCGGTTCCCCAGCCAGGACAAGGCCGACTGGCTCACCGCGACCCGGCTGGACAACTGGCTGCGCAGCATCGGCTACAACCACCGAGCCAACCTGCAGCGGCTCTGGAGCCACCTGCGCGATGCGCCTCGCGGCACCACCGGCCCGCAGGCCGCTGCCCGCGCCGGCATCACCCTGGCCCTGGTCGCAGCGCTGACCTCGCTGCGGGCTCAGATCAAGGCGCTCGAGGACCAGATCGCCGAGCAGCTCGCCGCTCATCCCGACGCCGCGATCTTCACCTCGCTGCCACGCTCGGGCACCGTCCGCGCGGCACGGCTGCTGGCTGAGATCGGCGACGCCCGCGGCCGATTCCCCACCCCGGAATCCCTGGTCTGTCTCGCCGGCGCGGCACCCTCGACCAAACAGTCCGGGAAGGTCAAGGTCGTCACCTTCCGCTGGGCCGTCGACAAGCAGCTCCGCGGCGCGGTCATGGACTTCGCCGGCGACTCCCACCACGCCAACCCCTGGGCCGCCGACCTCTACAGCCGCGCCCGCAACCGCAATCACGATCACCCCCACGCCGTCCGCATCCTCGCCCGCGCCTGGCTACACGTGATCTGGAAATGCTGGCAGGACAACGAGCCCTACGACCCCACCAAGCACCGCGCGCTACAACGCCTCCAACAGCCAGCTGCTTGACACAGGGCTACTCATGCCGCTGTCAGCTCGGAAGTGTCGAATTGGGGAAGTTCCCCAGGCGCTCGATCGCCCTTCGCCTGTGCCAGCGCTGTGCGGGCGCGCTCGTGGTATTTCCCGGCTCTGAGAGCGAGCGGCAGGAGAGGGGATCAGGATCAGTTGGCGCAACCGACGGGCGGGGATGGGGCCGTTTGCCCCTGGCGTCTTGGCGGTGGCTGGAGCAGGGTGGTGAGGTAACCCGGCGACCGAGCAGGGGGTGTTTGCTCGTGCTCGACGTCGATGCGCTCCTTGAGACCGTGGAGCGGTTCACCGCGAACCTGACCGGCGACTATGCCGTCGGTGACGTGTTGCGCAAGCTGGCCGAGCAGGTCGCCATGGTGCTCGATGTGAGCGGCGTCGGCGTGGTCCTCGTGCGGCAAGGTCGGTTGAGTGACGTCATTGCGCCCGTCGAGGCGATCGCCGATCTGGAGCGGGTCGTGGCGGCTCGGGAAATCGGGCCCTGTCCGGAGGCCATGCGTAGCCGGCAGCCCGTGGTGGTGGGTGACCTGACCGGCGGCGACCTCGCCCAGCGCTGGCCGGAGTACGCCGCCCAGGCGGAGGTCGGCAAGATCCGCGCGGTGGCCGCCGTGCCGGTGTTCGCCGGCGAGCGGGTCCTCGGAGTGCTCGGCCTCTACGACGGCCAGCGCCATACGTGGGCCGATGAGGATCTGCGGGTGGCCCGGATCACGGCCAACATCGCCAGCTGCTACCTCGTCCACGCTTCCGAACTGAGTCAGGAGCGGGAAACCAACGAACAGCTCAGGACGGCACTGACCAGCCGCATCATCATCGAGCAGGCCAAAGGCGTGGTGGCCGAGGCGCGTTCCATCACCGTCGAGGAGGCATTCGAAGTTCTGCGCAAGCACTCCCGTGACCACAACGCAAATCTCCACGGCGTCGCGGCGGCCGTGGTGAACCTCCACTTGCGGCCGTGACAACAGAATGGTGACCGACATGCCTGACGAGCCCACCCCCACCCTGTTGCCGAGAGTGCCGACCGGCATCGCCGGGTTCGACGACGTCAGCCTGGGTGGTCTTCCGGAAGACAGCGTCACGCTCGTGGCCGGGCCCGCCGGCTCCGGCAAGACGGTGCTCGCCCTGCAGTTCCTCGCCGAGGGTGTGCGGCAGTTCGGCCAGCCCGGAGTCTTCGTGACCTTCGGCGAGCCCGCTCGCAAGCTGCGCTGGTTCATCGGCGAGTTCGGCTGGGAGGTGCCCTCCTGGGAGCTGGACGGCAGCTGGACATTCATCGAGTCCACCCCGGGCCCTGAAGACAAGACCACCGTCGTCGGCGGGCGCTTCGACCTCACCGTGCTGCTGAACCAGATCACCGACGCGGTCGAGCGCACCGGCGCGCGACGCGTCGCCATCGACTCGCTGAACGTGCTGTTCGCACGTTTCGAGGACAGCGCCGCGGTTCGCGACGGGCTGGTCCGGATCACCTCGAGGCTTGAACGGCTCGGCGTGACCGCGGTGCTGACCATTGCGCGTGACGGGGAGTCCGACCAGATCACACCGATGAGCGTCGAGGAGTACGTCGCGGACAACCTGATCATCATGCGCAACGAGCTGGAGGCAGAGACCAGACAAAGGACCATCGAGGTGCTCAAGTTTCGCGGCACCCAACACCGGCAAGGCAAGTTCCCGTTCGCGATCACCCGCGAGCAGGGCATGGTGGTGATCCCGCTCAGCGTGAAGCTGGACCAACCCTCTGCCAGCGACCGCATCTCCAGCGGCATCCCGGCCTTCGACGAGATGTGCGGTGGAGGATTGTTCCAAGACGCAATCACCCTCCTCTCCGGGTCCGCCGGCACCGGTAAGACCTCGGTGGCCATGCAGTTCGCGCTGGCCGGCGCACAGCAGGGTGAACCCGCGCTCGTCGTGGGCTTCGAAGAAAGCCGCGACCAGATGCTGCGCGCCGTCAGCGGCTGGCCCTACGACATTGACGCCCTGGAAGCCGACGGCAAGCTCCGCTTCCTCATCGACTATCCCGAGGTCCGCACCTTCGAAGAGCACCTGGTCCACATCCAGGAGGCTGTCGCGGACCTCGGTGCGACCCGGCTCGTGCTCGACAGCCTCACCTCACTGCGACGCGGCGGCCCCGAGCGCAGCTTTCGTGAGTTCACCATCGGCCTGACCGCCTACCTCAAGCAGCACGAGGTAGCCGGGCTCCTCACCACGGGCCAGGCAAGCCTGACCGGCCAGGACATGACGGCCACACAAGAACATGTCTCCTCACTCACCGACTCCATCGTCATGCTCCGTTACATCGAGATCTACGGCGAACTCAAACGCGGCATCACCGTCCTGAAGGCCCGCGGCTCCGATCATGAAAAAACCATCCGCGAATACAGCATCGGCCCGAACGGCATCCACATCGGCTCACCGCTACGGAACACCACCGGCATCATGTCCGGCCGGCCATCACAGCTCGATGTCACCGAAAGCGCACGACTCACCGACATCTTCCCCACCGACGAACAGTGAAAGGTGGACTACCAACACCGTTCGGACAGATACCGACCGTGCGTCTCGAATGACAAGTGGCCCAAGCCCTGAAGCGGTCGACGAGGTTGTCCTCGACGGGCACTAAGAGTGCGTCGGTCGCCTCCGGTTCCTCCATCAGGTTCATACCTGGAGATGCAGTCCCCGCCTAGGAAGGAAGCATCCCGGTCAGCCGCCTGTCGACCCGCACGGAGTTTCACGGAAATGCCGCGTTGAGTACGGCATAGCGTTCCGCTCATGCCGCTGTCAGGTCATCTCGAGGAGGGTTGCGACACAAGCACCTGCCGGACCGCCAGAGCCAGCAACTGCCACACCAGGAAGCAGACGGTGCCGAGGGCGAGTGCCCCGAAGACCACAGCCAGCAGGATGCTGGGTGTGAAGATGATCCAGGCGCACAAGGCGACCGCGAGCAGCCAGACGCCCGCCCAGGACCCGATCTCCTGCCGGGTGTTCAGCGTCTCCCGCGCGTAGACCGCGGCAAGGACCACGCTGCCAACGGCGACGTAGGCCGCGCCGATCACGGCCAGCGGCCAGGATCCGAGGGCCCACCAGCAGGAGCTGACACAACACGCCGGCGACCAGGTTGCTGACCAGAATCAGGCGGTTCACCCGCAATGGCGCCGCGAGCGTGTCGTCAGTGGTCGCGGCGGTGCTCATCCCACGCATTCTGCCCGGTTCATAGCCACCGTCAGTACACATTCAGCGACCGGTCGCGGCTGTGCAGGCCGTGCCTACCATGACGGGGAGGCACTGACGATGAGCTCGATCCCTCCTCTCCTGGTCGCCATGGCGCTGGTCACGGTCTGTGGTGTGCTGGTGCTCGCCCCCGTCCTCTACCGCCGCGAGCTCACCAGGTGGGTCCACCGCTGGCGCGACCGGACCTTCCCGGGCCCGGAGCGCCCGCATGGACGACCGATCGAGCTCCTGGTGCGCGACCTGAGGCGGGTCCGCAGCGACCTGCTCGCGATGTCGCCCGGGACTCCGATGGCACGCCGGGTGGGCATCACCCAGGCCTACGACGAGCTCCTGGGCGAGGCGTGCCAGGCGCTCGGGCTCGACGACCCGCTGGCGGACGCGCCCGCCCATCGCCGGGGAGAGGAACGACGCCAGGTCGAGGAGGCCCTCGACCGGGCCGGGATCCCGCTGGGGCGCTGAGCTCAGACCTTGGGCTCGAAGTCGGCGGCGACGGAGAGGAAGACGTCGTTGCCGGCGGGCTCGCCGATGGTGATGCGCACGCCGTCCTCGGCGTACGGGCGCACCATGATCCCGGCGGCCTGTGCCGCAGCGGCGAAGCGCGGGGTCTCGGCGCCGAGCTCGAGCCAGACGAAGTTGCCCTGTGCCTCGGGCAGCGTCCATCCCTGTGCCCGCAGGCTCGCGGTCACCCGCTCACGCTCCTCGACGATCGAATCGACCTGCTCGCGCAGCTCCTCCTCCACGTCCAGCGCCGCGACGGCGGCGGCCTGAGCGACCGCCGAGACGCCGAAGGGCAGCGCGCAGGCGCGGACGGCGGTCGCGATCGGCTCCGGCGCCACCAGGTAGCCGACCCGCAGCCCGGCCAGCCCGTAGGCCTTGGCGAAGGTGCGCATCACCACCACGTTGCTCCGCCCGCGAGCCACGTCCAGCGCCTCGAAGCGGGCCTCGCCGCGCACGAACTCGCGATAAGCCTCGTCGATGACCACCACCACGTGCGGCGGCACCTGCTCGAGCAGCTGCTCGAGCTCGGGTCGGGTCACAGCCGGCCCGGTCGGGTTGTTGGGCGTGCAGACCAGCAGCACCTTGGTTCGCTTCCCGACCGCGTCGGCCATCGCCGCGAGGTCGTGACGCCCGTCAGCGGTGAGCGGCACCTGCACCGGCACGGCGCCGCAGACGGAGGTCGCGATCGGGTAGGCCTCGAAGGATCGCCAGGCGTGGACGACCTCGTCGCCGGGCTCGCAGAAGGCCTGGACCAGGTGGTAGAGCAGCGCCACCGACCCGGTCGCGACGGCCAGCCGCTCGGTCGGCACGCCCAGCCGCGACGACAACGCGTCGTACAGCGCGGTGTTGCCCATGTCGGGGTAGCGGTTCATCCGGGAGGCGGCGTCCTCGACGGCTGCCTGCACCGCCGGGTGCGGCGGGTGGGCGTTCTCGTTCGACGAGAGCTTGTAGGTCGGCCGGCCCTCGATCGGCTCCGGCGCCTTGCCCGCCACGTAGGCGGGGATGGAGGCGAGTGCGGAGCGCGGGACGGGAGCTGTCGGGTCAGCGCCGTTCGGTCCGTCGGAGGAATGTGGTCCGGTCACCAGCTCAGCGTATGACCACCGGGTCGGTGCTCGGCACGGGCCGGACGTGGTTCGGGCCTCGTCCTGGTCGCCGCTCCCACAGCAACCGGGACGAGGCCCGAACTCCCCCGTGAAGAACTCCCCCGTGCACGTTCCCCCGTGCCCCCGCGCGTCCCCCCGGTTACCCCCTGTGGTGCCACTCCCATCCGCCGCTCCCCCGCTGCTTCGGAGGTGCCGGGGGGCCCGCGCCCCCACGGGCCGCCCCGGCTTGCGCTCGATCCCCTCCCACACCCACCTGTAAGTCCGGTTCACGAGCGTGTCTCCACACTAGCGGCGGAATCGGACAAATAGCCTCGGGCTGCTGGTCACTTGTCCAAGACCGTTCGGACCCTCTGCCCGGGCGCGTTCGGGTCACCCGGTCATAGTCCGTTCGGGCCGTACAAATGCCTCATATCCCCCCGAATGGGCCTGTTCACGGTCGGACGTGGTCGTGCCCGCACGGGGCCTCCGGACCCGGACCCGGGTCACCCTAGGCTTGCGCCCATGAACTTCATCCTGCGGATCGTGGTCACCGCCGTCGCGCTGGCGGCGGCGGCCTGGTTGCTGGACGGCATCGAGTTCACCGGGCGCGACGACAAGCTGCTCACGCTGCTCGGGGTGGCGCTCATCTTCGGCCTGATCAACGCGTTCGTCGCGCCGGTGGTCAAGTTCTTCTCGCTCCCCTTCATCGTCCTGACCCTCGGGCTGCTGCTCTGGGTGATCAACGCCTTCATGCTGGTGCTGACCGGCGCGATCGCGGACGCCGTCGGGTTGGGGTTCCGCGTCGACGGCTTCGGCGCCGCCCTGCTGGGAGCGCTGATCATCAGCATCGTGACCGCGCTGCTCAGCGCCGTCGTCGACGACTGATCCCGATGACCTCCCCGTCTCTCCCCCCTCCCCGGACCTCGGGTCGCTACCGGGTCGCGCTGGTCTGCCTGGGCAACATCTGCCGGTCCCCCATGGCCCACGTGGTGCTCGAGGCCCAGCTGCACGCGGCAGGTCTCGACGACCGCGTCGAGGTCATCAGCGCCGGCACGGCCGACTACCACGTCGGCAACCCCATGGACCGGCGAGCCGCGGCCACCCTCACCACCGCCGGGTACGACGCCAGCCGGCACCGCGCCCAGCAGCTGCGTGCCTCGTGGGTCGCTGAGCACGACCTGGTGCTCGCGATGGACCACGCCAACCTCGAGGAGATCCTCGACCTGCCGCAGAGCGGCAGCCTCGACGCCGAGCGGGTGATGCTCTTCCGCGCGTTCGATCCGCGCGCCCTCGACAGACCGGGCGACTCGGACGGCGCCGTGGACGGTGACGAGGTCCCCGACCCCTACTACGGCGGCGACGACGGCTTCGAGGTGGTGCTCGGCATCGTCACCCGCACCTCACGGGCCCTCGTCGAGCAGCTCGACGACCTGCTGCACTGAGGCTCAGGCCCAGGAGCCGCCGACCGCGCGCAACGTGCCCCGCGTCGCCCGGCCGCGCAGATAGGCACGCCCCGGGGACCTGCCGAGCTCGACGGTGATCGCGGTCCCCCGGTGCCGGGCGTTGAACCACGATGTCATCGTCCCGTGGCACACCCCCGAGCAGTTGAATGCCTTGATCGGCAGTCCCAGCCCGCGCGCCAGCCGGCGCTGGAACGGGCGCCGCTCGGCAGAGCGGCCGACGCCGTGCAGGGGCTGGTGGAAGGAGACGACGTACGTGGGGTCCACGTTGTCCAGGAAGCGGCGCAGGGCGCGGGTCTCCGGCTCGCTCGCGGGCCCGGTCCCGGAGTAGTAGGGCCCGGTCAGCTGTGCCCAGTGGTGCGCGAAGTTGCGGTTCAGGTCGACGCCGCGCGCGTTCTGGCGCCGGTTGGCCGCCACGCCGTCAGGGTTCATCGTCGGGATCACCCACAGGCCGACGCCTCGCACGGGCCGGCCCCGGCGCAGGGTGTTGACCACCTGCATCCCGGCCCGCTCGTCACCGTGCATCGAGCCCAGGACGACCGCGGTGGTGGGGGCGTCACGTCGGCCCAACCGGTAGGCACGGATCGCCCGGCCTCGCACGCTCTGCCCGATGCGACGCACACCCATCACCGCCGTGCTCCGCTGGGCGCTGACCGGCGCGAGGCCATGGTCGGCAACGGCCGGCCGAGCCGGGGCGTGGGCGACGAGCAGCGCCGCCAGAAGTGCTGTCACCAGGACAGGAAGGGCCCGAGAGGCCGCCGGCACGCGCATGGCGGCATGGTAGACGCCGCCCGCTCGGCAGCGGACCTTTCGTGGAGGTGCGACAGTGGGAGCGTGGAGAGCGATACGAGCCCGCCCAACCCACGGGTGCTGGTGGTGGACGACGACCAGGCGGTCCGGGAGTCACTGCGTCGCTCCCTGAAGTTCAACGGCTACGACGTCGATCTGGCCGGCGACGGTGCCGATGCGCTGGCCACGATCGCTCGCTCGGCACCCGACGCGGTCGTCATCGACGTGATGATGCCGCGGCTGGACGGCATCGAGACCACGAAAGCGCTGCGGGCCAGCGGCAACGACCTCCCGATCCTGGTCCTCACCGCCCGAGACGGCGTCGGTGACCGGGTGGAGGGGCTCGACGCCGGCGCCGACGACTACCTCACCAAGCCGTTCGCGCTGGAGGAGCTGCTCGCACGGCTCCGGGCGCTGCTGCGGCGCGCCGCTCCCGTCGCCGTCGACGACCTCGCCGCGGAGGTGCTGACCTTCTCCGACCTCACCCTCAACCCCGTCACGCGCGAGGTGCTTCGCGGGGAGCGTCCGATGGAGCTCACCCGCACGGAGTTCGCGCTGCTCGAGGTGTTCCTCCGGCGTCCGCGACGGGTGCTCGACCGCTCGTTCATCCTCGAGGAGGTGTGGGGGTACGACTTCCCCACCACCGCCAACTCCCTGGAGGTCTACGTCGGCTACCTGCGCCGCAAGACCGAGGCCGAGGGCGAGCCCCGGCTGATCCACACCGTGCGTGGCGTGGGCTACGTGCTCAAGGAGGCCTGAGGCGTGACCAGCACCGAGCGCGCCGAGCAGACCGATGCGGGGACCGCGGAACCGAGGCGCCCCCCGCGGTCCACTCCCTCCTCGCCGCCCGACCGGGTGCACTTCCGCGGCACCCTGGCCAGCCGCGTGGCTCTGCTCGCCGCGATCGCGGTGACCGGCTCGGTGGTCTCGGGCTCGGTGGCGGCCTATGCCGTGGTGCGCCACCAGCTGATGGCCTCGCTGGACTCCTCGCTGCTGGACCGGGCCGAGGCAGCGGCCGAGACCTCCGCGCTGAGCAAGCTGACCGAGGGCAACGTGCCGGGCTCGATGCTCGGAGCAGCCGACATCAGGATCGCGGTGCTGCGCTCCGACGAGCGGATCGCCTACGCCAGCGACCCCAACGACCCCTACGAGATCCAGATCAGCCAGGCCGAGCTGGCGGTCGCGCAGGGTCGCTCCGACCAGTCGACGCGCACCTCGTCGGTCATGGGCGAGCGCTACCGAGTGGCGGCGGTCCCCGGCAACGAGCCGGGCACGGCGCTGATCCTCGCCCAGTCGTTGGAGGCCACCGACGACGCGCTCGGCAAGCTGGGCGCGGTCCTGACGCTCTTCGGCGCGCTCGGGATCGGGCTCGCGGCGATGCTGGGGCTGATGGTCGCGCGCAACGGGCTGCGACCGGTGCGCGACCTCACCCACGCGGTCGAGGAGATCTCCCGCACCGAGGACCTGCGCCCGATCGAGGTGCGCGCCCACAGCTCCCACGACGAGCTCGCCCGCCTGACCATCGCCTTCAACCAGATGCTGGCCGCTCTCGACGGCTCCCGCACCCGGCAGCGCCAGCTGGTCGCCGACGCCGGCCACGAGCTGCGCACGCCGCTGACCTCGCTGCGCACCAACATCGACCTGCTGCGCCAGGCCGACGACCCCAGCTGCCCGGGCTCGCTGCACGGCGTCGACCGCGCCGAGCTGATGGCCGACCTGCGGTTCCAGATCGACGAGCTCACCCAGCTCATCGGTGACCTCACCGAGCTCGCCCGCCAGGACGCTCCCGAGGTGCAGCGCGAGGAGGTCGACCTCGCCGACGTCGTCGCGCGCGCCGTCGACCGGGTGCGCCGTCGCGCCAGCGGGCTCGAGCTCGACGTGGAGCTCGACGACTCGGAGTGGCCGGTGCACGGCGACCCGCAGGCACTGGAGCGCGCGGTGACCAACCTGCTCGACAACGCGGTCAAGTGGAGTCCACCGCTCGGCACGATCACCGTGCGGCTCGGTCAGGGAGTGCTCAGCGTCGTCGATGAGGGCCCCGGCATCTCCGAGCACGACCTGCCCCACATCTTCGAGCGCTTCTACCGCTCCGCCGAGTCCCGCACCATGCCCGGATCCGGGCTCGGCCTGGCCATCGTGGCCCGCGTCGCGGAGTCCCACGGCGGCTCCGTGCGCGCCGGGTCGGGACCGACCGGAGGAGCGGCGTTCTGGCTCAGCCTGCCCCGCCGTGATCTGACAGCGGCTTCCCATCCCGCTCTCAGCGCGGGTTCAGCAAGCCCACGCACCATGGACTCATGAGCGAGCGCGACCCTGATCTGCCCGGCCCGGAGCAGCCGTCCCCTCACCACCACCGCTTTCCCGGATCGAGGGGTGACCAGAGCGAGGCCGGCCACGAGCCCACCGCCCCGGTGCCGCCGTACGACGACGCTGCGGACACCTCGAGCTTCGGGCCCTTCACCTTCCAGTCCGACGACCACTCCCCGGGCCAAGCGCCCGGGTCGGTGGCCGTGCGTGAGCGCCGCGGACGCGCCGGCACGGCCGGGTTGCTGATCGCCGCGCTGGTGCTGGGCGCCGGTGGCGGCATCGCCGGAGCTGCGGGCTGGTCAGCCCTCGACGACGAGCAGCAGGCCTCGGCCACGTCCACCGGCACCACCGACACCGACGCGGGCACCCCGGCCGACCCCAGCGACCGGGTCACCACCGCGCAGCAGGACTCCAGCAGCGCCCCGGCACCCGACGGCTCGGTGAGGGCCGTGGCCGACGAGGTCCTGCCCAGCGTGGTGAAGATCAACGTGGCGGGGCCGCAGGGCCAGGGCTCCGGGTCGGGGGTGATCCTCAGCCAGGACGGCGAGATCCTGACCAACGCCCACGTCGTCGAGGTCGCCGACAACGGCGGCCAGATGAGCGTGGACTTCAACGACAACACCACGGTGCCGGCCGAGGTCGTGGGCGTGGACCCGGTCACCGACCTCGCCGTGATCAAGGCCCAAGGCGTCGACGGGCTCACGCCGGCCGACCTCGGCGACTCCGACGCGCTGGGCGTGGGCGACGGCGTGGTGGCGGTCGGGTCACCCTTCGGGCTCACCGCGACCGTCACCAGCGGCATCGTCAGCGCCCTGAACCGGCCGGTGTCGGTGGGCAGCTCGCAGAGCGACACCAGCACCACCTACCCCGCGATCCAGACCGACGCGGCGATCAACCCCGGCAACTCCGGTGGGCCGCTGGCCAACATGGGCGGCCAGGTCGTCGGCATCAACTCCTCGATCCGTTCCTCCTCCAGCAGCCTGGGCGGCGAGGCCGGCTCGATCGGTCTCGGATTCGCGATCCCGATCAGCAAGGTGCTGCCGATCGTCGACCAGCTGCGCAACGGCGACACCCCGACCCACGCCCGCCTGGGGGTCACCGTCTCGCAGCCCTCGACCGGTGGCTCCAGCTCCGACGACCCGACCGAGGGCGGTCTGCGCTCGGGAGCGGGCATCGAGGAGATCGAGGACGGCTCCGCCGCGCAGGAGGCCGGCCTGGAGCAGGGCGACCTGGTCACCCGCGTCGACGACGAGGTGATCGTCGGGGTCGAGTCGCTGGTCGCCACGATCCGCGGCTACCGCCCCGGGGACGAGGTGACCCTGACCGTGCAGCGCGACGGCAAGGAGGTCGACCTCACCGCCACGCTCGACAGCGACGAGGACTCCGCCGACCAGTGAGCCTCACTGCTCGGGGGCCGCGCGGACCCGCGCGGCCTTCCAGCAGGTCTCGGCCCACTCCTCCTCCAGGTCGCTCTGGACCGTGATCCCCCCGCCCGTCCCCCACTCGTAGCGCCAGCCGCCCTCGGTCTGGGTCGCGACGAGTGAGCGGATCACGACGCTGAGGTCGGCGGGCCCATCGGCGGAGAGCATGCCGAACGCGCCGGAGTAGACGCCGCGTGGCTGGTGCTCGACCGCGTCGATGATCTCCATCGTGCGCCGCTTCGGCGCCCCGGTCATGGACCCGGCCGGGAACAACGCCCGTAGCGCGGCGATGGTCGACACCTCCTCGCGCAACCGGCCGCGGATCGTCGAGACCAGCTGGTGGACGTTGCGGTAGGGCTCGACCGTCATCAGCTCCGGCACGCTCACGCTCCCGGGCTCGCAGACCATGCCGAGGTCGTTGCGCAGCAGGTCGACGATCATCAGGTTCTCCGCGCGGAACTTGGGATCCTCCGCCAAGCGGCGGCGGTGACGCTCGTCCTCCGCCGGGTCCGCACCGCGCGGCGTCGTGCCCTTGATCGGCTTGGCCTCGATCGTGCCGCGGGAGTCGATGGTGGCGTAGCGCTCCGGGCTGGAGCTGAGCAGGTGGACCCCCTGGTGCTGCAGGTAGCCGGCGTACGGCGCCGGGTTGAGCTCCCGCAGCCGCAGGTAGGTCTCGACCGGGTCCCGCTCGCTGAGCAGCGAGTCGCGGTAGGTCAGGTTCACCTCGTAGGAGTTGCCGAGCCGCAGCTGTCGCTGCACCGCTTGGTACGCCGTGGCGTAGCCGGCCGGCACCGGCGGCACCGCCGGTTGGGGTGCGGGCGGCTCGGGCTCGCGCAGCGGCGGGCGGGGCGGGGCGTGGATCAGCTGCGGGTCGCGCAGCCGCATCCACACGGCGTCGGGGACGCCGACCGCGGGGCGGGCCGGGAGGTCGGGGCGTGAGGCGTAGCCGAGGTAGCCGACCCAGCGCACGTCAGGGTCGCCGTCGTCGGCTGCGACGTGCTCCTCGAGCACGTCGAAGATGTCATCACCGACCGGGTCCGCGCTTCCACCGCGGTGCCGCAGGACCATCCCGGCGGCCGCGTCGTAGGTCAGCGAGACGTCGTCGGGCGCGAGGACCCCGAGCACCGAGCGCTTGCCCGACCACGGCCGGGCACCGCCGCCGTCTAACCAGAACACCCGGTCCGAGGACCGTGCTGCCGCCCTGAAGGCCGCCGGCGAGACGACACCGGGCACGGCCTTCATGCGGCGACACCCAGGAAGTTCGCGACCAGAGCCGCCCCGTGCTCGCTCAGGATCGACTCGGGGTGGAACTGCACGCCGTACAGCGGCAGGTCGCGGTGCTCGACACCCATGACCACCCCGGCGGCGCCGGTCGTGCGGGCCGTGACGTGCAGGCAGTCGGGGACGGTGACCGCCGCGAGCGAGTGGTAGCGCACCGCGCGCATCGGGCTCGGCAGCCCGACGAACAGGGTCGACCCGTCGTGACGCAGCTCGGCGACCTCGCCGTGGGCGGGCTCGACCTCGCGCACCTCGCCGCCGTACTCGGCGACCAGGCCCTGCATGCCGAGGCAGACCCCCAGCACCGGGGTGGTCGCCTCTCGCAGCACCTGCCTGCCAACGGTGAAGTCGGTCTCGCGCACGGGGCTCCCGGGCCCGGGTGAGAGCACGACGTGGCTGAAGTCGGCCAGGTCGGAGGTGGTGACCTGGTCGTGCTGCACGACGGTCGGCAGCTCCCCGGTGACCTCGGCGACCAGATGGGCGAGGTTCCAGGTGTAGGAGTCGTAGTGGTCCACGAGGACGACCCGCACGCCCTGCACGGCTAGCCGATCAGGTCCAGGATCACGTCACGCAGCAGGTCGAAACCCTCCTCGGTGAGGATCGACTCCGCGTGGAACTGCACGCCACGGAAGTGCGGCCCGGCGACCATGTGGACGTCGCCGGTCGCCTCGTCCTGGGCGACGCTGACCCCCTCGGGGAGCGGAGCCGACGGCCTGGCGACGAAGGTGTTGTAGAAGCCGACCACCTCGTCGCGACCGGGGAGCACACCGTCGAGCGCAACCCGGGACTGAGTGCCCTGGAAGACGATGTCCTTGAAGGCGAGCTCGATCCCGAGGCGCTCACAGAGCACCTGATGACCCAGGCACACCGCGAGAAACGGTTGTTCGACTGACAACAGATGGTCGACGACCCCGCGGAAGTGGCCGATCTTCGGCTGGGCGCCGTCGCGTGGGTCACCGGGGCCGGGGCCGACGATCACGAGGTCGGCGCCTGCCAGCGCGTCGGCGTCCGCCGCCTCGTGCGCGAGCACCTCCGACTCCATGCCCAGCACGGCGAGCACGTGGCGCAGCATGTTGACGAAGTCGTCCTCGCCCTCGACGATCACGGCGCGCTTGCCGAGCAGGGCGGGCACCTGTGGTGACCCGGCCTGGTCGGTCAGCCAGAACCGGCTGAGCCGCTGGTTGCGTGATCCGAGCGCGATCAGCACGTCCTCGTCCTGCGCCAGCTCGGCGATGCCCTGCGTGGGCGGCGCCGGGCCGTCGGCCAGACCGAAGGCGGTGAGGATGCCGCCGGCCTTCGCCCAGGTCTCGGCGACCTCGTGCTCGGCGTTGGAGTCGCGCACCAGGGTGGCACCGGCGGTGACCTTGAGCCTGCCGTCGAGGGAGACCTCACCGGTGCGGATCACGATCGGGCTGTCGGCCGTCGGCGCACCCTGGGCGTCGCGCCCGAGCAGCGCGAGGGCGGCGCCGTAGTAGCCGCGGCCCTCGGTCTCGTACTTCGCGATCAGCCGGCAGGCGTTCTCCACGGGTGCGCCGGTGACCGTGGCCGCGAACATCGTGTCGCGCAGCACCTCGCGCACGTCGCGGCTGGTGCGGCCGGCCAGCAGGTACTCGGTGTGCACCAGGTGGGTCATCGGCTTCAGGAAGGGGCCGAGGACCTGCCCTCCCTCGTGGCAGACGTCGCACATCATCTTCAGCTCCTCGTCGACCACCATGAAGAGCTCGTAGATCTCCTTCTCGTCGGCCAGGAAGTCGAGCAGGCCGGCC
This sequence comes from uncultured Actinomycetota bacterium, assembly GCA_963747435.1. Lineage (GTDB taxonomy): Bacteria > Actinomycetota > Actinomycetes > Propionibacteriales > Nocardioidaceae > Marmoricola_A. Next base: position 63,734 of record CAVVFK010000001.1, read on the forward strand.
TTGGCGTGCTCCGGACTCCCGGCGAGGTCCCGCAGCCGGAAGGTGCCGGAGATCGGGTTCATCCGCACGTCGCCGCCGTGCACCGACACGTGGCGCTCGGGGCTGGCACCGACGAGGTAGCGCTCGCCGGTGAAGAAGGCATAGGTCCAGTAGGCTCCCCGCTCGCGCTGCAGCAGCCGGCGCAGCACGGTCAGCGCCTGGTCATGGCCCCACCCGTCGAGCCGGGCGCGGTAGTGACGGCCCACGACCAGGTTGGCGCCCTCTCCCTGGCCGATCTCGTCGGAGATGATCGCGCGCACCACGTCGGCGTACGCCGCGTCGTCGGTCTCGAAACCACCGCGGTCGGCGAAGTCCACCGGGACGTCCGGGAGCGCCTCGATCAGGTCGAGCAGCGCCACCTCGCGCTCGAGGTCGATGTCGACCACGGTGAGCGGCGCACCGTCGTCGTGCGCGTGGAAGCCCCGCTCGCGCACCTGGCGGAAGGGCACCGCGAGCAACCGGTCGAAACGCCGGCCGGGCTCGGGGACTCCCTCCTCGAGCTGGACGTCGAGCAGCGACCCGACCTCGCTCCGGGTGCCGCCCAGCAGCGTCACGGTCGGCGACTCCTTGACCCGCACCACCGCCCAGGCCTGCGACCCCAGGAGCTCCTGGAGGGCGGCGTGGGCAGTGAGGCCACTCGAGGGGCCGGTCGGGGTCATGGGCGAAACCGTATCGACCCCTGGTCCCGCGGTCCTCCCGGTTTCACGACCGGGAGTGCTCAGCTGACCAGCGTGAGCTGCTGGGTCGCCCGGGTCAGGACGACGTAGAGGGTGGCGCGACCGGTCGCCGACTCCGCCTCGATCGACTCCGGCGAGACCACGACGATGCCGTCGAACTCCAGACCCTTGGTCTCCAGACCGGTCAGGACCGCCAACCGCGCCTGGTCGCCACCGTCGAGCTCGGGGCGGTCCTCGAACCAGCCGCGCACCGTCGCGCGCGACTCCTCGGTCGTCACCAGGGCCACCGTGCCCTCGAGCTCGGCCAGCATCCGGTCGACCTCCTTGACGCTGGAGCCGCGCACGTCACCGGTCTCGGAGAGCTCGAGCGGGTCGACGCCGGTGGAGCGCACCGCGGTCGGCAGGTCGATCTCGAGCCCGACCCGCTCGGCGTAGTCAGCGGCGTAGCGGTAGATCTCGGCACTGTTGCGGTAGTTGGTCTCGAGGTGGAAGCGGTAGCGCGGCTTGCGTCCGAGCGCGTCGTCGCGCGCCTGGTCGGCCTCGGCCCGGAACGGCCAGGACGACTGCGCCGGGTCGCCCACGATCGTCCAGGTGGCCGTGCGGCCCCGTCGGCCGAGCATCCGCCACTGCATCGGGGTCAGGTCCTGCGCCTCGTCGACCAGCACGTGGGCGTAGGTGTCGTCGTCGGTGTGACGCGTCGCCCGTGGGCCGGCGAACTCGCGGTCGACCATCGTGGTGAGCTCGGGCAGGTTGGCGTCGACCAGGTGGGCCAGCGGGTCGTCGACGTGCTCGCGCTCCTCGGGCGGCTCGCCGAGCAGGTGACGCAGCTCGTCGACCAGGGCGACGTCCGCCACCGACAGGTCGTGCCCGTCGGGGCTCCACGCCTCGGGGCGGGTGAGCACCTCGACGTCGGCTCCCGCGAGCACGCCGTCGCCCACGCGCCGCAGGAACCCGGGGTCCCGCAGCCAGCCGAGCACCTGGGCGGCGTAGAGCGGAGGCCACCAGTCGCGCACGAAGAGCAGGAACTTGTCGTCCCCCGCCAGGGTCTCGGCGAACTCCTCGCGGCTGCGCTCCAGTGCCCGCTCTCCGGTCACCTGCTGCCACAGCAGGTCGCCGAGCACACTGGCCGCGCGGGTGGTGGAGACCGCGTTGCGCCGGCCGTGACCGAGCAGGCTCCGGCGGGCCTGGGCCAGCTCGCGTCGGCCGAGGTGGAGCACGTCGTCGCGGTAGAAGTAGCGCAGCTCCTCCGGCGACCCCGGGACGGCCTGGCGGGCTGCGCGGCGCAGCAGCTCGGCCATCCGGGCCGAGCCCTTCACCGCGGCCACCTCGGGGTGGTCGTGCCGGCCCGCCTCGATGCCGTCGACGATCTCGCCCATGGCGCGCAGGCTCACCGAGGTCTCGCCGAGCGACGGCAGCACCCGCTCGATGTAGCGCATGAAGACCCCGGACGGACCGACCACCAGCACTCCGCCGCGCTCGTAGCGGCGGCGCTCGCTGTAGAGCAGGTACGCCGCGCGGTGCAGCGCGACGACCGTCTTGCCGGTGCCGGGGCCGCCGCTGATCTCCACCACGCCGATCGTGGGGGCGCGGATCGCCCGGTCCTGGGCGGCCTGGATGGTCGCGACGATGGAGTGCATCTGCCGGTCGCGCGCGCGAGAGAGCTGCGCGAGCAGCGCACCCTCCCCGACGACGGGCAGGTCGGCGCCGGCCTCGGCGTCGAGCAGGTCGTCCTCCACCCCGATCACCCGTCGGCCCCGACAGCGCAGGACCCGGCGGCGCGCCACGCCACGCGGCTCGGCCGGCGTGGCCTGGTAGAACACCGAGGCAGCGGGGGCGCGCCAGTCGATCAGGATGGACTCGTGGTCGTCGTCGCGCAGACCGATCCGGCCGACGTAGCGCGGATCCTCGGCCTGGTCCGCCAGGTCGATGCGGCCGAAGACCAGGCCCTCGTGGGCGGCGTCGAGCGCGGCGATCCGCTTGGCGGACTGGTAGACCATCGCGTCGCGTTCGACCAGACCACCCTCGTGACCCAGCTGCGCACGGTCGTGACCCTCACGCGCCAGCAACGTCGCGGTGCGAGCAGCCTTCTCCAGCTGGTCGTAGACATGGTCGACGACCGCCTGCTCAGCCGCGATCTCACCCGTCTCCAGGTCACCCGAGGTCTGGTCGCTCACGCCCGCTCCTTCGCCACGGCTCGTCCGGACGATGTGTGCGCCTCGGATCCGCCGAGGCGACAAGCCCAGAATCTTATCCCGACCCCTCGTGCGACGCTGCGACCTCGTCTGCTCGGTAGTCATCGAGCCACTGCTCCCAGTCCCAGTCGGCGAGGAACTCCTCGGCAGCCTCAGCGCCGGCGGAGCGCAGCTCCAGCTGCTGCTCGCGGCTGAGGTCGAAGTCGATCGCGCTCACCCCGTCGGTGGTCACGGTGATGCTGCGAGCGACGTTGTCGGGGCGCAGGACGTGCTCGGCCTGACAGGCCTCGATGGCGGTCGCGACGACTGCGACACCCATGGCCGCAGCACCCCGCACCCGATCGGTCGAGCCCTCCTGGGTCAGGTTGAGCGCGTCGAGCCGGACCCCGATCGTGGGCCATCGCGGGGTCTCGCCGTCGAGCCGGTCGAAGATCGAGATCGGGTAGTTGGAGACCAGACCCCCGTCGACCAGGGTGGCGGTGCCGTGGGTCCCCCGCAGCTGGACCGGCTCGTAGAAGAACGGGATCGAGGCCGAGGCACGCACCGCGTCGGCGACGAGCTGCTCGTCGGGGTCGAGGCCGTAGTCGGCGTAGTCCCAGGGCAGCTTGAGGAGCCGCCGACGTGAGATGTCGCTGGCGGTGACCACCAGGCCGTAGCGGTGGTGCAGCGCCCCGTCGTCGCCGGCGTCGTCGCGGCGCAGGTCACCGAAGGTCTCCACCCCGAGGTCCTTCAGCACCCCGCGGATCCAGTCGCGCAGGTACTTCCCCTCGTAGGCGCCCTCCTCGAGCACCACCGCGATGCCGTCGGCGAGCAGGCCGAGCGGCCCGGGCGGGTCGATCCACAGGCCGCGGTCGCGGAACTTGCGGTAGTCCAGGGTCAGGGCGATCTCGCGCAGCGTGCTGAGATCGTCGCCGCGTCGCTGGAGCGCCGCGACGACGGCACCCACCAACGCGCCCGCCGACGTGCCGGCGACCCGGGGGAACCGGTAGCCCGCCTGGTCGAGCACCTCCAGCGCTCCGACCAGGGCCAGGCCCTTGACGCCACCGCCCTCCAGTACCAGGTCGGCGGCCAGGTCCGTGCTCGTGTCCCGAGACTGCGTCATGAGCACAACCTAGGCCTCGGCTCCGACGTCTCAGGGGGGGCCGGCTCGCGTCACCGGCTGTTAACACCGCTGGGCTAGCGTGACGGGGTGACGAGCACCGACACCTCACCGTCGAGCACAGTCCCCGCGCCGCCGTCCGGGCTCCCCGGCACGCTGGGCGAGCTGCGGGCCTCGGGCCACGAGCTGAAGCACCTCCGGGTCGAGCTGCGCGAGAACCTCCTGGCCAAGCTGCGTGCCGGTGAGGACCCGTGGCCGGGCCTGCACGGTTTCGAGGACACCGTCATCCCGCAGCTGGAGCGAGCGCTGATCGCCGGCCACGACGTCGTCCTCCTCGGTGAGCGGGGCCAGGGCAAGACCCGCCTGCTGCGCACCCTGATGACGCTGCTCGACGAGTGGTCCCCCGTGATCGCCGGCTCCGAGCTGGGCGAGCACCCCTACGAGCCGGTCACCCACGCCTCGATCCGATCGGCCCAGGAGCAGGGTGACGACCTGCCGGTGGCGTGGGTGCACCGCTCCGAGCGCTACGCCGAGAAGCTGGCCACCCCCGACACCTCGGTCGCCGACCTGATCGGCGACGTCGACCCGATCAAGGTCGCCGAGGGCCGCTCGCTCGGGGACCCCGAGACCATCCACTTCGGTCTGATCCCGCGCAGCCACCGCGGCATCGTCGCGATCAACGAGCTCCCCGACCTCGCCGAGCGGATCCAGGTCGCGATGCTCAACGTGATGGAGGAGCGCGACATCCAGATCCGTGGCTACGTGCTGCGGCTCCCGCTCGACGTGCTCGTCGTGGCCTCCGCCAACCCGGAGGACTACACCAACCGCGGCCGCATCATCACCCCGCTCAAGGACCGCTTCGGGGCCGAGATCCGCACCCACTACCCCACCGAGCTCGAGGACGAGGTGGCGGTGATCCGGCAGGAGTCCCACCTCGTCGCCGAGGTGCCGGCGGTGCTGCTGGAGATCCTCGCCCGGTTCACCCGCCAGCTGCGGGAGTCCAACGCAGTCGACCAGCGTTCCGGGGTCAGTGCTCGCTTCGCCATCGCCGGGGCCGAGACCATCGCCGCAGCCGCGCTCCACCGCTCGACGGTCACCGGCGAGGACGAAGCCGTTGCACGCCTGGTCGACGTCGAGACCGCCGTCGACGTGCTCGGCGGCAAGATCGAGTTCGAGTCCGGCGAGGAGGGGCGCGAGCGTGAGATCCTCACCCATCTGCTGCGGACGGCCACCGCCGAGGTCGTGCGTGCCCACTTCGCCGGCGTCGACATGGGGCCGCTCGTCGCCGCGCTGGAGAAGGGCGCCCTGGTCACCACCGGAGACCAGGTCACCGCACTCGAGTTCTTGTCTCAGCTACCAGTGGTGGGTGAGTCCGATGTCTACGAGCAGGTCGTCGCGCGACTCGACGCCGACAACGACGGCGAGCGTGCCGGTGCCATCGAGCTGGCGCTGGAAGGCCTCTACCTGGCACGACGGATCGGCAAGGAGTCCGGCGGCGGCGAGACCGTCTACGGCTAGGCCATGAGCGAGATCCCCCCCGGCCCCCGCCGGCGCCACTCACCGAGCCACTCCAGTCGCTACCGGTCCTACGACGGTGGCCCCGACCCGCTGGCGCCTCCGGTCGACCTGGCCGAGGCGCTGGACTCGATCGGCGAGGACGTCATGGCCGGCTACTCCCCCGAGCGCGCGATGCAGGAGTACCTGCGCCGCGGCGGGGAGCAGATGACCGGGCTCGACGAGCTCGCCGGCAAGGTCGCGCGCCGCAAGCGCGAGCTGCTGCAGAAGCACTCCCTCGACGGCACCCTGCAGGAGATCCGCGAGCTGCTCGACCAGGCGGTGCTCGCCGAACGCGGCCAGCTCGCCCGCGACGTCGACCTGGACGACACCGACCGCGCGTTCCGTGAGCTCCAGCTGGACAACCTGCCCGCCTCGACGGCGGCCGCGGTCAACGAGCTGTCGTCGTACGACTGGCAGAGCTCGGAGGCCAGGGATGCCTTCGAGCAGATCAAGGACCTGCTGGGCCGAGAGATGCTGGACCAGCGGTTCGAGGGCATGAAGCAGGCGCTCGAGGGCGCCACCGACGAGGACCGCGAGCAGATCGCCCAGATGATGCAGGACCTCAACGAGCTGTTGGAGAAGCGCCAGCGCGGCGAGGACACCCAGCAGGACTTCGACGAGTTCATGGCCAAGCACGGGCAGTTCTTCCCCGAGCAGCCCAAGGACCTCGACGAGCTGCTCGACGCGATGGCCAAGCGGGCCGCGGCCGCGCAGCGGATGCTGAACTCGATGACGCAGGAGCAGCGCGAGGAGCTGATGGCGCTCTCGCAGCAGGCGTTCGGGTCGCCCGAGCTGATGGCGCAGATGGCGCAGTTCGACCAGAACCTGCGCTCACTGCGCCCGGGTGAGGACTGGGACGGCTCGCAGCGGTTCGAGGGTGACCAGGGCCTCGGGCTGGGCGAGGGCGCGCAGGTGCTGGAGCAGATCGCCGAGCTCGACGAGCTCGGCGAGCAGCTGTCCCAGGCCTACTCCGGGGCACGGATGGACGACGTCGACCTCGACAAGCTCGCCCGTCAGCTCGGTGACCAGGCCGCGGTCGATGCGCGCACCCTGGCCGAGCTCGAACGGGCACTGAAGCAGACCGGCTACGTCAAGCGCGGCCTCGACGGGCAGCTCAAGCTCTCCCCCAAGGCGATGCGCCAGCTGGGCAAAGCGCTGCTGCGCGACGTCGCCGAGCGGATGTCCGGCCGCCAGGGGCAGCGTGACCTGCGTCAGGCCGGCGCTGCCGGCGAGCTGTCCGGCGCCACGCGGGCCTGGCAGTTCGGCGACACCGAGCCCTGGGACGTCACCCGCTCGATCACCAACGCGGTGCGGCGTACCGCCGCGGAACCACCCGGTGGTCGAGCAGCGATGCGAAGCGAGCGCACGTCGAGACCACACGTCCGCCTGCAGATGGACGACATCGAGGTCGCCGAGACCGAGGCGCGCACCCAGGCGGCGGTCGCGCTGCTCGTGGACACCTCGTTCTCGATGGCGATGGACGGGCGCTGGGTGCCGATGAAGCGCACGGCGCTGGCGCTGCACACGCTGATCAAGTCGCGCTTCCGCGGTGACCACCTGGAGCTGATCTCGTTCGGCCGTGCGGCCCGCACGATGGAGATCGAGGAGCTGACGGCGCTCGAGCCCCGCTACGACAAGGGCACCAACCTGCACCACGGGCTGCTGCTGGCCAACCGCCACTTCCGCAAGCACCCCAACGCCCAGCCGGTGCTGCTGATCGTTACCGACGGCGAGCCGACCTCGCACCTGGAGCCCGACGGCGAGGTGGCGTTCTCCTACCCGCCGCACCCGCTGACCATCGCCTACGCCGTGCGCGAGCTCGACACGTCGATGCGGCTCGGCGCGCAGACCACGTTCTTCCGGCTCGGCGAGGACCCGGGGCTCGCGCGGTTCATCGAGTCGATGGCCAAGCGGGTCGACGGCCGCATGGTGTCGCCCGAGCTCGACGACCTCGGCGCGGCCGTGGTCGGGTCCTACCTGGGTGGTCGCGGCGGGCGGCATGACGGCGGCCTCGGAGCTCATCTCGGCGACTGGTACGGCGGCCGGGGGTTCTGGGTCGGCTGACCGCGTCGCGCATTTCCGCGCACAAGACCGGGCTTACGCGCTCAGCCGTCGAGCTCGCGTGCACGTCCGCGCACAAGACCGGGCTTACGCGCTCAGCCGTACGCCGGACGGGCTCAGAGCGCCGCTGCCATCTCGGCGAGGGTCTCCGCGCTGGTGTGCTGCGGGCGCCAGCCCAGCTCCTCCTTGGCCTTGGAGGTGTCCATGACCACCGGTGTGCGGGCCACGTGGATCCACTCCGCCACCGCAGGCACCCAGGGCAGCCGGGCCAGCACCTCGGACGCCACGACAGCAGCCGATCGCGGGACCGGCACCGCGACGGCGCCCAGGGCGGCCGCGACGTCGGAGAACGTGATCGTGCCGTCTCCGGCGAGGTTGTAGGCCCCGGCGCTGCCCTCGACCGTGGCGGCAGCGGAGATGGCGGTGGCGACGTCGTCGTGGTGCACCAGCTGGATCGGGTTGCCGGGATCGGGCAGGACGGGTCGCAACCCCGGAACGGCGGCGAGGGTCGTGCGCACCGGGCCGGGCATCAGGTCGGCGAGCTGACGCCACGGCATCGAGTCGGCGAGCATCGTGGCCCGCGGCCCGGAGACGATGCACGGCCGGAGCACGTAGACCTCGAGGTCGGAACCGGCCGTGGTCTCGGTCAGCACGGCCTCGCACTCGGCCTTCTGGGCTGAGTAGTAGTGCTCCTGCGAGCCGCGCGCCGGCACGTCCTCGGTGAGCGGCTGGGGGTTGTCGTCGTGGTAGCCGTAGGCGGCGACCGAGGAGGTGTACACCAGTCGTCGCGGTCGCTGCTCGGTCACCGTGGCCTCGAACACGTTGCGGGTGCCGGTGAGGTTGATCTCGCGACTCTCCTCGCGTGATCCCATGATCAGGTAGGCGAGGTGGACCACCACGTCGGCGTCCCGGACGAGGTCACGCACGGCATCGGGGTCGAGGATGTCGCCCTGGCGGTACTCCGCCTTGCGCCAGCCGTGGGCCGCGGGGTCGAAGGGTCGCCGCGCCATCCCCAGGATGCGCTCCACCGACGGTTCGCGCTCCAGCGCGTCGACCGCCGACATGCCGATCTCGCCGGTCGGCCCCGTGACCGCCACTGTGATGCCCATGCCGCCAGACGTACCCCGGTGTCGTGACGGTTAGTCGCCGAGCCGCCGTACGGGCCAGGGTGCGGTCGGCTGGCAGACTCGCGCCATGCTCACCGCCCTCGTCGGCGCCGCCCTGTTCGACGGGCACCGGCACCTCGCACCCGGTCGCACCGTGCTCGTGCAGGACGGCCGGATCGCGGCCGTCGGCGAGCTCGACGTGCCGGCTGGCGCACGGGTCGTCGACTGCGCCGGCGGGCTGGTGGCACCGGGCTTCGTCGACGCGCACGTCCACGCCGTCCAGGGCGGCCTCGAACGCATCCGTTGCGACCTGACCGGCGCCACCACCAGGCAGGGGTACCTCGACCTCGTCGCGTCGTACGCCGCCGCGCACCCGGACCTCCCCTGGGTGCTGGGCGGGGGGTGGGCGATGGGCGCCTTCCCCGGGGGGACGCCCACGGCGGCGGAGCTCGACAGCGTCGTCGCCGACCGGCCCGTGTTCCTGCCCAACCGCGACCACCACGGCGCCTGGGTGAACACCCGAGCACTCGAGCTCGCCGGCGTCGACCGGCTCACGCCTGACCCGCCGCACGGTCGGCTCGAGCGCGATGCCGCGGGTGAGCCGAGCGGGACCCTGCACGAGGCGGCGATGGCGCTGGTGGCCAGGCTGGTCCCCGCGGCCACCCCCGAGGAGCTGGACCGCGGACTGCTCGCGGGCCAGAGCTACCTGCACTCCCTGGGCGTGACCGGCTGGCAGGACGCCATCATCGGCGAGTACGCGGGCATGGACGACTCCGGGCCGGCGTACCGGCGAGCCGCGCGGTCCGGCGACCTGAGGTCCCAGGTCGTCGGGGCGCTGTGGTGGCAGCGCGACCTCGGCGCCGAGCAGATCCCTTCCTTGGTCGAGCGGCGCCGGGAGTACTCCCACGGCCGCTTCCAGGCCACCAGCGTCAAGATCATGCAGGACGGGGTGATGGAGAACTTCACGGCCGGGCTGTTGGCGCCGTACCTCGACCTCGCCGGGCGGCCCACCGCCGGGGCCGGTCAGTCCTTCGTCGACCCGGCTGCCCTGGTCCGCCACGTCGCGGCGCTCGACAGCGCCGGCTTCCAGGTCCACGTGCACGCCATCGGAGACCGCGCGGTCAGGGAGGCCCTCGACGCCTTCGCGAGCGTGGCGGCCAGCCCACGGCGCCACCACATCGCCCACGTGCAGCTGGTGCATCCCGATGACGTCGCGCGGTTCGCCGAGCTGGAGGTCGCGGCCAACATCCAGGCGTTGTGGGCGCAGGCGGACACCCAGATGACGGACCTGACCGTGCCCTTCCTCGGTCGTGAGCGCGCATCCTGGCAGTACCCGTTCGCCTCGCTGCATCGCGCCGGGACCCGCCTGGTGGCCGGCAGCGACTGGCCGGTCAGCACGCCCGACCCGCTGGCAGCGATGCATGTCGCCGTCAACCGGTGGGACCTCGGCGCAGACGGACCCGCAGGCCACGAGCCCTTCCTGCCGGACCAGGCCCTGCGGCTCGGGACCGCCTTCGCGGCGTACACCAGCGGCTCGGCCTGGATCAACCACCGTCACGACGCCGGCACCCTCGCCGAGGGCATGGTGGCCGACCTGGTCCTGCTGGACCGCGACCCCTTCGCCGGCGCCCCCGACGAGATCGGCGCGACCTCGGTCGTCGCCACCTGGGTCGGGGGACAGCAGGTCTTCGGCGCCTGACCTCCCGTGCCGTCGGAATCAGAGGCTGCAGGCTTCTGGCGGCATTGCGATCACCCCAGGTCACAGTGCTCAGTGCTGCGCGTGCACCGAGGAGCACGGGGCACACTGGCGGGGTGAGCGTGTACGTCGCCTGGACCTCAGCCGACCTTCATGAGGTCGGTGCGTCGATGGACTTGGCCGGACCGTGGCGGGAGGTCCTGGTCGCCGCCGGCGGGCTGGCTTTCGTGGACTCTGACGAGACGCTCTCGGCGGTCTACCACGCGTTGAAGTGGTCACTTCCACCCGACGTCGCCCTCGCCGTCGCACCCGTCGCCGACCTGCCGAAAGCCAAGGGCCTGACGCCGGGGACGAACAGCTGGCTTCGGGCACGACTGAGGTGAGGTTGCCACTGCTCGCCGTCATGACGAAACCGGAGGACGACGTCGGTGTGCGGGCAGCGAGTGGGCCACTCCGACGTGCACCCCCCCAGCATTGAGCCCCCGAATTCGCCCGGGGCCGCAGGGTTGCACGTCGGGCTGGCCCCCACCGACCCGGCGCGCTACTTCTTGGAGAGGAAGGCGAGCATGGCCTCACGCGCCTCGTCGGAGCCGAAGAGGCGGCCGGACAGCTCGGCCATCTCCTCACCGCGACGTTCGATGCGCTCGAGCAGCTCGGCGTTGACGACGCGCTTGGACTCGCGCAGCCCCTGCGGGTGGCCCTTGAGCAAGTCGGCGAGGACGCGGTCGAGGGCGGCGTCGACGTCGTCGGACACCTCGGTGACCAGGCCCCAGTCGGCAGCGGTGGCGGCGTCGAAGGTCTCTCCGGTGAGGATCGCCCGGGTGCCGGCACGCGAGGTCATCCGATGGAAGACGGTCAGCGAGATCACCGCCGCCGCCAGCCCGAGCCGCACCTCGGTCAGCGCGAACGTCGCCTCAGGCCTGGCGACCGCGATGTCGGCCGCCGCCACGATGCCGATACCCCCGGCGCGCACCGGGCCGTCGAGGCGGACCACGACCGGCTTGGGCGAGGCGACGATGCGGCGCTGGAGCTCCACGATCGTCTTCGCGCCCTCGACCATGCCGTCCGCAGCCGCCTCCGAGAGGTCGGCACCGGAGCAGAAGACCCGGTCGGCCGACCGCACCAGGACGACCTTCACCGACTCGTCGGCCTCGGCGCGGTCGAGGCCCCCGAACACCCCCGCCACCAGCGCCCGGCTCAGGGCGTTGCGGTTGTGCGGGCTGTCGAGGGTCAGCGTGGCGACGCCGTCGGAGACGTCGTAGTGGACTGGCTCGGACACAGGACTCCTGACTCAGTACGACTTGGGCAGGCCGAGGCTGTGCATCGCGACGAAGTTCAGGATCATCTCCCGCGACACCGGCGCGATCCGGCCCAGGCGGGCGGCGAGCAGCATCTGGCCGAGACCGTACTCCGAGGCCAGGCCGTTGCCGCCGTGGGTGTGCACCGCCACGTCGGTGGCGTTGCAGGCGATCTCGCCGGCCGCGTACTTCGCCATGTTGGCGAACTCGCCGGCGCCCATGTCGTCACCGATGTCGTAGAGCGCGGCCGCTTTCTGCTGGAGCAGCCGCGACTGCTCGAGCTCGATCTTGACCTTCGCCAACGGGTGCGCGATCCCCTGGTGGGTGCCGATCGGGTTGTCCTTCCAGACCGAGCGCTCCTTGGCGTAGGCCACCGCCTTCTCCAGCGCGTAGCGCGCCATGCCGTTGGAGAACGCCGCCCCCATGATCCGCTCCGGGTTCAGGCCGGCGAACAGCTGCAGCAGACCCGCGTCGCTGTTCGCCGGGTCGCCGATCAGCTGGTCCTGGGTGAGCCGGACGCCATCGATGAAGAGGTTGAACTGGTTCTCCGGCGCGGTGAACGACATGTCGATCGGCTGGTACTCCAGCCCCTCGGCGTCGGTCGGCATCACGAACAGCGCGGGGCGCAGGTTGCCGGTCTTCGCGTCCGCCATCCGGCTGACCACGAGGATGAACTCGGCCTCGTCGACCCCGGAGATGTAGGTCTTGCGCCCGTTCAGCACGTAGCCGTCGCCGTCGGGGGTGGCGGTGGTGATGATCTTGTGGCTGTTGGAGCCGGCGTCGGGCTCGGTGATCGCGAAAGCCATGGTGATCGAGCCGTCCGCGATGCCCGGCACCCAGCGCTGCTTCTGCTCCTCGGTGCCGTAGCGCGCGATGATCGTGCCGCAGATCGCCGGGCTCACCACCATCAGCAGCAGCGGGGCGCCGGCAGCCGCGGACTCCTCCAACACCGCGGCGAGGTCGGCGATGCCGCCACCACCGCCGCCGTACTCCTCGGGCAGGGAGACCCCGAGGTAGCCGTGGCGCCCCATGTCGTTCCACAGCTCTGTCGTCTTCTCACCCGAGCGGGCCTTGGTCTCGATGTAGTCACGCCCGTAGGACGAGGCGAGCTTGTAGACCGCCTCGCGCAGCGCAGTGCGCTCGTCGGGCTCGCTGAACGCAGTCGTCTCGGTCATCAGTGCTCCGTTTCCTCGGTGGTTGCCTCTGCGGCCTCGACGATCGCCAGGACGTCGCCCGCGTTGACCTGGGTGCCGACCGCGACGGGGAGGTCGGTCACGACACCATCGTGCGGCGCCGCGATGGTGTGCTGCATCTTCATCGCCTCGAGCACCAGCACCGGCTGGCCGAGGCTGACCTCCTGCCCGGCCTCGGCGCGCACCGCGATCACGCTGCCCGGCATCGGCGCGAGGAGCGACCCCTCGGCGACCTGGTCGGCCGGGTCGACGAAGCGGGGCCGGCGGCTCAGGGCGGTGTGGCCGTGCGGACCCTCGACGTCCGCGGCCTCTCCGGCCAGGTGGACCCGGTGCGGCAGGGAGACGCCGGCGTGACCGACGACGACCAGCCAGTGGTCGTCCGCCTGCTCGACCCGCTCCACGACCGCACCCTGACCCGGGCCTTCGACCAGCACCTCGCCGTCGCGGCCCCACTGCCACGCCACCGAGACCTCGCCGGTTGCCACGTCGACACAGTCGAAGCCGACCGCGTCGGGCGCGGAGAAGACGTTGCGCCACCCTGCCGGCACGCCGGGCAGCACCTGGCTCGCGGTACGCCGCTGGTGGGCGTGGGCGACCGCCGCGGCGAAGCCGGCCAGCGTGGTGGCCAGGTCGAGGTCGCCGTCGGCGGGCGCGATGCTCATCAGCGGCTCGCTCGCCAGGAACGACGTGGTCGCCTCACCTGCCAGGAACCTCGGATGCCGCAGCACCTCCACGAGCAGGTCGCGGTTGGTGCGCAGGCCGTGGATCTCGGCCGCCTCGAGAGCCGCAGCAAGCCGACGGGCCGCCTCGGTGCGGGTCGGGGCCCACGAGATGACCTTCGCGATCATCGCGTCGTACGACGTGCCGATCTCGTCGCCGGCGCGCACTGCCGAGTCGAGTCGGATCCCGGCCCGTCCCAGGGAGTCGAACCGCGCGGCCACGCCGGGGATCTCGAAGCGGGTCAACGTGCCCGACTGCGGCTGGTAGTCGTGCGCCGGGTCCTCTGCGTAGAGCCGCACCTCGATCGCGTGCCCGTCGACCGCGACTTCGACCTCGCGCACCGAGGGGTCCTCAGCGGCGGCGAGCTGCAGCCGGACCAGGTCGACGCCGGCGGTCAGCTCGGTCACCGGGTGCTCGACCTGGAGCCGGGTGTTCATCTCCAGGAAGTAGAACCGCTCGGTGACGTCGTCGTAGAGGAACTCGACCGTGCCTGCGCCGACGTAGCCGATCGCCTCCCCGGCCTTGCGGGCCGCCTCTCCGAGCTCGGCTGCGATGTCGCGGCTCTGCGAGAGGTTGTACGCCGGCGCCTCCTCGACCACCTTCTGATGGCGACGCTGCACCGAGCACTCGCGCACCCCGAGGACGCTGACCGTGGTGCCGCCGTGGTCACCCCAGATCTGCACCTCGAGGTGACGACCGCGCTCGACGTAGGGCTCGACGAAGACGGTGCCGTCGCCGAAGGCGGAGGCTGCCTCGGCCGCAGCGGACTCCACGGTGGCGGCGAGCTCGGAGAGCTCGCGCACCACGCGCATCCCGCGCCCACCGCCACCGGCCGACGCCTTGACCAGCACCGGCAGGTCGCCCTCGGTCACGGCGTCCGGGTCGAGGTTGTCCAGGGTCGGCACGCCGGCCTCGCTCATCAGCCGCTTGGACTCGACCTTCGAGCCCATCGCCTCGATCGACTCCGGCGTCGGACCCACCCAGGTCAGGCCGGCCTTCAGCACCTGACGGGCGAAGTCGGCGTTCTCCGACAGGAAGCCGTATCCCGGGTGGACCGCGTCCGCCCCGGCGCGCTGCGCGGCCTCGATCACCAGGTCGGCGCGCAGGTAGGTCTCCGATGGGGCACTTCCCGGCAGCCGCACCGCCAGGTCGGCCTCGTGCACAAAGGCGGCCGTCGCGTCGGGGTCGGAGTGCACCGCCACCGTGCCGATCCCCAGCTCCCGACACGTCCGGAAGACCCGCCTCGCGATCTCCCCCCGGTTCGCCACCAGAAGCCTCTTGATACTCACTGACTACTCCTCTGCCGAGAACGAACCAGGCACGAACTGAGCGGACCCCGGTGTCGGGTCGCGCGGTGGGACGGCGGGCCCCCCGACAGGCGTGGATGGGCCTGGCCCCCCTGGAGCGACGAAGGAGCGCAAGGGGTGGTTGCCTGTCGGGGGGTCCGCCGGAGCGCCGTGTGACCCGACGGCTCAGCCCCGCGCACAACTCGCGTACTCATCACTGCCCTCACATCCTGAAGACGCCGAAGCGGTCGGTGCCCTCGACCGGCGTGTTCTCGATGACGGACAGGCAGATCGCCAGCACGGTGCGGGTGTCCCGAGGGTCGATGACACCGTCGTCGTAGACCATGCCGGAGAGGAAGAACGGCAGGCTCTGCTCCTCGACCGATGCCTCGACGAAGGCCCGCATCTGCTCGTCGGCCTCGTCGTCGTAGGAGGTGCCCTTCGCCTCCGCCGCGGCGCGGGCCACGATCGAGAGCACCCCCGCGAGCTGGGCCGGCCCCATGACCGCGGACTTGGCCGAGGGCCAGGTGAAGAGGAACCGCGGGTCGTAGGCCCGCCCGTTCATCCCGTAGTTCCCGGCGCCGTACGACGCCCCCATGATGATCGAGAGGTGCGGCACCTTGGAGTTGCTGACCGCGTTGATCATCTGGGCGCCGTGCTTGATGATCCCGCCCTGCTCGTACTCCTTGCCGACCATGTAGCCGGTGGTGTTGTGCAGGAACAGCAGCGGCACGTCGATCTGGTTGGCGAGCTGAATGAACTGGGTCGCTTTCTGCGCCTCCTCGGAGAACAGGATCCCTTGCGCGTTGGCGAGGATCCCGATCTGGCGCCCGTGCAGCTTGGCCCACCCGGTGACCAGCGAGCTGCCGTAGAGCGGCTTGAACTCGTCGAAGGCGACCTCGTTGCCCGGACCGGCGCCGTCGCAGATCCGGGCGATCACCTCGCGCGGGTCGAACGGTTCCTTGAGGTCGCTGGGGATGATGTCGAGCAGGTCGTCGGCCGGCAGGTCGGGCTCGGCGAAGTCGGCGAGCACCCGCTTCCCGGGCTTGACCTGACCGTCGCGATTGAGCCGGGCGACGATGCGGCGGCCGATCCGGATCGCGTCGCGCTCGTCAGCCGCCAAATAGTCAGCGAGACCAGAAATGCGCGCGTGCATCTCGGCGCCGCCGAGGGACTCGTCGTCGGACTCCTCGCCGGTGGCCATCTTGACCAGCGGCGGGCCACCGAGGAAGACCTTCGCGCCCTCCTTGACCATCACCGTGTAGTCGCTCATGCCGGGGATGTAGGCGCCGCCGGCGGTCGAGTTGCCGAAGACCAGCGCGACCGTCGAGCGCCGGTCGGCGGACGCGCGGGTGATGTCGCGGAAGATCTTGCCGCCCGGGATGAAGATCTCCTTCTGCGTGGGGAGGTCCGCACCGCCGGACTCGACGAGGTTGATCGTGGGAAGCCGGTTCTCCTGCGCGATCTGCGCGGCACGGAACGACTTCTTCAGCGTCCAGGGGTTGCTGGCGCCGCCCTTCACGGTCGGGTCGTTGGCCACGATCATGCACTCGACGCCCGAGACGACGCCGATGCCGGTGACGATGCTCGCGCCCACGGTGAAGTCGGACCCCCAGCCGGCCAGCGCCATCAGCTCGAGAAAGGGCGAGCCCTCGTCGAGCAGCAGCTCGATGCGCTCGCGCACCAGCAGCTTGCCGCGCTCCTGGTGGCGGGCGTTGTAGCGCTCGCCACCGCCGTCGACCGCCCGGGCGTGCTCGGCGTCGAGCTCGGCCAGCTTGGCCAGCATCGCCTCGCGTCGCGAGGGGGCGTCGGTCACCGTCTGGGGCTCGGCCGCGGTCATCGCGGGGCTCCGTAGCCCAGCAGCTTGGCCGCGAGGTCGTCGAGCACCTCGTTGGCGCCGCCGCCGATGCCGAGGATCCGCGCGTCGCGGTAGTGCATCTCCACCTCTGTGCCTCTCATGTAGCCGGTGCCGCCGTGCAGCTGGACCGCCTGGTCGGTGCAGTACGACGCCGCGTCGACGCCGAGCTTCTTCGCGTGCAGCGCCTCGACCAGCGGCTGCTCGCCGGCGTCGTAGCGCCGTGCCACCTCGCGGGTGTAGACCCGGGCGGCCTCGACCCGGCGGTGCATCTCGACGAGCCTGTGCCGCACCGCCTGCCGGTTGATCAGCGGCTCGCCGAAGGTCCGCCGCTCCGCGGTGTATGCCGCGGTGAGCGCCAGGCACCGGGCTGCGGTGCTGTAGCCCTGCACGGCGAGCGAGACCCGCTCGGTGACGAACGCGGTCGCGATCTGGGCGAAGCCGCTGCCCTCGACGCCCACCAAGTTCGCAGCGGGCACGCGGGCGTCGACGAAGGCCAGCTCAGCGGTGTCCGAGCAGTGCCAGCCGAGCTTGTCGAGCTTGCGGGTGACCTCGAACCCGGGCGTCGAGGTCTCCACGACCAGCAGGCTCACGCCCTGGTGGCCGGGGCCGCCGGTGCGCACCGCGGTGGTGACGAAGTCAGCGCGGACGCCCGAGGTGATGAAGGTCTTCGCACCGTTGACGAGGTAGTCGTTGCCGTCACGAGCCGCCCTCGTGCGGATGCCGGCGACGTCGGAGCCGCCGTCGGGCTCGGTGATCGCCAGCGAGCCGATCGTCTCACCGGCCAGCGTGGTCCGCACGAAGCGGTCGATCAGGTCGGTGTTGCCGGAGGCCACGATGTGGGGCAGCGCGATGCCGTGGGTCATCAGGCTCGCCATCAGACCGCCCGAGGCACCGGCTTCCATCATCGCCTCGGTCATGGCCACGGAGTCGGTGAGCCCTCCGCCCTGGCCGCCGACGTCCTCGGGGAAGGAGATCCCGAGCAGGCCCTGCTTGGCGGCCGCCAGGTGCAGCTCGCGCGGCAGCTCCTGGTCGGACTCCCACTGCGAGAGGTGCGGCAGCACCTCTCGCTCGACGAAGCCTCGCGCACTCTCGCGCAGCGCCTCCTGCTCGGGCGTCCACCAGCTCCTGGACATCAGAGCAGCTCCTCCGGCACCTCGACGACTCGCGAGCGCGCCCACTCCCCGAGCCCCTTGGCCTGCGGGTCGAACCGCGCGCCCTCGGCCACACCTCGGCCCAGCAGGCCTTCGATGACGACGTTGACCGCACGCAGGTTCGGCAGCGGGTGCACCTGCACCTCGTGGGTCTCGGCCTCCGGCAGCAGGGCTCGCACCCAGTCCGGCGAGACCACCGAGCTGAGCCAGGCGTAGCGCTGCTCGGCGCGCGGGTCGCGGGCCGAGACCCACAGCCCGAGGTTGGCGTCCCCGCCCTTGTCCCCCGACCGCGCGTGCACCAGCTCTCCCAACACCACCCTCACCACACCCCCAGAGCCGGAGCGGTCGAGCACCCGCTCCTCGCCATCCCGGGGTGAGGCTCCCTCCGGGCCCGGGGGCTCGGAAGCACCCGCCGCGTCCGTCGTGGGGGTGGGCCCCGGAGGCGACGGTGCCGCCGCGGCCGTGGATGGGCCTGGCCCCCCCGGAGCGACGAAGGAGCGAAGGGGGTGGTTGGCCGCGGCGGCATCGGCGCCGAGGGGGTCCACCCCCACGGCGGGCGCGGTCCTCTTGCCCGAGTCGTCGAGCGTCACCACGGGCGGAGGAATCGTCACGACCGTCCCGTCGGGCAGATGCACCAGGTGCTCGACCTCGTCCTGGGCGACGTACGCCGCCCGATAGATCCCGTACGGCGTCGCCGGCATCGGTGGCGTGGTCGCGGTGAACCCCGGGTACGACGCGAGCGCGAGCTCGATCAGCGGGCCGGTGAACCGCTTGCCGGCGACCTCGCCCGAGGGGTCGCGCACCACCAGTCGGAGCCGGGCGCTCGCGGCCTCCTGCGAGGTGGCGTCGGGGTGGTCGGTGCGGGCCAGCGACCACTCCATCTCGGCGGGCCGACGCGACCCGAGGGCGGCCTCGACCTGGGCGCGCACCCACGCGGCTTTGGCGTCGAGGTCGAGCCCGGTCAGCACCAGCTCCATCTGGTTGCGGTGGCCGCCGAGCTCGTTGACGCAGACCTTGAGGCTCGGCGGTGGCGCCTCCCCGCGCACGCCGCTGATGCGGACCCGGTCGGGCCCGTCGTCGCTGAGCTCGATCGTGTCGAGGAGCGCGGTGACGTCGGGGCCGAGGTAACGGCTGCTCTGCACCTCGTAGACGAGCTGAGCGGTGACGGTGTCGAGGTTGACCAGCCCGCCGGTGCCGGGGTGCTTGGTGATGACGCAGGAGCCGTCGGCGGCGATCTCGGCCAGCGGGAAGCCGAGAGGCCGGTCGGCGACGCCGGCCTCCAGCAGCTCGCGGAAGCCGCTGTAGTTGCCCCCCGTGGCCTGGGCGCCGCACTCGATGACGTGGCCGGCGACGACTGCCCCGGCGAGGGCGTCGTGGTCCTCGCGGCCCCAGCCGAAGTGCCAGATCGCCGGTCCGAGGACCACCGAGGCGTCGGTGACCCGGCCGGTGACCACGATGTCGGCGCCGGCTCGCAGCGCCTCGGCGATGCCGAAGGCGCCGAGGTAGGCGTTCGCCGTCAGCGCCGCTTCGCCGAGGCCGAGCTCGCCGGCTCGCGGCATCAGGTTGTCGCCGTCGACGTGCGCGACCGTGGCGTCGATGCCCTGGTCGGCGGCGATCTTGCGCAGCTCGTCGGCCAGTCCGGCGGGGTTGAGCCCGCCGGCGTTGCTGACGATGCGGACGCCACGCTCGACCGCGAGCGCCAGACAGTCGCCGACCTGGCGCAGGAAGGTGCGGGCGTAGCCCAGTGAGGGGTCCCTGAGCTGGTCCTTGCCCAGGATCAGCATGGTCAGCTCGGCGAGATAGTCCCCGGTGAGCACGTCGAGGTCGCCGCCCTCGAGCATCTCGCGCATCGCGGAGAGCCGGTCGCCGTAGAAGCCGGAGCAGTTGCCGACCCGCAGGGGCGGGGTCATGAGGCGCTCCGCGGGTCTCGTCCGGAGCCCGACGGGCCCGCGAAGGCCTGCGCGATGTCGAGCCAGTGGTCGGCCTGCTCGCCCTCGGCGTGCACGTCGAGGTCCTCGCGGTGGCCACGCTGGGTGACCAGCAGGGCGAAGTCCCAGGCGGAGCCGGTGACGCGCTGCTCGGAGTCGTGCGGCCCGTAGGTCCAGGTCGCTCCCGACGGCGAGACCAGCTCGACCCGGAACTGCGCGTCGGGCTTCTCGTCCCCGGCGTTGACGTGGGCGAAGTCGCGGGTGCGGACCCCGAGGTGGACCACGTGGCGGACCCGGTCGTGCGGCTCGACGGGGATCCCGAGCGCGGCGGCGATGTCGAGCCCGTGGGCCCAGGTCTCCATGTAGCGCGCGGTCGCCATCGAGGTGGGGGTCATCGGTGGACCGAACCAGGGCATCCGGTTCTCGCCGGGGAGCTCGGTGAGCACCCGCGCCAGCTCCTGTCGCGAGGTGCGCCACCGGGCCAGCAGCTCGCGGCTCGGCGATCGGCCCAGCGCCAGCGCCTCTGCGTCGACGAAGCCCTCGGGGTCCTCCAGCGCGGTGAGGACCAGCTCGTCCCACGCGGCCTTGCCGTCCTCGGTGTCTGCCCGGGCCGCGAGCACCGCGCACTCGTCGGTCCACACCAGGTGGGCCACCGTCGTGGCGATGTCCCAGCCCTCGGCGGGGGTGTCCTGGCGCCACCGCTCGTCGGAGAGGTCGGCGAGGAGCCCGTCGAGCCAGTCGCCCTCGTGGGCGAGGTCGGGGAGGACCTGGAGGATCTTGGTCACGCGATGCGTCCCTTCGGCTGGGCGAGCTGGGCGTCGAGGGCGGCGGCCCAGCGGTCGAGGATCCGGGTACGCCGCGCGGCGTCGTCGGTCAGCGTGTTGGCCAGGCCCAGGCCGCGCACCAGGTCGAGGGTGGCCTGCACGAGCTCGCGGTTGCCCGGCACCGACTCGTCGATGCCCAGCGCCTCCACGGTGCGCCGGTGGGCGTCCCGGCCGAGCTTGGCCTCCAGCTCCACGACGGCCTCGCGCAGCGTCGGGTCGGTGCGGGCCGCCACCCACAGCTCGAGTGCCGCGCTGAAGGTGGGGCCGGTGAACAGCTCGGCGAGCTGCTCGAGCACCACGCGGGTGCGCCTCGGCGTGCCGAGCGCCGCGCCGTCGGCCTCGTTGCTGACCAGGTCGGCGCGCAGGCTGGTGAGGTGGTCGACCGCGGCGAGGACGAGGTCGCTCTTGGTGGGGAAGTGGTGCAGCTGCGCGCCGCGGCTGACACCGGCCCGCTGGGAGACCACGGTGGTGGAGGTGCCGGTCCAGCCGTGCTCGACCAGGCAGGCGACGGTGGCCTCCATCAGCCGCGCCCGGGTTGCGCGGCTGCGCTCGCCCTGGGGCACCCGTTCGACCGCGACCACGGCGTCACACTCTCCCGGGAACTAACAAACAGTCAAGCCTGCTTTTCTTTTGCCCGAGTCAGGACCTTGGTCGTCAGTTCGCCGCGACGGCGTCATGGTCGGGGTGCTCGCTCGTTACAACCCCGTGGAAGCAGCGCAGGCGCTGCGCCGCTCGGGAACGGCAACGACTCGACTCGGGACAGGACTCGACACAAGGCGCGGGACAAGGCTTGGGCAAACCACGTATGCACCATGCGCCCCATCACTATGGTGGGGCGCGTCGACGCCACGCCGAACCTGATCGAACTGGGCACGAGCACGGAAGGGAGACCGGGCGCGCGATGGACGTTCTGCTGATGGACGAGCGAGTGCGCGTCGTGCTCCGCGCGCTGCCGCGCTTCCTGTCCACGGCGATCCCGCTGGAGGGCAAGCTCGACGAGCTGTGCGTGACCGCCCTGCAGGTGCTCGAGGTCGACTCCGCCGCCGTGGTGCTGCTCGACGACGAGCACGCCCAGCATGCGCGCGCCGACGCCGAGGGCGGCTTAGACGGCACCGATGCGGCCGCCGACGCGCTCGCCTGGCTGCTCGACCGCGACCAGGTGCGCAGCACCCTCGGCGACCGGGACGTCGTCGCGCTGCCCGAGCTCGGCCCTGAGGCCGTGCTGGTCGCCCTGCGGCACGGGGTCCACACCTACGGCGCGCTGCTGGTCAGCAAACCCGGCTACGGGGTGCTGCTCGACGACGACGAGCTGATGCTGCAGCTCTTCGCCGAGGCCGTCGGCCCGGCGATCCACCACGGCATCCGGATGCTCAGCACCGAACGGGCCGAGCGCTGGGGAGCAGCAGCCGTCGCGCTCACCGAGCGGCTGCTCGCCGACGACGCCGCAGACCCCTACGACGCGGTCGTCGACGTGGTCAGCGAGCTCGGCGAGGGCGACGCCGTCGGCATCGTGGTCCCCAAAGGTGAGCGGCTCGAGGTCCGCCAGGCGCGCGGGCTAGGGCTGGAGGGCCTGGTGGGCACCACGATCCCCGTGCCCTCGGCCATCGGTCGTGACCTCGTGGCCGACCAGGGCATGGAGCGCGGCCCGCACCTGCGCCGCATGAGCTGGCTCTCCGAGCACCTGACCGGGGTGGAGGTCGGTCCCGGCATCGCGGTCCCCCTCGCCGGGGCGAAAGGGCTGCTGGGACTGCTCTTCGTGCTCCGGCGCCCCGGCGCCCCGGACTACCTCGACGATGCGGTGCGCACCGCGGAGACCTTCGCGGTCAACGCCGCGATCTCGATGGAGTGGCACGTCGCGCGCCGCTCCCAGGAGGAGCTGCGCACCCTGCAGGAGCGCAACCGCATCGCCCGCGACCTGCACGACAACGTCGTGCAGCGCCTCTTCGCCACCGGCCTCTACCTGCAACAGGCCGGCCGGACCCTCGAGGGCGAGGCCAAGGAGCGGGTCGACAGCGCGATGCGGTCGGTCGACCAGACCATCCGCCAGATCCGCAACACCATCCTGGTCCTGCGCAGCACCGAGGCCGACCGGCTGGGGCAGCTGATGAGGGAGATCGTCGCCGAGAGTGCGGTGCTGCTGGGCTTCGAGCCCCAGGTCAGCCTGAGCCCGGAGGCAGCGCGGATCAGCGGGCCGCTGGCCGCTGACCTCGCGCTGTGCGTGCGTGAGGCCTTCTCCAACGTCGTCCAGCACGCTCACGCGACCTCGGTGCAGCTCAACGCCGTCATGGAGGGCGCCACGTTGGTGGTGACCGTCCGCGACGACGGCGTCGGCATCCCGGAGGGCACCCGGCCGGCCGGAGGCGGGCTGGAGAACCTCGACGAGCGCGCGCGTGCACACGGCGGCGGCTTCACCCACGAGACCAATCCCGACGGCGGCACCACCCTGCGGTGGCGGATGCCGCTGCGGGCGCCCTGAGGCCCGCCGGGTCGCTGCAGGGTCCTGGGAGTCAGGGCAGCTCGGGGTCGGCCTCGCCGTCCTCCTGCTGGGCACGACGCGCTGCCTCACGGATCTCGAACACCTCGGTGGCGAAACCGCCCACCGCGTCGACCACGTCGCGCACCGCGCCGGCCACGATGGTCGTCACCGAGGCCACGGTCTCGGCCCCGGCGCTCAGGGTCTGCTGCACGGCGTCCTTGGTGATCTCGCCCTTGCTCAGTCGCTCCCGCATGGTTCCTCTTCGTTGGTACGTGCGCCTGGCGTCGGCGCGCCCGTGCGGGCCCAGTCTCTCACTGGACCCGCACGGGCTCGCACTGAGGCGGTGTCGCTGGACGGGCGGGCCCGGGTGCCTCAGACGCCGGCGAGCTCGCCGTCCTTCGACCCCTCGACCTCGGCCTCGATCAGGTCCGTGGCGCGATCGGTCGTCGCCGCGGCGCGGTGCCGCACGAGCGCCTCGCGGGCCTCCTGCTCACGACGAGCAGCCATGGCCTCGACGTGCGCCTGCTTGAGCGACTCGCGCTTGACCTTGTCCTTCGAGACCTTGGTGAGGCGGTCGGGCAAGGCCAGCTTGGCGATCTTGAGCCACACGCTGCCCAGCTGCTTGGTCAGGCCGCCGGTGTTGTACTCCAGACCGTACTTCTCCGCGATCGCCTGCACCTCGGGCGCGATCTCCGGGTAGCGGCGCGCGGGCAGGTCGGGGAACAGGTGGTGCTCGATCTGGTGGGAGAGGTTGCCCGTCAGCACGTGGAACAGCTTGCTGCCGGTGATGTTGGCCGAGCCCAGCAGCTGGCGGTAGTACCAGGCCCCGCGGGTCTCGTTCTCGGTCTCCTCACGGGTGAAGGACTCAACTCCGGCGGGGAAGTGCCCGCAGAAGATGATGTTGTAGGCCCAGATGTTGCGCACCAGGTTCGCGGTCGCGTTGCCCACCAGGGTCAGCGGGAAGAACGGCCCGGTCAGCGCGGGGAAGAGCACGTAGTCCTTGACCGTCTGGCGCCTGATCTTGCGCAGCATCCCGCGGTGCAGGCTCTTGGTCTCCTTCCAGCTCCGCTCGCCGCTCCAGATCCGATCGACCTCGAGGTCGTGCATCATCACGCCCCACTCGAAGAACGTCATGAGCAGGAAGGCGTAGACCGGGTTGCCCAGGTAGTAGGGCGACCACTTCTGATCCTTGTCCATCCGCAGGACCCCGTAGCCGATGTCACGGTCCTTGCCCAAGATGTTGGTGTAGGTGTGGTGGATGTAGTTGTGGGAGTACTTCCACTGGTCGCTGGGGCAGACGTTGTCCCACTCGTACATCCGCGAGTTGATGCCGGGGTCACCCATCCAGTCGTACTGGCCGTGCATGACGTTGTGGCCGATCTCCATGTTGTCGAGGATCTTCGACGCGCTGAGGCTGGCCACGGCCAGCGGCCATGCCGGCGGGAAGTAGAACAGCGCGCGCCCGGCGCCCTCGAAGGCCCGCTGGGCCTTGATGACGGAGCGGATGTAGTCGGCGTCGTCCTGGCCGAGGTCGTCGACGACGCGCTGGCGGACCTCGTCGAGCTCGCGACCGAAGTCCTCGAGCTGGTCGGGGGTCAGGGTGTAAGTCATGGTTTCCCTTTCAGAAGTGGGATGTTCCGGTGGAACGAACGGTGGTCGAGGAGCGAGCGCAGGGAGCGTCTCGCCCCCGCCGTGGTCAGACCTCGACCTGGCAGTCGCCGACTGCCGCGTTGACACAGATCTGGATGTCCTCGTCGGGCTCGGAGGACTCGACGCCGGTCATCACGTTGCGCACGGTGCCCTCGGTCTTGTGCGAGGTGCAGGAGAGGCAGATGCCCATCCGGCATCCGAACTCCGGGCGCAGCCCGAGCGCCTCGGCCTGCTCGAGCAGCGTCTGGCCGGTGTTGTCCGACTCCTCGCCGCTCGTGGCGAACCGGGTCGAGCCCTCGGCCTCGACGTCCCCGCGCGGCCTGGTGGAGGTCTTGAAGTACTCCACCCGCAGCCGCGGGTTGTCGGCGTAGGTGCCCTGGACCAGCTCGATCAGGCCCGCCGGGCCGCACGCCCAGGTGTCGAGCTCGGCGTGACCGGCGACCATGCCGGCCAGCTCCTCGGTGGTGTACGCCGGGTCGCCGCACTCCGGGTAGAGCAGCCGCACCCGCACGTTCGGCGGCAGGTCGGCCAGCTCCTGGGCGTAGATCTGGTGGTCCGGGGACTGGGCGTAGTGCACGAAGTGCACGGTGCCGCCGTACCCCCGGCGCAGCAGGGTGCGCAGGATCGACATCACCGGGGTGATGCCCGAGCCGCCGGAGATCAGCAGCACCTCCTGCGGCAACGGGTTGGGCAGCGTGAACTCTCCCTGCGCCTGGGAGAGGAAGACCACGTCGCCACGGCGGGCGTCGTTGACCAGGTGCTTGGAGACCACGCCGTCGGGGTTCGCGCGCATGGTCAGGGTGATCAGGTCCCCGGACTTCGACTCCGGGGAGGAGACGGTGAAGCACCGCGTGCGACGCCGCCCGTCGACCTCGATCCCGACCTGGACGTACTGCCCGGCCTGGTGACCCTGCCAGGAGCGCGTCGGCTCCAGGGTCACCGTGGCCACGGGCTCGCCGGCCCTGGTCTCGCGGGTGATGTCGACGATGCGCGCGCGGACCTCGCTGACCACCGACATCGGGTGGATCAGCTCGAGGTAGCGGTCGACACCGTGCGGAGTCGCCAGGGCCCTCGCCAGTGGCGACCTCAGGACTGTCTGGGTGAGCGTCACGGGTGTGCCCCCTTTCAGCAGGAGATTCAGTGAACGACTGTTCACCAAGTGTGGTACCCGGCCCCGCCGTGTTGCAACCTCCAAGCGCCGTGAGCCCGCTCACGACACTGGTTCGCCGGTGTGCACACGCGTACTCCGACTACACTGACGCGGTGATGTGCACGTGACCAGCCCCACACGCAGCGAGCGCAAGGAGGCGACCAGGCAGGCGATCCTGGACGCCGCCCTGCGGCTCTCGGAGGAGACCGGCCTGGCCGGGCTCTCGCTGCGCGCGGTGGCCAAGGAGGTCGGCATCGTGCCGACCGCGTTCTACCGGCACTTCGCCTCGATCGAGGAGGTCGGGCTCGCCCTGGCCACCCAGGCGTTCGCCTCCCTGCGGCACCTGCTGCGCGACCTGCGCCGGGACATGAACCTCCAGCGGGTCATCGACGACTCCGTCGAGATCCTGATGCGCCACGTCGCGGAGCACCGCGCGCACTTCCTCTTCATCGGCCGTGAGCGGATCGGCGGCCTGGCCAGCGTCCGCTCCACGATCCGGCACGAGATCGGGCTGTTCGAGCGTGAGCTCGCCATGGACGTCGCGCGCCTGCCGGAGGTCGCTCACTGGAGCTCGGAGGACCTCCAGGCGCTGGCCAACCTGATCGTGAAGCTCATGGTCGAGACCGCGACCGACGTCATCAACACCTCGAGCAACCAGCCCGAGCAGCTCAAGGCGATCCAGTGGACCGCCGAGCGGCAGCTGCGGATGACGGTGGTCGGCGCCGCCAACTGGGACCGGCCGGGCAGGCAGACCGGCCCCTAGGGCTTCCGAGCTCGGTCGACGATGATGCAACCTCGAAGGCCACGGGCTGCGTAGTAACCCCAAGGACACCACGGCCGGAAGGGGTGGAGATGCAGATGCAAGCAGCCGAGTTCGACGAGTTCTACGCAGCATCGTTCGCACCCATCACGCGTCAGCTGTACGCGGTCATCGGCGACTATGCCGAGGCGCAGGACTGCGTCCAAGAGGCATTCGTGCGCGCGTGGCACCAGCGACGCAAGCTGGCGCGCGACGGCTCTCCCACGAGATGGGTACGCACCACGGCCTACCGGCTGGCGGTGAGCAGGTGGCGGTCCGTCACCAAGGACCGCCGAGCTCACGTCCGTGCCGCTGCTCAGCCGCCGCCGACACCGCCTGACGAGGCCGTGGATCGTCTGGTCGAGGCGCTCGGCACGCTCCCGATCGAGATGCGGCGCGTGCTCGTGCTGCATCACCTGTGTGACTTGTCGGTGGCCGACGTTGCTCGAGAAGTGGACGCGCCGGAGGGCACGGTCAAGGCTCGGCTCTCACGTGGCCGCGAGGCGCTTCGTGCCGCCATGGAGCTCACGAACGGAAAGGAGGCGGACCATGTCTGACCTGTTCACTCCCCTTCGTGAGTACCAGCCCGCCGTCAACCCGCTCGATGCCGGTGAGGTCCGGCGTCTGGGGGAGCGACGGAGGCGTCGTCATGTCATCGCCGGCGCGTCCGCAGCGGCATGCATGGTGCTCGCCGCGATCGCCGTGGGGATCAGTGGCACCCACCTGACCGACAGCTCGCCGCCGCCTCCCGCCGAGGAGCCGACGGAGAGCCCCAGGTCCGCCGCCGTCATCCCCGAGGACTTCCCGCTCGGGCGCGGTCTACCGGTCGCGGAGCAGGTGTTCGATACACGTGGGGCCTCCGTTCCGCCGTTCACCGAGTTCGTCGACGCGATCTGCGGCAAGGACTACCGGCAGGCCGGCGAGCCCGTCGACCGGGCCGCCATCAACATGACCCGTTACGTCAAATCCGGACTCGGCATACGGGACCTCCTGGTCTACGCCAGTCCCGCTGACGGGCTCGCGGCCGCGAGGTCGTTCGTCCGCACCCTCGAGAAGTGTCCCCGAGACCGGAGCAGCGGTGGCCTGACCACGACCACGGTCGCACCGCTGGCTGACCTCGGCGACCACGCCTGGACGGCGTTGCGGCTCTACTCCTACAGCGGGGACGTCGTGGCGGTGGAGCACTACTTCATCGTGCAGCGCGGTGCCGCTGTGCTCGTCATGCACGAGCAGGGCAGCGAGGGTCCACTGATGGCCGAGGACACGCGCCAGGCCTACCTCGAGAAGTTCCGCACCCAGACGCTCGAGCCCGTGGTGGCCGCCCTGTGTGCCATCGAGGGCCCCGTCTGCTGAGGGGGACGCTGCGGGCCGGGCGGTGAGGTGACCCACCGCCCGGCCCGGCCTCACATCAGCTTGCGCGCGAGCGGCAGCGGCAGGTGCTTCAGGGCCACCCCGATCGGGCCCCAGGGCCAGGCCGGGACGCTGGCCGAGTCGACCTGCTTCTCGATCAGCTTGACCATCTCGGCCACGCCCTTCTCGGTGCTGACGATCAGCTTGTTGTTGGACTCGTTGCGGGCCGTCATCTCCGACTCGATGTAGCCGGGGTAGAGCACGGTCACCTTGATCGGGCTGCGGTGGAGATCGGCGCGCAGCCCCTCGGCGAGATGGGCGGCGCCCGCCTTGCTCGCGGCGTACGTCGTGAGCTGGCGGGGCATGCCCCTCACCGCCGAGATCGAGGAGACCATGACGAAGTGACCGTGACCCTGCTCGCGCAGGATCCCCGCGGCCGCCTCGGTCTGGGCGAGCGCGCCGATGAAGTTGGTCTGAGCGGTCTCCTTGTTGGCGTAGAACTTGCCGGTGCCCAGCTGCGCGCCCTTGCCGAGCCCGGCGTTGATGACGAAACGGTCGATGCCACCGAAGTCGTCGCGGAAGGCACCGAAGACCTCGAAGACCCGGTCGTGGTCGTTGACGTCGAGGGAGCGCACCTCGATCCGGGGCCCCGGGCTCTGCGCGCTGATCTGCGCCCGGAGCTCCTCGAGCCGATCCTCCCGCCGCGCGCACAGCGCCAGGTCGTAGCCCTTCGCGGCGAACTGCCGCGCCATCTCCGCGCCCAGTCCCGAGCTGGCTCCGGTGATCAGGATCGTCTCGCTCATGCTCGCTCCTCGGTGGGGGGTCGGGTCGGCAGTTTCCCAAGGTATGTAGGCGAACTGCCACTTCCCACGGGTTGCAACCCGTGGGAAGTGGCAGGTGAGCAACAGACCTTGGGAAACTGCCCGCCGAACGCCTACCGATAGGTGAGGGTACGGCGGTCCAGGTGCGGGTGCTCGTTGACCGAGACCAAGGTGAGGCCGCGGCGTCCGGTGACGACCTTGGTGACGCCGGTGTTGACCAGGACCGGGTTGACGCAGGCCCACTGGGCGACCCCGCCGGACCACAGGCTCGCCACCACCCAGGCGATTGCTCCCCCGCTGGTGAAGACCACCCCGGTCTCGCCGCCGCCCAGCGAGTCGGCCGCCTCGAGCACGGCGCCGCTCACCCGCTCGGTGAACGCGGTGAAGGACTCGGTGTAGTCGCTGTCGTGGCCGCCGCCGTTCCACCGGGCCACGGCGGCGTCGAAGAAGGCGTTGTAGGCCTCGGGCTTGTCGGCCTGCGGGGTCACCTCGTCGTAGCGGCGCAGCAGCTCGACGTGGTCGAACTCGCTCCAGCGCCGGTCGGTGGTCACCGGCGCCGACCAGCCGGCCGCACCGCACGCCGCCGTCACGGTCTCGTCGTGGCGCCGCAGCCCCCCCGTCCACACCCGCGCCGGAGCGACCCCGCGCGCGGCGAGGTCCTTCCCGAGGTGACCGGACTGCTCGTGGCCCAGCTCGGAGAGCACGTCGTAGTCCTGCGCACCCCACGACGCCTGGCCGTGGCGCACCAGCAGCAGGACGCTCACGAGCGAACCTGGTCGACCTCGGAGATCAGCGCGAGGATCCGCTCGCGCATCTGGCGCACGGCCGGCCCGAAGACGGCGAACAGCTCGTTGGAGGTCTGGCCGTGGAAGTAGCGGTAGTAGATCTGCTGGGCGATGACCGCGGAGCGGAAGTAGCCGAAGACCTCGTAGAACGACCACTGCCGCGCAGTGACCTCGCGCCCGGTCCGCTCGCAGTAGGCCTCGACGAACTCCCAGCGCGTGAGCATCCCCGGCAGGTGCGTGGGCACCCGCCGGAACTGCTCGAACTCCTGATCACCGGCCTCCACCCAGTAGGCCAGGTCGCCGCCGAGGTCCATCAGCGGGTCGCCCAGCGTGGCCATCTCCCAGTCGAGGACCCCCACGATCCGGGTGGGGTCGTCGGCGTCGAAGACGACGTTGTCCATCTTGAAGTCGTTGTGGATCACGCAGGTCGCCACGTCCTCCGGCTGGTGCTCGTCGAGCCACGACATCACCGGCTCGAAGTCGGGGGCGTCATCGGTCATCGCGTTGCGCATCCGCGTGGACCAGCCGCCGACCTGGCGCCTGACGTAGCCCTCGCCCTTGCCCAGCGACTCCAGGCCCGCCTGGGTCGGGTCGACCGAGTGCAGCTCGGCCAGGACGTCGACCATCGCCAGGCACATCCCGCGAGCCTGCGCCGGGCTCAGCTCCACGCCGGGCGGCAGATCCGCCCGCGGGATCATGCCCTCGATGCGGTCCATGACATAGAAGTCGGAGCCGATGACGCTCTCGTCCTCGCAGTAGCCGACCATGTGGGCGACGTAGGGGAAGACCGGCTCCAGCGCGGACTGGATCCGGAACTCGCGCCCCATGTCGTGGGCACCTTTGGCCTTCGTGCCGCGCGGCGCGCGGCGCAGGATCAGGTCGCGCTCGGGGAAGCGCAGCAGGTAGGTCAGGTTGGAGGCCCCACCGCTGAACTGGCGCAGCTGCGGGGTGCCCTCCAGGACCTCCGCGTCCTGCGGCGCCGCGTTGGCCCGGAGCCAGCCCAGGACCGCCTCGAGGTCGAAGGCGTCCTCCGCTCGCACCTCGCGCGAGCCCTCCGGCTGGTTGCCCTCGTCAGTCATCGCACTCCCCTGTCGTGGTCCCCGCCCGGTCGGTCATCCGCCGTCGCCGCCCGGGGCTCAGCGGCTGCCGCGGCCTCGTCGAGCTTGCGCGCCTGCGCCCGCATGAGCTCGTCGTACGCCGCCCGGTCGCTGCGCTTGAGCCCGTACGCCTGGCGGGCGGCGGCATCGGGCAGGATCAGCTCGCGGCCCTGCTCGAGGCCCTCGAGCACGGCCGCCGCGATCTCGTCGGCGCCGAGCGGCGCACTGCTCACCAGCTGGGCCATCACCCGCCCCACCGCCTCGTCGCTGCCGCGCAGCGAGTCCATCAGGTTGGTGCGGAAGTACGACGGGCACACCGCGTGGGCGCACACCCCGTGAGCGGCCAGCTCGTGCCCGACGGTCTCGGTGAAGGCCAGCAGCGCTGACTTCACCGCGTTGTACGACGCCATCCCGGCCGGGTGCACCAGCGCCGCCAGCGAGGCGACGTTGACCACACAGCCACGGCCCTGGGACTTGAACCCCGGCGTGAAGGCACGCACGCCCCGCACCGCGCCGTACAGGTTGACCTCGACGAGTCGCTGCCACTCCTCGACGGTGGCGCGGTCGACCCGGCCACCACCGGCGACGCCGGCGTTGTTGACCAGCAGGTCTAGCCCGTCCCACTCACGCTCGACCCAGTCGCGGGCGGCGTCCCAGTCGTGCTCGGAGGTGACGTCGAGCCGACGCAGCGCCCCGGGGTCCACCTCGCCGTGCCAACCGCTCTCAGCGCTCGCGTCGGTCGCCAGGACGCGCACCCCGCGGGCTCGCAGGGCCTGGGTCAGCGCCGCCCCCAGCCCGGACCCGGCGCCGGTGACCAGAGCGCGGTCACCGGCCTGCAGCCCAGGCGTCGGTGCGGCCGCCGGGCTCGGCGCGCTGGAGGGATCGTCGCTGGTCACGACAGCCGACACTAGACGATCCGGACACCCGGGCTTCGTCCGATGCCCGGGCCGCAGGGGGCGGTCCTCGGTATGCTGCGAGCAACCGAGGGACGGGAAACATCGCAGATGGCCAGACGCATCCGCGCGCTCTCGGCAGCGCTCTGCGTGGCGCTGCCGCTGGCGATGCTGAGCGCCTGCGGCAGTGCGGACGCCGACGAGGAGCGCGCGGTGGCGGCCCTGAAGGCGCAGATGGTCGGCAACGCCGGCATGACCACGGGCAAGCGCCTGGACGACGCGGAGACCGACTGCGTCGCCACCGGCGCGGTCGACACCCTCGGGGTCCCCACCCTGCAGGCCTACGACCTGCTCACCGACGACCTGCGACCCGACCAGTCGCTCCAGGGCGTCAGGCTCGACCCGCAGGACGCCGACGCGCTCGCCGAGGTCTTCGCCGAGTGCCTGAACGTCGAGAAGCTCATGGAGCGTCAGATCATCTCCGGTCTCGACCTGCCCAAGAAGCGCAAGCGCAAGGCCAAGCGGTGCGTGAAGAAGCTGGTGACCACCGAGGAGGTCACCCGCACCCTGTCCCTGGAGTTCCAGAGCGCCGAGAACCCGGTCTTCGAGGAGCTGCTGAACGAGCTCACCTCATGTTTGCGTTGATCACCTCAGGGCCGACCTGGCAGGGTCGGTCCCGATGAGGACCGCATTCACCGCTCTAGTCCTGGCCGCCCTCGCCCTCAGCCTCAGCGCTTGCGGGCAGACCGAGGAGGCCAAGGCCTCGCTCTCGCGCAGCTTCCAGAAGGAGGACCTCGGCGACACCGACGTCAGCGCCGAGCAGGGCGACTGCATGGCCGAGGCGATCGTCGACGGGGTCGGCGTCGACCAGCTCAAGGAGTACGACGTCCTCGACGACGACGGCCGGGTCAACGACAACCTCGGCGACACCGAGCTCTCCGAGGAGGACGCCGACATCGTGGCCTCCGCCCTCGTGGACTGCATCGGCGCGGAGGAGATCGTGCAGGCCCAGATCGTCCAGGACCAGATGACCAAGCAGCAGCGCGACTGCGTGCTGGAGGCGATCGACGCCGAGCAGCTGACCGCCCTGATCTCTTCGGGGTTCCAGGGCGGCGCGCCCGAGAGCGACACCCAGGGCGAGATGCAGGAGGATATGAACGCCTGCATGAAGAAGTGACCGACGAGACCGAGAACCGCCCAGTGTGCGAGGAGCACCCATGAAAACCATGATTGTGGCCCTGCTGGCCGTCACGAGCCTGCTGCTCACCGGCTGCGGCAACGACGACGAGAAGGCCAAGGAAAGCATCCAGGCCAAGATGCTGGAGGAGAACGAGATCGCCGGCACCAAGGTCACCGAGGACGACGCGACCTGCCTCTCCGACGGCATCGTCGACGAGATCGGCACCGACCAGCTCAAGGAGTACGGCCTGCTCAACGACGATCTCGAGGTCGAGGACTCGGTCGGCGACGTCAAGATGGAGAAGGAGGACGCGGACTCGATGGCCTCGGTCTTCGTCGACTGCATGGACGCCGAGAAGATCATCGAGGACCAGTTCTCCTCCATGTCCAGCTCGCTGTCCGACGAGCAGCAGAAGTGCGTCGAGGACGTCCTCGACGAGGAGAAGGTCAAGGAGATCATGTCGCTGGCCTTCCAGGGTGACACCTCCGGGATGGGCAGCCTGATGCAGGAAGACATGATGAACTGCATCCAGGGCTGAGGCCCACCACTCGCCCACCGGGGCGCCGCCGATCTGTTCGGCGGCGCCCCGTTTGCTTCCGCGGGGTGCCGTCGATCGGCCCTGGTCACCTCAGCTGGCGACGGTGGCGACGACCTGGGAGCGGGTGACCGGGTCGGACCAGGCGTGGCCGGTGGCGACCAGCCGCCGGGCAGAGAGCAGCAGGAAGGGCAGGGCGATGAGCACCGACCACTCCCACGGGGCCCGGGCCAGCACCGAGAAGAGCATCCCGACCAGGGTGGTCGACAGGGCCAGGCGCGAGGAGTAGCCGACCATCACCAGCGGCGGGGCCGGGGTGGCGCGCGCGGAGCGCAGGTCGACCGAGAAGGGACGCCTGACCGACCAGCGCAGCGAGGCCGACACCACCTGGATGACCACGACCAGCGCGGCACACACCACGGCGGCGAGCTGCGAGGTGGAGGGCACCCCGGCTCGCAGGCTCGCGAGCACCATCGTGCCGGCGCTGGCGAGGATGAGCACCTCGGTGAGGACGTAGGCGCGGGAGGCGAAGACGGTGCCCGCTGAGACCGGCAGGCTGTCGCGCCACAGGGCTCCGCGCCCGTCCAGCGACCAGCTGTTGACCCCGAAGAGCAGAGCGCCACCAGAGGCGACCAGGCCCGGCAGGATCGGCAGCATGTACCAGTCGAGCCCACCCGCGACCGCGACCAGGCCGGGCATCACCATGAGCACGCCGAGGCCGCGGCGCAGCGGCACCGAGCGCCAGATGCCGACCCGGTCGGTGCGGACCAGGGCGATGAAGTCCGAGGAGGGGTGCGGTCGCGAGGAGTACGACGCCGACTCCAGCCGCACCTCGTCACGGGCCGGGCGGTGGGTGACCGCCGAGGCGACCAGCGCGCCGGCCGCGACGGCCAGGAGCGTGATCGCGAGCAGCGTGGCGATGACCATCAGGTACCGCCCGTCGATGACGCTGTTGGCTCCCAGCGAGGCGATGGTGACCTGCAGCGTCGGGCTCTGCTGCAGCAGCGGCACCAGCTGGTCCGCGGCGATGAGGTAGGTGCCCACCAGCCCGAGGACCAGCGAGAGGCCGCGGATCGTCCAGGCACCCCCGCGTCCGCGCCGCACCCACTCCATCGACCAGCCGATGACCTGGGCGACCGAGGTCGCGCAGACCAGCCAGAGCACGATCGGGAGCTGCACGACCGGCAGGCGCCAGGAGGGCCCGATGACGTAGGCGGTGGCGCCGAGCAGGGTCCAGGTCTGCATCAGCCAGGCGATGTTGAGCGGCGCCATGATCAGGGCGCCGAGGTGGTCGGTCAGCGGGCTGACCGGGTAGGACACGGCTTGGTCGCGCGGCAGCAGCTCACGTCCGCCGGCGGAGGCCGCGGCGGAGATCGAGGCGATCACCAGGATGCCGACCATGGCGCTGGGCAGCAGCGACAGCACGTCGGTGCGGCGTCCGTCGCCGCTCGGCAGGTAGGCGGGGATCCAGGCGGAGGCGACGGTGAGCGCGAGGATCACCACCACGCCGTACGTGGCGAGCTTGCGGGCCCGACCGCGCAGGCTGGAGGCGCGGAAGGCGAGCAGCGACCTGGTGTCGGCGATCCCGATGCGGACCGCGCCGAGGTGCCCGCGGGGGTCGCCGGGGGCGCGCGTGGCCGCGGTCGAGGTGCCGCGCCGCTCAGTCGAGGAGGGCCCGGTAGGCATCGGCGCCCGCCTCTCCGCTCATCTCGACCGCTGGCATCTCGGCGACCGCCGATCCGCCGCGCAGCACGATCGCCTCACCGCAGGCCTCCACGGCCAGCTCGCGCAGGTGGGTGGAGACCAGGACGGCGGCGCCGCGGGCCCGTGCGTCGGCGACGACGTCGAGGGTCGCCTCGACCCCGAGCGGGTCGACTCCGTCGAAGGGCTCGTCGAGCAGCAGCACCTCGGGCTCGTGGAAGGCGGCCATGATCACCGACATCCGTCGGCCCATGCCGTGGCTGAACCCGGCGGTGACCCGGTGCGCGGCAGCGCCGAGGTCGAAGCGCTCGAGCAGCTCGCGGCCGCGCTCCTCCCACCGCTCGAGGCGACGCAGCCGCGCGGCGAGCTGGAGGTGCTCCCACGGCGTCGCACGCGGGACCAGGCCACCGACGTCGGGGCAGTAGCCGGTCAGCCGCTTGACCGACATGGTGTCGGCGCGCAGGTCGTGACCCAGCACCCGCACCCCGCCGGCGGTCGCGGGGATCACCCCGGCGAGCACGCGCATCGTGGTCGACTTCCCGGCGCCATTGCGGCCCAGCAGCGCGGTCGCGCTGCCCGCCGGCACGGTGAAGGAGATCCCCCGCACCGCGTCGACCTGCCCGAACCGCACCCACAGCTCGTCCACGTCGACCACGGGGTCGACGGCATGCGGACGCGCCGGCTCGGAGGGCATGGTCAAAGTCTGGCAACTTTCCGCCCGTCGCGCGCCGGTAAGACCCAAATCGGGCCATCGCCCCACTCCTTGCGCTGCCTCCTCGGCCGCGGCAGCCTCGACCGGCACGGCGTAGGTCAGGTGCGTCACCATCGACGAGCGTTCGGCGCTACGCGGCCCTCCTCGCCGGGCTGGCCGCTCGGGTTGCCAGTTCTAGTGCTTCTTGCCTGGCGGCACGATTTCAGTCTTGTTCTTGGCCGCGGCCTTCAGGTGCTTCGCGGCGCGCTTCTCTTTGAGAGACTTGCCCGCCTTCTTGGACAGGTGTTGGCGAGGGGACTTGTCGGCCATGACTGCTCCTTTGAGAGGAAGCGTGAACCGGCTTCCTCGATCCACCGTACGCCCAGCTCGGGGCGTACGCGGACCAGCGCCGTTGGGCCCGGCAGTCGGGTCGACTGCCGGGCCCCACGTGCGGTGGACCTCAGACCGAGAAGGGCTCACCCTTCTCGGCGCGCTCGACCAAGGTGGCCGGCGGCTCGAAGCGCTCGCCGTAGGTCGCGGCGAGCTCCTGGGCACGGGCCACGAACGCCTTGATGCCGTGGCCGTGCGGGCCCTGGTAGCCGTTGATGAACTGCGCGGCGCCACCGGTGTTGGCGGGGAACCCGATGCCGAAGATGGAGCCGATGTTGGCCTCGGCGGTGGAGTTGATGACTCCTTCGTCGAAGCAGCGAACCGTCTCCACGGCCTCGATGAAGAGCATCCGGTCCTTGACGTCCTGGAACGGGATCTGCTCCTGGGCCACGGGGAACTCCTCGAAGACGCCCTGCCACAGCCCCTTGCGCTTGCCGGCCTCGTCGTACTCGTAGAAGCCGGCGCCCTTGAGCTTGCTGGAGCGGCCGAGCTCGATCATCTTGTCGATCACCTTCTCCGCGGGGTGCGGGGTGTAGGTGCCGCCCTCGCGCTCGACGGCGTTCTTGGTCGCGTTGCGGATCTTGACCATCAGCTCCATGTTGAGCTCGTCGCTGAGCTGCAGCGTGCCGACGGGGTAGCCGTCCTGCTGCGCGGCGCGCTCGACGCTGATCGGGTGCACGCCCTCGCCGACCATGGCGAGGCCCTCGTTGACGAAGGTGCCGATGACACGGGAGGTGTAGAAGCCGCGGCTGTCGTTGACCACGATCGGGGTCTTCTTGATCTGCTGCACGACGTCGATCGCCTTGGCCACGGCGGCCTCGGAGGTCTTGCCCCCCTTGATGATCTCGACCAGCGGCATCTTGTCGACCGGCGAGAAGAAGTGCAGACCGATGAAGTCCTCGGGACGCTCGATCCCCTCGGCCAGCTCGGTGATCGGCAGGGTCGAGGTGTTCGAGCACAGCAGCGCGTCGGAGGCGAGCTCGGGGACGATCTCGGCGAAGACCTTCGCCTTGAGGTCGGGGTCCTCGAAGACCGCCTCGATCACCAGGTCGGCGCCGGCCGCGGCCTTGGGGTCGTCGGTCGCGGTGATCCGGTCGAGCAGCTCTCGGGACTTCTCCTCGGTGAGCTTGCCCTTGGCGACGCCCTTCTCGTTGAGCTTCTGGGAGTAGGACTTGCCCTTCTCCGCGGCCTCCTGGGAGACGTCCTTGAGGACGACCTCCATCCCGGCGCGGGCACAGACGTAGGCGATGCCGGCTCCCATCATGCCGGCGCCGAGGACCACCACCTTCGCAGCGGTGTACTGGTCGTGGCCCTTGGGCCGCAGCTTGCCGGAGTTGATGGCCTGGAGGTCGAAGAAGAACGCCTGGATCATGTTCTTGGCGTTCTGACCGGTGGCGAGCTCGACGAAGTAGCGTGCCTCGACCCGCTCGGCGCCGGCGACGTCGAGCTGGGCGCCCTCGACCGCAGCCGACATGATCGCGCGCGGCGCGGGGTAGTCGGCGCCCTTGAGCTGCTTGCGCAGCGTCGCGGGGAACGCCGGCAGCATCTGGGCCAGCGCCGGGTGGGAGGGGGTGCCGCCGGGCATCTTGTAGCCCTTGCGGTCCCACGGCTGGGTGGCCGCCTCCTCGTCGCCCTGGTGCTCCAGCACCCAGGCGCGGGCCTTCTCGACCAGCTGGTCGCCCGGGACCAGCTCGTCGACCAGGCCCTTCTCCTGGGCGGCTTCGGGCTTGTAGCGCTGGCCCTGGAGCAGGACGTCCATGAGAGCGGACTGGATGCCGAGCATCCGCACGGTTCGGACCACGCCGCCGCCACCGGGCAGCAGGCCGAGGGTCACCTCGGGCAGCCCGATCTCGTAGCGGCCCTCCGCGGCGATCCGGCGGTGGCAGGACAGCGCGATCTCGAGGCCGCCACCGAGGGCGGCGCCGTTGATCGCCGCCACGACCGGCTTGCCGAGGGTCTCCAGGCGACGCAGGTCGGCCTTGAGCCCGATCGACTCCTCGAAGAGCTGCTGGGCGTCGTCCTTGGTCGCCTGGATCAACAGGTTCAGGTTGCCGCCTGCGAAGAAGGTCTTCTTCGCCGAGGTCAGGACGACACCGACGACGTCGTCCTTCTCGTCGTAGAGCCGGTCGACGGCCGCGGCCATCCCGTCCCTGTAGGCCTGGTTCATCGTGTTGGCGCTGGCGTCCGGGTCGTCCAGCGTCAGGGTGACGACTCCGTCGGAGTCGCGCTCGTAGCGCACTGCGCTCTGGTCAGACATGAGTGATGGTTCCTTTGTGACGAGTCTGCGGAATTCGTGGCTCCGCTGAGTTCGGATGTGTGGGGGTTTGACGCTCAGACGCGCTCGACGATGGTGGCGATGCCCATGCCGCCGCCGACGCAGAGCGTGGCGAGGCCGCGCTGCAGGTCGCGACGCTCGAGCTCGTCGATGAGCGTGCCGAGGATCATCGCGCCGGTCGCACCGAGCGGGTGGCCCATGGCGATCGCGCCACCGTTGACGTTGACCTTGTCGTGGTCGAGGTCGAGGTCGCGCATGAAGCGCATCGCGACCGCGGCGAAGGCCTCGTTGATCTCGAAGAGGTCGATGTCGTCGGGGGTCATGCCGGCCTTGTCCAGCGCCTTGCGGCTGGCCGGGGCGGGGCCGGTGAGCATGATCGTCGGGTCGGCACCGGAGACGGCGGCCGAGACGATGCGGGCGCGCGGGGTGAGACCGAGGTCCTTGCCGGCCTGCTCGTTGCCGATGGCGACCAACGCGGCACCGTCGACGATGCCCGAGCTGTTGCCGGCGTGGTGGACGTGGTTGATGCGCTCGACCCAGTGGTACTTCTCCAGCGCCACCGAGTCGAAGCCCAGGTCACCGTGGAAGGCGAACGACGGCTTGAGGCCGGACAGGCTCTCCACGGTGGTGCCGGGGCGGATGAACTCGTCCTTGCCGAGGACCATGAGGCCGTTGCGGTCCTTGACCGGCACGACGGAGTTGTCGAAGTAGCCGTTGGCCTGCGCCTTGGCGGCGCGGGCCTGCGACTCGGCGGCGAACTCGTCGACCGCCTCGCGGTCCCAGCCGCCCAGGGTGGCGATCAGGTCGGCGCCGATGCCCTGCGGGACGAAGGCGGTGCCGAACGCGGTGGCGGGGTCGGAGGCCCAGGAACCGCCGTCGGAGCCCATCGGCACCCGGCTCATCGACTCCACGCCGCCGGCGAGGATCAGGTCCTCCCAGCCGGAGCGGATCCGGCCGGCGGCCTGGTTGACGGCCTCGAGGCCGGAGGCGCAGAAGCGGTTGAGCTGCACCCCGGCGACGGTCTCGGGATAGCCGGCCGCGATGGCGGCGGTCTTGGCGATGTCGCCACCCTGGTCGCCCAGGGGCGAGACCACACCGAGCACCACGTCGTCGACGCGCTCGGGGTCGAACCCGTCGTTGCGCTCACGGACCTCGTCGAGGAGGGTCGTGACCAGGTCGATCGGCTTCACCTCGTGGAGGGAGCCGTCCTTCTTGCCCTTGCCCCGCGGGGTGCGGAGCGCGTCGTACACGTATGCCTCTTGCGCTGATGACACAGCCATCGTCCCTGCTTTCGAAACAGACAACCGCGACGGAGCCGCCGCGGACGAGAAGGCGGGCTGCGCGCAGCCCGCTGACCAGATTGTGACACTTTTACTGTCACGGTCAATGGTCGCCCCGGTCAGGTGTGATGCACCTCGCAGCGCCGGAGGCCATGGCCGAGCGAGCAGGCTCGGCCGTGCGTGGCGGTGCGCCCGAAGCCCCGGCCCGTGCGGAAGCCGTCGGTTCGCTCAGCCCTGGACCGCGGCTCCGGACTCCAGCAGCTCCCCGACCCCAGAGACGCCCCAGGCCTCGAGCACGGCGCGCGTCCCCCCGCCGGCGACGGACGGCCCGGAGGTGAGGGTGGCCTCGGTGCGGGAGAAGCGCGGCGCCGGCGCGGGCTGGAGCAGACCATCCTGCTCCAGGTACACCCCGCGGGCGGCCATGTGCGGATGCCGGGCGGCCTCGGTCATCGGCAGGATCGGCGCCACGCAGGCGTCGGTGCCGTCGAACACCTCGGCCCACTCGGCCTGAGTCCGGGTCGCGAAGGTCTCGGTCAGCACCGCGCGCAGCTCACCGAGCTGGGCGAAGTCGTGGCGGTCAGGCACCTGCTCCTCCAGGCCCATCAACCGGATCATCTCGGCGTAGAACTGCGGCTCCAGCGCCCCGACGCTCATGTGCTTGCCGTCGGAGGTCTCATAGATGTCGTAGTAGGGGATGCCGCCGTCGAGCAGGTTGGCGGCGCGCTGCTCCTGGGCGAAGCCGCTGGCCAGGATCGCCGCCCACATCATGTTCAGGTGCGCCGCGCCGTCGACGATCGCGGCGTCGACCACCTGGCCGGTGCCGGAGACCCGCGCCTCGAGCAGGGCGGCGAGCACGCCGATCACCAGGTACGTCGAGCCGCCGCCGAAGTCTCCGACGAGGTTGCTGGGGAAGTGCGGGCGTCCGGGGTCCTGGCCCAGCCCGTGCAGCACGCCCGCGATGCCGATGTAGTTCATGTCGTGACCGGCGGTGTGGGCCAGCGGCCCGTCCTGGCCCCACCCCGTCATCCGGCCGTAGACCAGGGCCGGGTTCAGCGCCAGGCAGTCCTCGGGTCCGATCCCGAGCCGCTCGGTCACCCCGGGCCGCATCCCCTCGACGAGGACGTCGGCGGTGGCGATCAGCTCCTTGAGCGCCCGCAGCGCGTCGGGGTTCTTCAGGTCCATCGCGACGCTGGGACGCCCGCGGGTCAGCAGGTCGGTCTCCCGGGGGCCCGCGCTCGCCGCACCGCCCGGCTTCTCGACCCGGATCACGTCGGCCCCGAGGTCAGCCAGCAGCGTGGCAGCGTGCGGACCGGGCCCGATCCCAGCGATCTCCACCACCTTGACGCCCCGAAGCGGCCCAGTCCCCTGTGCCAGCGCGTAGCCGGTGTCATCAGCCATGCGGCGGATTCTGACAGCAGAACTGTCACGTTCGCCAGG
Source organism: uncultured Actinomycetota bacterium (assembly GCA_963747435.1). GTDB lineage: Bacteria > Actinomycetota > Actinomycetes > Propionibacteriales > Nocardioidaceae > Marmoricola_A. The sequence continues at coordinate 104,929 of CAVVFK010000001.1, forward strand.
CTGGGTGTTCGTGGAGGGGCCTGAGCTGGGGTGCACGGCTACCGGGCCATCCGGCGAACGGCGAGGCGCGCTGTCGCCGTGTCGCCCGGGACTCGCGCTGTGGGCGGCCCGGGCAACGAGGCGCCCACGCCTCCTTGACGCTGCGCCCCACCGCCCTCCGGCTGACCCGCCACCCGCGCGTTGGCGGTGGGCCGCGGTCCGGCCAGGGTGGGGTGTCGGCGGGCGTGGATGGGACTGGCCTCCGTGGAGCAGGGCGCAGCGACGAAGGAGCAGCGCCCTGCGTAACGGGTGGTTGCCCGCCGACGCCGTGGCCTGGGCGGGGCGTGGTCCGCCGTCAACCCCTTACCGAGGCCAACCACGACCCTCCCTCAGAGTACGCGCCGCAGGAACTGGCGGGTGCGCTCCTCGTGCGGGTCACCGAGCACCTGCGAGGCAGGCCCCTCCTCCAGCACCCGACCGTCGTGGAGGAAGCAGACCTTGCGTCGCGACGTCGCGCGCGAACCCGATCTCGTGGGTCGCCAGCACCATCGTGGTGCTCCCCTGTGCCAGTGAGCGCAGGATGTCGAGCACCTCCCCCACCAGCTCGGGGTCGAGCGCCGCAGTGACCTCGTCGAGCAGCAACAGCTCGGGCCCGGTCGCCATGGCTCGGGCGATCGCGACCCGCTGCTGCTGCCCGCCGGAGAGCCGGTCGGGGTGCAGCGAGCCCATGCCGCTCAGGCCGAACCGCTCCAGCAAGCTCCTCGGCCTGCCGGACGGCCTCGCGCCTGCCCAGGCCGTGCGCCTTGAGCGGGGCCAGCACGAGATTGTCGAGCACGCTCATGTGGGGGAAGAGGTTGTAGGCCTGGAAGACCACCCCCATCCGACGCCGTACGGCGCGGGCGTCGAGCCGCGGGTCGGTCAGCTCCAGCCCGTCGAGGACGATGGTGCCGTCGTCGGTCGGCTCCAGCAGGTCCAGGCAGCGCAGCAGGGTGGACTTGCCGCTGCCGGAGGCCCCGATCAGGCACACCACGTCGCCGCGCTCGACCCGCAGGTCGAGGTCGTCGAGCACGACCTTCTCGCCGTAGGTCTTCCGCAGGCCGGTGACCTCGAGGAAGCTCATCGTGCCCCCGCCCGTTCCCGCTGCATCGCGCGCCGCCCGACCCAGTCGGTGAAGCGAGCCAGCGGCACCGTCAGTGCCACGAACAGCGCGCCGGCGACGACGTAGGGGGTGAAGTTGAAGGTGTAGTTCGCGGTGTCTGCCGCCGTGCCGAGCGCGTCGAGCAGGCCGACGGCCGCGACCAGCGCGGTGTCCTTCTGCAGCGAGACGAAGTCGTTGAGCAGCGGCGGCATGACCCGGCGCACGGCTTGGGGCAGGACGACGAACCGCAGGGTCTGGGTGCCGCTGAGCCCGAGCGCGGTGGCGCTGGCGACTTGCGAGGGGTGGACCGACTCGATGCCGGCGCGGATGACCTCGGCGACGTAGGCGCCGTAGGAGAGCACGAGCGCGACCAGCGCCAGCCAGAAGAACGAGGTGGTCACGCCCTGGAGCCGCAGCGTGGGTACGCCGAAGCAGATCAGGAAGACCACAAGGATCGTGGGCAGGCCACGGAAGAGGTCGGTGTAGCCGATCGCGACCACCCGGACCGGAAGCAGCAGTGGTGAGCGGCTCACACGGGCGGTGGCCACCGCGAGACCGACGAGAAGGATCAGCGGCTCGGCCAGCAGGAAGAGCCGCACGTTGAGCCAGAAGCCCTCCAGCACGTCGGGCAGCGCCTCTCGGCCCTGCTCGAGGTTGAAGAAGGTCTGCTGCACCACTGGCCAGCCGGGCGAGCCGAGCAGCAGGACGACGACCGCCCCGAAGAACACGAGGGTGGAGACCGTCGCGATCGCGATCGAGCGACGTCGCATCCCCCGGGCCACGGCCTCGCGGCGCTGCTGGGCCTCGCTCGGGACCCAGGCCGGGTCAGGGGCGGCCACGCGCTACTGCAGCTCCGGGACGTCGACGACGTCGGAGAGCCAGCGCTGCTCGAGCTGGTCCAGCGTGCCGTCCTTCCGCAGGGTCGCCAGCGCCTGGTTGACGCACGGCACCAGCTCGCTGCCCTTCTCGAAGAGCATCCCGAACTCCTCCTGCTCGCCGGTCTCGGGCTGGAACTGGCCGACCATCGTGCCCTGCGGGATCTCCACCGCGGTGATGTAGAAGGCGGTCGGGAGGTCGGCGAGGATCGCGTCGACCTGGCCGTTCTGCAACGCCTGCTTGGCCGCACTGGTGTCCTGGAAGACCAGGGGGTCCTCCTCGGGCTGGATCACGTCGCGGATCGCGGTCAGGCTGGTGGTGCCGGTCTGGGCGCCGAGCTTGAGCGAGGCCAGGTCCGCCACGCTCTGCGCGTCAGCCGCGTCGGAGTCCTTGAGCGCGATGACCGCCTGTGCTGCGGAGTAGTAGCCGTCGGAGAAGTCGACGACCGCGGCGCGGTCCGCGGTGATCGAGATCTGGTTGATGTCGAAGTCGAACTCCTTGGGACCGGGCTTGTAGGAGTTGTTGAACTTCACCCGGGTCCAGGTGACCTCGTCCTGGCTGAAGCCCAGCTCCTCGGCAACGGCGTAGGCCACGGCCGACTCATAGCCCTTGCCGTTGGTGGGGTCGTTGTCGACGAACCACGGCTCGTAGGCCGGCTTGTCGGTGCCGATGGTCAGCGTCCCGTCCTGCTGCAGCGGCAGCTGGTCCGTGGCGCACTCGTCGGCGGAAGCGGTCCCGGAGGACTCCGACGGCTCCTCCTCCTGTGGGGCGCAGCCGGCGAAGAGAACCAGCGGTGCAACGGCTGCGGCGAGCACCAGTCGCCGGGTGCGGAATCGTGCGATCGGCATGGCGGGATCGTAGTCCGGCCGCGAGGGGATGCAGGAGAGGTCCAAAGTCATTCTCTTGCAACGAGTTGCATAGCCCGTGCAACTCGTTGCATACTTCTGCCCATGGCTCTGGAGCACGCGATCCTGGTGTCCCTCAGCGAGCGCGCTGCCTCGGGCTCCGAGCTGACCCGGCGCTTCGACCGGTCGATCGGGTACTTCTGGACCGCCACCCACCAGCAGATCTACCGCGTGCTGGGCCGCATGGAGACCCGAGCGTGGGTCGTCTCCGCCACGGTCCCGCAGTCCGGAGGACCCGACCGCAAGGTCTACGAGGTCACCGAGGCCGGGCGCGCGGAGGTGCGGCGCTGGCTGGCCGAGCCGCTGGAGCGCGAGACCCACCGAAGCGACCTCGCCGTCAAGCTGCGCGCCGCGTCGTACGGCGACCGGGCGGCCCTGCTGCGCGAGGTGGCCTCGCTGCGGGCCGAGCACGAGCTGCGACAGCTGGCCTACGAGCAGATGCTGGCCGACACCTACCCGGACCCGGGCGCCCTGGCCGGACGCGAGCTCGACCAGTACCTCGTCCTGCGTGGCGGGGTGCGCATGGAGCGGTTCTGGGTCGAGTGGCTGCAGGAGTACCTCACCGCCCACGGGGTCTCGACGAGCTCGACCGCCGATGAGATGACCAGCTGATCAGGAGACCAGATGACCACCGCTTCGCCGTACCCGACCCTGCTCTCACCCCTGCAGGTGCAGGGGGGCACGCTACGCAACCGAGTCGTGATGGGCTCCATGCACACGGGCCTGGAGGACCGCCCGTGGCACGTCGATGAGCTGGCGGCGTACTTCGCCGAGCGGGCGAAGGGCGGCGTCGGGCTGATCGTGACCGGCGGGTACTCCCCCAACGTGCGCGGCTGGCTGCTTCCGTTCGGGTCGCAGATGTCGACCCGGCTCAACGCCGCACGGCACACCCGCGTCACCGACGCGGTGCACGAGCACGGCGCCAAGATCGCGCTCCAGCTGCTGCACGCGGGGCGCTACGGCTATACGCCCTTCAGCCAGAGCGCGAGCTCCAGCAAGTCGCCGATCACGCCGTTCAAGGCCAGCGGCATGAGCGCCAAGCAGGTCGAGCAGACCATCGCGGACTTCGTCGCCTCGGCCCGGCTCGCTCGCAGCGCCGGCTACGACGCGGTCGAGATCATGGGCTCGGAGGGTTACCTGATCAACCAGTTCCTCGCCGCCCGCGTCAACCGTCGCGACGACAAGTGGGGTGGGTCCGCGCAGAACCGGATGCGGTTCCCGGTGGAGATCGTGCGGCGGATCCGTGAGGAGGTCGGCGACGACCTGATCGTGATGTACCGGATGTCGCTGCTCGACCTCGTCGACGACGCTCAGGACTGGGACGAGACGCTCGAGCTCGCGCACCGCGTCGAGGACGCCGGCGCCTCGATCATCAACACCGGCATCGGGTGGCACGAGGCGCGGGTGCCGACGATCCTCACCCAGGTCCCCCGAGCGGCGTGGTCGTGGACCACCAAGCGGCTGCGCGGGGAGGTCGGCATCCCGGTCTGCGCCTCCAACCGGATCAACACCCCCGAGACCTGCGAGCAGCTGCTGGCCGACGGCAGCGCCGACCTGGTCTCGATGGCGCGCCCGCTGCTGGCCGACGCCGACTTCGTGGCGAAGGCGCAGGCCGGCCGCGGCGACGAGATCAACACCTGCATCGCCTGCAACCAGGCCTGCCTGGACCACACCTTCGCCGCCAAGCGCGCCTCGTGCCTGGTCAACCCGCGCGCCTGCCGCGAGACCGAGCTGGTGCTGCTGCCGGTGCCGCGCACCCGGGCCAAGCGGGTCGCGGTCGTCGGTGGCGGCCCGGCCGGCCTCGCCGCGGCCCTGACCGCAGCCGAGCGCGGTCACCGGGTCACGCTGTTCGAGGCGCAGGACGAGCTCGGCGGGCAGTTCCGCTACGCGATGCGCATCCCGGGCAAGGAGGAGTTCGCCGAGACACTGCGCTACTACCGGCGCCGCTTCGAGGTGCTCGGCGTCGAGGTCCGGCTCGGCTCGCGGGCCGCGGCCGAGGAGCTCGCCTCCTACGACGAGGTGGTGGTGGCGACCGGTGTGGTTCCGCGCCGGGTGGACTTCCCGGGCTGCGACCACCCCAGCGTCGTGGCCTACGACGACGTGCTCAGTGGGCGGGTCGAGGTCGGACGTCGGGTGGCGGTGGTCGGTGCCGGCGGCATCGGGGTCGACATGAGCGTCTTCCTCACCCACACCGAGGAGGACCTGGAGGAGTGGCTTGCGCACTGGGGGGTCGGCGACCCCTCGTTGCACCGGGGCGGGCTGACCGAGAAGAAGCCACGCACGGCGGCCCGGGAGGTCCACCTGCTCCAGCGCAAGACCTCCCGGATCGGCAAGCACCTCGGCAAGACGTCGGGCTGGGCGCACCGCATCGTGCTCAAGGACTCCGGCGTCGAGCAGGTGCCCGGCGTCACCTACGAGCGCGTGGACGACGCCGGGCTGCACATCAGCGTCGAGGGGGAGCCGCGGCTGCTCGAGGTGGACCACGTCGTGGTCTGCGCGGGCCAGGAGTCGGTGCGCTCGCTCTACGACGAGCTGGTCGCGGCGGGGGTGAGCGCTCACCTGATCGGGGGCGCAGACGTGGCAGCCGAGCTGGACGCGAAGCGGGCGATCAAGCAGGGCACCGAGGTCGCGGCGCGGTTGTAGAGGACCAGCGGACTCGCGCACCTGTGCCGGACGGGATGCCCAGCGGGCGGATGGCGGCCGGATCTCGGGGGAATTGACCCGGGGGTTCCGCCACCCGCCCTGTTGACGTGAGCGACCCTCCACGTCGCGTCACGTCAGCGGTCACCGCCTCCAGGGGCGGCAGTCACCGCTCGTGCCCCGGGTTTCCAGTGCCGGACTGGAGTGGTGGGAGTTTCCGGCACCGTGCGGTCGTCTCACGGCACATGAGGGCAGCTGGGTATGCACCGTTCGATGTCGACCGCTGCGGAGGGCACTGCCCGGAAGCACGATTGCGGCACCCTCCGCGGTCTGTGGCTCTACCTCTCGACCGAGGCGCGAGCTGGGGCTCCTTCCCACGAGTTGGCGGCACCGGCCTTCGACCGGTCCAGGTACGAGAGGGCTCCCATGACCCAGAAGAGCGTGAGCGGCATGCCCAGCAGTGCGGCCTCGGGCTGCAGGGCCACCCAGATGACCGCGGCCATGGTCAGCACCATCGAGATGACGGTGGCGACCTCGCGGTCCTCCTGGGTCTCTGATGCGCCCCGGCGTACGCCGATGAAGCTGAGGGTGAAGACCACCACGAGCATGGCGAGCACGAACGGGGTCTGGACCACGGCGAAGGCGGCGGCCTGCACCATCGCCACGATCGCGCCGATGGCCATGAACGTGTCGCCCAGGCCGATGCGTCCGGCTGAGCCTCCGTCGTGTGGCCCGAAGGCGTGGACCGCACGGGCGGCCAGGAGTGTGGTGAAGGCCAGGGTGGTCAGGGTGAAGACGACCAGGCCGGCCGACACCTGCTCACCGACGGTGCAGGCGGTGGTGCTGCCGCCGGTGCGCAGCAGCGCGGCACAGCTGTCCTGCGTGACGAGGTAGGCGGTGTAGAGCGCGCCGAGAGCGAGCCCGAGCCCACTGAGGGCGAAAGCTCGTCGAAAGACCTGGTCCATAGGAGTGCCTCCCTGCACGTCCGTGGCAGAAGTCCGAGGCGCGGGTCTCTCCACCCGCACACTGCCGGAATCCATTATGTCCGTTTCTGTGGTTCGGGACTAGTAAAGGACGTAAGTCCTCTCGGCGGCTGGCCCGAACGAGTCGGTCTTTACCTACCCATCCGCATCAGCCGCTAAGCCGAACGTCGCGCGAGGTCACCCCCGCCGGTCTAGGCCAGCAGAACCGGCAGTCGACCGGGGAGCACACCGGCGGTCAGCGGCAGCGCTCCGATCCGCTCGCCGTCGCCGTAGCCGACGACGTCGTGCGCCGAGACCACCACCTCCGACCCCCGCAGCACGCTCACCTCGGGGAGGTCGATGTGGCTGCCGTCGTAGACCTTGGGGAGCCGTCGGATCATCGAGAACCGCGAGTCGGCCGGGAGCACCACGACGTCGAGCAGTCCGTCGTGCACGTCGGCCATCGGCGCGATGTGCATGCCTGAGCCGTAGTAGCCGGAGTTGGCCACGACCACGTTGAACGCCGCCTGCTCGTGGGTGCGACCGTCCACCGTCACCCGGAAGGTCCGCGGTCGGTAGGTCGCCAGGGCACGCACGGCCGCGGCGGGGTACTGCAGCGCGGAGGGCATCCGACGCGAGCGGTCCACGATCTCCGAGGCCAGCGAGTCGACCCCGGCGTAGAGGCTGCCGAGCACGACGGTGCGCGGTACGTCGTGCCCGGTCACCTCGATCACGTCGACCGGCGTCGGGTCACCCTCCAGCAGGGTGTGGGTCACTGCCTCGGGGTCGCCGGGCAACCGAAGCATCCGGGCGAAGTCGTTGCCCCGCCCGCTCGGGACGATGCCGAGGGTGCCCCCGGCGTCGACGAGGGTCCCCGCGAGGGAGGCGAGCATGCCGTCGCCGCCCGCGGCCACGACGACCTGGTCCATGGCCACGGCCTCCAGCGCCGCCTGGCGGCCGTGCTCGGCCGACCGGCTCGGCTCGACCACGACCCGGGCGCCGGCCTCCTCCAGGAGCCGGGCGACCTCGGCCACCTTGCCCGGCGCCGACCCGCCCCCGGACGTCGGGTTGACCAGGATCCGGAAGCTGCGGTTCACGGGACCATCACGCCAGGGTTGAGCACCCCGGCCGGGTCGATGCTCGCCTTCACCGCGCGCAGGACCTGCACACCGACCGGTCCGATCTCGCGCTCGAACCAGGGCTTGTGGTCGCGCCCGACGGCGTGGTGATGGGTGATCGAGGCGCCGGCCTCGATCATGGCGTCGCTGGCTGCGGCCTTGGCGCGGCGCCACTGCCCCAGGCCGTCCTCGAGCTCCTTGGCCGCGACGGTGAAGTAGAGGGAGGCGCCGGTCTCGTAGACGTGGGAGATGTGGCACAGCACCAGGGGCGGTGTGCCCTGCTCGGTCAGCTCGGTCTCCACGGCCTGCTTCACCTCGGCGTAGAGCCGCTCGAGGTTGGACCAGAAGGTCACCGTCTCGAAGGTCTCCACCAGCACCCCGATGTCGAGCAGCGAGTCCCGCAGGTAGGGCCCGTCGAACCGGCCCGCGGCCCACGACTGCCCGACCTCCTCGCCCAGGCACTCTCCCCCGGCGCCGGTGAGTGCGGCGCTCACGACCTCGCGGGAGCGGCGTACGGCCTCGGGAGTGCCCTCGTGGCCGGTGATCATCAAGGCGCCACCGGAGCTCTCGGAGCCGACCGCGTCGGGGCGGGCCAGGTTGACCGAGGTCTCGGCCTCGTCGGAGAGCCGCAGCACCGTCGGCATCGTCCGAGCCTGGGCCAGCGCGCGCATCGCGGCAGCGCCGGCGGCGAAGGACTCGAAGCGCCAGCCCTCGTAGAGCTTCTGCTCCGGCAGCGGCCGGGTGGTCAGGGTCACCTCCGTGATCACACCGAACGCACCCTCGGACCCCATCACCAGCTCACGCAGGTCGGGCCCGGCGGCGTTGGCCGGCGAGCTTCCGACCTCCCAGTCGCCGAGGGGGGTGGCCACCTTGAGCCGCACGACCATGGCGTCGAACCGGCCGTAGCCCGCCGACGACTGGCCGCTGGAGCGGGTGGCGGCGAAGCCGCCGATGGAGGCGTAGCGGAAGGACTGGGGGTAGTGGCCGATCATCAGGCCGTGCTCGGCCAGGAGCTCCTCGGCCTCGGGGCCCAGGAGTCCCGCCTCGAGCGTCGCGGTGCCGGAGACCTCGTCGACCTCGAGGAGCCTGGTCATGCGTCGCAGGTCGAGCGCGACCACCCCGGCCAGACCGTCACGGCGGGCGGCCAGACCGCCGACCACGCTGGTCCCGCCCCCGAAGGGCACCACCGCGACTCCCGCCTCGGCGGCCCACGCGACCACCGCGGCGACCTCGCCGTGCGACGCGGGACGCACCACGGCGTCGGGGGCGTCAGCGGCGTCGCCCTCCCGGATCCGCAGCAGGTCCGGCGTCGACTTGCCGCGGGTGCGAGCGATGCGCCACTCCACGTCGGTGTGCACGTGGGCCTCCCCCACCAGGCCCCCCAGGGAGGCCAGCGCGGCCGGGCTCAGGCCGACGTCGGGCAGCCGGACCTCACCGACCTCGACGGCGGGCCGCTCGGTGATGTCACCGACGAACAGCTCGATCAGCTCGCGCATCGACTCCGAGACCGGGTGGGCCTGGTCCGGGTCGCCCCAGCGCGACCAGTGCATGGGTGAGGTCAGCTCGATCATGCGATACAGTGTGACACATGATGTCCATTCGTCACACCCCGTCGTCGGGCGGCGGCTCCGTCTCGGGGGTGCTCGACGCCTCCCCGGACGAGAGCCCCGCGCTGGAGACCGACCCCGTCCTCGACGCCGCACGGGAGAGCATCCTCGCCGTCGGCTTGCGTCGTACGACGCTGACCGACGTGGCTCGGCGGGCCGGGGTGTCACGGATGACGATCTACCGGCGGTGGAGCGACGTGCAGGCCCTGCTCGCCGACCTGCTGGTGCGCGAGTGGGGTGACCTGGTCCGGGCCACCCCGGTGGTCGGCGACGGCGAGGTGACCGCGACCTCGCTGGCCCACAGCGTCACCGCGATGGTGCGCGCGCTGCGTGAGGATCCCCTGTTCGCACGCATCGTCGAGGTGGACCCCGAGCTGCTGCTGCCCTACGTGCTGGAGCGTCGCGGTCGCAACCAGGAGCTGCTCCGCGAGGTGTTGGCCCACGCCGTGCGCGCGGGGCAGGCCACCGGTGCCGTACGTGAGGTCGACGCCGACCTGCTCGCGCGCAGCATCCTGCTCAGCGCCCAGGGGTTCCTGCTGTCGTCGGCGATCATGACCGACTCCCACATCGACCAGTCCGCGCTGGACGCCGAGCTGCGTCACCTGCTGGAGAGGCACCTCGCCCCGTGAGCACCCCGAGCCCGCACGCTCCTGTCCTGAGCGCCGAGCGTCGCACCGCCGACCTCGGCGCGCTCGCGACCGACCCCGTCGACGTCCTGGTCATCGGTCTGGGCGTCACCGGCGCCGGCGTCGCACTGGACGCCGCCTCCCGGGGTCTGCGGGTCGCCGCCGTCGACGCCCACGACCTCGCCTTCGGCACCTCCCGCTGGAGCTCCAAGCTGGTCCACGGCGGCCTGCGCTACCTCGCCCAGGGTCAGCTCGGCGTGGCCCGCGAGTCGGCTGTGGAGCGCGGCATCCTGATGACCCGCACCGCACCCCACCTGAGCCGGGCACTGCCGATGGTGATGCCACTCGGCGGGGCGATCACTCGCCCCCAGGCCACCCTGGCGATGCAAGGACTCCGCGCGGGCGACGTCCTGCGCCGCACCGCGCGGACCCGGTCCGACCTGCTCCCCCGGCCCCGCCGGCTCAGCGCCGCGCAGACCCTGCGCCAGGCACCCGCCGTCACCACCCGCGGACTGCGCGGCGGCCTGCTCTCCTACGACGGCCAGCTCGAGGACGACGCCCGCCTGGTCGTGGCACTCGCCCGCACCGCCGCGGCGTACGGCGCGACGGTGCTGACCCGCACCCGCGCCTGCGAGCTGCGACGGGACGGCGCGACGCTGCGCGACGAGCTGGGCGGCGAGGAGCTCGAGGTGCGCGCCAAGGTCGTGATCAACGCCACCGGCGTCTGGGCCGCCGGCCTGGTGCCGGGCCTGAGCCTCACGCCCAGCCGCGGCACCCACCTGGTGGTGCGCTCGGAGTCGCTCTCCGACACCACGGTGGCGATCTCCGCCCCCGTCCCGGGGTCGGTCAACCGGTTCGTCTTCACCCTGCCGCAGTCCGACGGGCTGACCTACCTGGGCCTGACCGACGAGCCCACCGAGGGTGTGCCCGACGTCCCGGAGCCCGAGGAGCACGAGGTCGACTTCCTGCTCGAGACGATCAGCGCCGTCCTGGTCCGGCCACTGACCCGCGCCGACGTCGTCGGACGCTACGCGGGCCTGCGCCCGCTGCTGACCGCCGAGGGCCAGACCTCCGACCTGTCCCGCCGACATGCCGTGCTGCGCTCCGAGACCGGCGTGCTGACGGTGGTCGGCGGCAAGCTCACGACGTACCGGCGCATGGCGCAGGACGCCGTCGACGAGGCGGTGAGGACGTTCGGGCTCGAGGCCGGCCCCTGCCGAACCGCGGACCTCCCGCTGGTCGGGGCTGCTCCGCGCGAGGACCTGGCCGGCCTCGACCCGCTGGAGGCGCCCGGCCGTCTGGTGCGCCGCTACGGCGCCGAGGCAGCGCAGGTGATCGAGGACGCAGAGCAGCGCACCGGCGAGCGGCGCGCCGACCTGCTCGCCGCGATCAGCGACACCGTGCCCCTGACCCGCGCCGAGCTGCTCTGGGGCGTGACCCACGAGGGTGCGGTGGACCTCTCCGACCTGCTCGACCGGCGCAGCCGCGTCGGTCTGGTCGACTCCGACCGGGCCGCCGCCGAGGCCGCCGCCACGTGGGCGCTGAGCGCTGGGGGACGGTGACCGGACCCCGGTGCCGCGCGGGGGGTGGACCAATCGGCGACAGACGGCACGGATCCGGCGCGATCCGCGTCGTATCCCGCCGATTGGTGAGCGAGGACCCCAGTACGCTCCCCAGATGGACAACGCGACCTCGCTCTCCCTGGCCCGCATCGTCGTCGGAGCCGCCGCCTGGGCGGCACCCGAGCTCTCGTTGAAGGGAGCGATGCTCGATGCCGGCGCAACGCAGTCGCCCTACCTGCTGCGGCTGTTCGGCGCCCGCGACGTCGCCCTGGGCGCGGCCACCCTGCTCGCCGCTCCCGAGCACAGGTCGACGCTGCTCAAGATCGGTCTCGGCGTGGACGCCGGGGACACCGCGGCCGCGGTGCTCGCCCTGTCGCAGGGCCAGGTGAGCAAGCCCACCGGCGTCATCCTCGCCGCCGCGGCCGGCGCCGCCGTCGCGGCGGGCTTCGCAGCCCTCGCCCAGCGCTGACCCCACGCTGCCAGCGCGTCAGAACGAATCGGCGGCAAACGACGCTGGTTTCGCCGGATCTTCGGTCGTCTCTCGCCGATTGGTCAGGAGCCCCGCCGCAGACTCAGCGGCCGAGGTGCTCGACGACCTCGGCGTGTGGGAGTGCGGCGAGCAGGGCGCCGGGGACCAGCAGCTTGGAGCGTCGCAGGCCGCTGCCCAGGACCACCGTGGGCATCACGGTCAGCGACTCGTCGACGAAGATCCGCCACTGCTCGGGCAGGCCGACCGGGGTGATCCCGCCGTACTCCATGGCACTGCGCTCCACGGCGTCGTCGGCGCCGAGGAAGGACGCCTTGCGCACGTCGAGCCGGCGCTTGACCAGGTTGTTGACGTCGGCGCGGGTGTCGGCGCGCACGACGCAGGCCGCGACCCGCTCCCGACCCTCGCGGCGACCGCCGACGACGACGCAGTTGCCGTTGGCCTCGTCGGGCAGGTCGTAGGCCTCGGTCAGCGCCGCGGTGTCGGCGAGGCCGGGGTCGATCTCGACCACACCGACCTCGTCGGCTCGGTCCCAGGCGCGCAGCGCCTCGAGCACCGGGGCGGCGAGCAGATCAGGGTGGTCGAGCGCGGCCTGCGCGACCAGCCCACCGACCTGCCAGGCGTCGCCGGTCACTCGTCGTCGCGGCGCAGCAGCGAGTCCCAGCGACTGAGGTCGTCGGGGACGTCGACGGCGTGCTCGCGCAGCGCCGCGATCGGGACGATGTCCAGGGCGCTCTGGTGCGTCGCGGAGAGGACGACGGGCGCGGCCACCCCCGCCTCGTAGGACTGCAGCCAGCGCGCGGCGAGCACGCACCAGCGGTCGCCGGGAGTCAGGCCGGGGAAGCCGAGCTCCAGCTTGGGGGTGACCAGGTCGTTGCCCAGGCTCTGCTGGTGCTCGAGGAACTCGCGGGTCATGACCGAGGCGACGGTGTGGCCGCCGTACGGGGAGCCGGCGCGCACCGGCGGGCGGCAGAATCCGTCGCGGAAGTAACCGGTGCGCGGGCGCGAGCTGCACAGGTCGAGCGGCTCGCCGAGCACGTTGATGTCGTCGGTCTCCGTAGCCCGCTGGGGCGGCAGCGAGTCGGCTCCCTCGATACCCGTCATGGCCTCAGGCTAGTCCTTATGGGTGGTGTGACGGGGGGACCCACGGCCCTGACGTGTCGCGCGCGAGGAAGGAGGATCGAGACATGAAGCGACTGGTGATCTGTTGCGACGGCACCTGGAACCGCTCGGACAACCCGACGGTGACCAACGTGGAGAAGATCGCTCGCACCATCCAGCTCGAGCCCGAGCAGGCATTGGGGGTCCAGCAGATGGTGCTCTACATCCCCGGCGTCGGCACCGCCGGGTATCAGGCGGACAAGATCCTGGGTGGCGCCTTCGGGTTCGGGCTGTTCAACAACGTGCTCAACGCCTACCGGTTCCTCTCGATCAACTACGCACCCGGCGACGAGATCTTCGTGATCGGTTTCAGCCGCGGCGCCTACACCGCCCGGTCGCTGGCCGGCATGGTCGGCAAGGTCGGCCTGCTGACGCGCGAGGCGATGATCGACGGGCACCTGCACGAGGCCGGTCTGCGCTACCGGCACCCCGGCGACGAGGAGTGGCCGCAGGAGTGGGCCGACCCCGAGCAGTTCCGTGCCGAGCACTGCCACCCCGACGTCCCGATCAAGTTCCTCGGCGTCTTCGACACGGTCGGCGCGCTGGGTGTCCCCGGGGCGCTGGGTCGACGTCAGCAGTTCCACGACGTGGCGCTGGGTGACGCGGTGCGGACCGCCCGGCAGGCGCTCGCGATCGACGAGACGCGGATGAAGTTCGAGCCGTGCCTGTGGCAGGCGTCCACCGACCCCGACCGGCCCGAGGTGTCGGGGCGCATCAAGCAGGTCTGGTTCGAAGGAGCCCACTCCGACGTAGGCGGCGGCTACGAGGAGGCGGGGCTGGCCGACACCGCCCTGCTCTGGATGGCGGCCGAGGCGCAGGCCCAGGGCCTGGTCTTCGACTGCGACCTCTTCGGCGAGCAGCTGGGAGAGGGCACCGCGGTGCAGCGACACGACGCGTCGAGCGCGCTCTACCGCGTCGTCGACACCGCGATCCGGCTCCGGATCGTGCTCGGCCGCGCCAAGGGCGAGTCCTTCACCGGTCGCCGGCGGCGGCTGGACCGCCGCGACAGCGCGGGGGTGGCGATCGCCAGCACCACCGCCGCTCGCTACCGCAACCCCGCGGAGGACTACCGACCCAGCAACCTGGTGGCCTACGACGAGGCGACCGGCGGGTTCGCCGAGGCCAGCGAGCCGACGTTGATCAACCCCAGCGACGCCTACGACGAGCTGCTGGCGCGCTTCATCCGGGAATGCGCGGTGCCGCAGCGCGGCTAGCCTCGCCACGCTGCAGCCGCCCGAGCGCGCGCAGCCCTTCCACGGCGTCACGCAGCGTCTCCCGAGGGGGCCGGAAGCGCACGCCCAGCTCGGTCTCCAGCGGCTCGTTGTCGGCCTCCGGCATCCGGGTGTAGTACTGCATCCGCGGATAGGTGATCGGGGTGCCCAGGTGCAGCCGGTCCTCGACCCGACCGAAGCCTCGCAGCAGAGCATCCGGGACCGGCAGGTGGACCAGCCGACGACCGGAGACCTCCGAGAGCAGCCGCGCGATCTCGCGTGCCTCGATCCGGATGCCTCCGGCCGCGAAGCGCCGGGGCCCCCTGCCGGGCTCGAGCAGCGCCGCGTGGATCCGGCCGAGGTCGCGCACGTCGCACACGGTCCACGCCGAGCGACGCCCGGGCACGATCCGCATCGCCATCGCCTTCTCGATGCCCTCGGTGGCTTCGCCGCTCATCTGCCCCGCGGGCGGACCGAGCACCGCGCCGGGGTAGGTGATCACCACCGGGGCGCCCTGGTCCTGCAGGTCGCGCACGTAGTGCTCCACCTCGGCCTTGGAGGCGCCGTACGCATCGAGCCCGGGCGCCACGGGCAGGTCGGCGCTCAGCAGCGGCAGGCGGGGCTCGAAGACCGCGGCGAGGCTGGAGACGTAGACCACCGGGTCGAGCCCGCGGTCCACGGCCTTGCCGACGACGTTGTGTGCGCCGGCGAGGTTGGTGCGCGACATCTCCTCGGCCGCGTCGGGACCGAGGGCCACGACGGCGGCACAGTGCACGACGGCGTCACACCCGACCATGGCGGCGTCGACGGCATCGGCATCGGCGATGTCGCCGACCACGTGGTCGCTGGTCTCGAGCCCGAGGGCCTGCGCGCTGTCGGCGAGCTTCGCCGGTGTCCGGACGAGGTAGCGCACCTCGTGCCCGGCGTCGACGATGGCGCGGGCGGTCCAGGCGCCGACGAATCCCGTCCCACCGGTCAGCATCACCTTCACGGCGGGCCGTCTCCCGGGGGGCCCTGGGCCCGCAGCTGCGCGATCCCCTCCTCGCGGGTGATCACCGGCCGGTAGCCGATCTCGCGTCGCGCCCGGTCGTCGTTGACGGTCATCTCCTGGGCTCCGAGGGCCACCGCGGTCGGTGAGATCGCGGGCTCACCCTGGCGTCGCAGCACCCGGTGCGAGCCGGCAAGCGCCCGGGCGGCCGTGCGCGCGACGCTGCGCGGGACCGACCGTGAGGGCATCTCGACCCCGTGCGCCTGCGCCATGGCGGTGACGAACTCACGGAACTGCACCGGGGCACCGTCGGTCACGAAGTAGGCCTGCCCGGTGCGCTCGGACTCAGCCGCACGCACGATCGCCTCGCACACGTTGCTGACGTGACAGGTCGAGGTGAGGTAGTCGCCACCCGCCACCCACGCCCACTTCCCCTCCCTGACCGCGTCGAGGATGCCGGGCAGCACCGTGGTGTCCCCCGGGCCCCAGATCAGGCGTGGTCGCACCACGATCGTGCCGAGCTCGTGGCTGTCGGCGGCGAGCACGATCTGCTCCGCGAGCGCCTTGGTGCGGGGGTACTCCCCGGCGTGACGTGCGGGGTACGGCGCGTCCTCGTCGACGTAGCGCAGCGGGTGCCCGTCGGCGAGCACGGCCTCGGTGCTGACGTGGACCAGGCGCCGGGCTCCGACCCGCTGGGCGAGGCTCACCGCAGCCCGGGTGCCCTCGACATTGGCCTCGTCCAGGTCGCCTCGCCGCGCCCACTGGGCGGTCACAGCCGCTGCGTGCACGACCACGTCCACCTCGCCGATGCCCCCGGCCAGCTCCTCGAGCAGACCCAGGTGGCCCCGCACCGGGGTCGCACCGCCGGCCCTCACGGCGCGCTCGGCCTCCTGCGACCGTGCGAGCGCGTGCACCTGGTGGCCGTCGGCGACCAGCCGGCGCAGCAGGTGGCCCCCCAGGAAGCCAGAGCCGCCGGTCACGAAGTAACGCACCCGGTTCACCGTAGTGCCCCTCGCAGCCGCTGTGGCCGCGCTTGGCCAGCTCAGACCAGGTCAGACACGGCTCAGACTCAGATCAGACCGAGGTCCGGCGCTGGTCCGGTCCGGGTCAGGAGCCCAGCCGGGCCAGGATGCTGTGCTCCCAGGTGTTGGTGATCGCGCGCGGGTCGTCGTGGACCTCGCCCGCACCGGCCTCGAGCAGGGTCCGCCGGTCGATGCCGCCGCAGGTCACCCCGATGCAGGCGATCCCGGCGCGCAGCGCGGCCTCGACGTCCCAGATGGTGTCGCCGATGGCGACCGAGTGCTCGGGGTCGAGCTGCTGGCTCGCCAGGGCCTTGGCGAAGGGGTCTGCTGAGGGCTTGGACTCCTCGACGTCGCTGGAGGTGATGATGCCGTCGAGCTCGTCCTCCTCCACCCCGATCGCGGGCAGCATCCAGCCGAGGTCGTCGCGCGAGCCGCTCGTGGCCAGCACGACCGTGAGGTTGTTGCTGCGGCACTGCCGGATGAGCTCAGGCGCACCGGGAAGTGCGCGGACCTCGTCGTGAAAGGCCTCGTAGTGCTTGCTGTGGGACGCGGCGACCTCGTCGTGGGTCTCCCCGAGCAGGTGCTCGACGAGCTCGGAGCTGGCGATGCCGATGGCGCGGTGGATGGCGGCCATGGGGACGTCGTACCCGTGCTCGCGCAGGGCGCGGGCCCACGCCACGGCGTGCAGGTAGGGGGTGTCGAGCAACGTGCCGTCGACGTCGAAGACCACCCCGGGTCGTGCTGACTGCGCCATCTGGTTTCGTCCTGCCTCTCCTCCGGGCCGTCCGGTTCGTGACCCAACGTGCCACGTCTGCTGCCCGGGCACGAATTGCACCGGGTTGGCTGCGTGGCAGCCCCGCCCCGAGCCGGAGCGACTAGCCTGACCAGGTGGCCCCGGACACCGAACCCCAGGACGCTGCCCCGACGACGCAACCCCAGGTCGGGGTGGCCAGCGAGGTGGGTCGGCTCCGCACCGTGCTGCTCCACCGGCCGGGCGCCGAGCTGGAGCGGCTCACCCCGCGCAACAACGACCGGTTGCTCTTCGACGGCATCCCCTGGGTGCGCCGCGCGCAGGAGGAGCACGACAGGTTCGCTGCCGCGCTGACCGAGCGCGAGGTCGAGGTGCTCTACCTCACCGACCTGCTCACCGAGGCGCTGGAGGAGGCCGAGGCGCGGGCCGAGGCGATCGATCTCACCGTCGAGAACCTCCACCTCGGCGACAGCCTGCGCGGCTACCTCGTCGAGCGGCTGCTCGACCAGTCGCCCGAGGACCTCACCAAGCTGCTGTGTGCCGGCCTGCGCAACGACGAGGTGAGCAACGCTCCGAGCGGGTTGGTGACCAGTCTGCTCCCCGACGACGCGTTCCTCATCGACCCGCTGCCCAACCTGCTCTTCACCCGTGACTCGAGCGTGTGGGTGCGCGACCACGCGGTGCTGACCTCGCTGGCGATGCCGGCGAGGAGCCGTGAGACCCAGCTGACCGGCCTGATCTACGCCCGCCACCCACGGTTCCGCGAGGTGTCGCGGATCCCGAGCGCGCCGCACGAGTTCGTCGAGGGCGGCGACGTGCTGCTCATGGCACCCGGCGTGGTCGCCATCGGGGTGGGTGAGCGCACCACCCCGGCGGGAGCCGAGCAGCTGGCGCGCCGGCTGTTCGCCCTGGGGCTGGCCGAGACCGTGCTCGCCGTGCCGATCGTGCAGGAGCGCGCGACCATGCATCTCGACACCATCTGCACGATGGTCGACGTCGACAAGATCGTGATGTATCCCAACGTGGCCGACCAGCTCCAGGCCTACACGGTCAGGGGATCCGGCGACGGCCTCTCGATCAGCGGCCCGGAGCCGTTCCTGGCCGCGGTCGCGTCGGCGATGGGCATCGAGGAGCTGCACCAGATCGACACCGGCCTCGACCCGGTGACCGCGGAGCGCGAGCAGTGGGACGACGGCAACAACACCCTGGCGATCGGGCCCCGGATGGCGGTCGCCTACGAGCGCAACACCCGCACCAACCGCCGGCTGGAGGACGCCGGCATCGAGGTGGTGGAGATCAGCGGCTCCGAGCTCGGCTCGGGTCGGGGCGGTCCCCGGTGCATGTCGTGCCCGGTGCTGCGCGACCCGCTGTGAGCCGACGCCCGGCCGCGGTCGCGGCGGGGCTCAGCCGAGGGAGTTGAAGACCTCGGGGTCGACCTCGATCCACACGTGGTCGGCGTGGGCGACCAGGTCGCCCTCGGCGTCGTACAGCTCGCTGCGGGTGAGCGCCTTGCGGCCCTGGCGCTCCACCTCGGTGCCCACCACCACGTAGGTCTCCCCGGAGGTCGGGAGCCGCAGCAGCTCCGCGGTCATCTGGCCCAGCACCATCGGCCGGTTCTCGATGTCGGAGGACCACCCGCCGACGCAGTCCAGGGCCGCCCAGGTCGTCGGGACGTCGACGGTGTGGGCGTGCCAGGGTGCCGCCACGCGGCCGTCCGGGAGCCGACCCGGGAAGATCCGCAGACCATCGCCCTCCTCCCGCTCGGGTCCACAGGACAGGCAGGTGGGGAAGGGGTGACTGGTGAACCCGGGATAGGAGGCCGAGGCCTCGCGGGCGGTGGTCAGGTCGACCGGGTGCCGCTCAGCGTCGGGATGCTCCCGCAGCTGTCCGGGACCCGCGGTGGCGACGGTTGCGCCGTCGCGATCCAGCTCGAGCCCGTCGCCGGTCGGCGTGACCGACAGCTCGGTCTCCAGAGGCGGCGGGAGCATCAGCCGGACCGCCACCGGCCCGTCCACCTGGTCCGCGAGCAGCTGGGCGAGCGCCCCGGCCGTCCAGCCGCCGTTGCCGGAGCTTCGGGGGCCGTTGCACCGCGACGGCACGCTCAGCGTCCTCATGACTGCTCCGGTGACCGGGACTGCCACACCTCGTAGGCGCTCCCGACCTTGAAGCTCCAGCCCGGCGCGCTCGACATCGTCCAGCTCGACTCGTAGGTGCGCTCGTAGCCGACGTGGCTGAACCGCCAGCCGTCCGCAGTGCGGACGCACCGGTCGCGGTAGAGCGCCGCCCCCTCGATGGCCACGTCGTAGGCCGGGACGAAGACCTTGTCGTGGAGGTACCAGATCGCGGTCGCGGTGTCGCCGGAGACCTCGATCTCTGGATGGTGCGCCTGGTGCAGCGTGATCATGTCGGGTCCGAGGTTCTCGCGCATGTAACCGACCAGCTCCTCGCGGGAGCCGAAGTCGAGCCCGGCGTAGGCGCCGGTCGCCTCCGACACGAAGAGCGAGGTGAACTCCTCCCACAGCTTCAGGTCGAGGCTGCGCAGGTAGGCGTACTTGAGGGTCTTGACGGCCTCGACATCGGCGCTGCTCATCAGCCCACGGTAGCCGCGACCGCCCGGGGGCTCGGGCACGCTGCCGGTCCGGTCCTGGAGGCCCTCTATCCTGGCCCCGTGATCTTCAAGCGAGTGGGGGCCGAGCGTCCCTACCCCGACCACCAGACCTCGGGTGAGGCGTGGACGGAGATCACCCCGGAGCAGGTCAAGCTCTCCGACCTGGTGACGACCAAGGACACGCTCCACCTCGAGGCCCTCCTCGACGAGGACTCCACCTTCTTCGGCGACCTGTTCGCCCACGTCGTGCGGTGGCGCGGGGAGCTCTACCTCGAGGACGGTCTGCACCGCGCCGTCCGCGCCGCCCTGCAGCAGCGCGCCGTCCTGCACGCCCGCATCCTCGAGCTGGGGGACCAGTGAGCACCGCGCGGGAGGACCGGCGTCACCTGAGCGCGATCACGCTGCTGACGCTGCTGGCGGTCCTGGTGGTCTTCGGGCTCATCGGGTGGAACCAGCTCAGCGCCCCCGGCCCCTGGGACAGCGACGCGGCGGCCAGCGAGGACTGCATCCCCGGCCTGGCGAAGGGCGACCTCGTGCGCACCACCGACGTCACCATCAGCGTCTACAACGCGGGGAGCCGCTCGGGCCTGGCGAGCCAGACCCAGGAGCAGCTGACCTCCCGGGGCTTCATCGCCGGCGACATCGGCAACGCCCCCGAGGACCTGGAGAAGGTCAAGAAGGCCACGGTGCTGGCGCCCAGCAAGGACGACCCGGCCGCCTCGCTCGTCGCGCGTCAGTTCGGCGCCAAGCTGAAGCCCACCAAGCACGAGGACATCGGGGCCGGGGTCGAGGTCGTCGTCGGCGACAAGTTCACCGGCCTGGTCAAGGCTCCCCGCCGGATCCGCGCGAAGGTGTCGGGCTCGGGCTGCTGAGGCCCTGCACCCCCGGCTCCTGGTGACTAGGAGAGCCAGTGGGCCAGCCGGCCCTTGAGCGAGACCGCTCGGAGCCGGTCCTCGGTGGCGATGCGGTCCTCTCGAGGCGTCACCACGAGCAGCTCGTCACCGCGGCGCAGCACCGTGCGGGCACCCGGCACGACGGTCGCTCCGTCACGCACGATCAAGGTCACCGAGGCTCCCACCGGCAGCCGCAGCTCGCCCACCTCCACACCGTGGATCCGTGATCGGCGGGTCACCCGGATCTGGAGCAGGTCGACGGCGATCCGCTCCAGCGGCGCAGCCTCGATCTCCAGATCGCGCAGGTGTCCTGGTTGGAGCAGTCCCAGCCGTTGCGCGAGCAGCGGCAGCGTGGGGGCGGTCACGAGGGTGTCGATGACCACGAGCACGAAGACGACGTCGAAGAGGGTCTGGGCACCGTCCACCTCCGCGGCCAGCGGGATCGTGGCCAGCACGATCGGCACGGCGCCGCGCAGGCCGGCCCAGGACAAGAAGGTCAGGTCCTGCCACGGCAGCCGCTGCCAGCCGATGCTGACCGCCACGGAGATCGGGCGCGCCACCAGCGAGAGCACCACCCCGGCGACGACGGCGATCCGCACCGTCTCGGTCGTGACGTCCTCGGGTGAGATCAGCAGGCCCAGCATCACGAACAGACCGATCTGGGAGAGCCACCCGAGGCCCTCGACGAAGGACCGCGTCGCGGTGCGGTGCGGGAGCTCGGCGTTGCCCAGGACCAGCGCCGCGACGTAGACCGCGGCGAACCCGGATGCGTGCGCGGCGGCCGCGGCGCTGGAGTAGGCCAGCACGCACAGGGAGACGACGGTCAGCGGGTAGAGCCCCGAGCTGGGCAGCGCTGCGCGGGCCATCGCCCAGGCACCGGCGAACCCCACCGCCAGCCCGATCAGGGCTCCGGCGAGCAGCTCGTAGCCCACGAGGCCGGCCACCTGCCACCACGGGTGGTCGAACAGCGTGCCCTCACTGGCTGCGACGACGAGCAGGACGGTGGGGGCGTCGTTGAGGCCCGACTCGGCCTCGAGCTGGCCGGCAAGGCGGCGTGGGAGCGGCACCTTGCGCAGCACGCTGAAGACGGCGGCGGCATCGGTGGGCGCGGTGATGGCGGCCAGCAGGAAGGCCAGCTGCCAGCGGATGTCGAGCACGTGGTGGGCGAAGAGCGCCATCACCGTGATCGAGGCGAGCACCCCGACGGTGGCCAGCAACACTCCGCTGCTCATCGCCGGGCGCAGCTCGGTCCAGGAGGTGGTGATCCCGCCCTCGGTCAGGATCACCATGAGCGCCGCGAAGGCGAGCGCATGAGCCGCGCTGGCGTCGTCGAAGCCCAGGCCGAGTGCGGACAGGGCGACACCGATCAGCAGGTAGAACAGGAGGCTGGGGAGACCCACGCGGACCGAGACCCGCACCGCCAGCACCGCGACCAGCACGAGCGCAGAGGCAGCCAGCAGGCTCAGGTCGAGCTGGTGGACGTCGAAGGTCACCGGCAACCTCTGGGGATCCGGGGCGTGCCGGGCGCTGCACGCCTGGGGTCTCGGGCTCCCATCGTAGTGGCCCCGGCTCGCGTCGTGAGCAGGCCTAGGGTGTGCCCATGACGCAGTCCCCCGGTCTCGGTGAGCTGGGCGAGCTCACCGCGGCGGCGCGGATGCAGGTGGCCTCGCGGGCCGCTGTGCCGCCGTTCCACGTGATGGACCTCCTGGCGCGGGCCGCAGAGCGACAGCGCACCCACGGGGACCTCGTGAACTTCGTCGCCGGTCAGCCCTCGACACCCGCACCGACCCCGGTGCGAACCGCCGCGGCCGCTGCCCTGGAGCACGACGTGCTCGGGTACTCCGTCGCCCCGGGCATCCTCGAGCTGCGCGAGGCCATCGCGCAGCACCACCGATCACGCTACGGCGTCGAGGTCGGCCCTGACGACGTGGTGGTGACCACCGGGTCCTCGGGAGGGTTCCTGCTGGCCTTCCTCGCCGCCTTCGAGGCGGGGGACCGGGTGGCGATGGCTCGCCCGGGCTATGCCTGCTACCGCAACGTCCTGACCGCGCTGGGGTGTGAGGTGGTCGAGCTCCCGACCGGCCCCGAGACCCGGTTCCAGCCGACCGTGGAGATGCTCGAGGCGCTGGAGCAACCGGTCCGCGGCCTGGTGGTGGCGAGCCCGGCCAACCCGACCGGCACCATGCTCGTCCCGGCCGAGCTCGCCGCGCTCGCACGGTGGTGCGAGGAGCACGGCGTGAGGCTGATCAGCGACGAGATCTACCACGGCATCAGCTACGACTCGGCGCCCGCCGCCGCGACGGCCTGGCAGTGGTCACGCAGCGCGGTGGTGTTCGGGTCCTTCTCGAAGTACTTCTCGATGACCGGGTGGCGGATCGGCTGGATGCTGGCGCCGCCCGACCTGCGCCGACCGGTCGAGGTGCTGGCGGGCAACTTCACGATCTGCCCGCCGGTGCTCTCCCAGCACGCCGCCGTCGCGGCCTTCGATGCAGCCTCCTACGCCGAGTGTGACGCTCACGTCGAGCGCTACGCCGGCAACCGGACTGCGCTGCTGCACGGGTTGCGCGACCTCGGGTGGACCAGGCTGGCCCCTGCCGACGGCGCGTTCTACGTCTATGCGGACCTGCGTGAGGTGACGACGGACGCGATGGCCTTCGCGCTGCGGCTGCTGGCCGACACCGGGGTGGCGCTGACACCGGGGGTGGACTTCGACACCGAGGCGGGGCACCACTTCGTCCGGTTGTCCTTCGCCGGCTCGCTCGCCGAGATCGAGGAGGGGCTTCACCGGCTGGCGTCCTGGGTCTAAGGTCCTGAATCAGACTTTTTACGCATTTAAGACTAGTTCTCCGGCGAATCGGGCGCCGGAAACGGCAGACTAGACCTCAGGCAAGGACGCCAGATCCCTGCCAAGGGGTCCTCGTCCTGTCTCCCAACCCTGCCGTGAGGCGGCGTTCGGGATGAGGCACACCGGCGCGGTATGACGGCTCGTTCGCGTGGGGCTTACGGGTCGCGATGTCAGGTGGAGACCGCGTTGACGAGGCGCCCCGGGCGATATCCCCGCCCGGGGCGTCTTCGTGCGTCAGCCGACAGGTCAGCACCCGAGCCACCCGCTCGGACCTGTGGCCCGGAGTTTTCTGGGACCTCGGTCCCGCAGCACCTGAGACTTCACTCCCGAACCGACTCTCCGTTTGTCCGTTTCATACCGTTTCTTCTGGTTTTGCCGTGCTGTCGCCGCCAGGGTGGTGGTCATCGGGAGCTGGGAAGCCAAGGGAGAGCACATGAACATCAGCCGGGCGCTGCAGATGGCCGCGGTGGGCGCGATGGTCGCCATCGTCACCGGTGTTGGCGCCACCCCGGCGATGGCAGCCCCCCAGGACCACGGCTCCTCGGCATCCCAGGTGCGCGGCAAGTCCGGCTCGGACCCCGACGGCGACCACAACGGCGGCGCCGACAAGCCCGGCAGCTCCGAGAAGCCCGGCGCCACCACCCGCGACGGCAACAACGGCAGCGGCAACGACGCCGACTGCGAGGACGACAACAACGGTCGCGGCACCCCCGGCCACTGCGGCTCGAGCAAGCCCGCCAAGCCCGCCGCGCAGCCGAGGCCGGAGAGGCCCGCGGTCCCGACCAAGCCGAGCAAGCCGGCCCAGCCGAACGAGCCCGCCGCTGGGACCGGCGGCCAGGGCGACGACAGGGGCCGCTCCGGCTCGGACCCCGACGGCGGCCAGAACGGCGGCGCCGACAAGCCCGGCACCTCCGAGAAGCCGGGGAGCTCCGAGAAGCCGGGGAGCTCCGAGAAGCCCGGCGCCACCACCCACGACGGCAACAACGGCAGCGGCAACGACGCCGACTGCGAGGACGACAACAACGGTCGCGGCACCCCCGGCCACTGCGGCTCGAGCAAGCCCGCCAAGCCCGGCACGCCGCAGACGCCCGGCGAGGAGGAGCGCCCGGTCTCGGTGAGCGACCCGCGCTGGCCCTCGGAGCCCGGTCGACCCTCCGCTCCGGAGGTGCTCGGCACCGAGCAGACCGCCCCGACGAGCACGACCGGGCGCTCGCCGCACCACGCGGGGCACCACAAGGACGCGAAGCAGGCCGAGGTGCTGGGGGTGAGCGCGAACCGCAGCGGGGTGATGGCCGCAGCGACCGGCGTCCTCCCCGAGACCGGGGCAGGACAGGCACTGCTCGCCACGGCGGTCCTCGGCGGACTCTGCTCCGCCGCAGGGCTGCTGCTGATCAGGATCCGAAGGGCAACGGCCTGATCAGCTCCTCCCAGGGGGTGTCACGTCCGCGGCTGCTGGGGCCGCGGACGTGGCATTTTCCTCCGGCGCGGACCAGGTCCGCGAGCAACGAATGGCGGTGGCGGAGGGATTTGAACCCTCGGTGGGCTTTCACCCACAAACGCTTTCGAGGCGTTCTCCTTAGGCCGCTCGGACACGCCACCGCCGACGAGGGTACTAGAGGCAGACCTGGGCTCAGTAATCGAGGGCGTCGGCTCCGCCTGCGGTGCGGTGGTCGGCGAAGAAGGTCAGCAGCCGCTCGGAGCACTCCTCCTGCAGCACCCCGCCGACCACCTCGGGCCGATGGTTGACCCGCCGGTCGCGCAGCAGGTCCCACACCGAGCCGACGGCGCCGGCCTTGGGGTCGAAGGCGCCGAAGACCAGGCGCTCGACGCGCGAGAGCGCGATCGCGCCGGCGCACATCGCGCACGGCTCGAGGGTCACCACCAGCGTGCAGCCCGTGAGCCGCCACTCGCCGCGCCCCGCGCCTGCCTCGCGCAGCGCCACCACCTCGGCGTGTGCGGTCGGGTCGTGGTCGAGCTCGCGGCGGTTGCAGCCCCGTCCGACCACGATCCCGTCAGGGTCCACCACGACCGCGCCCACCGGGACGTCGGCGCCTGCCTGCTCGGCGTGGTGCAGGGCCTCACGCATGGCGGGCTCCCAGCGGCGCGCCTGGATCGGCGGGGTGGGGCTCACGACCGGGACAGTGATTCAGGCGCTCACGCCGACGGCGTCGTCGTACAGCGATCCGAAGCCGAGCTTCTGGGCGATGATGCCCAGCAGCTCGTCGGGGTAGAGGTCCTCGTCGTCGAGCAGGGCACCCATGTCCATCGCGGGCACCCCCAGGTCGGCCACGATCGCCAGGTCGCCGGCGGGCTCGGGGTCGTCCTCCTCGTCGGGCATCGGCAGCCCGAGGGTCTCCACCACCGAGCGCGCGAGCGGCCACTCGGTCGCCGCGGTGACGTCGGAGAGCAGCAGCCGCACCCGCGGCCCGGCAACCCGCGCCATGACGAAGAAGTCCTCGTCGATCGAGATCAAGCCCAGGGAGCCGAAGTCCCCCGGCCACCGGCGCAGGTCGGCCGCCAGGCTCTCGACGTCGTGGAGCCGGTCCTCGTCGATCTCCTCGACCCGCCAGACGTTCTCCTCGCGGTAGACGGCCAGGGCGAAGTCGACGCCGTCGACGTCATCCTCATCAGGCCCGTTCGGCATGGTCGCCTCACTTCTTCCGTGCGCTCAGTGGCTGGCTCGACGATCATGACACCGAGGGCCACACGGCCACCAGGGAGAAGCCGCCGCAATCGCTGTCGACATCGCCGTTGGCTACGGTGACGCCATGCGCGTGCACGTGGTCGACCACCCCCTCGTCTCACACAAGCTCACCGCACTGCGCGACGAGCGCACCGACTCGGCCACGTTCCGACGCCTGGCCGACGAGCTGGTGACGCTGCTGGCCTACGAGGCCACCCGCGAGGTCCGGGTGCAGGACACCACCGTCGCCACGCCCGTGGCTCCCGCCCATGGCGTCCGACTGGCCGAGCCGATGCCGCTGGTCGTGCCGATCCTGCGTGCCGGCCTGGGCATGCTGGAGGGGATGGTGCGGCTGCTCCCCACCGCCGAGGTCGGCTTCCTCGGCATGGTGCGCAACGAGGACACCCTCGAGGCGGCGACGTACGCCGAGCGGCTCCCCTCCGACCTCTCAGGGCGCCAGTGCTACGTCTTGGACCCGATGCTGGCGACCGGCGGCACGCTCGCCGCGGCGATCCGCTTCCTGGCCGACCGCGGCGCCGACCACGTGACCGCGATCTGTCTGCTCAGC
The DNA here is from genome assembly GCA_963747435.1 of uncultured Actinomycetota bacterium. Classification (GTDB taxonomy): domain Bacteria; phylum Actinomycetota; class Actinomycetes; order Propionibacteriales; family Nocardioidaceae; genus Marmoricola_A. The sequence goes on from CAVVFK010000001.1 coordinate 131,559, forward strand.
GCACCCGAGGGCTGCGAGCGGGTCGAGCGCGAGCTCGACGACCTCGGCGTTCCGGTCACGATCGTGACCGCGGCGATGGACCAGGAGCTCAACGAGAAGGGCTACATCGTCCCGGGGCTGGGCGACGCGGGCGACCGCCTGTACGGCGTCGCCCACTGACCCGCACAAGACCGGGGTCGGGTGCACCTTCGCGCAGAAGTTCGGTCTTCAGTGGAAATGCGCGCGATGCGCGTTCACATCCGCGCACAAGTTGGAGCTTCGACGTCGCCGGGGGCGCCCCCGCCACGGATCGACGACGTCCTCGTCACCGGCCCGGAGCGCACGTTCGTCGACCTCACCGCTCACCTGGCCCTCGTCGACCACGTGGTGCTCGGCGACTGGCTGGTCCAGCGCGGCATGGTGAGCCCCGCTCGCTTGGTCAGCTACTGCCGGCGCTGCCGCGTCCGACGGGCGGCAGACGCAGCCACCGCGGCACAGTTCGTGCGCGCCCGGGTGGAGTCGCCACAGGAGACCCGGCTCCGCATGCTCCTGGTGCTGGCAGGTCTGCCCGAGCCCGAGGTCAACGGCGAGGTGCGCGACACCGGCGGAGGATTCGTGGCTCGGCTCGACCACCTCTACCGCGAGGTGCGGCTGGGGGTGGAGTACGACGGGCGACACCATGCGACCGACTCCAGCCAGTGGGAGCGGGACGTCGTGCGGCGCGGTCGGCTCGAGGACCTGGGGTGGCGGCTCATCGTCGTGACGGCGAACCAGCTCCACCGACACCCGCAGCAAGTCCTCGACCAGGTCGTCCACTCGCTGCGGGAGCGCGGCTTCGGGCCTCTGCCACCTCCGACCGACGACTGGCGGGCGCACTTCTCAGGTCGATGAGCGGTCTTGTGCGCGAGAACCCACGCCGAGACGGTCCGTACGACGTCGATGTTCGGTCTTGTGCGTGGAAACCCACGCGCAGCCTCAGAGGGCTTCGACGGACTTGAGCACCTTGCCGAGCATCTCCTTGGCGTCGCCGAAGAGCAGCGTGGTCTTCTCCTCGAAGAGCAGCTCGTTCTCGATGCCGGCGAAGCCGGGGCGCATCGAGCGCTTCATGAAGACGACCTGACGCGCCTCGTCGGCGTTGAGGATCGGCATGCCGTAGATCGGTGCCCCGGGGGTGGTCTTGGCTGCCGGGTTCACCACGTCGTTGGCGCCGACGACGAGGACGACGTCGGTCTCCTTGAAGTCGCTGTTGATGTCGTCCATCTCGACCAGCTGCTCGTAGGGCACCTGGGCCTCGGCGAGCAGCACGTTCATGTGACCCGGCATCCGGCCCGCCACGGGATGGATGGCGTAGTCGACGCGGGTGCCGCGGGCGACCAGCAGGTCGACCAGCTCACGCAGCGTGTGCTGGGCCTGGGCGACGGCGAGACCGTAGCCCGGCACGATGATCACGCGGTCGGCGTAGTTGAGCATGATGCCGACGTCCTCGGCGCTCGCGGACCTCACCGGGCGGTCCGAGGCCTCGCCGGCGCCCAGCGTCGAGCCGCCCTTCAGGGCGCCGAAGAGGATGTTGAGCACCGAGCGACCCATGGCGCGAGCCATGAGCAGGGTGAGGAACGTGCCGGAGGCGCCGACCAGGGTGCCGCCGACGAGCAGCACCAGGTTGGAGAGCACGTAGCCGCCTGCCGCGACGGTCAGACCGGTGAACGCGTTGAGCAGCGAGATGACGATCGGGACGTCGGCGCCGCCGACCGGCAGCACCAGCAGCGCGCCGAAGAGCAGGCCCACCACCAGCAGCAGGACCCCGACGAGGATCGAGGGGCCGGTGACGGTCAGGACCGAGAGCACCACACCGGTCAGCAGCAGCGCGCCGAAGGCCACCGGGAGCCCCGGGAACACCACCGGGCGTGAGGTCATCAGCTCCTGGAGCTTGGCGAAGGTCACCGCCGACCCGGCGAAGGAGACCGCCCCGACGAAGATCGTGAACGCCGTCGCGGCGTAGACGAACCAGCCGAACGGGTCGGCCGCAGGACGCAGGCTCTCCTCGATCTCGAGGATGTGGTGCAGCTCGAGCAGGGCCACGAGAGCCGCAGCACCGCCGCCGACGCCGTTGAACAGCGCCACCATCTGCGGCATCTGCGTCATCTTGACCCGTCGGGCGCCGACGACACCGGCGACGGTGCCGACCGCGATCGCGAGCAGGATCAGCGCGACGTGCTTGAGCCCGTCGAGGTAGAGGAAGGGCAGGATGCAGGCGACCGTGGCGGCGCCGGCGCCGATCAGGTTGCCGCCGCGCGCGGTCTTGGGCCCCGAGAGGCCCTTCAGCGCGAGGATGAACCCGACGGCGCACAGCAGGTAGGTGACTTGGACCCACGTGGGCATCAGGCGGCCTTCCGCTCGTTCGCGACCGCGGGCTTCTTCTTGCGGGTGAACATCTGCAGCATCCGGTCGGTGACCACGAAGCCGCCGACCATGTTGACCGTGGCCAGGACGATCGCCAGCAGGCCCACCGTGGTGGCGAACCAGTTGTCGGTCGTGCCGGTCGCGATGATCGCGCCCAGCAGGATCACGCCGTGGATGGCGTTGGCTCCCGACATCAGCGGGGTGTGCAGGGTCGAGGACACCTTGGAGATGACCTCGACGCCGACGAACACGCTGAGCACGAAGATCGTGAGCCAGATGACTCCCTCGCTCACCGGTCTTCTCCTTCGTCGTGGACGGGCATGGCGACCGTGGGGTCGGGCTCGGCGGCCTGGTCGTACACCGCGTCGCCCTCGGCCTCCGCGGGAGGCTGCGCGGCCCCCGGAGCCTCAGCAGCCTCAGGAGCCGGGGCGGTCGGGGTGGTCTGCGCCTCGGCGGGCTCGGGGTCGGGACCCTCGATGGCCTCGCGGCTGGCGGCGTGGTGGATGCGCCCGGCGTGGGTGACGCAGCTGCCGGTGACGATCTCGTCGTCGAAGTCGGGCGCGAAGGCCGCCTCGCTGCCCGGGGACCCCGGGTCGTCGGGATCACCGGGGGTCGCGGGCACCGTCATCAGCTGGATCAGGTTGACCAGGTTCTGGGCGTAGAGCTTCGAGGCGGGGCCGGGCAGCTGCGAGGCGACGTTGGAGCCACCCCACACCTGCGCCTGACCGATGCGGACCACCTCGCCCGGCGCCGAGCCCTCGACGTTGCCGCCGGTCTCGGCGGCGAGGTCGACCACGACCGAGCCGGGCGCCATCGCCTCGACCATGTCGCGGGTGACCAGCACGGGCGCCGTGCGGCCGGGCACTGCGGCGGTCGTGATCAGCGCGTCGGCCTGCGCGACGTACGGCGCCAACAGCTCCAGCTGACGCGCCGCGCGTTCCTGGGTCATCTCGCGGGCGTAGCCGCCACTGCCCTCGAGGGTCTCGAGGTCGAGCTCGATCGCCTCCGCGCCCACCGAGCGGATCTCCTCGGCCGCGGCGGACCGGACGTCGTAGGCCTTGACGACCGCACCGAGCCGCTTGGCCGTGGCGATCGCCTGCAGACCGGCCACTCCGGCACCCAGGACGACGACCTGCGCGGGCTGCACGGTGCCGGCCGCGGTCATGTTGAGCGGGAAGAAGCGGCGCAGCATCCCGGCCGCGACGATCGCGCAGCGGTAGCCCGCGACCAGGGCCTGCGAGGAGAGCGCGTCCATCGACTGCGCCCGGCTGATGCGCGGCACCAGCTCGACCGCGAAGGAGGTGACCTCGCAGTCGCGCAGGTCGGCGATCAGGTCGTGGGAGTCGTTGACGGGCAGGAAGGAGATCGTGCTCGCCCCGGCCGGCAGCCGTCGCACCGCGGCCCGGTCGAGCGGGTTGACCGAGATCACCACGTCGGCCTCGGCGTAGGGGTCGGACTCCACCTGGGCGCCGGCCGCGGTGTAGTCGGCGTCGGCGTACTGGGCGGGCTCACCGGCACCGGACTCGACGGCGACGTCGTAGCCGAGCTTGGTCAGCTTCTCCACGAGCTCGGGGACCATGGCGACGCGCGCCTCGCCCGCTCGGGTCTCCCTGGCGACAGCGATCTTCACGGCCGTGACCCTAGTTGATCGCGCCGACTGCACCCAATCGGTGAGACGCGCGTCTCACCGATGGCCCCAGCCGGACCCCGGCCGGACCCAGTCGGGCCCAGCCGGACCGGTCAGCTCCAGACCCGTCGCAGCCGCACCCAGAACTCCGCGCCGCCGCCCTGGGGGCTTCGCAGGCCGACGTCGCCACCTTGGGCGGCCATGAACTGCTTGACGATCGCCAGGCCGATGCCCGTGCCCGGGATCGCGTGGGCAGTGGCCGAGGCGCGGTAGAACCGGTCGAACACCTTCTCCTGCTCCTCCGGCGCGATGCCGATGCCGTGGTCGCGCACCGTGAGCTCGACGTTGTCCCCCTGGTTGACCGAGGCGACCTCGATCACGGTGCCCTCGGGTGAGAACTTGGCCGCGTTGGTGAGCAGGTTCTCCACCACGCGCAGCAGCGTCGCACGGTCGGCGAGCACCAGTGGGCTCCCCACGTCGACCATGACGCTGTGGCGCTCGAGCGCCGCCATCGTGTTCTGCCGGGCCTCCTCGACGACCACCTTCAGGCTCAACGGCGCGACGTCCACCCGCAGCTGGCCGCGGTCGAGCCGGGAGAAGTCCAGGAGGTCCTGGATCAGGGTGTCCAGGCGGTCGCCGGCGTGGTGGATCCTGCGCAGCATGTCGCGCTTGCGCTCCTCGGGCGTGCTCTCCCACGAGGTCGAGAGGTACTCCGAGAAGCCCTTGATGGCGGTCAGTGGTGTGCGCAGCTCGTGGCTGACCGTCGACATGAAGTCGGTGCGGATCCGGTCGACCTCACGCAGTCGCGCCCCCGCCTCGCGCTCCCGCTCGGCGGCGAGCGCCTTGGCCTCCTCGACCAGCCGACGTTCGGTGACGTCGCGGATGGCCGCACAGGTCAGGTGCGAGCCGGAGTCCTCGGGCAGCGGACTCAAGGAGATCTCGATCGCGAACTCCGAACCGTCCTTGCGCAGCCCGGTGAGGTCCTTCTCGGCGCCCATCGGTCGGATGCTCGCCTGGCTGTTGAAGGTCCGCCGGTGACCGACGTGACGCTCGCGGAACCGCTCGGGCACGAGCATCTCCACCCGCCTCCCCACCAGCTCCTCGCGCCGGTAGCCGAAGAGGCGCACCATCTGGGCGTTCGCGAACTGGATGGTGCCGTCCTCGGCCACGATGGTCATGGCGTCCGGCGCCGCCTCGGCCACCGCGGCCACCCGCTCCTCGGCCCGCTTGCGCTCGGTGATGTCGCGGATGACGGCGACCGCCATCGGCCCGTCGTCGGTCTCGTACGGCGAGGTGCTCACCTCGGCGGGGAACAGCGACTGGTCGCTACGCCGTGCCCGGGTCTCGACCGGGGCCACGATCCCGCCGTCCGCCACCTGGGTGAGGCCCTGGACCCGCGGCATCCCCAGCGGCTCGGTGAGCAGCAGGTCGACACCGCGGCCGAGGAGGTCCCCGCGCCGGTAGCCGAAGAGGTCCTCGGTGCGACGGTTGACGAAGGCGATCCTTCCCTCGCCGTCGATGCCCACGATGGCGTCGGGAGCGGCCTCGAGCAGGCTGCGCATCTGGGCCTCGGCGTGGGTGCGCTCCGAGACGTCGCGGACGGTGGCCACGAACCCGATCGAGCCCCGGTCGTCCAGCGGGCTGAACGAGATCTCCACCGGGAACTCGGTGCCGTCGCGCCGCTGGGCGCGCAGCGCGATCCCGCGGCCACGCTCCCCGAATCGCTGCGCCGTGGCGTAGGCACGGGCGGACTCGGGGTGGTCGGGCCGGAAGCGCTCGGGAACCAGCATCTCCACCGTCTGTCCCACGAGCTCCTGGCGGTGGTAGCCGAAGAGCAGCTCGGTCTGGTGGTTGACCAGCTCGATGATCCCGTCGGAGTCGATGACGACCAGGGCGTCGGGGGTCTGCTCGAGCAGCTTCTCGTGGCGCTCCTCGGCCATCACCTGAGCCGAGATGTCGCGAGCCACCGCCGAGGCCCCGACGACCACCCCGTCGTCGTTGCGGATCGGACTGACGCTGAGCGAGACGCGCAGGCGCCTGCCGTCGCGGTGCAGCCGCACGGTGTCGAGCAGCGTGACGCTCTGCCCGCCGGCGACCGTCGCGAGGATCTCGGTGACCTCGTGCGCGGTCTCCCTCGAGGTCAGCATCGAGATGTGGCGCCCGACCGCCTCCGACTCGTGCCAGCCGTAGAGCGCCTCCGCGCCCTTGTTCCAGTAGGTGATCTCGCCGTCGAGGGTCTTGCAGATGATCGCGTCGGCAGCACCGTGGACGACGCCGACCAGCAGGGCCTGGTCCACGCCCGCGGCGGGAAGGGTGGGGGCGGTCTCCATCGGCGCCGAGGGTTGGGCCGGCACCGCCCCCAGGCCGCTGCGCGCCGCCTGACGGACCGCAGTGAGCAGGCGCTCGCCCTCGAAGGGCTTGGTGATGTAGTCGGTGACCCCCGCCCGCCAGGCGGCGCGCTGGTCCCGCTCGTGGGTGCGCGCGGTGAGCATCACGACCGGGATGTCGCGGGTCTCGCTCACCGCCCGCAGCCGGCGCAGGACCTCCACGCCATCGAGGTCGGGCAGCATGTAGTCGAGCAGGATCACCGAGGGCTGCTCCTGTCGCGCCACCTCGACCGCGCGCTCCCCGGTCGTCGCCTCCAGCACCGCGAACCCGGCGGACTGCAGCTGCAGGGAGCACACCAGGGCGATGTCGGGGTCGTCGTCGACCACCAGCACGACGTACCGATCCACAGCGACAGCCCCTCGCGCAGCCACGTCCCGTCCCCTTGCCCCTTGCCCCCGGTGGTGACTTCGTCGCGTGGACGCGGTCACGTGGACTCAGGGTAAGGCGGACCGAACGTCCTGCACCGCCTGGTTCCGCGGTAGGTGACCTTGTACCCCAATCGGACATCGACCCCGGCGGCGCCGTCCCGTGGCGGTCGGCTGGCCGGGTCCGACGACTCCGGCGTCAGTCGGAGCTGGTCGAGATGGTCAGCGCGAGCCCGGTGAGGTGGGCCAGTCGAGCGATCTCGGAGGCGAGGATGTCGGGGCCTCCGCGACGGCCGATGACGACGAGCTCGTTCTCGCCCATCGGTGCACCGGCCACGACGTTGTGCGCCAGCTGTGCCCAGTCCGCGCTCACCTGCAGCAGACCGGCGCGACCCAGCGGGGCCCAGCTCGCCTGCTCATCACCCAGGTCGGGCGCCGCCGTCGTGGCATGGACCTGCTTGAGCCCGCTCTCGGTGACCCGGAGCCGGGCCGACCAGTCGGCTCGGAACGCCGTGGGGAGGAGGTCGACCAGGTCGTCGCAGGCCGTCGCCGGGCTCTGGCTGATCTGCTCCACGACCTCCAGGTCGAGGAAGAGGTTCCCACCCGCTGCGTAGCGCGAGATCCACAGCACGTGCACGCCGTCGAGCGAGGTGCACGCCGAGACCACGGAGTCGGCCATCGCCCCGGGGGCGAGCTCGAGCAGGACGTCGTCGACCGCGGTGCCGTCGGTGCGGTGCTCCACGATCTCGATCGCCTCGATGTCGCCTCCGGCCTCGCCGATGGCGTTCGCGACCCGGCCCAGGGATCCGGGGACGTCAGGAAGGGAGACCCGCAGCAGGTACGGCACGCTCCACCTCTTTCCCGGGATCACCGCACGTCCCCGAGCCACGTCGGGTGTGTGGGACACCCAGGCCGGATGGGGTCGTGCCGGGGAGCGACATTACCTCGACCGGGCGCCCCGGGTCATCAAGGCCGGAGGGTGAACCTCTCCTCGACCCGGTAGCGCGGCGTGCCGCGGGGTCCCTGACCGAGCTCGGAGCTGATCAGGGCGAATTCCGTCACGTGCCACGACGGGGAGGCGAAGGTGTCGAGCACCTCCAGCCAGCGCGCGACGTCGTCGGGGCGGCGCAGCCGGGCCAGGGTCACGTGCGGCGTGAACCGTCCGCCCTGGACCCTCACCCCGGCCCTGCCGGCCGCTGCGCGGGCGCCCGTCGCGAGCCGGCGCAGCTCCTCGGTGTCCGCCGGCTGCGCCTGGACGCGCCCGTAGAGCACCCTCGCGTCGGCGGCACCAGGGAACGCGCCTCCTCCCGCGAGCCGCAGCTCGACGGGCCGGCGGCGCCGCCCGGCTCGGACCAGTCGCTCGACGAGGTCGTCGAGGACACGGTCGGAGACCTCGGGCATGAAGCCGAGAGTGAGGTGCCAGGCCTCCGGGCGGACCCACCGCAGCGGCGTGCGCGCCCGTGCGGCGTGCCGCGCACCGGGCAGGGGTGGTCCCCCGGCGTCACGGCGAGGCTCGAGGAACTCCTCCATCGCCTCCACGACCGGGGGCGGCGGGATCACCGCGGTGAACATCCGCATGGGACGCCCTCAGAGGATCTCGCCAGGCGCGTAGGTCGCGGCCTCCGGGTGGCGCGCCGCCACCTGCTCCACCCGACGCGCCACCTCGCGGACCTGGGCGCGCGCGGCACCGGTGAACTCGATCGGCTCGGCGACCAGCTCCTCGAGCTGGTCGCGAGTCAGGCCGAGCCGCTCGTCGGCGGCCAGCCGGTCGAAGAGGTCGTTGACACCCTGGCCCCGGCGCATGTCGAGCGCGACGGCGACGGCCGCCTGCTTGATCGCCTCGTGCGCGGTCTCCCGCCCCACGCCGCGGCGCACCGCTGCCATGAGCACCTTGGTCGTCGCGAGGAACGGCAGATAGCGCTCCAGCTCGCGTTCGATCACCGCTGGGAAGGCGCCGAACTCGTCGAGCACCGTGAGGAAGGTCTGGAACAGGCCGTCGGCGGCGAAGCAGGCGTCGGGCAACGCCACCCGACGGACCACGGAGCAGGAGACGTCGCCCTCGTTCCACTGGTCGCCGGCGAGCTCGCTGACCATCGACAGGTGCCCCCGCAGGATGACGGCCAGCCCGTTGACGCGTTCACAGGACCGGGTGTTCATCTTGTGAGGCATCGCGCTGGAGCCGACCTGCCCCTCCTTGAAGCCCTCCGTCACCAGCTCGTTCCCGGCCATCAGCCGCACGGTCGTGGCCAGGCTGGAGGGGCCGGAGACCAGCTGCACCATGGTCGAGAGCACCTCGAAGTCGAGGGAGCGCGGGTAGACCTGGCCCACGCTGGAGAGCACCCGCGTGAACCCGAGGTGCTCGGCGACGCGCGACTCCAGCTCGGCCAGCTTGTCCTCGTCCCCGTCGAGGAGGTCGAGCATGTCCTGCGCGGTGCCGACCGGGCCCTTGATGCCTCGCAACGGGTAGTGGCCCAGAAGGTGCTCGACTCGCTCCAGCGCCACCAGCATCTCGTCTGCGACGCTCGCGAACCGCTTGCCGAGGGTGGTCGCCTGGGCCGCGACGTTGTGCGAGCGCCCCGCCATCACGGTGGCCTCGTGCTCGAGCGCCAGTCGCGCCAGGCGCACCAGCGTGGCGACCGCGCGGTCGCGCAGCAGCCGCAGGCTCGAGAGCAGCTGGAGCTGCTCGACGTTCTCGGTGAGGTCGCGCGAGGTCATGCCCTTGTGGATGTGCTCGTGCCCCGCGAGGGCACAGAACTCCTCGATGCGCGCCTTGACGTCGTGGCGCGTGAGCCGCTCGCGGGCGGCGATGCTGTCGAGGTCGACCACCTCGAGCACCTGCTCGTAGTCCTGCACGACCGACTCGGGCACGTCGATGCCGAGGTCACGCTGGGCCTTGAGCACCGCGAGCCACAGCTGCCGCTCGAGGACGATCTTGTGCTCCGGCGACCACAGCGTCGCGAGGTCGGCTGCGGCGTAGCGGGTGGCCAGGACGTTGGGCACCGCTGGACTGGTCATGGGCTCCTCACACCTCGGCAGCGATGTCGGTGCGGTGGTGTGCTCCGGCGAAGGCGATGCAGGCCACGCCGTCGTAGGCCCGCGAGCGTGCCGTCGCGACGTCCGGTCCGACCGCGGTGACCGCCAGCACCCGCCCGCCCGAGGTCAGCAGGTGCTCCTCACCACCAGTGGTGCCGGCGTGGATCACCTGGACTCCCTCGAGCGACTCGGCCTGCTCGAGACCGGTGATCTCGTCGCCGGTGCGCGGCGACTCCGGGTAGCCCTGCGCCGACATGACGACCGCGACGGCGGCACCGTCGCGCCATCGCAGTGGACCGACCTCGTCCAGCCGCCCGTCGGCGGCAGCCTTGAGGACCACCCCGAGCGGAGACTCCAGGCGCTGCAGCAGTGGCTGGGTCTCGGGGTCGCCGAACCGCGCGTTGAACTCCACGACCCGCACTCCGCGGCGGGTCAGCGCGAGACCGGCGTAGAGCAGCCCCTGGAAGGGTGCGCCGCGGACAGCCATCTCGCGCACCGTGGGCAGCAGCACCCGCTCGGTGACCTCGTCGACCAGCCCCTCAGGTGCCCATGGCACCGGCGTGTAGGCGCCCATCCCGCCGGTGTTCGGTCCCTGGTCGCCGTCCAGGGCTCGCTTGAAGTCCTGGGCCGGCTGCATCGGGAGCACCGTCTCGCCGTCGGTGAGGGCGAAGATGCTCACCTCGGGCCCGTCGAGGAACTCCTCGATGACGACCCGGCCGCAGGCCTTGGCGTGACTGATCGCGACCTCGCGGTCCTCGGTCACCACGACGCCCTTGCCGGCGGCCAGCCCGTCGTCCTTGACGACGTAGGGCGCCCCGAACGAGTCGAGCGCATCGGCCGCCTGCGCCTCGTCGGTGCACAGTCGCGCCATGGCGGTCGGCACCCCCGCCGCGGCCATGACGTCCTTGGCGAAGGCCTTGGACCCCTCGAGCCTCGCCGCCTCCCGGCTCGGACCGAAGCAGGAGATGCCGGCCGCACGCACCGTGTCGGCGACCCCGCCCACCAGCGGCGCCTCGGGCCCGATCACGACGAGGTCGGCCCCGACGTCGCGGGCCAGCGCGGCGACCGCGTCACCGTCCAGGGGGTCGATCGGGTGCAGGGTCGCGACCGCGGCCATCCCGGGGTTGCCCGGGGCCACGTGCACCTGCTCGACCTGGGGGTCGCGGGCCAGCGCCAGGGCAAGGGCGTGCTCTCGACCACCGGTCCCGATCACGAGCGTCCTCACGGGCGCAGCCTAGTTGCCCGCGGGAGGCCTCACCGCGGGGCTGGTCCACTCGGTCGGTCTGCCCGGCCCCAAGAGGGGACCAACGCCGGTCCGAACAAGTCACAAGACCCTGATTCGGACACCCCGGCGAGGGCCTACAGTGACCCCGTCTCGGCTGTTCTGGGAGGGAAACCATGTCACGCCGTGCCCCGCTTGCTGTCCTCGTGCTCGTCCTGGGTTCGTTGTCCGTCCTACCGGCCCCCGCGGCCAGCGCCGCCACCGTGCAGCAGCTGCAGTGGTGCTCCCAGCAGGTGGCCGCTCCCTGCATCCTGGAGCTGACCAACACCCCGGGCGCCGGACCCACGCTGACCTACACCGAGGCCGACTCGACGACGTACTTCGTGGACGCCTCGATGACGACCTACGGTGAGAGCGCGGGTCAGCGACTGCTGCGCGCCAGCATCAAGGGCCCGTTGAACGGGGGCACCTACGAGCCGATCGGGATCGGCTCGGGCCGCTGGAGCGTGAAGATCCGCGTGGGCGACTTCATGGCCGGCTCGGTGCGCAGCGCCTCGCGCGACACCGGGGTCGTGCGCGACACGAGCTCGCCCGCCACCCGGACCGTGACCCTCTCGGGCAGGCCGGTGGTCTTCACCTCGGGGTGCACCTACAACATCTTCACGTTCCAGTGGACCTGCGCGAACCTGCCGCCGGCATCGCCCAACGGCTCGGAGTACCCGCTGCTCGACTTCGACGTCAGCGACAACCTCGACCCGAGCTACTCCGCGGCCGAGCGCGCCGGCTACGACGGCTTCCTCTTCAGCACCAACGCCGGCAACTACACCTTCCCGCCGGACTTCGCCACCAACAAGGCGACCGGGACGCTGCGGATCACCGTGCACCTGGGCATGTTCAGGACCTACCGCGACGCCACGACGCCGATCACCTACCTGGGCAAGTCCTGGATCCCCTGGGCGATGCTGCGCAACCGGCTCGGCATGGACGACCCGGCGTCGCTGCCGGAGTCCTCGATCAGCGCCGACGTGCAGGGGTCGACAGGTGGGACCTACGCCCTGGCGCAGAACCCGGGCGCGACGCGGGTCGAGCTGGCCTGGGACGGCGTACGTCGTAGCGACGCGACCGACGCCCGCGGCGGGAGCTTCGCGCGTGCCGGCACCAACGGGACCGGGGCGCTCGTGGTGAGGATGACCAAGGTTCGCCCCCTCGCGCCGGGCAGCATCGACGCGCGGCGCCTCAAGCCCCGGCGGGGCAAGGTGGTGTGGGGCGAGGCCGCCTCGCGCGGGTTCAGGGTCCGGGGCTACGACGTGACGTGCGTCGGGGTGAACCGGCCCAAGGACGTCCGCAAGGCCGCGGTGGGCGCGCTCGCCCGGGCGAAGGTGTTCACCGGCCTGGTCCGTGGGAGGGCCTACGACTGCCGTGTGCGGGCAAGGTCGGCGATCGGCCCGGGCCCCTGGGCCACCGACCGGATGCCGGCCCGCTGAGCGGAGGCCGTGGCTCGGACCGTGAGCGTCTGCTCGCAGAGAGATCTCGTGCACCGGATGCCCCCTTCGGGAGCCATCCGGCTCCGTCGGTGCCAAGATGGGTCCGTCGGCTGCGCGCCTGGGGGTGGCGCAGGGGTTGGGGAGAGGTCGTGGGGCCCGTGGCGTTGATCGTCGTGGCCGACAACGACCCGGACGCCCTCGAGCTCGCGCTGACGGACCTGCGGCTGGAGGGCCACGAGGTCCACGGGGCCGCCGACGCCGCCACCGCCAGGAGGCTGGTGGAGGAGCTGGGGCCGGACATCCTCGTGCTCGACCACCGGATGCCTCCCGGGCAGAGCGGTCTGGAGCTGGCCGAGGAGCTGGCCGAGCGGCCGGCCGGGTCCGACCTCAGCATCGTCATCTACAGCAACTACCAGTCGCCCACGCTCGCCTCGCGGGCCGCCCGGATCGGCGTGCCGTTCCTGGCCAAGGGCAACCTTCGGACGCTGCGTGCGGCGGTGTCCTCGTGACCCCGCGGTGGTCCTACCGGGTCCTCGCGATCGTGGCGCTGCTGCTCGGGCTCGGAGCCGCGGCAGCGGCGCTGTGGACCGGCGCCACGATCGCTCAGCTGCGAGCGGACGCCCAGGCCAAGGCAGCCGCCGCCGAGGGAGTCGTCGACGTGGGCTTCGCGCTGCGCACGGCGTTGAACGATGCGGCCGCGCAGCGCGCCGACGGGCGCGAGGTGTCGCTCCAGCGGGCGCGGACCCAGGGCGTCCCGTTGCCCGACCTGGTGCAGGCTCGAGACACCGGTGACCCCACGCTGTCCGCGACCGGAGAGGTGGTCGTGGCCCGCTACGGCGGTCCCCAGCCTCCCGCCGACGTGGCCACGCGGCGGCGCGAGATCGCCGGGGTGGTGGTGGTTCCCGTGCCCCTCTCCTCGATCCTCTCCGATATCGCCCGCGACCACGGGGGCATCGCCGTCCTCGGTCCGGAGCAGCCGGTGGCCCAAGCACCGACCGCGGTGCCGCCGGACGCCGTGTCGTACTCGGTGGACCTGCCGCCGACCCTGGTGAGCGGGTGGACGGTGGTCACCTGGAGCCCCGCCCCGGGGATACCGCTGGGAGCCTGGACGATCGCGAGCTTCTCGGCGATGGCAGGCCTGGGCGCCACGACGCTGGTGACGCGGCGTGCCCGTCGAGTCTCTCGCCGCGCCGCGGCCCAGGAGCGGCGGCGCAGTCAGCAGGAGACGCTGACCGGGCTGGCTGCAGTGGCCCAGCGGAGCCTGGACCTCGCCGAGGTGCTCCCAGCGGTGGCGACCCAGCTCAGCGACGAGCTCGGGCTGCGGGGGCTTCGGCTCACCGGCCCCTCGGCCCAGGCCGACCGATCGGTGTTCGTCGTTGGTCACGTGGCGCCCTCGGCCCCCGAGTCACCTCATGTGGTGAGTCTGGGGGCCGGGGAGTCGTTGTCGATCCTGATGGCCCGCGGGGGTCGCACCGTGGCACGAATGACCGTCACCGCCGGGCGCCCGCTGGACGAGCACGACCTGTCGACCCTGCGGGAGACCGCGGACGTCCTCACCTCCGCCCTGGCCAACGCCGAGGCGTTCGCCCAGCAGCGCGAGCTGGTCCAGCGGCTGCGTGAGGTCGACGACCTCAAGACGGTCTTCCTGGCGACCGCCTCGCACGAGCTACGGACCCCGGTGGGGATCATCAGCGGCTTCGCCAGACTGCTCGCCGACAACGCGACGACGTTCACCATCGACCAGATCGCGACCTATGCAGGGCGCGTCGACGCCAACGCCCGACAGCTCTCCGACCTCGTGGAGAACCTGCTCGACTTCTCCCGCCTCGAGCGCGGAGTGCACGCTCGGACCGAGCACCAGGTCCTCGACCTCGGCGCGTGCGTCACCACGATCCTCGACCAGCACGCCGATCTCGCCTCCGACCACCAGCTGCTGTGCCACGCCCCTCCGGGGCACCTGGTCCTCGGTGCGGCGCACGCCGTGGAGCGCGTGGTGACGAACCTGGTCGGCAACGCGGGCAAGTACGCACCGGCAGGCACCACCATCCGCGTCCGGGTCCAGCTCAGCGGCGACGACCGGGTGGAGATCGTCGTCGACGACGAGGGCCCGGGGGTGCCGGCCGGCGAGCGCGACCAGGTCTTCAGCCGCTTCTTCCGCGGCCGGGGCGACGCTGTGACCAACACCCGGGGTGCCGGCCTCGGCCTGGCGATCGTGCAGGAGTTCGCCGCGTCGATGAGCGGCGTGGTCTCGGTGCGCGAGGCCCCGACCGGCGGGGCCCGCTTCGTCGTCTCCTACCCCGTGGCCGAGCCGGACGCGACCCCGAGCGACCCCGGTCGACCCGCTCCACGAGCCCTTGCCGAGGAACCCGCCGAAGAAGGAGCCTCCGATGACACGTCGTGACAGCCTGGTGCCTGCCGGTGCCGGCCTGGCGGTGCTGCTCGTGGCCGTCCTGGTGGTCGCACTGCTGCGCAGCGCGGTCGCCGACGGCACCCAGGCGCTGGAGGAGGCGAAGGTCGCCCAGGTGATGACGACCGCGAGCGGCTTCGACGCCCGCGTCGAGTCGACGATCGGATCAGTCGCCGGTCTCGGCGCGCGCCCGTGGGAGCTGACCCTGCGCAGCAAGGCGGACAAGGCCACGCTGAACACCTTCGCCATCGACCCCGAGGCCCAGTCCGGCAACTTCCTGCTCGACCGGAGCGACCGCATCGTCAACGGCACCCTGCTGCGTCCCGGTCGGCTCGGCTCGACCTTCACCGCCCCTGGCTGGGACGACGCCAAGGCACGACTGCGTCGGGAGCCGGCCGTGGTCCTGCCGGTCTCGCCACAGGGCGTCACCACCGAGCTGCCCGCCTACGCCTTCGTCGTGGCGATCCGCGACGCCGAGACCGAGGCTGTGCGCGGTGCGTTCGTCTTCGAGGCGGCACTGACCGACGACTCCGCGTTCAGTCGGGAGATCGCCGCGCTGGCCGACCCCCAGGCCTCGACCGACAGCTGGCGCTTCATCGACAGCGCAGGACGGGTGGTGGCGACCACCTTGCCCTCAGGACTAGGAGAACCCGTCGACCGCATCGACGAGATCACCTCGCTCGAGCCGGGCGGACATCGGCTCGACGACGACTACGTGGTCACCGCCGACGTGCCCAGCGTGGGCTGGCAGGTGGTGTACGCCCAGGATCGCGACGAGTTCACCGCCCCCGTCACCGGTCCGCTCCAGGGCGTCGGGCTGCTGGTGGTGCTGCTGCTGGTCGGTGTGGGTCTGGTGCTGACCTGGGTCCTGGCCCGACGACTTCGCCAGGCGCGGGAGGAGCGCCGACGCCTGCTCGAGCTGAACCGGTCGCAGGAGGAGTTCGTCTCGGTGGTCTCCCACGAGCTGCGGACCCCGGTCGCCGGAGTCCTGGGATTCCTGCAGACCAGCCTCGACCACTGGGACACCATGGCGGAGCAGGAACGTCACAACGCGGTGAGCCGGGCCTTCAGCAACGCCCGTCGGCTGCAGGCCATGACGCGAGACGTCCTCGACACCGAGAGCATCGAGTCGGGCCGCTTCGGCTACGTGCGCCACGACACCGACCTCGCCGACGAGCTGCGCGCAGCCGTCGACGGCTTCGTCGGCGACGCCGAGGTGCTGCTCGAGCTCCCCGACGAGACCGTCGTCGCCCACGTGGACGCCGACCGGATCCAACAGGTGATGGTCAACCTGCTCGACAACGCCCGCAAGAACTCCCCACCGGGCACCCCGGTCCGGGTCGCGCTCACCGAGGACCAGGGCGAGGCGCGGATCATCGTGGAGGACCGGGGCAGCGGCATCGATCCGCAGCAGCTGGACCGGATCTTCGACAAGTTCGTCCGCGGGCGCGCCGACGCGGTCTCGGGCACCGGCCTGGGCCTCTACATCTCCCGGCGCATCGTCGAGGCGCACGACGGCCGGATCTGGGCCGAGAGCCAGCCGGGCGGGCCGACACGATTCGTCATCCAGCTCCCGCTGACCACCGACGATGGCCGTAGGATCCCAGCATCATGATGACCTCTGCCCGACCCACCGTGCTGGTCGCGGACGACGAGCCCGACGTGCGTGAGCTGGCCCGCGTCTTCTTGGAGATGGACGGGTTCGACGTGGTCGGTGAGGCGGTCAACGGCGCCGAGGCCGTCGCGCGCTACGCCGAGCTCGATCCTCCGCCGGACCCTGCCGTGGTGCTGCTCGACAACCGGATGCCTCTGCTCACCGGGCTCGAGGCCGCCGAGCAGATCCTGCAACGTCGCCCCGACCAGGTCGTGGTGCTGTTCTCGGCCCATCTCAGCGACGAGGTCGAGGCCCGGGCCGAGCAGCTGGGCGTCGCTGCCTGCGTGTCGAAGTCGCAGACGGCCAACATCGCCTCGATCCTGCGCGACCTGCTCCCGAGCTGACCGGTCAGCGAGCCACGGTCACCGTCTGCTCGCGGCCGGGGCCGACGCCGACCCCCCAGAAGGGCGAGCCGGACAGCTCCTCCAGTCGCCGCACGTAGGCCTGCGCGTTGGCCGGGAGCTCCTCGAAGGCCCGGCAGCCGGAGATGTCGGTGCGCCACCCGGGGAGCGTCTCGTAGACCGGCGTCGCCTGGTGGAACTCGGTCTGGGTCATCGGCATCTCCTCGGTGCGCTTGCCGCCGACCTCGTAGGCGACGCAGACCGGGATCTCGTCCCACTCGCTGAGGCAGTCGAGCTTGGTGAGGAAGAACTCGGTCAGGCCGTTGACCCGCGATGCGTAGCGGGCGATGACCGCGTCGTACCAGCCGCAGCGCCGTGGCCGGCCCGTCGTGGTGCCGAACTCCCCACCGACCTCACGGAGCCGGTCACCGTCAGCGTCGTGCAGCTCGGTGGGGAAGGGGCCGGACCCGACCCGGGTCGTGTAGGCCTTGACCACCCCGATGATCCGATCGATGCGGCGAGGGCCGATGCCGGCGCCGGCGCCGACGCCTCCCGCGATCGGGTTGGAGGAGGTCACGAACGGATAGGTGCCGTGGTCCACGTCGAGCATGGTGGCCTGGGCGCCCTCGAACAGCACCGTCTCCTCCCGGTCCAGCGCGCGGTTGAGCACCAGCGAGACGTCGGCGATCATCGGCTTGAGTCGCTCGGCGTACTCACCGATCTCGTCGAGGATCTCCTCCACCCCGATCGCGCGGCGGTTGTAGACCTTGACCAGCAGGTGGTTCTTGGTCTCCAGCGCCGCCTCGACCTTGGCCGCCAGGATCTTCTCGTCGAAGACGTCGGCGACGCGCACCCCGATGCGGTTGATCTTGTCCGCGTACGCCGGACCGATGCCACGACCGGTCGTGCCGATCTTGCTCTTGCCCAGGAACCGCTCGGTGACCTTGTCGATCTCGGTGTGGTAGCTGGTGATCAGGTGCGCCCCGGCGGAGACGAGCAGTCGCTCGGCGTCGACGCCGCGCGCCACCAGCGCGTCGATCTCGGTGAAGAGCACCCGGGCGTCCATGACCACGCCGTTGCCGATCACCGGGGTGCAGCCCGGTGTCAGCACGCCGCTGGGCAGCAGGTGGGTGGCGAACTTCTCGCCGTCGACCACGATGGTGTGCCCGGCGTTGTTGCCGCCCTGGTAGCGCACGCAGTAGTCGATGGCCCCGGCACGGTCGGCCCCCAGGAGATCGGTGGCCTTGCCCTTGCCCTCGTCGCCCCACTGGGCGCCGAGCACGACGATCGCTGGCATCTCGCTCCAACTCCGCTGTCATCACAGACTCAAGCCCCGGCGCCTCAGCACCAGGGCTCTTGCGACCCAACGCTAACCCACATCGGGCCCGAGATCCGACCCCCCTCATAATCGTGCGGTGGAGAGACTGCTGCTCATCAGCAATGCCGACGCCGGGACCAACGAGGACGAGGCTCTTCGGCCCGCCGTGGAGGTCCTGCGACGCGCCTACGACGTCGAGCAGGTGGAGACCTCCGACCCGGACGACCTGGGCAAGGCCCTCGGCGAGGCCGCCAGCCGTCGCATCGTGGTCGCGGGCGGCGACGGCAGCCTGCACGTGGTGGTCAACGCCCTGTTCGACCTGGACCTGCTGGAGCACGCCCGTCTCGGGCTGATCCCGCTGGGCACCGGCAACGACTTCGCCCGCGGTGTGAACATCCCGCTGGACCCCGCCGAGGCGGCGAGGGTCATCGTCGAGGACCACGACGAGCCGGTGGACCTCATCGTCGACAACCGGGGCCAGGTGGTCGTCAACAACCTGCACCTCGGGGTCGGCGCACAGGCCAGCCGCGCGGCGGAGAAGTGGAAGCCACGGTTCGCCCGGTTCAAGCTCGGCAAGCTCGGCTACGTCGCCGGAGTCCTGCAGGCCGCCGCGAAGCCCGAGTTCATCGAGGTCTCGGTCACCGTCGACGGCCAGCAGCACCTGCCTCGGGGTCACATCGGCCAGGTCGCCATCGGCAACGGGTCACAGGTCGGCGGCGGCACCGAGCTGGTCCCCGGGGCCGACCCCAGCAGCGGTCAGCTCGTCATCATCATCAGCCGCGCTCGGGGATACCTCGCCCGCCTGCTCTACATCACCCGGCTCCGCACCGGGAAGCACCACCTGATGCGGGAGGTCACCCGGCTGCACGGTCGTCAGGTCCGGGTGGACGGCGATGAGTTCTACCTCAGTGCCGACGGCGAGGTCGACGGCCCCCACGACGCCATGGAGTGGCACCTCGAGCCAGGAGCGGTGCGGATGTTCCTCCCCGCCTGAGGGCGCTGGGTGGCTCCTACCCCAGCAGGGCGTCGTACGCCGTCGGGCTGGAGTCGCGCAGGAACTGCGCACACCGCTGCGCCTCCGGGGCCTCGCCGATGCGCTCCGCGGCCGCGGCGAGCAGCGCCAGCGACGCCAGGAAGCCGCGGTTCGGCTCGTGCTCCCACGGCACCGGGCCGTGGCCCTTCCAGCCGTTGCGTCGGAGCCGGTCCAGCGAGCGGTGGTAGCCCACGCGGGCGAAGGCGTAGACGGTCACGTCGGAGGCTCCCTGCTCGTCGGCGCGTCGGGCGAGCGCCGCCCAGGCGGCCGGGGAGTCCGGGTGTGCGCGCACGACATCCTCGGGTGCGGTCCCCGCAGCCAGCTGGTCGTCGGCGGGGTCGGCGGGGAGGTGGACCGGAGCGAGGTCCGGCCATCAGGTCTGGGTGGTCTGGGCGATCCATGACCCCAGTTCACCATCAGCAGGACGCGAACAGCACAGGCCCCTGGCCCAGATCCCCCAGCAAGGTCTCGGTCTTCGCGCGCAGCGACATGGTGATCAGCCGGCCATCGACCCGGGAAGCGGTGAGGCCGAAGCGCTCGCTGAAGTCGCCCCCTTGACCAGGTGCAGCCCCCCGCGCCAGGTCCGTGCGCGGCTGCAGGTCGTGGTCGGCGTCCTCGGCGGAGTCGAACCACATGGCCACGACCGCCTGCTCTGCGCTGGTGCGGGCGAGCAGCAGCCCGTCGAGCGGGGTCACGCCCCCGGCCTGCTCCACCAGCCGTGCGCCTTCGTCCTGGTCGACCGAGTCGGCTTGCGACATCGAGAGGTCCTCGCAGGCGAAGTCACGCGACCAGAGCTGGCTGGAGGTCGCCTCGGGCGCCGCACCGATCAGCTCGTCGACACCGTCGACCCCGCGCAGCGACGGCGCATCGCCACGCACCACCTCCCTGACCCGCTCGAGGTAGGTCGCGGAGTCGGAGGTGAGCACCAGGTGCTGGTCGGCCAGCAGCACCACGTGGATCTGCAGCGTGGACATGGGGGTGTCGAACTGCGCGACGAGGTCGGCACTGCCACGCCACACCCCGTCGTCCTCGTCGGGCCGGTTGTAGCCGGCCTGCTCGAGGTTGTCACCGACCTCGTCGAGGTCCACCTCCTCCTCGACCTTCAGCACGCTCACGGCGCCGTCACGCGACTGGCCGTAGGCCTCCCAGTCGGCCTGCGCCAGGCTGTAGCCGAAGACCTCCGAGAGCCCGGGGATGACGTCGAGCTGGGTCGAGCCGGTCACCAGGTCCAGGTCGTAGGCGCGGTCCAGGAAGCGGCGCACCTGGCCGGGCTGCATGGCCTGCTCGCGGTCCGGGACGTCGGTCTGCTCCTTGATCGCGGTCCAGTCGGTGAACGAGCTCCGCAGGGTCGACTCCGGCAGGTTGTCCAGAGCCTCGGCGTACCTCCCCGACGGGCCGCGGGAGAGCCACCAGACCAGGAGCGCGGCGAGCAGCAGCAGCGCGACCGTGGCGACCAGCACGAACCGCCCCGCGCCGGGACGGATCGAGGCTGCTGTGGCGCTGGGGGGACCGGAGGAGATCTCGGTCCCCGCACCGGTACCGGACCCCGTGGACATGATGTGACACTAGCCGCATGGCTGATGCCCACCAGGCTCTCGACCAGTCCGACGACGGGGCCGGCGCGCCCGGAGTGGTGCTCGCCGCGGGTGCGGTGACCCTGCGTCGTCGCGGCGGGGTGACCGAGGTGCTGCTCGTGCACCGCCCTCGCTACGACGACTGGTCCTTCCCCAAGGGCAAGCTCGATCCCGGAGAGGGCGAGCACATCGCCGCGGTCCGCGAGGTCGAGGAGGAGACCGGACTGAGGGTGCGCCTGGGGCCTGCCCTCCCCCCGCAGGTCTACGCCGTGGGCAACGGCACCGTCCGACCCAAGCTGGTGCACTACTGGGTCGGCCGGGTGGTCGGCAGCAGCGACATCTCCGGCTACCGACCCAACGCCGAGATCGACGAGGTGGCCTGGGTCCCGGTCGACAAGGCCGAGGCGCTGCTCGACTATCCCCGCGACCGCGACCTGCTGGTCGACGCCCGACCGTTCGAGCGCAAGTCGGTGCCCGTCCTCGTGCTGCGTCACGCCGAGGCCTCCCGGCGCGACAAGTGGGACGACGACGACCGTCGCCGACCGCTGACCTCGGCGGGCCGCGCGCAGTCCGAGCTCCTGGTGCCGCTGCTGCGCGCCTACGGCGTGAGCCGGGTGGTGACCTCCAGCAGCGAGCGGTGCGTGGCCACGGTGACGCCGTACGCCGTGGCGAGCGAGCAGGGCCTGGAGATCACCGATGTGCTCTCCGAGGAGGACTCGACCCCCAGCTCGGTGATCGAGGAGATGGACGACCTGCTCGAGCTGCGCCGCCCCACCGTGGTGTGCGGGCACCGACCGGTGCTCCCGATGATGTTCGAGGCGCTGGGGCTGGAGGCGACGCCGCTGGACCCGGGCGCGCTCGCCGTGCTGCACCACCGCGCCGGGCGCATCGTCGCCGTCGACCGCGTCCCCGCGCCCGGGGTCACGGCAGGTGGATGAGACGGAACAGCCAGTAGACCAGAGCGGCCATCAAGCCGGCCGCGGGGAAGGTCAGGATCCAGGCGCCGACGATGTTGCGCGCGACCCCCCAGCGCACCGCTGAGAGCCGCTTGGTCGCGCCGACCCCCATGACCGAGGAGGTAATGGTGTGGGTCGTCGAGATCGGCGCCTCGAAGGCGAACGCGGTGGTGTAGAGCACCCCGGCCGCCACCGACTCCGCAGCGAAGCCACGCGGCGGGTCGAGGTGGATGATGCGGCGCCCGAGGGTGCGCATGATCCGCCAGCCTCCGGCGTAGGTGCCGAGGGAGATCGCCGCGGCGGCGGAGAAGATCACCCACACCGGGAGGCTCTCGCCGCGCGAGACGTAGCCACCGGTGAGCAGCGCCAGGAAGATCACGCCCATCGTCTTCTGGGCGTCCTGCAGGCCGTGACCCAGGGCCATGGCGGCGGCGCTCAGGGTCTGCGCGAGCCGGAAGCCGCGGTTGACCCGGCTCGGGTTGGCCCGGCGGAACAGCCACATGATCCCGATCATGACCGCGGCTGCTGCCAGGAAGCCGAAGATCGGCGAGGCGACCATCGGGATCACGATCTTGTCGAGGATGACGTCCCACCGGACCACGCCGCACTGATCGGGGTTGACGCTCTTCCCGTCGACGAGGCAGACGCCGTCGGCGTACTCCGAGCCCGAGACACCGACGAGGAGCTCGCTGCTGTCGCTGATCGCGAACGCGATGCCCGCCCCCATCAGTCCGCCGATCAGCGCATGGGAGGAGGACGAGGGCAGGCCGTAGTACCAGGTGAGCAGGTTCCACGAGATCGCGCCCAGCAGGCCCGCCATCACCACGGTGAGGCCGTGCGTGCTCTGGGGCAGGGTGATCACCTTGCCCACCGTGTTGGCGACCTCCTGGCCCAGGAAGGCGCCGACGAAGTTCATGACCGCGGCCATGGCCAGCGCGACCCGGGGGGTCAGCGCCTTGGTCGAGACCGAGGTTGCGATGGCGTTGGCGGCATCGTGGAAGCCGTTGGTGTAGTCGAAGACGAGGGCGACGGCGACGACCGCCACCACGATGGCGAGCTCCACCCTCAGGACTCCTTGACCGCGATCTGCTCCACCACGTTGGCGACCACCTCGAAGGCGTCGATCGCCGCCTCCAGGGAGTCGACGACGTCCTTGAGCTTCAGCACGTCCAAGGCGTCGTGGTCGCCGTTGAACAGGCCGGCCAGGATCTTGCGGTAGGTCTTGTCGCCGGCGTTCTCCAGCCGGTTGATCTCGATCCAGTACTCGTCGAGGTCCTTCATGCTGCGCAGCCGCGGCATCGACTCGGCGGTCAGCGCCGCGCAGCGCTGGAGCACCTCGGCCTGGTCGGCGACGTCCGCGGGCAGCTCGTTCAGGTTGTAGAGGACCACGAGGTCGACGGCCTCCTCCATGTAGTCCATGACGTCGTCGAGCGCCGAGGCCAGGGAGTAGATGTCCTCACGGTCGAACGGCGTCACGAACGTCTGGTTGACGCGGCGCACGATGTCGTGGGTGGCCTCGTCGGCCAGGTGCTCCTCCTCGCGCATCCGCTCGGCCAGGGCCTCGCGGTCGGCTCCCTCCGCGAAGACCTCGTTGAGCACCTCCGCGCCTGCGACCAGCCGCACCGCAAGCTGTGCGAACTGGTCGTAGAACGTGTCGTCGGAGGGCCGGAACCTGAAGACCACCGAGGGCTCCCTTGCGTTGGTGGGACGGACCGCTGCTCATGGTAGGGGGCCGGCCCGCCCGCTGGGACGCCACCGGGTAAAGGTGCTTGCGTGTTCGCTGTGACCGGGAAGGTCACAGCCCCAACGCGCGGTCGATGTCGTGCTGGTCCAGCTGGTCCGCGGAGGACCCCGCCTCGATCATCAGCGACGACAGCAGCTCGACCTCCTCGAGCTGTTCGGGATCTTCCAGCGCCACGTCGAGCTCGTCACCGGCGCGGCCGTTCGAGCCCCCACGGCGCCGCGGATGGTGCTCCGTTGCTGCCATGGCCACACCATGCTCCACGGCGATGCCCGATAAACCGGCCGCCGAGGTGCCGCGGACCACAACGCACGCGACCCCGGCCAGGTCGGCCGGGGTCGCGTGCTAGGCGGTTCGCTGTGAATCAGACGGCGCGGACGTTCTCCGCCTGTGGACCCTTGGGGCCCTGCGTGACGTCGAACTCCACCCGCTGGTCCTCATCGAGGACCTTGTAGCCGTTCATCTGGATCGCCGAGAAGTGGACGAAGACGTCCTCGCCCCCGCCCTCCTGCGCGATGAAACCGAAACCCTTGTCGGCGTTGAACCACTTGACCGTGCCCTGAGCCATGCTCTTCTACTCCTCTTTCAGGGACCGGGTACGCCGCTGCGGCGACCCACGCTGCGGACTGACGTCCCCCGGCCCGAGATCTCACGAGCCAGAGTCGTCCTGTGCCAACAAACTCAGCCGAGCCTTGTCGCCGACCGGACTGCGGGCCATCCGAAGCGCTCCTGACATTACCAACAGGTCTAGCCACGACCGCGCCCCCTCGGCACGTGTCGCCGCGACCCTCGTCGACCCCGCCCACGACCCCGCGAGCGGGCGGGCACCACCGCCCTCGCGACACGGTCCGAGGTCGGTGTTGGGCCCTAGGTCCCGCGCCGGCAGGCCTTGGACCCCTCTCGTCAGCAATATGTCCGGATTCGTCCAGTCCCGCGTGACCAGGGGCCGGTCACTGCCTACCGTGGATACCAGGGGCCGGCGAGGGGGCCGGCCGGGGTGCCAGGCTCGACCTCGGAGCCGGCGAGAGGACGTGGAGATGCCCAAGCGTGCCGGTTGGCTGGTCGCCTCGACAGCGACGCTCGCGACGCTCGTGGGCGGTGTCGTCGCCGTCTCGGCGCTCACCGCGGACCCCGACGCCGACCAGCAGCTCGGTCCGGCCTCCTCCGGTGTCCTGGGGCTCGATCTGGACGACATCACCTTGGACCTCGGGGCCTTGGACAAGACCGCGGCGCTCGCCTCGTGCGCGACCACCGGGTTCATCGGGGGCGACCCGGCCGGGGTCGAGGTGCTCTACGGCCAGCGGCAGCTCACCGCGACCGATCCGACGGGCAGCTTCGTCCTGCGCAACGCCGAGGGCAAGCTGATGCTGTGCGACATGTTCGGCGAGGAGCGCCCAGCCGTGCTCCCGCTACCCAGCCCGACCGACGCCCAGCCCGCAGTGACCCTCACCAACAGCCGCCGCGACTGGAGCTGTGTGGGCCCTGACGGCGCACAGTCCGTACGGGTGCGCACCAACCACTGGTTGGCGGCGACCGACGAGGTCGAGTCGGCCCGCACCCGCTTCTGGGTCGACGGCGTCGCCGGGCCCTGGTTCGGCGCAGCCCGGCAAGGCGGCTTCGTGCACCTGCAGAGCTGGCTGGCCTCGGTCCCCGCCACCAGCGCCCTGAAGCTGGAGACCCAGGTCCTGGACGGAGCGGGCGAGCAGGTGGCCGTGCCCGGCGTGCCGCAGGGCCCGCGCCCGGTGCTGGTCAGCTGCGGCGTCGAGATCGGCTGACCGCTCGGCTCACACCGGCTCCAGGACGCCCCGGATTAGTCAACCCCTCGCTGGGGAACACTTCGGACAACTCGTCGCTGCGGCGACCTGTCGTCGTGCCGGGAGTCGGCACGACGCGTCTAGGGAGACCAAGGAGCTGTCATGGGACTGGGAGTCGGCATCTTCCTCGTCGTGCTCGGACTGATTTTCCTCATGGGCGTGATCAACGTCGATCTGCCGTTCGTGGAGGACTACACGCTCGGGCTGATCCTGCTTCTCGCAGGTATCGCCGGCATCGTGCTCGGCATGATCGCCAACCGCCGCGCGCGGTCCACCGTGGTCGAGGAGCGCCGCGTGGAGTGAAGCATGCGGCGAGGAGCCGTCACAGACACACGAGGGCCGGTCCCGATCATCTCGGGGGCTGGCCCTCGTGCATGTGCAGGTGTCGGCGCCGCTCAGCCGAAGCGACCCGAGACATAGGCCTCGGTGTCGGGGTGGTCGGGGTTGGAGAAGACCTTCTTGGTGGGGTTGAACTCCACGAGTCGCCCTGGCTGGCCCGCTCCCTTGAGGTTGAAGAAGCCGGTGTCCTCCGAGACCCGGGCCGCCTGCTGCATGTTGTGGGTCACGATCACGATCGTGTAGTCGGACTTCAGGTCGTGGATCAGGTCCTCGATCGCGGCGGTGGAGATCGGGTCGAGCGCCGAGCACGGCTCGTCCATCAGGAGGACCTGCGGCTGGACCGCGATCGCTCGGGCGATGCAGAGCCGCTGCTGCTGTCCGCCGGAGAGCGAGCTGCCCGGCTTGTCCAACCGGTCGTCGACCTCCTTCCAGAGGTTCGCTCCGCGCAGCGCCTTCTCCACGAGGTCGTCGGCGGTCTGCTTCGACATCCGCTTGCTGTTGAGCCGGTTGCCCGCCAGCACGTTGTCGTAGATCGACATCGTCGGGAACGGGTTGGGCCGCTGGAAGACCATGCCGACCTGGCGGCGTACCTGCACGGGGTCCACGTCCGGGTCGTACATGTTCTGGCCGTCGATGACGATCTTCCCGTCCACCCGGGCGCCCGGGATCACCTCGTGCATCCGGTTCAGCGTGCGGATGAAGGTCGACTTCCCGCATCCCGACGGTCCGATCAGCGCGGTGACGGACCTCGCCGGGATGGTGAGCGTCACGCCCTCGACGGCCTTGAAGTCGCCGTAGTAGATGTCGAGGTCTGAGATCTCGATGCTCTTGGCCATGGTCCTTGTCCTGTGTCCTCTGGTCTCTCGGGGACTCGTCGTGGTCAGCGACCGGTCTTGGGGGCGAAGCGCCGACCGATGGCGCGGGCGATCAGGTTGAGCAGCATCACGATGGTGATGAGTACCAGTGCAGCACCCCAGGCCCTCGCCTGTCCGTACTCCGGCGGAACGCCCGGCTGGGTGTAGCTGTAGAAGGCGTAGACGGGCAGCGTGGCCATCCGCCCGTCGAAGGGGTTGAAGTTCACCGAGTCGGTGTCGCCGGCGATCACCAGCAGCGGAGCCGTCTCGCCGAAGACCCGCGCGATCGCCAGCGTCACCCCGGTCACGATCCCGGCCAGCGCCGTAGGGATGACCACGCGCACGATCGTTCGCCAGCGCGAGACGCCCAGCGCGTAGGCCGCCTCACGCAGCTCGTCGGGCACCAGCTTCAGCATCTCCTCGGTGGAGCGGACCACGATCGGGATCATCAGGATCGAGAGCGCCACGGAGCCGCCGAAGCCCATCCGCACACCGGGGCCGAAGATCAGCACGAAGAGCGCGTAGGCGAAGAGGCCGGCCACGATCGAGGGGATCCCGGTCATCACGTCGACCAGGAAGGTGATCCAGCGCGCGAGCCGACCGTTCTCGCCGTACTCGACGAGGTAGACCGCGGCCATGATGCCGATCGGCACCGACATGACGGCGGCGATCGCAGTCACGATCAGGGAGCCCCAGATCGCGTGGTAGATGCCGCCGCCCTCACCGATGACGTTCTGCATCGAGGCGGTGAAGAACTCCGCGGAGAGCACGCTGACGCCGTTGACGATCACGGTGTAGGACAGGGAGACCAGCGGGATCATGGCCAGCCCGAACGCCGCCCACACCGCGGTCGTGACCATCCGGTCCGTCGCGCTGCGCGGCCCCTCGACGAGGAGCGTCCACAGCGGCCAGGCGAGCGCGAAGATCACGACGGCGATCGTGGTCGCGGCCACGACTCCCCAGCCGGTGATCAGCGTCAGCAGCGCACCGCCGGCCAGGGCGAGCACCGCGACGAGACCCGGCGCCCACCGGGGCAGCACCGGGTGGGTCAGCGGACGGTCGAGGTGGGAGTCGGCGGGTCGGTCCGGGGCCTGGGTCGACATCTCAGCGCTCTCCCTTCACGCCACGGCCGGCGATGGCGCGGCCCAGGAAGTTCACGGCGAAGGTGAGCAGGAAGAGCACCAGGCCGCTGAAGATCAGCACGTCGATCTTCAGGCCCGACGCCTCACCGAAGCGCAGGGCGATGTTCGCCGCGATGGTCGAGGGGTTGGTGACAGAGATCAGGTTGACGGTGACCACACCGGAGGCGGAGAGCACCAGCGCCACCGCCATCGTCTCGCCCAGAGCTCGTCCGAGCCCCAGCATCGTCGCCGAGACCATCCCGGAGCGGCTGTAGGGGAAGACGGTCATCCTGATCATCTCCCAGCGTGTGGCCCCGAGCGCCAGCGCAGCCTCCTGGTGCAGCCGAGGGGTCTGGGCGAAGACCTCCCGCATGATCGCGGTGATGATCGGCAGCGCCATGATCGCCAGGACGATCCCCGCAGTCAGGATGGTCCGACCTGAGTTCGCCGGCCCCTCGAAGAAGGGCAGGAACCCGAGGTTGTCCTGCAGCCACCGGTACAGCGGGATGATGTTCGGGGCCAGGAAGTCGATGCCCCACAGTCCGTACACGACCGACGGCACGGCGGCGAGCAGGTCGATCAGCGAGCTGAGCGCCTTGGAGATCGGTCTGGGGGCGTAGTGGGAGATGACCAGCGCCACCCCCACGGCGAGCGGAGCTGCGATCGCCATCGCCAGGATCGCCGCCAGCAGCGTGCCGTAGAGCAGTGGCCAGACGTAGAGCAGGATCCCGTCCTTGCCCTCCATCGCCGAGGGCGGGGCGGTGATCGCGGGCGCCCCCTCGAGGGTGAGGAAGATGGCCACGGCCGCGAGCGCGACGAGGATCGTGATGCCGGCTGCACGGGCCAGTGCCGAGAAGACGACATCGCCGCGGCGTCGCACCACCGGTGCGGGCGCCTCCTGCGTGCTTGCCACCTGCTGCTCCTTGGACTCGTCGATGGTGGGTCAGGTTGCGGGTGTGCAGGCGGGTCCGCGCCTCTCGTAGAGGGACACGGACCCGCCCGTTCGCACGTGCCGCTCAGCCGGCGCTGATCTGCTCCACGATCGCCTCGGCGTCACTGCGCACCGAGTCGGTCAGCGGTGCGGAGCCGGCGTTGTCGGCCGCCGCCTGCTGGCCCTCCTCGCTGATCACGTAGGAAACGTACGCCTTCACCAGGTCGGCGGGGGCGTCGTCCTCGTACGAGGGACACGCGAGCAGGTAGGAAGTCAGGACAATCGGGTAGACCCCGGACTCCTCGGTGTTGTAGTCGAGGTCGTAGACCATCTGGGTCTCGGCGGCGTCGGAGACGCGCTCGGAGACCTCGAAGATCTTGGCCGCGGCCTCGGGGTTGGGGGCGACGAACTCCTCGCCGACACCGACGTTGGCCACACCGAGGTCACCGGCCTGGCTGGCGTCGGCGTACCCGATGGAGTTCACCGAGTTCTTGACCGCGGAGACCACGCCAGAGGTGCCGTTGCCGCCCTCGCCGCCGAACTTCTTCGGCCAGATCTCGAGCTCGCCGGCGCCCCAGGTCTCACCAGCCACCTGGTCCAGGTAGTTGGTGAAGTTGCCCGTGGTGCCGGACTCGTCGGAGCGGTGCACCGCGTTGATGCTCTCGGCGGGCAGGTCCGCGTCGGGGTTGTCCTCGGCGATGGCGTCGTCGTCCCAGGAGCTGATCTTGCCGGAGAAGATCCCGGCGATCGTGTCGGGCGAGAGGTTGAGCTCGTCGACGCCCTCGAGGTTGTAGATCACCGCGATCGGTGAGATGTACGCGGGGACCTCGATCGGCGCCTCGCCGCAGCGCTCGGTCGCCTTGTCGAGCTCGCCCTCGTCATTGGTGAGGTAGCTGTCGGAGCCGGCGAAGTCGTAGCCACCGGAGATGAAGCCCTCGCGGCCGCCACCCGATCCGACGGGGTCGTAGTTGACGGTCACGTCGGGGTTGGCCTGCTGGAAGCCGGCTCGCCAGGCGGTCTGAGCCGCTTCCTGCGAGCTGGCGCCACCGGCATTGAGCTTGCCGGAGAGGTCGCTGCCGCCCTCAGCACCGCTGCCACTGTCGGGCTCGTTGCTGGCTCCGCAACCGGTCAGGGCGATGCCGAGCGCGAGCACGGCGGCCGGGCCGGCGGCGCGTCGCAAGGTCGTGCGCTTCACGTAAGTTCTCCATCTGTTCCTGGACAGGTCGTGGTCGCAGTTGCGGCCATGTCCAGGAACCTAGGGAACCGAGGTGAAGGGGTCGGACGAGGCAGGTGAACGGGAGGTGAACGGTGACCGCCTGGTTGCGGGCGCTCAGGCGGCAGTGAGACGTACGGCACATGAACTGACGCCAGAGGTCCCTCGACCTGGGGCACCCTGCCGTGCCGCAGCCTGCTCAGGCGTGGGCCCGCACCCGGGTGCGCCGGAGGTGACGCTCCAGGGCGGTGAAGAAGCTCCCGGTGAAGTGCGATCCCGCCAGGCCCAGCGCCCGCGATCCCAGCCGCGAGACCAGCCCTGACACCCGGGCCTCCGCGTCGTAGCGAAGCCTGGTGGTGCCAGGCGCCGCGCCCTCGTGGAGGGTGACGTAGAGGTCGACCTCGAGCTCACCGCAGCGCCCGCGCGCGGCGACGCGGACCCGGAGCTCGGTCCCCGGCTGGACGTCGGTCACCGCGAACCGACCGCGGTAGGTGTCCGCGATCCGGCCGACGCGGGCCTCCAGGACCGCCGAGTAGCGGTGCTGACCCAGGGGCGTCATCCGGGCACAACCGGGCACGACCTGCGCCAGGACCGCGTGGTCGTGCAGGCCCTGCCACACGATGTCGATCGGCGCCGCCAGGCCGCGCTCTCCGTTGAACCTCATCGTCTCCACCCCTGCTCCGTCTCTCTCCCGGTCTCCCCTGACGACCACACCGTCCCCCGCCGGCACTGACGGGGGCTTGCAGCCGCCTTGCAGGGGCGGCCGCCGCTCCCCTGCTCGTCGTGCCTGTGGTGTCCAGCAGACCGCACGTGGACCTGCTGGGGCATCACTCCTGGGAACGACTTCTCCTCGCGCCAGGTCCACCCTGGGGAGGACCCCGTCGCGGCGAGTGGCACCACACTCGCGCGAGCGCCGTCCCGGGCACCAGGGACAGCGACCCCGTCTCAGCGGGCGAGCTCGACCCGGACGGCCGGGTTTGGCCGGCGGTGGTGGAGTGGGTCCCATGAGCACAGTCAGCACCCGCACCCTCGGCTCACAGTCGCCCCTGACCGTCTCGGCCCTCGGCCTGGGCTGCATGGGGATGAGCGAGTTCTACGGAAGCGCCGACGAGGACGGCGGCCAGGCGACGATCGCGCGCGCGCTCGACCTCGGCGTCACCTTCCTCGACACCGCCGACATGTACGGCCCGTTCGTGAACGAGGAGCTCGTCGGACGGGCCGTCAAGGGCCGACGCGACGAGGTGCAGCTGGCCACCAAGTTCGGCAACGAGCGAGGCGAGAACGGCGAGCGGCTGGGCATCAACGGCCGACCCGACTACGTCCACCGGGCGTGCGACGCCTCGTTGCGTCGGCTCGGGGTGGACCGGATCGACCTCTACTACCAGCACCGCGTCGACAAGCAGGTGCCGATCGAGGAGACGGTCGGAGCGATGAAGGAGCTGGTCGAGGCCGGCAAGGTGGCCCACCTGGGGTTGTCGGAGGCGTCCCCCGAGACGATCCGCCGCGCCCACGCGGTGCACCCGATCACCGCTCTGCAGACCGAGTACTCGCTGTTCACCCGCGACCTCGAGGACGACATCGCGCCGACGCTGCGCGAGCTCGGCATCGGCCTGGTGCCCTACTCGCCGCTGGGGCGGGGGCTGCTGACCGGAGCCATCACCTCGCCCGACTCCCTCGAGCAGGGTGACTCCCGCCGCTCGGAGTACTTCCCGCGGTTCCACGGCGAGGCGCTCGACGCGAACCTGTCGCTGGTGCGGGCGGTCACCGACATCGCCAACCGCAAGGGCTGCTCGCCCGGCCAGCTCGCGCTCGCCTGGGTGCTCGCCCAGGGCGAGGACGTGGTGCCCATCCCGGGCACGCGCAAGGTCTCGCGACTCGAGGAGAACGCCGGCGCCCTCGAGGTCGAGCTGAGCGCCGAGGACCTCGCCGACCTGGACCGCGCGGTGCCGCGCGAGGCCGTCCGGGGGGAGCGCTACGGCGACATGAGCAGCATCGACGCCTGAGCCCCTTCCCCGGGAGGCAAGATGGAGCGGTGGCTCTCGCTGTCGAGCTCGCGGGGCCGGTGCACAGCTTCGCGCCGATCAACGCCGCCACACGTTCGTACCGGTCACCGCGTCCGACTGAACGGAGATCTCCCGGCCGACCGCGGGCCCGGCGACGTGCTGGTCGACATCCGTGACGAGATCTACTCGCATCCGCGAGACCGCGCCGTATGGCGGCGAGCAGACGTCACCAGGTCGAGCGGCGCATGGGGATCACGCGCTCGCTAGCTCGGCTCGACGCTCCAGGGCGAGCTCGCGGACGCGGGCGATGTCGTCGGGGGTGAAGACTCCGTTGACGCCGGAGATGGTGGCGAGCTTCATGCCGTGCCGAAGCCCGAGCCGGTAGATCTCCTTGACCTTCTCCCACTCGATGTTGCGTCCGATCGTGAAGGTCTCGTAGCGACCTTCGAGCGCGAGCACCACGGTCTCGGCCATGCAGGCGTAGACGACCCCCGGGGGCAGGCCTATGTCACGCATCTGCACGCTCCCCGGCAGCTCGATCTCGCCGGACTCCACCACGAGCACGTCGGGCCGCTTGGCCACGTCCTCCGCGGAGAGGTCCAGCGGCCGCGCCACGTCGGTGATCACGCAGCCGGGCTTGACGGCCATGATGTCGAGCACTCGCTTGCCGGCACCGGAGGTGGCAGTGACGATGACGTCCATGTGCTCCAGGTGGCCCTCGGGCGTGGCGGCGACGTGGATCTCGGCCCGGGGGTCCTGCTGCTCGATCTCGTGCTTGAGCGCGAGCAGCTTCGCCGACTCCGGGGACACCAGCCAGAGTTCGTCGCTGGCGAGCGCCAACAGCCGCGCACAGACCGACCCGATCGCCCCGGTGGCGCCGACGACCATCGCCTTGCCCTTGATCCGCCCCTGATCGTCGACCTCAGCGATGCCGAGCTGCTCGATCGCGTCGTGAGCGGCCCACAACGCACCGGACGCGCTGTAGCTGTTGCCGGTGGTGATCGGCAGCGGCGCCTTCTTGGCGACGGTGACGCCGGCGTCGCCCACGACCTTGGTGAACGCGCCCAGACCCATCACCTGCGCACCCAGCTTCTTCGCCATCTCCGCCGCCTGCAGCAGGCGCGCGTAGGTGAACTCGGGGTTGTGGGCCATCATCTCCTTCGGCGTCCCGCCCACCGTGATGAGCCACCCTTCGGCCTCCGCGCCCGTGGGGGACTCGATCCCGGTGACGTGGGTGTAGACGAACGGCGGCATGTACGCGAGCGCCTTCTCCACCGCGTCGACCACGGGCGAGGGTGAGTGCCGCGTGATGAGGCCGAGCGGCTCGACCTCGTCGAAGAACTTCTGCGACAGGGGGTGGATGACGAAGGCGAAGCGGCTCTTGCGCCGTGGTCCGCCCGGGTGCAGCACCCTCGGCTCGAGGCCGGCCTCGACGATCATGTCGAGCAGATCGTCGTTGGTCAGCGGCCCGCCGTGTGCGGCGACGGCGATCATCATCGCCTGCAGGACCGCGGGGTTGACAGTGACGTCGAACGGCTGCGGAGTCGCGTCGAGCACCATGTCGACCCCACGGCCGGCGAGCTCGGCGAGCCGGTCCTCCGAGATCGCCGATGTCACCAGCGTCTTGCCGGCGAGGTCCTCCAGCCCGAAGCCGATCAGTTCCTCGTACGTCGCCACGACGATGTCGGCGTCGCGCGCGGCCTTGCGCGCCAGGGCGTGGCTGAGGGCCTGGCCGGGGGCGTTGATCTGCGCCTTCACCGGTCGCGGCAACCGCCGCACCGGCCACAGGCCGACCTCCGCCGCGAGCCCCAGGACCGGCTGCTGGTCCAGCAACGTCGGGATCCCGATCCGCAGCAGCGGATCGGCGTGCTCGATGTTGTCGGTGAACTCGCGGAGGATCCGCGTGGTGCGGTCGTGGTTGAGGCCGCCGAGCACCACGGTCCTGGCGTTGGCGAAGAACCCCGGCATCTCGGTCTGCACGTGACGGATCGCCCACTCCTGCAGGACGTCGCGCAGCTCGTGACCGTCGGTCAGCGGAACGTCCTCGCCCGCCGCCTTCACCCGCTCGACGGCGTCCAGGTCGCCGTCGTACAGTCCGGCGGCGCGCGCCTCGCGCAGTCCGGTGACTGCGAGGGCGTCAGCCTCCCGCGACCACGACCGCACCAGCCTCATGGCCGCCTCGACGTCACCGTCGGTGCCGCGTCGCACCAGGTGGAAATCGTGGTGCAGGAAGGTGACGTACTCGTCGTAGTCGCGCTGCGCGCCGGCGAGGCTGATGTTGACGACCAGGTGGGATCGGGTGCCGGTCATGGCGTCTCCTCGTGCGTGGTGGTCGTGACCTGGTCAGGTCATCGGCACTGATGTGTGCTCGGGGTGGGCGAGCATGTAGTCGAGCAACCGGTCCGCGTAGTCCGCGAACGGCCACTCCACCCCAACAACACCGTCATGAGCCGCGCACCTTCGAGATGATCGGCGGAGAACCGCCCCCCGGTCGTCACGGCCTACGCCTCGGTGGACACCACCAGCCTATGCCGGCCACAAGGCTCTGGCGGT
>CAVVFK010000002.1:0-22885 GCA_963747435.1 uncultured Actinomycetota bacterium
GTCGTCAGCGGCGGCCGCACCGGACAGGACACCGAGCACCTCGTCCCGCGCCGCTGGTGCCGCGGCGGCCAGCCACCCCGGCAGCTCGGCCAGGTCCGACACCACCGCCAACCCGGGGTAGTCACGCGCACCCGTCGCCCACCACCGGTGGGCCTGCGCGGGCAGACCCCCGCCAGGTCCATCCAATCCCAGCTGCTGTGAAACGCTCATCTCCAAGTCCTTCCGCCGTGTACTCACGGCGGAGAACCTGACAAACCAACGTCCCCGGATTCGTCCCCGGACGTATCCCCGGGTACGTGAATCGCAAACGTCCCCCCCTCCCCTCGCCGGGGGGGACAAAGCCCTGACCTGCGCAAACGCAACGTCCCCAGGAAAGTTCAAGAATTTCTTGTGCTCAGCCCCGAATCACCACCATCCAGGGCCTGAGGGGTGGCCGGGGCCGATAGGGGCGGCCATCTCGGAGATGTCAACGGCGCCAAGAGTGAACGACCTTGCACCGCGGATCTCAGGGCCGGCCACGCAGCCAGCCGGCTCAGGCCTAGAACCCCGCCGAGCGGACGCCCCAGACGGGCCGCTCTACGAGCCACGTCAAAACGCCCACATGGATGCGACATCGATCCGCTCGGCTGTGGTCACTGCGCGCCAACGTTGCCCGGTCTCGCGTTGGCGCCGATGTGTCTTCTCGGGGCGCCAGGGGCACCACGCCAGTGGGCGCTGCTCGAACCGCTGCTTCCGCGTCCGCCGACGCGGGGAAGGTCGCGGATCGTGTAGAACGGCTGGATGACAACCCGCCGTCGCCCTCGGTGGTCCGAGCTGCAGGAGGTCCTGCGTCCCGCGCGGGTCCCGCTGCACGCCACGGACCGGCGGCTGGCCCGGGCGGCCTCCATCGCAGACCTGCGTCGGCTGGCCCGGCGGCGCGCCCCGCGCGCGGTCTTCGACTACACCGACGGTGCCGCCGGCGAGGAGTTGAGCCTGTCGCGCTCTCGGGAGGCCTACTCGCGTGTCGAGTTCTCACCACGGGTCCTGCAGGACGTCTCCGGGGTGGACACGTCGACGACGATCCTCGGCAAGCCGTCCGCGGCGCCGTGGGCCTTCGCCCCCACCGGGTTCACCCGGATGATGCACACCGAAGGCGAATCTGCGGTCGGTCGCGTAGCTGCGCTGATGGGTATCCCATACGCGCTGTCGACGATGGGTACGACGTCGATCGAGCAGCTCGCCGCCGCCGCTCCCGACGCGCGTCGATGGTTCCAGCTCTACCTCTGGCGTGACCGCGAGGCCAGCCGCGACTTCGTCGTGCGGGCGCAGGCCGCGGGCTACGAGGCGCTCGTTCTCACCGTCGACACGCCCGTGGCCGGCCCGCGTCTGCGTGACGTACGCAATGGCTTGACGATTCCGCCCACGCTCTCACTGAAGGACCCTCGCGGAGGGGTCTTCGCACCCGGCGTGGTGGTGGGATCTGTTCACCACGGAGCCGCTCGAGTTCGCCTCGCTGCACCGTTTTGAGGGAACTGTCGCCGAGCTGGTGGGCACGATGTTCGATCCGGCGGCCTCGATGGCTGACCTGAGCTGGCTGCGGGAGGCGTGGGACGGACCGTTGGTTGTCAAGGGAATCCTAAGCGTCGCCGACGCGAGGGCGGTGGTCGACGCAGGTGCCGACGCGTTGGTGGTGTCCAACCACGGGGGACGCCAGTTGGACCGGGCGCCGGTCCCACTGGAGGTCTTGCCGTCGGTCGTGGACGCCGTCGGCGACAAGGCGGAGGTCTACGTCGATGGTGGCATCCTTTCCGGGAGCGACATCGTTGCCGCCGTCGCCCTCGGGGCCAGGGCCGCGCTCGTCGGCCGCGCCTACCTCTACGGGTTGATGGCAGGTGGCGAACGCGGGGTAGCGCGCGCCGCGCAAATCCTGCAACAGGAGGTCACCTCCACCCTTGCCTTGCTCGGCGTCTCGCGGGTATCCGACCTGGGTCGTGACCATGTTCGCCTGCGCCAGGACTGAGGTAGTTTGCCGAGGATGGAGATGATCGAGTTCACCCCCACCCGCGAGCAGTACGTCTACACGTTCGGTGGCGTCGCTCCTCACATGAGGATCAGCCCTGGCACGGCGCTGCGGCTGTGGTCTGACGACGCGTTCGGTGGGGCGCTGCGCAGCGTCGAGGACCTGTCCAGCGCGAAGGTCGACCTGCGGTTCGTCAACCCGCAGACTGGCCCCTTCTACGTCGAGGGCGCCGAGCCCGGCGACACCCTCGTGCTCCACCTCGTCGACCTCGTACCCGCCCGCGACTGGGCCGCCTCAGCAGCGATCCCGTTCTTCGGGGGGATGACCGGCACCGACCGCACCGTCAACCTCCAGCCGGCGCTGCCGGACACGACCTGGATCTATGAGCTCGACCGCGACCGCAACACCGTTGCCTTCACAGCCCGGCACAGCGACCACCGCGTCGAGCTCCCCGTAGAACCGATGCTCGGCACCGTGGGCGTCGCGCCGGCCGGAGGCGAGGTGCGTTCCTCGCTGGTGCCCGACCGGTTCGGCGGCAACATGGACACCCCCGAGATGCGCGCCGGCGCCACCGCATATCTAGGGGTCAATGTCGAAGGCGCGATGTTCTCGGTAGGCGACGGCCACTACCGCCAGGGTGAGGGCGAGGCTTGCGGCACCGCCGTGGAGGGGGCGATGACCACCACCCTGATCGTCGACCTCGTCAAGGGCAACGCCCCCGGCTGGCCGCGGATCGAGACCGACACCCATTTCATGGCGATCGGGTCAAGCCGGCCAATGGAGGACTCCTGGCGAATCGGCAACGCCGAGCTCGTGCACTGGGTGAGCCAACTGTGCGGCCTGCACGTGATGGACGCCTACCAGCTGTGCTCGCAGATCACGCAGGTTCCGGTCGCCAACGTCGTCGACGCCAACTACAGCGTGGTGGTCAAGGCGGACAAGCGCATGCTTCCCCCCGCGGAGGCCTTCGGAGGCATCCACGCAGAGATGCGCGCTCGCGCCCGTTCCCTCATGACGCTCTGAGCGACAACGACCCCATCCACGAAAGGCAGCACCCATGGATCTGCAGCTCAACGGAACCCGTGTCCTGGTCACCGGCGGCACCCGCGGCATCGGCCGCGCTGTCGTCGAGGCCTTCCTGGACGAGGGAGCGGTGGTGGGTTTCTGCGCCCGCAACTCCGAGGAGGTGGCAGCCACCCAGGAGTCGTTGAGCGAGCGCGGCAACGTCACCGGCTCCACGGTCGACGTCGCCGACCCGGCCGCACTGGCCGCGTGGGTAGACCAGTCTGCTGACACCTTCGGCGGCCTTGATGCCGTGGTGGCCAACGTCAGCGCGCTGGCGATCCCGGACACGGACGAGAACTGGGAGCTCAGCCTCAACGTCGACGTGATGCACACCGTCCGGCTGGTCAAAGCGGCGATGCCGCATCTGGAACAGAGCCAGGCCGCCTCAATCATCGCGATCTCCAGCGTGTCCGGACGCGAGTCCGACTTCGCGTCGGGCCCCTACGGGACCGCAAAGACCGCGATCATCGGCTACATCCACGGCCTGGCGATGCAGCTGGCACCGCAGGGAATCCGCGCCAACACCGTCTCACCCGGCAACACCTACTTCCCGGGCGGTGTCTGGGAAAGCATCGAGGGCGCAGACCCGGACTTCTTCAACACTGCAGTTGGCCTCAACCCCACCGGCCACATGGGCACGCCCCAGGAGATCGCAGCACCGGTGGTGTTCCTGGCCAGCCCTGTCGCAAGCCGGATCAGCGGCACCAACCTCGTCGTCGACGGTGCCCTGACCCGTGGCATCCAGCTGTAGGGTCGACGCCGCCAGCGAGGAGGTTCATTGCGGCGGTGTGCCGCAGGGGACTGATCATTTATTGGTGACATCTCAAGATGTCAGCCAAGTGCGGCAGCTCCCCTTCCGCGAACACCACGGAGCGGGGTCGCGCCATGTACCGAGCGCACTTCGTGGTGGGTGCGCTATTTGGCCTATGGCGGCCTTCGGAGGTCGGAACGTGTCAAGTCGGATGAGACAGGCGGGGGTTACGCGCTTTGTATGAGCGCTTCTCGTGAGGGCTGGTTGATCCAGGCCTCGGTGGGGATCTTGGGGGGCTGGGGTCGGCGGTGGCCGAACCGTTCGGGGTGGGCCGCGTAGGCGGTGTTGAGGGTCTGCTGGCGCAGCGCCCGGACGCGGTGGTGGGTGCCGTGGTGGACTGAGAGATACCTCCGCGCTCGGCATCAACGCTTCCTTGGGGCTCCGCGCTCCCACCAGTCGATGGTCGGCCACTCGCGCACGATGATGGCGGCCAGTTCGATGTCGCCAAAGTTGCAGAACTTCCAGAGTTCTTTCGCTGGCCGCGAGTACTGGAATAGGACCTGGTCGACCTCGAACGCATCCAGCTCGCCCCCACGAAAGCGGTCGATCGCTGACCCCACGTGCTCCTCCAAAGCAGCCAGCTGGGTCTCGTGGTACGCCGCCACAGCCTGGCGCGCGGCTTGTCGGTCGGACTTCGCGGACACAGATCGAGGCTAGTCCGGGGTTAGCAGCGGTCAGGTTTGGCGCAGACGAACGGGGACTCCTGCGCCGCCTTCGCTGGCGTGGCAGTGCCTAACGTGACCTGCCCGGTGCAGCCGGAGGCGGCCGGGCCTGAAGGCGTCGGCTTCCGAAGTCGGTGGCCGCGGACTTCGACGGGCCGTTGGCGATGCTGGACGGGCTGGCGTACCTGAAGGCGGCTCGGGCGGGCGGGGCGCCGGTCGCCTTGGAGCTGTCACGGTCTGGGGCGGGAGCGCACGCCTGGTTGTTCTTGCCATCCCCGGTGTCGGCGGCGCTGGCCCGCCTGGTCGCCAGCGGGTTGCTGCGTGAAGCGATCGCCCAGGGCTGGCTGGCCGCCCACGTCGCCGCATTGGCCACCTGACGAAGCCAGGGCTCAGGCGATGTCGTCGATCCGCCAGACCTTGCCGTCGAGGGTGATGACATAGGCCGTGCTGCCGACGATCTCGAGCGAGGTCGGCTGGTTCAGCCCGGTGGTGATCGCCGCCATTCCGCGGCCGGCGGTGACCCGCTCCAGCGAGCCGGTGCCGGGGTCCGCCGGCGAGCCAGGGTCTCCGCCAGGGGTGAAGTGACCCTGGGACAGCGCGAAGAGATGCCCGTCCGGCCCGAACTCGACGTCGACGAGCAACGGGGCGCCCGAGGCGACCGGCCGCACCGCGCCGGTCCTTGTCGTGAGCGAGACGACGGCACCGTCCTGCGGCAGGTGCGGAACCGGGCCGGCCTCGGCCAACACCACGGACCTGCCCCGAACGTCCAGCCCGGTCGGGACGACGTTGTCGAGGGTGGCGACCTGTGAGATGCCGCCGGCGAGCGTCACCTGCAGCACCCGGTTGTGGTGCCCGTCGGTGACCAGGAAGCCGCCGTGGTAGGCCTGCAGGGCGAACTGCAACCCGGTCGGTACGAAGTATGCGGTCGCCGGCGGGTGCGCCAGCGACCACTGGCCGAGGTCGGCCACCACCGTGAAGGAACCCGCACCGTCTACCCGGTAGATTCCGTCGACGGCGGTGCCACCCACATCGGGGCTGACCAGGGTCACCAGCGCGTAGGCGGTGCCACCGATGAAGGCGACGTCAATGACGCCCCCCAGCCCCGGGATCGCCCGGGCCGGAAGCCCGGTTGCGAATACGCTGGTCCGCCCGGTCTTTCGGTCGACCCGAGAGATTCGACCGGCCCCACCTTCAGCGACGTAGAGGGCGCCGTCGGGGCCGACGGTGCTACCGGAGCTGCCAGAAAGGCCGGCGGCCAGCAGCCGCGCCTGATGACGGCATGAGGTGGACGCCGTGACGGCTGCTTCGGCGGTGGCGGGCATGACAAGCGCGGTCAGGCAGACGGCGACGGCGACGGTATGGGCATGGCGCATGATGAGCTCCTCGAACGGTGTCGGACGCCGATCCGTGGGATCGGACCTGGATGATTGCTGCGCAAGACCACCCTGCCGACGGAACGACGACGACACATGACCAGAAATGCCTATTCCGAAAGCCCTTCGACCGTGACGACAATGGCTCTATCGAGGTGGAAGGAGTGTGCCGTGCCCATTTTCCACCCGGAGGTTCTCGTGTCCCACGGTAGTGCCCGGCTGACTGTTCACGGTCGCCGACTGATCGTCCAACGCCACCAGGGCGGCTGGCCCCAAGCCCACATCGCCGCGGCGATGGGCGTGTCCCGTAAGTGCGTGAAGACCTGGATCGAGCGGTACGACCTTGAGGGCGAGGCCGGTCTGGTGACCCGCTCCTCGCGCCCTCACACCATGCCTAACCGCACCAGCGACGAGATCGAGGCGAAGGTCCTGGCTGCTCGGGTCGAGCACCGTGAGGGCCCTGACGTGCTCGGCCCACGGGTCGGTGTGCCCGCGCGGACGGTCTCACGGATCCTGCGCCGCCACGGCGTGCCGTATCTGAGCGAGTGCGACCCGATCACCGGCGAGGTGATCCGCTCCTCGAAACAGACAGCGTTGCGCTACGAGCGGGAGCGGCCCGGGGAGCTGGTCCACATGGACGTCAAGAAGATCGGCCGAATCCCTGCCGGAGGCGGGTGGCGCGTGCACGGCCGCGGCATCCCACGCGACCGCGTCGACGGGCCCGGCTACGACTACGTCCACTCGCTGGTCGATGACCACTCACGCCTGGCCTACAGCGAGGTCCTGCCCGACGAGAAGGGCGTGAGCTGCGCCGCGTTCCTCGAACGGGCCATCGCCTACTTCGCCGGGCACGGCATCACTCGGATCGACCGGTTGATGACCGACAACGCCTGGGCCTACCGGTACTCCCTGCGCGAAGTCTGCGCGAGGCACGGCATCACCCAGAAGTTCATCAAGCCCCACTGCCCTTGGCAAAACGGCAAGGTCGAACGCCTCAACCGCACCCTGGCCACCGAATGGGCCTACCGGCGCGTCTTCACCACCAACGACCAGCGAGCCGCCGCCCTTGCCCCCTGGCTCGAGCACTACAACACTGAACGCCGCCACAGCGCACTCGGAGGCCGACCACCCATCAGCCGGCTGCTACCAACCTGATGGCCGGGTACATCTAGGCGGCCTTGGCGGCGGCGGCGCCTCGTAGACCAAGATTATGTAAGGGGGCGGCCGCGAGCCGGCCCTACAGCGATCGCGTTGGGTCTCATCGCCGCGAGGCGGGGCGGGGGCGCTCCGCTATCGGCTTTGTCGGCAACCGGCGTGCCAGAGCGGCGCACTGCTGAAGATGGATACCCTCTACCGTGCCCATCCATCGTGTGGCCGGTGTTGGTTCAGCCGTCCTCGTCGCAGCGGCTTTCCTTCCTTGGCCATACACATACTTCACACTTCTGCGGTGGGCTGTGACCTGCGCAGTGGTCTACCTGGTGCTAATAGCCGCGCGCGCACTGCGCGCATCGGTCAACGTGTCAGCAGTCGCGGATGAATCGGACCAAGTGGATGGTGACGATCGCGATGCCCGCCTCCTGTGGCTCTTCGTAGGCCTTCCAGCCCTTGTAGCAATCGGCATCATCTTCAATCCGATCGCTCCGTTCTACATGGATCGGCAAACATGGGCGCCGATCGACATTGCGTCCGCCCCAGTCCTCTTCGTCGCTGGGATGACCGACTTGCGCGCCTTGGCCGGAGCCCGGGCGGCCACGAGTGAGGGGTTCCCTCCAAAGGCCGCTGGACAGGTCCTCGCTGTGTGGGTATTCCTCGCAGCCGCCCTCATCTGGACGCAGGCAACGTCAGATGGTGCCGTCACCGGCGATCCTGATTGTGTTCAAGTTGAGCCCGGAGAGTGCTGACCCAGTGGTGCCCCTGCTCCCGCACTCGCGAGGAGCCACTGCCAGTCCAACTGGGCCCACTTCTCTTCGAACACTAGGCGGCAATCGCGCTCGAAAGGCGGTGCGTCTCTTCGCCGCGGGGGCCCCACTCCGATGCGATGCCAACGCTCCTCCAACTCCGGGTCAGTTCCTGTTGAGCCCGAACTCACGTGTCATGAGAGCGCGCTTGTAATGGGACTCAGCGGCGTCGACCTCGGAAGATGAGGTGCTGGGTCCGAAGACACGCAGGATGCTGAAGACGAAGTGCCGGGCATGGTTGGTCCGGGCGGCCGGGCCGCCCCCGGCGCTGACGAAGGCGAGCTCTCGGAGTGCGACGTTGCCGCCGTGACCATCCCGTGCATAGCTCGCCCACCGGCCAAAGATGCGCTCCGCTCCGTCGGCCTTGCCGACGTACTGCTTGCCGTTGGTGGCATCGGTGATCAAGTAGATGCCCTGAACCTCGGACAACGCAGCCCGCCAGTCGGCGTACCGAGCGTCGGTGACCATGTCTTGGAGTTGCCTATAGGGCAGTTCCACGCGGTCGAACCCCGGGAACGGCACCTTGTCCCGGTCGGCGATCTCAAGAACGGGAAGATCAGCCGCGCTGGTAGCACGACGATGCCAGTTCCGAGGGCTTGACCACTCCACCACGAGCCGGTCCGCCAGAGACTCAAGAAAGGAGCTCGGGCGAAGGTCGAAGTAGCGCACCGTTTCGGTGCGCTTATCCACCAGTTCGCCACGGTTCTCGAACGAACCAAAGAGGCGGGCGCGACGCTGTCCATCGGCGATGAACGCGACCCAATACCGCTCTGGCGCCGCGGGGAACTTCCGCGTCGAGATGTCCTGGGAGCGCGTGTAGTCAAACACCCGCTCTGCCGTGACGTCCTCTGGGCCGGACAAGCCGTAGAGATCATCCGGTATGAAGGTGTGGCGGATGACGTGGACATCCGCCAGTCCGATGGGCGGGTCATGCTCACGACCAAGTCCGTTCAGTACATGGCCAAGACGCAGAGTCCCGCCCGCTAACGGATTGGGGTCCGCCGGTCGGGGAGCAATGTCATCGTCGAAATCAACACCGACATCCACCATGCCCACCAACCTAGACGCCCTGGCTGACGTCGATGCCTGCGTCTCTTCGCCGGTGCGCCGTGAGGCGCTTGTTGATCGAGTGGAGGTGAGAGACCTGCACCGTGGTTCTGTCGCAGCAGGACTGCGAAGCTGAGGGCAGCC
This sequence comes from uncultured Actinomycetota bacterium, assembly GCA_963747435.1. Lineage (GTDB taxonomy): Bacteria > Actinomycetota > Actinomycetes > Propionibacteriales > Nocardioidaceae > Marmoricola_A. Next base: position 9,060 of record CAVVFK010000002.1, read on the forward strand.
CGCCCCGGGAGGTGCCGGGATCGGGTGGCAAGCGGCCCTGACAAAGCCATGACGTGTCGGTACTGCCAGACGGCGCGGGTGTGGCGAGCATGGCGGAAAGGCATACGCGAGAAACCGACGTTTACGCCTCTTCAAGACGCACCGGCTCGAACCTGGCGGATCTGGGCCGGACGCGACGCGCACCCGTCTCCCTCATTACGGAGGCGGGGAACTCCCTGAGATGTCGGCGAGACCGAAGGGAGGCCGTGGTGACGTGCTGCGGGGTAGCCACGGCGATGTCGCAGGGGTCGAGTCGGGTGCCTCCTCCGTCGAGCGATCAACAAGTGAACACGGGAACCGTCCCAGGTCTGCCCGGGTCCGTCGCAGCCAGCGACGTGCCTGGGGCTGAGCACACCGTCTGCTGACCGGCCGTGGGATGGGGCGGAGCCGCCGTAGTAGTCCGAGGCCGGGAAAGCCGGTCACATGGCGAAGGGCGGCAGTGGTTCCGCGAAGTCCTCGACCGCCAGGGAGAGGGAGTTGGATGCTGTCATGCCGAAAGGATGCGCCACCGAATGGTGGCGCCCCGGTCACCGGGGTATCGAAGAGGCAGGCCACGCTTCACCGCTGGGCATTGTTCAACACGCCCACGGCAGGAACCATGGAGAGCCCGGTGCGGTGAGAGCCGCACGCCGGGTTCGGTGAGCGGCCTGGGGAAACGGACCAGCAGTAATGCCGGCACCGCGCCCCAGGCCGACTCCACCCAGAGCAGCACCTTCTCATCGGCCACTCGGTTCCGCGGTGAAGGAGTCAGAAGCCTGCCTCTCGGTCGGCGGCGGCGATCTGGTCGTGGAATCTCCTGTGCACCGAGTCCCGCTCGCCGAGCAGCTCAACCTCGGCCCATCGGCCCTCCAGTTCGTCGAGCTCGACCTGGACGTGACGGAGGTCGCGGTCCTGGGCGATGCACCGGTCGATGGGGTCCAGGAGTGGGGTGAGGAAGAGTCGTACACCGCTCTCCTTGCGCTGGGACCGGTTGGGCTCGGCCTCGACCAGCCAACGCCGCAGCTCCTCGCGCCCGGCACCCGTCAGTCCTAGGTCATGCTCCGTCTGCTCCGCAGCCGCCACCTCAACCAGCCCGGCGCGCTCGAGCTTGCCGAGCTCGGGATAGATCTGGCTGTGACTCGCGTGCCACGACGTCCGCAGCGAGCGATCGAAGGTCTGGGGCAGCTGGCGGACGCTCCCAGACTTGCCCAAACCCACCCGCCACGCGCGACCGAGCGGACCCCGCCTGCGTGGCACAGTCACCCGAAGGCCCAACTGTTCCGCAGGGGGCATGTGGGCCAAGTGCCCCGGGTTGAGGTTCCCCTCCCCGGGGCGCGCCCCCCTGCTCAGCGATGACGCGACTATTGATTCTGGCGGGCATGGTCGGTTCGGCAGTCCATGGTCGGGCACCTGAGCGCCGCCTGAGAGAGTGCATGGAACGGGCACCCGTCTCAGGCAGCGCTTCCGCACCGTAAGGGCGATGATTGGCACATACCGCCTCCGGCGCACCCCCCTGCGGCTCCGGGGGCGGTGTCATGCCCCCACCCGCACGCGCCGCGCAGATTGCGACTACCGCCTCCGGCGAGCATGGCCATGGTTGCGTTCGGGACTCCGGGAGAACAGCCAGCCGAGGTGCGTTGGGGCGTTACCGCCCATAGGGTCTGGCTCGTGCCTGAGCAATACCGATCACTGGACTGGCTGGCAAGGCGCCACGCTGGCGAGTCAGTGGGTCTCATCGCTCAGCACGCGGGGGTGTCCGAGTCTGCAGTGATAACAGCCACGAGGGCATACGGCCCGTTTCCCCGGCCAACCCAGCTCGTCAACAACCGCACCATGGTGGCCGAGGGTCTGCTGGCGGCTCGAGCAGCTGCATGGATCCAGGCGCGCCAGCGCGGACAGTCCGTCACCTCGATTGCCTCGGCCGCTGGGGTCTCCCACCAGTGGGTGAGCAAGGCCACCGCCGGGCATGGCCCCTATCCGTCAGCGCAGGTCGTCGAAGAGTGGGCGGATGCAAGGAGGGCAGGGAAGTCTGTCGACGAGATCGCGGCTACATACGGGGTCCTTGCTGCGACGGTCCGCCGGTGTACCGCGCCGTTCGGGCCCTTCTACGCGCGCGGGCCACGCCTGCCGCTAGGCGTCATGAACGTTTCGGCGATCGCGAGGCGTGCTGGGGTGAGCAAACCGACCGTCCTGCGTTGGCAAGCCACCGGGAGGCTGCCCGAATGTGACTTCACGACGGCCCGCGGCCGGTCGCTCTGGCTCTCGGCCACGATCGAGACTTGGCTCAGCACGTCTCAAGCGTTGTCGACGTGCCCTGTCTGCGGTGCCCGGTGCGTGTCCGTTCCGCATCACACTGCGGAGGTGCACGCCTGAGCAGCAACGGTGACCCGTGTTCTCGCGGAGTTCTCGAAACCGGCCACACGGGCTCCTCCGGTGCGCTCCAATGGTGGGAACCGCGAGTCCGCCATACGCGGAATCAGGCGTACTACGGGCGGCGATCAGGCCCGGTCGTTGAGGCAGCGACAGGGCCGGGTTGGGGCCGGCGATCCTTCATGCCGTGCAGGGGCGCGAAGGATCGCCGATCCCAGGTTCCAGTGCCGCCACCGTTTCGGGCGCGCTGACAGGCTTCTGCGAACTCGGTCAACCACGCTCGGCGTCCGGCTCGCGTGCTGCACCCCTGGGTGGCACGCCGGGCTAGGCGCGGGGACTCACGAGCCCCAGCTGCACCCCCGCGACGCTGGCTTCCGCCGGTGTTCCGAGAGTCACACCGGGAAGTCGCGTCGTGGGGAGCACTGAGTGGAAAAGTCGCGGGCAGCCCGTGTCCTCGGCCTGCCCCCGGGGTGCGGGTCAGCACCCCGGGAAGTGACTGCCTCCACCCCGGGGTGCGCTGGACGCGCCCCCTCCGGTAATAAGACTCCTGCTGCCGGTGTGACGGTCAAACACCGGCGCGCCGAGCCGATCCACGCGCGAAAAACTAGATCCAACCCGCGTGGCTTGCAGGGGCTTTACGGCTTAGCACCCGGGTCGAGGCGGGCGACGAGACCTCCCGGGGTGCGCCCCTGAAGGCAGCCTCACTGACGGTGAATGCTGGGAGGGGCCGGTGTTCGATCGTGGCCTTGCTGCCGTGTTGGTGTGCGACGCCGGCGTCGCGGGCGATGTCGGTGACGGTGCGTCCGGCCCGACGCTGGCGCACCCACTCTCGGCCCTGCTCCTGTAGGGCGGCGTCGGAGGCGATGGTGCGGCCCAGCTGGTGGCTGGGGCGGGGAGGGGCCGGTACGTGGCGGTGGCGGCCTTGACGGTGTCGGGGGTGACGCCGGCGCGGTGCGCGATGAGCGCGATCGATTCGCCGTTGTGGCGTCGGGCGAGCCAGCCCAGTGCCCGATATCCCTGCGTCACACCCGGTGACGTCAGAGGAATCGGGGGGGGCGGACCACCGCGCTCCCCGTTGCTGGGCGTGTGTGCTCGACGTGGAGGGGGTGGCATGTCGACGGATGCTCAGTTCAGCTGGCGGAGTGGTCGCGGGCCCACGGCCCGGTGATGACCTGGGCGGTGCGTTCGGGCAGGTCGGGGGGGACGTTGTCGTCGTCGGTGCGGTTATACACGTGCTCGAGCAGGATCTGTTGGGCTTGGCGGTGCAGGCCTTGCGCGTGGGTGACCCGGGCGAGGTCTAGGCGGGGGATGTCCTCCTCGGGGGCGGCGAGCAGCGCGGTCTGCGCTGCGGTCCGGGCGCGGGCATGGTCGCCGCTGGTCAGGTGGGCGGTGGTCAGGGTGTGCGCGACGTCGACGATGGCGCAGACCAGCTGCTGGTCGAGCCGGTCGCCTTCGAACAGCCACGCCCACCCGCCTTCGCGGCGCTGGTCGAACGGGCGGCCACGGACCAGGCTCAACGCCGTCTCCAGGTCGGTGATGCCGTCGGCGCCCCGGCTCAGGCCCCGGGCGCGCAGCCGCCGGAACAGGTCGGCGTCGACGAGGATGTCGACGACCTGGTAGACCCCGACCCCGGCGGTGCGTGCGGCGGGGCCCTGGCGGGCGCGGGGCAGGTGGGGGGTGCCGGTGCGGGGGTTGGTGCCCAGCCAGTCCCGCACGATGCTCACGTAGTCGCGGGCCTTGTCGGGTTGGATGCGCATGACGTGGGCGAGCTGGTCGACGGTGGCGCCGTGCGGGCGGGTGGCCAGGTAGGCCAAGACCTCGGTCATGTACGGCTTGCGTTGGGTCAGGGCCGCGCCGCGGGTGCGGGCGGTGACCGGGCCGAGCAGGGACAGCCGCGGCAGGGGGCAGTCCTCGGCGAACCAGGCGGCGACGTCGTCGTCCAGGGTGGGGTCGGCCTGCGCGAGAGCATCCCGCACGGCCGGGGAAACCTTCGGGGCCAGCACGGCCAGGTCGGCGCTCGTGGTCGCGGCCTGCTGCAGGTAGTCGCTGTCGGGGGCGGGCAGAACGGACTGGGCGGGTTGCCCGACGTCGGGGTCGGGGGTGTCGCGGGGCAGGGTGTGCTGCGCGCGCAGCGCCCCGGCCTGGTCGGTGAAGGCGCGCCAGCCGGGGTCGGCGGTGTCGTCCACCGGTATGGCCGTATCGGTGGTGTCGGTGGCGGCGGCCAGCAGGTCGGCGCACCCGCGGGCCTCGTCGCGGGTGAGGCCGACCGCGACCAGGTCCGCACCGGCGTGCTGCACCAGGACGCGCCCGGTCGCGGTCAGTTCCAGAGTGGTCAGCGCCTGGTGGGGGTGGGCGCCGGTGATGACGACGGCGGTTCCGGTCCTGCCCGGGTGGGCGGTAACCAGGTCGAGCAGCTGGCCGACGACTGAGGTGTGCGCGTGGGACGGGTCGAGCAGCAGCATCCGGGCCGGCCAGGTGTCCTCGCCGGCCTGGTGGGCTCGTGCGGTGACCGTGTCGAGGTGCTCGCCGCTGGCGCGGTCGATCGCGGTGAACGTGTCGGCCAAGACCGCGTCCGCAAAGGCCGTGTCGGCCAGGACCGTGTGCACGCCCTGCTCCGCGCCGGCGGGGGCGCCCCCGCCGCTGGGGTGCGGCGGTTGCTGTGGTGCGTGGTGGGGGCGGATCCGGTCCGGGTTGAGCGGGGCGAGTTCGGCGGCGGGGCCGGTGCAGTGCACAGTCACGCCGGCGGACCAGGGGTTGCAGGCGATCTCGGCGGCGATGTACCGGGCCAGGTCGGCGGCGTTGGTGGGGTCCCCGGTCAGAGTGACGGTGAGGTCTTCGAAGTTGAGCAGCCACGGGTTGCCGGTGTCGGTGGTGCCGACGGTGACCAGCAGCGGGTAGGGGGCGGGTTGTCCCGGTTCGCCCTCCCCCAGGCCGTCGGTGTCCGTGTCGGGGGGCAGCTGCCAGGTGCGGCCGTCGCCGCCGGTGTCGGTCCAGGGGTGGGGCAGGTCGTCGGGGGTGGCCAGGTGCGCGATCACGGCAGTGGGGGCGAGCTCGACGCCGGTCAGGGTGGGCATCGCCTGCCCGGTGCGGGTCCGGGCGCGGGCGAGGGCGCGCAGGGCGTCGTCGAGGATTTCGACGCCGGCGGCGGCGGCCGGGCCGGTCGTGGCGAGGGTCTTCTCCACGGGGGCCAATACCGGTGGCGGGGTGGGCAGGGTGTGGCCGGGTCGGCGGTGGCGGGACTGGGCGGCGCGTCGGCGGCGCAGCAGCATCCACATGGACCCGGCCAGGACGGGTCCGCCGGTCAGCCCGGCGACCAGCCAGGGCGCGGGGGCCTGACCGGTGTCGTCGCCGGCCTGGGCAGCCACGACGGGGTCCGCGTGGGGGCTGGTGCCCGGCGCTGTGGGGGACGTGCGCGGCGCCGGGGCGGTCGCTTCGGGCCGAGTGGACGCTGGTGGGGTGTCGGCGCGGGCCGCGTCACCGCCGCGCCGAAGCGTGGTCGGCGGTGGTGGCGGGGCCGGCTGCGCGGGTGCGCCCGGGGCGGGCGGTGTCGCTTGGCCCGCGTCACCGGTGGGGCCGGCGGCGTGGCCGGAGGTTCGGGGGGTGGGGATGGTCAGCGTCCAGCCGACGTCGATGACGTCGGGGTCGACCAGGTGGGCCCCGCCGGGCTGCGTGGTGTCGCGCGACGCCTCGAGGATCTCGCGGTAGCGGCCGGCGTCGCCCAGGGTGTCGTGGGCGATCCCGGACAGGGTGTCGCCGCGTTGCACGGTGTACCTGCCGGGCCGCGCGGTGGTGGTGGTGCTGGGGGCTGCCGCGGCGGGCAGGGTCAGGATCGTGCCGGGGTGGATCAGGTCCGGGTCCCCGTCCAGGACGTGCGCGTTCAGCGCTGCGATCTGTGCGTAGCGGGTGGGGTCGCCGAGGTGGTCGCGGGCGATGCTCCACAGCGACTCCCCCGCGACGACGGTGTGCCGGGTCGTCCTCGGGGCGGGCGCGCTGGTGTCCGCGGTGCTGCCCGGTGCGGCGTGCCTTTGCGTTGTGCGCGAGGGTGCCCCGGCGACGGGGTCGGCGGTGGCGTGCCAGGGCTGCGCGGTCGCCGCGGGTGGGGGTGCCGCCGCGGCGGGTGTGGTGGGGGCCAGAGTGGGCGCGGCGGCGAAGAGCAGGACGGCGGCGCCGACCAGGGTGTGGGCGGCGGACTGGGGCAGGGCGAGCCCGGGCAGGGTGGGGGCGCGCAGCCTGCGCAGCCGCGCCCAGATGTCCAGGGCGATGGTGAGGGTGAGGAACGCCCAGCCTGCCCAGGCGACCACGGCCAATACGCGCAGGGTGAGGGTGCCGTCGTCGCGGCTGGTCAGCGCGGTGAGCACGGTGTCCCAGGTCGGGATGCTGGTGGGGACCGGGGTGGCGTCGATGGCGATCAGGAGGGCGGGGAAGCCGGCGACGAGCGCCAGGGTGGCGACGGTGGCGGCCAGCCCGACCAGGCGGGTTCGAAGCGTGGTCATTGTTCGACTCCTTGCACGGCGCGAGCCACGCGGGCCTGGGCGTGCCCGGTGACGGTGAGGGTGCTGATCCCGATGAGACCCAGGAACGTGGTGGGGTAGGTGTCGGTCGTGGTCACCGTGACGGTGGTGCCGCCGGTGACGGTGACGGTTCCGGTGACGCCCGCGGAGGCCAGGAACGCGCGGGCGGCGGTGGCGGCGCGGGTGGTGTCGGTGCGGGCGGCGTCTCCGCGAACGGCCGGGCCGCCTTGGAGCTGTTGCCCGCCGGCGCGGGCGGCCTGCCCGGCCACGGCGCGGGCCTGCTGTTGGGCGTGGACCTGCCCGCCGAGGTCGACGGCCAGGCCGACCAGGACGATCATCGCGAACCCGGTGGTGACCAGCCAGAGGCTGACCGACCCACTCTCCCGCCTGCGCCGTTGCTGTTGGTGGGTCATCGGCGTTCCCGGAACGTGTCCAAGGCTGAGCTGCTGGTCGCGCTGACCGTGCGATGCCCGGGGATCCCCGGCAGGGACAGGTCGCTCAGCGAAACGGTGCAGGTCAGCGTGGCGGAGACCTGGGCGGGGGTGCCGACCGGTAGGTCGAACCCGGTGGTATCGACGGTGACAGTGGAGGCGGTGCACTCCAGGTGCTGGTTGGCCAGGGAGGACCTCGCGGCCGAGGTCGCGGCCCTGTCGGCCTCGCCCTGGGTGCGGGCGATGGACGCGACCCGGGCGGCTTCCGCCGCGGAGGCCTGAACGGCCTGGGTGGCGACGGCCAGCCGCCCGCCGAGGATGACCAGGGCGACGAAGAGCATGAACGCGGGCAGCCCGACCGCGGCTTCCAGCGCCGCGGACCCGGCCTCGGCGCGGCGAGCCCGGCTCATGTCAGCCGTTCCACGGGCACGGTGGCAGACTGAGTGATGCTCGGTGACACGCCGGGCAGGACGCTGAGCGCAACCCCCGCCACGGACACGGTGGCCGCGGTCGCGGTGCGCTTCGCGCTGATCGTGGTGCCGGTGAGGGCGTCGCCGCCAGTGTCAGACAGGTAGCTCGCTGCCGCTTGGGTTCCGGCGGTGGTGGTGCCGTGCTCGGCTGCGGCGGCGCGGGCGCCTTCGGTGGCGGCGGCCAGGGCGATGCTGCGGGCGTGGTAGGACAGCGCGGCCTGCAACCCCAGGAACATCACCGCGAACAGGGCGGGCAGGAGGACCACCATCTGGATCGAGGCTGAGCCCCGCTCCCCCGGGCGCGCGGGACTGCGCCGGCGCGTAGGGCGCGGCCGGTGGCGTGGGAGTGGCTGTTGGGGGGTCATGGGCCCGGGTTCAGGTGATCTTGGCGGCTTCGCTGGTGACGTAGTTGGTGATGGCGAGCACGACGATCCCGACGATGGCGATGACCGCCACGGCCCACAGGACCTGTTCGATGGTGACCGACCCCCGCTCGCGGGGCCGGGTGGACACCCGCTGGTGGGCGGCGACCCCGAGGGTGTGCAGCGCGGCGGTGAGGTGGTGCAGTGCGGCGGTGAGGTGGTGCATGGTGTGGCTCCCCTTTCGGTGTGGTGGCTCAGACCGGGCGGTTCGGGCCGGTGCGGGTCTTCAATGCGGTTGCGCTGCAGGCTGTGTGGCGCGCGGGCCGGTCATGGTGTGCCGCCGTTGATGACGCGCAGCAGGGCGGGGGCGACGAGGATGGCCAAGAAGATGACCCCGAGCAGGCTCATCGGGATGGACATGCGTTCGCCGACCTCGTTGGCCTTGGCCTTGTCGTGGGTGAGCGTCGCCGCGCGCATCCCTGCGGAGCGGGCCCGCAGGGAGGCGTACACCTGGGCGCCTTCCTCCCCGGACAGGCGCATGATGTCGGCCAGGTCGTCCAGCTCGGCCACGCCGAGCTCGTCGCCGAGGGCGCGCAGCGCCTCCCACGGGGTGAGCCCGGACCAGCGGGTGCGGGCCAGCTCCTGCGACAGGCGGGTGAACACCCACGAGTCGCCGACGGCGGCGGCGGCCTCCATCGCCTGCCGGGGGCCGGAGCCGTTGTTGCGTTCCAGGGCGACCAGGTCGATGTACGCGGTCAGGGCGCGGGTGAACTCGGCGCGCGCCCTCTTCGCGTCGTCGCGCACGTTGTGGTCGGGCAGGAAGAACATCACCGCGCACAGCCCCACCGACGCCACCACGGGCACCGCGAACGGCAGGGAGGCTCCGGCCAGGGTGAACAGCATCGTCAGCACCGGCGCGATGGCCAGGCCCACGGCGGCATAGGTGAGCTTCTCCCCGTAGAAGCGGGACACCGGCTTGCGCAGAATCGCCAGCTCCGCAGTCGGGGTACGCCCCCAGGTGCGCGCGGGCAGGACCCGCATCGCCCACAGCCCCACCCGGGCCGTCACATCCTGCCCGGTCGCCCCGGTGGAGTCCGCGCCGCGGCGGGTCCGGGCCGGGGACAACCGGTCCAGGGCGTCACCCAGGTCCGGGTGCGCCGGCAGGACCCGAGCCACCAGCAGCGCGACCCCCAAGCCGATCAGGGCCCCCGCGGCCGCGGCCACCTGCGCGCCGTTGGCGGTCACCGGGCCACCTCCGCAGCCACCGAGGCACCGATCATCCGCGGCGTGCCCGGGCCGGTGGCCATCGCCCGCATCCACACCAGCGTCGCAACGTAGAGGGACAGCAGGACGGCGAGGATGACCTGCCCCACGGGGGTGCCGAACGGGGCGACGTAGCCCCCGCTCACTGCCAGGAATGCCAGGACGGTGACGGTGATGATGGTGACCCAGCGGGCCGTGGCGCGCGGTTTGGCCCGGTCGGCCTCCACCTCACGGCGGGAGCGGACGTCGGCGGCGACGGACTGCGCCAACGCGTCCAGCACGGACGCCAGGCCGGCGCCGCGGCGGGCCGCGCCGAGCAACAGGGTGGCGGCGATGACGTCGCCGGTGGCGTCGTCGAGGTCGTCGGCGAACGCGCGCAGCGCGTCGTGGGTGGACCAGCGCGCCCGCAACCGCGCCGCCAGGCGGGTGACCTCGGGGCGGATCGGCTCGGGGGTGGACCGCAAAGTCGCCAGCAGCGCCTGTTCCAGCCCGACCCCAGCAGTCAGGACCCCGGACAGGGACCGGGTCCACTCCTCCATCGCCTCGAGCCGGTCGATCCTGGCCGCCGCCGGCGGCGGCGACAACAGCACCGGCAGCCCGGCCGCCGCGGCCGGGACCAGCACCAAGGCGAGCAGCCACCCGGTCCACGCGGCGACCACTACTCCGGCGGCGAGCCCCACCAGGAGCAGGACCCGGGTGCGGCGCGACACCCCGGCCATCCGGGCGACGAAGGGTGTGGCGGTGCGCGGTGCCGGTGCACGCGCCGGGGTCGGTCGCAGCCCTGCGACCAGGCCGAGCAGGCCCGCGACGACCAGGGCGCCGGCCACTGCCGGCAGCAGCGCGGTCATGGCGTGGCCCCGGTGGCGGCGGCGTAGAACCCGTCCAGGTCGAACCCGTACCCGGCCAATTCGCGGTAGGAGTCATCCAGGACGTGCGCGGTGGCTTCGCTCTCGCCCGGGTGGGTGCGGAACACGTGCTGGATCGCGTACCCCTTCTCCCGCTCACCACCGGTGACGGTGATGATCTGCGCGACCCACCGGTGCCGTTGCGGGGTGCCGTCGGGCAGCGGGGTGGTCTCCAGGTGGACGTGGACCACAATGTCGATCGCGGACGCGATCGCGCGGACCGCGTAGTCGTGGGTGACGTGCGGGCCGGCCTCCATCGCACAGGTGACGAGCTTGCCGATCGCGCCCTCCGCGGAGGGGGCGTGGGTGGTGGAGATGGACCCGGCCCCGGACTCCATGGCTTTGAGCATGGCGAGGATCTCGTGGCCGCGGACCTCCCCGACGATCTGGCGGGACAGGTTGAACCGGAACGAGTCGAACAGGGCCTGCGACAGGGTGAACTCGCCGGCCTGGTGGCCGTCCGGGCCGCGTTCCCCGGACCCGGGGCGGGCCTCCCAGGCGAACACGATCGGGTGCTGCTCGCGCAGCTCGTGCAGGTGCAGCTCGTACTCGGTCTCGAACGTCCCGATCGCCTCATGGGTGGGGATTTCGGCACACAGCGCCCGCACCAGCGTGGTCTTGCCCGCACCTTGCGCCCCGGTGACCACGATCGACTTGCGGGCCTTGACCGCGGCCGCCAGGAACGACGCGGCCAGTGCTGTCATCGTGCCGCGGGCGACGAGGTCGTCCAGGGTGACCTTGCGCAGCCGGTGGCGGCGGATCACCACGGAGGGGCGCGGGGTGACCCAGGCTGCGGCGGCGAGGCGCGCGCCGCCGTCCAGGCGCAGGTGCAACCGGGGCTGGGCCTGAGAGAACGGTCTTGCGTTGACCTCGCTGCGTGAGGCCAGGAAGACCAGGAAGTCGATCAGCTCTTGGTCGGTGTCGGCGACCGCCGGGCCTGGGATCATCCGCCCGTCGACGAGCTCGAGGGTGACCTGGTCGTGGCCGGTGATGATGATGTTCTCCACGGCGTCGTCGTCGACCAGCGGCTGCAGCCGCCCCAGCCCGAACAGGGCCGCCTCGACCGCGGCCGCCAGGGCGGCCTGTTCGGCCAGGGTCCACGCTGGGGTGCCGGCGTCGATCCGCTCCCCCGCGGCGCCGTGCAGCAGGTCGGCGATGATCGCCCGACCCGCCTCCCGCTGCGCCGCCACGTTCAGGTGCGCCCGGCCCTGCCCCAACGCGGCGCTGAGCCGGTCCGAGGCCTGCCCCCGCAACGCGGCCACCAGGCCCCAGTCCAGCTCCCCCGCGTACGGGCGCGGCACCGGCAGCGCCACCACTGGCGCGCGGACATCGGGGGCGCTCCGGGGTGAGGGTGCTGGCGGAGTCAGTGTGAAGGCGCCGCGCACCCGACCGGGACGCGGCACCTGTGGTGGCGCGAACAGCGGCAGCGACGACGGGTCGGCGCCGTCCGGGACGTAGTGCTCGCTCATCGGTTACCTCCCTGCCTGGTTGACGCGTAACCGTTCAGTGCAGCGCTGGGTCGAGGCGGGGCTGGCAGCCCGGGCAGGGTGGGACCTGCTGCGCCGGTGCTGGCGGGCCGGGTTGCGGCGAGGCGGTCCTGGATGGCCGTAGTCGCGGCGCGCAGGGACCGGACCAGGGGCCGGGTCTGGAAGGTGCGCGGCGCCGGGGCACCGTGCGCGAAGACCCGCGCGGACGCGTCGTCCCACGCAAGCGACGCCGTCACCGGCACGGCGAGCACCGTGGACACCTCCCGGGCGCCGTACGGGGCGCCTTCACCGACCAGCAGCAGACCCAACGACGCCAGCGCGCCCTGCTCCTCGAACCTGGAATGCAGGGTCTGCGCCCAGGAGCGGGCGCCGGACAGGGCGACCAGGTTGGTGCGGGTGACCAGCAGGGTGCAGTCCGCCCCGTACACCAACGGCTCCGGTGACCCGGCCAGTCCGAGGCGGCCGGCGTCGACGATGACGTCTTGCCCGAGCGTGTCCAAGCTGCGGAGCGCTGCGGTCAGCGGTTCCCACAGGGCGTCAAGGGAGCGGGCCTGCCCGTGGGCGCGGGTCCCCGGCAGCAGGGTCACGCTGGTGCCGGGGATGGGGGTGCAGACGCTCGGGATCGCGTCCACCAGGGCCTCGTCGCGGTGGGCGAACACCAGGTCGACCAGGGAGTCGCTCGGTGGCAGGGCGCCGCGCAGGTACCCCGCCATGGTGGCGGACCCGCCGGTGGGGTCGGCCTCGACGAGGAGGACCGGGCGCGGCCAGGACAACGCCAACCCGACCGCGGCCGTGGTCACTCCCGGTGACCCGGACGCTGACACCAGCACGATGAGCGCCATCGTTCAGCGCTCCCGCGAGTCCAGCACGACCGCGACGTTCCGGGTCGCGGCCCGCGCCGCGAGCTCGGCAGCCCGGTCCTGCGGGACTTCGACGCTGACCACCGACACCCCGGTGTCCGCCTGCTCGCGTACCCCGACGACGACGGCGGGGATCGTCTGCGGGGGTTGGTTGGTGAATTCGCCCTGGGCGCCCGGTGTGGCGACCACCCGGATCCGGTCCCCAGCCACCAGCGGCTCCCCGGGCAACAGCCCCGGCGGGACCGGCACCCCCACGATCGAGGACCCCGCCGGCGGCAGGACCGCGGTCGTCACCTGCTCGCGGGTTACCAGGGTCCCCGCTGCCATGTCCACCGCGGCCCGCTGCCCCACCAGGTCCGCCATTTCGTCGGAACCGACCGGGGACAGGGCCGGGTCAACACCGACCTGCACGCCCATCAGGTCGGTCTCGTCAATGACCGCGCCGCGCTCGATGCCGGCGCGGACCGCGATCACGCTGTGCGTGTCACTCATCGCGGTCCACCCGAACACTCCCAACAGGGCTCCCGCGCAGACCGCCATGACCGAGCCGGTGACCAGAAGCGGGCGGCGGCGCAGCTTCGGCGGCGGCGCCAGCACCGGTTCGCCTGTCATCTGGGCTCGACCCGCTCGGTCGCGGGCCGTCCTCGTTCCCTGATCGGCGTCGATGACCATCACTACACCCCTCCCCGTCTCTGTCCCCCGGTGCTCATTGGATGAGGACCTGGACCTCTCCGATGGTGACCAGCACGCTGTCGGAGAACGACAGCGGGATCGTCCCGGACTGCCCCATCCCGGACCAGTCCACGCTCCAGTACGACGTCGCCCGCACCCGGTGCCGACCCTGCTTTTCGTAGGTGTAGCCGCAGTCCGGGCTCGAGGCCGTGCCGAACCGGTCCTGGTACACGGTGCCCGGGGTGCGGCACACGACCACCTCACCGTCGCCCATCGCCCACACCACCTTGACGACCTTCGCGGTCGCGGTCACCGTGTACGCACCCGATCTCGCCGAGCGGGTCACCGGCCCCCATGTGGCCGCATCCGGGTCCTGCGCCCACAACCACACCGGCATCCCGACCAGCCCGACCTTCCCAGGCGTTGGCTCAGGGACCATCCCAATCCGCACGGCGTGCAGGTTCATCACCGCGACCG
>CAVVFK010000003.1:0-462366 GCA_963747435.1 uncultured Actinomycetota bacterium
CGATCGCCTCAGGAAACGCCGAGGTCCTGCAGCGCGTAGGTCACCTCGTAGATCGCCTTGTTGGGCACTGCGTTGCTGGGGTTGAAGACGAGGTAGGCGATGGCGGCCAGCTCGACGGTGAGCGCAGCGAGGAGCACCCACCGCCACGTGCGGTGCTGGAGCAGGTGCCTCACGACAGGCGTCCGCGAATGGGGCGTCTAAGACTGCCCACGCTGTCGCGGACAAGGGGGCAGCGGGCACGGCATCTAGTTTAGGGTGGCGACAACTGCAGCCCCCGTTGCGTAACCACAAGCATGCCTCGCGTCTTATCCTGGCCAAAGGATGTAGGGGGACAAATGGTCGGCAGCTTTCGACAGATGGTCGGCAGTTTTCTCAGGCGCGTGGCCGTCGAACACCGCGCCGCGTGGCCATTGCGCGTGTGTTACCGACTGGCCACGGCCGTCATGCTTGTCTTCGTCCGGATATCCGACCGCCGCATCTATTCGCCTCGACCAGACGCCGAACGGGCCGAGATCGCCCGTCTCCTCACCGTGGCGGTCAAGACGTTCGAGCGGCCTCGTGAGGCTCTGCGTCTTATCTCCTCAGTGCGCCAGGTCTTCGACGGCCGGATCGTCGTCGCGGACGACTCCAGGACTCCATTGGAGGTCGATGACCCACTTATTGATGTCATCCCGCTCCCCTTCAACAGTGGGGTCAGTGTCGGGCGAAACGCAGCGCTCGACGCTGTGGACACCGAGTACGTCCTCGTAACGGACGACGACATCGTCTTCACCCACATGAGCGACATCGGGGGCGCTGTCGCCTACCTCGAGGACAACCCAGAGGTCGATGCCGTCGGGCTCCTCCGTGTGGACCTGCCCCGCTGGGGAGCGATAGACCCCGGGGCGGACGCGCTCTTCCCCGGTCATCGTCCGCCAAAGCGGCCACACGGTGAGCTCATCGGCGGGCTCCCTGTCCGAGTGAAGCTACAGCTCCCCTTCGTCGCCAGGACCGAGGCCCTCCGTCGGGTCAGGTGGAACGAGAACGTCCGGATGCTCGACCACGCCGACTTCTTCTCACGGGCCAGCGGCGAGTTAGTCTGCGTACTCGACCCCGGGCTGCGGGCCTACCACGCGCGGACCCCCTTCAACAGGTCCTACCACGCCTTCCGCGACGACTGCGCCGACGACTTTGCATACCTGCGCCAGGCCTGGGACGGCTCTGGGCTACCGGACCCACGGCGCCCGCAGTAGCTCACCGCAGGTTAGGGCGGACGCGGAGGCCGACCCCGGGGTCGACGATGACCTCCTGGGCCGCGGGCATGCCGTCCACCTCGAGCTGGGCGTCGAGCGGCACGTTGCGCTTGATGACGGCGAGCGCGATCGGGCCGAGCTTCGTGGTGGCGGGCCGAGGTGCCGACGAAGCCGACCGCGGCCCTGCTGGCGAGCCAATCGGACGGCGCGATCCTTGTGATCCGCCATGGGAAGACGACCCGCGAACAGCTCGCGGCCTCGGTGGAGCGACTCGAGAACGTCGGTGCCCGGGCGCTCGGCGTCGTCCTCAACATGGTGCCGCCGCTACTGATGAACAAGGGCTCCTACGGCTATGGGTACGGCTATGGCTACGGCTACGCCCCCGAGGCCGGCAGGCGGAAGGCCGCACCCGAGCCCCGTGGGATCGGGTCGAAGGAGACGCCGCCTCCGGCATCCGACTCGGATGTGTCAGACACTGACCGCCCCCGCACCGATGAGGACGACCGGCGCTCGGACGAGGGCGAGGAGCCGCGCAGCGCCTGAGTCAGCTGGCTCGGTGGTCCGGTGGGGCCGCTCGCGCGCGTCGTTGCCGACGCAGACCGTCAGCACGCGGAAGGACTCGGGGGGCGACATGCAACTCCTGCGGTGGGGCGTCTGCTCAGTCTGCCCGAGCGGGCAAGCAGCGACACCCGGTTTGGGAGGCTCAGGCCGCCCGCCGGCGGGATCGAATAGGCGCGGCCAGGGCCACCGCGAGGAGGGCGCCTATGGCGAGACCGAGCGTGTTCGCCCAGACGTCCTTCAGCGTGGCGCTGCGAGCGTCGAGGAAGACCAGCTGAAGAGCCTCGATGCTCGAGGAGGCGGCCAGGCCGAGCAGGGTCCAGAGCCACCACGGGATGCGTGGGACCAAGAGGGCCAGCGGTCACCCCCAGGGGGATGAAGAGGGCCACGTTGAGCAGGAACTCGATCACGTAGGGGTCGGTGAGCAGCTCCGGCAAGCCGGCGCGGTCGAGCCGGTAGCTGAGCCAGGAGACCGCCCCGGAGGGGACGGCTGGGCTGGGATTGAGGACCAGCCAGGCCATGACGACCAGCTCGACCACCATGGCGGTCAGAAGTGTGGCTCGCACCGCGGTCGGGGTGGCCCGGCCGCGCACTGTCTCGATGATCGCCCCCACCTGAGAAGTCTAGAGAGGGGTGAGTTGGCGCGGCGTGGGGTCTCGACAAGCTCGACCAGCGATAACCCCGGTGATCGAGCAGCGACGCGCAGCGAGCGTCGTCGAGATCACCACCCGCTGCCGGGAGGTCTCGACAAGCTCGACCACCGGTGTCGCTCGACCGGCGGCGGGGGCGTCGTGGCGGGTCAGTCGATGGTCAGGCTCGCGGTGAAGCTGTTGAGGCCGTCGCTGAAGGTCACGGTGACCGTCGCGCCGTTGCTGCCGGTCTTCTGTGCGGTCACCACCGACGTCGTGGCGCTGGTGTGCTGCCCGCTGGCCACGGTCACCGATCCCGACTGCGGTCCCTTGCCGCCGGCGGTCCAGGGCAGGACGGTGTCGCCGTCGGTGGCGTAGACGGTCGCGGTGCCCGAGGCGTTGACGAAGCGCACCTGGGCGGTGACCACGTCGTTGTTGCCGCCGGGGACGGTGCAGGCGAGGTTCGCCGTGCCCGCTCCGGTGCAGGTCGGGGTCTTCGCAGTCGCCCTCGACCCGCACGTTGGTGAAGCCGAGGCCGGTGACCGCGCCGACCACCCGCTGGGACAGGGACTCCGAGCTGGAGGCCAGGTAGGTCGCGTCGCCGGAGTAGTCCGCGGTGACCGAGCGGACCCCGGGGGTCGCCCAGCTCACGGCGCAGGTCGCCTGGCGCGAGGCGTTCACCGGGCGGCTGCCGCAGCCGGTGATCACGCTGCCGTCCGCGACGAACTGCACGGTGCCGGTGGGGGCCGGGGAGGTCGGCGTGACCGTCGCGGTCAGCGTCACCGTCTGACCGGTCTTCGCCGGGGTCTGGGACGTCGTGAGCGTGGTGGTGCTCTGCTGCTTCGCGGCGGCCGCCTGGGTCGAGGCGGAGGCCTGACCGGTGGCGGTCCAGCTGGAGCCCAGCTTCGCGGTGACGACGTAGGTGTAGCTGGTGCCGGCAGCCAGCCCGCTGTCGGTGCACGGTGAGCTGGTGCACGAGGGGACTGCCGCGCCGTTGCGGGTCACCGCATAGGTGGTGCCGGCGAGCTGGCCGGGCGCCGCCCACGACAGGGTGATCGCGCTGCTCGGGCTGGTCGTCGACCGGGTCGCGCTCACCGCGGGGGCCACCAGCGAGGTGGCGGTCGTGGCACCGGATCCGCTGCCCGCCCGCTGCCAGGCAGCGCTGGCGAGACCGCCGACCGCGAGCAGGGTCGCGGTCGCGACGGTCAGGACCGTCAGCGAGCGGTATCGGCGCCTGGACATCGGGGGGTCTGCTTCCTCGTCGAGAGATCAGTTGGTCTGCGAGCTGGTCACCAGCGGCACGCTCAGCGTCTGCCCCTGGCAGTCGTTGCTGGCGCCGGCGCCCATCGAGACCGAGAACGGGACGGTGCGCTCCAGGTTGCTGGCGTTGGCCGGCAGCGTGAACGAACCGCCGGAGAAGCTCACCGCCGGGGTGGTGCACCCGGTGACCGGGGCGGCCGCCTGCGAGACGGTCACGCTGACCGGGTAGGGGTTGGGGTTGCTGGCCGTGAGCGTCAGCGTGGCGCCGGTGTTGCTGCCGTTGGCGCCCAGCCCCGGGTAGAGACCGGGGCCGGTGACCGTGCCGGTGCCGACCGTCGGGGCCTGCATCGTCGAGGCCGCGGCCGACCCGCTGCCGGAGCCGCTCAGGCTCCAGTAGGCGTACGCCGTCGCGCTGCCCAGCAGGACCACGGAGACCGCGATCAACGCGGCCACCGCGACCCGGATGCGCCACGAACGGCGGTGCTCGACACGGTCGCGGCCGCGGGTGCGCGTCCTGGTCATGGCTTCCTCCCCGACGCTGTGACGTCGATCGAGTACTCGACGCCTTTGCAGTTGTCCTGGTTGATGCCGGCCTTGTCGTCGAAGCTGACCGGCAGCGCGAGGGTGCTCGAGGTCTGCTTCGCGACGAGCTGGGCGCCCTCCCAGACGCCCAGTCGGATCCAGGCGGCGTCACAGCGGGGGATCCCGCTGCGGGTGCCGCTGGTCACTCCCGTGACCGTGCCGGTGAGTCCGGTCAGCAGGACGTCCTGGTGGTGGGGGTTGTGCACCTCGACGGCCAGCGCGCCCGAGCGGCCTGGTGCCACCGGGCTCACCGAGCGGACCGAGACCCGGAGCGCCTTGCCGGGCGCGCTCTGGCTCTTGCCCTTGACCTCCGGCGGGCCCGGGGCCTGCGCGGCACCGGGGGCCTGCGCGCCGGTCGGCCACAGCCACCACACCGAGGCCACGACCGCGGCCGCGACGGTGAGCAACACCGCGAGGCGGCGGCGGTCACCGTGGTCGGTGGTCATGAGAGCTCCGGTTGCGGTTGAGGACGAGGATTCCGACTCCGGGTGGGCGCCGCCGACGGCGCCCACCCGGGCGAGCGGAGGGGGTCAGCTGGCGAGGTAGTGCAGCGTGACCTCGGCGCCCTTGCAGGCGTCCTGGTCGGCACCGGTGTTGTTGAACTGCACGGTGCTGGTCGCGTCGTCGTTGCCGCCGGTCTTGGCCAGGTCCTGCCCGGTCCAGGTCAGGGTCTTGGCGGTGGCGAGGCTCTTGTGGCCGGCGGTGCCGCCGAGCAGGAAGTCATCGCCCGTGCAGCCGTCCTTGTCGGTGGTGACGTAGGCCTTGACGGTGCTGACGTAGGCGTTCTCGCCGGCGGTGTTCTTGACGTTGACCGTCAGCGTCTGCGCCGAGTCGCCCGGGTGCATCGCGCTCAGCGCGTCCTGGGTGAAGGTCAGTGAGTCGGTCACGCCCGCGGTGGTGGCGCCGGTGCCGGTGCCCGTCCCCGTGGTGGACCAGTAGGCGTAGGCGGCACCCGCGGTGCCGAGGGCCAGGATGGTGCCGGCGACGACGGCCTTCTTCTTGTTGGACTTGCGCATGGTGGGTCTCCCCCGCTGCTCGAAGGAGAGCGCCGTTCGCCCTCCGCTGCAGGAAACTCTGCGGCCTGGGCCAGGCAGACAAACGGGATATATCTTGACTTAGGACTACATATGCGTAAGTTCGTGACCATGTCCTCCCGCACCCCGGAGAACTTGGCACGCGCCGGCCGGGGCGAAGGTCACCTCGCGGCTGACCGAACGGATGAGTGGCCCCGCACCGGGCCTCGGCGTGGCCGGCTCAGCGCAGGCTTGCGTAGGCGTCGAGCTGGTCGCGGGCGACGACGTCGTACTTGCCGGTGACCACGGGTCGCTGCTTGGCCGGAAACAGCTTCGTTCACACCTCACCCACCGCCGGGAGGGTGAGGTGAGCCCCTTGTCGGAACTAGCGGGCGGAAGGCCGCGGGGAACGCTGCGCCGGCACCGTCGGGACGCGACGAACATTGCCGACGTAGGGCGCGATGACCGCCTCCGTGCCGGACCTGGCGATCCGCCAGGTGTAGCCGAGCTGCGCCTTGCTGCGCAGCATGCGATCGATTGTCTTCATGTGATTCCCCCGAGATGGCTCGCGCTGTGCGCCGCACGGTGAGATTCACCGTGGCCGTGGGAGAAGTTAGCAAAATTTTCACGAAACACCCAACGGGCTGGACCGTGTGGTGTAGGGGCCTCAGCGCAGGTTGGGGCGCACGTGCAGGCCGACCTCGGGGTCGACGACGACCTCCTGCGCCGCAGGCATGCCGTCGACCTCGAGCGAGGCGTCGAGCGGCACGTTGCGCTTGACCACGGCCAGCGCGATCGGGCCGAGCTCGTGGTGGCGGGCACTGGTGCCCACGAAGCCGACCGCGCGTCCGTCGAGGGTGAGCTCCGACCGGGCGGTGGGGAGCCGGCTCTCGGTGCCGTCGAGGTGCAGCAGCGTCAGCCGACGCGGCGGGCGGCCCAGGGTGTGCACCCGGGCGACCGTCTCCTGGCCGCGGTAGCAGCCCTTCTCCAGGTGCACCGCCGGGCCCTGGACGTCGGGGCCGACCCAGCCGACCTCGTTGGGGATCGTCTTGTGGTCGGTGTCGATCTTGAAGCGCGGCTCCCCGCGCGCGATCCGCAGCGCCTCGAAGGCCCACAGCCCGCACGCCGGGCCGGCGGCCTGCGCGTAGGCCTCGAGCTGGTCAGCGGGGGACGAGGTCGTACTTGCCGGTGACGAGGGAGTGGTCTCGACGGGCGCTCGCTCCGCTCGCTGCTCGACCGCCGAGGGGGTCACGGGGAGGGCGGGCGCCAGGCGACGGCGAGGTCGGCGGTGGCGTCGGTGGCCTCGACGCGCATCATGAACTTCATCCGCTCGAGGAACTCGATCAGCGGGCCCGCGCAGCCGGGCTCGACGTGGGCGAGGAAGGTCTCACCGTCGTCGACGCCGTAGAAGTGGTGCTCGACGTGGCCGTGCGGGCTGAGGATCAGCGCCTGCGTCGCCACCCCGGGCTGGAGCCCCTCGAACTGCTGGGTGGTGATCGAGTGCAGGTACGTCAGCCGGTCGGCGCCGCTGATGCGCACCACCTCGCGCTGGGAGAGGTCGACGAAGCCGTCGCCGGCCTCGAGCACGCGCTGCTCCTTGTTGAACGAGCCGTAGTGAGCCGCCACCGCAGCGTCGATCCCGCTGCCGGCGACGGCACCGGGCAGGGAGAGCAGGGGGCTGGACATGTCTCCCAGTCTAGAGGCGCCCTGGCGAGGAGCTCCCCGACGCTGAGCACCATCCGAGACGCCCAACCGGTGCCCTACGTCGAGAAGCTCCCCACACCCAGCCCCCGCGACCGAGCTTCTCGACGCTGGACACCATTCCGGCAGCCTGACCCGTGCCGTACGTCGAGAAGCAGCCACCATCCCCTCGCCCAGCCAGAGCTCCTCGACGCTGAGCACCATCCGGGCCGCCTGACCGGTGCCGTACGTCGACAAGCTCGAGCCGGGCACAATAGGCCTCGAGCATCCCGGGGGAGGTCGCATGGGCAGGCAGCTGGCAGCCGTGCTCGCGCTGCTCGCGCTCACCGCCGGATGCGCGGGCGAGGCGCCCCCCGCGCAGGAGACCGACGTCCAGCAGACCACCGAGGCTGACTCCCCGACCCCGACCCCCACCCCGACTCCCACCACGGAGCCAAGCCCTCCACCACCGCTGCAGGGGATCCGCGTCGGCATCGACCCCGGCCACAACGGCGCCAACGCCGCCCACCCGGAGATCATCACCCGTCAGGTCTACGACGGCACGGGATACAAGGACTGCAACACCACCGGCACCTCCACCAACGCCGGCTACCCGGAGTCGCGCTTCACCTTCGCCGTCGCCCAGCGGCTGGCCGCGCTGGTCAAGCGCGCCGGCGGGAGGGTGACGATGACCCGCACCGACGACCGCGGCGTCGGGCCCTGCGTCGACGAGCGCGCCAAGATCCTCAACCGCGCCGGCGTCGACGTCGCGATCGACCTGCACGCCGACGGCGGGCCGGCGACCGGTCGCGGGTTCGCGGTGCTGCTGCCGGTGCCGGTGGGGCCGAACGACGCCGTGGTGCCCGAGTCGCGCCGCTACGGCCGGATCCTGCGCGATGCCTTCCAGCAGACCGGCATGCCGGTGTCGAACTACCTCGGCACCGACGGCTTCGAGCCTCGCGACGACCTCGCCGGGCTCAACCTCACCACCGTCCCGCAGGTGCTGCTCGAGGCCGGCAACATGCGCAACGCCACCGACGCCGCGCTGCTCACCGACCCCGACTTCCAGCGCGCCGCGGCGCAGGCGATCTTCCAGGCCATGCGGCGCTACCTGTCGCGCTGAGACGCACCTAGAATCCAGGCACCAGTCGCCGAGAGTCCCGGGGGGTTGCGGTCATGACGCTGCGCGACGTGCAGCCCGAGCGGCCACGACGCACGATGCTCATCATCGGCATCGTCGTGCTCGCCGTCATCGCGCTCGCCGCGATCGGCGCCCTCGCCTTCACCGTGGGCCGGATGTCGAACGCCTCGGGCGAGGACGACCCGACCCCCACCCCGACCCCGACGTCGAGCAGCGCCGCCAGCGACCCGACGACCCCGGTCACCTCGGAGTCCAGCGAGCCCGCCGGGCCGACCGCTGAGGAGGTCGCGCAGGCGATCGACCAGCTCTTCGTCGACTCCGCCCGCGACAAGGACGCGATCCGCTCCGCCGCGGAGGAGCTGGCCTCCTGCGGCGACGTGCAGGGCGCGACCCGCACCTTCGCCGACGCCAAGAAGTCGCGCTTCTCGCTCGCGAAGCGGGCACTCGCGCTCGACACCTCCAGCCTGCCCGAGGCCCAGCCGGTGGTGCGCGAGCTGGCGCTGGGGTGGCAGTTCTCCGCCCAGGCCGACGGCCACTTCGCCGACGCGGGCCGGTTGGCGCCCTGCGACACCAACTCGGTCTACTGGGAGCAGGGGCTCGACCTCAGCGCCCGCTCCCACCCCCACAAGGAGGCCGCCGCCGAGCTGTGGCGCCCGATCGCGCGGGACTACGGGTTGCAGCCAGTCAAGGGCGACGAGTTCTAGCCGCTCCGCTGGTCGAGCCTGTCGAGACCCCCGCCCGACTGAGGGCTCCTTAACCGTGCCGTACGTCAACAAGCACCCCACACCCAGCCCCCGCACCCGAGCTTCTCGACGCTGAGCACCACCCGAGCCACCCAACCCGTGCCGTACGTCAACAAGCACCCCACACCCAGCCCCGCACCCGAGCTCCTCGACGCTGAGCACCACCCGGGCCACCCAACCCGTGCCGCGGGACCAAGCAGCTTCTCGCCCCCGAGCTCTTCGACGCTGAGCACCACCCGCAGCACCTAACCGGTGCCGTACGTCAACAAGCACCCACTCCCAGCCCCCGCACCCGAGCTTCTCGACGTCGAGCACCAGCAGAGGCGCCCGACCCGTGCCGTACGTCAAGAAGCACCCCACTCCCAGCCCCCGCACGAGAGCTTCTCGACGCTGAGCACCACCCGAGCCCCCCAACCCATGCCGTACGTCAACAAGCACCCCCACGCGAGCTTGTCGACGCTCGGCACCCCTCGCAGCACCCGACCCGTGCCGTACGTCAACAAGCACCCGCACCCAGCCCCCGCACCCGAGCTCCTCGACGCTGAGCACCACTGAGGGCTCCTAACCCGTGCCGTACGTCAACAAGCACCCCACTCCCAGCCCCCACACCCGAGCTCTTCGACGCTGAGCACCACCCGAGCCACCCAACCCCTGCCGTAAGTCAACAAGCACCCCCACACCCAGCCCCCGCACGAGAGCTTCTCGACGCTGAGCACTACCCGAGCCACCAAGCAGCCGAGCCAGAAAGCGTCCCCCTGTGGACGAGCGCAGCCGCATCCCGCCGAGTAGGCCCAGGATCGCGGGGTGCCCTTCGAACCTCGCCTCAGGCTGCCCCCGGGCCTGGAGCGCCCGAGGCGGGTCGACCCCACCGGCAGGACGGGCCCCACCCGCGGACAGGCCCGAAGCAAGCAGTGGCGTCGGGTCGGCCCCTCGGTCTACGTGCCCGACCATCCCGACGCCCCGCCCGAGCAACGCATCCTCGACGCCACCGGGCTGCTGCCACCCACCGGCGCGGTGACCGGCTGGGCCGCACTCAGGCTGCGCGAGGCGGCGTACTTCGACGGGCTCGACGGTGGGGGTGGCCAACGCCCTGTGCCGCTGATCGCGGGGACCACCGCACGGCGCACGCAGCCGGGCGTGCGCTTCTCCTACGAGGTCCTCCCGGCGGACGACGTCACCGACTTCCACGGCATCCGCGTGGCGACGCCGGAGCGTGCCCTGTTCGACGAGCTGCGCTGTCTCGAGGACCGCGACGCCATCGTGGCCGCGGACATGGCGGTGGCGTCGGGTCTGGTCAACCTGCCCTCGATGACCGAGTACGCCCTCCAGCACCGCGGCTTCCGCCGCTCGGGTCGCGCGGTCGACGCCTTGGCGCAGGCGCGCTTCGGAGTGCGCTCGCCGCCGGAGTCGCGGCTGCGACTCATCTGGACCCGCGACGCGGCGTTGCCACGGCCCGAGGTCAATGCGATGGTCTTCGACCTCGGCGGACGGTTCATCGGGTGCGCGGACCTGTTCGACGCCGACGCCGGGCTGGTCGTCGAGTACGACGGCGTGGAGCACCTGCGAGCCCGCCGCCGCGCCCGTGACGCGGCCCGGGACGAAGACTGCCGCGCGATCGGACTCGAGTACACCCGCGTGACCGCGCTCGAGCTGCGCGACGTGGGGAGGGTCGTCAGCCGGCTCCGCGCCGCGCGTGCGCGCTCGCTGTTCCTTCCGCCCGAGCAGCGCCGCTGGACCCTCGAGTGGCCCGACGGCTGGGTGCCGTGGTTCTGAGCTTCTCGACGCTGAGCACCAGCCGCAGGCACCCGCACCCGTGCCGTACGTCAAGAAGCAGCCCCGCACCCGAGCTCTCGACGCTGAGCACCAGCCGAGGCACCCCACCCGTGCCGTACGTCAAGAAGCACCCCACACCCAGCCCCCGCACCCGAGCTTCTCGACGCTGAGCACCAGCCGAGCCACCCGACCCGTGCCGTACGTCGAGAAGCACCCCACACCCAGCCCCCGCACCCGAGCTTCTCGACGCTGAGCACCAGCCGAGGCGCCCGACCCGTGCCCTACGTCAAGAAGCACCCCACACCCAGCCCCCGCACCCGAGCTTCTCGACGCTGAGCACCACCTCGCAGCACCCGACCCGTGCCGTACGTCAAGAAGCACCCCACACCCAGCCCCCGCACCCGAGCTTCTCGACGCTGAGCACCAGCCGCGGCACCCGACCCGTGCCGTACGTCAAGAAGCACCCCACACCCAGCCCCCGCACCCGAGCTTCTCGACGCTGAGCACCAGCCGAGGCCGCACCCACCCGTGCCGTACGTCAAGAAGCACACCCCCGCACCCGAGCTTCTCGACGCTGAGCACCCCTCGCAGCACCCGACCCGTGCCGTACGTCGACAAGCACCCCGCACCTGAGCTCCTCGACGCTGAGCACCAGCCGAGCCACCCCACCTCAGGCAGGGCGGCGCGGGGGACGAGGTCGCGCACCGAGGTGCCGCGCTCGCCGCGGCCGGTGGAGAGCCAGCGCGTCGGCGGGGTGAGGTTGAGCAGCTCGTAGATCGCGAACGAGATCACCGCGGTCACCCCGATCGTGATCAGGCCGGCCGCGACCGGGCCGACACCGGGCGCGTCGACGAAGCCGGCGACGAGGAAGATCACCGGCAGGTGCACGAGGTAGACCGGCAGCGAGGCGTCGATGACGTAACGCGTCGGCCAGCCGCCGCGGTCGCCGTACCGCTTGAAGAGCCAGAGCAGCAGCATCGTCCACGCGAACCCGGTGCCCACGATGGCCACCGCCTGGGCGTAGCTGCGCGGCGTGACCACCGGGTCGGGCCCCATCACCAGCGCCGGCAGCGCCAGCGCGCACACCAGCGCCGGCCACACCAGCCAATCCACCAGCTTGGCCAGGGAGCGGGGCGCGAGGCCGAGCAGGGTGCCGACCACGAAGCAGGAGGCGTACGGCACGAACCCCGACTCCACCCGCAACCCCCCGATGCCGGTGGGCACGCGAGCCCGCGCGGCGAGCGCGGCGGCACCACCCAGCACGACGAGGCTGATCAGCGCGAGGACGACGTAGGGACGCGCGATCAGGCGCGCCGCCGCGCCGCGCAGGTGCGGACGTCTGCGCCAGCGCCGCATCAGGAAGGTCAGCGCCGCGAGGCCCGAGCAGTAGACCAGCAGGTGCACGAGGAACCACAGGTGCGCGACCTGGCCCACGTGCGGCACGACGTAGTCGTCCCACACCGCCTCGAAGCTCACCCCGCCGAGCTCCTCGCGGGAGTAGGCCTTGGCCGGCCAGAGGAAGGAGTTCACGATCAGCAGCCCGAAGCAGAGCGGCAGACCGAGCCGCACCACCCGCCGCGACCACCACGACCACACGTCGCGCCGCGAGAGCACCATCGTGGCGAAGAAGCCCGCGATCAGGAAGAACGCCGGCATCCGCCACAGGTGGATGAAGGTGCCGAGGTAGGACCAGCCCTCCCAGCCGCCGGCCAGCGCCTCGCGGCGGTCGCCGAAGCGCGCGCAGGTGTGCAGCACGATGCCGAGCAGCATCAAGGTGCCGCGCAGGCTGTCGAGGTAGCGCAGCCGGGAGGCGCCGCCGGTCGGGGTCTCGGCCGCCCCGGACCCCGGCTCGAGCCGGGCGCGCGGCCCGGGCCGCTGGTCGGGGCGCAGCAGCCGAGAGCGCCGCAGCGTCGGCTGGCGGGTGGCGAGCGCGGCGCTCGAGGCGGGCACCGCGGGCGGCTCGGGCCGCAGCACCCGCGGACGGCGCGTGGTCGCGACCGGCGGCCGGTGGGGCCGGGCCCGCATCGGCCGGGTGCGACCGCGCTCGGGGCCCTCGGGTTGGTGAGGGTCCGAGCCTGCCCCGGAGTCGATCGTCGGCGTACTCACGCCTGCGCCGTGGCCCGGGCGCACTCGGCGCACACCCCGAAGACGGTCAGGTGGCCCAGGTCGGGCTCGAAGCCGCGCTCGCGCAGCGCGACGACCATCCCCTCGAAGACCGCGGGCTCGGCGTCGAAGACCCGCTCACAGCTGCGGCACTTCAGGTGCACGTGCTCCGGGCCGGTCGTCGAGTGGTACGTCGGCGCGCGGTCGCTCAGGTGGGTGTGGCGCACCAGGCCGAGGCTCTCCAGCAGCTCGAGCGTGCGGTAGATGGTGGAGATGTTGATGCTGCCGGCGTGCTGCTGCACCTCGTGGAGGATCTCGTCGGGGGTCCCGTGGCCCAGGGTCTCGACGGCACGCAGCACCAGCTCGCGCTGCTGGGTCAGGCGATAGCCCCCCGCGCGCAGCTGGTCGTGCCACTTCGTCCCCATGGTCCGCAATTCTAGGGCCGGGCACCCCGGCTGACCTGCTGATCGAGGCGTGAGGTTGCCGACGGCCGTACGCCGGCGACGAGGGAGCCCAGAGACGCACGTGGCCCGGCCCCTCTCGGGACCGGGCCACGTGGTGGGTGGGGCTCAGCCACGAGCCACCCAGGGGGTGAAGTAGCGGCGGTGACTTCAGCCAGTCGACGAGGCCCTTGCTGGTGCCGTCGGTCCTGGTGCCGCCCACGCGGACCGCGACCCGCACCTTGCCGGGGTGATCCAGCGCGGCGCGCGTGATCCGGGTGCGCACCTGGTCCTTCCTGTAGCCGACCTTCATCTCGTAGAAGCCCTTGCTCACCGGCTTGCCCCACTGCTTGGTGCGGAAGCCCTCGGTGTGGACCAGCTGGTAGTCGGTGCCGCGGAAGTACCCGCCCACGAGGACGAACTCCGGGCCCTTGTCGCTGCGGTCGGTGTCGATGAACACCCTCCCTGACGACCCGGTCGCCGGGTTCCGCGTCAGGTTGAGGTGGGTGGTGATGATCCGCACCGCCTTGTCGTTGTTGCGGACCTCGACCGAGCGCAGGTCGGAGCCGTGGAAGGTGTCCTCCGGGTCGCTCACGCCGATGCTGTCGGCGTTGGCTGCGGGGGCAGCGGTGCCGAAGGCGAGCGCGGCGACGGCGAGGGCTGCGGCGGTGGTGAGGGTGGTACGCATGGCTGTCTCTTTCCTGTGGCTGCTGCGCTCGGGGTCGAGCACGCACCCAAGACGCTGGGTGCGAGGGATTGGTTGCAGGACCTTGGTCACCAGCCGGGGTTGAGGCGAGCACCGTCGAGATCACCACCCCCCGCCGAAGGAGATCTCGACAAGCGCGACCACCGAGCACCGCCTCGGTGATCGAGCAGCGAAGCGAAGCGAGCGCCCGTCGAGATCACCACCCCCTGCCCGAAGGAGGTCTCGACAAGCTCGACCACCGACAACACGCCCCTCGGTGATCGAGCAGCGAAGCGAAGCGAGCGTCGTCGAGATCACCACCCCTGCCCGGAGGCGGTCTTCACGAGCGGGGCCGCCGAAACGCCGTCACCCCTGGGGGTCAGGTGGGGAGGGTGAGGCGGAAGCGCGTGGGGGTGCCCTCGGCGAGGGTGACGTCGCCGCCGTGGGCTCGCGCGATGGCGCGCGCGATCGGCAGGCCGAGCCCGGTGCCGCCGCCACGGGAGCGTGCACGGTCGGCGCGGTAGAACCGGTCGAAGACCCGCTCGCGCTCGGCCGGGTCGACGCCGACGCCATCGTCGACGACCTCGACCACCACCTCGTCGCCGACCACGCCGGCGCGCAGCACCACCTGGCCGGCGCCGTGTCTCGCGGCGTTGTCGAGCAGGTTGCGCACGACCCGACGCAGCGACTCCGCGTCACCCACGACCGGGGCGGCTGAGACCTCGCGGGTCACGACGTCGACGCCCGCGGCTCGGGCGCGTGCGGCCTCCTCGAGCACGATCGTGTCGAGGTCGAGCGGCGTCCCCTCGACGCGGAGCCCGTCAGCGCCGGAGGCCAGGGTGAGCAGGTCGCGCACCAGGCGCTCCATCTCGTCGGTCGCGGCGAGCGCGCCGCGCAACGCCTCGGTGTCGACCGACGCGGGGTCGGCGAACGCCACCTCGAGCGAGGCGCGCTGTGCGGCCAGCGGGCTCAACAGGTCGTGGGAGACGTCGGCGACGAACTCGCGCTGCCGCCGCGCCGACTGCTCGAGCCGCTCGAGCATCGCGTTCATCGTCGCCGCCAGCCTGCCGACCTCGTCCTGGGCCTCGCCCCCGTCGACGCGGGCATCCAGCCGGTCGTCGGTGATCTGGTCGACCTCGGCTCGGATCCGGTCGAGCCGCGCCAGCACCCGCCCGACCACGACCCAGGTGACCAGCCCCAGCAGGGCCACCACGACCGGCACCCAGATCCACAGCAGCCGACGCAGGGTGCGCGTCGCCTCGTCGACCGACTCCAGACTGTCGCCGACGTAGGCCGTCGTCCGGCCCGCAGTGGTCTCCCGGGAGGCACCCCAGAGCCGGTAGGTCTCGGTCTCGTCGTCATCGGGCGCCTCGACCTCGCGCACCTGCGGGTCGTCCTCGGACGCGGCGAACGTCGCGACCGCCGGCTCACCGGTGATGTTGAGCGACCCGGCGAGGACGCGACCGTTCTCCGCGACGACCTGCGCCACGCCGTCGTCGCCGATCGTGCGCAGGTCTCGCGGCAGCTCACCGGCCTCCGCGAGCGCCAGCAGGTCGTCGACGCGGGCACGCGCCAGATTGTCGGAGGCCTCGGTCAGGTTGTGGTCGAGGGTCGCCACCAGCAGGAAGGAGCAGGCCGTGAGGGTCAGCCCGAAGACGACCACCGACACCAGGGTGGCCAGCGTGCGCAGGCCGAGCCGGCGCGTCACGGCTCCCCCAGTCCGCACCCGCGCGAGATTCTCGACGCTGGGCACCATTCCGGCCGCCTGACCCGTGCCGTACGTCGAGAAGCTCCGGCCGCGCTCACGAGGCCACCTCCCGGTCGTCGACCAGTCGGTAGCCCACCAGGCGCACCGTCTGCAGGCTGCGCCGCCCGAAGGGCTCGTCGATGCGCCGGCGCAGCTGGCGCACGTAGACCTCGACGATGTTGGGGTCGCCCTCGTAGCTGAAGTCCCAGACGTGCTCGAGGATCTGCGCCTTCGACACCGGGTCGCCGGCCCGACGCATCAGCAGCTCCAGCAGGGCGAACTGCCGGGGCGTGAGGTCCACCGACGTGCCGTCGCGGCGCACCTGACGCGACGCCGGGTCGAGCCACAGGTCGCCGACCTCCAGCGCCGCCGGCCGCTCCTGCGAGCCACGTCGTACGAGGGCGCGGAGCCGCGCGGTCAGCACGACGAAGGAGAACGGCTTGGCCAGGAAGTCGTCGGCACCGGTGTCGAGCGCGCGGGCCTCCTCCCGCGGCGCCGAGCGGGCGGTCAGCATGAGGATCGGCGTCCAGTCACCGGCCTCGCGTCGCCGCGCGCACAGCTGGTCCCCGGGCAGCTTCGGGAGCATCACGTCGAGCACCAGCGCGTCGTAGTCGTTCTCGGTGGCGAACCACTCGCCCTCGACCCCGTCGAGCGCCACGTCCACGGCGTACCCCTCGGCCTCCAGGCCGCGCCGCAGCGCTGCCGCGAGCTGCTTGTCGTCCTCCACGACCAGGATCCGCACCGCCTCAGCGTGGCACCGCTGCGCTGAAGCCGCGCTGAATGCCGCCTGAATTCCCTGGCGGGCGCTCCGTCTTCAGGGTGGCTTCAGCGCCCGGGCGGCAGGGTTGTGAACCACACACGTCAGCGGGAAGGTGAGGACATGAGCAAGCGACGGATCGTGACCGGCGGGGTGGCTGCCTTGGCTCTGGCGGGTGCGGTTGCTGGCGGCGTGGCCGCGGCCGGCACCGGGGACGACGGGCCGGCCAGCCACTCCTACACCCAGGAGCAGGCCGACGCCGCGACGAAGGCCGCGCTCGAGGCGACCGGCGGCGGCACCGCCAACAGCGTCGAGACCGACGACGAGAACGGCGCGACCTACGAGGTCGAGGTCACCAAGCCCGACGGCACGACCGTCGACGTGCGGCTCGACGAGGACTACGACGTCGTCGTGATCGAGGGCGACGGGGAGTAGCGATCCATCGGTGATCGAGCACCGTGCGAACTCCTCCCGGTGATCGAGCAGCACGCGAACCCCCTCCCGGTGACCCAGCAGCACGCGAACCCCCTCCCGGTGATCAAGCAGCGAAGCGAACTCCTCCCGGTGATCGAGCAGCGAAGCGAAGCGAGCGTCGTCGAGATCACCACCCGCCCCTCTCAGGAGGTCTCGACAGGCTCGACCACCGACGGGGAGCTCGACCACCGACGCGGGGGGTCTCGACAAGCTCGACCACCGACAGGGAGCCCGAACACCGACGAGGGGTCTCGACAAGCTCGACCACCGACAGGGAGCCCGAACACCGACAGGGGTCTCGACAAGCTCGACAACAACGAGCGCCCCGAGGTTGTCCACAGATGGCCTCATCCAGCTTGATGCACGGCAGCCCCTGCCAGAGGCTCGTGGTCGTGGCCTGGGTCTACATCCTCGAATGCAGCGACCGCAGCTACTACGTCGGCAGCACTACGAGCTTGGAGGACCGGCTCTGGCAGCACCAGCAGGGTCGCGGCGCTGCCTACACCCGGAACCGGCGTCCGGTTCAACTCCTGTGGTCTCACGAGACCGAGTCCGTCGCAGAGGCGTTCACGCTGGAGAAGCAGATCCAGAACTGGTCACGCGCCAAACGTGAAGCTCTCATGGCAGGACGCTTCGACCTGTTGCCCGGACTCGCTCGAGGTCGAGACCGCCCCCCGCCGTAGGAGGTCTCGACAAGCTCGACCACCGAGGAGGTCTCGACAAGCTCGACCACCGGGAGGAGGGCTCGACCACCGACACAGGAGGTCTCGACAAGCTCGACCACCGACGGGGGGTCTCGGCGAGCTCGACCACCGAATGAGCTGAGGGCTACTTGGTCTTGACCAGGGGGGTCAGCGACGAGCTGCCCCAGCCGAGGGCGTTGCGGGCGCGAAGGGCGACCCGCAGCCGAGTGCGTCGGGGCAGACCGGTCAGGGTCGCCTTGCGGGTGGCTGCACCGACGGTGAGCACCTTGCTGCCGTAGGAGAGCTCGTAGCCGAGCACCGGGCTGCCGTTGGCACCCGCCGCCTGCCAGGCGACGGTCACCGACCCCGAGCCCACCGAGGTCGAGGTGATCGTCGGCGCACTGGGTTTCCCGGCAGGTGTCGTCCACTGCGAGCTCACCCACGGCGACGCGCCGCCCGGGCCGAGGGCGCGCACCCACCAGCGGTACGCCGTCCCGTTGCTCAGACCGGTGTCGGTGAACGAGCGCGCCGAGGACGACAGGGCCACGGTGTCGCCGCCCTCGCGCACCAGCTCGAGCCCATCCACCTGACCGCCCGAAGGCAGGGTCCAGGTCACGGTGGCCGAGCCGTCGCCCGCCGTCGCGGTCACGTCGGCCGGCTGGGGAGCCGGGACCGGGTCGGCGAGCGAGACCGCCGTGACACTGCCGTCGATCGGAAGCGTCACCGAGCTGCCGACCAGCTGCTGGGTGGGCTGGGAGCCCTGCGAGACCCGGTTCACCGTGATGTCACGAGTCTTCGGGAAGCTCAGCGTGACCTGCGCCGACGGGTCGGACGCCGGCTGGCGCAGCACGGGGTCGTAGAGCTGAGAGTCGCGCCACAGCAGCAGCACGTGGCTGCCGTCGTGCTTCTGGGTGACCAGGTAGCGCCCGTCGGAGGGCCAGCCCTGCGAGGCGAGCTCCAGCGGCTCGGCGGTGAACGCCGGGCCGGGGTCGTCGAGCAGCGCGAGCAGCCGCTTCATCGAGGAGTAGGCGGGCTTGGGCGACCAGTCGCGGCGCAGCAGCCCGAAGTTGGCCTCGGGGTTGGTCTTGCCCGCGTCGGCGAACTCGTCGATCAGCTCATAGCTGTAGACCCGCTCGTGGCCACGGTTGACGTGCTCGAGCAGCAGCCGCGGCAAGTAGTCGCCCGCAGTGGCCTCGTCGACCGGCAGGTGAGCGTTGGTCGTGCTGGTCGCGTTGTGGTAGCCGGCCTCGGTCACCACCAGCGGCTTCGAGGGCACCACGGTGCGCAGCGCACTGCTGATCTGGGAGATCTCGTTGGTCGGCTTCCAGCCACCCGGGTACATGTGCGCGTTGGCCTTGTCCGACCACGCCGAGAGGTCCGGCAGCGCCGCGTAGTTCCACTTGAACGCCATCGACGGCGAGAGCACCGGCAGGTCGCTGGTGGCCGGATTGGCCTTGGTCTCCTCGTAGAGGTCCTGCTGCCACTGCGCCGCCTCGCTCGCCCACCCCGGACGGGCAGCGCCGAACAGGTCCCACTCGTTGACCCCCTCCACGCTCTCCACCGCACCGCCGGGCAGCGCCGCGACGGTCTCGACGTAGTCGCCCGGCGTGCCCGGCTTGTCCGGCCGGCCCATGATCAGGTCGAACCCGATCCCCCGCTCGGCCACCGTCTCGATCCCCGCGTACTGCCGCGGGTTGTCCAGGAACAGGTCGTCACGCACGTGACGCACCCCGAGGTCCTCCAGCGCGTCGGCCACCTTCGTGGCATCGGCGTACGGCGTGTCCAGGAACGGCAGATGGATCCCCACGCCGTAGGAGTCGACCACCGAGTCCGCCGGCACCGCCGGCAGGGTGGAGTAGGTCGCCGCCGAAGCCGCGCCGGTGCCGGCCGGCGCCAGGACCACGAGCGGAGCGGCAAGGAGTGAGAAAAGGACGAAAGCCCCCGAAGAACGTCGCATGGGTAGATCATGCACAACTATGGCCGGATCGGGCTATTGCCGACCTACCCGACTTACCCAGACCAACGTCAGCGGATCGCTCCAACAGGCCGGGGGCGTTAGTCCTGAAAGGGCACGAATCCATCGGGAACCGAGGGCGAGCATGGTCTCTGTTTGCTGAGCGGCGTCGCCCGGCGGGCTACCGATATCAGGTGCCTCATGACCTCCGAGTGCAACGCGGTGGTGATCCTCGCCGGCGGCGTCGGGCGGCGGGTGGGGACGGAGGTGCCCAAGCATCTGCTCGAGGTGGTCGGGCACACCATCGCGGCCTTCGAGTCCCATCCCGCGGTCGACGAGATCGTGCTCGCGATCGCGCGGGGCCACCTCGACGCGGTCCGGACGATCGTCTGCCGCAGGGGCCAGGCAAGGTCGTCGACATCATCGAGGGCGGCGCAGCCCGCACCGAGACGACCACGCCGGTGGCAAGGGTGACAAGGCAACCCGACACACTGCTGGACGCCAGGCAACTGGCGCCCCACCACGCTCTTCCCGCCGCTGGTGCTCTCCCCGTCGATGCTTCCCGACGCTGATGCTCGCCAGCAGCACGATGACGACACGTACGTCGGGAAGCACCCCAACCACGACACGTACGTCGGGAAAGACCCCAGCGACGACGCGTTGGGGCGTGATCGACCACCTGCACGACACCTACGTCGGCTTCCTGCCCTCCGCTCTCGCGGTCTCGAGGCACGCTCGCTGCTGGACCACCGAGGGACCGGGCGTCAGCGGCGGCGTACGACGCGGGTCCGGGCGGCGGGGCCCCACCCGACGTCGTTGTGCGCCCGCACCGTCACCAGGATCGGCTTGCCCCGCTTCACGTGCATCACCGCGCGCCGCACCGACCCGTCGAGCGTGCGCTTGTGCTGGCCCCAGGTCACCCGGTAGCGGGTGATGGCGCTGGACCCCACCTCGGCCGGCTCCTCCCACCCGACGACGAGTCGCTGGCGCCGCCACGCGGCCTTGGTGAGCTCCGGGCGGCCGGGACCCGAGACCTTCGGCAGCGCAGGGGGGCCGGGCTCGGCCAGCGTCACCGCCACCACACCCGCCCCCACCGGCACGGTCACCGACGAGCCGGTGCTGGTGGAGCGAGCTCCTCCGGAGACCTGGTCGACCGTGATGTCGTAGTCACGCGCGAAGCTCAGCCCGACCTGCGCGGGGCTGACGTCCACGGCGGTCCGGGTCAGCGGGTTCCACACCGAGGCGTCGCGCCAGACCAGCAGGACGTGGCTGCCGTCGCGCTTCTGGGTCACCAAGTAGCGCCCGTCGGAGGGCCACCCAGTCGTGGCCACCTGCAGCGGCTCTGGGGTGAACGCCGGGCCGGGGTCGGCCAGCAGCGCGAGCAGCCGCTTCATCGAGGTGTAGGCCGGCTTGGGCGACCAGTCCCGACGCAGCAGCCCGAAGTTTGCCTCGGGGTTGGTCTTGCCCGCGTCGGCGAACTCGTCGATCAGCTCATAGCTGTAGACCCGCTCGTGCCCGCGGTTGACGTGCTCGAGCAGCAGCCGCGGCAAGTAGTCGCCCGCAGTGGCCTCGTCGACCGGCAGGTGACCGTTGGTCGTGTTCACTGCGTTGTGGTAGCCGGCCTCGGTCACCACCAGCGGCTTCGAGGGCACCACGGTGCGCAGCGCACTGCTGATCTGCGAGACCTCGTTGGTCGGCTTCCAGCCACCCGGGTACATGTGCGCGTTGGCCTTGTCGGACCACGCCGAGAGGTCCGGCAGGGCGGCGTAGTTCCACTTGAAGGCCATCGACGGCGAGAGCACCGGCAGGTGGGCGGTCGCGGGCTCGGCCTTCGCCTCGGCGTAGAGCTGCTGCTGCCAGGTGCTGACCTCGGTGGCCCAGCCGGGCCGCGTGGCGCCGAAGAGGTCCCACTCGTTGACCCCTTCGAGGCTCTCCACCGCACCCGAGGGCAGCGCCGCCACCGTGTCGACGTAGTCCGCCGGCGTGCCCGGACGGTCCGGACGACCCATGATCAGGTCGAACCCGATCCCCCGCTCGGCCACCGTCTCGATCCCCGCGTACTGCCGCGGGTTGTCCAGGAACAGGTCGTCACGCACGTGACGCACCCCGAGGTCCTCCAGCGCGTCGGCCACCTTCGTGGCATCGGCGTACGGCGTGTCCAGGAACGGCAGATGGATCCCCACGCCGTAGGAGTCGACCACCGAGTCCGCCGGCACCGCCGGCAGGGTGGAGTAGGTCGCCGCCGAGGCCGCGCCGGTGCCGGTGGTCGTCGGCACCGTCACCAACAGAGTCGACAGGACAGAAATGAGCAGGACGAAAGCCCCCGAAAGTCGTCGCATTGGTCAATCTTGGACAACCGGGACGGGATTCGTGGCGTAACGGACGTCCTCAAACCTCGTTGACCTAGGTCAGGAGAAATTTGACTTTGGGCCGGGGCGGAGGTCCTGGGTGGCTAAGGACAACCGGGTCGGCACAGGCCGGGTCGACTACCTCGACGGCATCCGCGCCGTCGCGATCCTCGCCGTCCTGGGGCTGCACTGGCTGTCGTGGTACGGCCCGTTCTTCCGCGGCGGGTCCGTCGGTGTCGACGTCTTCTTCGTGCTCAGCGGCTTCATCATCACCACGATGCTCTGGCGCGCCCCGGCGGCCGGGACGGTGCGCGGGGCGTGGTTGTCGTTCCTACGACGCCGCGCGGTGCGGCTCTACCCGGCGCTGCTCGGGCTGGTGGTCGGCGCCGTCCTCCTCTGGTGGCTGGTGCCGGCGACCGAGCTGCCGACGGGTGAGGTCGCCCGACGTGGGGTGCTGACCCTGGCGCAGGCGTCGTCAGTGTGGGCGGCCGAACAGGAAGGCAGCTTCTGGCTGCCCGAGCTACAGCCCTTCGGCCAGGCGTGGTCGCTGGCGGTGGAGTGGTACTTCTACCTGCTCTGGCCGCTGGTGCTGCTCGCTGCCCGGCGGCGGGGAGCAGGGGCAGGCGCGGTGGCGCGGGTCACGCTGGTCGCCGCAGCGTTGTTGTACGCCACGTCACTGACCCTGGACGCGCACTGGTTCTACTTCGGCCCGACGGCGCGCTCGGCCGAGATCCTCGCCGGGGCCGCCCTGGCGCTCTGGATGGTCTCGACAAGCTCGACCGACGCGTCGTCCGGATATCGAGCAGCGATGCGAGGCGAGCGGTCGTCGAGATCACTCCTGGCCGCGGTGGCCTTGGGCGGGATCTGCGCGTACGCGGTCCTCGGGCCCGCCGGGCACAACCCGCTCTACCGCTACCTCGGCGTCCCGATCGCTGTGCTGGGCACCGCCGTCCTCATCCACGCGGCGTACGACGAGGGCCGCGGCCCGGTGCACCGGCTGCTGAGCCACCGGTGTATGGCGCTGGTCGGTCGCCACAGCTACAGCCTCTACCTCTGGCACCTGATCCCGGTGCTGCTGCTTGCCGACGTCCGAAGCGTGCCCAAGCCGGTGCTGGGGCTGCTGACGCTGCTGGCGACCGCGGGGCTGACCGCCGCGAGCTACCGATGGCTGGAGAAGCCGTTCCTGCGACCGCGCAGCGACGTGCTCCGCCCCCACGACCGCGGCTCCGTCAGCGGAGCCGGTCGAGCCGCAGCACGCTCCGGCGACCCAGCTCGGTGAGGAGGTCGTCACCGGCGGTGCGGGTCCGGTTGAGTCCGATCCGGCGGGCCACCTGCTCGCGCTGGGCGGACCCCAGCGCGCCGGCGGCGTCGAGGTCGGCGAGGAAGGGCCCGAACGCGCCTCCCTCGACGACCTGGCCGGGTAGCCAGTCGAGGACGTCAGCGGGCACGAGTCGCTTCCCGAACGCGCGCCGATCGGTCACCAGGAAGGCCATCGGCCGATCAAGCAGCAGGTAGTCCGTCCAGACGCTCGAGTAGTCGGTGACCAGCCCGGCTGAGGCACCCAGCAGCTCGTAGAGGCTCACCCCCGCCCGCACGAGCTCCTCCTCGGTCACGGACGTCCAGCGGTCGCTGGCTCGGCGGTCGGCGTCCATCGGGTGCGGCTTGACGACCAGCTGCATCCCCCGCTCCCCCAACCCCTCCAGCAACCGCCCCACGGCTGCTTCCTGGGCTGCGTCCTCAGCTGCGCCGACGTCCGACGTCAGGACCGCTCCGACCGCGCGCGCCCGCCGGTAGGTCGGCATCCAGACCACGAAGTCACCCTCGATGCCGAGGCCGCGCAGCTGCTGCTCGCCCGCCGGACGCCAGAGCCGGTCGGTGCGCGGGTTGCCGGTGACGATCGCCCGCTCCGTCGGCACCTCGAAGGGCACGCACTTGCCGAGGTTGGTGAACAACGTGGAGCTGCCGACGACGTACGTGCTCGCGATCAGCTCGCTGCGGGAGCGCGGGGTGACGTCCTTGGGTCCGTCACCGTGCCACAGGTTGACCAGTGGCTTGCGCGCGACCGGGCGCGGACTGCCGTAGAGACCGTGGGTGAAGAACACCGCTTCGGCGCGCAGGTAGCACCACAGGCCGGCCAAGCCGGCCTTGGGCACCAGCCGCGCCCCGAGTGCCTCGAGCTCGCGAACCTCCCGTGGCGACTCACCGCCCTCGCGCAGCCACACCACCTGACCTGGGTAGCGGCGCAGCAGCGCGCGCGCCGCCTCGACGCCGTTGCCCTCGGTCTCCGGGTACGCCGAGACCACCACGGACCTCGACTGCGGCACCAGCGCCGACAGCGTCCGCACCACTCCGCGCAGCGTCGCCAGCACGACCCGCAGCGCCAGGTTCCGCACCCGCGGTGTCATGGCTGCTCCGTCAGCGCCCGCTCCGCGTCGTCGCCGTGCGGCGGCACCGCCGTGGCCGAGGCGAGGCTCGGATCACCGTCGTCGAAGGTCGCCACCGTCGCGCTCGTCACGTGTCCGATCACACCACCGACCAGGTGCCCGATGGCCCAGGACGCGGCGACCCACGCCGTGCCGTACGGCACGAGAATCCACGCCAGACCGACCATCGTGGTCGTGCTCACCAGCTGTACCAGCACGATCGCGCGCAGGTGGCGCGAGAGCCGCAGCTTGAAGGCGTTCCAGTAGTTGTAGGAGGCGCACACCACGGCCAACGCCAGCACGCGCAGCGTGGTGGTGCCTTCGTCGACGTAGTGAGGGCCGAAGATCCAGAGCAGGGATGGCGCCAGCAGCACCAGCACCGCCGCGCCGGCAGCAGTGCCGCCGATCAGCGTGATCGCACTGCGACGTACCAACCGGTGCCGCCCACTGGTGGCTCGCTCTGTCTCGGCATACGCTGCGTTGGTCAGCGCGAGAAGCGCCGCATGCAGCAGCATCGCGACCTGGAAGCTGACGAAGTAGGCGCCGGCATCGGCGGCACCGAGCGCGTTGACGACCAACACCGGGTAGATGAGCAGTGGGGTCACCGCCATCGCGTACTGCAGGTAGGTCGCGCCGGCGTACCTGCGCGCCTCGAGCAGCTCGCGTGACGGCGCCAGTGACCGTCGGCCAGGGACCCCACGGAGGATGACCCACAGGCTCGCGGCCGCGCACAGCGATGCCGCACCACCGACCGCGCCGTAGAGCCCCACCGCACCGGCGCCCACGAGCAGGAACGGCAGCCCCAGCTTGGCCACGTTGAGCAGCACGCCGTTGAGCGCCAGGTATGCGTGGAGCCGGTTGAGCCCGAGGAAGATGCTGTCCGACAGCACATTGAGTGCTGTCAGCGCAACAAGAATGCAGAAGAGTGCTACGAGCCATGGGGCGTGCAGCACCTCCGCGAGCTGCGGCGCAGTGACCGGCAGCAGCAGACCGTAGACCAGGGCGAAGATCCCGCCGGCCGAGGCGACGATCACGCCGGCGGTCACGATGTCGGCCGCGCGGCGACTGCTGGCCGGCAGGGTGCGTACCAGCGCGATGTTGAGTCCGAGCTGGGCGAAGAGCGCGATCGTCTCCGCCGAGGCCACCAGCGACCCGGCAAGGCCGACGTCCTCTGGTGACTGCAGCCGCGCCGCCAGCACCCAGAAGACCGCTCCGCCGCCGGCCATGAGCAGTGTCGTGGTCAGCATCAGCACGGAGTTGACCATCAGCTGGTCTGAGCGGAGTGCAGCGGCCCACCGGCGAAGCGCGGCTGGGGTCATCGGTAGATCCTGCTGCTGCCCGAGCTGTAGACGAGGTCGAGGCGACGGTCGAGGTCGGCGAGCGGGTATCGATAGGTGATCCGGTCGCCGTCGTAGAAGATCGTCGCTTCCCGCTCCCGGGTCAGCCGCGACTCCACGAAGACGTAGGAGCCCGTGGTGAGCAGCAGCGGGAAGATCCGGTCCGTCACCTCGGCCTCGCGCACCCCCGCGGTGCCGACGCGGACCACCTGCTGCCGGCTGGTGATCACCTTGGGCAGCGGCCCGCTGTCGTCAGGCGCAGCCGCGAGCCGCTCGATCGCGATGTCATCGGAGTCCGCACCTAGGTAGCGGTCGTGGTAGAGCCCGGCGTTCTGCAGCGCCAGCTTCGCCGGGCCGCCGCCGATGAGCGCCGGCAGCGCGGCGGTGAGCACCAGCACGATCGCCACTGGTACGCCGACCCCCCAGCCGGGCGACCGGCCCAGGCGGCGCAGCAGCCACCACATGCCCAGCGCGGTCACCGGCGCCACGACGATCATGGTCTGCTGGAAGGCCCGGAGCACGCCGTACTCCACCGACAGGGTGGGGACAAGCACGGTCAGACCGAGTGCAGCCATCACGCCCAGCACCACGCAGACGACCTCGGTGGTGACTGGTGCGCCCTCCCGGGTGTCAGCAGCCTCCTCGTCGGCCTGCCGGGACTCTCGCCGCCGCGCGACCACCACCCGCCACACCCCGGCAAGCAGGAAGACCTGCAGCAGCAGCGCGCAGGCGAGGCGCGCGCCGTTGACGACCTTGCCAGGGTCGACGCCGACGCCGTCGACCAGATCCCCGAGCGACGTCAGAGGCGCGTCTTCGACCGACAGGATCTTGGGTCGCTTCTCGGCGCGGCCCGGGTCCTTGACGAGCAGGATCTCGCGGGGAGCTTCGGCGCGCAGGTCCATCGCCGCGTCGACGTAGTCGTTCATCCGCTCCCGGGCGCTGACGCCCTCAGCGGCGAACAGCCGGAACGAGACGTCCGAGGAGCCCGGCCGGTCGTCACCGTTGCCGAGGATCGCGGCGAGCGCGCTGCGGGCGACCTCCTGCGCGTGACCGCCGGTGCCGGTGGCGGGCCCGGTCCACGCCCAGCTCATCGCCACCAGGGCGACCACGGTGATCGGGCTGAGCAGCACCAGTGGGCTGCGGCCGGAGCGGCGCGGGGTGGCCAGCGTGACTGCACCGAGCATGGCGAGACCGGCCAAGAGGCCGAGCACCAGGAGGTAGGTCGTGGAGTAGTGCGAGAGCACGACACCGAGCCCAAGCACCGCGACCAGGGCACGGCGCACCCGCGGGCTCGCGCTGGTGTCGGTGGCGACGAGCAGCAGCAGCGCCAGGAAGAGGAACGCGACCTCCTGCCGCACCAGATAGGGCATGTCGTTGGAGAACGTCGGGAACGCGACGAGGAAGGCCACGCCGACCAGCGCGATCCGCCGTGGCACGAAGCGGCGGGAGACCAGGTACACAGCCACCGGCGTCAACGCGAAGACGAGCTGCAGCACCACCTTGAAGACCGATACCCCGGACAGCCCGGTGGCCCCCGCGAGCACGGTCGGCAGGACCGTGACCGAGAGGCACGCGTTGTAGGCGTTGCGCCAGACGTCCATCGTCCAGCGGCCGGAGTCGCTGGCCAGCGAGAACGCGTAGTACTCCGCCTGGATGTCGTGCCCGGTGATGCCCCACCCGCGTAGCGAGGTGGCGAGCAGCAGGGCGGTCGCCACCAAGAAGAGCACCCGGACGTCGCGCCCCCGACTGCCGTCGCGCAGCAGCAGCGCGGTGATCGCGGCAGCGACGAGCAGGTGGCCGGCGACAGCGACGGTGCCACCGCCTCCGTTGTTGAGGCGGACCGCGCCGATGACCGCCCCGCCGACCGACAACAGCGCCAGCAGCTGGGCAAGGTCGACCCGAGCGGTCCACGCGGTGTGCGCGGCCTCTCGCCAAGCCACCGGCTGAAGAAGCGGGACATCACGCCGCCACGCCAGCAGCGCGCCGTCGAGCAACAGCCAGGTGAGTCCGACGGAGGCCGGCACCAGCGGCTTGTCGACGCCGACCAGCGGAAGCACCGTGTTGATCGCCAGCCCGCCGACGATCACGGCGAGCAGGCTGACGCCGAACGCTGTCAGAAGTCGCGCCGCCGTCGAGTCGCCAGGCAGTGCAGCGCGGCGGTGGAGCACCAGCGTCGGTAGCGCCAGAAGAGTTGTCAGCGCGACTACGGGTCGCACCACCGGGACGCCCACATCGAGCACCACCAGTGACTGCGCGACCGCCAACGCGGCCAGCTGGACCGACAGCAGCGCCGGCTTGCGTGGCGCATCGACAGCACGGTGGCGGCCGGGGCGCCGATCCTCTCCCTGGGCCGCTGCGAGCGGCGCATCGGGGGTCGGGCTCGTGGCAGCGGTCGACGTCGGCGCGGTCGTGTGCTCGGGGTGGAAGGTCAGCGTGGACATGTCGAGCCTCCCGCGTCCGGCGTCGCCCAGCGGGACAACGGAAGGTCGGTCGCCTCCGGCCACTGGAGCTGCGCCTCCTCATGGACGGCCACCATCGCCTCGAGCAGCTTCTCCGCGTCGGGGAAGTCGCTTGGCTCGAAGGCCTCGTGCAGCCGGACGCGCGGGCGGTCACCTTCCTGCCGCTCCGAGGTCATCACCACCACGGGTGAGCCGGCCGAGGTCGCCAGCCGGGCCGCCCCGAACGATCCGACCACGTCGCGTCCACAGAATCGCAGCGGTGTGCTGCCCGGCACGTCAGTTGCGATCGCGAGCACGCCACCCTCGCGCAGGGTCCGCACCATTTCCCGACCCCCGCGGTCGGCCGAGAAGGCCGTCGAGCGCCCGTGGGTGGCGATCTTGACGTGCTGCTGCAGCCAGCCCGGGGCGTCGTCGCGGAGCATGTAGTCGTAGCAGACGATCTGCAGTGGCACGCCGCTCCTGGAGATCGCCGCGAAGCCCCCCTCGAAGAACGCGTGGTGCATGAAGCTGAGCACCACGCCGCGGCCCCGCCGCTGGGCAGAGAGCAGGTGGTCGAGCTCGGCCACCTCGACGTCGGTGATCAGGTCGAGGTGCCAGCGCAGCTCGCCGCGCAGGGCCTGGAACCTGACATAGCTGCGCGCTGCCGCATCGAGATCGACATCGGGTCGCGACTGCTCCAGCAGGAAGCGCATCTGAGCCCTGGCGTCCTCGCGCACTGCCTCGTTGCGCCAGGCGAGCCGGGTGCGGGCGTCGACGAGAGTCGGCACGAGCCGCGGTGGCACCAGACCGCGCAGTCGGCCGATCCTGAGCTCGGTGGCCGGCTTCACGACGCCACCTCGACGAGGCGGCGTGACCTCAGCGTGTGGTCGGTCGTCATGACGATGCCCCGCAGTGGATGCGGATGAGCTCGGGGCGCCCGCGCAGGTCGATCGTGACCGTGTACGCCGAACGACTCGGCGCCGACACCTCGGTCCGTACGGTCTTGGACCGGTCGGGCATCAACCGAACGCGGCCCTTCGCGTCGACCGGCTGCTGCTCGCCGCCGCGCGCGACGGTGATGCGGTAGTCCAGCGTGCGTCGCTCCTCGAGGTGACTGTGCAACTGGAATCTCAGCAGGTGCGTGCGACAGACCGCTTGCGGCTTGGTCGCGAGGTACAGCTCGACGAACTCCTGTGGCTGGCGAGTAGTCGACAGCTCGACCTCGTCGTCGGGCAACGCATACAGGGTGGCGGCCAGCGCGACTGCGGCAAGACCACCCATGGGCACCGCGCGCTGGTACCAGCGCAGAGCAGGCGTGCTCTCTCCCATCGTCCCTCCATGTCCCGCGGTCCCCAGCACCACGCAAGTCCGGTTGCTGCTGCTTCAACGGCTGGGGGGCGGCGGAGGTTACGAGCCGGCGGACGGCGTCCTCTCGCGGAGCACTCCCTCGAGCACGTTGAGATGGTCCGTCCACGTCGGGATGACCGCGGCGATGGCCCGGCCCCGGGACTGCAGGTCGGCCACCGAGCTCGGGTCCTCGGCCAGCTCGCGCAGCCGCGCGCGCAGCCGCTCCGGCTCCATCGAGAGCTCCTCGACGGCGTCGCCGAGACCGAGGGCACGGATCGAGGGGTCGTCACGCACCAGCACCGCGCACCCCGACAGCAGCGCCTCCATCGGCGTCATCGGCCCCTCGCCCACGCTGGCACACACGAAGACGTCGCAGGCCCGGTAGACCGCGGCCACGTCGTCCGGAGACAGGGCGCCCAGGAAGGTGCGCTCCGCGGAGTCCGGTTGCTCAGCCGGGCGGTCCC
The DNA here is from genome assembly GCA_963747435.1 of uncultured Actinomycetota bacterium. Classification (GTDB taxonomy): domain Bacteria; phylum Actinomycetota; class Actinomycetes; order Propionibacteriales; family Nocardioidaceae; genus Marmoricola_A. Next base: position 29,812 of record CAVVFK010000003.1, read on the forward strand.
CGCCCACGAACACCAGCCGGTAGCGCGGACTCGCGGACGCCGAGACGACGTCGAAGCCCTTCTTGGGCACGAAGCGACCGACGTACAGCACCAGGAGCTCCCCCAGCGGGAGGCCGAACCGTCGGCGCACCGCCTCCCGCTCGGCGGCGCCGGCGGGATGGAAGCGCTCGCGGTCGATGCCGTTGCGCAGCACCCGGGTCGGGACGCCCGGGAGCTCGGCCCGCGTCCACGCCTCGATCACCGGGCTGATCGGCAGGACCAGCGCCGCGCCGCGCATCACCAGCGCCCCCACCGTGCGCAGCACCAGGGTCTGGACCAAGGCCACGACGCGCGAGGGGTGCTCGACCATGGCGACGTGCTGGGTGACGACGTACGGCGTCCGGGTCAGCCGGCAGGCCAGCGCGGCCGCCCAGGAGGAGATGTAGAGCATGTCGTGCACCTGGACCACGTCGCTGCGCCTGGCCAGCCGCCAGGCGTGCCACAGCAGTGCCGGACCGAAGACCGGGAAGGGCACGCCGTGGCGCTCGAACCAGTTGCCGACCCGCAGGCGACGCACCTCGACGCCGTCCTCGACACTGCGAGCGGCCCGCCCCGGACACGCGCTGGTGAGCACCGAGACGGTGTGGCCCCGTTCGGCCAACCCCCTGGCCACGCGCTGGGCGACGACCTCCAGCCCGCCCACGTGCGGCGGGAAGTAGTGCGCCACGACCCCGACGCGCACCGGGACAGCGGGTGCTGCGGAAGACGACGTCATCCCAGCTCCTCGTCGTGGCCGATGGAAAGCAAAGAAGTCACCAAAACGTGTGACGAGCGTAACTGGCCGGTAACTCGTTCGTTTGGGCTTGCACTCGGGGGCTTGCGACCAGGCGACGACGGTGGGAGTGCTGGGGATGGCGCACAACGGTGCATTGGACGAGATGAGCTCGGCTCTGCCTGGGGGGAGCGGGGCCACCGGCCAGATGGTCAGACAACCGGCGAGGCTGAGCGCGGTCGCTCCCGCCGAGGAGACGCTGCCCTGGGCGGGCTACACCGTCGCCGCGATCGTTCCCTGCCACAACGAGGCCGGTGCCGTGGCCAAGGTCGTCACCGACCTCAAGGAGCACGTGAGCGGCATCGAGGTCTACGTCTACGACAACTGCAGCACCGACGGCACCGCCGACGAGGCCCGCGAAGCCGGCGCGATCGTGCGGCACGAGCAGCTCAAGGGCAAGGGCAACGTCGTTCGCCGCGCCTTCGCCGACATCGACGCCGACATCTACCTGATGGTCGACGGCGACGACACCTACGACGCCGCCGCAGCTCCCGAGCTGATCCGCACTCTCATCGAAGGCAGGTTCGACCACGTCCTCGGTGTCCGCGAGCAGCTCGAGGCGTGCAACAGCGCCTACCGGCCGAACCACGAGCTGGGCAACAAGGTGCTCAACACCGTGGTGCGCGTCGCCTTCGGCAGCAACGTCGGCGACATGCTCAGCGGCTACCGCGCCTTCTCCCGACGCTTTGTGAAGAGCTTCCCCGCGGTCTCGCGCGAGTTCGAGATCGAGACCGAGCTGACGGTGCACACGCTCTCCCTGCGCACCCCGACCGTCTCGGTCCCCGTGGGCTTCCGTGAGCGCGCCGAGGGCACCGAGAGCAAGCTGCGCACCTACCGCGACGGCAGCCGGATCCTCGGCCTGATCCTCAACCTGGTGCGCCACGAGCGCCCGATGGCCTTCTACGGCGCGATCGCCATGCTCAGCCTCGTGCTCTCCGTGGCGCTCGGTGTCCCGCTGCTGGCCACCTACGTCGAGACCGGCTTCGTCCCGCGGATGCCGACGCTCGCCTCGTCGATCGGCCTGGGCCTGGTTGCCTGCCTGGCGCTGACGGCGGGGCTGATCCTCGACGGCATGCGCAAGACCCGCCACGAGCTGAGCCGGCTGGCCTACCTGCAGCACGCCTCGCTGCGCTCGAGCTGAGCCGACGCGCGGGTCCGGTTCCCGCGACCTCCGGCTGCGCGTGCGCGGCACCTGCGAGAGAGTGGCGCCCGTGAGCCGGCCGGTCCGCGTCGCCGAGGTGACCCCCTACTACCCGCCCTCCGTCGGGGGGCTGGAGCGCTACACCCACCGGGTGGCGCAGGCGCTGCGCGACGACCCCGGCTTCGAGGTCGTCGTCATCACCACCGGCACCACCCGGCGTACCGAGACCACCGTCGAGGACGGCATCACGGTGGTGCGGCTCGCGCCGTGGTTCACCCTGTCCAACAGCCCGGTCAGCGGCTGGTGGCCGATGCAGCTGCGCCGGCTGCTGCGCGAGCACCGCATCGACGTCGTGCACGCCCATGCGCCGACGCCGTACCTCGCGGACGTGGCCTGCTACTCCTCCGGCGGGCGGCCCGTCGCGCTCACCTACCACTCGGGCTCGCTGCTCAAGGGAACCGGCGGGGCGGTCGACGCGCTGCTGCGTCGCTACGAGCGCCACGTGCTGCCGCGCGTCACGGCCCGCGCCGACCGGGTGCTGGTGGTCTCGCAGGTGTGCCTGCCCCACGAGGCCGGGCGCCGGGAGTCGGCGCCGCCCGGGGTCGACACCAGCGAGTTCGTGCCGGCCGACCCACCTGGCGCACCCGTCGTGCTCTACGTGGGCCGGATGCAGCGGACGTCGCGCTGGAAGGGGGTGCAGGTGCTGGTCGAGGCGTTCGCACGGATCGCGGCGGACGCCCCGGAGGCACGGCTGCGGCTGGTCGGCGACGGCGACGACGTACCCGACCTGCGCGAGCAGGCGGCCGCCGCCGGACTGGCTGACCGGGTCGAGCTCACTGGCCCCCTGCACGGCGACGACCTGGTGCGCGCCTACCAGCAGGCCTGCGTGGTCTGTCTGCCGTCGCTCACCGAGTCGGAGTCCTTCGGGATGACGCTGGTCGAGGCCATGGCCTGTGGGCGACCCGTGGTCGCCAGTGACGTCGGGGGGATGCCCGAGGTCGTGCGCGACGGGGTCGACGGCCTCCTGGTGCCACCCGGAGACGCCTCGGCGCTGGGCGATGCGCTGCTCCGGCTGCTCGACTCCCCGGACGAGCGCGAACGGCTCGGCTCCAACGGTCGCGACGCGGCCGAGACGACCTGGGACTGGCGCCACACCACTGCGACCACCCTCGAGGTGCTCCGCGAGCTGGCCCCGACGCGGTCGTAGTCGGCCCCACTCGCGGTCGGTTTCGCGCACGAGCGGCGAGACGGGACAATCGGGCCCATGCCCTTCGAGATCCCCGAGAACATCCACCCGAACTGCGCCCAGCTCGCCTGGCTGCTGGGGCGCTGGCGCGGCAACGGCGAGGGGGACTACCCCACGATCGAGAAGTTCCGGTGGGGCCAGGAGCTGATCTTCCAGCAGGACGGTCGCCCCTTCTTCCACTACACGGCGTTCGCGTGGATCGTCGACGAGCAGGGGAACAAGGTGCGCGACGCCGCCCAGGAGGCGGGCTTCCTGCGCTGCACCGAGGGCGGCGAGGTGGAGTTCCTGCTCAGCCACCAGAGCGGGATCCAGGAGCTCTTCGTCGGCCAGATCGACGGCCCACGCCTGCACCTGACCACCGACGCGGTCGTGCGCACCTCCACCGCCAAGGAGGTCACCGGCGGGCAGCGGATGTACGGCCTGGTCGAGGGGGACCTCTGGTACGCCATGGACATGGCCGCCGTCGGGCAGGAGCTCCAGCCCCACCTGTGGGGCAAGCTCGTCCGCGCCTGAGCCGCCACGTCGGTGGTCGAGCTCGTCGAGACCCCCCTCGACGGGGGCTCGGTCAGCCGCGGTGATCTCGAGGCTCGCTCGCTCCGCATCGCTGCTCGATCAGCGGGTCCGGTCGGCCGCGGTGATCTCGACGCTCGCCGCCGCATCGCTGCTCGATCAGCGGGTCCGGTGGTCGAGCCCGTCGAGACCCCCCTCCACAGGGCTCGGTCAGCCGCGGTGATCTCGACGGCTCGCTCGCTCCGCATCGCTGCTCGATCAGCGGGTCCGGTGGTCGAGCTCGTCGAGACCCCCCTCGACAGGGGCTCGGTCGGCCGCGGTGATCTCGACGCTTCGCTCGCTCCGCATCGCTGCTTGGTCAGCGGGTCCGGTGGTCGAGCTCGTCGAGACCCCCTCGACGGGGGCTCGGTCGGCGGACGGGTACTCAGTAGACGAGGGCCTGGGTGCCCTCGACCAGAGCCTCCTCCACGAAGCTGGCGGCGCCGGCGATGCGCACCCCCGGCAGCAGGTCGTCCTGGGTGAGCTCGCGGCGCCCGACGCACTGGGTGCACGCGGTGAGCCGCCCCAGCCCCAGCACCCCGTCGCGCAGCTGTGCCAACGGCGCTGCCAGCGGCAGGTCGACGTCCTCCGCGCGGCCGGGCACCGCGAACCACACGGCCTCCCCGGTCAGCCACATCGACACCTCTGCTCCCGACGCGGCGGCGGTGGAGGCGACGGTGAAGGCCTGGTTGGCCCGCTCGAGCGCCTCGGCCCCGGCGGTCAGCTTCACGACGAGACTGCGCATGGCCTCACGGTAGTCCGGGGTCCTAGGCTCCGAGCATGTCCCTGCCGCTGCCGCGCGACTACCCGCCCGCGACCTACGACGGTGAGGGTGAGGTCAGCGCCTGGATGCACTCACCGGGAGCGCCCGACACCTGGATCGGCGACGTGCGCTGCGAGTACCTCGCGACCGGCGCGCAGACCGCCGGCCGGTTCGGGCTCTACCGCTGGACCTTCGGCGAGAAGGAGTCCGGGCCCGGCCTGCACTTCCACCGCACGATCAGCGAGCAGTTCTACGTGCTCGACGGCGAGGTCTCGATCCACGACGGCCGCGACTGGCGCACGGCGCGCGCGGGCGACTTCGCCTACGTGCCCGAGGGCGGGATCCACGGCTTCCGCGGCGGTGGCGGCGCCTCGATGCTGCTGATGTTCGCGCCCGGTGCGCCGCGGGAGGCCTACTTCGAGGGGCTGGCCGAGCTGAACGCCGGGCGCGAGATGAGCGCCGAGGAGTTCAGCCGAATTCCTGCTGGCCCACGACAACCACTACCTCTGAGGGCCGTCTGGACGTGCAACCCTCCACCGACAGGCGGTGCCACTCGCGGGACGGGTCCCCCATGGCGGTGAGGGTGCACGTCGGGGTGGCCCTCACTCCGCGGCACGCCGGCGCAGGAACGCCCGCTCGGCGGCGTTGTCGGTCAGCCCGATCGCCCGCTCGTACGCCGCCGCGGCCTCTGCGCGCCCCAGCCGCCGCAGCAGGTCGGCGCGGGTGACGTGGAACGGCTGGTAGTCACCGAGGTCGAGCGCCTCGACCAGCGCCAGCGCCTCCTCCGGGCCCGCGCACCTCGGCCACGGCCACCGCCCGGTTGAGCGCCACCACCGGCGTCGGGGTGACCGCGAGCAGCTGGTCGTAGAGCGCCACGATCTGCGCCCAGTCGGTGTCGTCGTACGTTGCAGCGTCGGTGTGAACGGCGTTGACCGCCGCAAGGAGCTGGTAGTGCCCCGGCCGGTTGCGGCGCAGGCACTCGCGCACCAGCGAGTGCCCCTCGGCGATCATCGCCCGGTCCCACGCGGTGCGGTCCTGCTCATCCAGCGGCACCAGCCGCCCGTCGACGACCCGCGCGCCCCGGCGGGCGTCGGTCAGCAGAAGCAGTGCCAGCAGCCCGGTCACCTCGTGCTCGTCGGGCATCAGCTGGTGGAGGGTGCGGGCCAGCCGAATGGCCTCCCCGGACAGGTCCGTGCGTACGGCGTCCGGCCCGGTCCGCGGGAGGTAGCCCTCGTTGAAGACCAGGTAGATCGTGGCCAGCACGCCGGCGAGCCGGTCGGGCAGCTCCGCGTCGCGGGGCACCCGGTAGGGGATGCGCGCCGCAGTGATCTTGCGCTTGGCGCGGGTGATGCGCTGCGCCATCGTGCGCTCGGGCACCAGGAAGGCGGTCGCCACCTGCGCCACCGTCAGCCCACCCAGCAGCCGCAGGGTCAGCGCGACCTGCGCCGACCGCCCCAACGAGGGGTGGCAGCAGGTGAACAGCAGCCGTAGCCGCTCGTCCGGGATCGAGGACGGGTCCTCGTCGGGTTCGTGGGTCTGCATCATCTCGGCCTCCCGGTGCCGGGAGTCGCGGGTGGACTCGCGGCGCAGCCGGTCGAGCGCGCGGTTGCGCGCGGTCACGGTGACCCAGCCGGCGGGGTTGGGCGGCACCCCAGCGTCGGGCCAGCGGCGGACGGCCTCGGCGAAGGCCTCCTGAGTCACCTCCTCGGCGAGCTCGAGGTCACCGAAGCGGTGGGTGAGGGCGGCGACGACGCGGCCGAACTCCTGGCGGTAGACCTGCTCGATCCGCGCCAGGGTCCGGCCCTCGGCGTCGCCCACCTCACGCGCCCTGGAGGGGGCGGACCTCGACCGGGTTGCGGCAGGCCCGCGAGCCCGCCTCGGCCAGTGCCATCGCCTCGTCGAGGTCAGCGGCCTCGACGATCCAGAAGCCGCCGATCAGCTCCTTGGACTCCGAGTAGGGGCCGTCGGTGGTGACCACCTCCTCACCGGTGCCGTCGACCACGGTCGCCGTCGACGGCGGGTGCAGCCCGCCGGCGAAGACCCAGTGGCCGTCGGCCTGGAGCTGCTGGTTGAACCTGTCGGTCGCCTCGAAGGCGGCCTGCATCTCGGCCTCGTCGGCGTAGGGGCCGAACTCGGACTCCTCGTCGTGGGTGTCCCAGACGGACAGCAGGTACTGAGCCATGGCGTTCTCCTTCGATCGGGGCACGACCGTATGTCGCGCTCTCACCTGCTCCACGAACGGGACCGGCCGGATGCGACACCTGGCTCGAGGAAAGCTTCAGATTCTTGTGAAGCAGTCGCCCAGGACGATCCGGCCGGGCCCGGCGACCTCGGCGTAGACCGCGAGCTCCAGGTCACGCTCGCCCAGCGGCTTGAGCCACGGGCTGGGTCCCGCCACCCCGTCCTGGTCGACGTCGATGGTGCGGCAGCGGACCGTGGCCGCGGTGAACCGCAGCACGGCGCCGCCGATCCGCAGCTCCTGCCCGACCCAGCCCTCCTCGAGGAACGGCTCCTCGGTCTCGACCACGAGGTTCGCCCGCAGCCGCCGTGGATCGGGCGGGCCGCCGTACCTCTGGGCGCACCAGCGCAGGCTCGCGGTGCCGACCACGCTGACCGGGCTGTCGTCCATGTGGGTGGTCTCGCCCTCGGGGAGCACGGCGACGCGGGCGTCCATCGTGGCGCTCAACGCCTCGTCGAGGGCCGGGTCGCCGACCCGCCAGGAGTCCTCGCCGTGGGTGACGAGGACCTGATCGCGCTCGGTGTGGGCGGCGTACTCGAAGACCGCGTCGCGGCGCCGGAAGCGGCGGCTGTCCTTGCCGCACGCCAACCGCCCGTCCTCGTCCACCACCGCGAACCACCGGTCGCCCACCAACCCTCGCGGCCCCAGCTCCACGGCCTCCAGGCTCTCCCCACCCATCGCCTTGACCGGATAGCGCCGAATCGCCACGACCTCCACCTGGACATCGTAGGTCGGCGGGCGGTTTCCCAAGGTCTGTTGCCCACCCGCCACTTCCCACGGGGTGCTTCTCGAGGGGAGTGGCGGTTCGCCGTGGGAAGTGACGGGCGTCGTACGCTCGAGGCCATGGAGCCGGTCCTCGTCGCCCTCATGGTGCTGATCCTGCTGCTCGCCGGTCTCATCGGGATCTACCTGCTGCGCAAGCTGATCAACAGCCAGCAGGACCGCTGAGGGGCCGCACCGACGTGCAGCCCTGCGATCATCGCGTCCCCACCACGCTCAGCTGCCCCTGAGCACGCGGAGGGTGCACGTCGCAGTGGCCCCGACATCAGGCCGCTGGACGGATCTGCAGCTGCTCGCGCGCCTCGTCGGGCGTCATGGGCCGGCGCTGCGCGACGCGGCCGAGCTCGGCGGCCCGCGCCACCAGCTGCTCGTTGTGCTCGACCGGGACGCCGCGCGCCAGGGTGAGGGTGTCCTCCATCCCGACCCGCAGGTGCCCACCCTTGGACAGCGCGGCCAGCGCGACGGCCAGCGTAGAGCGACCGATGCCGGTGGCCGACCAGGAGGTGACCTCCGCGGGGAGCGCGTTGACGGCGGCGACGAGCGCGTCGGCGGTGCCGGGCATGCCGCCGGGCACGTTCATCACCAGGTCGCAGTGCACCCGGCCGCCGTACGGCAGGCCGTGCTTGCCGAGCAACCGATGCAGGGCTGCGACGTGGCCGAGGTCGAAGAGCTCGAACTCCGGCACCACCGCCCGCTCCTGGCTGAGCCGGTAGAGCTCGACGATGAAGGGCCACGGGTTGCTGAAGACGTCGTCGCCGAAGTTGACGGTGCCCATGGTCAGGCTGCACGAGTCGGGGGCGGCGTCGAGCACGCGCAGCCGGTCCTCGAGCGGGTCGTGCACCGACCCACCGGTGGAGAGCTGGACGACCAGGCCGGTCTCGGAGCGCATCGCGGCGACGGTCTCGCGGAGCCGCCCGAGGTCGAGGGTCGGCTGGTGGTCGTCGTCGCGCAGGTGCAGGTGGATCATCGCCGCACCGGCGGCCTCGCAGCGTTGCGCGGTCTCCACCAGCTCCTCCAGGGTGGTGGGGAGCTGCGGGACATCGCTCTTGCTGGACTCGGCTCCGGTGGGCGCCACGGTGATCAGCAACGGGTCCATGTCGGCATCGTGTCAGAATCCGATGTCCTGGTCGAGCAGCCAACAGGAAGTCATCCCGATGCGCGCCGTCATTCAGCGAGTTTCTTCGGCTTCTGTCGCGGTTTCCGACAAGGTCGTCGGCTCGATCAAGGGTCCGGGACTGGTCGTGCTGCTCGGAGTGACTCATGGGGACGGGCAGCGCGAGGTGCAGTGGATGGCTCGCAAGATCTGGGACACCCGACTCTTCGAGGACGAGAAGTCGGCTTCCGAGGTCGACGCCGAGCTGCTCGTGATCAGCCAGTTCACGCTCTACGGCGACGCTCGCAAGGGGCGCCGGCCCACGTGGGCGGCGGCCGCGCCCGGGCCGGAGGCCTGGCCGCTGTACGACGCGGTGTGCGCCGAGCTCGAGGCTCTGGGCGCGCGGGTGGCGCGCGGGAGCTTCGGCGCACAGATGCAGGTCGCGCTGGTCAACGAGGGGCCGATGACGCTCATCCTGGACACCGACCGCTGAGACCTGAGTGGCGTGAGGGGCCATCTGTGACTGCTGATAGCAGCAGTCCACAGGGCCCGCTTGCTCGATTGTGAGAGCAGGCGAGCGCTCGGGTACCGTCCGCCGGGTTGTCAGCAGACCACCTCCCGGGGGAAGAGATGAGGCGTCCAGGCGTGCACCGGCCCGCGCTCGTGGGGCTCGTCGTGGCGCTGGTCGTCGGGCTCGCCGGGTGCAGCGACGACCCAGCGCCGTCCGGATCCCCCCAGCCGACCGCTTCCTCCTCCGCCACGCCCAGCGCGTCGGTGCCCACGTTGCCCGAGGCTGCGAAGGGGGACGGCCCCAAAGCGGCCGAGGCATTCGTGCGGCACTACGTCGATCTCATCAACTACGGGTTGGCGACGCTGGACAGTGATCCGCTTGCGGAGGCGTCCACCGAGGACTGCGACGGCTGTGCGACGGCTTCGCCTGACGCCTATCGAGACGACCGAAGGGCGAGACGGTCACTACGAGGGTGGCGAGTGGACGCTCAACCGAGTCACGAGTGTCGCAGGGCCCGCGACCGCGCGTATGACGTCAGAGTCGAATCGTCCGGACGTTGGTGGCGGTGGCGCAGAAGAATCCCGAAGGCACGAGTTGCGCGGCTCCCGAAGCGACAAGACGGCTACAACTTCATTGTCGTGCAGGCGCCCGATGGACCTTCGATCACGCAGATTCTCGTGGATCGCCCAGTGATAGTTCGTCTCGGTCTCACTCGGCCTTCTGGTGGCGCCGTGCTGCCACTCAGCAAGCGCCGCCGCCGATCATGTGGTGCCTCCGGAGCGAGCGCTGAGTCAGCGGGGTATGCCGTTGGTGTTGCGTCGCATGCCTCTGCGCCAGCATCCGTGGCGGCGAGCCCTCGGGACCGAGTCGCTGTGTCGGACGACGAGTCCCCATACGTCGAGTACAGTGGCGCAATCCCTGCACGACGGTCCCATGTCCGACGCGAACTGCGGCGCCGCGCTGGTGTGCGCCAGACCGAACCAGCGGCTGTGGGATCTCTTCGGCCGTGTCGCAGGTGAAGGGTGGACCTGATCAGGTCCGAGTGTCACGGGGCAGATCCTCCGGCCGCCTTCCAACCGCCGGAGGTGACGCCTGGGATGGTGCTCGAGGAACTGCGCCGCGTGGGCCTGCCGGCGCTCGAGATCGAGGTGCAGCCCGAGGGCAAGACGCTGGTCAACTTCGACACGATCTTCCACACCGACCCTCGCCCGGTGGACGTCGACCTGACGATCCTGGGGCAGGCGGTGCAGGTGCACGCGACGCCCGCGACGTACCTCTGGGAGTTCGGCGACGGTCAGCGGCTCTCGACCTCGACTCCCGGCGCCGGCTACCCCAGCGCGGAGATCGTGCACCGCTACCTCGACGCGGACGTGACACTGCAGCCGTCGGTGTCGGTCGTGTACGGCGCGAGGTTCCGCACCGGTGGCGGGGCGTGGCAGGACGTCGGCGGCACCGTCACGATCCCCGGGCCGCCCGAGGGGCTGCGGGTGGTCGAGGCGGTCGGGGTCCTCTCGGGCGAGCACGACTGATCGCCTGCGACCGCGCATGAGCGGTCTTGTGCGCGAAAGTGCACGCGCGCAGCAGGCCAGGGGTCGATGTTCGGTCTTGTGCGCGGAAGTCCACGTTCGCGCGTACCTCGAGCTCAGTGAGCGGTCTTGTGCGCAGAAGTGCACGCGCGCAGCAGGCCCCAGGGGTCGATGTTCGGTCTTGTGCGCGGAAGTGCACGCGCGCACAGGGGCGCGGGGAGTCAGCCGACGCGGGCGACGGGGACGCCGACGAGCGAGCCGTACTCGGTCCACGACCCGTCGTAGTTCTTCACCTCGTCGAAGCCGAGCAGCTCGCGCAGCACGAACCACGTGTAGGCCGAGCGCTCCCCGATCCGGCAGTAGGTGATCGAGGGCCGCCCATCGACGACCCCCGCGCCGGTGTAGATCGCCCGCAGCTCCTCGTCGCTGCGGAACGTGCCGTCCTCGTTCGACGCCCGGCTCCATGGCACGTTCACCGCGGTCGGAATGTGGCCCGCGCGCTGCGACTGCTCCTGCGGCAGGTGAGCCGGAGCCAGCAGCCGGCCGGTGAACTCGTCGGGCGAGCGGACGTCGATCAGGTTCGCCGACCCGATCGCCGCGAGCACCTCGTCGCGGAGCACCCGCAACGTCCAGTCCGGCCCGCTCGCCTCGTACGACGTCGCCGTGCGTGAGGGCAGGTCACGGGTGAGCGGCCGCGCCAGCAGCTCCCACTTCTTGCGCCCACCATCCATCAACTTGATGTCGGTGTGACCATAAATCGAGAACACCCAGTAGGCGTACGCCGCGAACCAGTTGTTGTTGCCGCCGTACATCACCACGGTGTGGTCTCGCGAGATCCCGCGCTCGCCCATCAGCGCCTCGAACCCCGCCTGGTCGACCAGGTCGCGGCGGGTCTGGTCCTGCAGGTCGCGCGTCCAGTCCAGCCGCACCGCACCGGGCACGTGCCCGAGGTCGTAGGCCGTCACGTCCTCGTCGACCTCGACCACGACGACGTCGGGATCCTCCAGGTGGTCGACCACCCAGTCGACGCTCACGAGCACGTCGTCATGCGACATGGGGGGCCTTCCTGACGCAGGGGTGGGGTCTCGACAAGCTCGACCGAGACGGAGGGGTTCGACAGGGTCAGCGGGGCGCCAACCGCAGCAGCAGAAGGTACATCTCGCAGCCGAGGCAGAAGCCGAAGCCCGCATTGAGGAACGCCGCCGCCAGCGCCATCGCGGTCGCCACGAGGGTCAGGACCGGCGCCGCGAGGACCACGCCGAGCAGCGCGACCAGCGCGAAGCCGAGGCCGACGCCCTGCGCGAAGCGCGGCGGCTGGGCCGGCTCGAGCTCGACGGGCTGGCCGATGCGCGGGCGCACGAACCGCCGGAACACCCAGGCGTACGGCGTCCGGCCGGGCCCCAGCCCGACCCCGGCGAGGAACGCCAGCGCCTGGGCGCCCAGCAGCACGGTGGTGAGCGTGGAGGGCGCCGCGACCAGCGCGACGACGAGGACGACGGAGGTGAGCGTCGCAGCGAAGCGCTGGCCCCGCGGGTCGACGTACGACGGCGAGGCGCCGGTCGCCGCGACCGGCGTGGCGCTGAGGGGCTGAGTGGTGCTCATGGGGATGCTCCTGGGTGGCTGACGGTCGAGACATGCGGCGCGGCCTCACCGCGGAGCGGGGGGCCTCAGGCCATCAGACAGAGCGACGACCGCACGCGGCAGTGGTCCACTGCGCGGTTGCGGGTGAGCAGGATCGTCGGCACCGGTCCAGGGTAGGCGCGCCACCCCACCCCCGCGTCCCCGAGTCCGCGATCCGGTCGTGATGTCCGCCATACGGACCGACGGTAGGGTTGCCAGGTTCCACCCCCCGGGCGCCCACACGACCCGGCCACCACCCAGGGAGCAGGCGTGCGCAAAGCCTTCATCACCGGCATCACGGGCCAGGACGGCTCCTACCTCGCCGAGCTGCTCCTGGAGAAGGGCTACGAGGTGCACGGTGTCGTACGCCGCTCCTCCCTGATCAACCGCGACCGGGTCGACCCGCTGTGGTGGGGCCCCACCAGCGACCACCTGCACCTGCACTACGGCGACATGTCCGACGCGGTCAGCCTCAACACCCTGATCAGCTCGATCCGCCCCGACGAGGTGTACAACCTGGCCGCCCAGAGCCACGTGAAGGTCTCCTTCGAGCTGCCGGAGTACACCGCCTCCGCCGACGGGCTCGGCACGCTGCGGCTGCTCGAGGCGATCCGCTCCGCCGGCCTGGTGGACTGCCGCTTCTACCAGGCCTCCACCTCGGAGATGTTCGGCGCCAGCCCGCCGCCGCAGGACGAGCGCACCCCCTTCCACCCGCGCTCGCCGTACGGCACGGCCAAGCTGTTCGCCCACTGGACGACGGTGAACTACCGCCAGTCCTACGGCATGTACGCCGTCTCCGGGATCCTGTTCAACCACGAGTCACCGCGCCGCGGCGAGTCCTTCGTGACCCGCAAGATCACCCGCGCGGTGGCCCACATCAAGCGCGGCCTGGCCGACAAGCTGGTCCTCGGCAACGTCGATTCCGTGCGCGACTGGGGCTACGCCAAGGAGTACGTCGAGGGCATGTGGCGGATGCTCCAGCAGGACGGCCCTGACGACTACGTGCTCGCGACCGGGGTCGGCACCACGGTGCGGGAGTTCGCGCGGATGTCCTTCGAGCACGTCGGGCTCGACTGGGAGGACTACACCAGCTTCGACCAGCGCTACGAGCGCCCGAGCGAGGTCGACGCCCTGCTCGGCGACGCCAGCAAGGCCGAGCGCGAGCTCGGCTGGCGCGCGGAGACCAAGGTGGAGGCGCTGGCCCAGCTCATGGTCGAGGCCGACATCGAGCGGATCGACCGCCCGGACACCCGGTTCTTCGACAACAGCTGAGGGCCACCCCGACGTGCAGCCCCCCGCTCCCAGGACGGTTTCACGGTCGGATCGAGCAGGGTTGCACGTCGCAGCGGCCCTAGACGGTCTCACCCAGCGCCGCGATCACCTGCTCCTTGCGGGGAGCGCCGACTGCGCGCGAGACCTCGCGGCCGTCGGCGTCGATCACGATCGTGGTGGGGGTCCGCAGGATGCCGAGCGCTCGCACCACCTCGAGGTGTGACTCCGCGTCGATCTCGACGTGGGTGACGCCCGGGACGACCTCGGCGACCTCACCGAGCACCCGTCGCGCGACGCGGCAGGGCGCGCAGAAGGCGGAGGAGAACTGCACCAGCGTCGCCCGCTCCCCGAAGGCATCGGCGGCCACCACGTCCCCGAGCCGGCTCCTCACCAGGGCGTGCGGGTTGTGGTCGTCCTGACCCCAGTCGGAGCGCTCCGCCGAGGGCAGGTGGGCCTCCGAGCCCACCGGCTCGGCAGAGTCGGGCTCTGCTGACATCGGGGCCGCGAGCGGCGGTGCGGGTGGAGTGCCACCGCGGAACGACCCGTCGGTGCGGCGACGGTAGAGCCCGAAGGCCGAGGCCAGCAGCAGCACGGCGACGGCGATCCAGGCTCCGGCGGTCATGGGGTCCATGATCCACCCCCGGCAAGTCGGCGGCGACGCGCCCGGGGAGACCCCCGCGGCCACAGTCGGCCACGGTCGGCCACAGCGAGATCCACCCGGCCACCGGGCGGCCGTCAACACCGCGCCCATCACGCTCGACGTGGGCGTCGGCTGATCCGGCGACACCGGGCCACGCTGCGCCGGGCGCTCGGTGAGCTGGACTGCTTCGGTTCGCCCCGCTCCCGGTTCCCGCTCCCCGGTGTCGGCGGTGCTCGCCCTCGTCGACGGGATCGAGAGTCGGGCCGCCCTGCTGGGTGGTGCTGGTGCGCCAGCCTGCGGGGCGTGCCGCAGGTCCTGAATCGGCGACCCCACAAACCCGGCGCGGGTCGGCTCCCCTGACCGGGGCCCAGGCGACGGGCCGTCCCGATCCCCCGGCGGGGCGGCCCGTCGTACTCGATACAACGAAGCCGCTGACCTGGGGTTATGGCAAAAGTCGAGCCGCGGACCACACCCCCACAGTGGTCCGCGGCACAGGCGGCGGATGAGGCCGCTCTGAGGTGACCAACGAGTAGCGTAACTGGGAGTTACGTCCTGAAACGGGCTGGTCCGAACTGGTCCGGACCGGTGTGGTGAGGGGGCTCGCGCCCCGGGCGAACCGGCGACCGTGCTGGTCTAGCCGCCGGCGAAGGGCGGCAGGAACTCCAAGGCCACCCCGGCGGGGACGACGACGTCGGTGGCGGCATCGGCACCCACCGGGCGGTCGCCCACGAGGACCGAGCAGACGCCGAGGACCCGCGCCAGATCAGGGCGTCCGGGAAGGGCCGCCACCACCGAGTCGCGGACCTGCGCGACGGTCGGGGAGGCCCCGGCAGAGACCGTCAGCTCACCCGTGCCGGCAGCCGCTCGTGCCGAAGCCCACAGGTGGACAGTGATCTGCTGAGCGCTCACCTCAGATATCCTGCCACCAGCAGTGACGAGAGGAGGCCTCGCCCGATGCGGTCGATGCTCCTGCTCACCAGCAGCTTGCAGCCCTCCCTCGAAGTGCTCCCCGCGCTCGGACTGCTCCCCTACACCGTCAAGGTCCTGCCCGCTGAGGGCACGGCCCTGCTCGAGTCCCCTCCGGTCGACGCGGTCCTGGTCGACGGGCGCTCCGACCTGGCGAAGGCGCGCGACCTCGGCCGACTGATCCGCACCCTGGGCTCCAGCACCCCGACCATCCTCGTGGTGACCGAGGGCGCGCTGCCGGTGGTCGCTTTCGACTGGGGCTACGACGACATCGTGCTGGCCACCTGCGGCCCCGCCGAGCTCGAGGCGCGGGTGCGCTTCGCCACGGAGCGACTGCGCGCCGGCGAGCCCGAGGCCGCCGACGCCCACGTGATCCGCTCCGGCGAGATCACCATCGACGAGGCGAGCTACACCGCCCGGCTCGGCGGCAAGGTGCTCGACCTGACCTACAAGGAGTTCGAGCTCCTCAAGTACCTCGCCCAGCACCCCGGCCGGGTCTTCACCCGCGAGCAGCTGCTGCAGGAGGTGTGGGGCTACGACTACTTCGGGGGAACCCGCACCGTCGACGTGCACGTGCGCCGGCTGCGCGCCAAGCTCGGCACCGACCACGAGCAGCTGATCGGCACCGTGCGCAACGTCGGCTACCGCTTCGTTCTCCCCCCGCGCCAGGGCGAGACCGAGGACCAGCCCGTCACGACCTCGTGAGCGGCGTCCGACGGATCCGCCAGTGGGACGACCGCTGCGCCGACGTCGTACGGCGGGTGGTGGAGGAGTCGGCCGCTGCCGACGGCAACGCGCCTGTCGACGAGGCGGTCGAGCTGATGCTCGCCAACCACGGCCTGGACCACGCCGCGCTGTGGGTGGCGGGCGGGGAGGGGTTCGCCCTGGTGCGGCACCGCTCCGAAGGCGATGACCCGACGCTCGACCTGGACCTGGTGACCGCGCCGAGTGCGCGGGGCCGTGGGCTCGGTGGCGCCCTGGCCGCTGCTGCCCTCGAGTCCGGCCCCGGGCCCTGGGCGGCCTGGTCGCACGGCGACCACCCGGCTGCTCGCCGGCTGGCGCAGCGACACGACTTCTCGGCCACGCGGGCGCTGTGGGTGATGCGCCTGGCTCCGGAGGTCGCCGTACCCGGGGGCGACGCGCCGGCGGCGACGACCCTGCGCGGCTTCCGGCCGGACGACGCGGACGGCGTGGTGGCCGTCAACGCCGCGGCATTCGCCGAGCACCCCGAGCAGGGCGCGATGGACCGCGCGGAGTTCGACGAGCGCGCTGCCCAGTCCTGGTTCGACCCCGAGGGCCTGATCGTGGCCGAGCGCGACGGCGAGGTCGTCGGCTTCCACTGGACCAAGACCCACCCCACGGTCGGCGGCCAGCCCGCGCACGGCGAGGTCTACGTCATCGGGGTGGCGCCGTCGATGCAGGGCAGCGGCCTGGGAGCGACGCTGCTCGCCGCCGGCATCGAGCACCTGCGCTCACATGGGCTCGGCGAGGTCGCGCTCTACGTCGAGTCCGACAACCCGGCGGTGCGGCTCTACGAGCGGCTCGGCTTCACCCACGCCCCCGACGACACCCACGTGCAGTTCACCCGCGGCTGAGCCGCTCGCGGCACCACCGCACGGTCTCCTCGAGGCCGTCCTCGATGCTGATCCGCGGTTCGTAGCCGAGCTCGTCGCGGGCCTTGCTCCAGTCGAGGGAGTAGCGCCGGTCGTGGCCGGGCCGGTCGGTGACCCACTCGATCCGGTCCTTGCTGGCCCCGGTGAGCTCGAGGAGTCGGTGGGTGAGGTCGAGGTTGGTCAGCTCACGGTCAGCACCCAGGTGGTAGACCTCGCCCGGATTTCCAGTCATAGCGACCAGATGTATGCCGCGACAGTGGTCCTCCACGTGCATCCAGTCGCGCACGTTGAGGCCATCGCCGTAGAGCGGCACGGTCTGCCCCGTCAGCAGACGGGTCAGGAAGAGCGGGATCAGCTTCTCCCGGTGCTGGCGCGGGCCGTAGTTGTTGGCGCACCGCGTGATCACGACCGGCAGCCCGTGGGTGCGGTGGTAGGAGCCGGCCAGCAGGTCAGCGGCCGCCTTCGACGCCGAGTACGGCGAGCTCGGGGAGAGGGGTGCCTGCTCGTCCCAGGACCCGTCATCGATCGACCCGTACACCTCGTCGGTCGAGACCTGCACGAAGCGCTGCACCGACCGGCGCACGGCAGCGTCCAGCAGGACCTGTGTGCCCAGCACGTTGGTCCGCACGAAGTCCGATGCCCGGCTGATCGAGCGGTCCACGTGGGTCTCCGCCGCGACGTGCACCACGACGTCGGTCTCGCTCAGCAGCCCGTCGACCAGCTCGGCGTCGCAGATGTCGCCGTGCACGAAGCGCAGCCGCGGGTCGTGCGCCACGGGGTCGAGGTTCGCGCGGTCCCCGGCGTAGGTGAGGGCGTCCAGCACCACGACCTGCTCCGGCTCGATGCCCCACGCACCGGTCAGCAGGGACTCCACGTAGTGCGAGCCGATGAAGCCCGCCCCGCCGGTCACCAGGAACCGCATGCCGCAGCCCGCTCAGCCGAGCCCGTTGCGCAGGGCGGCAGCGATGCGTCGCATGTGGTCCATGGCCGGGCCCTCGACCGCGAGCAGGTTGGCGAAGGCGTGGATGTGGTCACCGAAGACCTCGTGCTCGATGCTCACCCCGGCTGCGGCGAGCTTCTCGGCGTAGGCGTTGCCCTCGTCGCGCAGCGGGTCGAACCCCGCGGTGCACAGGTACGCCGGCGCAAGCCCGTCGGGGATCTCGGCCAGCAGCACCGACCCGGCCGGGTCGGTCGGGTCGCCGCCGGCGAGGTACATCTCCTCCGCCTGGTCCATGAAGTCCTTGGTCAGGAAGAACCCCTCGGCGAACCTGGTGCGGCTGGGGAAGTCGTTGCCCAGCTGGGTCATCGGGTAGATCAGCAGCTGGAAGGCCAGCGGCACACCCTCCTGCGCCGCGCGGATCGCGGCCGAGGCGGCCAGGTGGCCGCCTGCGGAGTCACCGGCGACGGCCAGCCTGGCCGGGTCGGCGCCGTACTCCGCGGGGCGCTCGCTCACCCACCGCACGGCCGCGAAGGCGTCGTCGGTGCCCGCCGGGAACGGGTGCTCGGGTGCCAGCCGGTAGTCCACGGACAGCACCCGGACGCCGGCCTGCTCGCACAGGAACCGGCAGACCGCGTCGTGGCTCTCGATGTCGCCGCGCACCATGCCGCCGCCGTGGAAGAACACCGCCAGCGGCGCCCGCTCGTCGCCGAGCCCCGCGCGGGGGACGTAGAGCCGCGCCGGCAGGTCACCCTCGGCGCCGCCCACCGTGCGGTCCTCCACCCGCCCCACCGGGTGGTGACCGCCGACGATGGCGGCCTGGCGCCCGGTCATCACCCGGCTGTGCTGCATCGGCAGGCTCTCCAGCGCCGGCTCGCGGACCCAGCGCTGCAGCCGCAGCATCAGCTGGGCCTGCACCGACAGCTCGTTGCCCTCGATGACGACCGGCCTACCGGCCAGGCGACGCTGCGCCCCGGGCGAGAGGCTCAGCGTCCGCACGAACAGCGCGGCCTTGCCGCGGTCGAGCAGCTCGGTCAGCAGCGCAGGCGGTCGTGGCATGGCCCTCACCGTAGCCACCCACCGACCACGCCGGTCCCACCGCCGTAGGCCCGCTCCGCGCTCAGCACACCGGCGCGAGTCTCGACAGGCTCGACCAGCGATGGTGACGTCCGCGAGGGATCGGGTGAGGTCTCCCGCCGTTCACCTTGGCCTGAGACCATGGGGCCATGACCCAGGGCGTGCGACAGGAGGACACCGAGGCTTCGCTCACCGACCCGCAGGAGGGCCGAGGCCTGCCGCGCGACGCCTACGACGTCGACCAGACCTTCGACGCGACCGAGGGCGAGCTGCCCGACGACCGCTTCCTCGACCGCGAGATCTCGTGGCTGCACTTCAACCAGCGGGTGCTGGAGCTGGCTGAGGACCCCGACGTACCTCTGCTGGAGCGGGCGCGCTTCGCGGCGATCTTCGCCAGCAACCTCGACGAGTTCTTCATGGTGCGCGTCGCCGGCCTCAAGCGCCGCATCGCGACCGGACTGGCGGTGCCCAGCTCGTCGGGCCTGCAGCCTCGTGAGGTGCTGGAGGGCATCTGGGCCACCAGCGAGGAGCTGATGGAGCGTCACGCCCGGTGCTTCCGCGACCTGATCGTGCCCGGCCTGGCCAAGCAGGGCATCGAGATCGTCCGCTTCGGCGAGCTCGACCGCGAGCAGCAGAAGCACCTGAAGAAGCTCTTCAAGGAGCGGATCTTCCCGGTCCTCACCCCGCTGGCGGTCGACCCGGCCCACCCGTTCCCCTACATCTCCGGGCTCTCGCTCAACCTGGCCGTGCTGGTGCGCAACCCGAAGACCGACAAGGAGCACTTCGCTCGGGTCAAGGTGCCGCCGCGGTTCCCACGCTTCATCGAGGTCGACGAGCAGCGGTTCGTGGCGCTGGAGGACGTCATCTCCGAGCACCTCAAGCCGCTCTTCCCGGGCATGCAGGTCGAGAAGGTCCACACCTTCCGGGTGACCCGCAACGAGGACCTCGAGGTGGAGGAGGACGACGCGGAGAACCTGCTGATCGCCTTGGAGAAGGGGCTGCAGCGTCGCCGGTTCGGCCCGCCCGTGCGGCTGGAGGTCGAGGAGGACATCGACCCCCACGTGCTGGACCTGCTGATCTCCGAGCTCGACGTGAGCCGCCGCGAGGTGATCACGCTGCCCGGCCCCCTGGACCTGAGGGGGCTGCACGGGATCGCCGACCTCGACCGCAACGAGCTGAAGTATCCCGCGTTCCTGCCCAGCACCCACTCGTCGCTGGCGGAGGTGGAGTCGGCCTCCCCGGTCGACATCTTCACCGCCGTGCGTCGCTCCGACGTGCTGCTGCACCACCCCTACGACTCGTTCTCCACCTCGGTGCAGCGCTTCATCGAGCAGGCCGCGGCCGACCCGACGGTGCTCGCGATCAAGCAGACCCTCTACCGCACCTCGGGTGACTCCCCGCTGGTCGAGGCGCTGATCGACGCCGCCGAGGCCGGCAAGGAGGTCGTCGTCGTCGTCGAGATCAAGGCCCGCTTCGACGAGCGCGCCAACATCAAGTGGGCGCGCAAGCTGGAGGAGGCCGGCTGCCACGTGGTCTACGGCCTGGTCGGGCTCAAGACGCACTGCAAGCTGGCGCTGGTGGTGCGCGACGAGCCGGACGGCATCACCCGCTACGTCCACGTCGGCACCGGCAACTACAACCCCAAGACCGCGCGTCTCTACGAGGACATCGGGCTGCTCACCACCGACGACGGCCTCGCCGACGACGTGGCCCACCTGTTCAACAACCTCTCCGGCTACGCCAGGAAGCCGTCGTACGAGCATCTGCTGGTCGCGCCCAACGACGTGCGCGACGGCATCGTGGAACGGATCGAGCACGAGATCTCCCACCACACGGCGGGACGCCCGTCCGGGATCCGGATCAAGACCAACGCGCTGGTCGACGAGGCGATCATCGACGCGTTGTACCGCGCTTCCATGGCCGGGGTCACCGTGCAGCTGCTGACCCGCGGCATCTGCGCGCTGCGACCCGGGGTCGAGGCGATGAGTGCGACCATCGAGGTCCGCTCGGTGCTGGGGCGCTTCCTGGAGCACAGCCGGGTCTTCTGGTTCCACAACGCCGGTGACCCGAAGGTCTGGATCGGCTCGGCCGACCTGATGCACCGCAACCTCGACCGTCGGATCGAGGTGCTCGCGCCGGTCCTCGCACCGGAGGCGATCGACTACCTCGGCACCCTGCTCGACGTCGCCTTCGACGAGGGGACCTCCGCCTGGCACCTCGGCGACGACGGGTGCTGGACCCGTCGTTCACGCAGCGAGGACGACGAGCCGCTCGTGGACCTGCAGCACTGGCTCATCTCCCGAGCCCGCAAGCGCAGGGCCTCCCCCACCTGACCCCACTCGGGTCCGGGGGCTGGGTGTGGGGTGCTTCGTTGACGTAGCGGCACGGGTCGGGTGGCTCGGGTGGTGCTCAGCGTCGAGGAGCTCGGGTCGGCGGTCGGGTGCTTGTTGACGTCCGTCGGGCCGGTTGCTCCGGAGTCCGCTGGATCAGAGCTTGTGGCCGGTGGAGCGCAGGTTCTCGCAGGCCTCGACCACGCGGGCGGCCATGCCTGCCTCGGCGGACTTGCCCCACGAGCGCGGGTCGTACTGCTTCTTGTTGCCCACCTCGCCGTCGACCTTCAGCACACCGTCGTAGTTGCTGAACATGTGCCCGGCGACGGGGCGGGTGAAGGCGTACTGGGTGTCGGTGTCGACGTTCATCTTGATCACGCCGTAGTCGACCGCGGCGCCGATCTCCTCAGCGCTCGACCCGGACCCGCCGTGGAAGACCAGGTCGAAGGGGCGTGCCCCGTCCTCGAGCCCGAGGTGCTCGACGATGGTCTGCTGCGCCTTCTGCAGGATCTCAGGGCGCAGCTTGACGTGGCCCGGCTTGTAGGCGCCGTGCACGTTGCCGAAGGTGAGCGCGGTGATGTACCGGCCCTTCTCGCCGGTGCCGAGGGCGTCGACGGTGGCGATGGCGTCCTGGGGGGTGGTGTAGAGCTTCTCGTTGATCTCCCCGACGATGCCGTCCTCCTCACCGCCCACGACGCCCACCTCGATCTCGAGGATGATGCGCGCCTCGGCGCACTTGTCCAGCAGCTCCTGGGCGATCTGGAGGTTCTCCTCCAGCGGCACCGCGGAGCCGTCCCACATGTGTGACTGGAAGATCGGCAGGCCGCCGTTCTTCACCCGCTCGGTGGAGGCCTCGACCAGCGGCCGCACGAAGCTGTCGAGCTTGTCCTTCGGGCAGTGGTCGGTGTGCAGGGCGACGTTGACCGGGTAGCTCTTGGCGACCTCCTCGGCGTACGCGGCGAAGGCCAGGGAGCCGGCGACCATGTTCTTGATCGTGGGGCCGGAGAGGTAGTCGGCGCCGCCGGTGGAGATCTGGATGATGCCGTCGCTCTCGGCCTCGGCGTATCCGGCCAGGGCGGCGTTGAGGGTTTGTGACGAGGTCACGTTGATCGCGGGGAACGCGAACCCCTTCTCCTTGGCGGTGTCCAGCATCGCGGCGTACTGCTCGGGTGTGGCGATCGGCATGTCTCAGTCCTCGCGGATCAGTCGGGTCGGCCCTCGCGTCTCACTCTAGCCACGCCCCCCGGGGCCGCTCGAACGTGCAACCTCCTCGACCGACCGGGCTATACGGGCCACCAGGCGGCAGGGTGCACGTCGGCGTGGCCCTCACCCCCGCCAGGCACCACCGAGCTCGGCGTGGACGCGCACCCAGGAGTGCATCGCGATCGCGGCGGCGGCGGAGGCGTTGATCGAGCGGGTCGAGCCGAACTGCGCGATGGAGAACGTGCCGTCGCACACGGTGCGCGCCTCCTGGGAGAGACCGGGCCCCTCCTGGCCGAAGAGGAAGCAGACCCGGCGCGGCACCCTCATCGTCTCCAGGTGCTCCGAGCCGGGCAGGTTGTCGATGCCGAGCAGCCGCACTGCTCCCCCGTCGCGCTCATGGAGGTAGGCCGCGAGGTCGGCGGCACTCGGGTGGTGGCGCACGTGCTGGTAGCGGTCGGTGACCATCGCCCCGCGGCGGTTCCACCGCCGGTTGCCGACGATGTGGACCTCGGCGGCGAGGAAGGCATTGGCCGAGCGCACGATCGTGCCGATGTTGAAGTCGTGCTGCCAGTTCTCGATGGCGACGTGGAAGTCGTGGCGGCGGGTGTCGAGGTCGGCGACGATCGCCTCCATCCGCCAGTAGCGGTAGTGGTCCACCACGTTGCGCCGGTCGCCCTCGGCCAACAGCTGCTCGTCATAGACCTCGGAGCCGGGACCGGTGGGCCACTCCCCCTCCCACGGACCCACCCCGACCTCAGGCGGGCCGTGCGGCATCGGGTCGTACGGCGCCCGGGGTTCCTGGGGACTGGAGGCGCTCACCCGCCGGAGGTTACCGCTGCCGGTTTCACTGGTTAACGGCCACGAGAGGAGGGCGTCCAGGCCTGGTCGATACGATCAGGAGCATGCCTGAGGTCCTGTCCCAGCTCGCGGTGACTCCGATGCTGCTCGGCATGGACTGGATGGACCCCAACTGGCTGCTCGACCGGTTCGGCACCGAGCTGTTCTGGATCAGCCTGGTGATCATCTTCATCGAGTGCGGCCTGCTGTTCCCGTTCCTGCCGGGCGACACCCTGCTGTTCGCGCTGGGACTGTTCATCGCGACCGAGAAGATCGACCTCTTCGGCAGCACCAACCCGTTCCTCGAGCTGGTCATGGCGTTCGCGCTGCTCTCGACCGCCGGCTTCGCCGGCAACGTGGCGGGCTACGAGATCGGGCGCGCGATCGGACCGCCGCTCTACGAGCGCGACGGCCGGTTCATGAAGCGCAAGTACTTCGACCAGACCCGGGCCTTCTTCGACAAGCACGGCAACAAGGCGCTGGTGATCGGGCGGTTCGTGCCCTTCGTGCGGACCTTCGTGACGGTCGTGGCCGGGGTGACGAAGATGGAGCGGCGCCGGTTCATGACGTGGAGCCTGGTCGGCGCGGTCCTCTGGGTGGCCTCGATCCTGCTGCTGGGCTACTTCCTCGGCTCGGCCTTCCCGGGGCTCGGCGACAAGATCGACCTCGCGATCCTGGTGATCCTCGCCTTCTCCGTGATCCCCGTCGCCTTCGAGTGGTGGCGCCACCACCGCACGTCGAGCCCGGCCGCTGCCGACAACGACGGCGACGGGGTGCCGGACTACGACATCCTCGGCCAGGACACCCGCAAGTCGTCGGAGCGGTGAGGGCTGTCGGGATCCGGTGCCCGGTCTCCGAGCCTGGACCTACCGTGCTCAGTCCTCGAAGACCGGCTTCCGCTTCTCGTGGCGAGCAGCCACCGCCTCCTCGAAGTTCTGCGTCATCAGGCGCACGTAGAGCTGCCCCAGCCCCTCCGCCCCCATGTGCTGCTCCAGACCGGCGGCGTCGAGGCTGGCCCACAGCGACCGTTTGGTGAGCTCGACGCCCGGACGGCTCCAGCCGCGGATGGCGCGCGCGGTCTCGAAGGCCCGTCCCAGCAGCCCCTCACCGGGGACGACGTCGGAGACCAGCCCGATGCGCGCCGCCTCCTCGGCTCCCACGTCGCGGCCGGTGAGCATGATCTCCGCCGCCCGTGAGGAGCCGATCGCCCGCGGCAGCAGGTAGCTCAGCCCGAGCTCGCTGGCGGTGAGGCCGTTGTTGATCCCCGCCGCGCGGAAGTACGCCGCCTGCGCGGCCACCCGCACGTCGCACGCCAGCGCCAGGCACAACCCGCCACCGATCGCGGCGCCGTTGACGGCCGCGATCACGGGCTGGTGCAGCCGGCGCAGGGTGAGGACCACGTCATCGAGGACCTCCATCGCCCGCAGCGCCACGCTCGCCTGCGTCAACCCCCGGGTGTGCGGCACCCGCCCACGCTCCCCGCTCTGGTCGGCCCCGCTGCAGAAGCCGTCCCCGGCCCCGGTCAGCACGACCGCGCGGACGTCGGTGTCGTCGTGCAGCGAGCGCAGGGTGTCGCGCAGCGGGACCATCACCTCGAAGGCCATCGAGTTCATCCGCTCCGGGCGGTTGAGCGTGACCACGGCGATGCCGGGCTCGGGGCGCTCCAGCAGCACGAGGTCGGAGGGGTTCTGGGTCATGGGGTCGACCTTCCCATGCTGTGGCGGGAGGGAGGGCCTGCCCCGGGCCAAAGGACGGGCGCGCTGACCGTGAGGAGGTCTCGGTCCGCGAGACGGCCTGACACTCGAAACCTGCACTGAGCACGCGTTGCAACGGGTGCCCAGTGCCGGATTACTGGTACGGACCGGCGCCGGCGGAAAAGCCTCAGGTCCCCGGCTCATCAAAGGGAGAAACGGCCGGGGACCTGCGGGGCACAGATCCGGGAGGGAGAGCCCGGTCTGTCTGGTCCGGCCGGCCTGGGAGAAGGCGGCTGGACCGCGCGAGTCCGGTGGGAGACCCGGAAACGCTGGGTGCTCCGGTCGTCTGCCCCCACGACAGCGTCTCCGGCGCGGTGGCCGCCCTGGTCGGGGCGGCTACGTCGAGATCAACGACCCCCACGAGTCCGGGTTACGCACGATGTCGGAATATTTCCGACTTTACCGTCGGGCAGGGCGCAGGCCCGCGCAGGCGTCCCGCTCACGCCGGGTCCGGCTTGGCGCGGCTCTGCACCAGGTGTCCGAAGGCGACCATGCGCTCGTCGGTGTGGAAGAGCTCGGCGCAGGTCGTCAGCGTGATCAGGCGTGTCCCGACGTCGGTGGGCGGCGCCACGCCGCCGGGGGTCGGGTTCTGCGGCCGCGGGTCGACGACCCAGATGCTCTCGAAGCCGACGACCAGGTCGTTGGGGTCGGTGTCGAGCCGGTAGACGTAGACGCGGGTGCGGGTCTCGACCTCGACGAGGTCCCCGGGCCGCAGCTGCGGCATGTCGCGCAGCGGCTCGCCATGGGTGACGCGGTGGGCCGCCAGGGCGTAGTTCCCCCTTCCGCCGGGGCCGGCCGCACCGTCGAAGTGCCCGAAGCCGCGAGCGAGCACCTCCTGCGAGGTGCCCTCGAAGACCGGCATCACGTAGTCGGTGCCGAAGCGCGGGATCCGGACCAGCGCAGTCGCGCCACCCTCGGGGACGTCGTCAGCGGCCTCGACGGTGGTCTGCTCCGCCCACCGCTGCCGGGCTTCCTCGACCGCCGCGGCCTGGTCCTGGCGCGCGACCCAGCTGGTGCCGTACAGCTGCCACCCGACGTACCCGAGCATCACCAGCCCGGCGACCAGCAGCAGCGCGCCTGCCCAGGTCACCCATCGTCCGCGCACCGGCTCAGGCTAGAGGGCGCGACCCGCTCGAGCGTCGGTCTCGCGGTACCTTCGCCAGATGCACCCTGAGGAGTCCCTGCGCGCCCGGCCACCGCGGCTGGCCCAGCGGCTGCACGAGGTGCCGCCGACGATCTTCACCACGATGTCCTCGCTGGCGGTGCGCACCGAGTCGCTGAACCTCGGCCAGGGCTTCCCCGACCAGGACGGCCCACCGGGCATCGTCGAGGCCGCCGTGACGGCGCTGCGCGAGGGGCGCAACCAGTACGCCCCCGGCCTGGGCACGCCTGAGCTGCGCCACGCGGTGGCGCGCCACCAGCAGCGCCACTACGGCCTCGACCTCGACCCGGACACCCAGGTGCTCGCGACCGCGGGCGCGACGGAAGCGATCGCGGCCTGCGTCTTCGCCCTGGTCGACCCGGGGGACGAGGTAGTGCTGGTCGAGCCCTACTACGACGCCTATGCCGCGACCGTCGCGATGGCCGGTGGCGTACGGCGTGCGGTGGCGCTGCGGGAGAGCGAGGACGGGTTCGCGCTGGACACCGACGCGCTGCGCGCGGCGGTGACGCAGCGGACCGTGGCGATCGTCCTGAACACCCCGCACAACCCGACCGGCGCCGTCATCCCACCCGACGACCTCGATGTCGTCGCCGCGCTGGCGAGCGAGCACGACCTGGTCGTCATCACCGACGACGTCTACGAGCACCTGGTCTTCGAGGGCCGCCGGCACGTGCCGCTGTGCACCCGCCCCGGGATGGCCGAGCGCACCCTGACCATCTCCAGCGCGGGGAAGTCGTTCTCGGTGACCGGCTGGAAGGTGGGCTGGGTGACCGGGCCACCGGGGCTGGTGGCGACCGTGATGCGGGCCAAGGAGTGGCTGACCTTCACCAACGCCGCGCCGTTGCAGCCGGCGGTGGCTCACGCCCTGGAGCACGAGCTCGACTTCGTCGCGGAGCTGGCGGCCACGCTGGAGGCGTCGCGCGACCTGCTCACCGCGGGGCTGACCGACATCGGCCTGCGCCCGCGCCCGTCGTACGGCGGCTACTTCCTGCTCGGCGACATCAGCGCCCTCGGCTGGCGCGACTCGATGCAGTTCTGCCTGGCACTGCCCGAGCGTGCCGGCGTGGTGGCGATCCCGGCGCAGGCCTTCTACGACTCCTCCGGCGGCGACCAGCTGGTGCGCTGGGCGTTCTGCAAGAACGTCGCGACCCTCGAGGGTGCGCTCGAACGGCTCGCCGCGGCCGACCTCACCGCCTGAGGCGCCAGCGGGTCACCAGGGGCCGGGCCGGCTGCCCGGGCGAGGAGTCGGGGTGTGGTGCACCGGCGGTCCGGCCGATCCCCCCGAGCCGGCGAACCAGGCCCGCGCCGAGCCGCTGAGCAGCAGCCCCACCGTCACCGCCCCCATGAGCATCGGGACCACCGAGACCAGGCTGAGGACCGCGAGCAGGCTCAGCAGAGCCGTCATCGCCGCGCTGGCGAGCAGGGTCCAGCGGGCCCACCCCTGACGGCGCATCACGAAGACGCCGAGCATCAGGCCCGCGAGGGACCAGAAGACGAGCACGGCGGCGCCCGCCCAGAGCAGCGCGATCACCTGGTCGAGATCCCAGCCGAGCTGCTGCACCTCGGCGTCCTGGCGCACGGCGTCCCGGATGGTCTGGGGGTCCAGCGCCAGCCCCGACATGAGCAGCACGCCCGCTCCGAGCCCCAGCATCGAACCGATCATGGTGAGGACCACCGCAGCGGTCACGGTGCCCGGTCGCGAGGAGCCCGGCGGACCAGTCGGACCAGTCGGGGCAGTCGGGGCAGTCGGGGCAGAGCCGGACGGCGACACGTAGGCGCCGCCCTGCTGCGGGTGCTCCTGCGCCGAGGTGTCCGGCACGGGGTCCTCCACTGCCGTGCGACCCGGAGCCGGCTGCGAGGAGCCGAAGCTCCCGGGGTAGGGCGGGGGCTGGGGGGTGTCGCCCGACGGCGGCCGCGGTGCGGCACCTGCTGGGCCTGCCGGGCCTGCTGGGTCTGCCGCTGGGTCTGCTGGCTTGTCCGGCCCGACGACTCCGGTGTCGGTGGAGCCGTCGCGGTCCTGCTGAGCGCCGTGCCGCTCGCCCGGCGCGAAGGGCCAGCCTCCGGTCGACGACCGCTCAGGTGCCGGGTTCCGCGGCCGCGGCTCGCGACCTGCGAACCAGGCGCGCGACTCCTCGCTCCACAGCATCACCGCCGCGGCTGCGGCCAGGAACGCCAGCAGACCGGCGACGGGGGCGGTGAGCAGCAGCAGTGCCGCGATCACGGAGAAGCCGTAGCGGGCGCCCTGGTGGCGCCGGAAGCAGAAGACCGCCAGCACGACGCCGGCGGCGGCCAGCGCCCCGTCGAGGAACGCGATCGTCCGCATCGCCGTCAGCACCTGGTCGGCGCTCAAGCCCACGGTGTCCAGCGGCGGCTCGGCGAGCTGGTTCTCGATGTCGGAGCGCATCTCGACCCCGCGCAACCGGTTGAGGGTGTCGAAGAGGGTGAAGATGAGCACGAAGCACGACGCACCTCCCAGCGAGGCCCCGATCATGACCTTCGAGGGTCGCGTCGAGGCGGACGTCGGGTCGGAGTCGCTCACCGACCCATTGTCGCGACCCACGTCAACTGCGCCCGCGGAGGGGCCCCGGTCACTGCTGCGCTCCGAGGCTCAGCGTCAGCGCGTCACCGCCGGTCGCGACGTCGACGGCCACCGTGCTGCCGTCGACCACCTCACCGGCCAGCAGCATCCGGGCCAGCGGGTCGCCGATGGCGGTCTGCACGAGTCGCCGCAGTGGCCGCGCGCCGTACAGCGGGTCGTAGCCGGTGTTCGCCAGCCACTGCTCGGCAGCCTCGCTGACCTCGAGCTCGATCCGGCGCACGCGGAGCCGTCGCGCGAGCGCCGCGACCTGCAGGTCGACGATGCGGGTCAGGTCGTCGCGGCTGAGCGCGTCGAAGACCACGACCTCGTCGAGTCGGTTGAGGAACTCCGGCTTGAACGACTGGCGCACCATCGCGAGCACCGACTCGCGCTGCTTCTCCGCGTCCAGGGTCGGGTCGACGAGGAACTGCGAGCCGAGGTTGGAGGTCAGGATCAGCACCACGTTGCGGAAGTCGACGGTGCGCCCCTGACCGTCGGTCAGCCGACCGTCGTCGAGCACCTGCAGCAAGATGTCGAAGACCTCGGGGTGGGCCTTCTCGACCTCGTCGAGCAGCACCACGGAGTACGGACGCCGACGCACGGCCTCGGTGAGCTGGCCGCCCTCCTCGTAGCCGACGTAGCCGGGAGGGGCTCCGACCAGGCGGGCCACCGAGTGCTTCTCGGAGTACTCGCTCATGTCGATGCGCACGATCGCGCGGTCGTCGTCGAAGAGGAAGTCGGCCAGCGACTTGGCCAGCTCGGTCTTGCCGACGCCGGTCGGGCCGAGGAAGAGGAAGGACCCAGTCGGCCGGTCGGGGTCGGAGATGCCTGCGCGAGCTCGTCGGACGGCGTCGGAGACCGCGTTGACCGCAGCCTTCTGGCCGATCAACCGCTCGCCGAGCACCTCCTCCATCCGCAGCAGCTTCTGGGTCTCCCCCTCGAGCATCCGCCCGGTCGGGATGCCGGTCCAGGCCTCGACCACCTCGGCGATCTCCTCCGGGCCGACCTGCTCCTTGACCATCGGCTCCTGGTCGGCCACGGACTCGGCCGCCTCGGCTTCTGAGATCTGCTTCTCCAGCGCGGGGATGCGGCCGTACTGGATCTCGCTGGCGCCTGCCAGATCGCCCTCGCGCACCATGCGCTCGGCCTCCACGCGCAGCTGGTCGATCTGCTTGCGCAGCGCGCCGGCGCCCTCGAGCCCGGCCTTCTCCTTGTCCCAGCGCACCTCGAGCACGCGCAGCTCCTCCTGCCGGTCGGCGAGCTCGGCACGCAGCCGCTGCAGCCGGTCGAGGGACGCGTCGTCGGTCTCGCGCTCCAGCGCGAGCTCCTCCATCTTCATCCGGTCCACCGCGCGGCGGAGCTGGTCGATCTCGACCGGCGAGGACTCGATCTCCATCCGCAGCCGGGACGCCGACTCGTCGACGAGGTCGATCGCCTTGTCGGGCAGGTTGCGCCCGGTGATGTAGCGGTCGGAGAGCATCGCGGCCGCGACCAGCGCGGCGTCGGTGATCTTGACCCCGTGGTGGGCCTCGTACTTCTCCTGCAGGCCGCGCAGGATCGCGACGGTGTCCTCGACCGACGGCTCCCCGACGAAGACCTGCTGGAAGCGGCGCTCGAGCGCCGGGTCCTTCTCGATCCGCTCGCGGTACTCGTCCAGCGTGGTCGCGCCGATCATGCGCAGCTCACCGCGCGCGAGCATCGGCTTGAGCATGTTGCCGGCGTCCATCGCGGAATCGCCGCCGGCTCCCGCGCCGACGACGGTGTGCAGCTCGTCGATGAAGGTGATCACCTGGCCCTCGGACTCGGTGATCTCGGTGAGCACGGCCTTGAGCCGCTCCTCGAACTCACCGCGGTACTTCGCCCCGGCGACCATCGCGGCCAGGTCGAGGCTGAGCAGGCTGCGCCCCTTGAGCGAGTCGGGGACGTCGCCGTCGACGATGCGCTGGGCGAGGCCCTCCACGACGGCGGTCTTGCCGACGCCGGGCTCGCCGATGAGGACCGGGTTGTTCTTGGTGCGCCGCGAGAGCACCTGCACCACGCGGCGGATCTCCTCGTCGCGGCCGATGACCGGGTCGATCCTGCCCTCGCGGGCGCGCTCGGTCAGGTCGACGGCGTACTTCTCCAGCGCTTCGAAGGTCGCCTCCGGGTCCTGGGTGGTGATCCGCTGCTTGCGCACCTGCGGAAGCGCGCCGCGCAGCGCCTGCGCCCCCGCACCGGTCTGCTCGAGCACGCGTTTGGCGGAGGAGTCGACCGTGGCCAGCGAGATCAGGACGTGCTCGCCGGAGGTGTACTCGTCCTTCATCTCCGCGGCGATGTTCTGGGAGTCGTTGAGGACCCCGATCGCTGATCGTGAGTACGCCGGAGCCTGCACCGTCGTGCCGCTGGCCGCCGGCAGCTTGGCGACCTCCGCGCCGGTGGCCGCCCGCAGCGCGGCAGCGTCGACACCGGCCGCCTCGAGCAGCGGGCCCACCAGCGTGTCCTGCTGGGTCAGCAACGAGTCGAGCAGGTGGATGGCCTCCAGCTGGCTGTGCCCGTGACCCGTCGCGGTCTGGATCGCCGACGCGATCGCCTCCTGGGTGCGGGTGGTGAACTTCGAGATCTCCATCGGCCCCTTGTCCTTCTCCTCCGTGGTGTGCGAGACGTGCGATCCGGTGGGTGTGGCGCCGCCCGGAGCCGGTCGTCAGGCCGGCTCACCCGTCACAACACTGCCAGAGTTGAGTCTGTTCCGCTCAACTCTGAGAGAGTGTCAAGTTCCCTCAATTCATGACGGGGCGCGGTGTGGCGTCTGTACCGTTGAACGGTCATCTTCCCGCTCTGAGCCCCCGAGGACACCCAGCGACGTGCACGAGCTCTCGGTCGGCCTCCCCGCCACCCGCGCGACGTTCCCCCGTGGAGGCGTCGCTCGTTGGGGTGGCTGGGTGGCAGCAGCGCTGGTGCTGCCCCTGAGCTACCTCGCGGTCGAGGTCGCTCGCTTCGGCGGCAACATCGCGCTCTGGTGGCCCGCTGCCGGCGTCGGCGTCATCGCCGTCGCCGCCGCCCCCGCCAGGCAGCGTCCCGTGGTCGCCCTGCTCATCGCATGCCTGGCAGGGCTGGGGAACCTGCTGGGCGGGCGCGAGCCCAACGTCGCGGTCTTCCTCGGCATCGCGAACGGCATCGAGGTCCTGGTCGGCGGTTCCGTTCTCGCACAGGGCCGTCGGGGATGGCCGCGGCTGCGCACGATGGAGGACCTCGCCCTGCTCTTCGGTGCCGCGGTGGCGGCCGGCACCACGATCGCGGTCCTGGTCGCCACCGTGGCCACGCAGTTCTACGGCGACGCGTGGGCCGCGATCGCCGGGGCGGTGCTCGCCTCGCACGCCGCCTCGATCCTCGTCATCGCCCCCGTCTGCATGTCGCTGGAGCGCACGGGACACCGGGCCAGCAGCCTGGAGACCTGGGTCCAGAGCGTCTTCCTGGTCGCGACCGTCGCCGCCGTGCTGGCGCCCGGCCAGCACCTGCCACTGGCCTTCCTGCTCTTCCCGAGCCTGGTGTGGGGCGCGGCACGACTCACCCCCACGGCCGTGGTCTGGCAGGTGTTCGGGACCGCGGTCGCCCTGACCGCGGCGACGATCCTGGACTGGGGCTTCTTCTCCTCCACGTGGGGCCTCGCGGGGGAGATGACCGGCTTCCTGCTGCAGGCCACCGTGGTCACGATGACCGCGGTGACCCTGCCGCTGATGGTGCTGCGCTCCCACACCACGTGGACCGAGGGCGCCCTGGAGAGCACCGACGAGACGCTGCGCAACGTCATGAGCGCGACCACCGCCACCGCAGTGCTCGGCACCGACCTCGTCGGGACCATCGAGTTCTTCAACGTCGGGGCCGAGGAGCTCACCGGATGGTCCGCCGAGGACGTCGTCGGCAGGGCCACGCTCGCGCTGCACCCCTCCGACGACGGCGACGACGACGACCGGCTCACGATCAGCCCGACCAGCTCGCAGGACCGCGCACCGCTGCTCACCCTGGTCACGCCCTTCCTCGAGGACGAGACCACCCCCTCGTTCAGCCGCGACTGGCAGTTCCTGCGCAAGGACGGGGAGATCCGGACCGTCTCGGTGCGGATCAGCAAGCGCTACCACGACGACCAGGTGGTGGGGTTCCTCGGCGTCGCCCACGACGTCACCGAGCGTCGGCGCCAGGAGGACCTGACCCACGCCGCGCTCACCGCCGAGCGCGAGGTGGTCGAGCGGCTCGAGCAGGTCGACCGGGCGAAGAACGACTTCATGGCCACAGTCAGCCACGAGCTGCGCACGCCGATCACCAGCATCATGGGCTACACCGAGCTGCTGCTCAGTGACGAGACCGGCTCGCTGCCCTCGATGCACCGCCAGATCCTGTCCCGCGTGGACCGCAACGGCCGGCGCCTGATGGGGCTCGTCGAGGACGTGCTCACGATGAGCCAGATCGAGGTCGGCACCCTGCGCTTCCGGTTCCGCGACGTCGACCTGCGCACCGTGGTCGAGCGCGCCGTGGAGACCGAGGTCAGCGTCTTCGGGGTCGCGGGCGTCATGCTGCAGCAGAGCATCGCCGAGCAGCTGCTCCCGGTCTCGGCCGACCCTGACAAGCTGGAGCGGGCCGTGGCCGCCCTGCTCGACAACGCCGCGAAGTACAGCCAGCCGGGCGCCAGCGTCCAGCTCAGCCTGGCCGTGGAGGACTCCCACGCCGTCCTCACGGTCAGTGACAGCGGCATCGGCATCAGCGAGGAGGACCAGGCGAAGGTCTTCGACCGGTTCTTCCGCTCCGCCGACGCCAGCGAACGGGTGATCCAGGGAGCCGGCCTGGGCCTGACGGTGACCCGCGCGATCATCGAGGGCCACCACGGCTCGATCAGCTGCGAGTCCCAGCTCGGCGAGGGCGCAACGTTCACGATCGTGCTGCCCCTCAGCGCCGACCAGGTGCGGATGGGTGCGCCGACGGAGACCGGGGTCACCCGGCACGCCGACCCGGCTGCCGCGACCGGGGCGCCGCCGGCACCGGCCGGCCCCTCCCCGGAGACGTCCGGGCAGCCCCGGGCCGAGCGGCAATCCAGTCAGCCGGTGAGAGCCGAATGAGCCCGGCCACGACCTGCCAGCCTGGGCGAGTCGCGCCGATCCGGTCCAGGATGGTGATATCCGGGCCACACCGCTGGGATCCCAGGCTACGATTCACACTGCCTCACACCCTGCGGTCGGCGAAGGGAGGTCTGTTGTGAGCGTCGTACTCGCTGAGGACGACATCGACATCCGTGATCTCGTCCAGATCGTCCTCGAGGGTCTGGAGCTGTCGGTGACCGCCGTCGGCAACGGCGCAGAAGCGCTGGAGGCATGCCGCGCGAACAAGCCGCGCATCCTGTTGCTCGACATCACCATGCCGGTGATGAACGGGCTCGAGGTGACCCGGGCGATCCGTGAGGACCCCGAGCTCCGCAACATCCCGATCATCCTGATGACCGCGCGCGCCCAGGCCAGCGACGTCCAGGCGGGCATGGAGGCCGGGGCCGACACCTACATCATCAAGCCGTTCGGCCCGATCGAGCTGCGTGAGCACGTGGAGAACTTGCTCGACCACGGCCGGGGCGTCCAGGTCACCAACTTCGGCTGAGCCTCCTGTCGTACGACCGCGGCTTCTGGTGGATCCAGGTCACCTGCCGGCCGTCGCGTCCCTGCCCACGCGCCGAAACCCAGCACCGACGCGGGAGCCACGCGCTGGGCAGCTCCCAACCCCGCCAACAGCCCCTGCCCGGCCAGTGTGGCGACAGGTGACAGGATCCGGCCATCAACAGTTGCCACCTCCCACCACATTGGCGGCCGGACCTGTCACTTCCCGCCACAGCCGCGCGAGGGCAGGGCGCCAGCCGTCTGCCCCCTCCCGTCGGCGCTCGGTTGAAGGCCGGTGGCAGCACGTACCACCCCAGCTTCTGGTGGATCCAGGTCACCTGCCGGCCGTCGCGTCCCTGCCCACGCGCCGAAACCCCAGCACCGACGCGGGAGCCACGCGCTGGGCAGCTCCCAGCCCCGCCAACAGCCCCTGCGCGGCGAGTGTGGCGACAAGCGACAAGATCCGACCATCAGCAGCTGTCACTTCCCGCCACAACCGCGCGAGGGCAGGGCGCCAGCCGTCTGCCCCCTCCTGTCGGCGCTCGGTCGAAGGCCGATGGCAGCGAGCAGGACTCAGCGGCGCCCCCGCCGCCAGACCACGACCGTCTGGGAGGCGGAGGGATGCGGGACCGGGAGGTTCGGGGTGGCGCGGCGCCCCAGGGCGGTCTCGGCCTCGGCGAGCTGGGCCTCGAGCTCGGTGACCCGGTGCCGCAGCGCGGCGAGGTGGTGCTCGAGCCCGAGGATCCGACGTACGCCCTCCAGGCCGATGCCGGACGCCGAGAGCTCGGCGATCTCGCGGAGCACCTCGATGTCGCGCAGCGAGTAGCGCCGCCCGCCACCGCCGGTGCGCCCCGGGGAGACCAGCCCGAGCCGGTCGTAGGTGCGCAGCGTCTGCGGGTGCAGCCCGGTCAGCTCCGCGGCCACCGAGATGACGTACACCGGGCTGTCCGGCGACGGGGGGCCCATCGCGGACAGCGGATCGGGCCGGCGTGGGCTCATCTCACGCCGCCGGACTCGAAGAGCCTGCTGCGCAGCTCGTCGTTGCTCGCGGCGTCACGGTAGGCCTCGACGGCGGCGCGCTCCTCGGCGGAGAGCTGGGCCGGCACCTGCACCTCGACGGTGACCAGCAGGTCGCCCTTGGTGCCGCCCTTGCGTGGGGCGCCCTTGCCGCGCACCCGGAAGGTGCGCCCGTTGGGGGTGCCGGGTGGGAGCTTGACCGTGACCCGACCGCCACCGAGCGTGGGCACGGCCACGTCGGCGCCCAGCGCCGCTTCGTGGAAGCCGACCGGCACCGTGAGCGTGAGGTTGTCGCCGGTGCGGCCGAAGACCGGGTGGGCGCTCACGTGCACGACCACGAAGAGGTCGCCGGACTCGCCGCCGTGCTCCCCGGCACCGCCCTTGCCCCGGAGCCGGATCCGCTGGCCGTCCTTGACCCCGGCCGGAATCCTCGCCTGGATGGTGCGGTCGGACAGCCCGCGTCCCGAGCCGTGGCAGGCGCTGCACGGGTCCTCGACGTAGATGCCGCGACCCCGACAGGTCGGGCAGGTCTCGTTGATCGAGAACGCGCCGCCCATCGAGGCCACGCGCTGACCCGAGCCGCCGCAGTCGGGGCACACGGCGGGCTCGCTGCCGGGCTGCGCCCCGGTGCCGCGACAGATCTTGCAGGGCGCCTCGGAGGCGAGCCTCAGCGAGACCGTCACCCCGTCGATGGCGTCGGAGAAGCTGATCGTCGTCGAGGTCTCGATGTCGGAGCCGCGCCGGCGCGCCTGGCGCCGGGTGGTGCGGGTCCCCCCGCCACCGAACATGCCGCCGAAGATGTCACCCAGACCGCCCCCACCGCCGGCCCCGGCCCCTCCGAAGAGGTCGCTCAGGTCGCCGACGTCGAAGTGCACCCCGCTCCCGCCGCCGGGCTGACCGGCGAAGGGACCGAACGCACCCATCGAGCGGAGCTCGTCGTACTGCTTGCGCTTCTGCTCGTCGCCGACGACGTCGTAGGCCTCGGCGACCTGCTTGAACCGCTCCTCCGCAGCGGTGTCACCGGGGTGGGAGTCGGGGTGGTTGTCGCGAGCCAGCTTCCGGTAGGCCTTCTTGATGTCGGCCGCGGAGGCGTCCTTGGCCACACCGAGGACCTTGTAGAAGTCCTTGCTCGCCCAGTCCGCGTTGGTCATCGCGCCTCCTTCCGCTCCCTGCGTCTGCTGTTACTCGGCCCCGGACTCGCCCTGCTCCGGCGGCGGGTCGACCACGACGACCTTGGCCGGACGCACGACGCGCTCGCCGAACTGGTAGCCCGCCTGCACCACGTGCTGGCAGGTGGTCGTGGTGACCTCCTGGCCGGGCTCGGCGTAGCCGTGGGAGAGCGCCTCGTGCAGCCGAGGGTCGAACTCGTCACCCGGGGCGCCGAACCGCTCCAGGCCGGCACCGCTGACCACACGCTCGAGACCCTCGGCGACGGCCCGGAAGCCGCCCGAGAGCTCCTCGTGCTCACGCGCCCGCTCGATGTCGTCCAGCACCGGCAGCAGTCCGTTGAGCACGGAGAGCCGAGCGTTCTGCACGACCAGGTCGCGGTCACGGTCCACCCGTCGCTTGTAGTTGAGGTACTCCGCCTGGAGCCGCTTGAGGTCACCGGTCAGCTCGCCGATGGTGCCTCTCATCTCCTCCAGAGGGTCGCCCTCGGCCTGGTCACCGCCCTGGTCCGCGGCGTCGGCCGCCGGCGGGACGTCGCCCGCCGGCGTACCGGCTCCGTCGGGGCCCACGTGCAGCGCCTCGTCGGGCGCGGACTCGGTGTCGAAGCCGACCTGGCCCTCGTCGGGGAAGCGCTCAGAGGGGGGACCCTGCGACTCGTTCCCGTCGGGGGCCTGCGTCACTTCGTCTCACCCTCACCCTCGTCGTCGACGATCTCGGCGTCGACCACGTCGTCGTCGGAGTCACCCTGACCGGCGTCACCGGCGCCGGAGGCGGCCGCGTCGGCCTCGCCGGCGGCGTACATGGCGGCGCCCATCTTCTGGCTGGACTCACCGAGCTTGGCCGCGGCGGCCTCGACCGCGTCGGAGGAGGACTCGCCTGTGTCATCAGCCAGCGCGGTCTTGAGCGCCTCGACGTCGGCGGTCACCTCGGCCTTGACGTCCTCGGGGATCTTCTCGCCGTTCTCCTCGAGGAACTTCTCGGTCGAGTAGGCCAGGGTCTCGGCGTGGTTGCGGGCCTCGACGGCCTCGCGGCGCTTCGCGTCCTCCTCGGCGTACTCCTCGGCCTCCTTGACCATGCGGTCGATGTCGTCCTTGGAGAGGGCGGAGCCACCGGTGATGGTCATGGACTGCTCCTTGCCGGTGCCCCGGTCCTTCGCCGAGACGTGGACGATGCCGTTGGCGTCGATGTCGAAGGTGACCTCGATCTGCGGCACGCCACGCGGCGCCGGCGGGAGCCCGGTGAGCTCGAAGTTGCCCAGGGGCTGGTTCTGCGAGGCCATCTGGCGCTCGCCCTGGAAGACCTGGATCATCACCGAGGGCTGGTTGTCGTCGGCGGTGGTGAAGACCTCCGAGCGCTTGGTCGGGATGGTGGTGTTGCGCTCGATCAGCTTGGTCATCACCCCGCCCTTGGTCTCGATCCCCAGGCTCAGCGGGGTGACGTCGAGCAGCAGCACGTCCTTGACCTCGCCCTTGAGCACGCCGGCCTGCAGCGCGGCGCCCACGGCGACGACCTCGTCGGGGTTGACGCCCTTGTTGGGCTCCTTGCCGTTGGTCAGCTCGCGCACGACGTCGGCGACGGCCGGCATCCGGGTGGAGCCGCCGACCAGCACGACGTGGTTGATCTTGTTGACGTCGATGCCGGCGTCCTTGATCACCTGCTTGAACGGCGACTTGGTGCGCTCGAGCAGGTCGGCGCTCATCCGCTGGAACTCACCGCGGGTGATCTTCTCCTCGAAGTGCAGCGGGCCGCTGTCGGGGGAGTGGGTGATGTAGGGCAGGTGGATCGTGGTCTCCGTGGAGGAGCTCAGCTCGATCTTCGCCTTCTCCGCGGCCTCCTGGAGGCGCTGCTTGGCGATCTTGTCCTTGCCCAGGTCGACGCCGTTGTTGTCCTTGAACTTCTTGACCATCCACTCGACCAGGCGCTCGTCCCAGTCGTCACCACCGAGGTGGTTGTCACCGGAGGTCGCCTTGACCTCCACGACGCCGTCGCCGATCTCCAGCAGGGAGACGTCGAAGGTGCCGCCACCGAGGTCGAAGACCAAGATGGTCTGGTCGCTCTCCTTGTCCAGCCCGTAGGCCAGGGCAGCCGCGGTCGGCTCGTTGACGATCCGGCTCACGTCCAGCCCGGCGATCTCGCCGGCCTCCTTGGTGGCCTGGCGCTGGGCGTCGGAGAAGTACGCCGGCACGGTGATCACCGCGTCGGTGACGGTCTCGCCCAGGTAGGACTCCGCGTCACGCTTGAGCTTCTGCAGGACGAAGGCGGAGATCTGCTGAGGGGTGAACGACTTGTCGTCGATCTTCTCCGACCAGTCGGTGCCCATGTGACGCTTGACCGACCGGATGGTCCGGTCGACGTTGGTCACGGCCTGACGCTTGGCCACCTCGCCGACGAGCACCTCGCCGTTCTTGGCGAACGCGACGACCGAGGGAGTGGTGCGCGCGCCCTCCGCGTTGGCGATGACGGTGGGTTCGCCACCTTCGAGCACCGCGACCACGGAGTTCGTCGTACCGAGGTCGATACCGACCGCACGAGCCATGTCTGTGTTACCTCCATGCTGGGAAAGAACTGCGGGTGCCGACCCGGTGGGGCCGGCCTGGGATCCAGTCTGTCAAAGAACTTGAGTCAAACCAACTCAACTTCGTGACACTCATCAGAACGCGCGGGACCACCGCTTCATTCCCGTGCCGAAGACCCTCGGCCGAGGGGTGCGTCAGCCGATCTGGACGGTGACGACGTTGGAGCCCTTGTCGGCTTCCTTGTCGAAGACCCGGAACTTCGCCTTGCCGGTGCGGCTGGTCTGGATCCAGGTCTCGAAGGACCCGCCCTGCACGGAGGCGGTCACGGGGAAGTCGGTCCAGCCGCCTTCCTTGCGCTGCACCTGCAGGCTCGCACCCTCATTGCCCTCGTAGACGCCGTTGAAGTTGATGCGCTGCCCCGGGCCGACCTGCTGCGGGGCCACGAAGAGGGTGATGCCCTTCGACTTCGGCTTGGAGCTCTTGGTGCTGGCCTCGGAGTCGGGCAGCGCCGACGGCGTTTCGTCGACCTCGGGAAGGTCGAGACCGTTGCCGACGTCCTCGGTGGGCTCGTAGGCCGGCATGTACAGGCTGGCCGGGGAGTCGTCGCGGGGCTGGGCCGAGGCGGTGTCCTCGCTGCTCAGTCCCCCGATGCGAGCGGCGGTGAGCAGCGCGAACCCCACCGCGGCGCCGACCAGCAGAGCGACGGCGATCATGGCGATCCCGGCCTGCGCCAACGCGCGACCGGGCTCGCCGTCGAAGTCCTTGGGGCCGTCTGCCATGCGCCCATCCTCCCCGATCACCCCTCCCCGACCAAGCGCGCCCCAGGCCGGCGTCGCGTGTGGCGAGAGGTGACGGAGCCCGGCCGCCGAGATCTGCCGTACGCCGCCACACGAGCTGGGACCGCTGTCGTCCTCCGCCACCGGGTGTGACCCGGGGCCGGATCTCGAGGGCGGGACACCCCAGCGCTCCCCCGTCCACACCGGCCGAGCGGACCCTGGCGGCCTGCGCCGAACGCGCCGAGCCTCGGTTCCGTGCACCTGCCTGAGCCACCGATCGACCCGTCCGTCGCCGCCGTGCGAGGTCGACGGCGACGCGTCGCCTGGCACCGGGTCTCCCACGGTCTGTACGCGCGTGCCGACTGCCCCGCGCTCGAGGCTTGGCAGCTGGTGCTTCCTGCGTCGGGCCGCTTCACCCACCTCAGCGCCGCGACCGCTCTGGGCTGGTGGCTGCCTCCGCTGCCCGACTGCCTCCCGGTCCTGGCCGCCGTCGACCGCGGCAGCACACGACCCGAGCGCGTCGGTCTGCACGTCGTCAGGACGGATCCGAGCCTCGCACCGCAGGTCGTGGACGGCGTCAAGCTCGACGCCCCCGAGGAGATACTGCTGGCGTGTGCTCGAGACCTGGGCCTGATCGATCTGCTGGTGCTGGTGGACGGGGCCCTGTCCCGAGGCGCGGTCGACCCGGTCGCACTCGGCGCTCTGGCGCGCTCACGCCGGCGTGGGGCCGGCGCCCTGCGCAGTGCGCTGAGGGTGACCGACGCCCGGTCCGAGTCACCGTGGGAGAGCGTGTTGCGTCATTTCCACCTTGTCTGCGGCGCCGCGGTGGAGCCGCAGGCGGAGATCCTGGACGCAGCAGGAGCCTTCGTCGCCCGAGCCGACCTGCTGGTGGTCGGCACCCGTTCGATCCACGAGTACGACGGCGGGGTCCATCTCGAGCGGCGCCAGCAGCAGGCCGACCTGGTCCGGGCACGACGGCTCAGTGACGCGGGCTGGACCCGCCGGGGGTACACCTCCCATGACCTGCTGCGCGCACCCATCGGGATCCTGCGCGACATCGACCGCGCCCTCGGTCGCCCGCACGACCCCTCGCGGCTGCGGCCATGGCACGTCCTGCTCGCCGACTCCCTGTTCACCGCGTCCGGGACCGAGCGCCTGTTGTCCCGCCTGCGTGGCCTCCCGCGCTGAGCGCGTCGTCGGCGTGGCGCCAGGTGACGGCTGTGGGCACTGATGTGGCGAGAGGTGACGGATCCGGGCGCCCCAGATCTGCCGTACGCCGCCACACGAGCCTCGGCCGCAGTCGTCTCCCGCCACAGGGCGTCCGGCGCGGGTCAGCGGCGCCAGAGCTGGCGCTCGACCAGGCGCCTGCTGCGCCAGCCGGCGTCGGTGCGCACGAGGTCGTGCTCGTAGACCCCGCCGATCTCGATGTCGAACGGCTCGCTGTCGGGCAGGGCGATCCGCATCGGGTTCCAGAAGTACGCCGTCACGTGAGCGGCGTCCGGGCCGTCGAAGACCACCTCGCGCTGGCCGAGCAGGTGCTGCATGTGGGAGGCCATCGCCAGCGCCTCGGCCAGCCAGGCCTGCACCTCGGGCAGCGACCCGGCGATCCCGCCGCTGCCG
This sequence comes from uncultured Actinomycetota bacterium, assembly GCA_963747435.1. Classification (GTDB taxonomy): domain Bacteria; phylum Actinomycetota; class Actinomycetes; order Propionibacteriales; family Nocardioidaceae; genus Marmoricola_A. The sequence goes on from CAVVFK010000003.1 coordinate 71,168, forward strand.
GTGTAGTCGATCTGCGCGTCGGGGGTGAAGACCTCGCCGAGCCGCTCGAAGTCCCAGCCGTCGACCGCCAGGGTGTAGCGGGTCAGCAGGTCGTCGATCTCAGCGCGAGCGGCCACTCGTTGCAGGGTGTCCATGGACGGAGGGTAGCCGCAGAACTGAAACACGTTCTAGTCTGGGCCCCATGCGGTTCACCTACGCCGAGGCCATGACCGACGTCCGGTACTACCGTCCGCTCGCCCAAGCGGCCGAGGCGGCCGGCTACGACTCGATGACCGTCGCGGACAGCCTGATCTACCCCACCGAGTCGGACGCGGAGTACCCCTACACCGACGACGGCGACCGCGAGTTCCTGCAGGGCAAGGAGTTCATCGAGACCTTGACCCTGTGCTCCTGGCTCGGCGCGGCGACGACGACGCTGCGGCTGACCCCGTTCGTGCTCAAGCTGCCGATCCGCCCGCCGGTGCTCGTGGCCAAGCAGGCGGCCTCCGTCGCCTACCTCACCGAGAACCGCCTGGGGCTCGGCGTCGGCCTGAGTCCCTGGCCGGAGGACTACGCCGCGATGGGGGTGCCGTGGGCCAAGCGCGGCAAGCGGTTCGACGAGTGCATCGACATCGTGCGCGGCATCACCGCCGGGGGCGAGTTCGAGTTCCACGGCGAGTTCTACGACATCCCCCGCCACACCCAGACCCCGGCGCCGACCGAGCCGATCCCGATCCTCGTCGGCGGTCACTCTGAGGCCGCGCTGCGCCGGGCGGTCACCCGCGGCGACGGCTGGATGCACGGCGGTGGCGACGGCGAGGAGCTGGAGCGGCTGCTGCACCGGATCGAGGTGATCCGCAAGGAGGAGGGAGTCGAGGACCAGCCGTTCGAGCTGCACGTGATCTCGTTCGACGCCTACACCCCCGACGGCTGCAAGCGCCTGGAGGACCGCGGCGTCACCGACGTGATCGTCGGGTTCCGGGTGCCCTACATCAAGGGCCCCGACACCGAGCCGCTGGAGAAGAAGGTCGAGAACCTCGAGAAGTTCGCCGACTCGGTGATCGCGAAGGTCAATCCGTGAGCGAGCCCGAGGAGGTCTCGACAGGCTCGACCACCGAGGACGGCTCGACCACCGAGGACGGCTCGACCACCGGGGACGGCTCGACCACCGGGAGTACGGCTCGACCACCGGGGACGGCTCGACCACCGGAGCGTCGAGCACGGCGGTCTTCGCGGAGGCGGTCGCCGAGGCCGAGGCGATGATCCGTGGGGCGTCGTTCGCCAAGACCGAGCAGGACGTCGCCGAGGGCCTGGACTACCTCGCGGGCTCAATCCGCGCCTCGCTGCAGATGGCGTGGACCTACCAGCCGGAACGGCCGTATTTTGTCAACTCGACAAATCAGCACACCAAGATGGGCCTGGACAACCCCGACACGGTCTACTACCACGCCACCGTGCGCCCGGAGGCGACGTACGTCGTGCGGGGCAGGCGCGGAGACACCGTCGACCTGTCCTTCCAGGTCCTCGGCGGCGACTACACGCCGTCGTCGACACCCGACGGCTCCACCGCCTTCGACGACCGCGACCTGGAGATCGCCGACGACGGATCCTTCGAGCTCAGCTTCGGGCCGACGGACTCACCTGAGGCCCTACCCCACCACGTGCCGTTGCCGCAGACCGCGGCCATGCTCGCCGTGCGCGAGGTGTACGGCGACTGGTCGGCCCGCAGGGGCACGATCGAGATCGAGCGGCTCGACACCCGCGGCACCGCGCCGCCGCGGCTCGACGCAGCGCAGTGGCAGGCCGCGGTGGACAAGCGGTTCTCGGTGGCGGCGAAGATGCTGCTGTCGCGGATCCAGACCTGGTTCGCCTTCCCCGAGTGGTTCTACCTCACCGAGCCGGTCAACACCTTCACCGATCCTCGCCCCACCCCGGGCGGGCTGACCTCGCAGTGGTCCTCGGTGGGCCACTACGACCTCGCCGACGACGAGGTGATGGTGGTGACGGTGCCGCGCGGCGACGCGCCCTACCTGGGCTTCCAGCTCGGCACGGTCTGGTACACCTCGCTGGAGTACGCCGACCACCAGACCTCGCTCAACGCCCACCAGGCGCAGGTCGACCCCGACGGCATGATCCGGCTGGTGATCTCCGAGCGCGACCCGGGGGTGCACAACTGGATCGAGCGGCTGGGTCACGACCGTGGCTACCTGCAGTTCCGGTGGCAGCGGCTGAGGGGTGAATTACAGCCGGCCGATGGCCCCACCTGGGAAACTGTGACCATCGACCGGCTTCCCGACATTCTTCCGCACTACGGCGAGAACCAACTAGGACCTACGTCCTGGATCGACCGCATCGCCGCCCGCCAGCGCGGGGTCGCGGCCCGGCTGCTGAGCTGAGCCGCGATCAGAACTGGTGGAAGTAGTCGGTCATCAGACCGGTGACACCGGGGCAGGTGATGTTGCGGTCACGGTTGAACTGCACCCACTGGCCCATGATCGCCTCGCCACCCTGGAAGGACCAGTCGCTCTTGCAGCGACGCAGGGCCTCCGCCTTGGAGGTGGGGCCGGCCGCGCGCCACTCCGGCACCCCGCCGAGGGTGAAGTCGCCGACCACGCCCTCCCACAGGTACGGCGTGGAGTAGGCGCCGACCTTCAGCCCTGCCCGCTCGATGCCCTTGGCGGCACCGCGGAAGACCGCGGCGTTGGCGCGCTTGTCCGAGCTCCACCCGTAGTTCGGCACCGGCTCGACGTCGAGCCAGATGATCGGCGTCTGCACACCGGCCTTGCGCATCACCGCGAGGTCGAACTTGGTCTGGGCAAAACCCACGTTGGACAGCCGCCCGAGCTGGGTCCCGCTGTTGAACGGCCCCTTGTCGCCGTACCTGGCCAGCTCCTGGGAGGAGGGGTAGGAGTGCACCGCGTAGGCCGCCATCATCATCCCGCGCGACCTGACCCACGCCGCCTGGTCGGCGAGGCACGGGTTGGGCGCGAACGACGGACCGTTGGTCAGCCCGAGGATCACGTACTTGCTGTCCTCCAGCGGCATCGGCGCCCCCAGGGTGCGCTTGTGGGGGATGCCCATGCCCTTGGGGCACTGCGGCCAGCTGGCGTCGGCGCCGATGACCCGGCCGAGCCGGCGCGGGGGCACCGAGAGCTCGGTGACCGCGTCCGTGGGCAGCTGCTGCGGCTTGACCTCGACCTGCTTCTTCTTCTTGACCTGCTTCTTCTTCGCCGGCTTCTTCTGCTGGGGGCTGGGGGCCGGGCTGGTCGTGGCACCGGTGGCGTCGTCCGCGAGGGGCTCGAGGTCGTCCTGCAGGACGCTGCCGCCACAGCCGGCGAGCGCCAGGCACAGCGCGGCTGCTGCCGCTGCTCGGAATCCCCGTCCCCGCATCGGGTCATCGTATGGTGCGCCGGGTCGGCGCAGGGCGGTCTCGACGAGCTCGACCGACGAGCGCTGTGCGAAACTAGAACCTGTTCTCATCCGAAGGGACGGCGATGACGGGTCTGCTCGACGGCAAGGTCGTGGTGGTCGCGGGCCACGGGCCGGGGCTGGGCGCCTCGCTGGCCCGGCGCGCGGCCGAGCACGGCGCCCGCCTGGTGCTGGCCCGGCGCAAGGCCGACCAGCTGGACGCCGCGGCGACCCAGCTGCGCGCCGACGGCCACGAGGTGACCACCTACCCGATCGACCTGGAGGACCACGACGCCCATGCCGGGTTGGTCCAAGCCACCCTCGAGACCTACGGCGCCGCCGACGTGCTGTTCAACAACGCCTTCCGGATGCCGCCGATGGACCCGCTCACCCAGGTCGACCCCGAGGCGGTGCTGCGCTCGATCCGCACCAACGTGCTCGCGCCGGTCGCGCTCACCCGAGCCTTCACCGAGGCGCTGGCGCACAGCGAGGGCAACGTGGTCATGGTCAACTCCGCGGTGCTGTACCAGTCCCAGCCGGAGTTCGCGGCGTACAAGCTGACCAAGGGGGCGCTGCAGCACGCCACGGAGTCGCTGGCCACCGAGCTGGGCGCCCGTGGGGTGCGGGTGAACTCCCTGGTGCCGAGCTACATCTACGAGGACCTCACCAAGATGTGGTTCGACCACCTCGCCGCCGAGCGCGGCCTCACCCACCAGGACATCTACGAGGAGAAGGCGGCGGCCACCGACCTCAAGCGGCTGGCCACCGCCGACGACGTCGCCGACGCGGGCGTCCTGCTCGCCTCGCCGCTCGCTCGCGCCGTCACGGGGGTGCGGCTCGACGCCGGCTGCGGGGAGTTCCACCGGTGAGGCCCGCATGAGCCCACGCGAGCGCGACGACGTCGGCGGCCTCGCGGACCTCCAGGCCTCGGCGACGCGCAGCTGCGGGCTCGCCGACTTCGGGCCGCAGGAGTACCTCGAGCCGCTGCAGGTGCTGCTCGACTCCTGCGAGCGCTCGGCGGGTCTGACCGGCCTCGGCAACGCCACCCAGCGCGGCTACCTGCGAGGCGCCCTGGCGGCGCGGCTGCTCTCCGAGGCCGCCTTTCGTCGCACCCCCGAGCACGCGCAGGTGCCGATCGAGCGGCCGCTCTTCGTCACCGGCATCCAGCGCTCGGGGACCACGGCGCTGCAGCGGCTGCTGCACGCGGCCCCCGACGCGCAAGGGCTCGAGATGTGGCTCACCCAGGTGCCCCAGCCACGTCCGCCGCGGGAGACCTGGGCCGAGGACCCGGTCTTCACGATGCTGGACGCCGCCTTCCGCGAGCACCACGAGGCCAACCCGGAGCTGGCCGGCATCCACTACATGCGCGCCGACACCGTGGAGGAGTGCTGGCAGCTGCTGCGCCAGTCGATGCTCACCGAGGCGTTCGTCTACCTCGCCCACGTGCCGCAGTACGCCGCGTGGCTGCGCCGGGCCGACCGCACCGAGTCCTACCGCCGCTACCGGAGCAACCTGGCGCTGATCGGGCTGAACGACCCCGGCAAGCGGTGGGTGCTGAAGAACCCCTCCCACCTCGCCGCGCTGCCGGCGCTGCTCGAGGTCTTCCCCGACGCGATCGTGGTGCAGTGCCACCGCGACCCCGTGGAGTCGATCGGGTCCGCCTGCTCGCTGGCCGCCACCTCCACCGCGGGCACCTCGCGGGTCTTCGTGGGCGAGCAGCTGGGCGCCGACGTGCTCGAGCAGCAGGCCTGGGAGGCCCACTCCGCGGCCCACGCGCGGGAGCAGGCAGGCAGCGGCAGCTTCGTCGACGTCGAGTACGCCGACCTCGTCGCGGACCCGGTCGGCGTGGTGCGCCGGATCCATCGTGAGGCCGAGCTGCCCTGGGACGACTCGGTGGAGGCCGCGGTCGAGGACGACCTGGCGCAGAGCCGCTCCGGCCCGCGGGCGCCCAGGCACGAGTACTCCCTGGCCGACTACGGCCTGACCGAGGCCCAGGTGCGCGCCGCCTTCTGAGCGCCGCACCCTGGCCCGAGCAGCCTCAGCCCAGGACGCCACCCCAGGCGGCTTCGGCGCCGGAGTGGCCGATGAGCACGACCTGCACGATCGCGCCGAGACCCACCAGCACCCCGGCGACCTTCAGCGCCAGCTCCGGCCCGGTGCCGAGCGACCTCCCGGTGCGAGCCAGGAACCACGAGGCGCCCGAGACCACGACCAGGCCGACCGCCCACCAGATCAGCATCTCGCCGAGCTCGGCGTGCTTCTCGATCGCTTGGTTCTCACCCATCGTGTGCTCGAGGTCCTCCCCGCTGGAGGTCGACAGCGGCGTCAGCACCAGCGAGGCGATCGCGAGCAGCAGCGGGAGCGGCCCGGCCCAGGCCCGGAGCCGAGGCATCAGGTTGACCCCGACCAGCAGCGCTGCGGCCAGGGGGACGATGACGACGGTGGCGTGCACGATCAGCGGGTGGATCGGCAGGCCGAGCACGGACTCGGGCATCGTGGCCTCCTCAGGGCGCCCAGGTGGTGGTCGTGTCCATCGAAGCACCCCCGCCTGGGAGCGCGCTGGGAGCCACCCCGGGGTGGGCGGCCCCGGCCTGATCAGGGATCAGGGTCTCAGCAGCAGCGTCCAGGTGGTGACCTTGTTGGAGGACACCCCGGACGCGCGCAGCCCGCCCTGCGCCCCGGCGGGCACGTCGGCGCCCGAGTCAGTCGCCAGCAGCGAGACCTGCCCTCGCCCCGACCCCACGAAGCTGACCCGCTCGGTCTCGCCGGCCGGTGCGCCCCAGGGGGCGCTGGTCGCGGCCTTGGCGCTCCACAGTGACAGGCGCCACGACCCCGGCGTCGGCGACTGGACCACCGGAGTGGTCCAGGCCGAGGCAGCCGAGGTCACCGCGCGCGAGGCGAAGCCGCCCACCGGGTCCGGCGCGCTGCCGCGGTAGGCCATGAGCGCCACCACTGCGTGCATGTAGGTGGGGGACTGCACCGACACCGTGGTGCCGGCGTCGGCCGCACTCGCCGACCTGCGCCACACGGTCGTGGTGGCGGAGCCCGCCGTGCGGGAGTCGAGCAGCGACCAGCCGGCACCCGGCCCGGTCAGGCCGGTGGTCGAGGAGCCGGCGTGGACCAGCACGAGCCCGTCTCCCGCGCGCACTCCGGAAGGCACCTCGGCGCTCCAGCTGCGGGTCGACTTCGTCGCCGTGGAGTGGTCGGCCCCGATGAACTCCAGCGACGTGGTCTGCTCGCTCACCGTGAGGTTCACCGTGCTCGAGGTCTGTGCACCGTCGTCGTCGGTGACCGTCAGGGTGACCGGGTACGAGCCGGGCGCGGAGAAGACGTGGCTCGGGGTCGCGCCGACACCTCGGTCGGTGTCCTCGAAGACCCAGGCGTAGTCCACGACGGTGCCGTCGGGGTCGCCCGACCCGGTGGCATCGAAGGAGCACGCGAGACTCTGGCAGGAGTGGGTGAACGAGGCGCTCGGCGGCTGGTTCGGCGAGGGTGGGGCGCCCACCGCCGGGCGCAGCAGGATGGTCCAGGCGGTGGCCTTGTTGGTCGCGGGAGCGAGATCGGCTGTGAGCCCGCCCTGGGCGCCGGTCGCCACCGGTCCCGCCGAGTCGCTCACGAGCAGCGAGACGTTGCCCGTGCCACTGCCGACGTGCCGCACGCGCTCGACCTCACCTGCCGGACCGGTGATCGTGAGATCGGCGGAGGTCTTGGCAGACCATGCCGAGACCCGCCACCCACCCTCGCGCCCGGAGATCACCGTCGGCGTCTGCAGCCGGGAGGTGCGTGCGCTCACGCCGGCCCCCTGGACCGCCATGACCGGGTCGGTCAGGTCGGTGCCGCGGTAGGCGAGGACCCCCAGCACGCCCCTCATGTAGGTCGGGGTGTCGACGCTCACCGGGGCTCCAGCCTCCGTCCCGTCCGCGACCCGTTGCCACACGGTGGTGGCGTTGGTTCCTCCGGTGGTGCGGCCGACGCGGCTCCAGCCCGCGGGCGCTGGCAGGTCTCCGTCGCCCGACCCGGACCACACCGCGAGCAGAGCGTCGCCGGCGACCACCTCGATCGGCACCGTGGCCGTGAACGTCCGGGTCGCGTTCAGCGGGGTCGACCTGGACGACCCGACGAAGGACACCTCGTCGGCGACGACCGGGCCGGTCCCCACGAGCCTGACCTGCCGGTCGGTCGCCGCGTCGTCGTCGCTCACCCGCAGGGTGACCGCGTGGCTGCCCTGGCCGGCATAGGTGTGCACCACGGTCGTCCCGCTCCCGGTGGCGCCGTCACCGAAGTCCCAGCTCCACGAGGCGACGGTGCCGTCGGAGTCGGAGCTGCCGCTCGCGGAGTAGGTGCAGGTGACGCCGTCGCAGGAGGCGCTCATCCGAGCCACGGGTGCCCGGTTCCGCCCCGCCGTGAGCGGCACGGCGTCCTCGAGCCGCACCAGCTTGAGGTCCTGGTTGCCGACCTGGCCGGGCGCGGCGTTGGCGTCGTCCTGGCACACGAACAGACCCTGCGGGAAGTCCGGACCCAGGTCGCCGGCATAGGCCGCGATGCCGTCGGTGCGGTCGCAGTCGTCGGAGGTCGTGCCGTCGACCACCCGGAAGGAACGCACGAAGGCGTTGTCCCCGGTCGCGGCATAGCTGGTCAGGTAGTTCTGGCCGGGGTCGGCGACGTTCTGCGCCGAGGCGATGAGGAAGGCGCCCTGGGAGCCGGCGTCGGCGATGGCGAGCCCTTCGAGGTCGGCAGCGTTGCGACCATCCGGCAGCACGCGGTCGACGACCGAGCGGAGCGCGCCCCCGTCGGGCTCGGCCTCGTAGCGCCACAGCGCGACGTCCTCCTCGCTGACGTAGAGCTCACCGGTCTCGTCGTGGGTCACGCACCCCTCGGCCTCCGAGCCGACCTGGAAGTCGCGGCGCAGCGTCCCCTCGACCAGGCCGTCGCCATCGGAGTCACCCAGCTCCCACTGCCGCAGGCGGCCGGGAAGGGTGATGTTGATGGCGTAGACGGTGTCGTCGACGTTGGAGCGGTAGAGGCACAGCCCTTCGGCCGATCCACCCCACTGCCCGTCGGTGATCGAGCTGAGCCGACGGGTGTCGGGGTCCACCTCGTAGACCCGGATGCCACCACCGTGGTTGACCGCCACGATGTCGCGCAGCACGCCACCGATCCGCACCCCCTGCTTGACGTCGACGTTGCCCCAGAAGGGGGTGGCGTCGCTGAGCCGCTGCACGAGCGAACCGTCGAGGTCGTAGACGTCGAGCGATCCGAGCTTGTCGTTGGCCAGGACCAGCGAGCGGGAGGGGTCGGTCGGGTGCACCCAGATCGCGGGGTCGTCCATCGAGTCGCCCGCGTGCGAGCCCGGCACGGTCTCTCGCGCCGAGGCGACCGGGACCGGGTTCTCGGCAGCGTGGGCGCCGGCGTGGACGAGGGTGGCAGCGGCCAGCGCGCACAGCACTGCCCCGGTGATGACGCGACGTGAGCGACGTGACCGACGTGACAAGGCGGGCCCCCAGCGGTTCCGCGCCGACCGACCGCCCGGCGCGCTGACTACCCACTCATGGTGAGGCCGACCGCCCCCGGCCACCAGGGACCTTGGCCTCGCCGCTCAGGCGGCTCGGCCTGCATTCCACCGGTCCAGGCTCAGCCTGCTCAGCCCGGTTGCACCACGATCCGCGCTCCCTTGGCGGGCACGGTGGTGATGTTGCGGACCTTGGGCTCGTCCACGTGGCCCTGCTCGACGGTGACGTCATAGGTGCCCAGCACCTCGCGCAACACCGCGACGCCCTCCATCAGCGAGAAGCCGGCGCCGATGCAGCGTCGCACGCCGCCCCCGAAGGGGATCCAGCTGTTGGGGGCGATCTTCTCCCCGGACTCCTTCAGGAAGCGCTCCGGCCGGAACTCCTCCGGCTGGGGGAAGTTCTCCGGGTCGCGGTGGGACAGGATGATCGAGGGCCCCATCGACACCCCGGCGGGCAGCCGCCAACCACCGATGGTCGCCGGCTTCATCAGGAAGCGCACCACCATCGGGATGACCGGGTGCAGGCGCAGCGACTCCTTCATCACGGCCTCGAGGTACTCGTCGTCGCCCTCGGCCGCAGCCGCTCGAGCCCGGCGCATGAGCCCGGGATGACGACCCAGCTCGTAGAGCGCCCAGGACAGGCCCGACGCGGTGGTCTCGTGGCCGGCCAGCAACAAGGTGACCAGCTGGTCGCGCAGCTCGGCGTCGGAGAGGGGCTCCTCCCCGGCGGCCTCCGCTCCACCGACCATGAGCAGCTGGCTGAGCACGTCGCTGCGCCGGTCGAGGTCGGTGGCGCGGCGTCGTTCGGCGATCTCGGCGTAGATCAGCTCGTCGAGCTTCTCCTGGACCTTGACCACCTGCTTCCAGGGGCCGAAGCGGCGCAGGCCGGGGTAGGCCCAGCCCAGGAGCACCAGCGGCCGGATGTCGACGGTCTTGAGCACCAGGGGTCGCAGCTTCTCCAGACGCGACTCGTCGGTCACCCCGAAGACGACCTGGAGGATCACCTCCAGGGTGAGGGCGTTCATCCGCTCGAGACTGCGGAACTCCGTGCCCGGGGTCCAGCGCTCGCACTCCTCGCGCGCCAGCGCGGTGACCACGGTCTCGTAGTCCTTGAGCGCCTGCGGCCGGAAGGCCGGCATCAGCAGCTTGCGCGCCCGCTTGTGCTGCGCGCCGTCGACCAGCAGCAGCGAGTGCTCGCCCATCACCGGACCGAGGATCGCGTTGCCCTTGCCCGCGTGGAGCTCGTCGGGGTTGCCGGCGAAGATCTGCTTGGTCGCCTCGAGGGAGGAGAACAGCACCAGCGGCCGGTTCTGCGGGAGGAGCTTGATGGTGAACGGGTTGCCGAACTTCTCCCGCATGTGGGGGATGAACCGGTGGCGCCACCGCATGAACACGAAGGACTGCACAACCGCGGGCCACGCGTAGCCCGGCGGCAGGTCGTCGTACTCCGCCCGAGGGGCCTGACGCGGGGTCAGGCTCATCTTCTTCAGGCGCTCGTCCGTCGTCGTGGCCATGTCGGGATACTACCGGTATCTGAGTGCCGTGGGTAGTCCGCCGGTTTCCCAAGGTCTGTCGAGAAACTGCCACTTCCCACGAGATGCTCACCGTGGGAAGTGGCAGGTGGCCAACAGACCTTGGGAAACTGCCCCGGCGGCCTCAGCCCAGGAGCCCGCGGTCGCGGGCGATCGCGGCGGCCTCGGTTCGGCTGCCGGCGCCGAGCTTGGCCAGGACGTTGGAGACGTGCACCGAGACGGTCTTGGTGGAGATGAACAGCTGCTTGGCGATCTCGCCGTTCGTGCGGCCCTGCGCGACCAGCGTCACGATCTCGCGCTCGCGCGAGGTGAGGTCGGTGCCGGCCGGCCCCCGACGGGGGGTCATGGGGCCCGCGCCCTCGCGCAGCTCGGCGAGCAGCGGCGCGGCGCCGAGGAAGCCGGCGATCTCCCCCGCGGCGGCGCGGATCACGGCCGCCTCGCGCCCGCCCTGGGCAGTGAGCACCGCCGCGAGCCGGGCCTGCGAGCGCGCCAGCTCGAAGCGGTGCCCGTACTCCTCGAACCGCGCCACCGCCTCGCGCCAGGCGTCGGCCAGCTCCTCGGCCTCGGGTGCCTTCACCCCGGCCAGCCACCGCGCCCGCAGCAGCTCGGCCCGGAACCGCGCGGTCCAGGCCTGGCCCTCCGGGCCCCAGCCGACGGGACGCGACACCGTGCGCCGCAGCACCTCGTCGACCTCGCTCTGCAGGTCGCTCAGGCGTGCCACCAGACCGGGGCGCTCGCTGCTGCTGGCCCGCGCCGCGACGCCGGCGACCTGCCCGGCGACCAGCGCGCTGAGCATCACCTGCGCCTGCACGTGCGGGTTCCAGACCTCGGTCAAGGTCTCGCTGACCTCGCCGTAGACGCGCCACACGGCCTCGAGGTCACCGGCGAGCCCGTGCAGGTCGATCCCGGCACAGCCGGAGAGCACGGCGGTCATGCCCTCGCGGCGCCAGGAGGTGCGGACCTGGTCGACGCTGCGCAACGCCGTGGCGTCGCCGCGTCCTGCGCGCACCAGCATCGAGACCGAGACCAGCAAGGACTCCGCATCCACCGGGGGCGACTGGCCGCTGACGTCGGCGATGCGCAGCGCCTCCTCCCACTCGCCGCGCTTGTAGCAGGTCAGGGCCCAGTGGAACCGCGCGTCGAACCCGTACGGCGCCCACGGGCGACCGGCCCGCTCGGCGGCCTCGGCCGTCGCCTGGAACTGGTGCTGCGCGCCCACCAGGTCGCCCGCCTCGAGCCGGACGTAGGCCAAGGAGTAGCGCGCCCGCATCTCGTTGACCGTGTCACCGAGCGCGGTGGCCTGGTCGGCGACCTGCTCCAGCGAGGAGATCGCCGAGTCGAGGTCGCCGGACTGCTCGTCGATCCGGGCGAGCGTCGTCGAGACGTCGGCGACCACCGTGGCGAGGTCGAAGCGCTGCGCCATCGCCATCGCCTCGGCGGCGTACTCGACCGCCTCCTCGTCCCTGTCGGTGGAGCTCAACCACCGCGCGTGCAGGCTCAGCGCCCGCGCTCGCAGCCGTGAGGGCGCCGGGTCGAGCAGGTCGAGCGCCTCACGGGTCGCCGTGGCGGACTCCTCGAAGATGTCGTTGGACAGCGCGCACGTGGCCCACGCCATGAGCAGCCGCGCCCGGTCCTCGTCGGGGAGGTCGGCCGGGGCGCGGCGCAGGTGGTCCTCGACCAGGCGCACCGCCCGCGCCGGCTGTCCACTGGCGATGATCGAGTCGGCCGTGCGCGCGACCAGCACCGCGAAGTCGAGGTCGTCGGGCAGGTCCACGTCGTGGGCCGAGACCAGGTCGAGCACGGACTCGAAGTGGCGCGCGGCGTCCTCGGGGCCGCCGACGGCCATGGCCTCCTCCCCGGCCTCGATGCCCGCGCGTACGGCGGTCGCCGTGTCGTGGGCGGACTGGGCGTGGCGCGCCAGCTCGGCGGCAGTGCTCGGCACGACCCCGGCCTCGAGCGCGCGCACGAAGGCGGCGTGGAGCCGCTGGTGCTCCCCCGGCATCAGGTCGTCGTGGACCGCCTCGGCGAGCAGGGCGTGGCGGAAGCGGAAGTAGTCGCCGTCGCGCACCAGCACCTGCGCGTCGACCGCGCCCCTGACCGCCTGGTCGAGCCGCTGGTCGTCGAGCCCGGTGACCTCACCGAGCAGCAGGTGGTTGACCCGCCACCCGGAGGCCGAGGCGGCACGCACGACGGCGGTCGCGTCGTCGTCGAGCCGGTCGAGCCGGGCCAGCAGCAGGTCCAGCAGGTCCTCCGGGATCGCCGACTCGGCGCCGACCAGCTCCTCGACGTAGAACGGGTTGCCCTCGGCCAGGCCGACCACCCGGCTGACGTCGCGCTCGCGGATCGGGCCGGCGTGCAGCGCCCGCACCATCTGCCGCACGTCGAGCGGCTCCAGGGGCGAGAGGTCGAACCGCTCCACCCCGGGCAGCCTGGCCCACTGGCCCAGGAGCCGACGAAGCGGGTGACGCCGACCCAGGTCGTCGGTGCGGAAGGAGCCGACCAGCGCGACCGGTGCGGCGTACGCACGCACGAAGAGATAGCTGAGCAGGTCGCGGGTCGACTGCTCGGCCCAGTGCAGGTCCTCCACGACCAGCAGCAGCGGCTGCCGCTCGGCCAGGGCCTCCAGCCCGGCGTGCACCCCGTCGAAGACCTCCGCACGGTCGAGGTCGTCGGTGCGCGGCAGAGTGCTGGTGCGCACCCGCCGCCGGGGGGCCAGCACGGTGATCGCAGGCCGCGCCCGAGCCAGCTCTTCGAAGACCTCGAGCTCGGAGTCGGCGAGCTGGCCGACCATCTCCGAGAAGGGCAGGTAGGGCAGCGTGCTGGCCGCGAAGTCCAGGCAGTGCCCGACCATGACCCGCCACCCCGCGGCGGCCGCACGGGACCCCACGACCTCGAGCAGACGGGTCTTGCCCATGCCGGCGTCACCGCCGACCAAGGCCACCTGCATCGGGCCGGCCGTCGGCCCCGTCCCGGGCCCGGTGACCCGCAGGTGGTCGAGCACGTCGGCGACGTCGGCGTCGCGCCCCACGAACGGCGACGTCCGCGACGCCTGACCGTTGCCGGTCGACGCCGCGGACGCGGGTGGGGGGTGCCGGGTGCTCACGACGACAATCTTGCCGCCCGGGCCCGGCTGGTGGGTGGTCGGTGGCTCAGCGAGCCGCCCACGCCCTGCGGGCGCGGGTCAGGAGCGAACCGCTCCGACGGGTCCTGGCGCTCGGCGCCGCCGGAGCGGGCATCCGGGGCTGGCTCAGGAAGAAGGTGGTGTGGTGGTTGGGGTTCATGGTTGCTCCTCCTCACGAAACTGATCTGGGTATCTCAGCGATGCATCCAGACTCTCCCTCTGAGGTAGGTCGGCACATCGGGAGATATCCCTAGTCCGGGCATCCGCGGTGTGAGCCCGGGCACAATGCGGGGGTGAGACAGCTGGTCGTGGGCGCCGCCGTGGTGCGTCGAGGGTCGGTGATCGCCGCCCGGCGCGAGACCCCGGTGGCGGGGTGGGAGTTCCCCGGGGGCAAGGTGGAGCCGGCCGAGTCGCCCGACGACGCACTCGTGCGCGAGGTCGAGGAGGAGCTGGGGTGCCGCATCGTCGTCACCGACTGGCTCGCCGGTGTGTCACCGATCAGCGCCGACCTCGAGCTGCGGATCGCGACCGCCCGCCTGGTCGACGGCGAGCCGAACCCCCACGAGCACACCGCAGTGCAGTGGGTCGGCGCCGACGACCTGCCGGGGCTCGACTGGCTGGAGCCGGACCGCCCCTTCCTCCCCGAGCTGCGCGCGGTGCTCCTGCGCCCGGTGCCGCGCGGCATCTTCGACGAGCGCGACGACGCCGAGGTGGTCGCTGCGCAGCTGCGCAGCGACGGCTTCGAGGCCTGGACCGAGCGGGAGTCCTTCGCCGGCGAGGACGACGACGAGGACCACGCCTGGGCGGTGCTCACCGACGCCCCGCAGGTCCGGCTCGAGCTGCTGGTCGAGGACCACGACGGCTGGTACGACGACGGCGAGGCCGGCCCCTCCGGTCCCCCCATCGACCTCCCCCGGTCCAACCGCCGCTGAGGCTCCGTCGGAGGTTTCCGCCCGAGCCCGACGATCGCGGACTCAGCGGGGGAAGACCGGGGAGGCGATCGGCACGCCGGGGCGGTAGGCGAGGTGGAGGTGCGTGGGGGCGTCGAGCACCACCAGGTCGGCGCGAGCACCCACTCGGAGGTGACCGACGTCGTCCCGGTCGAGCGCGGCGGCACCTCCCGCCGTCGCCGCCCACAGCGCCTCCCCGGGGGTCATCCCCATCTCCCGCACCGCGAGCGCGATGCACAGCGGCATCGAGGAGGTGTAGCAGGAGCCGGGGTTGCAGTCGCTGGCCAGCGCCACGGTCACGCCGGCGTCGAGCAGTCGGCGCGCGTCCGGGTAGGGCGAGCGCGTGGAGAACTCCACGCCGGGCAGCAGGGTGGCGATGGTGCCGCTGCTGCTGAGCGCGTCGACGTCGGCGTCGCTGAGGTAGGTGCAGTGGTCCACGGCCACGAGCCCCAGCTCGCACGCCAGCCGCACCCCCGGCCCGTCGCCCAGCTGGTTGGCGTGCAACCGGCCGCGCAGCCCCGCTTCCTGTCCTGAGGACAAAATGGTTCGCGCCTGGTCCTCGTCGAACGCGCCGCGTTCGCAGAAGGCGTCGACCCATCGGGCGTACGGCGCACACGCCTCGAGCATCGGGCCGGTCACGAGGTCGACGTAGCCGGCGGGGTCGTCGTCGTACTCCGGCGGCACGACGTGGGCACCGAGGAACGTCGTGTCCTCCACCAGGGTGGAGGCGAGCGCCAGCGCTCGGGCCTCGTCGGCGACGGTGAGCCCGTAGCCGCTCTTGACCTCGACGGTGGTGGTGCCCTGACGCCGCATCTCGCCGAGGTGGCGCAGCAGCGTGGCGCTCAGCTGCTCGTCGCTCGCCGCGCGCGTCGCCGCGACCGTGGTGCGGATCCCGCCACCGTCGTAGCGCTCCCCGGCCATGCGGGCGGCGAACTCCGCGGACCGGTCACCGGCGAAGAGCAGGTGGGAGTGCGAGTCGACGAAACCCGGGATGACGGCGCGGCCACCCAGGTGCTGGTGCGCGTCCGCGGCCGGGGCGTGCGCGGCAGGGCCGGTCCAGGCGACGCGACCGCCGGAGACGACGACGCCGGCGTCGGGCACGACGCCGAGCGGGCCGCCGTGGACCGGGTCGTTGGTGACCAGCTCGGTGATCCCGGTGACCAGGATGCTGCTCATCGCTCCCCCCAGAACCTGCGGACCGCCTCGTCGAGCCCCGCCCCCACCCCGGCGGAGTCCCCGTCGAAGACGACTCTCCCGCCGGCCACCACGTGGCGCACGTCGGCGGCCGACGCGGTGAACACAGCCGCCTCGGCAGACACGGGGCAGCCCGCCGTGCGGGGGGACTCGAGGTCGAGGGTCACCAGGTCGGCGCGGGCACCCACCTCGATCCGCCCCGCATCGGGGAAGCCGAGCGAGGCGTGGCCGGTCGAGGTCGCGGCGCGCAGCAGGTCGGCGGCCGTCCAGTGGCCACGACGCTGCGCGTGCAGCCGGTGGTCGAGCTCGACCGCGCGCATCTCCTCGAACAGGTCCACGACGGCGTGGCTGTCACTGCCCAGGGTCAGCCGCGCACCGGCGTCGCGGAGCTCGACCGAGGGGCCGATGCCGTCGCCGAGGTCGCGCTCCGTGGTCGGGCAGAAGCAGGCGGCGCTGCCCGCGCCCCCGACCGCGGCGACGTCCAGGTCGCTGAGGTGGGTCGCGTGCACCACGGTCGTGCGCTCGCCGAGCGCGCCGGCCTCGGCGAGCAGCTCGGCGGGGGTGCGGCCGAAGGCGTCGAGGCACTCCTCGTTCTCCGCGACCTGCTCGGAGAGGTGCACGTGGAGCGGCACCTCGAAACGGTCGGACCACTCCGCGACCATCCGCATGTCGTCCAGCGGCACGGCGCGCACCGAGTGGATCGCAGCGCCGACGACCACGTCACCGCCGTCCTCTGTGGTGAGCTCGTCCGCCCGCTCCTGCCAGGCCTGGCCGCTGCCGTCGGAGAACCTGACCTGCGGGCCCGACGCCGGGCGCCCGATGCCGCCGGCGAGGTAGCAGGTGTCGAGCAGCGCCAGCCGGATCCCGGCGGCACGCGCCGCCTCGACCAGGGCGAGGCCCATCGCGTTGGGGTCGTCGTACGACGTCCCGTCCGGCTGGTGGTGGACGTAGTGGAACTCCCCCACCGTGGTGACACCACTGGCGGCCATCTCGGCGAAGACGGCGGTGGCGAGCGCGAGGTAGCTGTCGGGGTCGAGCCGGGTGGCCGCGTCGTACATCTGCTCACGCCAGGTCCAGAACGAGCCGCCGCCGAGCTGGGTGCGCCCGCGCAGCGCGCGGTGGAACGCGTGACTGTGGCAGTTGGCGAGGCCCGGGACGGTCAGCCCTGTCAACCGCACCGCAGCACTGCTGACTTCTTGTCTTACCGATGTGAATCGTCCGTCTCCGATCACGACGGTGACGTCACTGCGGACCTCGCCGCCGACCCAGGCGTGCTCGAGCAGGTAGGCCGTCACCGCGCGCCACCCGCGAGCAGGGCGAGGGAGTCGGCGAGGGCCTCGACACCGTGCAGGCAGTCCGCGATGCTCGCGTTCTCCTCCGGGGAGTGGGAGACACCGGTCGGGTTGCGCACGAAGAGCATCGCCGTCGGGATCCCGGCGGCGGAGAGGACGCCGGCATCGTGTCCCGCGGCCGTCGCGATGACGGGGAGGTCGCCGGCGGCCCCCAGCCGCCGCGCCAGAGCAGCGTCGAAGGTCACCGCGTCACTGACCGACTCCGCGGTCACCTCGACCTCGGTGCCGTCGCGCTCGGCGTGCTCGGCGGCCAAGCGCCCGATCGTCGCGACCAGCTGCTCGAGCGCCTCCGCGCTGTCGGCGCGGACGTCCAGCCACCCGGTGACGCGGCCCGGCACGGCGTTGGTCGACCCCGGGTGCACCTCGACACGGCCGAACGTGGCCCGCTGGTCCTCGAGCCGTGCGTGCTTGTTGGCCGCCAGCACCGTCCTCGCGTAGGTCAGCATCGGGTCGTGCCGGTCGGGCATCCGGGTCGCCCCCGCGTGGTCGGCCCGCCCGGTGACGTCGAACCGGTAGCGACCGTGCGGCCAGATCCCCTGCGCCAGCGCGACCGGACGGTCCCGGTGCACCAGGTCGCGGCCCTGCTCCACGTGCAGCTCGAGGAAGACCCCGACCTTGTCGAGCCAGCCCTCGGTCGTCGGGCCCCCCTCGACGACGTCGGCGAGCGCCACCCCGTCGCGGTCGCGCAGAATCCGGGCTTCGTCCCACGCCATCGAGCCGGTCGCCAGCCGCGACCCCAGGCACGCCACCGGAAAGCGCGACCCCTCCTCCTCACGGAAGGACGCCACCCCGACCGCTCGGGCCGGCTCGACCCCGCGCTCGCGGAGCAGGTCGATCGCGGCGAAGGCGCTGACCACGCCCAGCGGGCCGTCGAAGGCACCGCCGTCGAGCACGCTGTCGAGGTGCGACCCGGTCAGCACCGCCTCGCCGCCGTCACGGCCCGGGTCACCCCACCAGGCCACCCGGTTGCCGAACCCGTCGACCTCGACACGCATCCCCCGCCGCTCGGCCTGCTCGACGTACCAGGCCTGCAGCTCCTCCTCGACCGGGGTGAACGGCTGGCGGAAGTAGCCGCCGGACCGTGCGGACCGGCCCAGCGGGGCCAGGTCGGCCCACATCTGCTCGAAGGTCATGCTTGCTCCCATGGAGTTCGCCGATGTCGTACGCCGCCGCCGGATGGTCCGAACCTACTCCGAGCAGCCGGTCGAGCGGGACGTCGTGGATCGGCTGGTCGCGTTGGCGACCCGCGCGCCCAGCGCCGGCTTCAGCCAGGGCTGGGAGTTCCTCGTGCTCGACACACCGCAGCAGGTGGCGCGCTACTGGCGCGCGACGGCCGGCGACCGTGTGGCGGACCCCGACCGCTGGCTGCGCGGGATGATGACGGCGCCGGTCCTGGTGGTGCCGTTCAGCCATCGCGACGCCTACCTCGAGCGCTACGCCGAGCCCGACAAGGGCTGGACCGACCGCGACGAGGGCCGCTGGGCGATGCCGTACTGGCACCTCGACACCGCGATGGCCTCCTTGCTGGTGCTGCTCGGCGCCGTCGACGCCGACCTCGGCGCCTGCTTCTTCGGGGTGCCGGCGCAGGCGTGGGACGACCTGCGCGCCGAGTTCGGAGTCCCGACGGCGTTCACTCCGGTGGGCGCGATCACGATCGGCCACCCCGCCGACCAGCGCCCCTCAGGCTCACCCCGCCGACGCCCTCGCCGTCCGGTCGCCGACCTCCTCCACCGGGGGGAGTGGGGTGCAGGTGTCACTGGTTAACCAGGGTGATTCCGACACCGGTGCATGCTGGAGGGATGGAGATCTCCCAGGCCCTCGAGGCGATCCGGGCCAACAAGCAGGTCGTGCTCGTCACCATCAAGCGCGACGGTCACCCGCAGCTGTCCAACGTGCTCGCCGCCGTTGACGACGACGGCGTGGTCCGAGTCTCGGTGACCAAGGACCGCGCCAAGACCGCCAACCTGCGTCGTACGCCGTGGGCTGCGGTGCACGTGAACCACCCGAGCTTCTGGTCCTACGCCGTCCTCGAGGGCGAGGTGACACTGTCCGAGGTCACCGAGGATCCGCACGACGCCGCGGCCGAGGAGCTGGTGGACCTCTACCGCCGTCTGGCCGGCGAGCACGACGACTGGGAGGACTACCGCGCCTCGATGGTCGACGAGGGCCGGCTCGTGGTGCGCATCTCCCCGACCCACGCCTACGGTCTGCTGCGCGGCTGACGTCCGCGGGGGGTCGGCACCGGTCCGTGCGGCGACTCGCCCCGTGCCGTCTGCCTGCTGCCGGGGCCTTCAACCAGCACCGAGGTGGAGCGGGCCGCACCTTCCTGCCCTCGCTCGGCCTTTGTGGTCACGAGCTCGAGTGGCGGCGAACGACAGGTCGCGCAGGCTGTGTGGCGGGAAGGGACCGGTCTGGGGCCTCAGATCTGTCGTCTGCCGCCACATCGGTGCCGACTGCTGTCGTCTCCCGCCACACGGACGCCAGCAGGCACCTGCGCCGGCGTCCTCGTTGCCGGGTGAAGGCCCCGGCAGGGGGAGACCGCAGGAGACGGACCGCAGGAAGGAGCC
This sequence comes from uncultured Actinomycetota bacterium, assembly GCA_963747435.1. GTDB lineage: Bacteria > Actinomycetota > Actinomycetes > Propionibacteriales > Nocardioidaceae > Marmoricola_A. The sequence continues at coordinate 90,780 of CAVVFK010000003.1, forward strand.
CTCACCCCTCCTGCATCGGCACCCGGACCCCGCGCTCAGCAGCGACCTCCGCGGCCCGGTCGTAGCCGGCGTCCACGTGCCGGATCACCCCCATGCCGGGGTCGTTGGTCAGCACCCGCTCGATCTTCGCAGCGGCCAGCTCGGTGCCGTCGGCGACGCTCACCTGGCCGGCGTGGATCGAGCGCCCCATCCCGACGCCGCCACCGTGGTGGATCGAGACCCAGGTGGCGCCCGAGGCAGTGTTGACCAGGGCGTTGAGCAGGGGCCAGTCGGCGATCGCGTCCGAGCCGTCGAGCATCGCCTCGGTCTCCCGGTACGGCGAGGCGACCGAGCCGCAGTCCAGGTGGTCGCGCCCGATCACGATCGGCGCCGAGATCTCGCCGGAGGCCACCAGCTCGTTGAACCGCAGGCCTGCGCGGTGGCGCTCGCCGTAGCCGAGCCAGCAGATCCGGGCGGGCAGGCCCTGGAACTGCACCCGCTCTGCGGCCATGTCGAGCCAGCGGTGCAGCCGCGCGTACGCCGGTGACTCCTCGGCCGGGAACAGCTCCTTGACCGCCCGGTCCGTCACCGCGATGTCCGCGGGGTCACCGGAGAGCGCCGCCCACCGGAAGGGGCCCTTGCCCTCGCAGAACAGCGGGCGGATGTAGGCCGGGACGAACCCGGGGAACTCGAAGGCCCGGTCGTAGCCACCCTTGCGGGCCTCGTCCCGGATCGAGTTGCCGTAGTCGAAGACCTCGGCGCCCGCGTCCTGGAACTCGACCATCGCGCGCACGTGCGCCGCCATCGACGACTGCGCCGCCTTGGTGAACCCCGACGGGTCGCGGCGTGCGGCGTCGTGCCAGTCCTCGAAGGCCACCCCCAGCGGCAGGTACGACAACGGGTCGTGGGCGCTGGTCTGGTCGGTGACGATGTCGATGGGGGCCCCGATCTCCAGCAGTCGGGGGAAGACCTCGGCGGCGTTGCCGAGCAGCCCGATCGACAGACCGCGGCCCTCGTCGCGGGCTGCGACGGCGCGACGGACGGCGTCCTCGAGGTCGTCGGCCTGCTCGTCGAGGTAGCGGTGCTCGATCCGCCGGGTGATGCGCGACTGGTCGACCTCGACGCAGATCGCGACGCCGTCGTTCATGGTCACGGCCAGGGGTTGCGCGCCGCCCATGCCGCCGAGTCCGGCGGTGAGCGTGATCGTGCCGGCCAGGGACCCGCCGCCTCCGGTGATCGAGCCGGTCGCGAGCTTCTCCGCCACCGCGGCGAAGGTCTCGAAGGTGCCCTGGAGGATCCCCTGGGTGCCGATGTAGATCCACGACCCGGCCGTCATCTGGCCGAACATGGTCAGCCCGAGCTCCTCGAGCCGCCGGAACTCCTCCCAGTTCGCCCAGTCGCCGACGAGGTTGGAGTTGGCGATCAGCACCCGCGGCGCCCACTCGTGGGTGCGCATCACCCCGACGGGCCGACCGGACTGCACCAGCATGGTCTCGTCGTCGCCCAGGGTCCGCAGCGTGCGCACCAGGGCGTCGTACGACGGCCAGTCCCGAGCCGCCTTGCCGGTGCCGCCGTAGACCACCAGGTCCTCCGGCCGTTCGGCGTTGTCGGGGTCGAGGTTGTTCATGAGCATCCGCAGCGGCGCCTCGGTCTGCCAGGACCGGGCGCTGCGCTCCGTGCCGCGCGGTGCGCGGATGGGCTCTCTCTTCGTGGGCAGCTCGTTCATGCCAGCACTCCGATCTGTCGTTCCACTGCTGCCGGCACGGTGCCATTGCGCACCAGCTCCACCACCGCCTCGATCTCCGGCGCCAGGTGACGGTCGGGCCCCGGGCCCGGGACCACACCTCGCATCGCGGCCAGGACGGCGCCGGTCGCCGGTGAGGGGTCCAGCTCACGCACGCCACCGACACCCTGGGTGCGGAGCTCGAGACCCCGGGCGGCGGTCAGCAGCTCGATCGCGAGCACCCGGGTGAGGCCGTCGACGGCACGACGCAGCTTGCGGGCCGCCGACCAGCCCATGGCGACGTGGTCCTCCTGCATCGCCGAGGAAGGGATCGAGTCGACCGAGGCGGGCGTGGCCAGGCGCTTGAGCTCCGAGACGATCCCCGCGGCGGTGTACTGCGCGATCATGTGCCCGCTGTCGACCCCCGGGTCGTGGGCCAGGAAGGGTGGCAGTGCCTGGTTGCGCGAGACGTCCAGGAAACGGTCGGTGCGCCGCTCGCTGATGGAGGCGAGGTCGGCCACGGCGATAGCCAGGAAGTCGAGCACGTAGCCCACCGGCGCTCCGTGGAAGTTGCCGTTGGACTCCACCCGTGGACCGGTGGACTCGTCCTCGAGCATCACCACCGGGTTGTCGATGACGCTGGCCAGCTCGCGCTCGGCGACGCCCCGCGCGTGGTCCCAGGTGTCGCGCGCGGCGCCGTGCACCTGGGGGGCGCAGCGCAGGGAGTAGGCGTCCTGCACCCGGTTGCAGTCGGGCCCGCGGTGGGAGGCCACGACACCGGAGTCGCGCAGCATGGCGCGCAGGTTGGCCGCGGAGGCCGCCTGCCCCGGGTGCGGCCGCAGGGCTGCGAGGTCGGCGGCGAAGACCCGGTCGGTGCCCAGCAGCGCCTCGACCGACATCGCCGCCGCGACGTCGGCGGTGCGCAGCAGCCCCCGCAGGTCGTGCAGCGCCAGCAGCAGCATGCCGAGCATGCCGTCGGTGCCGTTGATCAGGGCCAGCCCCTCCTTGGGCCCCAGCACCACCGGGGCCAGGCCCACCCGGGCCAGACCGTCGGCCGCCTCGGTGAGGGTGCCGTCGGCGAGTCGCACCTGGCCCTCGCCGATCAGGGCGAGCGCGACGTGGGAGAGCGGCGCCAGGTCGCCGGAGCAGCCCAGCGAACCGTGCTCGTGCACCACCGGCGTGATCCCCGCGTCCAGCAGGCCGGCCAGGAGCTCGGCGGTCTCGGGTCGGATGCCGGTGCGCCCGGTGGCCAGCGTCGAGAGCCGCAGCAGCATCATCGCCCGGGTCACCTCGGTCTCGACCTCGGGTCCGCTGCCCGCGGCGTGGGAGCGGATCAGGGAGCGCTGCAGGGCTGCCCGCTTCTCCTCGGGGATGTGCTGGGTGGCCAGGGCGCCGAAGCCGGTGGACACGCCGTACGACGGGGTGGGGGCGGCGGCCAGGGCCTCGACGACCTCGCGGCCCCGGTGCAGCGCCATCACCGCGTCCTCCCCGAGCCGCACCCGCGCATCGCCCCGCGCGACCCGCACCACCTCCTCGGCGCTGACCGGCGCCGTGCCGACCACCACGTCCTCGGGGCCGCGACGCTGGGGCAGGTCTGTCATGGGTCGATTCCACCGCAGCGGAGCCTGCGGGGCCAGGGGGCTGTCGGAATCACTGGTTAACCGGTTTCCGGTGTACGGCACCGAGCGCTCTTGGCCCAGGGCGCACGTTTTTCATGAATCAGGACCTAAGTCCTGTGGCTTTCGGGACCATGTTCGGGTGACCGCGCGCACCGTCCTCATCGGCACCCTCACCGCCACCCTGCTCGGTGGCGGCGCGTACGTGTCCGCAGCCACCCCCGCCGCTGCCACCCCCGCCGCAGCCACCCCCGCCGCAGCCGACACCGCGCACGGCCCGAAGCTGATCGAGCGCACCCTCCCCGGCCCTGCCGCCGAGCGCCGGCTCGGGACCCAGGGCCTGCAGCAGGCCGCGGCCGTCAACGACGTCGCCGCCTCACGGCTCCAGGAGCTGCTCGAGGACCGCACCGCTCGCCTGACCGCCGACGGCCGGATGTACTACGCCGACGTCGCGCACGCCGAGGCCGGGACCGCCACGGCCGGCGAGGAGGCCGCGCCGCTCGCCGCGTCGTACCCCCTGAACCAGACCTTCGCGCTGCACAGCCGCCCGACCTCGACCCACACGATCTTCCTCGACTTCGACGGCTCCACCGTCTCGGGCACCTACTGGAACGAGTCGTGGGGCGGCGCGCTCCCCTCGACCACCGTCGCCGCCTGGAGCCTGGACGGCGACCGCAGCACCTTCAGCTCCACCGAGCGCGAGCTGATCCAGGAGGTCTGGGCGCGGGTCTCGGAGGACTACGCGCCGTTCGACATCGACGTCACCACCCAAGCCCCGGCTGCCGGCGGCCTGACCCGGAGCAGCTCCTCGGACCAGACCTACGGCACCCAGGTGCTGTTCGCGCCCGGCCGCGGCGTCGCGGACGCGCTGTGCAGCAGCGGCTGCTCGGGCGTCGCGTGGGTCGACGTCTTCGCCGACGTCGTCTCCAAGAACCCCGGCCCCGCCTGGGTGTTCACCGACCTCGCCGGGACGGCCGGCTACCGGCTCACCGAGGTCGCCTCGCACGAGGCGGGCCACACCTTGTCCCTGCAGCACGACGGCACCAGCAGCGCGAGCTACTACACCGGGAAGTCTCCGTGGGGCCCGATCATGGGCAGCAGCCGCTACGCGCTGAGCCAGTGGAACAACGGCGACTACGCCGGCGCGAACCAACAGCAGGACGACTTCGCCGCCATCAGCGGCACCGGCGCCCCGCTGCTCCCCGATGACCACGCCGACGGAACCGGGGCGGCGACGCCGCTGACCGATCAGCTCCCCGGGCTCATCGGTGGCCGCGACGACCAGGACATGTTCCGCATCGAGCACGGCGCCTGCGCGCCCACGATCACCGTCCGTACCGCCGAGGTGGGCACCAACCTGGACGCCCGGCTGCGGGTCCTCGACGCCAACGGATCAGTGGTCGGCTCGGCCAACCCGACCCTCACCCAGACCGCGTACGGCGTGGTGAGCGGCTCCGGTGCGAGCCTGACCCTGCCTCAGCAGCCCGCCGGCACTCTCTTCGCCGAGGTCGACGGGGTCGGCCAGGGCAGCCTCTACTCCGACTACGGCAGCGCCGGGCGCTACACGATCAGCCTGACCGGCTGCAGCGCGAGCGACCCGACCGACACCACCTCCGACCCGACCGACCCGACCGACCCCGGGGGCGACCAGAGCGACCCGACCGACCCCGGGCTGCTCAAGCCGGGTCAGGTCCCGGGCGGGCGGGCCTACTCCGGACGCCGGGGCGGCGTCCGCACCGCCAAGGCCACCTGGGCCGCCCCCAGCGGCGCTGTGACGGTCTCTGGTTTCAAGGTGATGGCGCTCAAGGTCCGGCGCTCGGGGAAGGTGGTCCGCACGTTCCGCTGGACCCGGCCCGGGGAGGAGCAGGCCTGGGAGCCTCGTCTGCCTCGTGGGCGCTACCAGTTCCGCGTGGCCGCGGTGAACGCCGCCGGCGTCGGCAAGTGGTCGGCGCGCTCCAACCGCGTCACCGCACGCTGACCCGACCCGGCAGCGGACGCAGCGCCGGCCCCGTCTGCTTCTCGATCCGTGGACGCGAGCCCGGGGCAGTGGGACACTGGGCCGGATTCGGGCGGGACGTCGGGTCATTTCCCACGCCCGCGGGGTGACGATCGCGGCGCGAGCCGCGAGTACGGGGGTCGGCGGTCGATGCGACACACGCGTTTGGTGGTGGCGGGAGCCGCCGGTGGTCTGGTCCTGACGATGGTCGGCGGGCCGGCCTCGGCCCACGACCCCGGCCAACCGGTCGACCCGGCGCGCGACCAGCTGATCTCGCGCTCCTCCGACGCCGAGAGCACCGATGCCGGCGACCCCACCACTCCGGTCGAGGCAGCGCTGTCGGTGGCCTCCGCGCGGGCGCAGGCGGACACCGAGCCGACGCCACGCACGGTCGACGCCAGGCTCCAGGCGCCTCGCTACGAGCGGCCGCGCACCCGCTACGAGATGGCCGGCGCCTGCTACGGCGTCCGCTCGGCCAAGACCGGGCGCTGGGTTCGCCGCGCCGACGGCGGGCCCCGGGCCACGGCCCGAGGTGAGGGCGCGGCCGCCCCCCTGTACTTCAAGGCCACCGACCTGGGCAGCTTCCTGCTCTCCGGCACCGAGTCCGACGTCCTGGACGGCAGCGGTCAGGAGGTCAGCTGGGCCGACGAGCCGAGCAACAGCGCCGACTGGACGGTGCGCCGTCCCGGCCGCAACCGGTTCACCTTCCAGGTCCCCGACGGCTACCTCACCCTGGCCGGGGGCGGCGACCTGACGCTGTCGGCGAAGCCGCAGGGGGGCGCGAGCCGGTGGCGCCTGGAGCGCATCGGCGGTTGCGAGGCGTACCCCGAGGTCGAGGTCAACGTGAGCGGAGCGCCGTTCAAGGGCGTCAGCAGCTTCCAGCAGGCCTACGGCATCACCGACGCCCACACCCACGGCATGGCCTTCGAGTTCCTCGGCGGCGAGCTGCACTGCGGCAAGCCCTGGGACCGATTCGGGGCGCCGTACGCCCTGGTCGACTGCGAGGACCACTCGGCGACCGACGGCAAGGGGGCCGTGGTCGAGGCGTTCCTCTCCGGGCAGCCCACCCACGACCCGACCGGCTGGCCTGAGTTCACCGACTGGCCGGCACCGCACTCGCTGACCCACGAGGGCACCTACTACAAGTGGATGGAGCGCGCCTGGCGCGGCGGCCTGCGCACCTTCACCAACCTGCTGGTCGAGAACAACGTGCTGTGCGAGGCCTACCCCTACACCGTGATGAACCCGAAGTGGCAGAAGGCGGTCGCCAACGGCAAGGACTACTGCGACGACATGGTCTCGCTGAAGTGGCAGGCCGACGACATGCGCAACTTCGAGGACTACATCGACGCGCAGTACGGCGGCCCCGGTCGCGGCTGGTACCGCATCGTGCGCAACCCCTACCAGGCACGGCGGGTGGCCAACTCCGGGCGGCTCGCGGTGATCATGGGCATCGAGACCTCGGTGCCGTTCGAGTGCTCGGTGACCGTGGCGCTCCCGGGCGGGGACCCCATCCCCGAGCCGGGCTGCAACAAGGCCTCGGTCTCCGACTGGCTCGACACCGTCCAGAAGTGGGGGGTGCGCCAGATGGAGATCGTGAACAAGTTCGACAACGCGTTCTCCGGGATCACCGGCGACGCGGCCGAGACCGGCCTGCTGGTCAACTCCGCCAACTTCGTCGAGACCCAGTCCCACTGGCGGATGCAGACCTGTGACGGCACCGAGCCGGGCCACCCCGAGTACGGCGACCAGGTGCACGACAAGGACCAGCTCCTGGCCGCCCCCGAGCCGCCGGAGGAGTTCGACTCCGAGCAGCAGGACGCGCTCTTCGGTGCGGTCGCCGCGGTCTCGGGCATCCTGCCCGCGCAGGTGGTGCCGCTCTACGGCCCGCACCACCACTGCAACTCCTACGGTCTCAGCGCCCTGGGCGACTACCTGGTGCGCCAGCTGGCCAAGCGCCACATCATGTTCGACCCCGACCACATGAGCGTGAAGGCCCGCAAGACGGCCCTCGACGTCATGGAGGAGCTCGACTACCCCGGCGTGCTGTCCAGCCACTCCTGGTCGACGCCCGACGCCTACCCCCGCATCCTGGAGATGGGCGGCTTCATCGCGCCGTACGCCGGCGACAGCGCGGGCTTCGTCGACAAGTGGGAGCAGGTGCAGACCTGGGCCGACCCGCGCTACTTCTTCGGCGTGGGCTACGGCGCCGACATCAACGGCCTGGGCGCGCAGGGTGACCCGCGCAACCCGGAGTTCAACAAGGTGGAGTACCCCTTCACCGGCATCGGTGGGGTGAGGGTCGACCAGCAGCACAGCGGCAACCGGGTCTACGACATCAACACCGACGGGGTCTCCCACTACGGGCTCTACCCCGACTGGCTGGAGGACCTGAGGGTCCAGGCCGGCGACGAGATCATCACCGACATGACTCGCGGGCCCGAGGCCTACCTGCAGACGTGGGAGCGCGCGCTCGGCGTGCGCAACGACTCCTGCCGCGAGCCCGGCCTGCGCAAGCAGCGCTCCAGCTTCAAGGCGCTGGCCAAGGGCACCTCGGTGCGCCGGGTGATCGAGAAGCAGGGCCAGCCCCACACCCGCCTCGGGCGCCGCTTCACCTACTGCGCCAAGAGCGGCGGCAGGACGGTGCGGATGCGGCTGGACTTCACCGGCGCAGGCCGTCTCACCAAGGTCCGCGGCTGACCCGATCCACCCGCCCCGAGGGTGGGAGCATCGTCACAGCGATCCCCGCCCCGGGCGAGGAGGACGGCCGATAGGCTGCGCCTGCCAGTCGTGCATCACCGACCCGGACGGAGCGTGGACCAGTGTGGGTGCTGATCCTGGGCCTGATCATGAACCTGATCGCCTTGCCCCTGGCGGCCAAGCGGGTGGCGTTCCTCGCGCGACTGATCACCGGCGGCCAGCCAGCACCTGATCGCATCGAGGGCGTCACCGGCCGACTGGGCGAGGCCCTCAAGACCCAGGCGGTCGAGGTCTTCGGTCAGCGCAAGCTGCTGAAGTGGACCGTCCCGGGCGCCGCGCACTTCTTCGTGTTCTGGGCCTTCGTCATCCTGGCGACGGTCTACCTCGAGGCCTACGGCTCGCTGTTCACCTATCCCGACCCCTTCGCGATCCCGGTCGTGGGTCACTGGGACCTGCTCGGCTTCGCCCAGGACTTCATCGCGATCATGGCCGTGGTCGGTCTCGCGGTCTTCGCGAAGATCCGGCTCGACAACGCCCCCTCGAAGCTCGGGCGTCAGTCCCGCTTCAGCGGCTCGCACCTGGGCGGCGCCTGGGTCGTGCTGTTCATGATCTTCAACGTCGTCTGGACGATGTTCCTCTTCCGCGGTGCCGCCGCCGCGCACGACAACTTCCCCTACGGCAACGGCGCGTTCGGCTCGCAGCTCGTGGGCAAGGCGCTCGGCGGGCTGTCCGACGAGGCGCTGGAGACCCTCGAGGGCGTCGGCCTGCTGCTGCACATCGGCGTGATGCTGGTCTTCCTGATCATCGTGCTGAACTCCAAGCACCTGCACATCTTCGTGGCGCCGCTGAACGTCCTGTTCAGCCGCCGCCCCGTCGCCCTGGGCGCGGCCAAGCCCCTGATGAGCGACGGCCAGGTGCTCAGCCTGGAGGACGCCGACGACTTCGACGAGGACACCAAGCTCGGCATCGGCGCGGTCGAGGACTACTCGTGGAAGGGCATGCTCGACTTCGCCAGCTGCACCGAGTGCGGTCGGTGCCAGTCGCAGTGCCCGGCGTGGAACACCGAGAAGCCGCTCTCGCCCAAGCTCTTGATCATGGCGATGCGCGACGCGGCCTTCGCCAAGGCGCCGTACCTGCTGGCGGAGGAGGAGAAGCGCGAGAAGCTGCTCGCCCAGGACGCCGAGAGCGGTCACGAGAAGAGCAGCTCCGGTGGGCACGGCCACGGTGCCACGTCCTTGCTCACCGAGGTCGAGAGGCCGCTGGTTGCCGACACCGGTGACGAGTGGTTCTACATGCCCGAGGACGGCTCGGCGGTCATCGACCCCGACGTCCTGTGGTCCTGCGTGACCTGCGGCGCCTGTGTGGAGCAGTGCCCGGTCGACATCGAGCACGTCGACCACATCATCGACATGCGTCGCTACCAGGTGCTCATCGAGTCCTCGTTCCCCAGCGAGCTCAACGGTCTGTTCAAGCAGATGGAGAACAAGGGCAACCCGTGGGGCATGAACGCCAAGGCCCGCATGGACTGGGCCAAGGACCTCGACTTCCCGGTGAAGGTCGTCGGCGAGGACGTCGAGAGCCTCGACGAGGTCGACTGGCTGTTCTGGGTCGGGTGCGCCGGCGCCTACGAGGACCGGGCCAAGAAGACCACGGCCGCGGTGGCCGAGCTGCTCGACACCGCGGGTGTCGACTTCGCGGTCCTGGGCAACGGCGAGACCTGCACGGGCGACTCGGCTCGTCGCGCCGGCAACGAGTTCCTCTTCCAGCAGCTCGCGATGCAGAACTCCGAGGTGCTCACCGAGGCCAAGGCGAAGAAGGTCGTCGCCACCTGCGCGCACTGCTTCAACACGTTGAAGAACGAGTACTCCCAGTTCGGTGTCGAGCTCGAGGTGGTCCACCACACCCAGCTCCTGAACCGGCTGGTGCGCGAGGGCAAGCTGACGCCGATCTCGCAGAACGGTGGGCCGAAGCGGACGCTGACCTACCACGACCCCTGCTACGTGGGTCGTCACAACCAGGTCTACGAGCCGCCGCGCGAGCTGCTCGACGTCATCCCCGGCACCGACTTCAAGGAGATGGAGCGCAACTCCGAGCGGTCCTTCTGCTGCGGTGCCGGCGGCGCTCGGATGTGGATGGAGGAGACGATCGGGGAGCGGATCAACCTCAACCGCACCACCGAGGCCGTGGGCACCGGCGCCGACCAGATCGCCGTCGGCTGCCCGTTCTGCCGGGTGATGCTCTCCGACGGACTCACCGCGCTGCAGGACAAGGGCGAGGCGCGCGAGGAGGTGCAGGTCCTCGACGTGGCCCAGATGCTGCTGGCCGCGGTCAAGGGTGACCAGGCGCCCGCGGCGAAGGCCGCTCCGGCCGACGAGCAACCGCCCGCGGACGACATGGGCGCCGCCGCCGTCGGCGGCCCCGAGGGCGCCGAGAAGCCCGCCGAGGACTCGACCGCCGCCGTGGTCGAGCCCACCGAGACCGAGCACAATGCCGGACAAGGCGACGTCCCCGCATGGGTGGGACTGGACGTCGAGACGATCCTGGAAGGGGACGACGTGGACATCAGCGACTTCAAGGCCAAGTTGAAGGCCGAGCTGAAGGACGAGCTGCTGGCCGAGATCAAGGCCGAGCTGGAAGGAGCGCTGAACTCCTCCGAGGGCACCTCCGCCCCGGTGGAGAAGTCCACCTCCGGGTCGCTCTTCGAGGCCAAGGAGCGCGCCTCCAAGCCGGAGCCCGAGCCGGAGCCGGAGCCGAGCGACTCCTCGCCGAAGGCGGAGGAGGCGCAGGACGCGGCGGAGACCGAGTCCAAGCCCACCACCGCGGAGGAGAAGCCGCAGGAGGAGCCGGAGGAGAAGAAGCCGGCTCAGTCGTCGGGGTCCTCCGAGCCGCCGCCGGACATCGACTTCAGCGGTTCGCTCTGACGCAGGGCGATTCGGGACCAGCGTCCTGAACCGGCTGCCTGATCACCCGGGCGCGCTCACCTCACGGTGGGCGCGCCCGTGGCTTCTCCCTCGAGGATTTAACCTTTCCGTGCGGATCCGGCGCGTTTGGGGTTTCGACGTCGCGGAAATCGTTGCAGTACGACGAGTTGCCCGGATTCAGGACTCATGACCCAGGCGATCGACGTACCGTGACTGGACAGGCAGCTTGGGAGAGCCGCCGAGTTCACTCACACGGGAGTAGCGCAACGGGCTAGGGGAGCAGCGATGTGGGGTTCAGGAGCAGCACGCAGGCGCCAGCAGCTGGCGGTCAAGGAGATGGTCACCGCCGCCTGTGCGTCGCAGAACTACCAGGCGCCGTGGCGCTCGAGCCCGGCGGTCTGGGAGCACTTCCGTAGCGAGGCCGAGATCCTCACCCACGTGCAGAAGACCTGGCGCAACGCTCTGGCCGGCGCGATCTACGTCGCCATCGAGCAGGGCACGGGTGAGATGACCGCCGAGGTCTCCAAGGCCTTCGACACCATCAGCCGCCGCCACGCCGGGATCCGCCGGATCCTCGAGGCCAACCGCGACCACCCCGCCATCCGCGCCGCGATGGCCAAGGAGGCGTCCTTGCTCTCCTCGCTGGTCGAGGGGGACACGGTGACCCCCAGCCAAGCACGTCGCGCGCCTCGTCGCCGCGGCCTGACGACCTGCTCGCCGGCCACGCCACCACCCGGCCCGCGGGCGACTCAGTCGATCGGGGTGCGGTGGAAGCGGGCCGCGGACCGCGACGGTGTCGGGCCACGCTGGCCCTGGTAGCGCGACCCGTACTTGGCCGACCCGTAGGGATGCTCCGCGGGCGAGGACAGCCGGAAGAAGCACAGCTGCCCGATCTTCATCCCCGGCCAGAGCTTGATCGGCAGGTTGGCCACGTTGGCCAGCTCGAGCGTCACGTGGCCGGAGAACCCCGGGTCGATGAAGCCGGCGGTGGAGTGGGTCAGCAGGCCCAGCCGACCCAGTGAGGACTTGCCCTCCAGCCGGGCCGCGACGTCGTCGGGCAGCGTGACCACCTCGTAGGTCGAGCCGAGCACGAACTCCCCCGGATGGAGGATGAAGGGCTCGTCGCCGTGGGGTGCCACCTCTCGGGTGAGGTCCGGCTGGTCCTCGGCGGGGTCGATGTGGGGGTAGCGGTGGTTCTCGAAGGTGCGGAAGAACTTGTCGAGGCGCACGTCGATACTCGACGGCTGGATCATCGACTCCTCGTAGGGGTCGAGGGCGACCCGTCCTGCGGTCACCTCGGCCAGGATGTCGCGGTCGGAGAGCAGCACGCGAGGCACCCTACCCGCAGCCCCGTTCTGGCCCCGTTCACTGGGTGCTATCGTCTCGCCGACGCCCCGCTCGGCCGAGGCGGCACCGACCCGATCGGGTCATGCGCGGATGTAGTTCAATGGCAGAACATGAGCTTCCCAAGCTCAGAATGCGGGTTCGATTCCCGTCATCCGCTCCGGTGAATTTGCACTGACGCATGCGGACTTGTCCGCATCCGGTCGTGCACTCGACATGGTGGAGTGGCCCGGTTCTGGCCCGACTGAGGACCAACGCCCCGATCGTCCTTGCAAATGGGTCCTGGACCGCCACATGACTATTGGCAGGACTTCGGCGCCGAAAGGCTTGAGGGTGTCCTATACCCCTCCCGAAAATGTTTCAAACCTCCTTAATCTCAGCAGGTCAGGCGAACCATCGGCGAGACCTCGGGGCTATACCGTCCGGCGAGCACAGAGCCACACAGGGCCCACCCGGTCGCACAAGGGAGTCGACGTGGGCCGCGGAAGGTAGACATGAACCGCACAAGCAGGGGGATCACACAGCGGACACTCGCCGCTCTGGCGATGCTCATCCTGGGACTGGGCACCGCGATGATCGGGCTCGTGGGCGTGGCGGGTAGCGCCGACGCCGTGAACGCCCACCAGATCGAGATCTGTCACGCGACGGCGTCGGAGTCGAACCCGTACGTGATGCCACAGCCGGCGAAGTGGCAGATCTGGGACAACAACGGCCACAACAGCGGCGGCGGTGTGCACCCGGCCGACATCATCCCGCCGTTCTCCGCGGGCAAGAAGGGCAGCCACGAGTGGGGCAACTTCCCCGGCTACAACTGGGACGCGGCGGGTCAGGCGATCTGGAACAACGGGTGCAAGCCCGTGTCCCAGCCCGGTGACGGTGACGGCGACGGCGACGGCGACGGCGACGGGTGTCCGTCCGTGGATGCCTTGCAGTTGAACCGTGCCGTGGTGACTGATGAGTCGTGCCCCACCACGCCGCCGGCCGACCAGTGCCCCGGTTACGACGAGCCCAACCCGGGTGACCTGGATGGCGATGGGAAGTCCGATCTCGCTGACTGCGACTACGTGGAGCTCGAGGCCTGCCCCGACGACGCGGAGAAGAACCCCGGGCTGGAGATCCCGACCGGCGAGACCTACGAGACGTTCTGCACGCCTGATGTCCTTCCCACCGAGTCTTCCATCCCCGGTGACGGCGACGGCGACGGTGACGGCGATGGCGACGGGCGACGGCGACGGCGACGGCGACGTGAAGGGCGCCGAGGTGCTCGGCATCGAGGCCAACGCTCCCGCCGCAGCTCCGACCGCGGTCGACGCCGGTCTGAGCGCGCAGGAGTCCGGCAGCAACACCGCCACGTGGCTGCTGGCCGGCGCGGCGCTCGCACTCATGGGTGCGGTGCTCGGATTCACCCCGGCTCGGGCACGCGGCAAGCGAGCCCGCTGACCGAGGCACCGTGACCTCGCGGTCACGGTGAGGAGAGAGCACGCGAGGGGCCTCCCGTCTGACGGGAGGCCCCTCGTCGCGTCGTGAGCACCTGGTCACCCCGCCACGGGACCCGCGTGGGACGTCTGTCCTGCCATAACGCCATTTAGGTCCCCTATGCCGTTATGACCTACGTCGCGACCTCACCCGCTGAACGTCCGGACCCAGCCCGCAGCTCTCCCTGCTGGGACAGATCCTCCCTACGGTCCTCATATCGGACAAAACAGTAGATCGGCGACAAGCCGCTCTGGTCCGGACATCACAAGGGGTCGCACGAGCACCTGGGCCACAGCGCTCGACGCGACAGGGAGAGAGACATGCACATGAGCCTCAAGCAGCTCGAGATCACGCGGCGGATGTTGTCCGCGTTGTCGATCCTGATCGTCGGCTTCGGAAGCATGGTCGTCGGGCTGGCGTCCAGCGCCTCTGCCACGACCGACCACTGCGCCGACCACTCGGTCACCGCGAAGTTCAACGTGCCGGAGGGCGAGGGCCCGCACACCACCACGCTCACCGTGAACGGCACCCCGGTCACGGTGACGATCAGCGGATCGTCGGTCAGCTTCACCGACAGCAGCGGCAACCCGCTGCCGGTGACCTACTGCCTCAAGGCAGCCACGGGTGAGTCGGGCGAGCGCTCCGGCACCAGCGGGCAGGTGGACTGGCTCAACAACGGCGGGCAGACGCCGGCGATCTCCTACGCGGTCGTGTACAGCGTGAACGTCCTCTCCGGCGACGGCGACGGCGACGGCGACGGCGACGGCGACGGCGACGGCGACGGCGACGGCGACGGCGACGGCGACGGCGACGGCGACGGTGACGGTGACGGCGACGGCGACGGCGATGGCGACGGTGACGGCGACGGCGACGGCGATGGCGACGGCGACGGTCGACGGTGACGGCGACGGTGACGGCGATGGCGACGGTGACGGCGATGGCGACGGTGACGGCGATGGCGACGGTGACGGCGATGGCGACGGTGACGGCGATGGCGACGGTGACGGCGACCAGACCTGCCCCAACGGCAGCACCTTCCCGACGACCGATGTCAACCTGGACAGCGTGATCGACGTCCAGGACTGCGCCGAGGTCCAAGGCACCGAGAGCTCGGTCCCCGGTGACGGCGACGGCGACGGCGACGGCGACGGCGACGGCGACGGCGACGGCGACGGCGACGGCGACGGCGACGGTGACGGTGACGGCGACAAGGGTGCCGAGGTGCTGGGCGTCGAGGCCAACGCTGCGGCAGCCAACGCTCCGGCAGCAGTTCCCACGGCGGTCGACGCGGGCTTGGGCTCGCAGGAGCAGGGCAGCAACGCAGCTCTGTGGCTGCTCGTCGGCGGCGCGATGGTGCTGGGCGGCGCGACGCTGGGGTTCGCCCCGGCCCGCGATCGCGGCAAGCGCTCCGTGTGAGGCTGGACCGCCCGGCGTGGCGGTGACGCCTCGCTGAGAGCGACCGAAGGGGTCTCCCGTCCGGGAGGCCCCTTCGGCGCTTGTGTGCCTGCGCACCAGCCCTGCCACACTGACCCGGTGTCCTGGATGCAGCAGTGGCTCCGCGGTGGCGCCTCCAGCATTTCCCCGACCGCGCACTACACCGGGCAGGTCTGGGCCCGGCACGGACTGGGCGAGCCCCGGCTCGCCACCCCCACCGGCCGACTCCTGCACGGGCTGGCCTGGCCGGCGATGACGGCCTCGCGGCTCGTCGGCGGTCCCACGCTCGAGGACTTCCTGCTGGCGCGTCACCGCATCATCGACCATCTCCTCGAGGAGGCCATCGCCTCCGGGGAGGTGCGTCAGGTCGTGGAGCTCGCGTGTGGGATGAGTCCGCGGGGCCTGTCCTTCACCGAGCGCCACCCCGGGCTGACCTACGTCGAGGTCGACCTGCCCGACATGGCTGCGCACAAGCAGCGGGTCCTGGACGAGATCCGACCCCCGATGCCGCGTCATCGGGTGGAGTCCGCAGATGTGATGAAGGGCGTACAGCTCTCCCGCGTCTTCGCCGGGCTGCATCGCGGACGCGGCGTCGCGGTGATCACCGAGGGACTGCTCAACTACTTCCCACGCCCCGAGGTCGTCGAGCTGTGGCGCCGGGTGGCGCACGAGCTGCACCGTTTCCCCCGGGGGCGCTACTTCAGCGACCTCCACCTCGGCTCCGAGGCCGGGCGGGTCGATCGCGCATTCACCGTGGCCCTGGGGACCCTGGTGCGCGGTCGGGTGCACCTGCACTTCGAGGACGTGCCGCAGGCGCACCGGGTGCTGCTGAGTGCCGACTTCGACCGGGCCGCTCTGCTCGCCCCCGCCGACTTCGAGGGACTCCTGCCCGGCATGTCGGCGCCCGGCGCCGCCCGGGTCCGCGTGGTGGACGCCGGCACCGGAGGCCCTGCTCGCTGAGCGCGATCCGCAGTATCCTCGCCGCTCATGGACCCCAGCACCTCGACCACCCGTCCTCAGCCCAGCGAGCGGATCCGCTGGGAGGCGCCGGACGGTGAGCATCCGGCACGCCGCATCTCCCAGGCGTCGTACGCCGCCGTGGTCGCGAAGGACAAGGAGCGCTGGCTCTCGCTGTTCGCCGACGACGCCCGGCTCGAGGATCCGGTCGGCCCCTCGTTCTTCGACCCCGAGGGCGCTGGTCACCAGGGCAAGGACGCCATCGCAGCCTTCTGGGACGTGGCGATCGCCCCGGTCGCGGAGTTCACCTTCACCATCAGGGACTCCTTCGCCGGGGGTGACTGCTGCGCCAACGTGGGCACCTTCAGCACCCGCATGGACGACGGCACGCTCGCCGACACCGAGCTGGTCGCGGTCTACCGTCTCACCGATGACGGCCGGATCGCCTCCATGTGCGCCCACTGGGAGGTCGAGCGCACCATGGCCTCCCTCCGCAAGGAGTAGCGGGGCTCCGGTTTCCCAAGGTCTGTCGAGGAACTGCCACTTCCCTCGGGTTGCTTCTCGTGGGAAGTTCCAGTTTTCCTACAGACCTTGGGAAACTGCCCGCATCCTCAGTGGGGCTGCCAGGCCTCGTCGTCGGCGGCCCGGGCGGCGACCTCGCGGGGCAGCTCGCGCTCGGCGAGCGAACGAATCGTCACCTGCTCGCACACGTCACGCAGGCTGCTGCGCGCCGCGATCCACACCAGCTGCAGCGCCTGTGCCGCCTCGTTGTAGCCCACAGCCTCGGGCCGGTCGCCGTGCACGCTGACCAGCGGCCCGTCCACCGCGCGGATGACGTCGGCCACGCTGACCTCGTCGGCGGTGCGGGAGAGCCGCCAACCGCCGGACTGGCCGCGCTGGGAGGCCACGATGCCGGCTCGACGCAGGTCGGCGAGGATCGCCTGCAGGAAGTTCGCGGGGATGTCCTGGCGCCGTCCGAGCTCCTCGGCACTCAGCGGCCGCGGCACCGCGCCGTCCCCGACGGCGCGCGCCAGCTCGATCAGTGCCCGCAGGGCGTAGTCACTCTTGGCTGAGACCCGCACCCGACCAGTCTCTCACTGCTGGGCTCCGCGCCCCGGGACACCACGACCCACCCCAGCGGGTGTGGGGTGCGTGATCCGCGCAACACCGCCGGGTCCACGGGTGTAAACCGTCGCCGGTCGGGCACAAAAGTTCATGCAAGCAACCGCCGAAGGAGTGGAGCGCAGATGAGCGACAGCGACAAGGTCGAGAACAAGACCGACGAGCTCAAGGGCAAGGCCAAGGAGACGTACGGCGACGCCACCGGCAACGAGGACAAGAAGGCCGAGGGCCAGGCCGACCAGACCAAGTCGAGCCTCAAGCAGGCCGGCGAGAAGGTCAAGGACGCCTTCAAGTGAGCATCCCGGTCTGATCACTGATCAGACCCCGCGAGCGCCCCAGGACCCCTGCGGTCCTGGGGCGTTCGTGCGTCGTGTGACGTGGCGTACGTCCCGATCTGCGCCCAAGCGGTTGATCGCGGGCGGGTCGCCGGAGCATAATGAAGTTACTCACCAGTAGCGTAGGACCGAAGAGGTCCACCCGGACACACGACTAAGGGGTTCTCCTGTGAGCCACTACAAGACCAACATGCGCGACATCGAGTTCAACCTCTTCGAGGTGCTCGGCCGCGAGGACATCCTGGGCACAGGGCCGTTCGAGGACATCGACCTCGACACCGCGCGCTCGATCCTCGGCGAGGTCGACCGTCTCGCCCGGGAGGACCTGGCGGAGTCCTTCGAGGACGCCGACCGCAACCCGCCGGTGTTCGACGCCAAGGCCGGCACCGCCGACCTTCCGGAGTCGTTCAAGAAGAGCTACGCCGCCTGGATGGACTCCGAGTACTGGCGCCTGGGCACGCTGGCCGACCTCGGCGGCACACCCGCCCCGCCGTCGGTCTACTGGGCCATCGGCGAGATGGTGCTGGGCGCGAACCCCGCACTGTGGATGTACGGCGCCGGCCCGATGTTCGCCGGCGTGGTGCACAGCAACGGCAACGAGCGGGACAAGAAGATCGCCGAGCACATGATCGACAAGCGCTGGGTCTCCACCATGGTATTGACCGAGCCCGACGCGGGCTCCGATGTCGGCGCGGGGCGCACCAAGGCCACGCCCAACGAGGACGGCACCTGGAACATCGAGGGCGTCAAGCGCTTCATCACTTCGGCCGAGAGTGACCTCAGCGACAACATCATCCACCTCGTGCTCGCCCGCCCGTCGGGTGTCGAGGGGGCCGGCGGTCCGGGCACGAAGGGCCTCTCGCTCTTCATCGTGCCGAAGTTCCACTTCGACCCCGAGACCGGCGAGCTGACCGGCGAGCGCAACGGCGCCTACGTCACCAATGTCGAGAAGAAGATGGGCATCAAGGTGTCCAACACCTGCGAGGTCACCTTCGGCGACCCGGGTGTCGGCGGCGGCGAGGCCTGCACGGGATGGCTGCTCGGCGAGGTCCACGACGGCATCGCCCAGATGTTCCAGGTGATCGAGAACGCGCGGATGATGGTCGGCACCAAGGCCATCGCCACGCTCTCGACCGGCTACCTCAACGCGCTGGAGTTCGCCAAGAGCCGCGTGCAGGGGCCCGACCTGAGCCAGGCGGCCGACAAGACCGCTTCGCGGGTCACGATCACCCACCACCCCGACGTACGCCGCTCGCTGATGACGCAGAAGGCGTTCTCGGAGGCGCTGCGCGCCCTGGTGCTCTACACCGCCACCTGGCAGGACCGGGTGATGCTGGCCGAGCACAACGGCGAGCACGACGAGCTCGCCGAGCGCGTCAACGACCTGCTGCTCCCGATCGTGAAGGGCTACGGCTCGGAGCGCTCGTGGGTGCTGCTGGGCACCGAGTCGCTGCAGACCTTCGGCGGCTCCGGCTTCCTGCAGGAGTACCCGATCGAGCAGTACGTGCGTGACGCCAAGATCGACACCCTCTACGAGGGCACGACGGCGATCCAGGGCCAGGACTTCTTCTTCCGCAAGATCGTGAAGGACCAGGCCCAGGCGCTGGGCCACCTGGCCGGCGAGATCGAGAGCTTCGTCAAGAGCGAGGCCGGCAACGGACGGCTCAAGGTCGAGCGCGAGCTGCTCGCGACCGCGCTCGAGGACGGCAACGCGATCGTGGCCACCATGATCGGCGACCTGATGTCGGCCGACGTCAACGCCGAGGGCGGCGACGTGCGCAACATCTACAAGGTGGGTCTCAACACCACTCGCCTGCTCATGGTGCTCGGCGACATCGTCTGCTCGTGGCTGCTGCTGCGCCAGGCGGAGGTCGCGCTGGACAAGCTCGGCGGGGACGTCAAGGACTCCGACCGCGACTTCTACGAGGGCAAGGTCGCGGCTGCGCAGTTCTTCGCCCGCGAGCACCTTCCGCGGCTGAGCTCGGAGCGCAAGATCGCCGAGGCGACCGACCTCTCGCTCATGGACCTTCCCGAGAGCGCATTCTGAGCGAGGCGTCCGTGCGTCCGGTTTCCCAAGGTCTGTAGCGAAACTGCCACTTCCCTCGAGATGCATCTCGAGGGAAGTGGCAGTTCTTCGTGGTCCCTTGGGAAACCGCCCCCCAGGTGCGCTCAGCGCGGGCGGTCGGACTTGTTCCAGCGGGCCTTCTTGCCGGTGCGACGCGAGGAGGCCGGCGGGGAGTACGACTCCTGGCGCGCGGGCCGGCCTGACTTCTGGCCCTTCGCCGGGGCCGACTTGCCGGTCGCGGGGCGGGGCTTCTGGCCGCCCTTCGTGCGCGGCTTCGCCGGTGCTCCCCGGCCCTTGCCGCGCCCAGGCGTCTGACCCGGCCGCCCGGTGCGGGGGCGCGGGCCGCCCTTGTGGTGGGGACGCCTGGCCGGGCCGCGGTCGGATGGCGCCTCACTCCCACTCGTGGCCAGCGCGGCTGCACTGAGCTCAGGGGGCGCCGTGCGCAGGTCGTGGTGGCGCGCGGTCACCCCGACCTGGCGGTGCATCGCGGCGGCGGAGCCGGTCTGACGCGGGGTCACGATCGTGACCACGGCACCCGCCTCGCCGGCGCGCGCCGTCCGGCCGGAGCGGTGCAGGTAGGCCTTGGCGTCAGCCGGCGGGTCGAAGTGGATCACGATGCCGACCCCGTCGACGTGGATCCCCCTGGCGGCGACGTCGGTGGCCACCACGGCCTGGGCGCGCCCGTCGGAGAACTGGCGCAGGTTGCGCTCGCGCAGCCGCTGGGAGAGGTTGCCGTGCAGGTCCACCGCCTGCACCCCATCCTGCGCCAGCGCGTCTCGCAGCTCGGTTGCTCCCTGCCGGGTGCGGGTGAAGACGATCGCGCGCGGGTTGGCCTCGACCAGGCGCACCGCGGCGCGGATCTTGTCGCGGTAGCCGCCGACCACCATCACGTGGTGGGCCATCGTGGTCACGACCCCCTTGCCCGGGTCGACGTCGTGACGCCGCGGGCTGCGCAGGTGGGTGGCGACGAGCCGGTCGACGTCACCGTCGAGGGTGGCGCTGAGCAGCAGACGCTGGCCGTCGGTGGGCAGCTGGGACAGCAACGCATCGACCGCTGGGTAGAAGCCGAGGTCGCACAGGTGGTCGGCCTCGTCGAGCACCGTGACCTCGACGTCGGCGGTGTCCAGCGCCCCGCGGTCGATGAGGTCCTGGAGCCGACCGGGCGTCGCCACCACGATGTCGGTGCCCTGTCGCAGCTGCTGGATCTGACGGTCGTAGCGCGTGCCGCCGTAGACGGTGGTCAACCGGAGCCCGACGGCGCGCGCCACCAGCTCCAGGGAGCGCTCCACCTGGGCGGCCAGCTCTCGGGTGGGGACGATGATCAGGGCACGGGGGTGGTGGACCCGGCTGGTGGCGCCGGCGAGCCGAGCCACGACCGGAATGCCGAATGCCAGGGTCTTGCCCGAGCCGGTGCGGGCCCTGCCGAGCACGTCGTGCCCGGCCATCGCGTCGGGGATCACCGCCGACTGCACCGGGGTGGGCTGCTCGACGTCCTGGAGGATCAGCGCCGCCAGCACCTTGCGTGGCAGCCTGAAGCGCTCGAACTCCGAGAGCACGTAGGTCGGGGCAGGGGTGGGCTCGCCGGAGTCGGTGGGCGACATGAGGATCCTCGAAGCTGCGATCGGCGATCGGCCGGACCGCGGAGAAGAATGGGACTGCGCAGACCGCGGTGGCGGTCGTGCGCGCGCCACCATTCTAGACGCCGCAGGCCCCTGCTGCCGACCGCTCACTAGGCTGCCGGGCATGACTTCGGACACCCAGGACTCCTCCACGCCGTCCCCGCTCCACACCCTGGTCGAGGTCTGGCAGCAGGCCTGCGACGACGTCCTGGCGCTGTTGGAGAGCCTCGACGAGGCCGACTGGAGCCGCCCGACCGACCTTCCGGGGTGGGACGTGAAGGCGGTGGCCTCGCACCTGGCCCACCTGGAGTCCGAGCTCGCCGGGATGCCGCAGGAACAGGTGGAGGTCGAGCAGGCCCCCCACCTGCGCAGCGTGATGGCGCAGTACACCGAGGCCGGCCCCATCGCCCGACGCGAGTGGGCACCCTCGCGGATCATCGATGAGCTTCGCGAGGCGGTGCGGATCCGCTCGGAGGCCTTGCTCGCGGACCCCCCGGACCTCGCCGCGACCGCCCCCTCGTTCGCGGCGCTGGCCGGCTGGTCGTGGGAGACACTGCTGCGCAACCGCCCGCTCGACGTGTGGATGCACGAGCAGGACATCCGGGCCGCGGTGCAGCGGCCCGGAGGGCTGGACAGCCCGGCTGCGGTCCACGTCGCGGCAGTCTTCGCCGGCTCGCTGCCCATGGTGCTCGGCAAGCGGGCCGGCGCCCAGCCCGGTCAGTCCGTCGTGGTGCGACTCGACCGGGCCCCGGCCGGGGCGCCCCGCGAGGTGGCGGTCGCGGTGGGAGAGGACGGTCGGGCAGCTCCCGTCGAGACGCCCAGGGAGCCGACGGCCACGATCGAGCTCGGGTTCGGTGACTGGCTGCGCCTGTGCGGCGGTCGGTGCGAGCCCACCACCCGGGAGATCTCGGTCTCGGGAGACCGCGATCTCGCCGATCGGGTCGTCCAGGGGCTGGCGGTGACCCCGTAACAGGCAGCCTCAGCGGCGGGCGTCGGTGGGCTGTGCCGGCGGGGTGTCGAGCTCATCGCCGGGACGACGGGGCACCCGCCAGGTCAGCACCGTGCCGGTGGGCTCGTGAGCGCTCCAGGTGGCGGTGCCGCCGAGGTTGCGGGCGCGGTTCATCAGGTTGCTGATGCCCGAGCTGCGAGGCAGCGGGTCAGGCAGTCCCACCCCGTCGTCGACGACCTTGACGGTCAGCTCGTGGTCGCTGCCGTCCAGGGTGACCGTGGCCGAGTTCGCCCGAGCGTGCCGGGCGATGTTCGACAGCGCCTCCTGGATCACCGAGGCCACCTGGGCGACCAGGTCCGGCGGCAGGCCGGCAAGGGTGCCGCTGGCCTCCACGGTCGGCATGAACCCCAGGATCCGCGACGCCCGGTTCGCGATGTCGCGCAGGACCTGCTCGACATCCTCGTGGTCGTCGACGCTGGTCAGCTCGAAGATCGAGTTGCGCAGCTCCCGGATGGCCATGTCGAGCTCCTTGGCCACGCCGTTGAGGCTCTCGCCGAGCACGTTGTCGGTGCCGTGCTGCTGCTCGTACTTGCGCGCGGTGCGCCCGAGAGCCGCGACCTGCAGACCGGCGGCGAAGATCCGCTGAATCACCCGGTCGTGCAGGTCCCGGGCGATGCGGTCGCGCTCCTCGAGCAGCGCCAGCCGGGTCCGCTGCCGGTTCAGCTGCACCGACCGGGCACGCACCCGGTCCTCGAGCTGCTCGTTGAGCTTGAAGAGCTCCTCCACCAGGAGCTGCTGCTCGGCGTCGAACTCCCGGGCCGCCCGCCCCAGGACATAGCCGATGAGCGTGACCGCGATCGCGACCAGACCCACCAGCAGCGTGAAGGACAGGGTGCGGTTGTAGGCCCCGGTCTCGGCGCCACGGTTGAGCAGCCAGGCCGCGCCGGGCAGGAGGACCACGCCGACGGGCACCAGGGTGCGCTGCAGGCGCGCCCCCCAGTCGGTGCCGAACACCACCCACTGCAGGACCCCGCCGGGCACGCTGAGGCCCACGGCGGCGGAGACCAGCACCACCAACCCAGCGGTGTTGACGGCCATGGGCGCCAGGTCGCTGAACCGGTAGAGCTCCACGGTCCCGAAGGTGTAGCCGTAGATCGCGATCAGTCCCAGAGCCAGGCTCAGCGCGACCAGCAGGTCTGCGGCCCACCGCCGGACGGGGGTGAGGAGGATCGCTCCCGCGAGCAGTGAGATCACCAGGGCCGTGTTGGCCGCGATCCTGCCTGGGTGGGGGATCGCCGGGGTGCTCCAGTCGCCGACCACGGCCTCGTCGACCCCCAGCGAGACCCCCAGGAGGTGCTCGCCCAGGACCACCAGCATCAGGAGAAGGGCCAGCCCGGCCGGGATCGGGCGCCACCTCGGCGGGACCAGGAGAGCCACCGAGAGCAGCAGGATCCCCAGGGCGGTGTTGAACCGCATCGCGGTCAGGTCGGAGCGCAGCTGCACCAGCTGCCGGATCTCGAGGAACCACCCGATGATCACCAGGGTGGCGAGACCGGCCGCGACCGATGCCAGGAGGGTGACCACGCCGGCAGCGCGGTGCGGCCACTCCTTGTGGGCCGCCCGCAAGCCATGGGGGGACGCCGTCGTGGTCATCACCCTCCCGAACGCGCCGACCGTGCAGGTCTCTCCGCGCTCAGGTTAGTGCCGAGGAGGCCCGAGAGCGTGCACTTCGCGATGGTTGGACACGTCTTCGAGCCTCGGCGCCTCACGGGCGGCGCGGGAACCGGTCGAACTCGGGGCGGCGCTTGGCCTTGAACGCCTCACGACCCTCCTGGGCCTCCTCATTGCCGTAGAAGAGCAGGTTCGCGTCGTGGGCGAGCTGCTGGATCCCGGCGTAGCCGTCCTCGTGGGCGTGCACGCTCAGCTTGTACAGCCGCAGCGCCCAGGGCGAGAGCTCCAGCATCTCCCGGCACCACGCGACCGTGGTCGCCTCGAGCTCCTCCAGCGGCACCACGGTGTTGACCAGCCCCATGTCGAGGGCCTGCTGGGCGTCGTACTGGCGGCAGAGGAACCAGATCTCCTTGGCCTTCTTCGGTCCGACCAGGTCGGCGAGCACGCTGGCGCCGTAGCCGCCGTCGAACGAGCCCACCTTGGGCCCGACCTGGCCGAAGCGCGCGTTGTCGGCGGCGATGGTCAGGTCGCAGACCAGGTGCAGCACGTGCCCACCACCGATCGCCCACCCGGCGACCATCGCCACGACCGGCTTGGGACAGCGCCGCATCGCGACGTGGAGGTCGGTGACGTGGAACCGACCGGTTGCTCCCTCGTGGGTCTTGTAGCCGCTGTCGCCGCGCACCCGCTGGTCGCCACCGGAGCAGAATGCCTTGGGCCCTTCCCCGGTCAGGATGATCGCCCCGACCCGCTCGTCCTCGCGCGCGAGGGTGAGCGCCTCGCCGATCTCGATGATCGTCTGCGGCCGGAAGGCGTTGTGCACCTCCGGTCGGTTGATCGTGATCTTGGCGATCCCGTCCTCGGAGGTCTCGTAGCGGATGTCCTCGAAGTCCGCCGCGGGCTGCCAGGACACGTCGGGAGGTGGCGTCATGGCCCCATCATCGCCCCACCCGGTGCGCCGCCGGCCAGGTGGTCACGGCGGCGCTCAGGGGCCGTGCCGCAGGTGCTGGGTGTGGGAGCTGAACCCGGCGTGGAGCGCGGCGACCACCACGTTGACGAGCATCGCGCGGAAGTCGTCAGGCTCGAGCGGGCTGCCGAGGTGACGCCCCAGCACGAACCCGTCGAGGCACAAGATCACGAGCCGGGCGCAGAGCCGGTCGATCCCCAGCTCCTGCGGACCGATGGCCGGATCGCGCTCGATGGCCTGCCGGAACCAGGCGGTGAACTCGTCCTCGGCCTGGGTGCGCAGCATCACGACCGTCCCGCGCGCGTCTGCGGGGTCGTCGCCGCGACCCAGCGTCGCACCGACCTCGACCACCGGGTCGGGTTCGGGCTCGACCGGCTCCTGCTGCTCGTCGGGCCGGAGCAGGAGCAGCAGGGCGAGTGCGAAGTCGGGCACGTCGAGCCCGCGCCAGGTGTCGCGCAGGATGCCGGTGAGTCCCGCCGCCAGGGAGCCACCGGGTGGAATCGGCTGCCAGGTCGGGACGGAGTCGCGCCACTCCTCGTAGCCCTGACGCAGCGCCTTGCGCACCAGCTCCTGGGGGGTCTCGGCGTGCTGCTCGACCGTGGAGGCCGGCACGCCGGCGATCTCGGCGATCACCTCGAAGGTCAGCGAGTCCGCGCTGCGCTGGTGGGACCCGAGCAGTGTGGCGTGCAGGATGGCGGCGGGGATCTCGCGCTCGACCGGGCGTGCCGGTCTCGGCGCGTCGGGTGGGGGCGCAGCGGCGGGTTCGGCCGTCAGCGGCGCCTGGAGGACCGCGCCCGCGATGCCCGCGGCCACGAATGACATCAGTTCCGGCAGGTCCCACGCCGGGCTCGACTGCGCAGCCACGGTCACGCCGTCGAGCAGCGCGAGGTGCCCCGGGGCCACCAGGTCCAGCAGGTCCGCGAGGTCCTCGGGGCTCAGCTCGGCGGGCAGGATCTGGGCCCAGTAGTCGCGCATCGCGCTCAGCGCGCGCGACCGTACCTCCTGGTAGAGCTCGAACCCAGCTCGACCCTGCAGCTCCGGCTCGAGGTGCAGGACCAGCCCCAGGTGCCAGAAGCCGGCCGAGCTCCGGCTGGCCAGCAGGCCGCGCTCGAAGCGCCGTTCGAGCTCGATGCGCAGCTGGGGGTGGGGCTTGCGGTGCTTCCAGACGGGCACCTCGTCGTACCAGTCGTCGAAGCTGCGGTGCAGGACCTCCCGGAGGAGGTCGCCACGGTCGGGGAAGAGGCGAGCGACCTGGTCGGGGCTCAGGCCGGTCTCGGCGGCGAGGCGCTCGGTGGAGGGGCCGTGATAGCCGTGACGGCTGGCCAACGACAAGGCTGCGCGCAGGACGAGCTCCCGCTCGGCGGCGTCCGGGCCGACCGGCGCTTCATCTGCCGCCCGGTGGGCAGCTCTCCTCCGCACGGAGGACTGATCGAAGGGGGCATTCATCGTTTGACTTGCCACTTCTCTTCCTAGACCCGAGAGCGGCGGGCCGCAACCCAGACCCTCGAGCCACCGCCCGCCCAGGATCTCGGCGCCCGAGCGTGGTTCCGGTGACCGACACCCCCGAACGGCGCGCTGATGCCGAAGCTGCGCCGTGACTGGACCACCTGGGAGGCCGGCCCGACCCGGTAGCGCGGGGGGCTTTGGTCCCCTATCTTGAGCCGAACGGCTCGAGCCACGCGCCGAGAAGTCGTGGCCGTCGACGGGGGACATTCGATGCGACGCACGTTCGTCGGCCTGGTGGCCGCGCTCACCATGGGACTCTGCCTGGCAGTGGTCTCGCCCATGTCCAGTGCCAGCGCGCACGAGGAACGGGAGGCGACCTTCCCCGACGGCAGCGGGTCGGTGCCGAGGTTCCGCGGCCTGGACAACCCGCGCAAGCGGGTGGTCTGCCGCCCCGACAGCCGCCGACGGATCAACAACCTGCCCGACGGCGCGCTCAAGCGCCGCAACAAGGCGCTGCTGCGCCGCTGCAGCTTCGGGTCGATCCAGACCGCCATCAACAGCATCAAGCGGACCAACACCTCGGTCTACGTGCTGCCGGGCGTCTACCGCGAGGCCAAGTGGGCCGACCAGGAGCGCTCGGAGTACTGCTCCAACCTCTCCACCGAGTCCGACGACCCGCTGCCGCTGGGCGGCTCGGACTACATCGGCTCGATCCCGAGCCCCGAGGAGGACGAGGGTGAGCCGACGGCGAGCGACCCGATCGCCCTGTCCTACAGCGACCAGCTGCGCTGCCCCCACAACCTCAACCTGATCGCGATCTTCGGCGACCTGAGCCCGGACGACGACTCCATCGCGTGCGACAGCAAGTACTGCGGCACCCAGATCGTCGGAACCGGCCGCCGGATGCGCGAGGTCCTGATCGACAACCGCTTCAGCAAGCTCAACGCGATCCGGGCCGACCGGATGGGCGGCCTGTACCTGCGCAACATGACCTTCCAGCAGGCCGAGTTCAACTCGGTCTACGTCATGGAGAACGACGGCTTCGTGCTCGACCGGATCACCACCCGCGCCAATGACGAGTACGGGATCCTCGCGTTCGCCAGTGACCACGGCGTCATCAAGGGCACCGACAACTACTACAACGGCGACTCGGGCATCTACCCCGGTTCGGGGTCGGACCTCAACGGCGACAACGACTCGTTCAAGCCGGACCGCTACGCGATCGTGATCAAGAACAACAGGTCGCACCACAACACGCTGGGCTACTCCGGGACCGCGGGCAACAGCATCTGGTCCCACGGCAACCGCTTCTACCGCAACGCCACCGGCATCTCCACGGACTCGCTCTTCCCCGGTCACCCGGGCCTGCCGCAGGACCACGCCCGGTGGAGCAACAACAAGATCTACTCCAACAACACCAACTACTTCGAGAAGTACGTCCACACCGGGGTCTGCGACAAGCCGATGCCCGAGCGCGGCTACCTCGACGGCACCGTGTGCCCGGTCGTGCCGGTCCCCGTTGGCACCGGGCTGCTGATCGCCGGCGGAAACTTCAACTCCACCGACCACAACCGGATCTGGGACAACTGGCGCTACGGCACGATGCACTTCTGGGTGCCCGCGCCCCTGCGCGACGAGTACGACCCGACCAAGCTGTACGACACCTCCAACTTCAACCGCACCCGCAACAACGTCTTCGGCATCACGCCCGGGGGCAAGAAGCTGCACAACGGCATGGACAGCTGGTGGGACGACGAGGGCGAAGGCAACTGCTGGGAGGGCAACACGTCCTCACGCGGCGAGCCCACCGACAACTTCCTCAACCCCGCCGTCGACTGCCCGGACGGCTCCCCCTTCACCCCGGGTGTCTCGGCGGTCAAGGACGTCGGATTCCTGTCGTGCTCGCAGTACGACCGCAGCGACCCGGAGTTCCGCGACCCGCCGAACTGCAACTGGTTCGACAACCCGCCGAAGCCCACCAACAGCTCGGGCGACCCGTTCCCGCTGCCGGTCACACCGCGCCAGGGTGGCGCGGACCCCTCCGGCGCCGGCGCGCAGGAACCGTTGATCCTGACCTCCGGTCTCGGTCTCGGCGGCATCGCTGCCCTGCTCGTGGCCCGGCGTCGGCGACGTGCGTAGGGTCCTGGTCCTCGCCGTCGTCCTGGTGGCGGCACTGACGGTGGCCGGCGGCGTCGCGGTCGGCGCCCAGGTGCCGGACCTGTCGGCGCAGGGCCCCACCGGGCTGGACACCGAGTACACCGCGGTCTTCAGGATCGGGGACCGCACGATCCGCCAGTTCCGCTACGAGGACGACGGCGAGGTCGACTACACCTTCGAGGTGACCAACCACGGCCGGGTCCCGCTCACGCTCACCGGCCTGGCCGAGGATCAGCAACCCTCCCGGCTGCTGTCCTATCGCGACCTGCGCGGGTCCGGCGGCTCGGGTGAGGTCGCGCTGGGGGCCGGCGAGAGCGCGACCGTGATCCTGACCATCGCCATGGACGGGTGCGAGACCCTCTCCGCACGGGCGGGCAGCTTCGCGACGGAGGTCACGCTCAGGGCCCGCTCACTGGGCATGTTCGACGACCAGGTCACCCTGCAGCTCCCCGAGGAGCTGCGCACCGGATCTCCGCGGGAGGCCCGCTGCCCAGGGTCGACGTCGACCTCACGGCCGCCCGGATGAGCCCGGTCAGCTGCTCGAGGGTCCGAGCCGTGCCTCGGGCGCTGCCTGCGGGCGCGGCTCCTTGAGCTCGACGAAGATCGTGTGGGTCTCGCTCTCCCCGACGTTGCATCCGCGGTGGGTCTGCGCATCGAGCCAGCGGGCCTGCCCCGCCTCGAGCGTGGTCGACACCTCCCGGTCGCCCGCGATGAGCAGACGGTCGAAGTCGGACAGGGTGATCATGACGCTGTCCGGGTGAGTGTGGTCGTGGGTCTCGTCGCCGGGACGGTCGTGGTACTCCAGCACCCGCACCCGGTCGTTCTCCCAGAGCACCCGATAGTGGTCGGGGTCGGTCAGGACGGGGTCGCTCATGCGGTGACCGTAGACCGGTCGCGCTCACCGGCGCCACGGCCCGAGGTCCTGGTCGGCGGAATCACCTCGCGAGCGCCTCGAGGTCCTCCGGGGTGAGCTCCAGGTGAACCGCCTGTGCGCAGTCGCGCACAGACTCCGGTCGGCTGGCGCCGGGGATCGGCACGACCCGCGGCGAGCGCGCCAGCTCCCAGGCCAATGCGACCTGCTGCGGGCTCACCTCGTGCCTCGCGGCGACCTCGGCGAAGCCCGACCACTGCTCCCCCAGCTCGGCGGCCTCGCTCATGCCGCCGAGCGGGCTCCACGCCAGGAAGGCAAGCCCGAGCTCCTCGCACAGGTCGATCTCCGGCTCCGAGCTGCGGAAGCTGGGCGAGTACTGGTTCTGGACCGCGACCAGCGCGTCGCCGAGGATCTCGTGGGCCTGGCGGATCTGCTGCGAGTCGGCGTTGGACAGCCCGACCGCCTCGACCAGCCCTTGGTCGTACAGCGCCTTGAGTCCGCCCACCGTCTCGGCGTAGGGGACCTCCGGGTCGGGTCGGTGGTGCTGGTAGAGGCCGATGCGCTCCACCCCGAGCCGGGACAGCGAGGCCCGGCACGCCCGTTCGAGGTACTCGGGGCTGCCGTCGAGGCCCCACTCGGTGCCCTCCCGGGTATGGCCGCCCTTGGTGGCCACGAGCACGTCGTCGCCGGCGCCGAGGCGGCGCAGGGCATCGGCGATGAGCTCCTCGTTGTGCCCGAACTCCTCCTCGTTGCGCGAGTAGGCGTCAGCGGTGTCGATCAGGGTGACCCCAGCCTGCAGCGCTGCCTCGATGGTCTCCAGAGCGCGGCCGGGGTCGTTGTGCTCGCGCACCGACATGGGCATGCCGCCCAGGCCGAGCGCGCTGACCTCGCGGGTCCCGATGCGTCGTGTCTGCATGAGGTCACCGTGCTCGCGGGGGACGCGGGGCAAACCCGGGACCTTGAGCCTCGACGCCGGCCCGCGGCGCTTCCGATACTGGGGCGATGCGCACCGGATCCACGCTCGCGGCTCGGCTCGTCGCCCGGCTCGTCGCCGGGG
This sequence comes from uncultured Actinomycetota bacterium, assembly GCA_963747435.1. Taxonomy (GTDB): domain Bacteria; phylum Actinomycetota; class Actinomycetes; order Propionibacteriales; family Nocardioidaceae; genus Marmoricola_A. Next base: position 121,185 of record CAVVFK010000003.1, read on the forward strand.
TCGTCGCCGTCGTGCTGGGCACCTCGCTGCTCAGCGCCCCGTCGTACGCCGCCGGAACCGCTGCGGTGCAGCGGCGGCTGAACCAGCTGGGGTGTGACGCCGGCCCGGTCGACGGCCGGATCGGGCGGCACACCTGGTCCGCGATCGTCCGCTTCCAGTCAGCGAACCACCTGCCGCAGAGCGGCAAGCTCACCCCGACGACACGATCCCGGCTCGTCGCGGCGCGCCAGGTCCGCTGCAACCGCCGGCCGGTGCCGCGCTCGGGATCGGGCCGTCGCATCGTGCTCAGCCAGAAGCAGAACTACGTGTGGCTCGTCCGGGCCGGCGGCTCGGTCGCCGCGCAGGGGCCGGTCGTCGACAACCCCGGCGTGCTCGCCCGAGGCACCCACCGCGTGGGGTCCAAGTGCGGCCGCGCCGCCAAGATCCGCAGGAACACCTCCTACAGCGGCGGTCTGTGGCTGCCCTACTTCACTCGCTTCGCCCCCTGCGGCATCGGCTTCCACCGGGTGCCGCTCTCGAAGTCCTCCGGCAACCAGATCCACCCGGACTGGGTCCTCGGGACGAACCTCGACCGCTCGGCCGGGTGCGTGCGGCTGAGCCGGCGGATGGCGCGAGCGGTGTGGCGTTTCGGCAGCGTCGGCACCCGGGTCGTCGTCAGGTAGGTCACACCGCCGGGCTCGGGCCGTGACCGCCCGGTAGCCTGCGGCGATCCGGCGATAGAGTGCCCCGGTGGGCCGGGGGTGATGGACCCGGGCCGGACGGTTTCCAGGTGAGAAGAAAGGCCCCGACCATGGCCGATGTGCAAGCGGCACTCGACGCAGCCGGACTCAAGAACGAAGCAGTCCGGGAGTACGTGGCCCACTGGGCCGGGATCACCGGCGCGGAGCGCATCGAGGTCGTCAGCGCGTCGGACGACGCCCGACTCATCCAGGAGTCGCTGGAGGCCGGGGAGATCGAGCCCGCCGGCGAGGGTCGCTACTACTCGCGCAGCTACTACAAGGACACCGCGCGCTCCGAGGAGCGCACGATCGTGGCGACGAACAACCCCGAGGACAAGGGCGTCTACAACAACTGGCGTCCCGCCTCGGAGATGAAGGAGAAGCTCACCGGCCTGATGTCCGGCCAGAGCAAGGGCAAGACGATGTACGTCATCCCCTACCTGATGTCGCCCCCTGGCTCGCCCCTGGAGAAGTACGCCGCCGGCGTGGAGCTGACCGACAACCGCTCGGTCGTGCTGCACATGATCCGGATGGCCCGCGTCGGCATCGACCTGATCAACAACCTGGCCGAGCCCGACTCGTTCGTGCGGGCGGTCCACGTCACCGGCGACCTGGAGAACCTCGGCCAGGGCACCCCCGACGACCAGCGCTACTTCGTGACCGTTGCCGACGAGCGCACGATCCTGCACTACGGCTCCTCCTACGGCGGCAACGCGCTCCTGGGCAAGATCGCCCACGGCCTGCGCCAGGCGGCCTATGACGGCTGGGCCTCCAAGGACTTCCTCTCCGAGCAGTTCATGCTGATCGGGATCCACGACAAGGAGACCGACCGGACCTACCACATCTGCGGTGGCTTCCCGAGCGCCTCGGGCAAGACCAACCTGGCGATGATGCTGGCGCCGGACTCCCTGGGCGAGCGCTACTACGTCTCCTTCTACGGCGACGACATCGCCTGGCTGTGGGTCAACGAGGAGGACGGCAAGCTCTACGGGATGAACCCCGAGAACGGCGTCTTCGGGGTCGCGAAGGACACCAACGAGAAGACCAACCCCACCGCGCTCTCCTCGATCGAGGAGGGCACCGAGGTCGTCTTCACCAACGTCGCCTACAACGCCGAGACCCACGAGGTCTGGTGGGAGGGCAAGACCAAGCAGCCGCCGGCTGACGTCGAGGGCTGGGTCGACTGGAAGGGCAACCGGATCGCCGACCGCGGCGAGGACGAGAAGGACGCCCCCTGGGCCCACCCCAACAGCCGGTTCACCACCACGCTGGACAACGTGCCCAACGTGGCCGCGGACTACGACGACCCGAAGGGCGTCCCGATCGACGCGATCATCTTCGGCGGCCGCACCAGCGACCGCGAGCCGCTGATCCGTGCGATCACCGACCTCGCCGAGGGCGTCTACGACGGCCTGACGCTGGGCGCCGAGGCCACCTACGCCGCCGAGGGCGTGGAGGGTCAGCTGCGCTACGACCCGATGTCGATGCGTCCGTTCCTGTCCTACGCCGAGGGCGACTACGCCGAGCACTGGCTGCGGATCGTGGGCGCCGCGAAGGAGCAGCCGCTCTTCGCTCACGTCAACTGGTTCCAGAAGGACCCGGAGGACGGTCACTTCCTGTGGCCGGGCTACCGCGACAACCTGCGACCGCTGCTGTGGCTGCTGCAGCTGAAGAACGGTGAGGTCGAGGGTCGGCGCACCGCGGTGGGCATCCTGCCCACCAAGGAGGAGCTGCGCCTCGACGGCTGCGAGATCGACGAGCGCGACCTCGACACGATCCTCACCATCGACGTCGAGCGCTGGCAGCAGGAGATGACCTTCCGCCAGGGTCACCTGGAGCAGTTCGAGCGGCTGCCCGAGGCGATCTGGGAGGCCCACCGCCGGGTGGCCTCCGACCTCGAGAACAGCTAGGCCCGACCCGTCGACTGGACCTGCCCGGGCTGGGTAGGTTCCGGTCATGGGTGCGAAGAAACGACGGGTCCAGCCGCTCGACGCGGTCTTCCTCTGGGGCGAGTCCCCCGAGACGATGATGCATGTGGCCTCGCTGATGCCCGTGACGCCCCCGGAGGGTGCCGGCCCGGAGTACCTGCGCGAGGTCTACGAGCAGATGCTCGAGGCGCCGGTGGCCGAGCCCTGGAACCAGCGGCTGGCTCACCCGCACTTCCTGCGCCACCCGCGCCAGGCCTGGGTGGAGGACGAGAACTTCGACATCGACTACCACGTGCGCCGCTCGGCCCTGCCCAGCCCGGGTGACGAGCGCGAGCTCGGCATCGTGGTCTCGCGGCTGCACAGCCACCAGCTCGACTTCCGACGCCCACCGTGGGAGGTGCACCTCATCGAGGGCCTCGAGGGAGGCCGGTTCGCGGTCTACACCAAGATCCACCACTCGCTGGTCGACGGTTACACCGGTGCCCGCATCCAGCAGAAGTCGATGTCGCCCGATCCCGACGACCGCAGCGCGCCGTTCTTCTACTCCATCCAGCCCTGGGCGGACAGACCCCCGCGCGACTCCTCCGGCGCCGAGGGCGGTGGTGGCCTGCTGGCCCTGCCGAAGCGTGCGGTCGGCACCGCGGTGTCGGTGAGCACCGGGGCGACGCGCCTCGCCGCCGCCGCCGCGAGGTCCACGTTCGAGACCACTCGGGCGGTGGCGCGCCTGGAGCGCGCTGCGATGCCCGACGACAGCGACCTGGTGGATCCGTTCAGCGCTCCGACGACCATCTTCAGCGGGCGCACCAGCCGCAACCGCCGACTCGCCACGCAGCAGTTCGACATGGCCCGGGTCAAGAAGATCGCGACCGAGGCCGGCGGGACGCTGAACGACGTGGTGATGGCGATCTGCGGTGGCGGGCTGCGCAGCTATCTCGGCGAGCTCGAGGAGCTCCCGAAGAAGCCGCTGATCGCCTTCATGCCAGTCAACCTGCGCTCCGAGGGCGACGAGGGCGGCGGCAACCTGGTCGGGGTGAGCCTGGCCCACATGGGCACCCACATCGAGGACCCGAAGCGGCGACTGGAGTCGGTGATCTCCTCGACCAGACAGGCCAAGGAGCAGATGAAGGGGATGCAGCAGCTCGCGGCGCTCGCGTACTCCGGATACCTGCTCACCCCTGCCGGCGCCCAGGTGCTGGGCGCGATGACGGGGCTGGAGCAGCGGGTGCCGCAGACGATCAACGTCGTGGTCTCCAACGTCCCCGGCCCCAAGTCCACGATGTACATGCGCGGGGGCAAGGTCGAGGCGATCTACCCGGTCTCGATCCCGACCCACGGCATGGCGCTGAACATCACCATGGAGTCCTACGACGGCACGCTCTGCTTCGCCTTCATCGGCTGCCGCGACGCCGTCCCGTCGCTGCAGAAGCTCGCCGTGGCCACCGGTGACTCCCTCGAGGCTCTCGCCGAGGCGTACGGCGTCGCGTAGCCCTGGCGGCAGTCAGCACCGCTGCGCGACGGATCGGCGAGAAACGACAGGAACCGAGGGGTCATTCCTGTCGTATGTCGCCGGTTCGCGCTTCGACGCCCCGGATGACGGGCGGATGACGGCCGGGGTGGGGGCTCAGCAGCCGCGGCGCACTCCCCGCACGTCCACGGGCAGCTTGCCGGGGGCCGGGGCCTTGCCCCGCAGGAACGCGACCAGCGCGTTCATCGCACCGATCGTGTCGCCGTAGGTCGCCACGCGGACCTCGGCCGAGCTGCGCCCCAGCACGTAGGGGGTGTCGACCGCGACCACGTAGTCGCCGGAGGGAGTGGTCGAGCCGGTCCCCACCAGGTCGACCCGGGTGCCGCGGAGCACCGGCGTCGGCTCGATCGAGCGCCACCGGTCGAGATCCTTGCGGTGCTGGGCGAGCGCCTTCTGGTGGCTGCGTCGTTGCTTCTTCGTCGCCTTCTTGCCCGGCGGCTCGGGCGGCTTTGGCTTGGCCGGCTTGACGTAGTCGATGCGCCCGAGCTCGAGACCGGCCCGTTGCGCCGCGAGGCGGAAGTTGGCGACCGCCACCGGTTCGCCCAGCGGGATCGGCCGGTCCGGCGCGATGTCACCGGAGCACGGACCTGCCACCGATGTCAGCGCCGTGGCCGAGAGCCGCAGCGAGAGCGCCTGCGAGGAGCCCGGGCGTCGCGTGCGACCACCCTGCGCCTTCTGGTGCAGCAGCAGGGCGATCTGCCGAGCAGCGGCCTGACGCACCCGGGTGATCGAGATCTTCTTCTTGCGGACCGCCTTGACGATGCTGCGCCGGGCAACCCGTGCGTCGGGCGGCATCAGCACCACGTCGGCGCCGGCATGCAGCGCGGCGACCGCCGACTTGGCGGGACCGTAGGAGTTGGTGACTGCTGCCATGTTGAGCGCGTCGGTGACCACGAGCCCCTGGAAGCCCAGCTCCTTGCGCAGCGCCCCGGTGACCACGCGCCGCGACATCGACGAGGGCACACCACGGTGGATGGCCCGCACGTTGAGGTGGCCGACCATGACCGCCGGGAGCTCGGCGTCGACCGCTGCCCGGAACGGGCGCCAGTCGACGCGTCGGAGCTGAGCTCGGCTGCGGCTCTGCAACGGAAGGGTCTGGTGGCTGTCGGCGCCGACCGAGCCGTGACCGGGGAAGTGCTTGAGCACCGGCACCATGCCGCCCTCCAGCATCCCCTCGGCGGCGGCGAGCACCTGCTTGGTGACGGCTCCCGGGTCGCTGCCCGCGGAACGAGCCCCGATCGCGACGTCCCCCGGACCCCAGGTGACGTCGGCGACCGGCGCGAAGTCGACGTTGAAGCCGAGCGAGCGCAGCTCACCTCCAGCAGCCCGGTGAACCTCCGTGGTGAGCTTCTGGTCGCGGGCGGCCCCCACCGACATGAACGCCGGGAACCGGGTCACGTCGCCCCGCACCCGTGCCACGCGACCGCCTTCCTGGTCGACGGAGATCATCACCGGCCACGGTCGTCGTACCCGCTTCTGGAGCCGGCGGTTGACCGACCTGATCTGGCCGGCCGAGATCACGTTGTCGGAGAAGGCGATGACCCCGCCGAGGTGGAGCTTGCGGACCATGCCCACGGGAGCCGAGTCGCCTGCCCACTGCGCGACGATCACCTGGCCGGCGAGATCGGGCAGGGAGAGCTTGCGGGCGTAGCGCGCTGCGGTCTCCAGCTCCTCCTGGGTGGGGCCCCACCCGGTGGTGAGCCCGAGCTTCTCGGCCGGCGTCGTGGGCTCGGCCTGGGCGCGACCGCTGGCCGCCTCCGAGTCGCGCTCACCGTCCCCGCCACCCGCGCCGGAGCAGCCGGCGAGCGCCCCCGCGAGCACGACGACGAGCAGCCGGGTCACGGCGGGGTTGGGACGGCGCACCCGCCCATCCTCCACGACCCGGCCAGTCCGCGCAGGCTCCCGGGGGTCTAGGTTGAGCCGCATGGCTGAGGAACTCGTGCTGGTCGACCGCCCGTCGCCCGAGGTCGCCGTGGTGACCCTGAACCGGCCGGAGAAGCACAACGCGCTCACGCATCGGATGGTCGAGCTGCTGGGGAGCACCCTGCGCGAGCTCGGCGAGGACGCCGACCTGCGGGCGCTGGTGCTGACCGGCGCCGGCGAGAAGGCGTTCTGCGCGGGCATCGACCTCAACGCGATCGCCGAGGGCGGCTTCACCATCGAGCAGATCCATCCGCTCTCCCAGTTCCCCCGTCCGGTCGTGGGGGCGATCAACGGCGTCGCCGTCACCGGCGGCCTGGAGGTCGCGCTGAACTGCGACTTCCGGATCGCTTCGACCAACGCCCGCTTCGCCGACACCCACAGCCGGGTCGGCGTCACCCCGGCGTGGGGACTGACGGCTCGGCTGCCCGGCGCGGTCGGTGACCAGTGGGCACGCCAGATGTCCTTCACCGGTGACTTCGTCGATGCCACCACGGCGCTGCGGATCGGCCTGGTCAACGAGGTCCACGAGCCCGAGGCGCTGCTGCCCCGGGCGATCGAGATCGCCACCACGGTGGCCAGCACCACCCAGTCGACGCAGGAGCGGATCCGCTCGATCTACGACCAGGTGCGCGACGGCTCGGGAGCCGACGCCCTGCGCACCGAGCGCGAGGTCGCCGACGCCGGCTTCGAGATCGCCGATCCGGATGCGTTCGCAGCGCGCCGCGACCAGGTCTTCGCCCGCGGCCGGGGGCAGTAGTCCGACGCACCGCCCTGGGCGGTCAGCGACCCTCCCAGACGGGGTCCCGCTTCTCGGCGAAGGCGGCCGCCCCCTCCTGGGCATCGCGCGAGGTGAGCACGGGCAGGACCAGGTCGGTCTGACGCTGCCACATCTCCTCGCTCGACCAGTCGCGCGCGCAGCGAGCGATCTGCTTGGAGACCGCCACCGCGAGCGGTCCGTTGGCCGCGACCGCAGCGGCCAGCTCCAGGGCTGTGTCCAGGGCCCGACCAGGCTCGACCACCCGGTTGACCAGGCCCCACTCGAGCGCGCGGTCGGGTGAGATCGGCTCCCCGGTGAGCAGCAGCTCCATCGCCCGCGCCATCCCGATCCGCTCGGGCAGCAGGATCGCCGCGCCGGCCGCGGCGACCAGCCCGCGCTTGACCTCGGGCACGCCCAGCGTCGCGTCGGCCGCCGCCACCACGAGGTCGCAGGCGAGCAGCAGCTCGAAGCCGCCGGCCAGGGCGTACCCCTCGACGGCGGCGACCAGCGGCTTGCGCGGCGGGGCCTCGGTGAAGCCGGCGAGCCCGCGGCCCTCGAGGATCGGCACCTCGCCGCCCAGGAACGCCTTGAGGTCCATGCCGCTGCAGAACGTGCCACCGGCGCCGGTGATCACCCCGACGCGCAGGGCCTCCTCGGCGTCCAGTCGGTCCAGCGCCGCAGCCACACCGTCGGCCACCGCCCCGTTGACCGCGTTGCGGGCCTCGGGCCGGTTGAGGGTCACCACGAGCACGCCGTCGCGCTCCTCGGTCAGCACTGCGTCGTCAGCCATGGCGCGAGACCCTACCCGCGGCGGGTCCGGCTGCTCACTCACCGACGTCGGTACGAGTGGCGTCACACGACACGGGCCAGCCCCGCTGTGGCGGCATCCGACAGAAGACGAGCGCTGAAATCTGTCACTTGCCGCCACACGCATGGGGCAATCTGTCACCTGCCGCCACACCCGCACCGGGGCAGGGTGTCGACCAACCGCACGCTCCCCTTCGGTGCTGGGTGAAGGCCGGCGGCAGCACAGCCGACCGCGTCAGATAGGAAGCGTCGGCTCGCGGCGCAGCTCGGAGCGGCCGAGCGTCATCAGATGGACCTCGTCGGGTCCGTCGAAGAGCCGCATCGCGCGGTGCCACGCCCACATCTCGGCGAGCGGGAAGCCGTCGGACAGGCCACCGCCACCATGCACCTGGATGGCCCGGTCGATGACGTCGAGCACGGCCCGGGGCACCGCGACCTTGGCCTCGGCCACCAGGTGCCGTGCCGCCTTGTTGCCCTCGCTGTCGATGACGTACGCCGCGTGGTGGCACAGCGCCCGCGCCTGGTCCAGCGCGATCCGCGACTCGGCGACCTGTTGGCGCACCGTGTCCTTCTCGGCGAGGGTGGTGCCGAAGGCGGTGCGCTCGTGGGCGCGTTTGACCAGGTGGGCCAGCGCCCGCTCCCCCGCGCCGAGCGCCCGCATCACGTGGTGGATCCGGCCCGGACCGAGCCGCGCCTGGGCCGCGGCGAACCCACCGCCCTCGACCCCGAGGATGTTGCTCGCCGGCACGCGCACGTCGGTGAACGTGACCTCGCAGTGACCCTGGAAGTGCTGGAAGCCCATCACCGGCAGGGCCCGAACCACCTCCACCCCCGGGGTGTCGCGCGGCACGATCACCATGGACTGCTGGACGTGGGTCGCGGCCTCGGGGTCGGTCTTGCCCATGACGATGAAGACCTGGCAGCGCGGGTCGGCGGCTCCGCTGATCCACCACTTGCGGCCGTTGATGACGTAGTCGTCACCGTCGCGCAGGATGCGGGTCTCGATGTTGGTGGCGTCGGAGGAGGCGACGGCCGGCTCGGTCATCGCGAACGCCGAGCGGATCTCGCCGGCGAGCAGGGGCTCGAGCCACTGCCGCTTCTGCTCCTCGCTGCCGATCAGGTGCAGCAGCTCCATGTTGCCGGTGTCGGGGGCGGAGGAGTTGGTGGCCTCCGGCCCGAGCTCGCTCCAGCCGAGGAGCTCGGCGAGCGGGGCGTACTCGAGCTGGGTCAGACCCGACTCGCTGGGCAGGAAGAGGTTCCACAGGCCGCGCTCGCGCGCGATCTGCTTCAGCTCCTCCAGCTGCGGGGGTACGACGTGGGGGTCGCTCTGCGACTCGTGGAACTCGCGGGCGGGCGCCTCGCGCGGCAGCACCTCCTGCGCCATGAACGTGCGCAGGGCGGCCTCGAGCTCGAGAGCCTTCGCGGAGGGGGCTGGGTAGGTGGGGTACATCAGACGTCGGTGATCCTCACTCCGGCGTGAGCCTTGTAGCGCCGGTTGATGCTGATCAGGTTGGCGGTCAGCGCCTCCACCTGGTGGGCGTTTCGCAGCCGGCCGCCGTAGAGACCCCGGACGCCCGGGATCGCGTCGGCGAGGGCCTGGATCAGGTCGGTGGCCGAGCGCTCCTCGCCGAGCACCAGCACGTCGGTGTCGACCGACTCGACCTCGGGATCCTCCAGCAGCACGGCGCTGAGGTTGTGGAAGGCTCCGACGACGGTGCTCTCGGTCAGCACCTCCTGCGCCTGCTGCGCGGCGGACCCCTCCGGCACCTCGAGGGCGTAGGCACCCTGCTTGTCGAAACCGAGCGGGTTGACGCAGTCGACCACGACCTTGCCGCGCAGCGGGGACGTGAGTCCCTCGAGCAGCTCCTTGTGCCCGTCCCAGGGGACGGCGACGACGACGATGTCACCGGCCTGCGCGGCGCCGGCGTTGTCGGCACCGGTGAGGTTGCCTCCGGTCGCCTCGGCCAGCTCCCGGGCGGTGCCCTCGGCACGCTCCGCGCTGCGGCTGCCGATCACGACCGGGATGCCGGCGGCGGCCCAGCGCCGGGCCAGGCCACGACCCTGCGGCCCGGTGCCGCCGAGCACGGCGACGGTCTTGTCCGCCAGCAGATCTGCTGCGTCCTCGCTCATGGCTGCGAGCCTAGCGGCCTGGTCGGAGAGGCCTGGGCGACGCCGTGGTCAGTGGGCCCCCCGCCGACGGACCAGATGCATCACCATCACCACGACCGCGCCGACGAGTGCGCCGACCACCGCGGAGATGCCGGTGTTGACCAGCCAGGCCGGCGCCCCGCCGAGGGCCGAGAACCCATCCTCGACCTTCTCCTCCAGGTGGTGGACCCAGTCGTAGAGCAGGTGCCAGCCGAGGTCGTCGGTGCCGACGAGCAGGATGTGGCCGCCGACCCACAGCATCGCCGCGACGCCGACCACCGAGATCGTGGCGAGGATCCCCGGCATCGCCTTGACCATGCCGCGGCCCGCGGTCCGGACGGCGGAGGAGTCGCGCTCGGCCAGGTGGTAGCCGATGTCGTCGAGCTTCACGATCAGCCCGACCACGCCGTAGACCAGGACCGTGATGAGGAAGGCGACCGCGACCAGGATCAGCGCCCGGGAGACGAAGGGCTCCTCGGCGACCTCGTTGAGCGCGATCACCATGATCTCGGAGGAGAGGATGAAGTCGGTGCGGATCGCGCTGGAGACCATCGCGTCCTCGGTCTCGCCGCCCTCGACCCCTGCCGGCGTCTTCTCCTCCTCGGAGCCCGAGGAGTGGCCGCCGAGCTTCTCCCAGATCTTCTCCGCTCCCTCGTAGCAGAGATAGGTGCCACCCAGCATCAGCAGCGGGGTCAGCAGCCACGGCAGGAACTGGCTCAGCAGCAGCGCCGCCGGCAGGATGAAGAGCAGCTTGTTGCGCAGCGACCCCACCGCGATCTTGCGGATCATCGGCAGCTCGCGGCTCGGGCCGAACCCCTCCAGGTAACGCGGGGTGACCGCGGTGTCGTCGACCACCACGCCGGCCGCCTTGCTGCTGGCCCGCCCGGCGGCGGCTCCCACGTCGTCCACCGAGGCCGCGGCCAGCTTGGCCATCGTGGCGACGTCGTCCAGCAGGGCGGCCAGTCCGCCGCTCATCGGGTGCCGCCCGGGGGGGCGCAGTGCGTGCTCACCGACGTCAGCCTAGACACCGGGCTCGGAGGACGCCGTGAGCTCGGCGAAACGTCGCGGCGCGACGTTGCCTCCGGAGAGCACCACCCCCACCCGGCGCCCGGCGTACCGCTCACCCGCCGCCAGGACTCCGGCCAGCGAGGTGGCACCCGACGGCTCGAGCACCAGCTTGAGCCGCTCGAACGCGAAACGCATCGCGGCGACGATCTGTGTCTCGGAGACCACGTCCACCCGGTCGAGCAGGCGGCGGTTCACCTCGAAGGTGAGCTCGCCGGGGACCGGGACCTGGAGCCCGTCGGCGATCGTGCGCGGCGGGTCGATCCTGACCCGTTCGCCGGCTGCCAGCGAGCGGCGGGTGTCGTCGGCCGCGCTCGGCTCCACCCCCACCAGCTCGATGTCGGGGTGCAGCGCGCGGGCGATCGTGCCGCAGCCAGCGGCGAGTCCGCCGCCGCCGACGGGCACCACGAGCACGTCCAGCGCGCCGACGTCCTCCAGCAGCTCCAGCGCAGCCGTGCCCTGCCCCGCCATGACCAGCGGGTCGTCGTAGGCCGGAACCTGGGGCAGTCCTCGCTGCTGGGCGAGCTCGGCGGCGAGCGCCTCACGGTCCTGGGTGTAGCGGTCGTAGGTGAGCACGGTCGCTGCGTGCTCCTCGGTGCCGGCGCGCTTGTTCGCCGGGGCGTCGTGCGGCATGAGGATCGTCGCCGGCACCCCGAGGTGGCGCGCGACCGCCGCGACCGCCTGGGCGTGGTTGCCCGACGAGGCAGCGAACACCCCGCCTGCGCGCACGGGCACGGGCAGGGCCAGCACCTTGTTGCCCGCCCCGCGGATCTTGAAGGAGCCGGTGCGCTGCAGGGACTCGGCCTTGCACAGCACCTGTGCCCCGGTGAGCTCGTCGAGCCGCCGAGCCACCACGACCGGGGTGCGTCGGGCGAGCCCGTCGAGCCGCGCCGCGGCCGCTCGGACGTCGGTCTCGGTCAGCAGGTCGGGGCCCGCAGCGGCGCGGTCTGTGGTGGACATCGCCGGCAATTCCACCACGTACCCGGGTCGCCTGACTATTTCTCTGATTCCACCTCACCTGTCACGGCAGATGCGTACAGTCCCAAAAACAACAGGGGTTTCAGCGTGTCGCTGACCCGGGTCGCACCGCAGAAGGGGGCACCATGCTCCGCGCACGATGCACGATGGTCATCGTCGGCCTCGTGCTCTGCGGGCTCTCCCTCGCCGACGCACGGCCGGTGGACACCCCGGCCGCCGGCGACGACGGCGTCGCGGAGGCACTGAGGCTGGTGCGCGGTGGCTGCGGCCAGTTCACCGCCAAGCAGGCCTTGCGCGGCAAGTCCCCGCGCAACTCCTCGACGTGTCGGCCGATCGGCATCGACGGCGGGGTCGTCCGCAACCCGGTCGGCAAGGCCGGCAAGCGGGACCGCCACAACTTCAAGCGTCGGGCGCACGGCGGCGGCCGGCACACCGGCACCGACTTCCGTGCCCGCTGCGGCACCAAGGTCGCCGCCGCCCACGGCGGCAAGGTGATCGTGCTGAACCGCAAGCGGCACAAGCCCGTGGTCGCGGTCAGCACCGGGCCGCAGCGGCTCACCACCTGGTACGGCCCGATGAAGAAGCTGCGGGTGAAGACCGGTGCGGTCATCAACTCGGGGCGCACGCTAGGGGGCCTGGCCCGGGGGAAGCGGGGCGCGAAGTGCGTGCTGCACTTCGCCGTACGCCTGAAGACCGGCGCGAAGCACCCGGGGCTGGTCAACCCCAGTGTCTGGCTCAAGCGGCACGTCGGCACCCACGTCAGCGGGATGCCGCCCGGCAAGCGTCGTCGCGGCAGCTTCATCATCGCCACGCTGAACGTGCTCGGCCACTCCCACACCGCCCGTGGCGGGGACAAGCGGCGATACCCCCCGAGCGGCCGCCGGATGCGTCTCGCGCTCAGTCTGCTCAAGAGCAACCGGGTCGCGCTGGTCGGGCTCCAGGAGTTCCAGGGGGTGCAGCGCAAGAAGTTCCTGCGACGCACCAAGGGCTGGCGCCTGTTCTCCCCGCCGAGCGACCCGCAGGACTCGATCGCCTGGCGCGCCAGCCGGTTCCGCCTGGTGAAGAAGAGCACCTTCAAGATCCCCTACTTCCGGGGCGACCGGCCGATGCCCGTGGTGACCCTGCGCGACAAGGCCACCGGGCGTTCGTTCTCGGTCATCTCGGTGCACAACCCGGCGAACCGCGGGACCAAGCGCGCGATGGCCAAGCGCCGACACGTCGCGATCGGTCGCGAGCTGCGCATGGTCAAGCGCCTCAAGCGCAAGCGGCCGGTGATCCTCATGGGCGACTTCAACGACAACAACCGCGGCTTCTACTGCCGGGTGACGAACCACGGTCTGCATGCCTCATCGCGGGGCAAGCGGGGCAAGGGTTGTCGGCCCTCGCGAGGCAACGGCGTGGACTGGATCTTCGGGACCCACAAGATCCGCTTCCGGGGCCACCTGGCCCTGCGCGGCGGGCTGGTGCAGCGCGCCACCGACCACCCGTTGGTGATCGCTCGACTGCGCCGCTGACGCTCCAGGGTCGGGCTCAGCCTGGATCAGGCCGGCACGAAGTCGGCGACGAACACCGGGTGGGTGTCACTGGAGACGTGCTCGACCCGCAGCCGGCAGACCTCCTCCGAGCCGTCGGAGCGACACATCGGCACCGTGATCTGGATCCCGAGGATGGCGTTGCGCCCGTTGAGGACGTGGTGGGTCAGCCCGGAGACGTGCGCCTGGCGGAACCGCTCGGGGATCAGCACCACCAGCCGGCGCCCCACGAGCTGCTCGGCGTCGTAGCCCAGCCACCGTGCTGCGTGCGGGCTGACGGCGATGATCTGGCCGGCGTCGTTGGCGGCCACCCGCATCGAGGCAGCGGTCGAGACGTCGTCGACCCACCCGGAGGGCTGCTCGACCTCGTCGACGACGTCGTGGTGCAGATCCCGGCTCCACGGCTCGGGGTCGGCGCCGGTGAGCGCCTGGGCGCGGATCTGGTCGCAGAGCCACCGGCGCATCTCGCGCAGCTCCGGCTGCGTGGTGGGCACCATCATGTCGCCGGAGTCGGCCGCCGCGATCGCGTCGTTCATCATCAGGTCGAGCTGGGCGAAGGCGTCGACCATCGCGAGCGGGACGGTGAGCTCCACCAGCGACGCGGTGACCCGGGGCTCGATGGCGTCGGCCATGACCTGGTCGGGGTCGGGCTCGATGTCGACCCGGGGAGCCTGCTCCTCCATGAGGGCCAGCGCCTCACTGGCGACGGCGTGGCGCTGGAAGGCGAACATCTCGTCGCCCTCCATGAGGTTCATCAGGAGGTACTCACGCAGCAGCGCCGCGGAGTGCTCCTGCCACGCGGCATGGATCAGCAACGGGAACTCGGGCAGCAGCACCGTCACGACGGCGTGGTGCTCGCCCGGCGCATCGACCCCCGGGCCCCCCTCGGGCTGGCCGATCCGGAACCACACCGCCTTGCCGTCCCCGTGGCGGACCACGCCCCACTCGTCGACCAGCCCCTGCACCATGTGCAGGCCGCGACCGGTGCCGGACTGGCGCGAGTTCTGCCGCAGCACCGGTGCCTGCGGGTTGCCGTCGTGGACCTCGACGAGCACTCCCCGCGGATCGATGCTGACCTGCACCTCGATCTCGGTGCCGGCATGGACCAAGGCGTTCGTGACCAGCTCGCTGACCGCGACCAGTGCGCTGTCGGTCAGGTCCTCGTAGGCACTGCCGGCCATGGCCTCGGAGACGAGGCGGCGCGCGGCAGAGGCGGAGGCGGCACGTGGTGGCAGCCTCCGCTCGAGCGTGACGACAGAACCCACAACTGCCCTGTCTACCACCCGAACGGGGGGTCTCCGGGGCGTAGAACCCCAGCGGGACCGAACGTCGCCCGGGTCAGGTCGACGGTCCCGAAACCCCAGCAACTGTGACAATCAGCGGTCGCGCAGGGCCTCGATCAGCTCTTCCTTGGTCATCTCCGAGCGACCGGACACCTCGAGCTCGGCCGCGCGCTCGCGCAGCTCCTCGACGGTCCAGTCCTCGTAGGACCCGGCGTTGCCACCGCGCTGGCCGACCTCGCTGCGACTCCGGTCGTCGGCCGCGTTGGCGATGCGTGCCGCCTTCTCCTTGCTCGCGCCCTCCTCGCGCAGCTTCTCGTAGAGCTCGTCGTCCTTGACGCTCGAACCGTGGTCGTCATTCGCCGTGGCCATCGTGGGCTCCCTTCGCAGGCTCGGTCTGGTCGATCACTGGAAAACCTGCCCTGCGCGAGGACCACCTAGTCATCGGGGGCGGCGCCGCCAGGCCTCAGCCGAGTCGGTGCAGGGAGCGCAGCACGCCGTCGAGGTGTCCCGGCAGCTGATGGTGGATCTCGGCGAGCTCGGCGTAGAGGTCGCAGGCTCGCGGGTCGGGCTCGACGGTGGTGGGCCTGGGCACCATCGCGGCGGCCGCGAGCTCGGGCGTGGCATGGACCCCGGAGGCCACGGCGGCCAGCAGGGCGGCGCCTCGCGCGGCCGGGCTCTCCTCGCCGAAGGTCGCGACCGGCAACGAGAAGACGTCGGCGAAGACCCGCGGCGCGAAGGTGGACCGGCTCCCGCCACCGGAGAGGAGCAGCCGACCGACGCCGGGGTCGTGCCCGAGCTCTCGCCGCAGGGCGGACACGTGCCGGTGGAGGGTCATCGCCATGGCCTCGACCACCGCGCGGAGCAGGTGCGGTGGCCCGTGTCGTGCCTGCAGCCCCACGAAGGCCCCACGGCGGTGCGGTGCGTCGACGGGGGCGAGCCAGTCCAGGACGGCCAGGAGACCCTCAGCCCCGGGGCGCACCCGCGCCGCGGCAGCGTCGAGCTCGGCGATCGAGGCGGACCCCGTCACCTCGCGCACCCAGGAGACGGTCGCCATGCCGCGCCGCACCCCGGTGCTCTCGTGGAGGTAGCGCCCCGGGACCGCGGCGAAGTTGGTCCAGCCGTGGGCCAGGTCGGCGCGTGGCTCGGAGCCGACCACCATCCCGGCGACGTAGGTGCCGAGCGAGACGAGCACGTCAGTGCCGCTCGGGGCCAGCAGGCCGCACCCGAGCGCCTCGACCGCCTTGTCGTTGGCGGTCGCGACGACGGGCAGCCCGGCGGGCAGACCGGTCCGGCCAGCCGCCTGGGTCGTGAGGTGCCCCAGCACCTCACCCGGCATCACCACGTCGACGAGCTGGTCCGGGGGGATTCCGTGCGCGTCGAGCACATCGCTGTCCTCGCTCCAGCGCCACGCCGCGATGTCGGCGGGCCACCGGCCGCGGAAGGCCGCGACCGAGTCACGCACCTCGCCCACGAGCCGCCCCGTGAGGTACGCCGAGGACGAGGTCACCCACCGGACCCGCGGGTCGGCGGCGCCTACGTCGTACCGCGTCGATGCACGGTCGTCCATCCAGCTCTGCACCGGAGCGACCAGCAGCCCCTCGTCGTCGAGGAGCGCCTGACAGTTGCGGATGCCGCACAGCCCCACTGCTCGGAGGCCGCTGCGGGGGTGGCCCGCCGCCTCGAAGTCGGCCATCGCCTCGCGCGTGGCGCCCGCCAGTGCTTCCCAGAGGTCGTCGTCGGGGTGCTCGGCGATGCCTCGCGACGGGGTGTCCAGGGGGCGGAGCGGCCGGTGCGCCCGGGCAGCCACGGCGCCGTCAGCCGCATGGATCACGACCTTCGCGCTCTGGGTGCCGACGTCGACACCGACTAGAAATTGTTGAGATGACATGTGTCAGACCGGGAAGATCGTGCCCGGGTTCATGACGCCTCGAGGGTCGAGGTCGCGCTTGAGCCCCTCGAGCAGCCGGTACGACGACCCGTGCTCCTGGTCGATCCACTCGGTGCGGTACTTGCCGACCCCGTGGTGGTGCACCATCGTCCCTCCGGCACGCAGCGCCTCCTCGACGACGATCGCGTTGATCGGCCGGTGATAGAGGTCGATCTCCTCCCGCGGCCCGCACCGGATGTCGTAGTCGTAGACGAAGTAGAGGTTGGTCCCGTCCTGGTAGCTGTGCGAGGAGTGGGCTCCGAGCATCGTGAGGTCGCCCGACCGCGGGAACTCCTCACGCACCCGGCGCACCACCGCGTCGTAGAGCGGCCCCACCTGCGACCACGACGCGGCGACCTCGGTCGTGTATCCCAGGTTGCTGCCGTCGAGCATCGCTGCCTTCTCGGCCTCGATCTTGTCCGGACCCCAGTTGAGCGACGCGAACCACGACTCGATGACCGCGGGGTCGGCGGGCTCGGCCCCGGCTGCCTCGGCCATGGCTCGCACGGCCACCGTCGTCGCCTCGACGACGCCGGAGGGGCCCTCGGTGATGACGACCACCAGGGCGCGGTCCCCCACGAAGTCGAAGTGCTGGGCGGCGTCACCGGAGTCGTAGACCCGGCAGACCGCCGGCCGATGACCCGCGGTGACCACGTCCCTCAGCAGACTCACCCCCGACGGGAGGTCGGGCACGAGGAAGCCGAGATGGCTGCGGCTCTCCGGACGGCGGAACACCTTCACCGTCACCTCGGTGACGAAGGCCAGGGCGCCCTCGTTGCCGATGAGGACGTGGCGCAGGTCGGGGCCGGCCGCCCGCCGCGGCACGGGCCGCACCCGCACCACCTCGCCGCCGGCCAGCACCGCCTCGAGGCCGGAGACCATGTCCTCGATGCCGCCGTAGAGGGTGGAGAGCTGGCCGATGGAGCGCGTGGCGACGAGGCCGCCGTACTGCGCGATCGGCTGGGACTGCGGCGAGTGACCAGTGGTCAGACCGCGCTCGCGCAGGGCGTCCTCCAGCGCCCGCAGCGGGGTCCCGCACTGCACCGTGGCGCGCATGTCGGTCTCGTCGATCGAGAGCACCGCGTCCATCGAGGACCCGTCGACCACGACGGTGCCCGGGAGCACGACCTCCAGACCCCCCTCGGTGCCGGTGCCCCCGGTGCGCGGCACCACCGGCACCCGGTGCTCGTGGGCGAACCGCAGCACCGCGACGACGTCGTCGGTGGAGCGCACCCGCACCACGGCGGTGGGTCGCGGGCCGTCGTGGATGCCGTGCACCGACTGGTACTTCTTGAAGCGGTCCTGACTCACCTCGCGCAGCAGCTCGTCGTCGACGGCCACCTGCTCCTGCCCGACCAGCCCGCGCAGGGCGCCGAGCACCTCCTCGGGACTCAGGTCGGGTTCCGGTCGCGTCACGGGCATGGCTCCTCGGTTGGGTCCGTCGGGTCCGTCGGGTCGGTCGGTGCTCCGGGTCATCGCACCAGGTAGCCGCCGTCGACCGCCAGCACGTGACCGTGCACGAAGTCCGAGGCGGGGGCGGCGAGGAAGACGACGGCTCCCATGAGGTCGGCAGGGTCGCCCCAGCGGCCGGCCGGCACGTGGTCGAGCACCTGCTGGTTGCGCACCGGGTCCTCGCGGGTGGCGCGGGTCAGCTCGGTCGTCATGTAGCCGGGTGCGATCGCGTTGACGTTCACCCCGTGTCCGGCGAGCTCGTCGCTGTAGGCACGAGTCAGCCCGACCAGGCCGTGCTTGGTGGCCGAGTACGCCGGGGAACGCTGGCCGCCCCGGAAGGAGTACACCGAGGCGATGTTGATGATCTTGCCGCGACCCGTCGAGAGCATGTGTCGCGCCGCGCTGCGGCTCAGCGCGAAGGCGGCGCTGAGGTTGACCTCGATCATCTGGTCCCACTGGGCGCGGTCGAACTCCAGGGGGCGGGCCTGCAGGTTCATGCCGGCGCAGTTGACCAGGACGTCGAGCCCGCCGAGCCCCTCGATGCACTCGGCGACGGCGTGGTCGGCGCAGTCACGCAGGGTGAGGTCCCTGCGCTGCTCGAGGTACCGCCGACCGTGCCCCTCGACCAGCTCGCGGGTCAGGCCGGCATCGTCCTCCAGGCCGACGGCGCAGACATCGGCTCCCGCGGCGGCCAGCGCGACGCTGATGGCGCGACCCAGACCGGTGTTCCCGCCCGTCACCAGCGCCACTCGCCCCGGCAGCGCGAAGAGGTCGAGGGAGAAGTCCGCGAGCTCCATCCCCGCAGCCTGGCACGGCGGTGGCCGAGCGGAGAGCCGCATCGCCGCCTGCAAGGGGGATGCAAGTCGGCGTCAGCGCCTCGCCCCCACCGTGGTGTCATCGCCGGGCGCTGGGCCCGGGACGACGCCATCGGCGGGAGCCGGCGGCTTGTGCCTGTGGTGAGTGCGGTCGCTCCTGGGCGCCGCTGGTCACGGTGAGCGATCGTCCCCCTGACCGAGGTCGCCGGCCCGGGGAGGACCGGCACGATCTTCAGCTGAGACCCGGACCGGGCTAGCGTGGCGGGATGGAGCCCGGAGCCTTCTCGATCAGCCTGCCGGTGTCGGACCTCGTCGCATCTCGCGCCTTCTACGCCGTCCTCGGCTTCGAGGTCGTCGGCGGGTCGGTGGACGAGGGCTACCTGATCCTGCGCAACGGAGTCGCGGTGATCGGGGTCTTCAGCTTCGACGGCATGGACTTCGACGCCCCGATGCTGACCTTCAACCCCGGCCACGACGTGGACAACAACGAGCTCGAGGACTTCACCGACGTCCGAGAGATCGCCGCAGCCCTGAAGGCTGCGGGGGTGCCGTTGGTCAGCGACGCGGCGCCGGGCACCGGGCCGGCGCACCTGGTGGTGCTCGACCCCGACGGCCACCGGATCCTCGTCGACCAGTTCGTCGGGGCGCCGTGAGCCGTCGATCCCCGGACGAGAAGCGATCCGTCCTGGACTCCGCCGGCGTCCGCCGGCTGTACGACAGGACCGCTCCCCTCTACGACCTGCTCGTCGCTCCCTACCAGCTCCTGGGCGGACGGCGACTGGCCGCTCAGGCTGTCGACGAGCTCGGCCTGCAGGCCGGCGACACCGTCGTGGACCTGGGCACCGGGACGGGGTGGGCCCTGCCCCGGCTGGCCGAGGCCGTCGGACCCCAGGGCCGCGTCGTGGGTGTCGACGTCTCGCCCGGGATGCTCGCGCGGGCGCGGCGGCGGACCAGGCACCTTCCCCAGGTCGAGCTGGTCGAGGCCGACGTCGCCGGGTTCCGACTGCCCCCGGGCACCCAGGCGGTGATGTCAGCCTTCGCCATGGAGATGCTTCCCGGCTACGACGCGGTGATCGGGCGGCTGCTCGAGGAGCTTCCGGCCGGGGGTCGGCTGGCCGTGACCGGGCTGCGGGATCCGGAGAGGTGGCCGGAGTGGCTGGTCCGGGTCGCGAGCGCGCTCAACCGTCCGTTCGGCGTCTCGACGGACTACCGGCGTCACCGACCGTGGGAGGCGGTGGGCCGCCACGCCACCGCTGCGCGCTACACCGAGGCGCTCGGCGGAGCGATCTATCTCGCCGTGGGCAGTGCCGGTCGAGCCCGCTGAGTATCCTCGCGCCATGAGCGCACCGCACCCGTCGTACGACCAGCTCAAGGATCTGCCCGCCTACGTGCAGCAGCCGGTCCCCACCGCGTTCGAGGATGCCAACGGCCACCTCAACGTGCGCCACTACACCGGCATCGCCAGCGAGGGCCTGGACGCGTCGCTGGTCGAATGCGGGATCCCGAAGATGTGGCCGACCAAGGGCCACGCGTGCTTCTCCGCCGAGCACCACCTGACCTACCTCGCCGAGCTGCGCACCGGCGAGCGGATGTCGGGGCGGGTGCGGCTGCTGGGACGCTCCGAGCGGGCCGCTCACGTCCTGGTCTACCTGCTCAACGACACACGCGAGGTGGTGAGTTTTGTGATGGAGGAGATCTTCCTCCACATCGACCTGGAGACCCGGCGCACAGCCCCGTGGCCCGAGGACGTGGCGGCCGGTCTCGACCAGAGGGTCGCCAGGGACGCCGAGCTCCCCTGGGAGGCGGACGTGTCAGGGTCACTGGCTCTGCGCTGAGGGAGAGGCGAGCGCGGGCGCCGGTCGGCTCAGTCGTTCGCCGGCGCCTCCGTGCCCGCGCTGCTGGGCATCAGCAGTCCCGAGAAGAGCAACGCGAGGGCGACGACCGCGGAGGCCGCGAAGACGCCCTCGATCGCGGGCGCCAGCACCCGGTCCGGCAGGTTCTCGAGGTCGAGCGAGCCACCCGCGGCGCTGCCCGCCACTCGACTGTTCACGATGGCGCCGAAGACCGCGACACCGACCGCGCTGCCGATCGAGCGGGAGAACATGTTGGTGCTGGTGGCGACGCCCCGATGCCGCCAACCCACTGAGGACTGGGCCACGATGACGCCGGGGCTGGCGACGTACCCGAAGCCGATGCCCATCACGAAGCACGGCAACGCCAGCTGCCACAAGGCGCTGTCCGCGCCGACCAGGAGCAGCAGCGCCGCTCCGGCGATCACGAACAACGCGCCCATCAGCACCGTCCTGCGGAAACCGATGGTGAGGTAGAACCGACCGCTCGTCGAGGCGGCGATCGGCCAGCCGACCGTCATGGACGCCAGCGTCAGGCCGGCCACCAGCGCCCCGTGGCCGAGCACGCCCTGCGCATACAGGGGCACGTACGACGTCAGCCCCATCAGCAGCACGCCGACGACGAAGGCACCCGAGTTCGACGCGTTCAGCACCCGGCGCCCGAAGATCCACAGCGGGAGCACCGGCTCGGGGGCGCGCAGCTCGACCGCGACGAAGGCGGCGAGCAGCGCGGCAGCGGCGACGAAGATGGCGACACCGGGGGCCGAGTCCCACGCCCAGCGCACGCCGCCCTCGAGCAGGCCGAGCAGCAGCAGCGAGCCACCGGCTGCCAGCAGAACGGCACCCAGGTAGTCGATGCTGTGCTTGCGCCGCTCGACGTTCTCGTCGTAGCGGCGCCACATCACCCAGCCGGCCGCGATGCCGAGCGGCAGGTTGACGAAGAAGATCCAGCGCCAGGTCAGGTAGTCGGCGAAGAACCCGCCCAGTGTCGGACCGACGATCGAGGCCGTCGCCCAGACGCTGGCGATGTAGCCCTGCACCTTCGCGCGCTCGGCCAGCGAGTAGATGTCACCGACGATCGTCATGCCCATCGGCTGCACGGCGCCGGCTCCGAGCCCCTGCACGAGCCGGAAGACGATGAGTGCCGGCATGCTCCAGGCGATGCCACACAGCAGCGACCCGACGACGAAGAGACCGATACCGAGAAGCATCACCGGCTTGCGTCCGTACAGGTCGGCGACCTTGCCGTAGATCGGCACCGAGACCGCCTGCGCGAGCAGGTAGATCGAGAACAACCACGGGAACGAGGTGAACCCGCCGAGGTCCTCGACCACCGCCGGCACCGCCGTCGCCAGGATGGTGGCGTCGATCGCGACCAGCCCGATGCTGAGCATGACCGCGAGCAGGATCGGGCCCCGCTCGCTGCGCAGGCCGACGCTGGCTCGGGTGATCTGGGGAGCACTCACGGGTGTCCAACCGCCGCTGGCGGTGCGGTGTTCCCACTTCCCGTCCCGAGCGGCATGGAAGGCTGGTGCCGTGGCGTGGGTCGGGACCTCGGGATGGAGCTATGACCACTGGGACGGCGTGCTCTACCCGCCCGGGACTCCGCCGGCGAAGCGCCTGGACCTCTACACCGCCGAGTTCGACACCGTCGAGCTGAACGCGAGCCACTACCGGTGGCCCCGCAACGCCTCGTTCGCGAGCTGGCGGCGGCGGCTGCCTCCCGGGTTTCGGATGTCGGTCAAGGCGCCGCGTGGGCTGACCCACGGCAAGCTGCTCTACTCCCCCGAGGTCTGGATCGACCGGATCGCGGCGTCGTGGCACGAGCTCCACGACAAGCGTGCGGTGCTGCTCGTGCAGCTCCCGCCGAGCCTGGAGCGCGACGACGCGCGCCTGGGCTGGTTCCTCGACCGGCTGCCGTGGTGGGTGCCGGTCAGCGTCGAGCTGCGGCACCCCAGCTGGCACACCGAGGAGGTCTTCGAGCTGCTGGAGCAGCGCGGTGCGGCGTACTGCGTGATGAGCGGCGCCGGGCTGCCCTGCGTGCTGCGCGCGACGTCGTCGTTGGTGTACGTGCGTCTGCACGGGCCGTCCCACGACTGGCTCTACGGCGGCTCCTACTCCGACGACGACCTGGCGTGGTGGGCCGACCGGGTCCGTGAGTGGCACAGCGCCGGCCGCGAGGTCTACGCCTACTTCAACAACGACGGGGACGGCAACGCCGTGCGCAACGCGCGCCGGTTGCGCGAGCTGCTGGGCCGGTGAGGCGGCGGTCGTCCCCGGGTCGACGTAGCCGAGGGCCCCGGACGATGTCCGGGGCCCTCGGGTCAGTCTCGGTGAGACCGGTCAGTCGCCGACCTTCTTCGCGGCGTCGGTGGTCGCCTTCGCGGCCGACTTCGCCGTCTTGGCGGCACCGGTGGCAGTCGCCTTGGCGCTGCTCTTCGGGGCCTGGGACTGGCGTCGTGCCGTCGTGGTCGCGCTCTTCGCGGCGCCCTGCGCCGAGCTGGCTGCGCTCCGCCCAGCCTTGCGAGCCTGGGTGGTGGTGGTCTTGGCCTTGCTCGACGTGGTGCGCGCAGACTTCACGGTGTCCTGGGTCGACTGCTGTCGACGGACGCGGCGGACCAACGCGTCTCCGCGGGAGACGAGCTGGTCGTAGGCGACCTCGTGCTCCTCGAGGAAGCCCTGGACCCGGTTCGGCACCTCACGTGCCCGGGTCTGCAGCGCGCTCACCCGAGACTCGATCGCGGTGCGACGCTGCTGGGCCTCACGCGCGAGGGCGTCGGCCTGACCGCTCACCGCCTCGACGGCGCGGGCCCGCAGCGCCTGCGGCTCACGCTCGAGCTTGTTGATGCTCTGCTGCAGGTCGGTCAGGCGCGTCTGCAGGTCGCCGACCGACGACCGCACGAGCTCGACGGCGCGATCGGTGGCGCCGACGGTGGCGTACAGCGGTCGCGTCAGGTCATTGTTCGCACTGGTGCGTGCCATGAGTGTCCTCCTCTGCCGCCCGGCGGAACCCCGAGCGGGTGGCATGTCCCTCGGCGCTCGAAGTGCACACTCCGGACGCCCAAGGGCTGGCACTAATTCCTTTACCCGGGCGTAGGTCGACTATGCAAGACCGAAGCGGACGATCCCGCCTGCGGGAGGTGATGGTCCTCACGTCGCGCACTCCTGTGCCCGACACCCGTGCTCGGCCGCGAGGTGACCCGGGCTCAGTCGGCTGTCGACTCGACCCGTGGGTGCACGTCGGTCGCCTCGCGAGAAGCGCCGACTCGGCCAGGCGCTCACCGGGCCGACCAGGATCAGCAGAGCGGGCAGCAGCACCGTCCTGACCACGAGTACCTCCAGCGCGATCCCCAGGACCATGAGGAAGGCGAGCTCGCGGAACGGTGCCAACGGGACGACCGACAGCAGCCCGAAGCTGGCCGCGAGGGCCAAGCCCGCGGTCAGGATCGCCGGGATCGTCTGCGGGGTGGCGATGCGGACGGCCTCGTGCAGGGGACGTCGTCGTGCGGCAGCCCAGATGTTGCCGACCGAGAAGATGTTGTAGTCGGAGCCGAAGGCCAGCAGCAGCACCGCCCCGGCGAAGGGGACGTAGAAGGTCAGCCCGGCACCGGGATGCAGGTGGTCGAAGAGCAGCATGGTGATGCCCAGCGAGGCGGCGAGGGACAAGATGCTGGCGAGCAACAGGTAGATCGCCGCCACCACGGCGCGGAGGAAGAGCACCAGCATCAGCAGGTTCATCCCCAGCGCAGCGAGAGCGATCCGCAGCAGGTCGTCGGTCGTCTGCTCCACGATGTAGGCCGCGGTCGCGGTGTCACCGGCGACGCCCGCGGTGGTGCCGGGCGGCAGGCCACTGGCCTCCACGAGCCCCGGCAGCCGCGCTTGGATGCTGTCGACGGAGGTGATCGCGCTCGAGCCCAGGGCTGGGTCGTCGAGGATCACCAGGTAGCGCGCAGCGTCGCCGTCCGCGGTGACCAGGATGCGGCGATCCAGTCGCGAGGGCAGCGATCCAGGGCCGAGGACGCCCGCCACACCGGGCTGGTCCTCCAGCCTGGACCCGAGGTCCGCGAGTCGCTCGGGGTCGTCGTCGAGGTCCTCTCCCTCGACCAGCACGGTCGTGGGGGACAAGATGCCGTCGGCGAAGCCCTCGCGGGCAGCGACGGCAGCCTGGCGCACGCCGTTGTCGGGAGGCAGCGCCCCGATGAACGAGACGCCGAGGCTCAGCCCGCGCAGCGGGATCGCCGCCGCCAGCAGCCCCCCTGCGACGAGCACGACGACGACGGCCGCGACGCTGCGGCGCTGAGCGAGGCGCGCGAGTCGCCCGGGCGGCGGGTCCGACGGCTCATCCGAGGGCGACTCCAAGGGCGCGGGCACGGGAGCGTTCGGCCGTCGAGGCCAGAACGCCCAGCGGCCCAGCACCCCCATCAGCGCCGGCACCAGGGTGACGCAGACCACCAGGGCGACCAGGACCGTGAAGACCAGCGCCGGGCCCAGGGCCCGGAAGAACAGGGACTCGGCGAAGATCAACGCGGCGGTTCCGGCGGCGACGGCGAGACCCGCGACGCCGACGATCGGGCCGTAGGAGCTCGTGGCTCCCACTGCTGCATCGAGTCGGCCCGACCCCGTGGCCTGCTGCCGTCTGAGCGCGAAGAGGAAGAACACCACGTAGTCGGTGACCACCCCCAGGAGCAGGGCGACGACCACCGGCTCGAGCTCGCTGGGGGTGGCGGACCCGAAGAATGCCGCCACCGCGCCGGAGAGCCGCAGGGTGACCACGTAGGACACCCCGGTGGCCACCAGGGCGACGACAGGGGCCACGATCGACCGGAAGGCCACCGCGACCAGCAGCAGGACGGCCCCGAGCGTCAGGCTCTCCACGCGCGGCAAGGCGTCGCGGATCAGGTCGCCCTGAGCAGCCCGAGCAGGCACCGAGCCGGTGATCCCGACGACGTGGTCGCGAGGCTCGAGCACCTTGGTCGCATACCTGCGGGCAGTGCGGGTCTGGGTGCCCAGCGAGACGTCGGGCTCGAACAACAGGTAGGTCAGAGCAGTGGTTCCCCGCTCCCTGGAGGAGGGGAAGACACCCAGTGCGTTGGAGACCGGCAGGGCTCCCTTCAGCTGCGACGAGCGACCGAGGCGGCCGGAGCGTGGTGTCGACCGCGCGCACGACGGTGCGCGACTGGTCGAACGGCGAGAGCCCGCTCTCCTCGCGCTGGACGACCACCGCCCTGCCGGCCAGCGGGAAGCCGAAGAGCTCGACCGAGCGGAGCTCGGTGGCGATGGCCGGGGTCTCGTCGGGGAGCAGGCCCCGCAAGCTGCTGTCGCCGTGAGACTGCGACAGCGAGGGCAGCACGACGGTCAGCACGAGACAGGCGCCAGCCCAGAAGGCGATGATCCACCACCGCAGCTTGACCAGCAGCCGTGCCCACGCCTTGGCCATGCGTCCCGCGTCGGGCTCCGTCGGTCGGGGCCGCCGCGCGGGGCGCCTCACGGTCGTCGCAGTCCGACGCGGGCCAGCTCGGCGTCTGCCAGCGGCCGGCTCCTTCCCTCGTCCACCGCGCGCCACGGGTCGCCGACCAGCGCTGCGACCTCGGCGTAGGACATGGAGCGGATGGCTCGTTCGGCCAGGTAGCGGTCCATCGCCGGATCGGAGTCCGAGGAGCGCAGAGCCTCCTCCAGCGACCTCAGGTCGCGGCGTCTGGAGAGCCGCAGGGGGACGTAGAGGCCCAGCACCGGCGTGGTCGGCATCAGGGCGATGGCCAGGCCGAGCAGGAGCGAGAGCTGTCGCATCTGGGACCGCACCTGCTGCCCGCGGTCGGCGATGTCGGCACCGGTCGTCGAGACCTCCTTGCCCAGGTCGAGGGTGCGCTCACCGACGACGGGGACGCCTCCGAGGGACTCCAGGGCCTGCCCGGTCGAGTGAATGGACTCGCCGCTGGAGGTCACCGTGTCGCCCAGCTCGGACAGGTTCCACATCGTGTACCCGGCCCAGCCGCCGACCACGAGCCAGAGCACGAACCAGAACCCGACCAGACTGTCGAGCAGACGTATGGTGGAAGCGTCGGATGTCCGGATGGTCTGCACCATCTGGCCAATCTACGCAGGGCCTCGCCCGCTGCTCGAGGTGAAACGCGGGCACCGAGGTGGAGGGAGCAGTGATGAGCACCAGTGGACCTGAGTCAAACCCGGGCCGACCCGGTGAGTCCGGTGAGTCCGGCCAGAGCAGTCCTGCGCCGCCGGGACCCAAGAGCCGCACGATGTCGTGGTGGTACGTCGTCATCCCCGCCGTGACCTTCGTGCTCGGCCTGGTCCTCGGCGGCCTCGTGATCGGCCTGGGCTCCGACGGCGACGACGAGGCGGCACAGGAGGAGACCGACTCGGCGAGTCCGACGCCGGGGGAATCGGACTCAGGAGAGTCGGGAGACACCACGGTGGTGGTGCCCCGCGAGTGCATCGAAGCTGCCGAGACAGCGCAGGAGGCGACGCAGCTGATCCTGGACAACCTCTCGGCCATCAAGAACTTCGAGGGCCAGCGGATCATCGACCTGCTGGATCGGCTCGAGGAGCTCTCCACCAAGACCCAAGAGCTGGGACAGAGCTGCTCGGGGGTCGACATCTCCACCTCGGACGTGCCCTCAGCGACCCCCTGAACCCGGTGGGGAAGGCGACGACACCGGGGGACGGTTCGCGGTCACCAGGTCGTCGG
The DNA here is from genome assembly GCA_963747435.1 of uncultured Actinomycetota bacterium. GTDB lineage: Bacteria > Actinomycetota > Actinomycetes > Propionibacteriales > Nocardioidaceae > Marmoricola_A. The sequence goes on from CAVVFK010000003.1 coordinate 148,597, forward strand.
CTTCGCAGGCGTGTGCAGCCAGACGTCGAAGAACTGCTCGAGGTCCTCCCCGGACACCTCCTCGTACAGCGCCTCGAAGTCCGCCGTGCTCGCGGTCCCGTCGTCGTACCTCGACAACCACTCCCGGGTGGCGGCCAGGAAGTCGTCCTCCCCGATCTTCTCCCGCAGCGCGTACACAGTTGCTGCCCCCCGGTCGTAGACCGGGTCCGCGAACAGGCCGGTGGGCCCGGGATCGGCGACCACCACGCCCCAGAACGGGTCGTCGGCCGGGATGTCCATGACCTCGTCGAACTGCTGCTCGGCGGACTGGCGGCCCTGGTCCTCCGACCAGATCCACGTCGCGTAGGTCGCCCAGCCCTCGTTCATCCAGATGTCTGCCCAGCGGTACGGGCTGACGGCGTTCCCGAACCACTGGTGCGCCAGCTCATGCATGACCGTGCCCTCGCTCGCGACCCTGGAGTACACCGGCCGGGTCTGGGTCTCGAGCGCGTAGCCGAGGGAGTCGTCGTCGACGATGGACCCGAAGGAGTTGAACGGGTACGGCCCGAAGACGCTCAAGAAGTCGATCATCTCGGCCTGCAGGGCGAGGCTGGCGTTCGTCCTGGCCAGGTTGGCGGGGGTCAGGTCGTCGTCGACCGCGTCGATGATCGGAAGACCGTCCGCCGTCTCGGACTCGCGGAGGTCGTAGTCCCCGACCGACGCCGTGCTCAGGTAGCTCGCCTGCAGGTCAGGGGCGTCCCAGTACCAGGTCGTCCAGCCGTCGTCGGTCGTCGGCTCCCGAGCCGGTAGGCCGTTCGCGACCGCGACCTTGCCGTCAGGGACGGTGATCTCATAGCTGTACGTGGCCTTGTCGGTGGGGTGGTCACTCACGGGATACCACGTCATCGCGGCGTCCGGTTCGTTCGCCACGATGGCGCCGTCCCGCGTGGTCACCCAGCCGTAGAGGAAGCCCTCGATGTCACGAGGCCGGGTCGTGGGACCGCCGTACTCCACGACCACCTCGACCGAGCGCCCGGCCTTGAGCTTCGGCCGCGGCTGGATGCCCAGCTCCCACGTCCGTTCGTCGTCGTCCTGGATCTGCCACCACGCCTGTCCTTCTACCTCGGCGCCCGCCGGCGGCGGAGCAACCTGCGTGGCTCGCTTGCCGTTGACGGTGATGCGGTGCACGTCCAGCCCACGCAGGTCGAGGTTGAACCGGTCCAGGTCCTGCGTGGCCCGGAGCGCGATGGTCGCCACGCCCTCGAGCTCCCCCGTCAAGGGCGCGGGTGCAGGTGCGGGTGGGGTGTAGGTGAGGTCGAGGTCGTAGTGCGCGACGTCGTACCCGCCGTTGCCCGCGAACGGGAAGTACGGGTCGCCGGCACCGCTTGCGCCGGGCTCGAATCGCGGCCCGCCTCCCGGAGCCGCGGACGACACCGCGGGCGCCATCAGCAACCCGAGTCCGACCGCTCCCGCAACCAGTGACAGACGCTTGTTCGAGCTCGTGGCCATGACGTCCCCTTCGTGAGACGCCCCCGTGGTGGAGCCACAAGGTACGACGGTGTCACGCCACCGGGAAGGGGCCATCGGCTCGAAACGGTCGACTTGTTCGCGCGAATGCGGGAGTCAGTGACGTCTCGTGTCGCGACTCATCACAAAGCGCGCCCGTAGGGATTCGAACCCCAAACCTTCTGATCCGTAGTCAGATGCTCTATCCGTTGAGCTACGGGCGCCCGCCCCGCGTCAGCGGGACCCCGCGAGGATAGCCGACCCCGGCCCGCAACCGAGAATCGGGGCACACCGATCCAAGTCCCACGAGTCACACCGGTGTGTTTCATTGACTTTTGTTAAAAACAGTCACACCAGTCACAGGAGTTATGCAGACTCGGCTCCTATGCGCCCCTTGCGCCGATGCATCAGCACAGGAATGGTCGCTGTCTCCCTGGGTGTGACAGCGACCCTCCTGGCGACCGCTGTGCCCCATCTCGGCTCCTCCATGACCAGTTCAGTCCCCGGCCTCCGGCCGGCCGGATACTCCGCCGGCACCACGACCGCGGGCACGATGTGCTCGGGCTACGCGGGCTGCGCCTCGAGGGGACGCAGCAACGCCGGCTACGCCAGTCACAACTCGAGGATGTACTGGCAGATGTACTCCGGGCACAACTGCACCAACTACGTCGCCTACCGGATGGTGCGCAAGGGACTGCCCAACCGCCGCCCGTGGTCCAGCAGCGGCAGCGGCAACGCCACCAACTGGGGCAACTACCTGCGTGGCAAGACCAACGGAACCCCCACGGTGGGCGCCGTGGCCTGGTGGCGGGCCGGGAACAACCACGGCAGCGCCGGTCACGTCGCCTACGTCGAGAAAGTGATCTCCAGGGACGCGATCGTGGTCTCGCAGGACAGCTGGGGCGGTGACTTCAGCTGGGCCACCATCACCCGGTCCAGCGGCTGGCCCAGCGGGTTCATCCACCTCAAGGACACCCCGCTGAAGAACCGGGAGCGCCCGCAGGTCTCCGGTTCGCGCCGCGTGGGACAGACCGTCTCTGCCACCCGCGGGAAGTGGAAGCCGCGCCCCTCGGTCAGCTACAGCTGGACTGTCGGCGGCAAGCGCGTCGGCGGCGCAAACGGCCGGACGCTGCGCCTGACGCGGCAGATGATCGGCAAGAAGGTGCGCGTGAGGACCGCTGCCACCCGCTTCGGCTACCCACGCACGACCGCCCGGTCCGCCGCGACCCGCACCGTGCTCCCCGGCCGGTTCGACGCCCGGAGGTCCCCCGACCTGTCCGGCGCCGCGCGGGTCCACCAGACCCTCCGGATCTCCTCCGGATCCTGGTCGCCCACCCCGCGCCGCGTGGGCTACCGGTGGTTCGCCGACGGCAAGAAGATCGCCGGGGCCGACTCGTCGCGCCTGCGCCTGACCCCGGCCATGGCACACGACCGGGTCTCGGCTGAGGTCACGGTCAAGCGACCCGGGTACGAGACCCGGACCCGGACGGTGCGCGCCGGCCACGACGTGCGGCCCGCACGGCTCAAGCTCGGCAGGGCCGCGCGCCTCGCCGGGTCGCCACGCACCGGCAAGGCGCTGCGGCTCTCCTTGGGAGAGACCAAGCCCGCGGCCAAGCGGACTATCCGCTGGCTGCGCGACGGCAAGGTCGTCGACGGCGCGGACGCCCGTCGCTACCGCCTGACCCGCGCCGACCTGGGCCACCGGATCAGTGCACGGGTGACCTACCGCAAGCTGGGCTACCGCACCGTGCAGAGCATCACCGAGCGCACCGCGCTGGTGAAGACGACCCCCCGGGTGCGCACGTCCGCGGACAGGGTCCGGCGCAGCGTGCTGCTCACGGTGGTGGCACGAGCCGGTGGCGACGGCCTGCGGAGCACGGTGGTCGTCCAGCGCGGCGGCAAGCTGCTGGCCAAGAAGGCGATGCGCGACGGCAAGGTCACCCTGCGGCTTCGCCGTGGGCTCCCCCGCGGTCGTAGCAAGGTGCGCGTGATCGTGCTCCGGACCGACGTCAGCGAGCGGGCCGAGCTGGTGCGCAAGGTCAGGCGCTGACGGCGTCAGGCCACATCGAACGACTTTAATCGAACCTATGTTTGCTTAGCGTCAATACAGCGTGTAGGCTGGCCTGGTGCTCGACACCCTCACCGACCTCGACGCCCCCGGCCTGCTGGCCGCGTCCACGGCAGCGGTGCGGGCGCGTCGTCTGGCCGAGGTCGCCGACCTGGAGGTGCTGGCGCAGTGGGCCTGTCTGCACGGCGCGGACCCGACCGTGGGCCCGGACGGGGCGATATGCGCGGCGGGTGCGCAACGTGCTGGTCGAGGTGGGCGGGGAGGGCACCCCGCCGGTGCAGGACTTCTGCCTCGGTGAGATCGCGCTGGCCCGCAGCACCGGGGTGATGGCCACCCGCAACGTCCTGGCCGAGACCGTGGACCTGATCCATCGGCTGCCCCGGATGTGGCAGGTCGTCGTGGCCGGGGACTGCGAGCCGTGGCTGGCGCGCAAGGTCGCCAAGCTCTCCCGTCACCTGCCCTACGCCGTGATCGCGGTCGTCGACGCCGCGATCGCGCCGATGCTGGGCACCGAGTCCGCCGCGCGGGTGATCGAGGTCGCCGAGGCGAAGATCATCGAGGCCGACCCCGACCTGCACCACCGGCGCATCGAGCAGGAACGGCAACGCCGCTACGTCGCACTCTCGCGCACCGACACCGCCGGGCTGCGCACCCTGGTGGCCCGGATCGGCGCCGGGGAGGCCGCCTGGGTCGAGGCCACCATCACCCGGGTCGCGCAGATCCTCGCCGCGCAGGAGCCCGACCTGAGCACCGACCAGGCCCGCGCCAAGGCGTTCGGGTGGCTCGCCCGACCCGCCGACCTGCTGCGGCTGCTGCTGGAGCACACCGGAGCCGCGGACGTCGGACCTGGCCGGGAACCGGCGTGGCCTTCCCGGCCGACTGCCCGCAACGCCCGCGACGGCGGACTGGTCACCCCGGACCGGGGTGGGCCGCGCGTCCACCTGCAGGAGGCGTGTGCTCACGTGCGCCCCGAGGGTCGGCTCGGCGCCGGAGGGACACGGCCCGGGGGCGCGGACCACCGGCCGGGCTCGCTCGTCCGGCACCCGACCGCCTCGAGCCGAGACTCGACCGAAGCACGCCGACCGGTCACGCGCACACCGCCTATGAGCACCCGACCTCGCTCAAGGAGCGGGTGCACCTGATCACCGGCGGTGACTACTGGCCCTGGGCGGTCTCCACCAGCCGAGCCGTCGAGTACGACCACCCCACGCCGTACGTGCTCGTGGACCACGGCGGGCCACCGGGCCAGACCGGCACCCACAACTCCGGCCCCCTCGGACGGCGCCACCACAAGTGGAAGACCCACGCCGGCTACACGTCACGACAATCCGGGCTCGGCCGCTACGTGTGGACCACCCCCCACGGACTCGCCTTCGTCGTCGACCACCACGGCAGCCGGGCCATCGACCCCGCCCAGGCGCAGGCGATCATGGCCGCCGGCCCCGAGACCGACATCTACTTCGCCCCGTTCGAAGTCGTGGTGGACCTCGAGATGAACTGAGGGGTGGCCCCGCGCGAACTGGAAGAATGACGTTATGGACCGCGAGCCAGGCGACAGTGTGCTGGCTCGCGCGGTCGCGCTGCTCGACGCCTTCACCGCGGAGGAGCACGACCTGGGTCTCGCCGAGCTGGTCCGGCGCACCGGGCTGCCCAAGAGCAGTGCGCACCGGATGCTCGGCGAGCTGGTGAGCCTGCGGCTGCTCGAGCGCACCGGGTCCGGGTACCGGCTCGGCGGGCGGTTGTTCGAGCTCGGCATGAGGGCCAGCGTGGAGCGCGGTCTGACCGAGGTGGCCATCCCCTACATGGAGGACCTCTACGAGCGCACCCACGAGACGGTGCACCTGGGGGTGCGTGAGGGTGTCGAGGTGGTCTACGTCGCCAAGATCGGCGGTCACCGGCAGGCGCCGGCCCCCTCGCGGATCGGAGGTCGGATGCCGTTGCACTGCACCGCCATCGGCAAGGCGCTGCTCGCCTTCGGGCCGGCCTCCCTCCCCGCGGACGTGGTCGCCGCCGGGCTGACCCGTCGCACGCCCCGCACGATCGTGGCGCCGGGGGTGCTGGAGCGCCAGCTGGCCACGATCCGTGAGCACGGCGTCTCCTACGAGCACGAGGAGTCCACGGTCGGCCTGAGCTGCGTCGCGGCTCCCGTGCTGGACGGGGACGACCGCGCGCTCGCCGCGGTGAGCGTCACCGGCTCGGTGACCAGGTTCCGAGCCGAGGGCGCCGCCGACGCCGTGCGGGCGGCGGCGGCCGGGATCGCCGCCACCTGGGCCCGGCGACCGGTCGTGAACACCTCGTCCCACTGAGTGGGACGCCGGGCTTCCGTCGGCGCAGCCACGTGCCCACAGTGGCCCCATGCGCGTCGACGACCACCTCCTCGACGAGGCCGCCAAGCGGCTCGAGGAGGCCTTTGCCACCCGAACCCCGTGCGAGCCGATCCGTGACCTCATCGGTGAGACCGACATCGCGGCGGCGTACGCCGTGCAGAACCGGCAGACCGACCACCGAGTGGCCGCCGGGGCACGGATCGTCGGGCGCAAGACCGGCCTGACCAACCCCGCGGTGCAGGCCCAGCTCGGTGTCGACCAGCCGGACTTCGGCGTCCTGTTCGACGACATGGACCTCACCGGCGCCGCGCAGGTGCCCAGCGACCGGCTGCTCCAGCCCAAGGCCGAGGCCGAGGTCGCCTTCGTGCTCAAGGACGACCTGCTCGAGGGTGACCTCGACGTCGAGCAGTGCCGCGCCGCGGTCGACTACGCCATGGCAGCGATCGAGATCGTCGACAGCCGTGTCGCCGACTGGCAGATCAGGATCACCGACACCGTCGCCGACAACGCCTCGTCCGGGCTCTACGTCCTCGGAGACAAGAAGGTGTCGTTGGCCGACTTCGACCCGGTCGCGGTCGAGATGTCGATGAGCATGGACGGTGAGGTCGTCTCGCAGGGCAACGGCGCCATGTGTCTGGGTGACCCGTTGATCGCTTTGTCGTGGCTGGCCCGGATCGCCCGCGAGTACGGCCAGCCGCTCACCGCCGGCCAGGTGGTGCTCTCCGGCGCACTCGGCCCCATGGTCCCCGCACCCCCGGGATGCACCGTCGAGGCGAGCATCAGCGACCTCGGCACCGTGACCGCCCGCTTCAGCGACGTCCCCGAGGAGTCCTCATGAGCGAGACCCCGAAGACGCGAGTAGCCGTCATCGGCTCCGGCAACATCGGCACCGACCTCATGATCAAGGTGATCCGGGTCGCGGAGCACCTCGAGATGGCAGCGCTGGTGGGCATCGACCCCGACTCCGACGGACTGGCCCGCGCGAAGCGGCTCGGGGTGCCCACCACCGCGGACGGGGTGGACGGACTGATCGCGATGCCGGGCTTCGAGGAGATCGGCATCGTCTTCGACGCCACCTCGGCCAAGGCCCACGTGGCGAACGCCGAGAAGCTCGCGCCGTACGGCAAGCGTCTGGTCGACCTGACGCCCGCGGCGATCGGGCCCTTCGTGGTCCCCCCGGTCAACCTGGGCGAGCACCTCGAGGCCGGCAACGTCAACCTGGTCACCTGCGGCGGCCAGGCGACCATTCCGATGGTGGCGGCCGTCGCCCGCGTCACCCCGGTGCCGTACGCCGAGATCGTGGCATCGATCGCCTCGAAGTCCGCGGGCCCGGGGACCCGGGCCAACATCGATGAGTTCACCGAGACGACCCGCCAGGGCATCGAGGAGGTCGGCGGTGCCGGGCGAGGCAAGGCGATCATCGTGCTCAACCCCGCCGAGCCGCCGCTGATCATGCGCGACACCGTCTTCTGTCTCATCGGCGAGGCCGACCACGAGGCGATCCGGGAGTCCGTGGAGCAGATGGTTGCCGAGGTCGCCCGCTACGTCCCCGGCTACCGGCTCAAGCAGAAGGTGCAGTTCAGCAGCATCGGCGACGACCCCGTGCACACGCTCTTCCCGGACGGCGCACCGCCCGGGGCGGACGCGATCACCACCAAGGTGACGCTCTTCCTCGAGGTGGAGGGCGCCGCCCACTACCTCCCGGCGTACGCCGGCAACCTCGACATCATGACCTCGGCCGCGCTCGCGGTCGGCGAGTCGATGGCCCGGGGCCTCGACCGGGAGATGCAGGAGGTGGCCCGATGACCGACCTCTACATCCAGGACGTCACCCTGCGCGACGGGATGCACGCGATCCGTCATCGGATCGACCCGGCCGACGTGGGACGGATCGTGGCGGCACTCGACGCAGCCGGTGTCGACGCGATCGAGGTCGCCCACGGCGACGGTCTCGCCGGTGGGTCGATGAACTACGGGCCAGGCAGCCACACCGACTGGGAGTGGCTCGAGGCAGCCGCGGACAACATCGACAGCGCCGTGCTGACCTCGCTGCTGCTCCCCGGCATCGGCACGGTCGAGGAGCTGCGCCGCGCCTACGACCTCGGCGTGCGCAGCGTGCGGATCGCCACCCACTGCACGGAGGCGGACGTCGCCGCGCAGCACATCGGCGCCGCCCGTGAGCTGGGCATGGACGTCTCGGGCTTCCTGATGATGAGCCACATGTCCCCGCCGGACTCGCTGGCCCGCCAGGCCAAGCTCATGGAGTCCTACGGCGCGCACTGCGTCTACGTGACCGACTCCGGTGGCCGGCTCACGATGGACGGGGTGCGCGAGCGGATCCGGGCCTACCGCGACCTGCTCGAGGAGGACACCCAGATCGGCATCCACGCCCACGAGAACCTCTCGCTCTCGGTGGCCAACAGCGTCGCCGCAGTGGAGGAGGGGGTCTACCGGGTCGACGCCTCGCTGGCCGGGCAGGGGGCCGGCGCGGGCAACGCGCCGATCGAGCCCTTCATCGCGGTGGCCGACCTGCTCGGGTGGAAGCACCGCTGCGACGTGTTCGCACTCCAGGACGCCGCCGACGACATCGTGCGCCCGCTGCGCGACCGCCCGGTGCAGGTCGACCGCGAGACGCTGACGCTGGGCTACGCCGGGGTCTACTCCTCGTTCCTGCGCCACGCCGAGCGCGCCTCGACCGAGTACGGCGTGGACGCGCGCGACCTGCTGCTCGAGGTGGGCCGGCGCGGACTGGTCGGCGGCCAGGAGGACATGATCGTCGACATCGCCCTCGACCTGACCGCTCAGCGCTGACCCATCGAGGCTCGGACCTGGCACGCTAGGAGGCGTGACCGGCCGCACGGAGCGTCAGCTGCTGGACGGCCTCGGTGGCGAGCTCTTCACCGAGGCCGTCGAGAAGGGCTGGCTGGAGGCGGACGACCCGCGGTTCGCCAAGCAGAGCGAGCTGCGGGCGGCACGCGACGCCCTGGTGCGGCTGGGCCTGCTGCAGTGGGACGAGCAGGCGGGCCGCTACCTGCCGGTGGATCCGGGCGCGATGGCCGACCAGCTCGTCGTCCCGCTCGCCCACCAGGGCAGCGAGCTGCTGCGCGAGTCGGCGCAGTGGCACGGCACCCTGGGCCGGCTGAGCCAGGTCTGGCGCCAGAGCACGATGAGCACCGGCGGCGCCGCGCAGATCCACTCCCTCGACGCGATCAACGCCTTCATCGACGCTCAGATGGTGACCTGCTCGCAGGAGGTGCTCACCGCCCAGCCGTACGGGCGGCGCAAGGCCGCCACGCTGGCCGAGGCGGAGTCGCGCGACCGCACCGCGCTGGAGCGCGGAGTGGTGATGCGCACGCTCTACCAGCACTCGGCCCGGCAGAGCCCGACCACGCGGGAGCACGTCGCGGACGTGACGGCGCTGGGTGCGGAGGTCCGCACCCTCGACGAGTTCTTCGATCGGCTGATCGTGTTCGACCGGCACACCGCACTGATTCCCGGCACGGGGTCGACCAGTGTCGCGGTGGCGATCACCGACGCCTCCGTGGTGGCCTACCTGGCCGACATCTTCGACCGCGCCTGGGAGCGCGGCCTGCCGTTCACCATCGAGGCGTCCAAGGTCACCAAGGTGGTGGCCGACGACGTGCGTGCGATGACGCTGCGGATGCTGGTCGAGGGCCACAGCGACGCGGCCAGCGCCAAGCGGATGGGGGTCAGCCCGCGGACCTACGCCTCCTACATCGCGGCGCTGAAGCTGGAGTACGGCGTCGAGACCCGCTTCCAGCTGGCCTGGGCGATGCGGCGAGATGCGCCGCAGCTGGTGAGCGGAAAAGCGGAACGAGGGGCAGCCGAGTGAATCGGCTGCCCCTCGGAGTCTCACCGGAGCGGAGTGCTGGGGGGCTGGGGATCGCTCCGATGCCTGCTCGCCGTCTGCTCTGTGGGGATGGGGGCGGGAGTAGCAGTCGGCTTCCTACTCGGGGGTGTGGGAGGTGGTCTGTCAGCCCCAGCCGGTGTCCTTCTTGGCGCTCTTGCCGCCCTGGGTCTGGCTGGAGTCGCTGCTGGGCTTGTCGGCGTGTGCCGCAGGTGCTGCAACGAAGCTCAGTGCAATGGCGGCCGCTACCCCGCCGAAGAACTTCTTGATCTTGTGGTCCATCCCTCTGGTCCTCCCTGTGCTGTCCCCCAGGTGCTGGGGGCGTGATAACCATTGTGGGGATTCGACCGGTCCAGGACCACCGGTTCTAGCCTCGCCTAATTGCATTGCATGTTCTTGCAAAATCGGTCGGTAACCGCCTATAACCTCCCGAATTTTGACCTCGCAAACCACTGCAACACCACGCATGTGCAACTTCGTGCTGGGTTGGAGGGCGGCCGGTCGACCGCCGGACCGGTCCTGAGACGCGCCGACGGCCCGGTGCACCAGCAGGCGCACCGGGCCGTCGTGGACCGCGGAGGTGGAGGGATTTGAACCCTCGATGGGGTTGTTGCCCCAAACCCGATTAGCAGTCGGGCGCCATAGACCGGACTAGGCGACACCTCCAAGCAGCGCGAGACAGGCTACCCGGCGCCTCGCGGTGGCCGCCAACCGGCCGAGTGGCCGTGCCCAGGGGCTCAGCGGGCTCAGCGAACCCGGCGGTAGCCGCGTCCCCGGTTGAGCCAGGCGCGCAGCTCCTCGACGAACTCCTCGGGCGTGGCGTCGAGCACGCGCACCGGGACCGTGGTGCTGCGCCCGTCGCGCAGGCGCAGGACGACGATGTCCTGACCCCGCGAGCTGGCCGTCACGGAGTCCTCGACCTCGCTCCACCGAGCGGCCCGCACCCCGGCGCCTCGCAGGAGGCGCACCTGGTAGCCCTCGGCGTCGAAGCGCACGATCGTGCGGAACCGGCTCAGCACCACCGCGGCCGCGACCACGCTGAGCAGTCCCAGCACCACGGCGAGGGTCAGCACGATCCCGGGAAGTCCCAGGAAGGCCACGAGCAGCGCGACCACGAACAGCCCCGAGCCGACCAGCGCCAGCAGGGCCCCCATCGACCTGACCAGCAGCGCCGGCGCGAAGCGGTACTCGCTGGCGTGGGGCGGACCGGAGGAAGGCATGGCGTCATCCAACCAAACCCTCACCCGACCGAGTGGTCACGGGTTCGGGCGTGGACCCCGACCGCAGGCTAGACGTTTCCGCGCTCGCGGAGCACCTGCTCTTGCCAGGGGGCCCCGGTGAGCGGACACTCAAGGTCCGCCACTCACCCCTCAGGTGGTGCCAGATGGAACGCATCGAGCTCGCCGTCGCCGGCTTGCAGCAGGCTCTTCGACCCCGTTCCGCACGTGGCGAGATCCCGAGGATCGACCCCCCCACGTCGCACCAGGAGCCCGGGCCGGCGTGGTTGCAGCTGGTGCGACAGCAGCTGCCGTTGCTGCTCTCCGGGCTGAGCTCGGAGCACACCGGCACCTCCACGGCGATGGCGGCGCGGTCTCGGCGTCTGCACGCCGAGCGCAACCGTCTGGTGGCCCGGGTCCAGGGCGTCCTGCCGCTGCTCGACCCCGCGTCCGGCGCCGTGGGCACCTCGTGGGAGGCCTTGCAAGGCTCCCTGCTGCGTCTGGTGCGCGACATCGGCCACCACCACCAGCGGGTCAACGACCTGCTCTACGACGAGTCCTGGCTCGACGTCGGAGGGTCCGAGTAGCCGCGCCCCGGCGCCGCTAGGGTCACGGGAGTGAGTGACACCGCCGACGAGCGCGACCCGACCGATGACGCCGTGATGCGAGTCGACGAGCTCGACGAGGCGACCCAGGCCTCCATCGTCGAGGCGATGCAGAAGTCGACCCCGGTCCACGAGTTCCTCGACATCCGCATCGTGGAGATCGGTCCGGGATACGCCAAGTTGTCGATGCCGACCAAGGCGCAGGCGCTGAACCGGAACGGCACGGTCCACGGCGGTGTCATGGCCACGCTGATGGACGTGGCCGCCGGCGTCGCGGCCAGCCGCCAGGCCCAGGCCAGCCATCCCGACTCCGTGCTGGTCACCACCGACCTGCACATCCGCTACCTCAAGCGTCACAAGGGTGAGCAGCTGCTGGCCCGGGCGGAGGTGGTGCAGGTCGGCAACACCGTGGCGGTGGTCGAGTGCCGGATCTTCGACAGCGCCGACACCGACCGCGTGGTCTCGGTCGGGGACCTGTCGATGATGGTGATCGAGCGGCGCTCAGCCGGCGAGGTCGCGGCGGGTGAACATCGCGGTCGAGACCGCGACGAGCACGAGGGCCAGTAGCCCCATCACGCCGACGGCGGTCAGCGAGGTGGGCTCGATCGGGGGTCGCCCGACGAGGGCGAACGGTGAGTTGTCCACGACCCAGTCGGGCAGGTTCAGCGTCGCGCCGAGCAGGTCGATCGTCATCACCACCGCGAAGACCCCCCAGCCGAGACCGGCGAGGCGCGGTGAGGCAGCGGAGAGCACCAGGGCCACGGCCGCGCACAGCAGCACCGCGGTGATGAAGGACATCGCGACCTCGACGCCGGTGCCCACCCCGGACGCCTCGCCGGTGCCGACCCAGATGCCGACGCCGAGCGCGAGTGCCGCGAGCAGCAGGAGCACGCAGCCCGAGGCGAGCACGGTGAGGGTCGACGTCAGCCACCATCGCCCGCGGCCCACCGGCCCGGCCAGCACCAACCCGAGCCGGCCGCTGGACTCCTCCCCGGCCAGCCGCACGATCAGCTGCACCAGCGCGCCCAGCGCCAGCAGCGCGACGAAGAAGCCGCCGACCGAGATCATGAGGTCCTCGGGGTCCGCCCCCTGGGCGCCGAGCATGGTCGACATCTCGGGGTTGCTCTCCACCAGCTCGCGCATCTCTCGCGCGATCACCCCGATGAGGAACGCCCACAGCGCGGTCGCGGTGGTCCACCCGATCCAGGCCCCGCGTGAGACCCGCATCGTCAGGCCCACCGGGGTGCCGAGCCCTCGGGCCGCGGTCGCCGGGCCGGGCGAGGGGTCCACGAGTCCCCCGCCGAGGTCACGGCGCTGGTTGAGCTGCGTCGCAGCGAGCACCAGCACCACGATGAGCAGCGCGTAGGCGACCAGCGGCCACACCTGGACCTCGCCGAAGGCGCGCACCTCGGCGAACCAGCCGAGCGGGGAGAGCCAGGTCGCGCCCACGTCGAGTCCGTCGACGACCGCGCGCACGCCGAACAGCACGCCGAGCACCGCGAGTCCCCAGCCGTGCGCGCTCTGGCTGTCGCTCGACACCTCGGCGACCACCAGTCCCAGGGCCGCCATCGCGAGCAGCTGCAGCAGCAGCGCCCCGGCGTACCAGTAGCTGCCGGTGCCGAACCCCTCTGCCAGCAGGCCGGCCATCGCGAGCAGGGAGGCCACCCCGAGGGCGAGGAGCAGGACCGCGCACGCCGAGGCCAGCGGTGCGGTGCGGCCCAGCCTGCTGGCCGCCAGCAGGTCGAAGCGCCCCTGGGTCTCCTGGGTGCGGGTCAGGTGGATCGCCAGGTGCAGCGCGACGATCGGGAACACCACCAGGGTGTAGAAGCCGAGCTCGTAGGCGGTGATCCCGCCCACGGTGTCGAGCCCGTAGCCACGACCGTTGAACACCCGCGTCGCCGCCGACTCCCCCGCGGTCGCCGCGTACGCCGCACGCGCCGGCGCGGTGTCGTAGACCTTGGGGATCGCATCGGCGGTGACCCACACCAGGAAGCCGGTGACCAGCGGCCACCCGATCAGGCGACGTCGCGACGTGCGCAGGCTCAGCCGGGCCAGCCGGCCCCAGCCCGTGGCGTCCACCGCGCTCATCGGCTCAGACCTCGTCGCGGTAGTGCTCGAGGAACAGCTCGTCGAGGCTCGGCGGTTCCACGTGCAACGCGGTGCCACCGGCGTCCAGCAGGGCGCGCACCAGGTCGGGCAGCGCCTCGGCCCCGGCTCGCGCCGTGGTGCGCACTCCGCCCGCGGGCAGCTCGCGGACGTCGAGACCACTGACCCCCGGCAGCGAGTCCAGCTGCGGGACCGGCGCAGCGGTCGTCGCCTGCACCGTGGTCGCGGTGTGGCGGCGCAGCTCGTCCAGGGTGCCGGTGGTGACGCCCTTCCCGCGACGGATGATCGTCACCCGGTCGCACAGCGCCTCCACCTCGCCGAGGATGTGGCTCGAGAGCAGCACGGTGCGCCCCTGCGCGGTCGCCTCGCGCACGACGGACTGGAACTGCGCCTCCATCACCGGGTCCAGGCCCGCGGTCGGCTCGTCGAGGATCATCAGGTCGGCGTCGGCGGCCAGTGCCGCGACCAGGGCGACCTTCTGCCGGTTGCCCTTGGAGTAGGTGCGCGCCTTCTTCGTGGGGTCGAGGTCGAAGCGCTCGACCAGGTCCTCGCGGCGAGACCGGTCGTGCGACCCGTGGAAGGAGAGCAGCGCGTCGATGCACTCCCCGCCGGACAGGTTGCCCCACAGGTTCACATCACCTGGGACGTAGGAGATCCGCTCGTGGATCCGGATCGCGTCGCGCCACACGTCGAGCCCGTACACGCGCGCCTCGCCACCGTCGAGCCGCAGCTGGCCCAGCAGGGCCCGGATCGCCGTGGTCTTGCCCGCACCGTTGGGGCCGAGGAAACCGAGCACCTCCCCGGCGCGGACCTCGAGGTCGAGACCGTCGAGCGCCGCCACCGACCGGAACCGCTTGACCAACCCTCGGGCCTGCACCACCGGATCGCTCATGGTTGGAGCCTAGGCCGCAGCGCTCACGAGTCGTGGATCGGTGTGCGGGGCAGCCGCTTGACCCGGCGGCGCCGCTTCGGCCGCTCGGGGATCATCCCGCGCATCTCCTCCAGCTTGCCGAAGCACAGCAGCCGGTCACCGTCCTGGATGATCTCCTTGTTGCGCGGGTTGGGGATCACCGTGGTGCCCCGGTTCAGGGTCAGCACCTGGATGTCGTTGGCGTCGAAGCCGGACTGGCTCAGCTTCTTCCCCACCATCTCCGCGCCGGAGTGGACCAGGAGCTCGGCGACGCCGTACCCGGTCGAGACGCTGAGCCGCTGACGGACGTCGATCGCCGGGAAGGCGACCTGGTCGGCGATGAAGTCGATGATCGCGCCGGCGACGTCGAGCTTGGTCGCGGCCTCGATCCCCTCCAGCCCGGGCGAGGAGTTGACCTCCATCACCAGCGGCCCCGCGTTGCCCTCGAGCATGTCGACGCCGGCGACGCGCAGACCCATGATCTGGGCCGATCGGACGGCGGCGCGCTCGTACTCCGCGCTCAGCTCGACCCGTTCGACGCTGCCGCCGCGGTGGACGTTGGAGCGGAACTCGTCACCCTGGGCGACCCGGCGCATCGCGGCGACCACACGGTCGCCGACCACGAGGGCGCGGATGTCGCGGCCCTTGCTCTCGCTGACGAAGCGCTGGATGAGCACGTTCTGCCGGGTGCTCTGGAGGGTCTCGATGATCGCCTCGGCGACCTTGCGGTCGGGCGCGAGGATGACGCCGATCCCCTGGGTGCCCTCGAGCAGCTTGATCACGACCGGGGCGCCCCCGACTCGCTCGATGGCGGGGATCACGTCGGCGCGGTCGCGCACGAAGGTCGTGGCCGGCATCTCGATGTTGTGCCGCGAGAGGATCTGCGAGGCGCGCAGCTTGTCGCGCGAGTTGGAGATTCCGTAGGCCGTGTTCGGCGTGTAGACGTCCATCTGCTCGAACTGGCGCACCACTGCGGTGCCGAAGTAGGTGATCGAGTTGCCGATCCTCGGCAGGATCGCGTCGTACTCCGAGAGCCGCTTGCCTCGGTACTGCAGGTCGGGCTCGTCGCCGGAGAGGTCGATGCCGAACCGCAGGGTGTTGAGGACCTTCACCTCGTGGCCCCGGTCGAGGGCCGCGGTCCTGAGTCGTTGGGTGCTGTAGGCGCGCGGAGCGCGGGAGAGAATCGCGAGCTTCATGATGTCTGCCGACACTAGGGGAGACCCGGGGGGCGACGCACACCGAAGCCGGTCCGGTGCAGCCTGGCAGGATGTCGGGGTGCCCGAGCATCCCGCAGAGACCAGTGACGAAGGCCCGGTCGTCGCCGGTTGGCGCGAGTGGCTGAGCCTGCCGGGCCTGGACGTGGCGTGGATCAAGGCCAAGCTCGACACCGGCGCGCGCACCTCCGCTGTCCACGCCTTCGACCTCGAGGAGTTCCAGCGCGAGGGCGAGACGTGGGTGCGCTACTCGGTCCACCCCTGGCAGCGCAGCCACGACGACGCGGCGATCACCGAGAGTCCCGTGCTCGACCGCCGCGAGATCCGCAGCTCCTCCGGCCACGCCGACGAGCGCTACGTGGTCGCGATGGACCTGCGTCTGGTGGGGCGCCGGATCCGCGCCGAGGTCAGCCTCAGCAGCCGAGACGAGATGGGCTTCCGCATGCTGGTGGGCCGCGAGGCTCTCCAGCAGGGCTTCCTGGTCGACTCCTCGGCGTCCTACGTCGGGGGCAGGCCGAAGCGGGCCGTGCGCCGCAAGAACTGGGGACGCTGATGCCCCGGGCCTCGTTCGCGATCGGCACCGTGCGGGTCAGGGCCGGTCGGGCGCGAGCCCTGGAGCTGCCGGTGACCCGCCTGGTCACCGGAGCCGACATCAGCCTCCCGGTGCGCGTGGTCCACGGGAAGGAGGACGGCCCCACGGTGTGGCTGGATGCCGCGATCCACGGAGACGAGGTCGTCGGCGTCGAGGTCATCCGTCAGGTGATGGCGGGGCTCGACCCGCTGTCCTTCCGCGGCACCCTGATCGCGGTGCCGATCGTCAACGTGCTCGGCTTCATGAACGGCGACCGCTACCTGCCCGACCGGCGCGACCTGAACCGCTCGTTCCCCGGCTCGCGGCGCGGCTCGCTGGCCAGCCGGATCGCTCACCTGTTCATGGCCGAGGTGGTCTCCAAGTGCGAGGTCGGGATCGATCTGCACAGCGGCTCGGGTCAGCGCTCGAACCTGCCGCAGATCCGCGCCGACCTCGACGACCCGCGCACCCGCGACCTGGCCGCGGCCTTCGGCGCGCCGGTGATGCTGCACGCCCGCACCCGCGACGGGTCGCTGCGGCAGGCGGCCCGCGAGCACGGAGCGGCCGTGCTGCTCTACGAGGGCGGGGAGAACCTGCGGTTCGACAACTACGCCATCGAGCCGGCGGTCGCGGGCATCCACCGGGTGCTCGCACAGCTGGGCATGGCCGACCCCGTCGAGCCCCCTCCCCGGTCGCCGAGCGTGGAGTGCCGCACCAGCGGCTGGGTGCGCGCCCGCAGCACCGGCATCCTCGACCTCGACGCCGTCCTCGGGCAGCGCGTGGAGCGCGGCGAGCGGATGGGCGCCCTGGTGGACTCCTTCGGCAAGACGTTGCGCCTGGTGCGGGCCGATCGCGACAGCATCGTGATCGGCCGCACCGAGGCGCCCCTGGTCAACAGCGGCGACGCGCTGGTGCACCTCGCCGAGCCCACCGGTTGACACCGCCGGTGCAGACTGGAGCCATGAGCGACCTGCCTCCCGAGCTGCGCGGGGTCTCCCCCGACCCCGTCCGTGAGCGCAGCACTGCGCTGTGGGTGCGGCTCACCGCGCTGGTGGCGCTGGTCGCGATGGTCGTCTTCGTGCTCTGGTCGGCCCTCTGACCCGGTGGGGGATCCTCAGCGCTGGGAGCGCAGGAAGGCGCCGAAGTGGGGCACGGTGAAGGCCACGGTGCCTCGCTCCGAGGAGTAGATCAGGCCCTTCTTCAGCAGGCCGTCACGCGCGGGTGAGAGCGACTGCGGCTTGCGCCCCAGCGACGTGGCGACCTGCGCGGTCGAGATCAGCTCCGCGCTGCGGTCGGAGACCTCGGCGCCGAGGTCGGCCATCGTGCGCATGTAGTCGCGCTCGGCGGGGGTGGCCCGGTCGTAGCGCGCGCCGAAGAAGCCCACCGCCAGCTCGCCCTCGGCCTCGGGCGCCGCGGCCAGCACGTCCTCACGCCGGATCGGGGAGCCGAGGGCGACGTCCCAGGTGACCTTGCCGTAGGCCTGCACGAAGTAGGGGTATCCGTCGGTGAGCGCGTAGAGCTCGTCGAGCGCCTCCTGCTCGTACTCGGCGTCCTCGGAGGCCGCGGGCACCAGGAGCGCGCGGTCGGCCATCTCGCGAGGCAGCCGATCGACCACGACGTAGCGGAACAGCCGCTCGGCGTAGGACTTCGACGCCGCGAGCGCCACCGGCAGGTGGGGCAGCCCCGCGCCGACGATCACCAGCGGCGAGCCCTGCTGGCTGATCTCGTGGGCGGCGCCGCAGACCGCGGCCAGCTCGGGCAGGGAGATGTCCTGCATCTCGTCGACGAAGAGCCCGATCCCGACCCCCAGGTCGCGGGCCAGGTCGGCGACGTCGGTGAACAGCTCGATCAGGTCGAGCTCGAGGTCACCGGAGTCGGCACGGCCGCGGGTCGCCGGGACGTCGACGGGGGGCTGCCAGCGGGCCCCCTTGCGGTCCTTGAGCTCGGTGCGCAGCGCGAACGACTTCAGCACCCCGGCGACCTGCTCGACCCGCTCGGGGTCGCGGTGCCGGTGGGCCACCTCACGCACGGCGGCGTGCACGGCCTGCGCGATCGGGAGCCGCACCGAGCGGTCGGGGCGCGCCTCGACCTTGCCGGTCCCCCACGCCCGCGAGACCGCCTTGCCGCGCAGCGCGTTGAGCAGCACCGTCTTGCCGACCCCGCGCAGCCCCGAGACCACCATCGAGCGCTCGGGACGACCGGCGGCGACCCGCTCCAGGGTGACGTCGAACTGCGCCAGCTCGCGGTCACGGCCGGCGAGCTCCGGCGGGCGCTGGCCCGCGCCGGGCGCGTACGGGTTCCTGATCGGGTCCACGCCAGGACGGTATCGGGATGTCTAGCCGATCCCGTAGACATCGGTAGCGGACCCCATCGCGTGTCGCCGATGCCGATCTCTGGGCGTCTCTAGTCGCATCGCTAGACAGCCGGATAGTCCGGATGTTTGCTCACCGTGCTGCACCGCCAGTAGAACACGTGTTCGAATCGAGGGTCAACCCCTCCCCCTAGAATCTCCCCATGCCCGAGCTGCCCGAGGTGCACGCGCTCGCCGCCGACCTGCGCGGTCGGCTCCGCGACCGCGCGATCACTGGTCTCGACATCGTGGCCTTCAGCGCCCTGAAGACCTACGACCCGCCGCCCAGCGCGCTGGCCGGCGGTCTCATCGACGGCGTGAGCCGGCACGGCAAGTTCCTCGACATCGAGGCGGCCGGTCTCCACCTGGTGATCCACCTCGCGCGGGGCGGCTGGATCCGGTGGCGCGACGAGGTGCCCGCCGCCCCGCCGCGACCCAGTGCCAAGTCACCGATGGCGGCGCGGGTCCACCTCGACAGCGGAGCCCTGGACCTCACCGAGGCCGGCACCAAGAAGCGGCTGGCGATCTACGTCGTCAACGACCCGCTCGACGTCCCGGGCGTCGCCAGCCTCGGGCCCGACCCGCTGGCCGACGACTTCACCCAGGAGCGGCTCGGTGAGATCCTGCGCGAGGGCGGACGAGCCCAGATCAAGGGCGTGCTGCGTCACCAGGGCACGATCGCCGGGATCGGCAACGCCTACTCCGACGAGATCCTCCACGCCGCCCGCCTGAGCCCGTTCGCGCCCGCCTCCGCGATCGCCGAGGACGAGCGGCTGGGCATCCTCTACACCGCGGTGCGCACGACCCTGGCCGACGCCGTCGCACGCTCCGAGGGCCTCGCGGCCAGCGAGCTCAAGGGTGAGAAGAAGGCACACCTCGCCGTCCACGGACGCACCGGCCAGGCCTGCCCGGTGTGCGCAGACACGGTGCGCGAGGTCTCCTTCGCCGACTCCTCGTTGCAGTACTGCGCGACCTGCCAGACCGGCGGCAAGCCGCTGGCCGACCGCCGCACCTCCAAGTTCCTCAAGTAGCCCTGGTCCGCACCACCCGGTAGACCACGCCGACGCCGAGCACCACCACGCCCCCCACCACCGCGGCCGGCGGCAGCGTCAGCGCCAGCACGACGCACCCCAGGGCACCGAGCACCTGCAGCCCACGAGGGAAACGCCGGTGCTGCGCACCTTGGGTGTACGCCGCCAGGTTGGCCACCAGGTAGTAGAGCAGCACCCCGAACGAGGAGAACCCGATCGCGCCGCGCAGGTCGATGCTCAGCACCAGCAGGCAGATCACCACCGTGATCGCGAGCCCGGCATGGTGCGGCACCTGGCGACGGGGATGGACCGCGGCCAGCCACGAGGGCAGGTCGTGCTCGCGCGCCATCGCCAGGGTCGTGCGGCTCACGCCGGTCAGCAGGGCCAGCAGCGCGCCGAGCGAGGCAGCCGCCGCGGCCACGCGCACCACGACGCCGACCCACGGGCCGGCGCCCTCGGCGGCCTCGGCGAGCGGGGCGGTGGACTGCGCCAGCGCATCGGGCCCCAGCACGGCCAGGACCGTCGCGGCCACCACCGCGTAGACCCCGACGGTGAGCCCGAGCGCCACCTGGATCGCACGCGGGATCGCGCGCTCGGGATCGCGCACCTCCTCGCCCAGCGTGGCCACCCGTGCGTACCCGGCGAAGGCGAAGAAGAGCAGCCCGGCCGACTGCAGGACGCCGTACCAGCCGGCGAGGCCGTCCTGCGCGAGCTCCAGCTCGACGCCGCTCGGGTCCCCCGCGGCGAGCGAGGCGACCACCAGCACCAGCAGGCAGCCCAGCACCACCGCGACGACGGCGCGCGTCGCCGCTGCGGTGCGCGTGATCCCGCGATGGTTCACCGCGGCCAGCGCGACGACGGCCAGCGCGGCCGTCGGTCGCTGCAGTCCCGCGGGGGCGACGTACGCCGCGAACGTCAGCGCCATGGCCGCACAGCTCGCTGTCTTGCCGACGACGAACCCCCAGCCCGCGAGGAATCCCCACCAGGGTCCGAGGCGTCTGCGGCCGTAGACGTAGGTGCCGCCGGAGGTCGGGTACTGCGCGGCGAGCTGGGCCGACGACGTCGCGTTGCACCAGGCGACGACGGCGGCGATCCCGAGCCCGACCAGCAGGGCCGCTCCGGCCGCCTGCGCCGCCGGGGCGAAGGCCGCGAAGACCCCGGCGCCGATCATCGACCCCAGCCCGATGACCACGGCGTCGCCCGTGCCCAGGCGGCGCGCCAGTGACGCCTCGCTCATCGGCGGGTCAGGTGCGCCAGGGACGGGGGCGTCAGGTCCGGCGGCGGCGTGGCCAGGGCCGGCGGGAGCAGGTCGCTCAGGTATCGGCGACGCGGGACCTCCACGACGCCGAGGCTCGCCAGGTGCGGTGTCGCCCACTGCACGTCGACCAGCCGGGTCTGCGCATGGTCGTCGCGCAGCATCTCGACCAGTCCGACCAGCGCGACCTTGGAGGCGTCGCGCACTCGGTGGAACATCGACTCACCGGCGAACAGGCCCCCGATGGTGACGCCGTACAGACCCCCCACGAGCTCGCCGTCGCGCCAGGCCTCCACCGAGTGCGCGTGGCCCTCGCGGTGCAGCTCGATGTAGGCCGCGACGAAGGCGGGGTCGATCCAGCCCTGGTCGCGCCGCGGGTCGGCGCAGGCCCGGATCACCTCCTCGAAGCTGGTGTCGACCCGGATCTGCATCCCGCGACAGGACTTCGCCAGCGACCTGGAGACCTGGAGACCGTCCAGCGGGAGGACCCCTCTGCGGCGGGGGGACCACCAGGTCAGCGTCGGCTGGCGCAACCGGACGGGCCCGGGCATCGGGAAGAGGCCCCGTGCATAGGCCAGGAGCAGCGACGCAGGCGCGAGGTCGGCGCCGACGCACACGGCGTCGTCGGGGAACCGCTCGTCGGCGTCGGGTGCGGTCAGGTCGGGGAAGTCCCAGCCGGCCTCGGCCGCGCGCGCTCGCCATCCCCGTGTCATGTGGCCATTGTCTCCCCCACCCGGCCTCGGGTTCCTCATGCCCGACGCGCAGGATGGAGCAGTGAGCATTCGCGGCCGCATCATCAACAAGGTGACGCCCGACGTCCCCCGGGCGGCCCCTGGTCTCAACCGGGGCTTCGTCCACCAGGTCCTCGCGCGGGCCGTCCACGGCGTCGGTCCGCTGCCGTCCGCCGCGAAGGCGGCCGAGAAGCAGCTGCGCGAGCAGCACGGGGACGTCGACAAGGCGATCCACGAGGTGATCGAGAACCACACCGCCCTGGCCGCCGCGCAGGGGTTCGTGACCAACATCGGGGGCATCACGACCGCCGCGGCCATGATCCCGGCGAACATCGCCGGCCTCGCGGTGCTGCAAGTGCGCATGGTCGGAGGCATCGCGCACCTGCGCGGCTACGACCTGAGCGACGGGCGGGTGCGCAACGCGCTGCTGCTGTGCACCCTCGGCGAGGATGCGGCCCGCAGCCTCGCCAAGTCGAAGAAGGTGCCGGGCTCACCGCTGCTCATCGCCACCGCCCCGGTGCACGACCCGGGGCTCGAGGAGCTGGTGGCCTCGGAGTTCACCTCCGTCCTGGTCAGCCGGGTGCTCGGCAAGCGCGCCGCCGGCACGATCGTGCGACGGGTGCCGGTCGCCGGCGGAGTGTGGAGTGCCTCCGCCGACGGGTTCGCCACCTGGCAGGTCGGTCGTTACGCCGCCCGGGTGCTGCACGAGCGCCGCTGAGACTGGAGCAGCTCAGGAGCCCCGCAGGTGCCGCGCCAGTCGTCCGATCCGCGCGGACGGGGTCTGGGCGGGGTCCGGCCGCTCGGCGAGCTCGAGCACCAGGATCTCCAGCGCGCGCATCGCCGCCTTGTTGATCAGCCTCGGCTTGGCCTTGTCCGGATTCTCCCAGGTCTCGTCCGGTCCGGGCCGGACCGCGCGCAGGTCGGCGAGATCCCCGATGACGTCGATGCCCGAGGCGTTGATCCAGTCGATCCACTCCTCGGTGACCTCGTCGACCCAGTCGTAGGCCGATGGTGGGATCGTGATCGCGCGGCGGCGGTGCTTCTTCGCCAGGTTCTGCTGCACCAGGAGACCGCGCACGATCGCGTCGTAGTGCTCGCGCTCCAGGCCCGCCTTCCGCAGCCGGTGGTTGAGCCGGCGCAGCAGGATCGTCTCGTCGATGCCGAGCGAGGGGTTGGATCGCTCGCTGTCCTCAGGTAGCCAGGCCGGATCGAGCCGCAGCGCCCGGCAGTAGCGCTCCCACAGCGAGTCCTCGGGGTCACCGGACGCTGTCGACTGCGGCACGGTGACCAGGTGGACCTGGTCGGCGGGGAGCCCCTGGGACCACCGGTTGAGCACGTCGGGAAGGCTGTGCGAGCGCCAGAACCACCACTGCGGGTTGCGCCGCGCGCTCTGGGTCACCTTCTTCATGTAGCGCTTGAACATCTGCGGCGAGCGGTGCTTGGCCGACTCCTGGTACTGCGCGGGGATCTGTCGCGCCATGTCGCGCTGGGAGTAGACCACGTGGATCTCGGCGTCGCCGAGGTCGCGCATCGCCTGCTTGACCTGTTCCAGCGTGGCGGCGGCGAACAGCTCGTGGCTGATCACGACCTGCCCGTGGGCGCGTCGCACCCGGCCGGCCAGCGAGTCCCAGCGGCCCTCCATGCTCTCCCCGACCCCGCCGAACGGCATGCCGGTCAGGTCGAGCGCGGCACCGAAGTGGTCGCGGTGCAGACCCACCGGGTAGGTCACGCCGTGGTCGTCCAACGTGGACCGGTTCAGGTAGAGCCGGTCCTGGAGATAGGTGGTGCCCGTCTTCGGTGCACCGATGTGGACGTAGACGACGTCGGCCATGAGGCGATCGTGTCCTCTCGTTAGGTGAGCGCCCGGACGACGGCGCTGGGACTGGGGCGGCCGAGCTGCTCGGCCATCCACGCCGAGGTGGCGACCAGGCGCTCGAGGTCGACGCCGGTGTCGACCCCGAGCCCGGTCAACAGCCACACCAGGTCCTCGGTGGCGAGGTTGCCGGTGGCCGACTTCGCGTAGGGGCAGCCACCGAGCCCGCCGGCGCTGGCATCGAAGGTGGTCACGCCGTGCTGCAGGGCGGCCTGGGCGTTGCTGAGGGCCTGGCCGTAGGTGTCGTGGAAGTGCACCGCCAGGCGCTGGTCGTCGACGCCGGCCGCGGCAAAGGCGTCGAGCAGCGCCGTCACGTGCCCCGCCGTCGCGACTCCGATCGTGTCGCCCAGCGAGAGCTGGTCGGCGCCGAGCTCGAGGAGCCGGACGCCGGCCCTCACCACCCGGTCGATCGCCACCGGCCCCTCCCACGGGTCGCCGAAGCACATCGAGACGTAGGCACGCACCGCCATGCCCTCGGCGACCGCTCGCTCGACGGTGGGCGCGAACATGTCGAACTGCTCCTCGTAGGAGCGGTTGAGGTTGCGCCGGGCGAAGCTCTCGGTGGCGCTGCCGAAGATCGCGACGTGGCGCAGCCCGGCAGCGATGGCGCGGTCGAGCCCGCGCTCGTTGGGGACCAGCACGGGCATCGGCGTCGGGCCGTGGTGGTCGACGCGCTCGACCAGCTGCTCGGCGTCGGCGAGCTGCGGCACCCAGCGGGGATGGACGAAGCTCGTGGTCTCCACGATCGGCAGGCCCGCGGCGACCAGCCGCTCGACGAACTCGACCTTGACCTCGAGCGGCACGATCTCGGCCTCGTTCTGCAGCCCGTCGCGCGGCCCCACCTCGTAGATCGTGACGCGCTCGGGCAGGCCGCGCTCAGGGGGCGGCACCACCATCGGCAGGCCGAGGGACTTCGTCACATCGCCAGCCTAGGACCTCATGCGGGCTCGACCACGAAGAGCTCTGCCCCGAGGGCGACCTGGTCCCCGGTGGCGGCGCCGACCGTGGTGACGGTGCCGTCGAAGGGTGCGCGCAGCACCAGCTCCATCTTCATCGCCTCCATCACCCCCAGGGTGGCGCCCTCGGTGACCTGGTCACCCTGCGCGACGTCGACGCTGAGCAGCGTGCCCGGCATCGGGGCGGCAAGGGTCCCGTCACCCGGGCCGGACGCCCCGGCGGCGAACGGGTCCTCGCGCTCGAAGACGAAGCGCTGCCCGCGCCAGGAGACCTCGATCCCGTGACTGGTGACCTCGGCGTAGGCGCTCTCGCGTCGTTGGTCGAGGTCGAGCACGACCTGGTGCATCTCGAGCCGGTGCTGGGTGACCTGGTGGGTGTTGCCGTCGACGCTCACGGTGCCCCGACCGAGGTCGACGAGCAGCTCGCGGTCGAGCGCCACGCGGCTGGGCGCCGGGTCGCTGCCCAGGCGCCATCCGTCGGGCCGGAACGGTCCGCTCGGGGCGGTGAGCGACCCCACGGCCACGTCGGTCCAGGCCGCGATCAGCCGGGGCACGTCGTCGTCGGGTGCCGCGACGGCGTTCTGGTCCAGCCAGGCGGTGTGCACCTGGTCCTCGATGAACGCCTCGGAGGCGGCGAGCGCACGCACGAAGCCGACGTTGGTGGTCAGCCCCAGCACCGCGGTCTCGTCGAGTGCGTCGAGGAGCGCGCGACGGGCGGCCTCGCGGTCGTGGCCGTGCACGATCACCTTCGCGAGCATCGGGTCGTACGACGTGGTGACCTGCTGCCCGCTCTCCAAGGCGTGGTCGACGCGGGCCTGCTCGGGCCAGCGCACCAGGCTCGCGGTGCCGGCCTGGGGCAGGAAGCCGCCGAAGGCGTCCTCGGCGTAGACCCGGGCCTCCATCGCATGGCCCTCGACCGTGACGGCGTCCTGTCCGAACCCCAGGGGCTTCCCGGCCGCGACGTCCAGCTGGAGGCCGACGAGGTCGAGCGGGCGACCCTCGACGCGCACCACCAGCTCGGTGACCGGGTGCT
The DNA here is from genome assembly GCA_963747435.1 of uncultured Actinomycetota bacterium. Lineage (GTDB taxonomy): Bacteria > Actinomycetota > Actinomycetes > Propionibacteriales > Nocardioidaceae > Marmoricola_A. The sequence goes on from CAVVFK010000003.1 coordinate 174,196, forward strand.
CGACCTGGAGCCGGGTGTTCATCTCGAGGAAGTACACCGCGTCGCCGTCGACCAGGAACTCGACGGTGCCGGCGTTGACGTAGCCGACCTCGCGGGCCAGGGCGAGCGCCGACTCGTGCAGCGTGGTCCGAGCCGCCGCGCTGAGGCCGGGCGCGGGTGCCTCCTCGAGCACCTTCTGGTGGCGGCGCTGCGCGGAGCAGTCGCGCTCGGCCAGGTGCACGACCTCGCCGTGCTGGTCACCGAAGACCTGCACCTCGACGTGGCGCCCGCGCTCGACGTAGCGCTCGATCAGGATGGTGTCGTCACCGAAGGCGGAGCTCGCCTCCCGCTTCGCCGCGGCCACCGCGGCGTCGAGCTCGGCGGGCTCCCGGACGATGCGCATCCCTTTGCCGCCACCACCGGCAGCGGCCTTCACCAGCACCGGGAACTCCTCGACGGTCGAGCCGGAGGAGGAGACGTCGTCGACCGACGTCACCCGGGGTACGACCGGGACCCCGGCCTTCTCGGCGATCTCGCGGGCGTGGTCCTTGCGCCCCATCGCCTCCATCACCTCGGCACCAGGACCGACGAAGACCAGGCCGGCCTGCTCGACCGCTCGCACGAATTCTGCTCGTTCAGACAAGAAACCGTAGCCGGGATGCACCGCGTCGGCGCCTGCCCGCACGGCAGCCTCGACGACTCGCTCGATGTCGAGGTAGGACTCGCCGGCCGGGGTCGGCCCGATGTGCACGGCGATGTCGGCCTCCCGCACGTGCAGCGCCCCCCGGTCCGCGTCGGAGTAGACCGCCACCGTGCGGATCCCGCGCGCCCGAGCGGTCCTGATCACCCGCCGGGCGATCTCCCCCCGATTCGCGATCAGCAACGAAGCGATCGGTCTCATGCCGCTCCTCCAGGCTCCGTCTGCCTTGCTGCCGCCGAGCCACGACCAGCACCGAGGGGGGACGGTGCCGGCCCGCTCCCTGCCCCGGTCATCGCGGAACGAATCGGCGACATACGACGCGGATCGGGCCCCGGGAGGCGTCGTTCGTCGCCGATTCGTTCGGCAGGCACCCGGCGTGGGGTGGCACGTGGGAGGGAGCTCGTCATCGCGCTCACATCCGGAAGACGCCGTAGGAGGGGTCACCGACCGGCGCGTGCGCCGCTGCGGCCAGGCCCAGGCCGAGCACGCGCCGGGTGTCCACCGGGTCGATGATGCCGTCGTCCCAGAGCCTCGCGGTCGAGTAGTACGGCGACCCCTGGCGTTCGTACTGATCGCGGATCGGGTCCTTGAACTGCTCCTCGTCGGTCTCGCTCCACTGCTCGCCACGGGCTTCGAGACCGTCGCGGCGCACGGTGGCGAGCACCGAGGCCGCCTGCTCGCCACCCATGACCGAGATCCGCGCGTTGGGCCACATCCACAGGAAGCGCGGGTCGTAGGCACGCCCGCACATGCCGTAGTTGCCGGCGCCGAAGGAGCCGCCGATGACGACGGTGAACTTGGGCACGACGCTGCAAGCCACGGCGGTGACCAGCTTGGCGCCGTCGCGCGCGATGCCGCGGTTCTCGTAGTCGCGCCCGACCATGAACCCGGTGATGTTCTGCAGGAACACCAGCGGGATGCCGCGCTGGTTGCACAGCTCGATGAAGTGGGCGCCCTTGAGCGCGGACTCGGAGAAGAGGATGCCGTTGTTGGCCACGATGCCGACGGGGTGCCCCCAGATCCGCGCGAACCCGCAGACCAGGGTCTCGCCGTAGAGCTCCTTGAACTCGTGGAACCGGCTGCCGTCCACGACGCGTCGGATCACCTCGCGCACGTCGTACGGCGTGCGCGAGTCGGTGGGCACCGTGTCGTAGAGGCCGGTCGGGTCGAGCGCCGGCTCCTCCGCCTCGTACGGCGCAGCTGACGGTGGGGGGCGGCAGGGTGCCGACGACCGAGCGGACGATGGCCAGCGCGTGCGCGTCGTCGTGGGCGAGGTGGTCGACGACACCGGAGCTGCGGGCGTGGACATCGCCACCGCCGAGCTCCTCCGCGGTGACCTCCTCACCGGTGGCGGCCTTCACCAGCGGGGGGCCACCGAGGAAGATCGTGCCCTGCTCGCGCACGATCACGGTCTCGTCGGACATCGCCGGGACGTAGGCGCCGCCGGCGGTGCAGGAGCCCATGACCGAGGCGATCTGCGGGATGCGCCGCGCGGAGAGGTTGGCCTGGTTGAAGAAGATCCGGCCGAAGTGCTCCTTGTCGGGGAACACCTCGTCCTGCATCGGCAGGAAGGCTCCGCCAGAGTCGACGAGGTAGAGGCACGGGAGCCGGTTGGCCGCAGCGACCTCCTGCGCGCGCAGGTGCTTCTTGACGGTGACGGGGTAGTAGGTGCCGCCCTTGACGGTGGCGTCGTTGGCGACCACGACACAGGTGCGGCCCTCGACCTGTCCGAGGCCGGTGACGATCCCGGCCGAGGGGACGGCCCAGGGCGAGCTGTCGTCGTACATCGCGTAGCCGGCGAGGGCGCTGAGCTCGAGGAAGGGGCTGCCGGGGTCGAGGAGCCGGTCGACCCGGTCGCGCACCAGCAGCTTGCCGCGGTCGGTGTGCTTGCGGCGCGCGGACTCCGAGCCACCCAGGCGGGCGGTGCCGAGTCGCTCGCGCAGCTCCTCGACGAGGTCACGCATCCCGGGACGGGCGGCGGTGGCGGTCATGGGCCGATCGTATGGCCCTGGAGCGCCGCGGCTGCGAGGTCTGCGTCCGCAGGAGCGTTGGAGACGTGGAACGAGAGCCGCAACCGGCCCGCGCGGAACGCGGCCTGCACCCGGTGCCGGGCCAGGAGGTCCGGGGCCTCGTCGTCGACGCCGACGGAGACGATCGCCGAGTCGCCGGGCGGCAGCCCCACCCCGGTGCGGAACCGGTCGGCCAGGCCGACCGCGTGCTGGTGGAGCCGGGCGATCCCGACCTCCTCCAGCAGGGAGAGCGAGGCGTCGGTGCCGACGAAGGCGTGCCAGGCCGGCGAGGCGTCGAAGCGGCGCGCGTCCGGGGCGAGCCGCAACGGCGCGCCGTAGATGCTGTCCCACGGGTCGTCCCCGGCGTACCAACCGGCCGCGTGAGGGACCAGGTCGTCCCACCGCTCGGGGCGCACGGTCATGAAGGCGGTGCCGCGCGGCGAGAGCAGCCACTTGTAGGCGCTGCACACGGTGACGTCGAACCCGGTCGCGTCCACCGGCAGCCAGCCGGCCGCCTGGGTGAGGTCGACCAGGCTCCAGGCGCCGGTGAGTCGGCAGGCCTCACCGATCGCGGCGAGGTCGGCCAGGCTCCCGTCCGCGGACTGCACGGCGGCGACGGCGACCAGGTGGGTCTGCGGGCGGATGGCGCTCGCGAGCTCGGCCAGCGGCACCTCGCGCACGACGACCCCGCGCCCGGCCTGGGCGAGGAACGGGAAGCTCACGCTGGTGAACTCGCCGCCGGCGACCAGCACCTCGGCACCGTCCGGCACGGCCGATGCGACCAGCCCGACCAGGGGTGAGGTCTGGTGCCCGATCGCCACCCAGCCGGTGGGCACCTGCACCAGGCGGGAGTAGGCGGCACGGGCGCGTGCGACCGGCTGGTCGAAGTCGGGCGGTGAGGCCACGGCGTCGCGCCACTGCGCGTGCGCCCGGTCGAGGGCGTCCAGGGTGCGACGGGGCGGGAGCCCCATGCTCGCGGTGTTGAGGTACGTCGTGGTGGGGGCGAACTCGGCGCGGGCCCGGTCGAGGTCCACGCCGCTCAGCCTGCCGATCCCGGGACGACGACCAGCTTGCCGACGTGGTTGCGCTCCTCCAGCGCCGCGTGCGCGGCGTGGATCTCCTCGAGCGGGAAGGTCGCGGCGACCACGGGACGCACCTCGCCGTGGCGCGCGATGTCCACGAGCATCGCGAAGTGCGCGGGGGTGTGCATGGTGGAGCCGACCAGCGCCTGGTTGGCGAGGTAGAGCCGCCGGACGTCGATGCGCACGTCGTACCCGCCGAGCGCTCCGGCGACCACCCACCGTCCGCCGGGTCGCAGCAGCGCGATCCCCTCGGTGACGAAGCTGCCTGCGACCACGTCGACGACGGCGTCGAGGCCCTCGGGCGCGGTCTCGCGCACGTCGGCGCCGAGCGTGCCCCGACCGCGGTCGAGGACGGCGTCGGCTCCGGCCTCGGCGACCGCGTCGAGCTTGCCGGCGCTGCTGACGGCGACCACGCGCGCGCCGCGGGCGGCCGCGAGCTGCACGGCCGCCAGTCCCACCCCGCCCGAGGCCCCGGTGACCAGCACCGTGTCGCCCTCGGTGACGCCGCCCCGCTCGACCATGCCCAGCGCCGTGCCGTAGGCGATCGGCAGGCAGGCCAGCTCGGTCTCACTCAGCGGGCTGTCGCTCACGTCGTGGGCGCAGTGCGCCGGCACCGCGACGTACTCGGCGAAGCCACCGTCGCGCTCACTGCCCAGGATGTCGACCGGGATCGCGTCGGGGGCGTCGCGGTCGTAGAAGGCCGGGTCGACCAGGACGCGGGTGCCCACCCGGTGCTCCTCGATGCCGCTGCCCACGGCAACGATGTGTCCGGCGACGTCACCGCCCTGGATGCGCGGGAAGTCCAGGGGACCGAGCCATCCCGCCTTCGCCTCGGGGTCGTCGGCGTCGCCGTACGCGCCCTCGCGGGTCCACACGTCGGTGTTGTTGACCCCGGCGGCACCGACGCGGACCAGGACGTCGTCGGCCCCGAGCGCCGGCACCGGGTGGTCGCGCAGCTCGACGGCGTCGGGTCCCCCATGGTGGGTCAGCACGGCGGCGCGCATGGTCTCGGGGAGGCTCGTCGTCACGTCGGCAACCATGGCACGTGGTCGGCCAGCAGGGCATAGCCCACGAAGGCCCCGACGTCGAGCAGGGTGTGGGCGACCACGAACGGCGCCACCCGCCCCCACCGTTGGTAGAGGGCGCCGAAGACCAGGCCCATGACCAAGTTGCCGGCGAAGCCGCCGAGGCCCTGGTAGAGGTGGTAGGTGCCGCGCAGGACCGCGGCCAGCACGACCGAGCTGCGCGTGCCCATCCCGAGCTGGCGCAGGCGCAGCAGCACGAAGCCGAGCAGCACCAGCTCCTCGACCAGCGCGTTCTCCAGCGCTGCCAGGACCAGCACCGGGTAGCGCCACCACACGTCGGGCAGGTCCTGGGCCACGACGGCGAGGTTGATCCCGAGCGCGTACGCCGCGAGGTACAGCCCGAGGCCGGCGGACCCGACGACGGCCGCCACTCCGGCGCCGCGAGCGGTGTCGCCGGCAAGGTCACGGCGCGTCCACCAGTGGCGCAGGCCGTCGCCGCGCAGCCACAGCAGGTAGGCCGCCAGGGCCACCGGCACGACCGAGAAGACGATGCTCAACAGCTGGTAGGTGAGGTCGAGCCACGGCCGGTCGGGGGCCAGGCTGCGGTTCATCACCGCCCGCTGGTCCGAGAGCGGGCCGGGTGCGGTGAGCACGGCGACGAAGTTGACCACGGCGTAGACCGCGGAACGACCGAGCGAGAGCAGCAGCACCAGCGCGAGCTCGACGGCGAGGGCGCGGCGCACCCGCGGGTCGGCCTGCGGGGCGGCCCGGGGGTCGGCAGCGCTGGTGCTCACCCGACCAAGCCTGCCTCGAGGATCGACAGCACCGCCTCCAGCGCGGCCTCCCGCTCCTCGGGGGACGAGTCGGCCATCGGTCCGTCCTCGAGGTGGAGCACGGAGAAGCCGTGCACCGCCGACCAGCAGGTGACGTCCGCGCCGCGGCGCCGGTCGGGGGTGACCAGGCCCGCCTCGACGAGCCCGTCCAGCGCCTGGTTGAGCAGGCCGTAGGGGCCACCGTCGCGGTCCGGGCCGTGGTCGGCGCCCTCGGCTGCTGCCCACAGATGAGGAGTGAAGGCGACCCGGAACAGGCCCTGCTCGGCCAGGGCGAACCCGACGTAGGCCCGACCGGTCTCGCGCAGGGAGGCGCGGGCGAACCCGACATGGTCGGACCGGTCGAGGGCCTCGATGCGCCGCCGCATCGAGGCCTCGAGGGTGTCCATGGCCCGGACCGCGACCTCCGCCAACAGCTGGGCGCGGTCGGAGAAGTGGCGGTACGCCGCGTTGTGGGAGACCCCGGTGCGCCGGGCGACCTCGCGCAGCACGACCCCGTCGGGGCCTTCGGCGCGAGCGAGCTCGACCGCGGTCTCCACGAGCGCGGCGCGCAGGTTGCCGTGGTGGTACCGGCCCGAGGCTGCCATGGACTCATCCTAGACCCCGATGTTGACACTGGTAACCCGCTGTGGTGAACTAGAAGTTGTCAGTGTCCACATTAGGTATCCACCAGCCCACCGGGAGGGCCCATGCCGCAGCACCTGCACCTGAGCCGCTCCCGCCGGCTGGCGACGCTCGCGACCGTGTGCGCCGCGGTGCTCGCGATCAACCTCGACACCACGATCGTCAACGTCGCCCTGCCGACGCTGGCCACCGAGCTGGACGCCGGCACCCGAGAGCTGCAGTGGATCGTCGACGGCTACAACCTGGCCTTCGCCGCTCTGGTCCTGGCCGCCGGCAGTCTCTCCGACAAGTACGGGCGGCGACCGGCGCTGGTCATCGGGCTGCTGGGCCTCGCCGGTGCGAGCCTGGCCGCCGCACTCGTGGACTCCAGCGGGGCGCTGATCTTCTGGCGCCTGGTGATGGGCGCCAGTGCCGCGCTGATCTTCCCGACGACCCTCTCGATCATCAGCAACACCTTCCGTGAGCGCAAGGAGCGGGCCGCGGCGCTCGGGGTGTGGGGAGCCGTGGTGGGGCTGGGCGTCGCCCTGGGTCCGGTCACCGGCGGAGCGCTGCTGGAGAAGTACTACTGGGGCAGCGTCTTCCTGGCGCTGATCCCGCTCGCCCTGCTCACCGCCGCGGCCGCGCTGCTCGTCGTCCCCGAGTCCAGGGACCCCGGGGTGCCGGCGCTCGACCGGGCCGGGCTGGTGCTCTCGGTGATCGCCCTCGGGTCGCTGACGTACACGATCATCGAGGCGCCGGAGCACGGCTGGTCCTCACTGGAGACCCTGGTCGGGTTCGGGGTCGCCGGGCTCGCCCTGCTCGTCTTCGTGGCGGTGGAACGCCACTCCCCGCACCCGATGCTCGAGGTCACCCTCTTCCGCGACCCGCGGTTCAGCGCCGCGGCGGGGGCGGTCACCGTCACCTTCTTCGCGCTCTTCGGGTTCATCTTCCTCATCACCCAGTACATGCAGTTCGTGCGCGACTGGGGCCCGCTGTCCACCGGGGCGCGGATCGTCCCCGTGGCCCTGAGCATCGCGGTCGCCTCCGTCGTCGGCACCCAGCTGGCGCAGCGCCTCGGCACCAAGCTCGTCGTCACCACCGGCCTGGTGCTCTTCGGCAGCGCCTTCTTGTGGATCTCCACGGTCTCGGCCGAGGCGTCCTACTCCTCGGTGATCGTGCCGCAGATGGTGCTGATGGGGCTGGGCATGGGTCTCATCCAGACCCCGGCGACCGAGTCGATCCTGCAGGTGCTCCCCCCGGCCCGCGCCGGCGTGGGCTCGGCGGTCAACGATGCCACCCGTGAGCTCGGCGGCACCCTCGGAGTCGCCGTCGTGGGGTCCCTCTTCGCCAGCGTCTACGCCGACAAGCTGGTCGGGACCATCTTCGCCACGCTGCCGCAGCGTGCCCTCACCGCGGCGGAGGAGTCCGTGGGTGCCTCCCAGGCCATCGCCACCGGCAGGCCCGAGCTGGTCGCGGCGATGGACGACGCGTTCCTGGCCGCGATGCAGACCTCGTGCATCGTGGTCGGGATCGTCTGCCTGGTCGGCGCGGTCGGTGCCGCCACGGCGCTTCCCGGGCGCGCCCACCGCGCTGCTGACGTCGAGGACGAGCCGCTGGTGGGGGTCACCAGCTAGGAGTCCGACTCTTCCCCGACGGCGGGGCCGCTGGGTAGCCTGCGGCGCGTGAGGCGCCCTCCGCACGAGAACGTGGCCACGGTGCTGGTCGATCCGGCCGCACTGCGCGACCTCGAGCTCGCCCTCATGCCGCTGGACCTGTGGGTGTGGCCGATCGCCACGGCGCCGGTCTGCGTGGACGGTCCCCGACGCGCCTTCCAGGTGAGGCGGCGGCTGCTGCTCGCCCAGCGGGGCGCCTGGGACCTCGCCGCCGACTGGACCGCGGTGTGGATCAGCTTCGGCGACACCTGGCGCCACGGCGAGGAGCCGCTGCCGTGGGAGGCCCACCGGGCACTGTGGGCCGCGCTCGCCGAGCACGCCGAGCACGTGCGCTACCGACTCGGCCTGGGCGGGGTGCCGCGACTGGCGGTGCCGCGCGACCTCTCAGCCTGAGGCGAGCGCCTGGGCGACGGCCTGCGCCGGAGAGCCGGTGAAGGCCGCGCCGTGACCCGGGACCACGACGCCGGCGGGCAGGTCGCGCAGCCGCTCCAACGACGAGCGCGCCTGGGCCTGGTCGGCGTTGAACAGCGCAGGCAGCAGCTGGGGGCCGGTGCGCTCGGTCATGGCGTGCCCGGTCATCAGCGCGTCGCCGACGAGCAACGCGCCACGATCCGGCAGGTGCAGCGACAGGTGGCCCGCGGTGTGTCCGGGCGTGTGGATCGCGACCGGACCGCCGGGCAGGTCGAGGCGCCCTTCCTCGCACACCTCGACCTCGGCGAGTCGTTCGAGCCGGACCACGTCGAGGCGCAGCACGTCGATGAACCAGCGGAAGACAGCCGGGCGCCACAGGTTGCGCAGGATCGTGGTCTCCTTGACCTGCTCGACCCGTTCACCGGTCGCGTTGGCCACCTCGTCGGCGTGGGCGCGCACCGGGACGTCGTAGGTCGTCCGGAGGTGCTCGGCGCTGCCGATGTGGTCGGGGTGCCCGTGGGTGAGGACCAGCGCCTCGACATCGGTCGGCGCCCGACCGAGCAGCTCCAGCGAACGCAGCAGCCGGCCGCGGTCGCCGGGGTAGCCGGTGTCGACCAGGGTCACCGCGTCGCCCTCGGTGAGCACGACCCACGCCACGTGCTGGGCGCGGGCGTGGTGCACCCCGGGTGCCACCTCGGTCAGCTCGACATCCATCAGCCCATGGTCTCGCCGGCCGCCGCCGCGACGCCACCCGCCTCGGCGGAGATCAGCAGCAGCCGGTTGAGCAGGTCGGCGGCGCGAGTGGTCTCGGCGCGGTCCCCGGTGAGCAGGAGGTCGAGCAGGAGGCCGCGGGAAGCGCCCAGGGCCAGGCGTGCGTGCGGCTCGACCTGGTCCTCGGGCAGGCCGAGCGCGCGGCACAGGTCACTGACCCCGGGGAGCCAGGCTGCGACCAGCTCCTCGCGCAGGGTCGCGGCGTGCTGCTTGCCCTGCGCCGCGTGCGCCGCCAGCTCGAAGAACAGCGGGCCGTAGCGCAGCGTCTCCTCGACCGTGTCCTCCCAGTACGCCGCGGCTGCCTCGAGCGGACCCAGCCCCTCGTCGTACGTCGCGGTCATCACCTCGCGTCGGCGCGCCTCGACCGCGCGGGTCACCTCGGCCAGCAGCCCCTCGCGGGAGCCGAAGTGGTAGATCAGCATCCGGTGGCTGGTGCCGATCGCCTCGGCGATGCCGCGCAGGCTGGTCTCGCCGATGCCGTGGCGCGCGAGGTGCTCGACGGTCGCCTCGAGCAACCGCTCACGGCCCGTGGCTGCACTCACCACGAGCGGGTCTGCAGCACGTGCTCCTCGAGCGAGTACGCCTCGGTCTCGATGTAGTCCTGGATGAGCCGACGCCAGACCAGAGCGGCGACAGCGCCCATGGGGCCCCTCTGCTCGATGCTCAGCGTGAGCCGCGCGCCCTGCCCGTGGGGCACGACCTCGTGGCGCGCGATCGTGCGGATGCCCGGACCGGTCGACTCCCAGGTGAAGTGGCGCCGCTGCGGGTCGGTGGCGAGCTCGGTGACCTGCCACAGCGCCTGCGGCAGCTTCGGCTGCCGGATCTCGAAGCGCGCTCCGATCGCCAGCTCGGGGGCGTCCACGTGGTCGATGGAGTCGACCGTGGGGGTCCACTCCGGCCACCGCATGACGCCCGCGATCGCCTGCCACACCCGGGCGGTAGGGGCGTCGATGTCGCGGCTGGTCTCGAAGAAGCGCTTCATGTACCAGATGGTACATGAAAGCGGGGGGCGCTGCGCGTGCGATACAGATGGTGCTCATGACCGGGAGGAGCGAGATGAACGACGACGACGCACTGCGGATCGACCTCGGCCACGAGGAGCTGGTGATCCGTCAGCGCTACGAAGCGGCGAGCATCGCCAACGACGCGCTGATCGCCCTGTGGTTCCTGGTCGGCAGCATCTTGTTCTTCTGGGAGTCGACGATGACCGCTGCGATCTGGTGCTTCGTGCTGGGCAGCCTGCAGTTCCTGGCACGGCCCGTGATCAGGCTGCTGCGGCTGGTCCACATCCGTCGTATCGGTGGATCGCCGATGGGGTCGTCCCACGACTTCTGAGGCCGGCCAGGCACGATCGACGCGCGCCGCTCAGGGGGTCTAGATCGCGCAGCCAGCCGTCCCTCCGGGGTCCTAGGGTGAGGCACGTGCCACCCGATCTCACACCGGACGGTCACTACATCGTGGTCGGGGGACGACGGTGGCGCGCCACCGATCCCGACATCCCGCCCGAGCGTCGCGAGGAGCTCACCCACGCGCTCATGGCGTGGCGGCGCGAGGTCAAGCGTGCCAAGGGCACGGTGCGCGAGCGGGCGGCGCGTGCCGGTGTCCACGCCGCGAAGATCGCCCTCGGTGAGCGCGGCATCCCCTGGTGGGAGCAGAGCGACGCCGAGCGCCTGGAGCGCTGGAGCGCCGAGGTCCCCCTGCCGGAGGGTGCCGACAGTTGATTCGAAACTTTGTTTGAATATCGTCTCCAAGACCGCTAGACTTGCCTCATGACGTCCTGCCTGGGTGATCTCGATGCGGCGCGGGTGTTGGCTGCCTCGACGGCTGCGGTGCGGGCGCGTCGTCTGGCCGAGGTCGCCGACCTGGAGGTGCTGGCCCAGTGGGCCTACCTGCACGGGTGGGACCCCACCACGGGGCCCGAGGGCGACTACGCACGGCGGGTGCGCAACGTGCTGGTCGATGTCGGCGGAGAGGGCACCCCGCAGGTGCAGGACTTCTGCCTCGGGGAGATCGCACTGGCCCGCAGCACCGGGGTGATGGCCACCCGCAACGTCCTGGCCGAGACCCTCGACCTGATCCACCGGCTGCCGCGGATGTGGGACGTCGCCCGCGCCGGGCACTGCGAGCCGTGGCTGGCACGCAAGGTCGCCAAGCTCTCCCGTCACCTGCCCTACGCCGTGATCGCGGTCGTCGACGCCGCGATCGCGCCGATGCTGGGCACCGAGTCCGCCGCGCGGGTGATCGAGGTCGCCGAGGCGAAGATCATCGAGGCCGACCCCGACCTGCACCACCGGCGCATCGCGCAGGAGCGGCAACGCCGCTACGTCGCACTCTCACGCACCGACACCGCCGGGCTGCGCACCCTGGTGGCGCGGATCGGCGCCGGGGAGGCCGCCTGGGTCGAAGCCACCATCACCCGGGTCGCGGAGATCCTGGCCGTGCGGCAGCCCGACCTGAGCACCGACCAAGCCCGCGCCGCGGCGTTGGGGTGGCTCGCCCGACCCGCCGACCTGCTGCGGCTGCTGCTGGAGCACACCGAGCAGACGCTGGACATCGAGGACCTGGACGGCAACCGCGCGCTCGCGTTCCCGGCCGACCTGCTCGAGGCCCTGCGGGCGGCGGACTGGTCGTGCCTGACCCCGAAGAGCAGCCTGTACGTGCATCTGCACGAGGCGGTGCTCCAAGGTGCGCCCGGTGTGGCTCGCGCCGAAGGGATCGGCCCGGTGGCCGCTGGAGCACCTGGCCGAGCTGCTCGCCGGCACCCAGATCAGCCTCAAGCCGGTGATCGACCTGGCCGGGCGGGTCCGGCACACCGCCTATGAGCACCCGACCTCGCTCAAGGAGCGGGTGCACCTGGTCACCGGCGGCGACTACTGGCCCTGGGCGGTCTCCACCAGCCGCGACGTCGACTACGACCACCCCACGCCCTACGTGCTCGTGGACCACGGCGGGCCACCGGGCCAGACCGGCACCCACAACTCCGGCCCCCTCGGCCGCAGGCACCACAAGTGGAAGACCCACGCCGGCTACACCTCACGACAATCCGGGCTCGGCCGCTACGTGTGGACCACCCCCCACGGACTCGCCTTCATCGTCGACCACCACGGCACCCGGGCCATCGACCCCGCCCAGGCGCAGGCGATCATGGCCGCCGGCCCCGAGACCGACATCTACTTCGCCCCCTTCCCCCTCGTCGTCGACTGGCCCGACAACTAGAGCGCACCAGGCTGGTGGGGTCCGCGTGGTCCACTGAGGTCATGTCGACAGAGGCCACCGCCACGAACCGCGAGCCCTCGACGCTCGTCGCGGTCGGAGTCGTCACCGTGGTCTCCCTCGTGGGCTCGGTCGTCGCCGTCGTGACCGACCTGAGCGCCACCTGGTGGGACGCCGTGGGGCCGACGGGCCGGTTGTCCGTCCCGCTGCCGATGAACGCCGCCCTGCTTCTCCTCGCCGGTGCAGCCGCGGGCAGCGCGCGGCCACGCCTCGCGCAGATCTGTGCCTGGCTGATCGTGGTCGCGACGACCCTGGCGGTGGTGTCCGGGGCCTTCGACGGCGGCTACGCCGCCGACCTGACCGCGGGCCAGCGGATCCTCCAGGTCGCCCTGATCGGTTCGTTGGTCGCGACCGGCGTCGTGGCGGCCCGGCGGGCGCTCCAGGTCAGGAACGGACGTCCCTGACAGGGCCTGGCTAGCGTTGAGGGCATGAGCTGGCAGCAGTCATCCCCGCCGGTGCGGAAACGCTCCCCCGCGGGCACCGCACTGCAGGTGATCCTGCTCTTCGTCGCCATCCTGTACGTCGTCGAGCTGGCCGACCAGCTCACCGGGAGCCGACTCCAGCGTGCCGGAGGCATCGAGCCGCGCGAGGTCGACGGCCTCGACGGCATTCTCTTCGCGCCGGTGCTGCACGGGCCGTGGGCGCACCTGGTGGCCAACACCCTGCCCCTGCTGGTCCTCGGCTTCCTGCTCCTGCTGGGCGGCGTTCGACGCTGGCTCGTGGTCACGGCCACGATCTGGATCGTCGGCGGCATCGGAGTCTGGTTGACCGGGCCCGACAACACGCTGCACATCGGGGCGTCGGTGCTCGTCTTCGGGTGGCTGACCTACCTGCTGCTGCGCGGTGCCTACTCCCGGCAGCCGGGACAGCTCGCCTTGGGCCTGGTGCTGCTGCTTGCGTACGGCGGCCTGCTCTGGGGCATCCTGCCCGGTCAGCCGGGCATCTCCTGGCAGGGGCACCTCTTCGGTGCGATCGGCGGTGGGCTCGCGGCGCGACACTACGGCCGGGTCGACCGCTCGAGCGGTCAGCCGCGCGGCTGGCCCTGAGCCTGCGTCACCACTCGCTGCGCCAGCCCTGTCGCGCGCCGGGCACGGCGGGTGACCGCGGCGCGAACGGCGTCCTCGGAGCCGGCCACCCGCACCACGCTGGTTGCGCGGGTCACCGCGGTGTAGAGGAGCTCGCGAGTGAGGATGCGCGAGTCCTCCTCCGGCAGCAGCACGGTGACCTCCCGGAACTGGCTGCCCTGGCTGCGGTGGACCGTCATCGCGTGGGCGGTGGTGAGGTCGGCCAGGCGCCCGGTCGGGATGATCCGCCCGCCCCCTCCATCGGCGATCACGCCCACGAGGCCTGCGCCGTCGCGGATCGCCACTCCTGTGTCCCCGTTCCACAGCCGCTGCCCGTAGTCGTTGCTGTTCACCACGAACGGCCGCCCGGCGTACCACGGGGGCAGCCAGTCCAGCGCCGAGGAGGAAAGCAGCAGCCGCTCGACGACGCGGTTCCAGTGCGCGACGCCGTAGGGGCCTTCGCGGTGCGCGCACAGCAGCCGGTGGGCGTCGAGTGCCTCCAGCGCTGCTGCGGCATCACCCGACTCGGCGGCGTCGCGCAGCGCGACCGCGTGCTCGGCCAGCAGCCCCTCGACCTCGCCCGGATCGGTCCACCGCACCTCCGCGGAGCCCGAGCCGAGCTCGGCCAGCACGTCGTCGACCTGCCCGTCGCGGATGGCCCGGGCCAGCGACCCGATCCGCTGCCCGAAGCGCCGGGTCTCGCTCAACCGGGCGATCGGGGTCGAGTCGCTCGGGAGCGCGCCCCAGCCGTCGACCAGGTCGTGCAGCACCGCGCCGGCATCGACCGATGCCAGCTGGTCGGCGTCGCCGACCAGGACCAGCCGCGCCGCCGGCCGCAGCGCCTCGAGCAGGCGGGCCATCATCGTCAGCGACATCATCGAGGTCTCGTCGACCACGACCACGTCGTAGGGCAACGGGTTGCCGCGGTGGTGGCGGAACCGCGTGCTGTTGGGGGTCCACCCGAGAAGCCGGTGCAGGGTGCGTGCCTCCAGCGACTCGATCGCGGCGACGACGGCCTCGTCGCGCTCATCGCCTCGCGGGAACCCGCGCTGGCCGGTCGAGTCGCGCACCGCCTGCACCATGCGGGCGGCCGCCTTGCCGGTGGGAGCGGCGAGCGCGATCCGCTGGGGTCGTGGCGAGGGGCCCCCCGCACCGTGGACCCGCATCAGCACCCCCAGCAACCGGGCGACGGTCGAGGTCTTGCCGGTGCCGGGGCCGCCGGTGATCACGCTCGTCAGGTGTCGGGCGGCGGTGGCGGCTGCGGCGCGCTGGTCGGAGTACTTGTCGTCGGGGAAGTAGTCGGCCAGGGCGGCCGCGAGCACAGCGTCGTCGATCGAAGCCGTCGACGCGATCGACCGGGCCTCGAGATCACCGACGACTTGTTGTTCCTCTGACCAATACCGATCGAGGTAGAGCAGGTCACCGTCGAGGTGCACGATCTGCTGCACGGTCAGCGGACTGGCCCGCACCGCAGACCTCCACGCCGCGAGCTCGGGGACGTCGAGCTCCGGCGCGATGTCGGTCACGGTGGTGAGGTCGAGGCACACCGACCCCGATCGCACCGCGCGCACTGCCAGCGCCACCGCGACCAGGACGTCGTCGCCCCCCTCACCGGCCAGGGCACCGAGCCGCTGCGCGACGTGGACGTCGCAGGCCTCCAGAACGCCTGCCCGGTTGAGCTCGGCCAGCGCTCCGGCCGCATCGGCGGCGACCCGCGGGTCCCGCAGGTCGTCGACGGCAGCGACGTCGAGTGTCATGCCCCACCTCCCGCGCTGACCGGGGTGCCGTCGAGCAGCTCGGAGACCGCCTCCACCAAGGCCACCGGTGGCCGCCACGAGAAGACCCCGCAGGGCTCGCCGTCGACCACGGGCGTCTGCGGACCACACATCCCCCGCAGGTAGAGGTACATCACCCCGCCCAGGTGCTCCTGCGGGTCGTAGTCGGGGAGGCGCCAGCGCAGGAAGCGGTGCAGGACGACTGCGTAGAGCAGCGCCTGCAGTGGATAGCTCGAGTGCGTCATCGCCTCCGCGAGCGCGGCGGGACGGTAGTGGTGGGCGGTGAGCTCCGCGTCGGGCGCGGCCAGCCAGTTGGTCTTGTAGTCCACCACGACGTAGCGCCCGGCGGCGCGCATCACCACGTCGACCGAGCCGGTCAGGTAGCCGGAGAGCACCTGCTCGGCGTACGCCGGGTCACCCAGCGCGTCGGCGTAGGGCAGCAGCGGGTCGCCCGGCTCGAGGTGGTGGCGCAGCAGCGGGGCGAGGTCGGGCAGGAGAGCCGGCCGCCGCTGGCCCCGCAGGTCGCCACCGCCGAGCGGCAGCTCGAAGTCGAGCTCGCACATCCGGTCGGCGACGCCCACGTCGCGCAGGCTCGCGCCCTCGACCAGCGGGCCCATCGGGGAGTCGCAGACCGCGACCAGCGCGTCCGCGAGCTCATCGGGGTCCAGCTCGACGGGCCAGCGCACCCGCTGCCTCACGACCTGCTCGAGGAGCGCCGCGCGCAGGTCACCGCCGTGCTCCGGGGCGGCGGGGTCGGTGTGCTCGAGCACGGCGTGCACCAGGGAGCCGAAGGTCGCACCCACCGGCAGCGTGGCCATCGGCGAGGGCACTCCCGCGGCCGGGGTCTGCGCCGGCTCCGGAGCGACCAGCGGGGGCTCGTCCTCGCGCGGCGGGTCCTCCGGCTCGCTCCCGAGCGCGACGACCGCGTGGTCGGCCGCCGCTGCGCTCAAGGCGGTGTACGACGTGCGTCGCCAGTCGCGGTCGACCTGCCGCGTCCACCGGCGTGCGTCCAGGACACCGGCCGTCGCGGGAGTGGACGCGGGTGGGTGGTCGGGGAGGGAGAGCCGCTCGACGTGCGGCCCGCCGGCGGCCTGCCACTGCTCGGCGATCTCGAGGGCGCGCTCGTCGGGGTGCACCGGCGCCTGGGGCGGGACCTCGACGCTGCCCGGGAGCCGGCCGTAGAGCATCCGGTGCAGCGACGAGCTCGCGGTGTTCTTGGCGCTGGGAAGCCACCAGGTGACCAGCTGGCACTGGGCCCGGGTCATCGCGACGTAGAGCAGCCTCAGGTCCTCCCCGGCGTCCTCGAGCATCGCCGTCGCAGCGTGCGGCGACCCGGGTCCGCCCACGTCCAGGCACCGGCGCCCCTGCGGGTCGTGGAACAGCGGCACCTCGGGCGTGCGGGGATAGAGGTCGGAGGCGAAGGGCAGGTAGACCACCGGGAACTGCAGGCCCTTGCTGCCGTGGATCGTGAGGATCTGCACCGCAGCCGCGTCGCTGTCGAGCCGGCGGGTGCGCTCGGCGCTCACCTCGCTGCGCGCCTCGCTCATCCGGCTCCGCATCCACACCAGCAGCGCGGTCAGACCCATCCGCTCGCGCGTCGCCTGGTCGTGCAGCGACTCACCCACATGCCGCAGGTCGGTGAGCAGCCGCTCGCCGCCGTCGTGACCGAGCACCCGCTCGGGCAGCCCCTGGGCGCTCACGGCGGTCTCGTAGACCGAGGCGACGCCGCGGCTCGCGGCGAGCTCGGCCCAGCCGCGCACGGTCTCGGAGACCCGTTCGGTCAGCGCGTCACCCTCGGCGTCGAGCTGGTCGGCGGTGTGGCCGAAGAACGAGGTCAGGGCCGCAGCGCGCACCCGCTCGCTGCGGTGCGGGGCCTCCATCGCCTCGAGCAGGCAGAGCCACTCGTCCGCACCCGCGGTGGCGTAGACGCTGCCGCTGCCGGCGATCACCGCCTGCACGGCGGCCTGCTCCAGCGCGGTGCGCGCGATCTCGCACTGCCGGCGGGTCTCGCAGAGCACGGCGACGTCGCCGGCGACCAGGGCACGAGCGTCGTAGGTCGCGCCCGAGGCGAGCAGCGCCGCCACGTCGGCGGCCAGGTCCTGGGCGACCAGGTCGCGCAGCGCGCCGATCGCGACGCCCTTGGCGCCTCGGACGTTGAAGCGGACGCGGTCGACCAGCCGGAGCCGGAAGGGCTCGGGCTGCGGCGCCCCGACCAGCCGGGAGTCACCGTGGGCCGCCTGCACCTCACGGACCCTGATCCGGTCGTCGCCGAGCGCGGCACCGGTCAGCACCGCCTGCACCCGGTCGAGCAGCGCTTGGTCACTGCGGTGGTTGGTGCCCAGCGATGCTTTGGCCCCGGCGGTCCCCTCCGCCGCGAGGTAGGTGACGACGTCTCCCCCGCGGAAGGCGTAGATCGCCTGCTTGGGGTCGCCGATGAGCACCATCGTGGCGTGACCGGAGAAAGCCCGGTCGAGCACCTGCCACTGCACCGGGTCGGTGTCCTGGAACTCGTCGACCAGGACGAACCGCCAGCGCGCCCGCATCCGGTCGCGAGCCGGGGCGTCCTCGTGGCGCAGTGCCTCGGCGAGCCGACTCAGCAGGTCGTCGTAGCTGAGCACCCCGAGCCGTCGCTTGCGCAGGTCCATCTCCTCGCGCACCGCACGCGCGAAGCGCCAGCGACGGTGGGAGACCCCGGGATCCTCCGGCTCCACCAGGTGAGCCTGCGGGTCGTTGACCGCCGCACGCGCGATCGTCAACGCCGTACGCCGAGCGAAGGCGGGCTCGGTCTCGGTGCGGGCGAACCCCCGCACGTAGAGGTCGTCGACGACCTCGACCAGCAGGTCGTCGAGGCTCTCCACGAGCCGAGCGCCGGAGTCGGTGTCACCGGCGACTCCGAGGTTGCGCAGCACCAGCTGGCAGAACTGGTGGGTGGTCGCGATCGTCGCGCCGTCGAAGTCGGTCAGGGCGGAGCGCAGGCGCTGCCGGCGCGCGGTCAGCTCGGCCACCTCACCCCGGGCGAGCAGCTCCAGCAGCGCGTCGGGCGCCGCGCAGGGTCCGTCCCGCACGACCGCGTCCAGGTGTCGCTCGGCGCTGACCAGCTGGGCCCGCACCCGCTCACGCAGCTCCTGGCTGGCGGCGCGACCGAAGGTCACCACCAGCATCTCCTCCAGCCGACCGTGACCCTCCGCGACGAGACGGGTCACCAGCGCTGCGATCGTCCAGGTCTTGCCGGTGCCGGCGGAGGCCTCGAGCAGGGTGGTCGTGGCGGGGGCGGGCAGGTCGCCGCAGATGTCGAACAGGCTCATGCCTGTGACACCCGCTCGCGCTCCAGGAGCGGCTCCCACAGCCGCAGCGCCAGCTGGCCCAGCCGGGTGGTCTCGGGCCCCCAGGTCTCCTCGGAGCGGGCGGGCTCGAGCAAGCACGAGACCGGCGCTGCGCGCCCGTAGACCCTCACGTGCGCAGGCTCGTCCTGCTCGCCCGGCACCGGGCTCTGGTCGGAGGTCTCCCAGGCCGAGCGCCGGGCGCGATCGGCGTCCCGGTGGGCGTGGACCGCCTCGGCGTAGGCGTGGCCGGTCCGCAACGGCAGCGGGAGGGGCTCGCGCAGGCCGCGGTCGTAGAGGTCGACGAGGTCGCGCAGCAGGTCGACCGCGGTGTGGTCGACCGGCGGGGTCAGCGCGTGCTGCGCGCGCTTGGTGCGCGAGTGCCAGCCGTAGACGTCGGTGCGCCAGGACTGGTCGCCGTGGGACGCCGACAGCGCGAGCAGGTCGACCCAGGCCTCGAGCCGGTGCCGTGGCCCGAGCGAGGAGTAGAGCACCCGCACCACCCGGTGGCCCCGCACGTCCGGCACGACGCCGGTCAGCCGTCGACCACCGCCGAGGTCGACCGTCACATCGATCGAGCGTGGGGCCGCCCTGCGCGCCTCCTGGCTGGCGTCGAGCAGCTGCTGGGCACGCCCGGCGATCTCGCCGAGCTTGGCCTCCCCCAGCTTCAGCGGCGGCAGGGCGCCGCGCAGCTGCTCGGCCAGCATCACCTCGGTCGGGCTGGCCCCGGCGACCACCTCGCGCAGCACGCGGTCGCCGACGGCCCACGCCTCCAGCGCGTCGATCTCCACCGGCAGCGCGTCCTCGACCTCCTCGTGCTCGCGCGGCACCGACACGTCCAGCCGCTGCCGCAGGAACTCACGCACCGGGTTGACCAGGAACGCCCGCAGGTCGGCCAGCGCGACGTCGCGAAAACCGTCGTGGTCGACCGGCGCCGCCGGCAGCGGCTCCCCGAGCAGGGGCGGCCGCGACCTGCGGGGGCGAGCACGGGCCCGCGCGCCGGCCAGCGCGGCCTGGTCGAACGAGCGCGGCACGCGAGCGCCGTCACCGAAGTTGCGGGCGTCGAAGGGCTGCAGTGGGTGCTCTGTCAGCACCTGCGCCCGGGCGCCGGTCGCGGTGCGCTCCAGCGCGTCGAGCAGCTCCCCCAGCGGGACCGCAGGTGGACGCGGCTGGCCGCTGTGCTCGTTGGCGCCGGTGTAGGTCACGACCACGGTCTCGCGCGCGGACATGACCGCGTCGAGCAGCAGCTGTCGGTCCTCGCTGCGCGGGTCGCGCTCGCCCGTCATCGGGTCGCGGGCCAGGACGTCGTCGCCGTCGGTGATCGTGCTGCGTGGAAAGACCCCGTCGTCGAGCCCGACCAGGCACACGACGCGGTGGGGCACCGAGCGCATCGGCACCAGCGTGGAGACGGTGAGGTGGCCGGTGCGGAAGTTCGCCCGGGTCGGTCTCGGCTCGGTGCGCTGCTCGACCAGGGCGCGCACGTCGGCCAGACGCATCGTGGTCGAGCGGCCCTGCGCGGCCTCCCCCAGGCTGTCGACCTCGCGCTCGAACTGGGCGACCTGCCACTGCTCGGCGGGCGCGGTCGAGGCGATGGCGAGCACCCCGTCGCGCAGCGCGGCCAGCCACTCCTCGACCGCAGTGGCGGCACGGAGCCGGCCGACGGTGTGCTGCAACCGGGAGACGAGCTCGGTGAACCGGCCGGCGAGGTCCACCTGGGTGCTGCCGACGTCGTCGAGCGGGAGCACCCCGGCGAGGTTGCGACCACCGCTCTCCGCGACCGCGGCACCGAGCAGCAGCCGGTCAAGGCCGGCCTCCCAGCTGTTCTGCCGGAAGTCGCCCAGGTGGTGCGCCTCGCGCTGGTCGCGGGTCAGGCCCCAGCGGATGCCGGACTGCTCGACCCACCGCGTGAGCGTGGTCAGGTCGTCGTCGGAGATCCGGAACCGGTGACGCACCGCAGCGGCGGCCGCGACGTCGAGCACCTCGCTCGCCTTGCCACGCCCGCCGGCCAGCGTCACCAGCACCCCCGCGAGCGCGAGCAGGGGGTTGGTGCTCATCAGCCCTCGGTCGGCCAGGCGCACCCGCAGCCCGTGGGCCGGGTGGGCGAGCGGACCCGCGGCCTCGCCCAGCCCGAAGCACGCCGAGAACAGCGGCGCGTAGGCCTCGACGTCGGGACACATCACGAGGATGTCGCGCGGCTCCAGCGTCGGGTCGTCCTCGAGCAGGCCCACCAGCACCTCGCGCAGCACCTCGACCTGACGCGTCGCGCCGTGGCAGGCGTGGACCTGCACCGAGCCGTCCGTCGGGTCGATCGGCTCCGCAGCGCGACTCCCGTCGCGGTCGGCCCGGAGGTCGTCCTGCAACCGCTCCAGCAGTGAGCGCGCTCGGTCACCAGAGACACCGTCGAGCGAGACCTCCTCGAGCGACTCGAGCCGGGCCAGCGAGCGCTGCAGCTCGCGCGCGTCCCGGGCCAGCGAGGCGAGCAGGGGGTGGGCGAGGAGCTGCCCGGTCGGGTCGTCCGCCCGACGCACCGGCCCGGCGGACACCGGCTCGACCAGCCGCTGCCAGGCCGCCGGCGAGGCCTGCGGCAGCCACAGGTGCACCTCACGCACCTCACCCAGGGCCGCGAGGAGCTCGATCTCGGTCACCGGCAGCCGGGTGTGACCGAACATCGAGAGCCGGTCGGGCAGCTCCAGCTCGGCGCCGGCACGGATCGCCGCGCAGGCGTCGCGGTGCCGCTGGTCGGGAGGTGGCGCCCCGACCTGCGGCACCAGGCGGCGCCACAGCTCGGCCTGCCAGGTCAGGTCACCGGCGAGCGTCGCGCCGGCTCCGTCGGTGTCGCGCCCTTCCTGCCACTGCGCCAGCAGGCTGGGCCGCTGCACGGCGTACGACGAGTAGAGGCCGGCCAGGCGGCGGGCGACCGACCACCGACGGTCGCGTCGCAGGTCGCCGCGCTCGCTGTCGTCGCCGTGCCCGAGGTGCCGGGCGAGGGTCGCGCACCAGGGCTGGTCGAGCGAGTCGTCGATCACCTCGAGCAACGGCCACACCAGTCGGTCGGGGTCCCACGGGTCGTCGCGCTCGGTGCCGGTCAGCAGGCTCACCAGGGAGCGGGGGTTGAGGAAGCGGACCCCGGCGCACACACCGTCACCGCCACGGGGCCCAGCGCCGAGGTGGTGGCTCAGCTGCTGGGTCAGCCAGCGCTCCACGCCCTTGGCCGGGACCACCACGACGTCCTCGGCGAACGGGTCGGGCAGCGGCGTCGCGAGCATCGCGGCCAGGCCCTGCGCGAGCACCGAGGTGCTCGTGGCGCGGTGCAGGAGAAGGCTCACACCCCTATCCCTATCCGATCCCGCCGACACAGCTGTGGGCGGCTCAGCGCGTGGTCAGGAGCGCGTGATCAGGACGGCCTCGCCGGAGCGGACGATGATCGAGTCGCCGATCTGCATCAGCTGGTCGATCCTGACCTCGCTGTCCTCGCGGGTCACCTCACCGCTCTCCCGGTCGATCCGGATCAGTCCGTTCGGCGCGGGCACCCACCACGCGCTCTCCTCGCTCACCGCAGACCCGAAGTCCGACCGGGGGTCGTCCCCCTGGGGTGGGGCCTGGCGGGCCCGCACCGTCCACCGGGGCTCCCCGCTGGCAGCGTCGAACGCCCGCAACCGCGTGCCGCCCCGGGGGTCGGGCCCGCGGACCACGAGGACGTCGTCCCAGAGCTCGCCGCTCCACTCGCCGTCCTCCAGATCGGCGCGCCACACCCGGTCACCCTCGGCGGAGACCGCGTCGAGGTACGGCCCGCCGCGGTCGAAGGTCACCGCGTAGGTCGTGGCGTCGTCCCCGACGTCGAGCACGACGCAGGCCACCGGGGGATCGCCCTGCGCGGGATAGGTCCAGCGTGGCCGGCCGTCGGTGTCCCAGGCCGCGATCCACGACGACTGGGCGTCCCCGGGCCGGGGAGCGCCCGAGGTGCCGATGGTGGCGGGGAGCCAGCGGCTGCCGACGACGAGGTCGCCGACCACCTCCACGCCCTGCCAGGTCTCGGGGCCGGTCAGGTCGCGAGCCGCCAGCTGCGATCCGTCGGTCGGGTCGAGCCGGGCCAGCCAGGACCCGCCGGTGCCGACCGAGGCCAGGACGACGACCTCCTCGCCGGCCTGGTCGGTCACGGCGGTGACGTCGACGTCGCCGTGGGCGACGGGCAGCCGCAGGCACGCCAGCTCCTCGCCCGCCTCGTCGAGGCTGAGCAGCGTCGGGTCGGCGCCGGAGAAGACCGAGACCCACTCCGGCCCGACCGGCCCCCCGGTGAACGTGGTCCAGTCCTGCTCGGTGGGCGCGAGACGAGTGGACCACTGGGTCGCGGGAGTCTCCTCGTCCAGGGTCACCGCACTGAGCTCGGCGGGCTCGCCGCGGACGGCGTCCACGAGCATCAGCCGCTCGCCGTACGGCACGAGGACGGGCACCTCGCGCTCCTGCTCGTAGAACCGGCCCGCCACGACCTGGCCGATCGGTCCGAGACCAGCGAGCCCCTCGACGACGTCGGCGCGCTCCTGGCCCACGCTGCCCTCGGGCAGGAGCTCTTCACGGGGGACGAACTGGGGAAGGGAGTCCGCCTCGGTCACCGCGACCGGGCACTCGGCCTGCCCCTCACCCAGCTCGAACCCGACC
The DNA here is from genome assembly GCA_963747435.1 of uncultured Actinomycetota bacterium. GTDB lineage: Bacteria > Actinomycetota > Actinomycetes > Propionibacteriales > Nocardioidaceae > Marmoricola_A. The sequence continues at coordinate 197,367 of CAVVFK010000003.1, forward strand.
TGCTGCCAGAGCCAGACCGCGGCACCCCCCGCCACCACGCAGACGAGCGCGAGCCCCACGATGAGGCTCGCGCTCGTGCGCTGGTGCGTGAGGTCGGGGCTCACACCCCGTCGCGACGCTCCGTGCGACGCTCCACCGTCTCGCCCGGTGCGGGCTCGCGGGGGTGGGTGGTGGTCACGGTCTCGTGGCGCACGCCGCGGCGGGTCATCGCCATGCTTGCGACGGCGACGACGACGCCGGCCAGCATCAGGATGTAGCCGAGGGTGACGCCGTCGACGACCTGCAGATCCACATCGATGGCGAAGGCCAGGATGGCGCCGATGACGAACAGCAGGATGCCTGCTCCGATGGTCATGACTCATTCCTTTCCGGGGAAGTGAGAGCCCGAGGTCGTCGGGCACCTCTTGTGCCGAGGGAGAACCTACCCACCCGGCGCCCGCTTCATGCCTGATTCGTCCCGACTCAGACGATGCCGATCGACCGCAGCCACGCGCGGTCCTCCTCGCGGTCGAGGCGGTAGACACCGCTGCGGCCGCCGCAGGAGTTGGCGTTGTTGCCCCACGAGGTGACGCCGGCGATGACCAGGCTGTCGCCGAGGAAGTTGGGGCCACCGGAGTCGCCGGAGCAGGTGCCACCGGTCTTGGTGTTGTTGGACAGGATCAGGTTGTAGTCACCGGTCGAGGGGGTGTTCACCGAGTTCAGGCGCGGCTTGGAGTACATCCGGGTCTTGTCCGCGACGTCCTTGTCCGCGCCGGCGCCGTACGCCGCCTGGAGGCCGTAGCCCACGGCGGTGAAGACCTGCTTGGTGCTGGAGGTCCAGCTGTCGAACTGGCCAGGGCCCGGCAGCGAGGCGTAGCTCGCCCCGTCGGGCAGCGTCCAGGGCTCGTCCAGCTTCACCGCGCCGAGGTCGTTCTTCCAGAACTCGCTGAAGTCGTAGTCGGGGTGGGTGTAGGCGGTGCCCGAGACGTCGCCGGTGCAGGGGTAGCCGTCGAGCCGGTAGTCGTCCTTCTTGGCCCTGGTCTCGTCACCGTGGGTGCACGGGGTGGGGTCCCCGGCGTTCAGCGCGCTGGTGAACTCGGGGTTGGTGTCGTAGTGGTCGTCGAAGAAGATCTCGACGCCTGCCACGCTGCCGCCTTCGTCGTCGCTGGTGCAGTGACCGGCGGTGATGTAGGAGGTGGGCGAGATCAAGGTGCCCGAGCAGCGCCACAGCGGTGTGCCGTCCTCGTCCTGGGCGACCATCAGGCCGACCTGCGGGTGGGCGCCGTCGTCGGGCTGGCCGTTGGTGATGGCCTGCGCAGGGCCGGCGATCGCGGTGACGGCGGCGAGGCTCGCAGCAGCCGTCAGCGCGAGAAGGGGGGCACGTCGCACGGTGGGTTCTCCTTGGGGCGGGGACGGGACACGCAACTCGGAGAAATAGGACACCGCGGGGCATGACGGTGTCAACAGGTCAGGTGGCGAGCGTGCCTGCCAGAGCGGTCTCGAGCCAGGGCCGGTCCTCCGCGCGGTCGAGGCGGTAGGCCCCGCCCGTGCCCCCGCAGGTGTTCTGGCTCACGGAGTAGGACGTCACACCGGCGACCACGAGTCCGTCCTCGACGAACGTCGGGCCACCGGAGTCACCGCCGCAGGTGCCGCCCGACTTGTTGTTGCTGACCTCGAAGGAGTGGTCACCGGTCTTGTTCTTGTTGATCGCCTTCAGCGTGGTGTCGGCGACCCGGCGGTCGTTGTCCACCACCACGCGCCCGGATGCACCCTTTCCGTACTGCTTCGCCACCCCGTAGCCCACGACGGTGAAGGACCGCTTCTGGTTGGAGGTCCACGAGTCGAAGGCCCCAGGGGCCGGCAGCTCGGCGTACTGCGACACCACCCACGGCTCGTCGAGCACCACGACCCCGAGGTCACGCAGGGCGAAGTCGGCCGGGTCGTACTCAGGGTGGGTGTAGGCCTGCCCGGAGACGTCGCCGGTGCACGGGTAGCCCTCGATCCGCGAACCGTCGTCGCGCGTGCACGGCGTGGGGTCACCGGCCGCCAACGCGCCCCGGAACTCGGGGTCGGTGTCGACGTCCTCGTCGAAGAACACCTCGACGTGGGCCACCGAGCCGCCCGCATCGTCGCTGGTGCAGTGGCCGGCGGTGACGAGACCGGTGGCCGAGACCAGCGACCCCGAGCAGCGCCACAACGGGTTTCCCGCCTCGTCCTGGGCCACCATCAGGCCGACCATCGGGTGGGCGCCGTCGTCAGGCGCACCTCCGACGATGGCGGCGGCCGGCATGGCGCCAGCACCGGTGATGACCAGCGACGCGGTGAGCGCGCGCAGGGCTGAGCGTCGCATGGTGGGTCTCCTTCGCAACGACCACGGCCCCCGGAGGGCACCGGAAGCGCACCTCACGATACTGAGACGCGCCCGGTTTGTCCGATGTTCAGGCCGTCCGACGGCGGCGCGACATGGGTCCGCGCGTCGAGTCAGAAGGCGGGCCGGGTGAACTCCGGGCCGGCGAAGGGACCGCCGACGCGCGCGGCCTCCGCCTCGTCGTCGGGTCGCTCGGACAACGAGTCGGCCCACTCCTCGGCGTCGTCCTGCGGCTCGTAGCCGAGCCGTCGCCCCGGCTCGAGGTCCCACCACGCGCGGGTGTTGGCGCTGATGCCGTAGAGCACCGCGAAGCCCGGGGTGGGCGCGGTCAGCGACGCCACCACCATGCGCACGCAGTCGTCGTGGGAGAGCCAGGTCGACAGGTTGCGGCGGGTCTCGGGTCGCGGCAGGAACGAGCCGATCCGGCAGGAGACCGCGTCGATGCCGTGGCGGTCGGCGTAGAGCGACATCACCGCCTCGGCGGCCACCTTGCCGACGCCGTAGAAGGTGTCGGGCCGAGGTCGCACCTCGACGCCGACCCGCTCGGCCCGCGGGGTCATCCCGACCGCGTGGTTGGAGGAGGCATAGACGAACCGTGCGACGCCGTGGGTGAGCATCGCGTCGAGCAGCGCCGCCGTGGTGTGCACGTGCGAGACCAGGGAGTCCGGCAGCGGCGCCTCGTCGGGGTGGCCGGCCAGGTGCACCACCGCGTCGAGATCCTCCTCGGCGAACACCGCCGCCACCGCGGACGGGTCCGCGGCGTCGGCCCGGTGCCAGGCGACGTCGAGGTCACCAGGTCGCTCCACCCGGTCCAGGCCCACCGGCTCGTGGCCGTGCGCGACCAGACCCAGGGACGACGACCCGGCCGATGCTGCCCGCGGCGCCGGTGACGAGTACGCGCATCACCCCTGCCTTCCGGTGAGTCACCAGATCCGGACCCGCTCGTCGGGCTCGAGCCACAGCCCGTCACCCGGCATGGTGCCGAAGGCGTCGTGGAACTCCTCGAGGTTGCGCGCGATGTTCGCGCGGAACTCCGGCGGAGAGTGCGGGTCGACGGTGAGCAGCTGCAGCATCAGCTCGTTGCGGTACTTCGAGCGCCACACGTAGCCCCAGTTGAGGAACAGCCGCTGCGACCCGGTCAGCCCGTCGCGCTCGGGCACGCCCTCACCCTCGCGACTGATCACGTAGGCCTTGTGGGCGATCGTGAGCCCGCCGAGGTCGCCGATGTTCTCCCCCACGGTCAGCGCCCCGTTGACCTGCTCGTCCGGCAGGGCACGCGGGCTCAGTCCGTCGTACTGCGCGATCAGCTTGTCGGCCCGCTGCTTGAACGCCGCCTTGTCGGCCTCGCTCCACCACTCGTTGAGGTTGCCGTGCTCGTCGTACTCCGAGCCCTGGTCGTCGAAGCCGTGTCCGATCTCGTGGCCGATGACGGCCCCGATGCCACCGTAGTTCTCTGCGTCGTCGGCCTCGGCGTCGAAGAACGGCCGCTGCAAGATGGCCGCGGGGAAGCAGATCTCGTTGATCCCCGGGTTGTAGTAGGCGTTGACGGTCTGCGGCAGCATCAGCCACTCGTCGCGGTCGACCGGCGACCCGATCTTGGCCAGCTGCCGGTCGTGCTCGAACTCCGCGGCCCGCCGGGCGTTGCCGATCAGGTCCTCGGGGTCGACCCGGATCGAGGAGTAGTCGCGGAACCGCTCGGGGTACCCGATCTTGGGCCGGAAGGTCCGCAGCTTGTCGAAGGCCCGCTGCTTGGTCTTCTCGGTCATCCAGTCGAGGTCGGTGATGCTGCGGCGGTAGGCCTCGAGCAGGTGGGCGACCAGGTCGTCCATCGCGGCCTTGCTGGCCGGCGGGAAGTGCCGCTGGACGTAGATCTCGCCGACGGCCTCGCCCACACACCCCTCGACGAACCCCACTCCTCGCTTCCACCGCGCCCGCAGCTCAGGGGTGCCCGAGAGGGTGCGGCCGTAGAAGTCGAAGTTGGTCTCCACCAGGTCGCTGCCCAGGTACGGCGCCGCGCCTCGGATCACCTTCGCGCTGGCCCAGGCCTTCCAGGACGCCAGGTCGGTGGCGCCCAGCACGGCCGAGAGGTGCTCGAAGAAGCTCGGCTGGCGCACCACCACCTGCGCCAGGGTGTGCTCCTGGGCTCCGAGCGCGGCGGCGTACTCGTCCCAGGCGAACTCGGGCGCCAGGGCCTTGACCTCGTCGTAGGTGCGCAGGTTGTAGGCCTTGAGCACGTCACGGGTCTCCGAGCGTTCCCAGTGGCCCTCCGCGAGGCGGGTCTCCAGCTCCATCACCAGCGAGGCGGACTGCGCCGCATCCTCGCCGTAGTGGGCACCGGTCAGCTCGAACATCCGCGTCAGGTAGGCGAGGTAGGCCTCGCGGATCTCGGCGAACTTCTCCTCGCGGTAGTACGACTCGTCGGGGAGCCCCAGGCCGCCCTGGACCAGGTTGACCAGGTAGCGGTCGGAGTCCTTGTCGTCGGTGTCGACGTAGGCTCCGAAGAACCCGCCACCGCCCTGGCGCTCGCGTCGCCCGATGTAGGACGCCAGCCCGGCGTGGTCGGTGACACCCGCGATCGTCGCGAGATCCTCGGCGATCGGCTCCGTGCCGAGCGCCTCGACACGCTCCTGGTCCATGAAGGATCGGAACAGGTGCCCGATCTGCTGCACCGTGGAGCCGGCCGGCTCGGCATCGGCGCCTGCCTCGCACTCCTCGATGATCTCGCGCGCGTGCTGCTCGGCCTGCTCGGCGAGCATCGTGAAGGCGCCCCACCCGGCACGGTCAGCCGGGATCTCGGCCGTGGCGAGCCACTGGCCGTTGACGTGGCCGAAGAGGTCGTCCTGGGGGCGGACCTGCGGATCCATCCCCTCACGGGCGTCGTCGAGAATGGTCATGGCGGCGAGCCTAGCCCGCCGCCACGACCGTCAAACCGCCGGCGGCTCCGGGGATTCCCTGGCTCCCCGGAGCCGCCGACGCGTCCGTGGCCGGCGCGTCACCAGCGCCGGCGGCACTGGGCCAGGTCGACCCGCTTCTCCTGCCCTCGGCCGATGAAGACCTGCGAGCGCTGCAGGACCTTGCCCTTCTTCTCGCAGGTGAGGGTGTAGGTCTCACGCTTGCCAGGGGTGCGCTTGGTCACCGAGTCGAAGCGGGCGACGTCGAGGGTGTACTCCGGCGCCACCGAGGAGTAGTTGATGACCCGGAAGACGTAGGTCCCCGCACCGGCCTCGAAGAGCGTGGTGTGCTCCTTCTCGCCCGGCAGGTTGCCCGAGCTGGCGACCTGCTCCAGGCCGCCGCCGGACTTCTTGCGGTAGACCTCGAGGTCCAGGTCGTCGGGGGTGTCCCAGGTCAGGTCGATCTCCATGACGTCGGTCGCCGAGCCGAAGCTGAGCTCGGTGTCCTCGTACTCGTTCGGCGCCACCGGGCCACCGGTGACCTGCTTCTCCTCGAACGGGGTCTCGGCGACCTGCTGGTAGGTGCGCGAGCGCACCACCGGGCGGGTCGAGGGGTTCACGATCCAGCTCAGCTTCCGGTTGCGGCCGATCTTGACGAAGCTGTCGAGGTGGTCCTCGAAGGAGGACTCCCAGGTCGGGGACTGGAAGGTCTTGGTCAGCCGGACGACGGCGCCTCGGGGCGCCGTGCCGGTCAGCACGCCGCTGTAGCGGGTGTCGACCGCGTGCTCCAGCGCGATCAGGTACGCCGCGCGGTTGCCCTTGCCCTGGTACTTCCCGGCGCCGAGGTACTCCTCGACGACCTCCTCGTAGGGCGGGTGGAACTCGTTGGGGCCGATCTCGAAGGTGTAGCCGAAGCCGCCGGTGGCGTTGTAGGACCAGTCCTCGGTGGTGCCGGTGGTGTCGTAGAGCTGCCAGCCGTGGATGTTCTGGTAGCCGTTCTGCGCCGACATCCGCGCACCCAGCTTCTTCAGCGCGCCCTCGTCGGGAGCGTTGCCGACCGGCTTCCCGTCGGGGCCCTCGGTGTTCGGGTTGACGCCGTTGGGGCGCAGCACCAGGTTGGAGAAGGTGTGGTTGGAGATCAGCATCGTCACCTGACGCTCGCTGACCAGCTGCTGGATGTTCTGGGTCTCCGGCTCCGAGATCGGGCCCTCACCCCAGTAGGTGGGGTCCGCCGGGTTGTCCGAGGCACCTGGGCCGCCCCAGAAGCCGCCGTAGTTGCGGTTCAGGTCGACCCCGATCCCGTAGCCACCGGGGCTGGCCAGGCTGGCGCGGCAGCTGCCGGGAGCGGGGAGCGAGGCGCCCGGCGCCGGACGGCAGTTCTTGCGCTTGTAGGCCTGACCGGGAGTGGCGAGCACGCTCGTGGTGCCCTCCAGCGGGTCGGACTCGTTGGCCTCGCGCAGGTCGACGTACTCGCCGTCGGTGCGCGAGAGGTCGAAGCCGTCGACGTTGACCACCGGGACCACGATGACGCGGGCCTTCTTCAGCAACCGGGTGATCCGGTCGTTCTTGCCGAACTTGTTCACCAGCTCGGTGGCGAACTCCATCGCGAGCTCACCGGAGGGCCACTCGCGGGCGTGGTGGACGCCCATGAGCAGGAAGGTCGGCCGGCCCGACTGGGCCCGACGCACGTCGCTGCCGATCTCGATGCCGTAGATGCTGCGCTGCTCGACGCTGGTGAGCGGCAGCTCGAAGCGCTTGGCGATGGCCGGGCGCTTCTTCGCCAGGGCGCTCATCTCGGTGTTGTAGTCCTCGAGGGTGCGGTACCAGGTGCGCCCCGAGGGCAGCGGCGAGCGAGCGGTGCGCTCGGCGTAGGCCTCGTTGGCGGCCGAGACCTGCCGGCGACGCTCCAGCAGGTCCTCGATGACCGGGGTGGACTCGAGTCCCTTCGCCTCGAGCGCCTCGAGGATCGCCTGGTCGGCGGCAGAGTGGACCACCACCTGGACGTCGTCGTGGCCGTAGTGCTCGGTGACGTCGAGGCCGGACTCGACGACCCGCTCGCGCGAGTCACGGTCGGGAGTGCTGACCTCGACCAGCGAGGGGCGGAAGGCCTCGCCGGAGTCACCGGCGGCACTGGCCGTGCCGAGTGGTGCGCTCAGGAGGGAGGCGCCCAGCGCCGCCCCCGCCAGTGCTGTGGTCGCCAGGGGGCGACGCGTGATCGAGCGGAGGGAGGGGGGACGCATGTGGGTCTCCTCGAGCCAGGGACGGGGTGAGTTCCTGGCTCGACAACGCCGCCGGGGCGGCGAGGTTACGCGTCGGTAGGGCCCACCGGGGCGGTCCCGACGACGAAATCGGTTGCGGCAAGCGGCCCCGGCCACGGATCCGCTCGACACGCCGCACCTCGCCTGTGGAACCCTCGACAGGGGTCGCGGCAAACCTCTGGATCAGGCTTTCTGGTCGCTCACAGGGAGATCGCCCGGTGGACCCAGGTGGCTCGCACCCGCATCCCGACGTGCTCGTAGAGCCCCAGCGCACCGGTCCGCGTGTCGGTGTTGAGCTCCGAACGCGAGGCGCCGGCCTCGCGGGCGTTGCCGAAGGCGTCGACGAGGAGCGCGCGAGCCAGCCCACGTCGGCGCTGGTCGGCACGCACGCCGAGGCTCTGCACGTAGGCCACCTCGGGGTGCTCCACGCTGTGCACGAGGTGGCAGGCGCCGACGGCCTCCCCGTCCGGACCGGTCATCAGACGCAGGTGCCACGGCTCGAACCCGGGGCGCTGCATCACCTCGGCCACGAAGTCCTCGAAGGGGTCCCGGGGGCGGTCCGCCCACTCCAGGAACGCGTCCTCGAGCACCTCCCACGCCGCGCGATGGTCCGCCTCGCCCTCCGCGGTGCGGATCAGGTAGCCGTCGGGCACGGGCTGCGGCTCGATCTCCGCACCGGGCGGAAGCTCGAGGATCCAGGACTCCCAGGCCACGTCGTACCCCAACGAGGCGAGCAGCCGGTCACCGTCGCTTCCCTGCGGAACGGGGCCACCGACGCGCGACGAACCACGCTCGCGCGTGGTTCGCCTGACCCAGGCGGCCAACGCCGTCCCGATCCCGCGACGACGGTGATCGGGATGGACGGCGGCGTCGGCGCGCCGCGGACTCGTCAGCTCGGCGTAGGCCACCAGGCGGTCCCCGGCGAAGACGCCCATGGTGCTGGCCGCGACGTCGAAGCTGGGCCGCTGCCAGTCGCCGACGATGTCGGCGAGCTCGATCTCCGGCGCCCCGAGGTCGTGGGCCTCGGCGGCGCGCATCACCTCGTACACCGCCTGAGCGTCCTCGGGTCGCAGCGCCCGCGCCGAGAGCCCCTCGGGCAGGTCCGGCGCCTCGTCAGTGGAGATGCGACTCTGCTTCCTCGATGGCCGCGAACTCCTCCTCGGGGGCCGAGTGCACCAGGTGGTGGCGGCTGTAGAACCAGAAGTAGGCCAGCGCCGCCACGAACACCAGGGCCGTGATGCCGGCCGCCTTCTCGTCGACGAAGAACGTCGCGATGACCGCGACCACGCTGAGCACCAGCGCCACGCCCGTGGTGGCCACGCCTCCGGGTGTGCGGTAGGGCCGCTCGAGGTCGGGCTCGCGGCGACGCAGCATGATGTGGCTCAGGTTCAGCAGCACGTAGGAGACCGTGGCGCCGAAGACCGCGATGTTGATCATCAGCGCGCCGTCCTTGGTGATCCCGGCCAGCAGGAAGCCGATCGTGCCGGGCACCAGGAGCGCCACCCAGGGCGTGCTGCGTCCGCTCGTGAGCGAGAGGATCTTCGGCAGGTAACCGGCCCGGGACAGCGCGAAGAGCTGGCGCGAGTAGGCGAAGATGATCGAGAAGAAGCTGGCGATCAGCCCCGCCAACCCGGCGTAGTTCACGAAGTCGGCCAGCACCGAGTCGCCGCCGAGTGCGGTGCGGATCGCCTGCGGCAGCGGGTTGTCCGAGGTCCGGATCGCCTCCGCACCGGCGGCCCCCGGGACGATGAAGAGGATCAGCACGCAGAAGAGCAGCAGCGTGCCCATCCCGACCATGATCCCCTTCGGCATGTCCTTGGCCGGGTCCGAGGACTCCTCGGCGGCCAGCGGCACGCCCTCGATCGCCAGGAAGAACCAGATGCCGTAGACCAGCGCCGCGACCGCACCCGCGATGCCGTAGGGCAGGAAGTCGCTCGACATCGCCGCATTGGGATCGGGGGTGATGTTGGTCAGGTTGGAGAAGGAGAACTCCGGCAGCAGACCGATCACCGTCGCCAGCAGCGCCACCACCGCGATCGCGGTGATGCCGAACATCAGCTTCAGTGCCTCGCCCACGCCGTACAGGTGGACTCCGATGAAGATCGCGTAGGCGATCGCGTAGACCAGCCAGCCGTTGGTGAGACCGAAGAGCCCCAGCGCCTCGACGTAGCCCCCGATGAACACCGCGATCGCGGCGGGCGCCACGGCGTACTCGATGAGCACTGCCATGCCGGTGGCGAACCCACCGAGGGGGCCCAGGGCACGGCGGGCGAAGGCGTACCCCGCTCCGGCGACCGGGAGGGAGGACGACATCTCGGCGAGGCCGAAGGTCATGCAGGTGTACATGATCCCCATGAGCACGGCCGCGATCAGGAGACCGCCCCAGCCACCCTCGTCGAGGCCGAAGTTCCACCCCGCGAAGTCTCCGGAGATCACGTAGGCGACCCCGAGGCCGGCGAGCAGCACCCACCCCGCGGCGCCGCTCTTGAGCTTGCGCTGGTCGAGGTAGTCGTCGCCGACCTTCTCGTAGTCGACCGTCCGCCGTGCCATGGTCATGCCCTCCTGCTCGGAGCCCGCGCCCCGCTGGTGGCCAACCTGCGGCGCCGGCGCGTCGCAGTGACAATATTTTCGGTCGTGGACCGGGTCTGGTCAAGGACCTCGCGACCCGGAGAGGGCGCCCGATGTCGGGCGCGTCACACCTGCTGGGTTCGCACCCACCTCTGACCTAGCGTTGACCCATGCAGACTTCCGACGCCACCGTCTCGGCGCCCCCCACCGGCGGCCTCACCACGACCCTCAACCAGGAGCTCAGCCGCGTCGACGCGCACGTCGACGGCAAGCTCGTCGGCTTCTCCGCCTACGAGGTGTGCCAGGACGGCACCTGGTCGTTCCACCACACCGAGACCTTCGAGGAGTACTCGGGGCTGGGCTACGGCAAGGAGCTCGCCGCCGGCGTCATGGAGGTCGCGCGCGAGCGCGGCGTGAACATCGCCCCCACGTGCCCGTTCCTGCGCAAGTACATGGACTCCCGGCCCGAGACCCACGACCTGCTCGCCGACTGAACCAGCCGGCAGCTAGAAGGTCACCACCGACTTGCCCAGGGTGCGCCGCTCCTCCATCGCGGTCAGGGCCTGCGCGACGTCCTCGACCGGACACGTCGCCCCGATGGGCGGGGCGATCGTGCCGGCCTGCATCATCGGCACCAGCCGGTCCCACTGCGCGCGCATGTAGCCGGGGCGGACCATCGCATAGGCACCCCAGCCCACGCCGCGCACGTCGATGTTGTTGAGCAGCAGCCGGTTGACCTTGACCGCCGGGATCCCCCCGGCGGTGAAGCCGATGACCAGCAACCGCCCCTCGGTGCCCAGGGAGCGCAGCGAGTCGGTCATCAGGTCACCACCCACGACGTCGACCACCACGTCGACGCCGCGTCCGTCGGTCAGCCCCGTCACCGCCTCGCGGAAGCCCTCGACCGGGATCGCCTCGTCGGCTCCCGCGGAGCGGGCGAGCTCGCGCTTCTCCTCGCTGGAGGCGACCGCGAGCACCCGCGCCCCGAGCCCCTTGGCCACCTGGATCGACGCCGTGCCGACCCCGCCGGCGGCACCGTGGACCAGCACCGTCTCCTCGGGCCGCAGGCCGGCTCGGGTCGCCAGTGCGAACTCCGCGGTCAGGTAGTTCATCGGGAGCGCGGCCCCCTGCTCGAAGGACAGCTCCTCCGGCAAGGGGAAGACCCCGTCGGCGTTCGCCGCCACCAGGTCGCCACCCCCGCCGAACGGCATCACGCACGCGACGCGGTCGCCTGCCTCGAATCCGCTCGACCCGGGAGCCGAACGGACCACTCCGGCGATGTCGACGCCGAGCTGGAACGGCAGGTCCGGCGTGAGCTGGTACTCCCCCTTGGTCTGGAGCAGATCGGGCCAGGAGATCCCGAGCGCCTTGACCTCGACCAGGACGTCGTCCTCGCCGGGCGTCGGCTCCGGCACCTCCTCCACCGTCACCGCGCGGGGTCCGTCCAGGGTGGTCACTCGCACCGATCGCATCCGCCGAGTATGCCCGTGGGTGCCACCCGAGCGTCCACGACCCATCTGTGCCACCCCCGCCCCCGAACCACCCCCATGAGCGAGACGACGACGGACTCGGACGTCACCGGGCGCAGGTCCACGGGACAACGCATGACGACGTGGCGACGCCGCCTGGGTCCCGCGGGGCTCGGCGCTCTCAGCGGGCTGCTGGCAGCAGGAGCAGGGCTCTTGGCCGCCGAGGGGCTGACCGCCCTGCTGTCCGGGGTCACCGGGCCCTACCTCGCGGTTGGCAACCGGGCGATCGACGAGACCCCGCGCCCGCTCAAGGAGTTCGCGATCGAGACGTTCGGCGACTCCGACAAGATCGTCCTGCTGAGCGGGATCGGCGCCACCCTGGCCCTGGTGGCCGCAGTGCTGGGCGTCATCGGCCGTCGGCGTCCCCGCGTCGCGGTCGGCGGGTTCGCGCTGCTCACCGTGGTCGCGGGCCTGGCGATGGTCTTCGACCGCAGTGCCGCGGCCGGGGTGGCCCTCCGACTGCTTCCTGCGCTCGTCCTCGGCGTGGTCTCCATCGGCTCGCTCGTCGTGCTGCTCGCCGCGCTGCCCGGCTCCGCCGCGCTCTCGCGCGCCGACTCTGGGCAGAGGGCCGACGAGGAGACCGGTGGATGGGAGCGTCGCAAGTTCATCCTCACCGCCGCGGCCGTGGCCGGAGTCGCCGCCGTCGGGGGCACCCTCTCGCGGATCTACGGCGGCCTCGAGGCCGCTGCCGCCCGCGCCGGCATCACCCTGCCCTCCCCGGCCGTCCCCGCTCCGCCGGTGCCGCAGGGCGTCGAGGTCGGCGTCGACGGGGTCACGCCCTACATCAGCAGCAACGAGGACTTCTACCGCGTGGACACCGCGCTCCGGGTGCCCGACGTCCCGATCGACAGCTGGCGGCTCCGCGTCACCGGCATGGTCGAGCAGGAGCTGGAGCTGTCCTACGAGGACCTCCTGGCCGAGGACCTCGTCGAGCGACGCATCACCATGACCTGCGTCTCCAACCAGGTCGGCGGTGAGCTGATGGACAACGCCACCTGGCTCGGGGTCCCCACGCGCCGACTGCTCGAGCGCGCCGGGGTGTCCTCGGACGCCGACGCGGTCAAGTCGACGAGCTATGACGACTTCACCGTCGGCACGCCGCTGGGGCGCCTGATGGACGACAAGAACGAGGCGCTGATCGCGGTCGGGATGAACGGCGAGCCGCTCCCCCTGATCCACGGCTTCCCCGCCCGGATGGTGACCCCCGGGCTCTACGGCTACGTCTCGGCCACCAAGTGGCTGACCGATCTCGAGGTCACCCGGTTCGCTGACTTCAAGGCCTACTGGACCACCCGCGGCTACTCGGCGCAGGCGCCGATCAAGCTCTCCAGCCGCATCGACGTCCCCGGCTCGTTCGCCCAGCTGAAGAAGGGCCGCACCGCGGTGGCCGGGGTCGCCTGGGCACAGGCGACCGGGATCCAGCAGGTGGAGGTCCGCATCGACGGTGGCCCGTGGCAGGAGGCCCGTCTCGGAGCCGCGGACAACGAGAACACCTGGCGTCAGTGGGTCTTCGAGTGGGATGCCGACTCCGGCAACCACCAGCTCGAGGTGCGAGCGACGGACAGCGCGGGCACGGTGCAGACCGGTGAACGCGCACCGATCGCCCCCAACGGCTCGACCGGCTGGCACAGCGTGACCGTCACGGTCAGCTGATCCACCCGTGATCACAGTCTTGTCATTCATACAAGAAGATTTCTTCGTAATGACGCCAATCCACAGCTCACCCGGGATCGAACCCCGGGTTGTAAAGAACGGCACGAACACCCGATCGAAGGGAAAGCAACACCATGCGCTCCATCAAGAAGTTTGCCGTCACGGCCACGGTGCTCGTCGCCGTCGGTACGACCGCGGCCTGCGGCAGCGACGACAGCACCTCCAGCTCCGCTGACGAGGCCAGCACCCCGGAGTCCACTGAGACCAGCGAGTCCATGGACGCGGCCGGCAACCTGGTCGGCCCCGGCTGCCAGGACTACGCCGAGGCCGTTCCGGACGGCGACGGCTCCGTCGAGGGCATGGCCCAGGACCCGGTCGCGGTCGCCGCAGGCAACAACCCGCTGCTCAAGACCCTGACCGCCACCGTCTCGGGCCAGTTCAACCCGGAGGTGAACCTGGTCGACACGCTGAACGGTGACGAGTTCACCGTCTTCGCGCCGGTCGACGACGCCTTCGCCAAGCTGCCCAAGTCGGCTCTCAACTCGCTGGCCAAGCCCGCCAATGCCGACCAGCTGACCTCGATCCTCACCTACCACGTGGTGCCCGGTCAGATGACCCCCGACGAGATCGCGGGTCAGGACCTGAAGACGGTCCAGGGCGACACCGTCAAGGTGACCGGCGAGGGCGACAACCTCAAGGCTGACGGCGCCAACGTGATCTGCGGTGGCGTGCAGACCGCCAACGCGACGGTCTACCTCATCGACGAGGTCATGATGCCGCAGGGCTGATCCCCGGTTTCGGCCGGCTGGTGTCCAAGGGCCGGACCGGTCGGTCGAAAACAGAACGAGGGGTCGTGGGAAACCACGGCCCCTCGTTCGCGTCTGCGTGGCTGGCCGCGGCTACAGGTGCCGAGGCTCAGCGAACACGCACGATGCGGTCGAGCTCGAAGTGCATCGGGTCGGTGTAGTTCCAGTCGCCGCCCCACGCCATGCCCCACTTCTTCATGATCTTGACGACGGTCCGGTCCATCTCACCCTTGGTGCCCCGCAGGTTGCCGGGCACGTTGAGGTCGGCCGCGATCCCCCAGGAGTGAAGCGAGAGACCATAGGCGGGGTCGCGGTTGATGTAGCGCGGGTAGTAGCAGCCGGCGTACTCGTCGGCATGGATCTTGGAGGCCAGTCCCCGCTCGACGATCTCGTTGAGCGCCGCACGGAACTGCACGAGGAACGCCTTGTTGCAGGTCACGGTGCCGAGGATCGGCACCTCCTCGGTGCGGATGTACTCGTTGACCCAGCTCTGCTGCGGCTTCACCGTGCCGTCGGGCCCGTTGGTGTAGGTGAACTTGCCGATCGCGTCGGAGACCGAGGTGCCGGCCAGCACCGCGGTCTGGCTGGCACCGCCCAGCTCGAGCGCGAGGTTCTGGAAGGTCGTCTTCGGCGGCAGCGCCCCCTTGATCTGCTTCTTCAAGGTCGAGGGCGTCACGGTGGTGCTCACCAGCAGGGCGTTGCGCTCCGGGAGCCCGATCTGCTCCCCCCGCTTGCGGTTCACCACCACCCCGGCGACCGGCACGGTCTCGAGCCCCTCTCGGCGCTGCGCCAGCGGCGCGAAAGCACCCACGTGCACCGCCGGGGCCTTCTTGCGGGTGCCGAGCTTGATCATGTCGCCCTTGTCGATGATCTTCTTGTCGACCGAGGGGTCCACGGCGACCTCACCCCCCGCGACACGGTCCCAGACGAACTGCGCCTTGGCCGAGTCGACGGGGGTGAACCTGCGGAACTGCGACGGGTCGACGGCGCCGACGCTCAGGGTCCGACCGTTGACCGAGATCGAGGCCATCGAGAACGCGGTGACCGCCCGGACGCCCTTGATCCGGTCGATCTTCGACACCAGGCCCTGCGGCAAGGTCTCGGAGGCGGAGATCAGCACGTCGGAGCGCTCCAGCGGAGGCTGGAAGGGACCGGGGTCGTCCACAGCGAAGGAGACCGGTTGACCCTGGCCGCTCGCACCGGAGCCACCTGAGCCGGCGTCGGCGTCCTTCTGCTCCGCCGAGGCTCCGTCGATCTCGTCGAGGGGGCCACCGTCGCAAGCCGCCAGAGGCGTGAGCACCGCCACCACCGCCGCGGCAGCGACCACGCGTCGTGCCTGCCCGTGCCGAGCCGCTCTCCCCGGCCTCCCCGCTCCCATGCGGGCCATTCTCCCCCGGCCACGCAACCCCAACGCACGCCCCGGTCACGGCAACGGAATCCGTTGTCATCGCCGAGGAGTTCACGCGGAAACGTCGCCCTGGACAGTCCGGCGCCCTGAATCCATCATGAAGGCATGCAGGTCGACCAGCAGCGCAAGATCCTCACCCGACTCCCCGGCCCCCGCTCGGAGGAGCTGCACGAGCGCAAGACCCGAGCCGTGGCCGCGGGGGTCGGCGTCGCCCTGCCCTGCTACGTCGAGCGCGCCGAGGGCGGCATCCTGGTCGACGTCGACGGCAACCAGCTGATCGACTTCGGTTCCGGCATCGCGGTCACCGGCGTCGGGCACGCCGCACCCGCCGTCGTCGACCACGTGCAGCGCCAGGTCGCTGACTTCACCCACACCTGCTTCATGGTCTCGCCCTACGAGGAGTACGTCGCGGTCTGCGAGGCGCTGGCCCGGCTCACCCCCGGGGACCACGAGAAGCGCAGTGCGCTGTTCAACTCCGGCGCGGAGGCGGTCGAGAACGCGGTCAAGATCGCCCGCCACGTCTCGGGGCGCCAGGCCGTGGTCGCCTTCGAGCACGCCTACCACGGCCGGACCAACCTCACGATGGCCCTGACCGCCAAGAACCTTCCCTACAAGCACCGCTTCGGGCCCTTCGCCGGCGAGGTGTACCGAGCCCCCATGGCCTACCCGCTGCGGTGGCGCGGCGGGGCACAGGCCTGCGCCGAGGAGGCCTACGCGGCGTTCGTCGACGTGGTCCACACCCAGGTCGGGGAGAGCAACTGCGCGGCGGTGGTGATCGAGCCGATCCAGGGCGAGGGCGGCTTCGTCGTCCCACCCGAGGGCTGGCTGCGCCGGGTGGCCGACTTCTGCGCCGAGCACGACATCCTCCTGGTCGCCGACGAGATCCAGACCGGGTTCTGCCGCACCGGTGACTGGTTCGCCTGCGAGCACGAGGCAGTGGTGCCGGACCTCGTCACCACCGCCAAGGGCATCGCCGGCGGGTTGCCCCTGGCCGCGGTGACCGGGCGCGCCGAGCTCATGGACGCCGTCCACCCCAGCGGCCTCGGGGGCACCTACGGCGGCAACCCGGTGGCCTGCGCCGCCGCCCTCGGCGCCATCGAGACGATGGAGCAGCAGGACCTGTGCGCTCGGGCCCGCGAGATCGAGGCCATCTTCGGTGAGCGGCTCTCCGCGCTCGCCGGGCGCTACGACCAGATCGCCGAGGTCCGGGGACGGGGCGCGATGCTCGCCGTCGAGCTCACCGACGGCAGCGCGGCGCTCACCCCCGACCCTGCGCTCACCGCGGCAGTCAACACCCGGTGCCACCAGGAGGGCCTGGTGACGCTGACCTGCGGCACCTACGGCAACGTGTTCCGCTTCCTGCCGCCGCTCACCGCGCCGGACCACCTGCTGCGCGAGGGACTCGACATCTTCGAGAAGGCACTGGCCGACGCGGTTTCGGGGTAGTCCTCCTCCCGAGCCACCCGCTCGTTCCTCATCCACGTCCGTCCTAGGTTGGAGCACATGAACGAAGCCGACGTCCTGAGCAAGGTCAGCACCGGTCTCTACGTCGAGGGGACCTGGCGCGAGTCCTCCGACGGCTCGACCATCGAGGTCGAGGACCCTGCCACCGGCCAGACCCTCGCCACCGTCGCCGACGGGACGGTCGACGACGGTGTCGCCGCACTCGACGCTGCGTGCGCGGCGCAGGCGGACTGGGCTGCCACGCCGCCGCGCGAGCGGGCCGAGCTGCTGCGATCCGCCTTCGAGCTGGTCAACGAGCGGGCCGAGGAGTTCGCCTACCTGATGACCCTCGAGATGGGCAAGCCGTTGGCGCAGTCGCGCGGCGAGGTGACCTACGGCAACGAGTTCTTCCGGTGGTTCTCCGAGGAGACCGCACGCGTGCACGGCCGGTTCGCGATGTCGCCCGACGGTGCGAGCCGGGTGATGACGATGCGTCAGCCGGTGGGCCCCACGCTGATGATCACGCCGTGGAACTTTCCGCTGGCCATGGGCACCCGCAAGATCGGGCCTGCCATCGCTGCCGGCTGCACGATGGTGGTCAAGCCTGCCCAGCAGACTCCGTTGACCATGCTGCGCCTGGCCGACGTGCTGCGCGAGGTCGGCGTGCCCGACGGCGTGCTCAACGTGGTGACCACCAGCCGCACCGGCGAGGTCATGGGGCGACTGATCAGCGACCCCCGGCTGCGCAAGCTCACCTTCACCGGCTCGACCGGCATCGGCAAGAAGCTGATGGAGCAGTCCTCCGAGCAGCTGCTGCGGATCTCGATGGAGCTCGGCGGCAACGCTCCGTTCCTCGTCTTCGAGGACGCCGACCTCGACGCCGCGGTCGAGGGGGCCATGGTCGCCAAGATGCGCAACATGGGTGAGGCCTGCACCTCGGCCAACCGGTTCCTCGTCCACGAGTCCGTGGCGGAGGAGTTCGGTACCCGGCTGACGCAGAAGATGAGCGAGCAGATCGTCGGGCGTGGCACCGAGGACGGCGTCACCGTCGGTCCGCTCATCGACGACGCGGCGCGGGACAAGGTGCGCACGCTCGTCGAGGACGCCGCGGACAAGGGCGCCGAGGTCGCCATCGGCGGCAAGGACACCGGCGAGGCCGGCTACTTCTTCGAGCCCACCGTGCTCACCGGCGTGCCGCTGGAGGCCGACCTGATGCGCGAGGAGATCTTCGGGCCCGTCGCCCCCATCGCCACCTTCTCGGAGGAGTCCACGGCGGTGCAGATGGCCAACGACACCGAGTTCGGGTTGGTGGCCTACGCCTACACCCGCGACATGGGTCGGGTGATCCGCGTCTCCGAGGCGCTGGAGTACGGCATGGTGGGGGTCAACCAGGGCATCGTCTCCAACGCCGCGGCTCCCTTCGGCGGGGTGAAGCACTCCGGCTTCGGCCGCGAGGGCGGGTTGGAGGGCATCGAGGAGTACCTCTCGGTGAAGTACGTCGGCCTGACGCCCTGACCAGCGGCCCCGATCTGTTCTCCGACCCCTCGGAGACCTCGTCGAGCACGTGAGAGACGCTCGGGGAGCCTCACCGCGCGACCTCCTGCCTCTCCAGCGAGACCAGCTGCCACTCGACCGCCTCCGAGCAGACCGAGGCGCGGCAGGTGAGCGCTCGGGCAGGTCGGCGCGCCGGGCGCACCCGGACCGACCACGGCTGTGCGGCCACGATCAGGTCGACCAGCCGGTCGGCACCGTCGCGACGGGTACGCACGTGCTCGACCGCGGCCTCGCCCAGCTCGCCGAGCTCGAGGCGCAGGTGGACCTCCGCCGCCTGCACCGGGAACGGGTGCACGCTGCGCCCGCGCAGGTGGGTCGGGTCGACCCGGCCGTCGAGGTGTGCCGCCACGAAGGCCGCGGCGTCCGTCGGGGTCAGCCGGCCGTAGTACCAGCCCCCGGGGAGCACCAGCACGTTGGGCGCGAACCGGTCACCTCCGATGTGGGAGACCTCCCAGGTCCTGGCGGGGTCCGCGTGTGCCATCGCCGCAGCGAGGGGCCGCCCGCGCTCGGCGCAGCAGGCGTCGTGGCGCCCGTGGGTGCAGACCGCGAACAACGGCCCGGGCACCTCGGGGAGGTCGTCCAGGTCGGTCTCCAGCAGCCCCCGGGCGTCGGGCAGCGTCGTCGCGCGCAGCCGGCGCGAGACGGCATCGACGTGGAACAGCCGTACCCCGTCCTCGCGGGGGACCCCCCGAGGACGTCGGACGAGGAGCGGACGCAGTGACCGCTGGGTCGCCAGCTCCTCGAGTCGCGCCTTGACCTCGGGATCGAGCCGCGAGTCGCGCACTGCGCTGATCCCCCACGGGCCCGCCTCCTCCAGCAGCAGGTAGCGCCGCACCGTCGAGGCCGTGCCCAGGGCGGGCTCGTCCTCCTCGCGGCTCGCCGCGCTGCAGCGGAACGCCGGATCGCTCACGGGCGCTCGCGAACTCGGAGCAGACCCTCCCGCACCAGCCGACGGATGAGGACCAGTCGGCTGGCCTCGTCGAGCCAGGGGGCGAGGTCACCGGCGCGCAGCGCCTGCGCGTCCCGGACGTGCTCCAGAGCCGGCCGGAGCCGGGCCGGCATGCTCAGCGCCCGGTCGCCCAGCAGCACCCGGAGCCGCCCACCGTCCTCGCGCAGCACGCAGGCGGCGGTCGGACGGCGCTCGAGGCAGGTGTCGTCGGTCAGCTCGCCGAGGGCGGCGAGGTCGGTGAGCCCGCCGGCGATCGCCGGGGTGCGCGTGGTCAGGAAGCGCTCGACCCGCTCCGCGGCGAGCTCGCGCGGATCGAGCCCACCGAGCCCGTCGGCGTACTGGGTGAGGGCCTCACCCAACGCGTCGGCCAAGACTTGCGCCGCGGCGTCCGGCTCGGTGGGATCCACTGCCGGCAGCGCGTGGTCGAAGCGGGGGTCGCGCAGCAGACGGTCGGTCACCGCACGAAGCGCGTCGCGGGCGGTGACCTGGTTGACCCCGACCGTGACGTGCAGCGAGGTCTGCTGCTCGCTGCGCGCCGAGTGGGGCGTGCCGGTGGGCAGGTACATGCACAGGCCGGGCTCGAGCACGACCTCGCGCTCCTGGCCGTCCTCGACGATCTCCCACCGCTTGCTGCCGTAGGTCTGGAAGACGAAGACGTCGTGGGTGTCGCTGTGGCGTGCGAAGCCCTGTGCCCCCGGAGGTGTGAGGTAGGCGTTGGCCTGGCACGGGTGGCCCAGCTCCAGCTCGAGGTTGCGGACCAGCTCGGAGATCGGCGGCCAGTAACGGTGCAGTCCCTGGAGCACGACCGTGGCGCCACCCTCGACCAGGCCCAGCACCTTGCGCCCGTCGACCAACCCGCTGAGCGAGGACCCGGCCAGCGTCGCCTGCCGGGTGAAGCGCGAACCCGGCAGCACGTTGCCGTCCTGCACCACCCGCACGGTCGGCGTGCGCAGGGCGGAGGAAGTCAGCAGGGTGTCGACGTCGTCCAGCCGCAGCAGGGCCACCAGGTCCTCCGGACTGGTGTGGTGCAGCAGCACCTCGGACGCCCAGACCTTCTCGCGGAAGGTCTGGGCGTCACCGCTGAGCAGGTGCAGAGCGTCCATGGGCAGGCCGGCTCAGGCGTCGGTGCCGTCCGCGTCCCCACCGTCGGCGTCACCGGAGTCGCCGTCGGTCACGTCGGTGGAGTCGCCGTCCGTGGCATCGGCGTCGGTGCCGTCGGCGTCACCGGAGTCGCCGTCGGTCACGTCGGTGGAGTCGCCGTCCGTGGCATCGGCGTCGGTGCCGTCGGCGTCAGTGGAGTCCTCGGCGCCGCCGAAGCTCGCCGGGTCCTCACCCGGCTCCGGGGGCTCGGTGGTGATGTCGTCGTCGTTCAGGGGCTCGTGGTCGCTCATCGAGAATCCTCTTTCGTTGCTCACAGGAGGCGCGCGGTGCGCCGGTCCGACCCGGACCTACCCCACGATGCCAGGCCACAACCAACCCTCACACGCCACGTCCCGGCGGCTGCCAGGATATGGACCATGAGCGAGCCCACCGGTGCCCGACCGCGGGGACGCCGACCTGCCGGTGCGGACACCAAGGGCGCCATCGTCGCGGCTGCGCGCGAGCTCTTCGCCTCCCAGGGGTACGCCGCGGTCTCGCTGCGCGCGGTGGCGCGGGGGGCGGGGGTCGACGCCGCCCTGGTGCACCACTACTTCGAGGGCAAGTCGGCCCTGTTCGCCGCGGCCATGGAGTCGCCGGTCGATCCTGCGGCCCGCATCCGGGAGGCCGTGGCGAGCGGCCCGGTGGAGGACCTGGGGCGCCGGATCGTGCGCACCGCACTCGAGTCGTGGGACCCGCCGCCGGCACGCGAGCGGCTGGTGCTGCTGCTGCGCGCGGCGACGGAGCGCCCCGAGGGGCCCGACGCGTTTCGCGAGTTCCTCACCACCGCCGTGCTCGCCCAGATCGCCCGACGCCTCGAGGACGCCGAGGTGTCCGGCTCCCGCGACGCAGCCTCACCGGAGGGTCGTGCCGCCCTGGCCGTCACCCAGGTGGCGGGTCTGCTCATGGCGCGCTACGTGCTGGGCTTCCCCGGCATCGCCGATGCCGAGGTCGAGGTGCTGGTCGAGCAGGTCGGACCGGTGCTGCAGCACTACCTCACCGGCAGCTGGTGAGCCTGCCCGCCTTGACCGCGGCTGCCGGCGCCGCTAGATTTCATCACGTGATGAAATCAACTACCGGGGTCGCGATCTCGATCTCCCACCTCCGCGTCGTCCGGGGAGGTGCCGAGGTGCTCTCCGACCTGAGCCTGGAGGTGTCCGCGGGTCAGGTCACCGGGTTGCTCGGTCCGTCCGGCTCGGGCAAGACCACCCTGATGCGCGCCGTGGTCGGCGTCCAGGTCGTCGAGTCCGGTGAGATCAGCGTGCTCGGCGCTCCAGCCGGCACCCCCGCCCTGCGCTCGCGCATCGGCTACGTCACCCAGTCCCCGAGCGTCTACGCCGACCTGACGGTGCTCGACAACCTCACCTACTTCGCTCGTCTGGCCGGCGAGCCGGACGCGCGGGCAGCAGCTCGCTCGGCCGTCGACCGGGTCGACCTCGCTGATCGTCGCGACGCCCGGGTCCGTGACCTGAGCGGCGGGCAGCGGTCCCGGGTCTCCCTGGCCTCCGCCCTGATCGGATCGCCCGACCTGCTGGTCCTGGACGAGCCCACCGTCGGGCTGGACCCCGTGCTGCGGCGCGACCTGTGGCAGATGTTCCACGACCTGGCCGACACCGGCTGCACCCTGCTGGTCTCCAGCCACGTGATGGACGAGGCCACCCGCTGCGACCGGCTCGTGCTCCTGCGGGATGGCCGCCTGCTCGCCGACGAGACCCCGACCAGCCTGCTGGAGCGCACCGGCCGCACCGATGCCGAGACCGCCTTCCTGCAGCTGATCGAGCAGGACCCGGCATGAGCCCGCGTCTGACCCTCGCGACCTGCGGCCGGGTGCTCGCCCAGCTGCGCGGTGACCACCGCACCATCGGCCTGATCCTCGTGGTGCCCTGCGTGCTGATCGGGCTGCTCGCCTGGGTCTACGACGGCACCGATGTCTTCGACCGGGCCGGGCCGGCCCTGCTCGGGATCTTCCCGATGGTGGTGATGTTCGTCGTGACCAGCGTCGCCACCCTGCGCGAGCGCCAGTCCGGGACGCTGGAGCGGCTGCTCACCACCCCGTTGGGCAAGGCGGACTTCATGCTCGGCTACGCGTTGGCCTTCGGGTTGCTCGCCGTGGTGCAGGCGCTGGTGGCCACCGGGTTCGCGCTCTGGGTCGGGCGGCTCGACGTCGCCGGTGCGACCTGGCAGCTGATCGTGCTGGCGTTGCTGTCCGCGCTGCTCGGCACCTCCCTCGGCCTGCTGGCCAGCGGTTTCGCCCAGACCGAGTTCCAGGCCGTGCAGTTCCTGCCGGCGTTCGTGCTCCCCCAGTTCCTGCTCTGTGGGCTGCTCGTGCCGCGCGAGCAGATGAGCGAGCCGCTCACCTTGATCTCCGACGTGCTCCCGCTGTCCTACGTCGTGGACGGCATGGTCGCGGTCAGCACCAGCTCCGAGCCCGACCTGACCCAGCCCATCGTGGTGCTGGTCGGGTTCATCGCCGTGGCCCTGGCGCTGGGGTCGGCCACGCTGCGCCGCCGGACCGCCTGATCAGCCGGTGGCGGGCTCCGCGGCGCGCCGTACGACCACGCGGACCAGCACCGACCCGGTGGCGGAGGAGGCCAGCATCCCCAGCCCCATCGCCACTCCGGCGTCGAGACCGCTCGCTGAGAGCGCGGCGGCCACGACACCGGCCAGGATCTGCTGCAGGCCACCCAGCAGCGCTGCCGCCGACGCGGCGGCGTGCGGGAACGGGTCGAGCGCGATCGCGACCGAGTTGGAGTTGACCGGGATCACCGTCGCGACGGCGATCGCGACCATCGGCAGGAAGACCACGAACGGCGCGTGCAGCAGTGCCGTGACCAGCACGCCGAGCGCACCCATCCCCTGCACCATCAGCGCGCGCTGCAGCACCCAGGACGAGGAGCGGTCCGCCAGCAGCACCCGGTTGAGCTGGCCGCCGGCGGCGATCCCCACGGCGAGACCGGCGAAGACCGTCGCGAACCCCCACTCCGGCAGGCCGTAGCCGTCCATCACCACCCGGGGGGAGAAGGAGATGTAGGCGAACAGCGCGATGCTGCCCAGGGCCGAGACCGCCGCGGGCGCGACGAACTCGGTCGACCGCCCGATCGTGCCGAAGGTGCGCATCGCGCCTCGGACACCGTGGCGCGAGCGACGCTCCGCCGGCAGCGTCTCGTCCATCGCCGCCACACCGACCAGGCACGCCAGGCCGAAGCCGGCCAGCAGCACGAACATCGCGTGCCAGCCGCCGAGGGCCAGCATCACCCAGCCCAGGACCGGGGCGAGGACGGGGGCGAGCATGAACGTCAGCAGCACGGTGCCCAGCGCGCGTGCCAGCTCGCGCCCACTGAGCAGGTCGCGCAGGACGGCCCGAGCGATCACGATCCCCGCGGAGCCCCCGAGCGCCTGCACCGCGCGAAGCGCCACCATCACCGGGAGCGAGGGAGCGAGCGCGATCGCGAGGGAGGCGAGACTGAACACCACCACGCCCACCATGAGCGGGCGCCGACGTCCGAAGCGGTCGGACAACGGGCCCCAGAGCACCTGCCCCGCTCCGAGCCCCAGCAGGGCGGCCGAGAACGTCAGCTGCACCTGGCTGGTGGAGGTGTCGAACTCAGCGGCGATCTCGGGGAAGGCCGGCAGGTAGAGGTCCAGCGACATCGGCCCGAACGCGGTCAGGGCCGCGAGCAGGCCGATCAGGCGCCACGACGGGGCGGCGCTCACAGCCACCTCACAGGGTCGGCTCGCTCCACGCGGTGTGGACCACCTCGACCCCTCGGTCTCGCGTCACCAGCTGGGCGCGCCCCGCGAGCGCCGCCCTGGGCTTCGCGGTGCCGATGAGCGGTCCCTCGTCGGGGCTTCCGGAGAGCAGCACGCCCGGCATCGCCAGGTCGCGCAACGACTGGATCACCGGTTCGTAGAGCGCTCGGGCAGCGCCGCCCGACCGGCGGGCCACCACCAGGTGGAGGCCGACGTCACGCGCCTGGGCCAGCAGCGGGACCAGCGGCTGCACCGGGGACCCCGACTGGGTCGAGACCAGGTCGTAGTCGTCGATCACGACGAAGACCTCCGACCCCGACCACCACGATCGGTTCATCAGCTGCTCGGAGGTGACCTCGGGGCCGGGCAGTCGCGACTGGAGGTACTGCGCCAGGTCCTCCAGTGCGGGACGGGCCTGCGCGCTGCTGGTGAGGTAGTCCAACCGGTACTCGTCGGGAACCTCCCCCAGCAGGGCCCGCCGGTAGTCGACGACGAGGATCTGGGCCTGCTCCGCCGAGCGGGTGCGCACGACCTCACGGATGTAGGAGCGCAGCAGCGTGCTCTTGCCCGAGCTCGACTCGCCGAACACCAGCAGGTGCGGCTCGCGGTCGACGTCGAGTCCGACCGGGGCCAGGTCGCGCTCGTCGATCGCCAGGTAGACCGAGGGGTCCCCGGAGCGCCCGTCGGCACCGGCCTTCGCCAGCAGCTCCTCGAGGGCGATCCGATCGGGGAGCAGCCGCAGCTTGGGTCCGCTCGACCCGCTCCACCCCTCCCGGGACCGCCGCACCAGATCGAGGACCCCGTCGCCCAGCGTGGGGTCCCTGTGGTCGCCGTCGATCCGGGGCAGCGCCGCCAGGAAGTGCAGCTTGGCGCTGACCAGGCCCCGGCCCGGACGCCCCGTGGGCACCAGCTGCGCCAGCTTCCGGTCCACCTCTGAGTCCATCGGGTCGCCGAGGCGCAGCTCGAGCCGCGTGCCGAACACGTCGCGGGTGGCGGCGCGGAAATCGGCCCAGCGGGAGGCCCCCGCGACCAGGTGCATGCCGAAGGTCAGGCCGCGCTGGGCCAGCGCCTGCAGCTCCATCTCCACGGCGTCGAAGTCCGTGCGCAGCGTGCTCCAGCCGTCCACGACCAGGAAGACATCGCCGTAACCGTCGTCGGCCTCGCCCCGGGCACGACGGGTCCGGTAGGTCTCGATGGAGTCGATGCCCTGCTTGCGGAAGTAGGTCTCGCGGCGGTCGACGATCCCTTGCACCTCCGCGACGACCCGCCGTACGACGTCGGGCTCGGAGCGGGTCGCGACGCCGGCGACGTGGGGCAGGTCGGCCAGCGGGGCGAACGCGCCGCCGCCGAAGTCGAGGACGTAGAACTGCGACTCGAGCGGCGAGGACGTCAGCGACAGCCCGGCCAGGATCGTGCGCAGCACCGTGCTCTTGCCGCTGCGCGGGCCGCCGACCACCGCGACGTGGCCCCCGGCTCCCGAGAGATCGGCGCGCAGCACGTCGCGGCGTTGCTCGCGCGGACGGTCCACGATCCCCAGCGGCACCACCAACGGGCCGCGTCGGCGCCACGCGGGCGAGACCAGGCCGAGGTCGGGATCGACCTCCACCCCGCCCAGCAGGTCGTCGAGGGTCTCCGGCTCGTCCAACGGCGGCAGCCAGACCCGGTGCGCCTCCGGTCCCTGACCGAGCATCCGGTCGACACCGATGTCGAGGACCGTGCGCGGGTCTGCCGGCGGCGCGCTGACCGGCGAGCCTGCGGCCGTCTCGGCCTCGGTCTCCTCCAGCGGCGCCAGCACCTGCCCGATTCCGAACGGCAGGATCCGTCGCGAGCCCGAGCCGTGGTCGGGCGACGACCCGTCGGCACGCTGCGGCGGCGGGCCGGAGACGTAGGCGGCCTTGAACCGCAGCATCGTCGCGGGGTCCGGCTTCAGGTAGCCCAGGCCCGGGACGGGGGGCAGCTCGTGCGCGTCGGGGACGCCGAGCACCGCGCGGGACTCCGACGCCGAGAAGGTCCGCAGACCGACCCGGTAGGACAGGTGGCTCTCGAGGCCACGCAGCCGTCCCTCCTCCAGCCGCTGGGAGGCCAGCAGCAGGTGGAGCCCGAGGGACCGACCCAGGCGACCGATCGCGACGAACAGGTCGATGAACTCGGGTTTCGCCGACAACATCTCGGAGAACTCGTCGACCACGATCAACAGGCTGGGCAGCGGATCCAGGTCCTGACCGTCGGAGCGAGCCTTCTCGTAGTCGCGCACCGAGGCGAAGTTGCCCGCGGAGCGCAACAGCTCCTGGCGGCGCACCATCTCACCGGAGAGCGCGTCCTGCATGCGGTCGACAAGGGTCAGCTCGTTCTCCAGGTTGGTGATGACTGCCGACACGTGTGGGAGGTCGGAGAGACCGGCGAAGGTCGCGCCTCCCTTGAAGTCGACCAGCACCAGGTTCAGCGTCTCGCTGGAGTGGGTCATCACCAGTCCGAGCACCAGGGTGCGCAGGAACTCCGACTTGCCGGACCCGGTGGCGCCGATGACCAGCCCGTGCGGCCCCATGCCCTGCTGCGCCGACTCCTTGAGGTCGAGATGCACCGGCGCCCCGTTGTCGCCGATGCCGATCGGCACGCGCAGCCGGTCGCGGGCCGGGCGAGGTCGCCACGCCGTCGACACGTCGTAGGAGCGCACGTCGGAGAGCCCGAGCAGGTCCACCAGGTCGGGGGTTCCCGACAGCGACTCCTCACGAGCGGGCCCCTCGCCCTGGTGCAGTGGTGCCAGGCGTCGTGCGAAGGCCTCGGCGGAGATCGCGTCGAGCTGGTCGCCCAGCGCCCTGGCCGCGGCCTCGCGAGCGCGCAGTGCCGACAGCGCCACCCGGCCGTCGCTGCGGCGAGCACCCTCGACGTGCAACCGCAGCCGCTGCGGGTCGGTGAGCTCGTCCCAGCGGTCGGGCAGCGCGAGCACCGTCACACCCTGGACCCCCTCCTCGGGCACCAGGTGGTTGCCGGGCGGCAGCTCCACCCCGTCGAGCACGAGCAGCAGCTGGGGGCTGGGGGCTCGGGTGCTGCCGGGTTCGAAGCGCGGCCGGTCGACGAGCTCCTTGGGAAGCATGGCGGAGAGGTCGGACAACGAGTCGGTGATCATCCGGCTCGGCCCGACGGCGTCGACCTCCTCGGTGCTGTGGGCGTGTGGCAGCCACTTGAGCCACTCCCACTGCTCGAGCGACGACGGTGAGGCCAGCACCGCGACGAGCAGGTTCTCCGGAGAGTGGAACGAGGTGGCCGAGCCGACCAGGGCGCGCGCGAGGGCCCGTGCCTCGTCGGCCTCCCCGGTGATCTCGACCCGCGGGAACGCCCGCAGGTCCAGGGCCGCGGGCAGGTCCGGCTGGACCCGGTGCACCGCGAGCAAGCGGTGCAGGGCCGAAGCCGCGACCGGGTCGAGCTGGTCGACCGGCGCGGTCTCGGGTGGCACCAGCTCCAGGGCCAGAGCCTGAGAGGTGACGCCGTAGCGCACGTGCAGGAAGTCCTCGTCCTCCGGGCGGCGCTCCCACAACCGGCTCCGGTCCTCCGCGATCGAGGCGAGCGCAGCGGGCGCCGGCAGCTGCCACAGCAGGGCGTCGCGCTGCTGCGCGGCGGCCTCGCGGGCGAGCTTGCGGATGCCGGCCAGGTACTGCAGGTACTCGCGGCGCGCGCCGGAGACGCGCGCGCCCCGCTGCTTGCGCTGCCGATCGATCTGCACCGCGACGAAGCCCAGCGTGGCGACCAGGAACATCCCGGCCGCGATCAGCCCGCGTGCCCCGGGCTGGGCCAGCGAGACGAAGACGATGGAGCCGACGCTGCCCAGCATCGGCAGCGCCATCATCAGGGCGCCACCCGCGCCCTCGTGCGGAGCCAGCTCCGGCGGCGACTGGAGGACCACCTGCCCGGTGGGCATGCTGGGCGGGTCGATCTCCCGCCCACGTCCTAGTGTCGTGGACACGCAGCGCCTTTCGAGTGCACGGGCCGTCGAGGGACGGGTCTGTGGAGCACCGTCGCGAACCGGTCGTCGCGAACCGCTCGAAACGTGCAGAATAGTACGAGGTTCTGCCGCAGCACGGGGCCGTTGCAGCACTCCTGACCCGCGCTCCCGTCCAGCCCCGCCGTCTCGCGCGAACGGAGTCCGATGTCGTCCGACCCGGTGTCGTCGCTACCGGTGGTCACCGTGGTCAGCGTGATCGGGGATGCGGGACGGCTCGACCTCGCGGTGGACCCCGGCACCGATGTGGCCACTGTGTCGCAGCGCTACGCCGAGCAGCTCGGGCTGACTCAGGCTCCTGAGCTGACCAGCTCGCGCGGGCGTCCCCTCGCGGCCGACCGCTCCGTCGGCGCGTCGGGACTCACCTCGGGCTCCGTCCTGGTGGCGCTACCCCCGACCGACCACGACCCCGGGCCGGAGACCTCGGCGCTCGGTCCCGACCCGAGGTCGCGCCCGAGTGGCACACCCGAGCCCACAGCCGGGTTGGTGCAGCTCGGGGTCGTCGCGGCGGTGGCCTCGGCCGCGGTGGCGACGCTCCCGTCGTACCCGGGGCCGGCCCGGTGGTTCTGCGTGGCGATCTTCCTGGGCTGCTTCGTCGCCCTGGTGACCCGCTCGGGGTCGGCGCAGGGGCGGCGCGCGGAGTCACTCGCCGTGGCGGCCCCGGCGTTCGCGGCTGCCGCGGGGTGGACCGCGGGATACTCCCCCGAGCCCGGGGGGGTCCAGGTGGGCGTGCTCACCGCCGGCCTGATGAGCGTGGTCGGAGCCGCGGTGGCCCGTGCGGCCATCCCGCTCGACATCGACGAGCGCCTGCGGGTCTGGCTGCTCGGTGGTGGCGCGCTGGCCACCCTCTCGGCGCTGCTCCTGCTCGGGGGCGGTGACGTCGCGGTCCTGTTGTCCCTGGTCTACGGCGTCGCGGTGGCCGGCGCGAGGCTGCTGCCCTACGCCGCAGTCGACGTGCCGGACGACGTGCTGCTGGACCTCGACCGGCTCGCGGTCACCGCCTGGTCGGCGCGTGAGCGGCGTGCGCGGGGGCGGCGGCGCTCGATGGTGCGCCCCGAGTCGGTGGGAGCGGTCGTGCGCCGGGGCCAGGGGATCCTGCTCACCGGCACCCTGGCGATCGCGCTCACCGCGTCGGTCGCGGGACCAGCGGCGATCGGGGCCACCCGCGGCGCCGGATCGGCCGCGCTCGGGACGCTGGTCATGGTCGGCGCCGGCGGATGCGCCCTGGCGCTGACCGCTCGCGCCGTCAGGGCACGGGTCCCGCACGGGGCCCTGCGGCTGGCGGCGCTGATCGACCTCGGGCTGCTGGGGCTCCTGCTGCTGGTGCGCTACGCACCGGGGCTCCCGTGGCCCTGGCTGGCGGCGTCGTGGGTGCTCGGCGGCGTCGCGCTCCTCGCGGGGCTGCTGCTGGGCCGTGGCTGGCGCTCGGTCTGGTGGGCACGCGCCGCCGACGTCGCGGAGACCCTGTGCCTGGTGGTGGTCATCGCGATGCTCCCGGTGGCCACCGGGCTGTTCTCGGTGGTCCGGGGGCTGCCCGGCTGAGGATCGGGCGGACCGGTCCCTCGTTCGGGGAGGTGTGAAAGGCCTGCCGGTCGGAGATAGTCCCGAATAGGATCAATAGGTACATTCATGGGGCTCGGCTCACCCGTCGGGCACGTCGTCGCTAGCACGCAGCACCGAAAGGGGACCGGCCCATGGCTGGTGAGGTATCCAAGCAAGACCAGGCACTGACTCGAGGCGCGCAGATGGTCGTCTCGGCCAAGGGTGACCTGGACCAGCAGCTGAGCGCGTTGCGCGGCAAGCTCTCCGGGATCGGCGCCCAGTGGCGCGGCGCCGGGTCGAGCGCCTTCCAGCAGGTGATGGTCCGCTGGGACGAGGACGCGCGCAAGATCACCTCCGCGCTCAACGAGTTCGAGGCCAACCTGCGCACCTCCGAGCAGACCTACAACGCCAACGACGAGGGCCAGTCCGCGACCTTCAACAAGTTCGCCGGCCGCCTCGGCGGCTGACCGGCCCGACACCACCCACTCGAGACGAGGGAATCCACAGACATGACCGGAGAGCTCAAGGTCAACTTCGGCAGCCTCGACGCTGCCGCAGCCGACATCCAGACCTCTGCCAACCAGATCGAGGCTCGCATCGACCAGCTCGAGTCGGAGCTCGCCCCGCTGCGCTCCGACTGGACCGGCTCGGCATCCTCGGCCTACCAGCAGGCCAAGGCCAAGTGGGACGCCGCCATGGCCGACATGAAAGCGCTGCTCGCCGAGGTCGGCGTCGCGGTGACCAACTCCAACAGTGAGTACCAGGCCACCGAGAGCCAGAACACCGCCCGCTGGGGCTGAGTCCCACGACCCCGGGTCGATCCCGGGCACTGACGCGACCAGTGGCGTGGGGCCGACCGGCCCCACGCCACTCGTGCGCACGACGACCACGGAGGGTCGAGCCATGATTCTCATCGACGGCGGCGCGATCAACGCCATGAGCCCCGCGCAGCGCGCCGCGGCAGCGGGCACGGTCGAGGTGACCATCGAGCGGATCCAGCAGATCGCCAACACCCAGGTCGCCGCGATGGCGCAGGCCGCCGCCGAGCACGAGCGCTCCTTTCGCAACCTCGAGGTGAGCGAGGCGGCGTTCGGGCAGGTGCCGGCGGCCCAACAGCTCGGTCACCAGCATCGAGCCGCCCAGCAGGTGTTCGTCGAGACCATCAAGGGCTTGCTCGCCGACCTCGAGGAGTTCCGCGACGCGCTGGTCGCATCGGCCAAGGCGCACGAGTCCACCGACGACGCGGCCTACGCCGCCCTCAGCTCGCTGGGCAGTCGCTACGCCTCGGGCACCGTCCTGCACTCCCAGAAGGGCTACGAGGGTGAGCGGGTCGAGCAGGGCTCGGCCCTCGCCCGGGTCGACGGCGCCCCCGCCGAGCCCGCGGCACCCACCCAGCCCGCCGGCGACCAGGCACCCGGCTCCGGCTCGGACGGCACGGGCTTCGGCGGCGGCTCGGGAGCTCAGGACGCCTGATGGCGAAGGGTCGGGGCGCAGGCGGGCGCCGCGCAGGGCGGGGCCTGCTCGGGCTGCTGGTCGGCGCCTGGGCGAGCCTGGTCGGTCTCGCTGCCCCTTCCCACGCCCAGGAGCCCGCCCCCTGGTGGTACGAGGTGATGTCGATCGCCGATGCGCACCGCGAGGTCACCGGGGACGGGGTCACCATCGCGCTCTTCGACGGTCGCATCGACCCCGAGGCTCCCGGGCTGGCGGGCGCGGACATCACCATCAGGAAGGACTGCTACGGCGCGCGAGCCGAGCGGCTCCCCGCCACCGGCGACGACCACGGCACGAGCATGGCGGGGTTGCTGGTGGGCCAGGACGCCCCGGGCTCCGGCGGGGTGGTCGGCATGGCCCCGGACGCACGGGTCCTCTTCTACCCCCAGGACACCGAGGAGTCACCGGGACAGGGCTACGCCTTGGAGTGCACCGGCGGCGACACCGCCGGCTTCAACCAGCTCGACGACGCGGTCCGCGCCGGGGCGGACATCGTGGTCTACCCGATCGGGAGCAGCGGCAGTGCCCTGCTCCAGCGCGAGGCCGTGCAGCGCGCCGTCGACCAGGGCGTCGTCCTGGTGGGGTCGGCCGGCAACCGGAGCGCCATCACCCTTCCGGCCGGGCTCCCCGGCGTCGTCGCGACCTACGCCGTCGACCGCGACGCCGAGCCGTGGGAGGGCAACGCCTACATGCGGCGCCACCGTTCCTCGCCCGCTGAGTTCCCCGTCATCTCCGCACCCGGTGTCGACATCCCCGCGCTGCGCTACGTCCAGGGGTCCGGCTGGGACAAGCAGTACCCCAGCACCGGCACCTCCGGGTCGGCACCGCTGGTGGCCGGAGCCCTGGCACTGGTCAAGGAGAAGTACCCCGAGGCCACCGGAAACCAGCTCCTCCAGCACCTGATCCACCTCACCGGCGGCACCCGCAGGTACCACTGGGACCGCGACTACGGCTTCGGGATCGTCTCGGTCACCGAGATGCTCGACGAGGACCCGACCGGCTGGCCGGACGAGAACCCGCTGCTCGAGGGGCCGAAGCGAGCCGAGGCCGACTACCCGATGAGCGCGCTGGGCGCGGCCGAGCAGGCCGCTGCCGACAGCTCCGGCTCCCCGCCCCAGACCGACTCCGAGAGCTCCGACTCCCCAACCGCGAGCGACTCCGGAAGCGCCCTGCCCTGGGTGCTGGGCGCGGGGATCGCGGTCCTCCTGGCGGGGACCGCGACCACCCTCGCCCTGCGCCGCCGTCCCGGTGGCGACACGACCACCTCAGTTGAGAGGGTGTGACCCGACATGACTGGTCCCCACGAACGCAAGCTGGAGAAGGTGCTCAGCGCCAACCCGGCCCAGGTGCGCGGCGCGAGCCGCGCCTGGCGCAGCGCCGCCGACGGTCTGCAGCAGGTCGCCGACGAGCTCAGCGCCGCCCGCGGCGACCTGGCCGAGGCCTGGAAGGGTCGTGACGCGAGCGCCGCCACCGCTGCCTTCGACACGCTGGGCGGCACCGTCACCTCCAACCAGGGGCTGATGCAGACCGCCTCGGAGGCGATGAGTGAGGCCGCAGAGGCGCTGCAGGCCGCCCAGACCGCCCACGCCAACCTGCCGCCCGTGCCTCCCGAGCCGACCTTCCCCGAGCCAGGCGACGACGGCTCGGTGGACGTG
The DNA here is from genome assembly GCA_963747435.1 of uncultured Actinomycetota bacterium. Classification (GTDB taxonomy): domain Bacteria; phylum Actinomycetota; class Actinomycetes; order Propionibacteriales; family Nocardioidaceae; genus Marmoricola_A. The sequence goes on from CAVVFK010000003.1 coordinate 230,345, forward strand.
GAGCAGGAGGTGCACTACATCAAGCTGCTCGGGTCCCACCGCACCGCCGCGAACAACCGGGAGGCGCAGGCCGAGACGGCGTACCAGACCTTGGTCACCGCGATGAGCGACTCCAGCGACAAGCTCGGCACGGCGGCCCCCGAGGCCGGCACCAGGACGTGGGGCGGCGGCGTGCCGGGTGGCACGGGATCGGCGCCGATGACCGGTGGGGTCTCGAGCGGCGCCTCCGGCCTGCCCGGCGTCGGGACCTCCTCCGGGTCGTCGGTGTCGTCCGGCGCAACCGCGACGACCGGCTCCGGCGCCACCGGCCACGTGGGGACCAACCAGGTGGCGGCAAGCCTCGAGCAGACCTCCAGCTTCACCCAGTCGGTCCCCCACCACGCCCAGATCGGCTCCGGCACCACCGTGGGCGACCTGTCCGCCACCAGCACCACCGGCGCCGCCAGCACCGCAGCCCTCGGTCAGGGGCACATCGCCGCAGCGCCCCCCGAGATCGTCGGCGGGGGCACGTCGGGCGGCGCTGCCGCCGCGGGTGTCCTGGGCGGCGCAGGCGGTGCGCTGGGTGCGGTGCGCCAGGCCGCGGGCGGCCGGCTCTCGCCCACCATCGGGCGCATCGTCAGCGCCGGGCGCACGGCCCCCGCCACCGGCTCAGCCACCTCGGCGGCCTCTGCGACCTCCGCGACCTCTGCGGCCCGGGCCGCCCAGGGCGCCCGGACCACCCCGCTCGGTGGCACCCCGCGGACCTCCAGCAGTGTCCTCGGGGCTCGACCCGCCCCCGGTTCGTCCACCCCCACGACCTCCCCGACCTCGGCCAGGCCCTCGAGCACCGCAGTCACGCGTCCCGCCACCTCCTCGGCCAGCGGCAGCTCGCAGGGGGGCGGTTCAGGAGCCCGCTCCGGAGCGGGCGCTGGGCGAACCACCGCGGCGCCCGGCGCGCGATCGAGCGCCGGCACGTCCGGCGGTTCGGCCAGCGGTTCGGCCGGCGGCTCCGGCGCGGGGGGAGCGCGCGGAGGTGGCGGCGCGCGCCCCGAGGACGAGCGCGCCGCGCGGCGACCCTCGATGATCGTCGAGGACGAGGACGCCTGGCTCGACGACGACGACTCCACCCCGGGCGTGATCAGGTGACGAACACCGTCACCGACCCCACCGAGGGTCTGTCCCACGGGCTGGTGCGCGTCACCATCGTCGCCGACGACCGGCGCACCGACCTGGCACTCCCCGCGGCGCTCCCGGTCGCCGAGCTGCTCCCTGAGGTGGCCCGCGCGGTCGGCGTGCTCGATGTCCGCACCGCACACGGTGGCTACGAGCTGGTGACGCCGGACGGGCGTCACCTCGACCCGGGCGCGGGCCTGACGATGCAAGGCGTGGAGGACGGATCGGTCCTCACCCTCGCCTCCGGCGTCGACCTGGAGCCACCGCGCGTCTACGACGACGTGGTCGAGGCCATGGCGGACGCCGTCGAGGACGACAGCCGCCCCTGGGAGCCCGCGGCCAGCCGTCGGACCGCCCTGAGCACCGGGGTGTTGCTGCTGGTCCTGGGAGCAGTCGCGCTCGGCCTGCAGCGGCCCGACCCGTTGGCAGCCGGTGCCGCGGCGATCGCGGCTCTGGTCCTGCTCGCCGCGTGCGTGGTCATGTCCCGGGTGCAGCGCGAGCACGAGGTCGCCCTTACCCTCGGCTGGCTCGCCGTGCTCTACGCCGCGACCGCGGGCCTGAGCGCCACCTCCGAGGAGCTGCTCGGGCTCAGCGTCGCCCTGGCCGGCACGGCGGCCGCGGTGACCGGCGTCGTGGTCCTGCTCGGGCTCGAGCGGTGGCGCGCCGCCCTCATCCCCGCCGTCGTCGGCGGAGGCGTGCTCGCCCTGGCCGGCACGGTCGTGGGGGTCTCCACCCTGCCCGCCGCCGGTGTCCACACCGTCGTGCTGCCGCTGGTCGTCGTCCTGGCCGGTCTGATCCCGTGGGCATCGCTCAGCGTCACCGGCACCCAGGTCGAGCAGGCCCACACCCACGCCGACCTCACGGCGGATCCTGCCCCGATCGATCCCGCCCACATCCGAGGTGACGTGGCCCTGGGTCACGAGGTGCTGCTCGCCGTGATCGCGACGACGGGGCTGCTCGGCGTGCTGGTCAGCCCCGCAGCGGTGAGCCTGGGCCTGTCGGGAACGCTGCTCGCCGCGAGCGCGGCGACGATCATGGCGCTGCGGACCCGGCACTACCGCCGGGGGCTGGAGGTGGCGATGGGCCTGAGCTGCGCCGTCGCCACGCTGGCCTCGATCACCGTCGCGATCCTGGTGCTCCACCCGCCCTGGCACGCCGGGCTCGCGCTCGTCCTGGCGATCGTGGCGGCCGTGCTGCTGGTCGCGGCGCTCAACCCGCTTCCCGCGTCGGTGCGCCGCGGACGGGCTGCCGACGTCGCCGAGCTGGCGGCCATCGTGGCGATGCTGCCGCTGACGGTCATCGCCATCGGCCTGGTCACGGCGATCCGCGGCTGAGCCGCCGGCACCACGACAGACGAGACACACACTCACGAGAACCGACGGGGACAGAGCAAGGCGATGGCGAGCAAACGGGACCTGGTGGAGGCACACTCCTTCAACCGTCGTCGCCTCGTCACCGCGTTCGTCAGCGGCGCTCCCGGCGGGCGCGAGGTCGAGCCGGTGCGCTACGGCCGCACCCTGATCGGTGGTCTGGTCCTGGCCGGCATGGTGCTCGCCGGTGCTGCGGTCTCGGGCTACCTCAAGCCCGCGGTCCCTGACGACTGGCTCGAGAAGGGCCTGGTGGTGGGCAAGACCTCGGGGTCGCGGTTCGTGGCGTTCGAGGGCACGCTCTACCCCGTCATCAACACCACCTCGGCCCGCCTGATCCTGTCCCAGGACGGTCAGATGCCGGTGACGTTCGTGCCCGACGACCGCATCAACGCCGCGCAGCAGGGGCCCACGATCGGCATCCCGGGCGCTCCGGACACCCTGCCCGAGCCGGGCGAGCTGGTCGGCTCCGGCTGGATCGCATGCACCGAGTCGGGCAACCTCGGTCAGGGCATAGACGTGACGCTGCGCGACCCCGAGGCCGTGCGACCCGAGCCCGGCGGCGCCCTGCTGGTGCAGAGCCAGGGCGATGAGTACGTCGTCTCCGGCGGATACCGGTACCCCGTGCCCGACGACTCCAGCCGCACGCCCGTACTACGAGCCCTCGGGCTCGACGGCGAGGCGCCGGTGACGGTGCCCGGGCTGTGGGTCGACCTGTTCCCCGAGGCCGAGGTGATCGCGCCCTTCGACGTCCCGGCGAGCGGGAGCTCGGTCGAGACCGGTGTCGTCGGCCTGGTCGAGATCGGGCAGCCGGTACAGATCGACGGGCGCCCCTACCTGGTGCTCTCGCGCGACGAGCTGGTCGCGCTCACCGACTTCGCCTACGCGGTCTACCTCTCCTCCGGTGACTGGGAGGGCCGGGAGGACCTCGAGGTCTCCAGCGCCGAGGTGACCGACTTCGACACCGTGACCGACCCCGGTCGCCGTCCCTACCCCGACACCTGGCCGGAGTCGATGGTCACGCCGTTCTCCGCCCCCGACGCGCCGTGCGCCCGGCTCACCACCAGCGCCGACACCTCTGACGCCAGCGCCGGCGACGCCCCACCGACGGTCGAGCTCGCGCTCGCCCGGACCGACACGGTGCTTCCGGAGTCCCGCGACGTCACGCGCGACGTGACGGTGGGCACCGGCGCCGTGGTGCGCGCCTGGAACGGCGGCTCGCTGGAGCGTGGCGCGGCGTTCCTCGTCGACCCGACCGGCACCAGCTACGCCCTGGGCCGGGCCGACACCCTCGAGCCCACCATGGCCGCGCTCGGGTACGCCGAGGTCGCTCCGGTGCCGGTGCCTGCGGCCTGGATCGACCTGTTCGCCGACGGCCCCCTGCTCAGCCCCGAGACCGCCAGCCAGTCACCCGACAGCCAGGCACAGCTCGGGGACCCCGCCCAGGACCCGTCGGCCGGGCCCGACGACAGCGGGTCCACACCGAGCACGGCCACCACGTCGACGTCGTCGCCCGCCTCACCATGAGTCCCACCTCGACGCGGCGAGTCAGCGCAGTGGGGGCGCTGCTCCTCACGGTGCTGGTGCCGACCACCGCGGCACACGGCGAGGAGCCGACCTGCGAGGACGGCGCCTCGCCGTACATCAGCGAGCCGCCGGCCGCGCTGGACCGGCTCGGCGTGCCCCGCACCTGGACGCTGTCCGAGGGCGAGGGGGTCACGGTCGCGGTCGTCGACTCCGGCGTCGAGGCCGACAACGAGCACCTCGCGGGAGCGGTGGAGCCCGGCACCACCTTCGTGGGTGGGGAGCGCGGCGGGCGCGTCGACTCCTACGGGCTCGGCACCGCGGTCGCCGGCGTGATCGCCGCCCGCCGCGTGCCCGGGTCCGGGCTCGCGGGCATGGCGCCGAAGGCCACGATCCTGCCGGTGCGCACCTACGCCCAGGTGCCCAGCAGCCCCGAGGAGCAGGTGCCCCACCCGCCCGGGGCCTTCGAGACCGCTGACGGCATCCGGTGGGCGAGCGAGCACGGCGCCGACGTCATCAACGTCTCCTTCGCCACCCCACCCGACGACCCCGACCTGAGGTTGCTCGACGCGGCGGTCTCCGACGCCCACCGCCGCGGCGTCCTGGTCGTGGCCTCGGCCGGTGCGACCGCAGGAACCTCCCTCACGCAGCCGCAGTACCCCGCCGGTTCCGAGCACGCGCTCGGGGTGGCGGCCACGAACCAGCTCGACGTCGTCGACGACTGGTCCGCCCACGGTCCTCACGTCGACGTGGTTGCCCCCGGCAGCAACGTCCTGGTGACGTTCTTCGGCAACGGCGACTGCTACGACGCCACCGACCATGCCGATCCGGCCCTGGCCACCGCCTACGTCAGCGGTCTGGCCGCCCAGCTGGTCGCGCGGTACCCGGAGGAGAGCCCCGACGAGATCGCCTACCGCATCCAGGCCGCCGCCGAGCGCCCCGAACGCTCCGAGCGGTCCCCGGCCGAGGGGTGGGGGCTGATCCGGCCACTCATCGCGCTGACCATGTCCCTCGACGCCCAGCGGGCCGGCCCTGCGGTGCCCGGGGTCGGGGAGTACACCCGGGTCTCGACCGGGCGGCCGACCGAGGTCCAGCGGCTGGTGGACGAGCCCGACCCGGACGCCCACTCCCGCTCGCTGGCGGTGATGTGGGGGATGGTGCTCGGTGGTGCCGCCGCCGGTGCCCTGATCCTGCGCCCGCTGCTGGGTCGGCGACTGCGCGAACGCTGACCCGCGCCTGCCACACTGAGCGCCATGTCGACCGTCCTGCTCACCGGGGCCTCCGGCTTCCTCGGGGCTCACACCGTCCACGAGCTGCTCGACCGGGGCCACCGGGTGCGCGCTCTGGTCCGTACGCCGGCCAAGCTCGGCACCGCGCTGGCCCCCATCGGGCTGGACTCCGGTGACGACCGCATCGAGGTCGTGGCCGGGGACATGACCGACGCGGCTCTCGTCGGCGAGGCGGCCGCCGGGTGCGACGCCGTGATCCATGCCGCGGCGGTCTACTCCTTCAAGCGCAGCGACCGGGACACGATGCGGCGCGGCAACCTCGAGGGCACCCGCACCGTGCTCGCCGCGGGGCGCGACGCCGGCGCTCGTCACCTGGTGCACGTCTCCTCTACCGTCGCGATCACCCGCCCGGGCGGAGCTGTCCTGGACCACCGCTCGCCGCTGGGTCCGGGCTTCGGGCCCTACAGCGAGAGCAAGGTCGCCTCGGAGCGGGTCGCGCGGGAGATGCAGGAGGCCGGGGACCCGGTCACCATCGTCAACCCCGGGGGCGTGCTCGGGCCGCACGACCCGTACCTGGGGGAGAGCAACTCGGTGGTGCTGAGCATCCTGCAGGGCAGGGCCCCGGCCTTCCCCAAGGGCCGAGTGCCCTACGTCGACGTGCGCGACACCGCAGCCACGTTGGCGGCGACGCTCGAGGTCGAGCCGGGCGGTCGGTTCCTGGTGCCGGGTGAGTCGCCGCCGGATCTGCACGTGCCGCTGCGCGCGATCACCGGCCGGGAGCTGCGGTTCGTCGCCATCCCCAGCTGGTTGGCGGTGGCCGCGGCAATGCCCGGCTACCTCACGGGGTGGGAGCCGCTGCCGCACGAGGTGGAGGGCGCGCGGATCACCGGGTGCGCCAACTCGATCGACTACTCCGAGACCACCCGGGTGCTCGGCATCACTCCCAGGCCGCTGACCGAGAGCCTCTCCGACACCGTCCAGTGGTTGCAGGACGCAGGCCACCTGAGTCGCTGAGACCTCAGGAGGGTCCGGCCGTCCCGAGCGGGCCCGATCGACGCAGCCCACGGACGAGGGGGACCGCGGCCCAGGAGGCGACCGCGCACAGCAGGAAGCCCAGCGACGGCAGGTCGAGCAGCAGCCCGACCACCCCGGTCACCACGAGGCCCCCCAGGTTGCCGCTCAGCCACACCAGCCCCGCCGCCGTCCCTCCCGCGCCGCCGGCGCGCCGCTCGACGATCTCCAGCACGATCGGCATCGCAGGGAGCAGCGTCGCACCGACCAGGCCGAGCCCTATGAACCCGACGACCGGTCCGGGCGCGAGCGCCAGCGACACGCAGGCCAGCCCGCTGAGCAGGAGGACCCCGGTCATCGTCGCGACCTCGGCGCGACGCTGTGCGGCCAGCACCGGGACGACCGCGCAGCCGAGGACGCCCAGGACGACGGTGAGCAGCAGCATCAGGCTCGCGGTGTCGGCATCGACGCCGGCGGGCTCCAGCAGAGCCTGGCCGTAGGTGCTGAGCGCCACGAAGGTGCCGAAGGGGAACGCCACCACCAGCACCAGCCGCCGCAGCACCGCGTCGTCCCACACGGTGCGGACGTGCGCGGTCTCCATCCGGACCCGGGTCTCGCCCCGGCCGAGCATCGGCACCGAGACCAGGGCGAGCAGCAGCCCGAGCGCCGCCACGGTGGCCACCACGGCACCGACGAGGACGAGCAGGCCCAGCTGGTCCGCGTCCGGAAGCGCGGCGCCGAGCAGGAACGCGGCGACGAACCCCGCGAAGGTGCTGGCCGTGGCCAGGGCGATCCCCTTGGCGCGGTCCTGGGCCGGGAGGTAGTGGCCGGTGACTCCGGTGACCGCATTGAGCACGAACGGCTGCGCCACCGCGACCATCACCTGCCCGACCAGCGCCCAGGCGAAGGTCTGGTCGACCAGGCGGACGAGGGCACCGACCGCCGTGAGGACCGCACCGGTCAGGAGGGCGCCTCGGAACCGCCGGTCCAGCGCGAGTCCCGCGGGGATGGCCAGCGGCAGGTAGAGCAACGGGAAGAGGTTCGCCAACCAGCCCACCGCGGTCTGCGAGACCGAGAGCTCCGCGGCGGCCACGGTGGTCACCGGGGCGTAGGTCAGCCACACCATCTGGTTGGCCGCGCCCACCAGGCAGTAGGCCACGACGGCTGCCCAGCCGGATCGCCGATGGGTCATGGCCGGTATTCAACCGTGGACCCGCTGGCCGGTGTGCTCGGCTACTGCTGCACCCGGCGCCCGGCGCACGCGACGAGCCCTGCGAGGTCGAGCCCGTACGTCGGGCCGCCCGTCTGCTCGTAGCCCTCCAGGCGGGCCGCCGCGCGCTCGACGAGCCTCGAGGCCCCCACGGCGTTGCCGCGCGCCTGGTGGGTCAGACCCACGCACAGCTGGGCCAGGCCCTGCCAGAGCTCGCGCTCCTCGTCCGGGCACGACTTCCACCGGACCTCGAGGGCCTCGTGCGCCGCGAAGGGACGCCCCTCGTCCAGGAGGTCGCGGGCGTAGGCCAGGGTCGCTTCCGGCGAGAGCGGCTCTTCTGAGATGGGTTCGACGCCCGCTGCGCCGTAAGGCAGGGGGCGACCGAGCGCGTCTCGCGGCCGGGCCTGCTGCGCTCGCCCGTGTTCGTCCCGATCGCGATCGCCGACCACGTCAGTCCGCTCCCAGGTCGCGTTGATCTCGGCGGAGTGGATGCTCCTCGGGGATCTCGACCAGGACGATGCGCACTCCGTCCGGATCCGCGATCCACATCTCCTCCAGCCCCCACGGCTCCCGTCGCGGCTCGCGCACGATCCTCACCCCGGCCTCCGCCAGACGCCGATGCTCGGCCCCCAGGTCGCGCACCTGCACCCAGAGCGCGACCGCGTCCCCGGGTGGTTCCGTCGCCGTGCCGCTGACCTCGAGCAGGCCGTTGCCGAGGAAGAACACCAGACCACCCGGGAACTCCCGGTGCACCGCGAGGCCCACCGTGTCCCGGTAGAAGGCGTGGCTTCGGGCGAGATCAGTGGGGCGCAGCAAGGTGCGGCTGCTGAGAACCTCCATGCACCACATGGTTTCACCCGGGTCGACGTGCGCACCACGGTCTACGTCGACGCGGCGCTGCCCGAGGAGGGTCAGTAGCGCCGGCCGGTTAGCGTTCGGTGGTAGACGGTCGCACACTCCTCGTGGCGGCTGGACGCCGTACGTTCGCGCCGGCATCGACCTGCTGAGGAGGAGATCACGTGACCACAGCTGACCGGGTGTGCATCGTCGGCGCCGGCCCCGCCGGGCTCTCGGCCGCCCGCGCGCTGCGCCGGCTGGGCATCGGCTACGACCAGTACGAACGCCACACCGACGTCGGGGGCATCTGGGACGTGGACAACCCGGGGACGCCGATGTACGAGTCGGCGCACTTCATCTCCTCGCGCAAGGTCTCGGGCTTCCACGACCACCCGATGCCGGCGAGCTACCCCGACTACCCGAACCACCGGCAGATCCTCGACTACACGCGGGACTTCGCCGACACCTACGGGCTGCGTGAGCAGATCCGGTTCGGCACCGCGGTCACTGCCTCGGAGCACGAGGGTGACGGCTGGGCCGTGACCCTGGACGACGGGTCGCAGCGCACCTACCGAGCGCTCATCTGCGCCTCCGGCACGACCTGGTCGCCTCGGATCCCGACCATCCCTGGTGAGCTCACCGGCGTGGTGCGGCACTCGGTGACCTACCGCGACCCCATCGAGTTCCGCGGCCGCCGGGTCCTCGTCGTCGGTCTCGGCAACTCCGGAGCCGACATCATCTGCGACGCCGCGGTGATCGCCGACGCCTCGTTCGTCAGCGTGCGGCGGGGTTACCACCTGATCCCGAAGCACCTGTTCGGCATCCCCTCGGACGAGTTCGCCGAGTCCGGCCCGTCGCTCCCGCTCCGCGTCGAGCGACCCGTCTTCACCGCGTTGCTGCGGGTGCTGCAGGGCGACCTGAGCCGCTTCGGGCTGCCGAAGCCGGACCACAAGCTCTTCGAGTCCCACCCGCTGCTGAACAGCCAGCTGCTGCACCACCTCCAGCACGGCGACGTGACGGTGAAGGGGGACGTCGTGGCGTTCGAGGGTGACAGTGTCCGGTTCGCCGACGGCAGCACGGAGCAGGTGGACCTCGTGCTGCTCGCGACCGGTTACGACTGGACGGTGCCCTACGTCCCGGAGGGGTACTTCCGCTGGCGCGACGGACGTCCGGACCTGTACCTCACGGCCTTCAGCCGCGAGTACCGCAACCTGTTCGGGCTCAGCTTCCTGGAGGTGAACTCCAGCGCCTACACGCTCTTCGACCGGGTGAGCAACCTGGTGGCGCAGTACCTCCGCGACCAGGTGCACGACCCGGGCCGGTCGGCGGCGTTCGACCGGATGATCGCGACTGAGCAACCCGACCTGAGCGGCGGCATCCGGTTCGTCGACTCCGCGCGCCACCGGTCGTACGTCGACGCCCGATCGTTCCGCAAGGAGCTGGACCGGGTCGCCGACCGCATCGGCTGGCAGCCGCTGACGCCCGGAATGTTCGCCGGTGGCGCGAGCGCCTGATCGGCGGCGTCGCCGACGTCGGTTCAGCATGTCGGTCCAGCCCGAGAGCTCAGTCCATGCCGGACCCTCGCCGAGGCTCGCGACGTACGCCGGGCCGGCCGCGACGCTCGACGACCTCGAGGGCCTCTTCCTCTCGCTCTTCGCCCCACCGCTCGACGACGGCTTCGGATGCCTGGTGACCAACGCGGCCGGTGAGCTGGGCGGCGACTCGCTGGCCTCGCCGTGGGTGAGTGCCGTCATCGGCGAGGTGCAACGCCACCTCGAGGCGGTGATGGTCAGTGCGCTCGGTCCCGAGGACGGACCGGTCACAGCCACCCGGCTGACCTTGCTCTACGAGGGGCTCCTGGTCCTCTCGCGGGGCGGCCTGCTCTCCGAGCAGCACGAGCGCGCCGTGCGAGGACAGTTCGACCAGCTGCGCACCGACGCGGGGGCCGTCCGGTCCTCGCCCTCCGCAACAACCCCGTAGGAGCGCGACATGAACCGCCACCTGAACCCGGCCGGCATCCCGGCATCGCCGTACTACAGCCAGGGCGTCGAGGTCACCAGCCCTGAGCGCACCCTCTTCGTGTCCGGCCAGGTCGGCATAGGCTCCGACGGCTCGCTCCGCGACGGTGTCGACGGGCAGGCGCGTCAGGCGATCGAGAACCTCGAGCTCGTGCTTGCCGAGGCGGGCATGGCGACGGCTGATCTCGTCAAGCTCACGATCTACCTCACCGACGGCGCGCACATCGAGCCGTTCATGGGTGCGGCAGCGGGGACTCTGCCCACGCCGCCGCCGGCCACCACGTTGCTCGTCGTCGCCCAACTCGGCTCACCTGAGCTGCTCGTCGAGGTCGAGGCCGTCGCAGCGCGTTGATGGCCGAGCGCTCGCCCGCTCATCGCGACCGCGCCATGCTGGCCACGGCGCCGGATCAGGAGGACACGCGACCGCGCTGATGACCCTGCTGCAGTGCGGCGGGCGTGCCGAGGCCGGCGACCAGCGCCGCCCGAAGCGACAGCCAGGACGGCTCGCCCCGGGGCGGACGACGCCCGGTTGGGCTGGTTCCTCGAGCGGCTGCCGTGGTGGGTGCCGGTCGCCGTCGAGATGCGTCACCCCAGCTGGCACGTCGACGAGGTCGTCGAGCTCCTCGCACGACTGGCTCTACGGCGGGTCCTACTCCGAGGTCGACCTGGCGTGGTGGGCGGATCGGATCCGCGAGTGGGAGGCCTCGGGAGGCGCGAGGTCTAGGCCTACTTCAACAACGACGGCGACGGGCACGCCGTCCGCAACGCCCGCCGCCTGCGCCAGCTGCTGGGCCAGTGAGCCGAGCCCGCCTCACGCGATGAGCAGGCCGACGCCGAGCGTGGCCAGGCTGATTCCCAGGAGCACGGCCCCGGCGAGCACCAGGACGATGAGCCGGTTGGGCTCGGTGCGGCCCCGTCCCATCGAGGAGAAGAAGAAGCCGCCGGGCATCAGGAGTGCGGAGGTGGCGACACCGGCACGCGCCAGCCATTCCCACGCCCCGGTCAGCTCGGTCGCGTCCACGAACGGCTGGCACACCAGCGCCAGGACGAGCAGCACCCCGGCGTGTGCGTGACCGGCGCGCGCGAACTTCTCCTGGAAGGCGGTCACCTCGGCCTGGCCGCGCACGATCGTGAGCATGTAGAGGCCGCCGGTCTCGACGGTGACCAGGGCGAGGAAGAGGATGCCGGCGAGCTGCCGCGACTCGTCGGTGAGCAGGGCGTCCATGAGGGCTCCTCAAGATTGGATAGTGAAACTCCCTGATCATTGGAGTCCACAACTATCCGATCTGTCAAGATGGCGGCATGCGCCTCGCCGAGCTGTCACATCGCAGCGGCCTGTCCACCGCCACGATCAAGTACTACCTGCGGACCGGGCTGCTGCCGGCGGGCGAGACCGAGAGCAGCACCTGGGCGCGCTACGACGAGAGCCATCTGCGCCGGCTCCGCCTCGTCCGAGCCTTGACCGACGTCGCCGAGATGACGCTGGAAGAGGTGCGCGGAGTTGTCGACGCTCTCGACGTCTCCGACTCCTCCCACCAGGCCCGTGGAGCGGTCCAGTGGCCGCTGTCACCGGCACCCGGCCGAGACCCGTCCACGGCGTCGCTGGACCGGGTCGAACAGCTCCTCGCGCGGCACGACTGGCAGCTGGCCGACGACAGTCCGCACCGGCCCGCCCTCGCGTCCGCCCTGGACACGGTCGCCGACCTGGACTTCCCAGCGACGGACGAGGTCCTCGACACCTACGCCGAGGCACTCGCGCGGGTCGCCGAGGTCGAGGTCGCCAGGGTGGCCGCCGAGACCGAGCCGAGCACGGCAGCTGAGCGGATCGTCGTGGGCACGCTGCTCTACGAGCCGGTCCTGCTCACGCTGCGCCGGATGGCTCACGAGGCAGTCTCTGCGCGGCCCTGAGCCGGCGCGAGCCTCAGTGGGTCTTCGAGGACCAGGCTCGATCGGCCTCCTCGGCCTCGGCCTTCGCCTCCTCCGCAGCTGCCTGGGCCATCTCGGCGGCCCGCGCCGCCTCTGCCTCGATCGCCCGCGGCCGCACCACGCGGCCCGACCCTCGGGGAGGGCGCATTGCCAGAGCGGGGCATCGCACCGTTGTCGGACCCGTTGGGCGCGCCACTGCCCCCGCGCTCGGCGGCGAAGGCCGACGTCACGGTCTTCACCGCCTCGGTGAGCTCGCCGGGGATCACGAAGTAGCCGTTGCCGTGCTCGGCGAGACGGGGGAGCATCTCGAGGTACTTGTAGGCCAGCACCTTCGGGTCGGCGTCGTTGGCATGGACCGCCTGGAAGACCCGCTCCAGCGCCTTCGCCTCGCCGTCGGCCTCCAGGATCATCGCCTGCTGGCGGCCCTGTGCCTCGAGGATCAGCTTGTTCCGGGTGCCCTCCGCGGTGAGGATCAGCGACTGCCGCTCCCCTTCGGCGTGAAGGATCACCGCACGCTTGTCCCGCTCGGCCCGCATCTGCTTCTCCATCGCCTCCTTGATGGTGTGCGGCGGGTCGATCGCCTTGATCTCCACGCGGTTCACGCGGATCCCCCACTTGCCCGGTCGCCTCGTCGAGCACTTCGCGCAGCCGGGTGTTGATGGTCTCCCGGGAGGTGAGGGTGCTCTCGAGGTCCATCGACCCGATCAGGTTGCGCAGGGTGGTGACCGTGAGCTGGTCGATCGCGTGCAGGTAGTTGGCCACCTCGTACGCCGCCGCCCGCGGGTCGGTGATCTGGTAGTAGAGGACGGTGTCGATCGAGACCACCAGGTTGTCCGCGGTGATCACCGGCTTCGGGTCCGAGGAGTAGACCTGCTCGCGGACGTCGAGCTTGGTGTTCACCCGGTCGACCAGCGGGATGATCAGGTTCAGCCCAGGCTGCAGGGTCCGCTGGTAGCGGCCGAAGCGCTCGATGTTGTACCGCCTGGCCTGCGGGACGATCCGGATCGCCGAGGCGACCACGAAGGCGATCACGCCGGCGAGGATGGCGAACGGGATCAACAGGTCCATCGTGCTCACCCTTCTCTGGGTTGGGGGTCGGGTAGCGGCTCTCGCGGGTGGACGAGCGCGGTCGCGCCGTCGATCTGGAACACGTCGACACGTATGCCCGGCGGGATCACGAGGTCCTCGTCGTAGGGTCGCGCCGACCAGTCCTCGCCGGAGAGGTGCACCAGCCCACCGGTCGCGCTGACCTCGCGGGTGACCAGCGCCGACCGGCCGACCAGGGCGTCGCTGCCTTCACGGGACACCGGCGGGAGCGCCAGGTGCCGCTTCGCGACCGGGCGGAGAGCCACGAGGCCGACGCCACCCGTGGCTGCGAAGGCGAGGAACTGGACGGGGACCGAGGCCCCGAGGCCGGCGGCGACGGCGGCGACGAGGGCAGCGCCCGCGAGAAGGCCGAACACCAGCGTCAGCGTGAAGAACTCGAGCCACGCCGAGGAGAACCGCTGCTGTCAGCCAGATCAACCACCACATGTCACCACACCCTTGAGGGATGTGCCCACCCTACGACGCGCGGAGAAGGGCACACCCTCAGCGACGTCCTTGGGTCAGGGCTGCCAGCCCGGCGACGCCCGTCGCGGCGTGGGCGCGCCGAGCTCGGCGATCACGGCGTCCAGCTCCGGCGTACCGAGGTGCTCGGCCGGGATGCGGGAGGGATTGAGAGGTGTCGTGTTGGCCCACTCCGCCATGTCGGCGGCCGCGCTGTAGGCCCTCACGTTGGTCATGCCCTGCAGCCACATCACGGCCCACTGCCGCAGCGAGTTGCCGTACCCCGACGGCGGGCAGAGCCGGTTCTTCTCCTCCTCGTCGTCCCTCGTCGCCTCCGAGTACCCCGCCAGCGCGGCGCCGAAGCAGGGGAAGCCTGCACCGACCGGCTGCAGCGTGATCACGTCCGGACCCCACAGCGGCACCAGCGGGGGGTGCTTGACACCGTCACCGGCGCCGTTCACGACCACGGCGTCGTCGGCGATCGCGATCGATCCCTCGGTGAGGTCGATGTGCCCGTGGCGGACGGTGTCGACATGACCCAGGCGGACGACGTTTCTCGACCGTCCGCAGCAGCTCCAGCTCCCACGTCGCGATGGTGGGGCCCTTGGCCATGGTCGCCTCGACCGTGCGGTCGATACGCACCAGGGCGCCGACCTCCTCCAACCGCAGGAAGAAGTCCGGCAACGACGTGGCGACCGACGCCTCACGCATCACGTCCGCTACCAGCCCCAGGAACGTCACCGGGTCTGGTTGCACGCGGGCGCGGTCGAACATCTAGGCTCGCGCGGCCTGATCCACCAGATGGTGTCGGGGTCCGCTCCCTGCTCGAGCAGCCAGACGATGGCATCGGCCGCCGTCTTGCCGGAACCGGCGACGACGTACTGGCTGGGCGACTCCTGGAGGTCGACCAGGTCGTTGACAGGGATCAGCCGGGCACCGTCCGAGACGGAGAACGGCAACGGCATCTCCGACGGGATGTCGGCGGCGAGGTAACGAGCGTCGACGATCCGGCACCCCTCGGGCACCTCGAAGCGCTTGTGGTTCTGCAAAGAGACGATGCCGCGGTCCCAGGTGTAGTCGCAGTGGGGGAAGAACTCCACTCGCCCGGAGCCGACCATCCGCTCGGTCAGGACCTGGTCGTAGTAGGCACAGATCTCCGACTTGTCTGCTCGCTCGTGCAAGCCCGTCTCGGGGCCGGAGTCCACGATCCGCTCACCCCCCAGCACCGTGGACGCGACGCCGTAGAACTGTGAGGCCTGGTGCAGCCGGACGAACGGGTAGGCCCCCAGCCAGTGCCCTCCGGCGCCGCCCCGCCGCTCGACCAGTGCGACCCGCGCGCCCGGGTCGTGGTCGATCAGGGAGAGTCGGTGAACGCCATGCCCATGGCCCCGGCGCCGATGACCAGGTAGTCCGCCTCCACCGTGGTAGTCATGCCCACCACCCAAGCACCCTCGATGCGCGGCGAACCAGGGACAGGGGTCCTGTCGACCCGCCCTGCCGGAACTCCTGTCGGCGGCCGCGAGCGCTGGCCACAGCGGGTCGTACCGCTGGCGCCCCGAGCCCGCCGACCCACCGGCCCTCGTCGTCCAGCTCGGCACCACCACGCTGTCCTACCGGCTCCAGGCGCTGGACGACCTGCGCGCCATGCTCACCGATCACGGCGACTGGGTGCCCCTGGGCAGCGCCGACGAGGGCAAGCCGGTCAAGGGCGGCACGGTCGAGGCATGGGCGCGCGACCCTGGCAACCCGGTCGGCGGCTACTACGGCCTGGCAAGGGCTACCGCGGCCGCTTCGCCAACTACGTCACCCCTGTGCTCGAGCGGCTCGGGTGGGCCGAGCTCGAGCACCAGCCGCGCAACAACGATCGCGCGACCTGAGCCGGGCGATCCACCCGCCTGGCGGCGCAGTCCGGCGATGATGGGCCCGTGTTCCTCCTCGTCCCCAGTCCCTTGCTGGGCGCAACGACGTGGCAGCCGACGGCGGCGTGGCTTCGGGCCCATGGCCACGATGCCCGCGTCGTCGACTTCGGCTCCCGACTCCGTTCGCCCGAGACCGTGCTGGCAGCGGTTGCCGCCGCCGCTCCGGACGAACCCATCGTGCTGGTCCCGCACAGCAATGCCGGTCTCTACGCCCCACACCTGACGGACCAGCTCGAGGTGCGCACCACGGTCTACGTCGACGCGGCGCTGCCCGAGGTTGCGGCCGAGGGTCGGACCACCCCGCTCGCCCCGGCGGCGTTCCTGGAGTTCGTGGAGGGGCTGGCCGGGTCCGACCGCGTCCTGCCGCCCTGGACGCAGTGGTGGGACGACATCACCGGGCTCTTCCCGGACGAGGCAGCTCTCGAGCGGGTGCGGGCAGAGGAGCCGCGGGTCCCGCTGGCCTACTTCACCAGCCAGGTCCCCGTGCCCTCCGGATGGGCCCAGCGCCCGGCGGCGTACCTCGCCTTCGGCGACACCTACGACGACGAACGGCACCTGGCCGAGCGCGCGGGGTGGCCGGTCCGCACCCTGGTGGGCGGACACCTGCACCTGCTGCACGACCCGGCAGCCGTGGGCGCCGCGATCGTCGGGTTGGCGAGCCAGGCGCGAGCCGGTTGACGGGGAGCCTGCCCACCGCGTGGTCGATGTAGGGCTTGGTCCGCCGGCCGGTCGGCACCAGGTCCGGGGCCGTACGGCGCAGCTGGGCCAGTCCGACGTAGGCGCTGAAGAAGCGGATCGCTCGTGTATCCCGGTCCGGCCAGCCATCGGGCGACCTCCGCGACGTGGCCATGGGTCGACGAGGGCCCCGGCGAAGGGTTCGTCCGGGAGCTGTCACTCGTGGGTCGGCACCGACACGGCGATCTTGCCGCTGACCCGGCCGGCTTCGAGGTCGCGCAGGGCACCGGGCACCCCCGGCAGTGCGACGGTGCGCTCGATGACCGGGACAACGGCTCCGGACTCGAGGTGCTCGGCGAGCCGTTCGATCTGGGTGTGGTGTTCCTTCTGGATGAAGCTCTTGAGGTTGTGGCGGATGAACGGGGACACCAGCATGGCGCGGAGCTGGCGTCCGATGCCTCCGGTCAGCCGTCCGCCGTCCTCGCCGCCGACAATGACGAGCGTGCCGGTCGCGGTCAGGGCCTTCCGTAGCCGAGCCACGCTGCTGCGGCCCCCGATGTCGAGGATCAGGTCGTAGGTGGCCGCACCGTCGAGGTAGTCCTCCCTGGTGTAGTCGATGACGTGGTCGGCACCGATGGAGCGCACCACGTCGAGCTTGGCGGTGCTGCACACGCCGGTCACGTCGGCGCCGAGGGCCTTGGCGAGCTGCACGGCGTAGGTCCCGACACCGCCGGAGGCGCCGACGACGAGCACTCGCTGGCCGGCCTGCAGTCCTCCGACGTCGGTGAGCGCCTGGAGCGCCGTTCCGCCGGAGATCGGGGCCACGGCGGCCTGCTCCCAGGAGAGGCTGGACGGCTTGTGGACCAGCTTGGCCTCGTCGGCGGCGGCGTACTCGGCGAAGGAGCCGCTGGCGATCCCGAACACCTCGTCGCCGGGCTGGAACCGGGTGACCTCAGGCCCGACGGCGACCACCCGCCCGGACACGTCCAGGCCGAGGACCGGCTGCTTCGGCCTGGTGAGGCCGACGACGAGGCGCATCGCGTAGGGCTCTCCGGTCATCAGGTGCCAGACGCCTCGGTCGACTCCGGCGGCCCGGACCTGGACCAGCACCTGGCTGGCGGCGATGCCGGGGCGGGCGACGGCGCGGATCTCGAGGCCGTCGGCGGTGCCGTACCGGTCGCGCACGACCGCCTGCATGTCCTCGGCGTCGGCGGCACCGTCGGCCTTCTGCGTGGTCTCCGAGTCGCTTCCCATAGTCCTGCTCCTTCATGGCGTGGTCTCAAGATGTACTTAGTACACTACACAGTAGACGTACTAAGTACAATGGCCACGTGCACACTGAGGAGCCTCAGCCCATGACCACGGCAGCGAACACCGACCGAGCGGTCCAACCCCCCCTGTCCGCCGCGCGCGTGCTGGACGCCGCGATCCGGCTCGCCGACCGGATCGGGATCGAGAAGCTCACCATCCGCAGGCTCGCCGACGAGCTGGGCGTGACGCCCATGGCGATCTACCGCTATCTGCCGAGCAAAGAGGCGATCATCGACGCAATGGTCGACGCGGTCTTCTCCGAGATCGACCTCCCCCCGGGCGAGGACTGGAAGACAGCGCTGCGCCGACGCTGCGTGTCCATGCGCGAGGTCCTGCTGAGGCATCCGTGGGCGCCCCCACTGATGGAGTCGCGCGCCTCACCAGGACCGGCCCTGCTCCACCACCATGACGCCGTGCTCGGCTGCCTTCGGCGCGGCGGCCTCCCGCTGCCGTGGGCGGCCCACGCCTATGCCGTCCTGGACAGCTACGTGTACGGATACGCCATGCAGGAGGCGAACCTGCCTTTCGGCGGGGATGAGCAGATCGGGGACCTGGCGGAGGCCATCCTCAGCGCCATCCCTGCCGACCAGTACCCCTACCTGCGCGAGTTCACCGCCGACCATGCCCTGCAACCCGGCTACCACTTCGGGAACTCGTTCGAGGTCGGACTCGACCTGCTCCTCGACGGAATCAGCACCGCCGCGGCGACAGAGCCCGGACCGCACTGATGCCCTGCCACAACCGGTCTGGAGTGGCCCGGACATGGACAAAGCCCCAGGTCAGACCTGGGGCTTTGGCATGTGCTGGTGCGCGAGGGGGGAGTTGAACCCCCACGTCCTCTCGGACACACGGACCTGAACCGTGCGCGTCTGCCTATTCCGCCACTCGCGCGAGAAGCCAGGCAAGGCTATCCCACCCCGCGGGGGGCGCCCAAACCGGGACAGCAAGGCTCACCGGCGGCTGTGCGAGCCGTGACCGGACTCGCGCCCAGGGGACCGCGCCGGGCCCGCCGCATGGATAGCATCGGTCATGACGGGCGCCACACCCTCGCCGGTGTTGGGTCGCCCCAGGTCGGGGAATGACTGTCACTCGGGGGGCACGTCCTGTCCCGGCAGCCAGGAGATGCGCGCGGAAGGGAGGGCCCCACATGGGCATGCTGCAGCGGTTCGAGAGCCGCCTGGAGCACGCAGTCTCGGGGGCCTTCGCCAAGGCGTTCCGCAGTGCCGTCCAGCCCGTCGAGCTGGCCGCGGCGCTGCAGCGCGAGGTCGACAACTCCGCCCAGATCCTGTCGCGCAACCGGCGCCTGGTGCCCAACACCTTCCACATCTCGCTCTCCGAGCTCGACTTCGGCCGGTTGTCCCCCTACCAGGACACCCTGGTGCGGGAGCTGATCGAGATGCTGCGCGAGCACGCCGACGAGCAGCACTACGTCTTCGCCGGGCAGGTCAGCATCGGCCTCGAGCAGGACGCCAGCCTGGTCACCGGTCGCTTCCGGGTGCGCAGCAGCGCCACCGCGACGGTCAGTGAGAGCCACCGCTCCGGCTCCGGGGGCGACTCAGGTCGCGGCAGTGGCGTGGTGCTGGAGATCAACGGCACCCGACACCCCGTGGAGCCCCCCGGCGTGGTGATCGGACGCGGCGCGGAGGCAGACCTGCGCATCAGCGACCCGGGCATCAGCCGGCGCCACGCCGAGATCAAGGTGTCGGGTCGCGGTGCCAGCGTGGTGGACCTCGGCTCCACCAACGGCACCATGGTCGACGGGTCGCGCGTGCGTGAGGCCACGCTGCGCGACGGGCAGCGGATCCGGGTCGGCAACACCGACGTGGTGGTGCGCCTCGGCGGTGAGGCCTGATGCAGGAGCTCACCTTGATGCTGATCCGGTTCGCCTACCTGGCGATCCTGTGGATCTTCGTCTTCGGTGCGGTCTCGGTGATCCGCTCCGACATGTTCGGCGCGCGCCCCGACGGCCCCGCTGCCACGTCCCGCCGCGAGCAGCGTGCCCAGGACAAGGCCGCCAGCAAGAAGCCCAGCGCCAAGTCCGGCAAGCGCAGTGGGCGCGGCCAGCCGTCGAAGGTCGTGGTGCTCGACGGGTCGAGCTCGGGGGTCTCGGTCTCGCTCGACGACGTGCCGATCCTGATCGGCCGCGGTCCGGACGCCGCCATCCGGCTGGAGGACGACTACGTCTCCACCCGTCACGCGCGCATCGGTCGCTCCGACGACACCTGGTACGTCGAGGACCTCGGATCGACCAACGGCACCTACATCGGGTCGCGGCGGCTCACCCAGGCGACGGCGATCTCACTGGGCGCCAAGGTCCGGGTGGGCAAGACGACGATCGAGCTGCGCAAATGACCGCGGCCTCCGAGCACCCCACCGACGGCAGCGGGCCGGCGGTGGGCGACCTGCGTCTGCGCGTCTCCGCGGTCTCCGACGTGGGCCGCCACCGCAAGGACAACCAGGACTCCGGCTTCGCCGGCGAGCGGTTGCTGGTCGTCGCCGATGGCGTCGGTGGCCAGGCGTTCGGTGACGTCGCCTCCTCCACCGCTGTGCACCTGGTGCGCCGCCTCGACCGGTCCGGTAGCGACCCCGACGCGACCCTCGCCGACCTGCCTGACGCAGTCACCGAGGGGGCCGACGGGGCCGACGACGCCCTGACCGTGCTGGCCGGCACCGTGCACCGCATCCACGACCGGCTCGCGGAGATGGTGGAGCAGGACAGCGAGCTCGACGGGACGAGCACCACCCTGACCGCCGGCCTCTTCGACGGCCGCAGCCTGGCCATCGCCCACGTCGGCGACAGCCGGGCCTACCTGCTGCGCGACGGGGAGCTGCGCCAGCTCACCACCGACCACACCTTCGTGCAGACCCTGATCGACGAGGGCCGGATCACCGAGGAGGAGGCGCGGGTCCACCCCCACCGCAACATCATCCTCAAGGCCGTCGACGGGGTGCACGAGTCCGACCCCGACCTGTTCGTGGTCGACCTGCAGCGCGGTGACCGCGTGATGCTGTGCAGCGACGGCTGCTGCGGCGTCCTCGACCACCAGGACATCGCCGCCCACCTCGGCCAGGGAACCGTCGACTCCGCGGCGATGGAGCTGGTCCAGGCAAGCCTCGACGCCGGCTCGACCGACAACGTCACGGTGGTCACCGCCGAGGTGGTCGACGCCGGTGAAGCAGACGACCCCGAGTCCGCAGCCGCCGCCGTAGGCCCGCTCCTGGTGGGAGCTGCGGCGAGCCAGCCGCGCCGCGGGATGCTCTCGCGGATCCCGTTCCGCCGTCAGCACGACACCGGCGAGCTCGACCCGGTCGACGAGGAGGTCGACCCCGAGGAGCTGCGCTATGCACCGCGTCCCCCGCGCCACAGCCGCGGGCTGCGCTTCACCCTGCTCCTCGCCGTCCCGCTGCTGCTGCTCGGGGCCGCTGCCGTGGGCGGGTACTCCTGGACCCAGGGGCAGTACTACGTCGCCGCCGACGGACCGCAGGTCGCGATCTACCAGGGGGTCCAGATGGACCTGCCGGGCGTCAGCCTCTCCGAGATCTACGAGACCTCCTCGCTGCGGGTCGAGGAGCTGCCCGAGTACGACGCGGGGCTGGTCTCCGACGGCATCGTCGCCGACTCGCTGCGCGACGCCCAGAAGATCGTGGACAACCTCCAGGGAGCGGCCGACGACCGGGCCGAGCAGGAGTGCCCCAAGCCGCGCAAGAACGGCCCCGGCGACCGCAAGACGCCCAGCGCCCCGCAGCCGACCCCCGAGGGCGTCGACTGCCCGCCGACGACCGGGGGCAGTGGGACGAACGACAAGCCCTCAGACGGGCCGTCGGACGGGCCCACCAGCGGGCCGACCTCGGGGTCGGCGACGGCCGCGGCCCCGCTGGTCCGGAGCGGGCCGCGATGAGCGTGCTGGCGCCGATGCCCGACCTGGCCTACCGCAGCCGGCGTGGAGCCGAGCTGTTCCTCACCCTGCTCGCGCTGGCGGTCGGCATCGGGGCCTACGCCGCGGTCGGGCTGGGCGTCAAGGAGACCCTGCCGGTCGGCATGGTGGGCTACTCGCTGTGGCTGGCGGCCCTGGCGATGGGCGCCCACCTCGTGGTGCGGTTCACCGCGCCGTACGCCGACCCGGTGCTGCTGCCCGTCGCCACAGCGCTCAACGGGCTCGGGCTGGCGATGATCTACCGCATCGACCTGGCCTCCGAGACCGACTACTCCACCAAGCAGCTGATGTGGGCGACGCTGGGCGTCGCGCTCTTCGCCGGGGTGCTGATCGGGCTGCGCGACCACCGCCGGCTCCAGGCCTTCACCTACGTCTCCGGTCTGGCCGCCGTGCTGCTCCTGCTGCTGCCCCTGGTGCCCGGGCTCGGCAGGGAGATCAACGGCTCGAGGATCTGGATCGGCATCGGCAGCTTCTCCTTCCAGCCCGGTGAGGTCGCCAAGGTGCTGCTGGTGGTGGCCTTCGCCAGCTACCTGGTGCTGCACCGCGACGCTCTCGCCCTGGCCGGGCGGCGCATCGTCGGCATCGACCTGCCGCGCGGCCGCGACCTGGGTCCGATCCTCGCGATGTGGCTGATCAGCCTCGGCATCCTGGTCTTCCAGCGCGACCTCGGCTCCAGCCTGCTGTTCTTCGGGATGTTCGTGGTGATGCTCTACGTCGCCACCGAGCGGCCCGGGTGGCTGTTCGTCGGCGGCGCCATGTTCGCTGCCGGCGCCATGGCCGGCTACACCCTCTTCAGCCACGTCCAGCTGCGGGTGGAGGGCTGGCTGGACCCGTTCTCCGACACCGACCGCTTCGGCCAGATCGTCGAGGGCATGTACGGCATGGCCTGGGGCGGCCTGGTCGGACGCGGCCTGGGTCAGGGCGAGCCCTGGCGGATCCCGTTCTCCTACTCCGACTTCATCGTCGCCGCGATCGGTGAGGAGCTGGGGCTGACCGGGATCATGGCGCTCCTGCTGCTCTTCGGCCTGCTCGTGGAGCGCTCGCTGCGCACCGCGCTGGTCGCCCGCGACGGGTTCGGCAAGCTGATGGCCACCGGCCTGGGGGTGATGTTCGCGCTGCAGGTCTTCGTCGTGGTCGGCGGCGTGACCAAGCTGATCCCGCTCACCGGCCTGACCACACCGTTCATGTCCTACGGCGGGTCCTCGCTGGTGGCCAACTGGGCGGTGGTCGCGCTGCTGCTGCGGATCAGTGACCAGGCGCGGCAACCCACTCCGGACCTGTCCAGCGCCGACGACCCCGACGACGAGGCCACCCAGGTGGTGATGCTGCGGTGAACCGACCGATCCGCACCCTCTCCATCGGAGCGATGGTGCTCTTCGTGGCGCTGCTGCTCAACGCCACCTACCTGCAGTACGTCCAGGCCGGTGACCTCAACAACCGGGCGGACAACCGCCGGGTGCGCGACGCCGAGTTCTCCCGCGAGCGTGGCGGCATCCTCGTGCGTGGGCGCCCGGTCGCGGAGAGCAAGCCGGTCGACGACCAGTTCGAGTTCCAGCGGCGATACCCCCAGCCGTTGAAGTACGCCCACACCACCGGCTTCTTCTCCTACATCTACGGATTCTCCGGCGTGGAGTCCTCGCAGAACGAGGTGCTCTCGGGCAGTGACCCGCGGCTCTTCGTCAACCGGGTGGTCGACACGCTGAGCAACTCCGACCCCGCGGGCGGCTCGGTCACCCTGACCACCAACCCCCGGGCCCAGGATGCGGCGTTCGAGGGGGTGCAGGCGCTCGGAGCCGACGCCAAGGCGGCGGTGGTCGCGCTCGAGCCGAGCACCGGCAAGATCCTGGCGATGGTCTCGAACCCCACCTACGACCCCAACCAGCTCGCCACCCACGACCTCAGCGCCTCCCAGCAGGCCTACAAGCGGCTGAGCTCGGACCCGGCGCAACCGATGGTCAACCGGGCGCTGCAGGAGATCTTGCCGCCGGGCTCGACCTTCAAGCTCGTGACCGCGGCCGCAGCCCTGGAGAACGGCTACACCCCCGACTCCCAGCTGCCCGGCGGCGCCTCGCTGGACCTGCCCCAGACCGACAAGAACCTGCCCAACGAGAGCGGCGGCAGCTGCGGTGGTGACCAGGTGAGCCTCACCCAGGCGCTGGTGGTCTCCTGCAACGTGGCCTTCGGCGACCTCGGGCTCGAGCTGGGCGAGGACGTCCTGCGCGACCAGGCGGAGAAGTTCGGCTTCAACAGCCGGTTCGTCCAGGGCATCTCGCCGCAGGCGGTCAGCGTCTTCCCCGACGAGGCGCCGGGTCCGTTCGCCGCCTACTCCGCCATCGGTCAGTACGAGGTCGCCGCCTCGGTGCTGCAGATGGCCCAGGTCGGCGCGGCCATCGCCAACGGCGGGCAGGGCATGGTCCCCTACATCGTCGACGAGGTGCGCGCCCCCGACCTCAGCGTGCTCGACAAGACCTCCAGCGAGGAGATGCCGCAGCGCGCGATGAGCGCATCGGCTGCCGCGCAGCTCACCGACATGATGGTGGCCGTGGTGGCGACCGGCACCGGAACCACGGCCCAGATCAGCGGCGTCGACGTCGCGGGCAAGACGGGCACGGCGCAGAGCGCCGAGGACCGCCCGCCCTATGCCTGGTTCGTCTCCTTCGCCCCGGCCGACGACCCCGAGGTCGCCGTCGCCGTCGTGGTCGAGGACGCCGGCGTGGCCCGGGACGCCATCTCCGGCAGCGGACTGGCCGCCCCGATCGCGCGATCGGTGATGGAGGCGGTCCTGCAGTGAGCGAGGAGACCCCGCGCTACGACCAGCGACGCGTGCTCGCCACCGGGGGCATGGGCAAGGTGTGGGTCGCCCACGACACGGTGCTGGACCGCGAGGTCGCCCTGAAGGTGCTCAAGGACGAGTTCGCCGGTGACGAGCACTTCCGGGCGCGATTCGCCGCCGAGGCACGCCACGCGGCCCGGCTGCAGCACCCCAACGTCGCCGCGGTGCTCGACTACGGCGAGCTGCCTCCCACCGACCAGCATCCCGACCCGCGCCCCTACCTGGTCATGGAGCTCGTGGACGGTCAGCCGCTCTCCAACCTGCTCAGCGAGGGCCGGTCCATGCCGCCGGAGACCGCGGCCGACATCGTGGCCGAGGCCGCCGCCGGCATCGCGGCCGCCCACCGGGCCGGCATCGTGCACCGCGACGTCAAGCCCGGCAACCTTCTCGTCACCCGCGATGGTGGGGTCAAGGTGACCGACTTCGGCATCGCCCGTGCCGCCGACGCCGTCCCGATGACGATGACCGGACACATCATGGGCACCCCTCACTACCTCTCCCCCGAGCAGGCCGAGGGTGGTGTGGCCACTCCGGCCAGCGACGTGTACGGCCTGGGCATCGTGCTCTTCGAGTGCCTGGCCGGCCACAAGCCGTTCTCCGGAGACAGCCCGGTGGTGATCGCGATGCAGCAGGTCAACGAACCGCTGCCACCGCTCCCCGACGACGTGCCCTCCTGGCTGCGAGCAGTGGTCGAGCAGGCCACCGCCAAGGACCCCGCGGCGCGCTACTCCGACGCCGGCGAGCTCTCCGCGGCCCTGGCCTCCCACGGCGCCTCCGGCGGGTCGGCCACCTCGGTGCTCCCGGCCGCTGCCGCAGCCGCCGGCGCCGGGGCCGCCGGCACCACAAGCAGCACCCGCGTGACCTCGGTGCGCGAGGAGGAGCCGGGCGAGAAGCGCAAGCGCGGCGGCCCCTCCGCCACGGCGCTCGTGGTGATCGCGCTCCTGGTGCTCGTCCCGCTGCTGGTCTGGGGCATGATCAACGCCGCCGACGACTCCCCAACCGAGGAGCCCGGGGTGCAGCAGGTCGAGGTGGACCCCGACGACTACATCGGGGAGCCCTACGACGAAGCGGCCGCCGACCTGGAGGGCAAGGGCCTGAACCCGGTGCGTGACGAGCGCGCCAACCCCGGCGGCGAGGAGCCGGAGGACGTCAGCGCAGTCGACCCCTCGGGCACGCTCGACGAGGGCACCACGATCACGCTGCAGGTGTGGGGTCCCGAGCCGACTCCCACCCAGCAGCCCGGCCAGGGGCAGAGCAAGGGCCAGGGGCAGGGCCAGGGTCAGGGCACCGGCGGTGGCCAGACCCCCAGCAGTCCCACGGAGGCCACCTCGCCGAGCAGCCCCGAGAGCACCGCGAGCACCGCGAGCTCCGGCGGCTCCAGCGGCGGAGTTCTCGGGGGTTAGCGGCATGGAGCAAGGGGTCAGACTGGGAGGCCGTTACGAGGTCGGGCAGGTTCTCGGCCGCGGTGGCATGGCCGAGGTCACCCACGGCACCGACATCCGGCTGGGTCGCGAGGTGGCGATCAAGCGGCTGCGCAGCGACTTGGCCACCGATGCCACCTTCCAGGCACGTTTCCGCCGCGAGGCCCAGGCAGCCGCTGGCCTGAACCATCCCAACATCGTCGCGGTCTACGACACCGGCGAGGAGATGGCGCCGGACGGCAGCCACGTCCAGCCCTACATCGTCATGGAGTACGTCAAGGGCCGCACGTTGCGCGAGGTGCTGAACAACGGCCGCAAGCTCCTGCCCGAGCGGGCACTGGAGATCATGGACGGGGTCCTCAACGCCCTGGAGTACAGCCACCGAGCGGGCATCGTGCACCGCGACATCAAGCCCGGCAACGTGATGCTCACCCCGGCGGGCCAGGTCAAGGTGATGGATTTCGGCATCGCCCGCGCGGTCACCCAGGCCACCTCGAACGTCACCCAGACCTCGGCGGTCGTCGGCACCGCGCAGTACCTCTCCCCGGAGCAGGCGCGCGGGGAGACCGTCGACTCGCGCTCCGACATCTACTCCGCCGGCTGCCTGCTCTACGAGCTGCTGGCGGGCCGCCCGCCGTTCGTCGGCGACTCCCCGTTCTCCGTGGCCTACCAGCACGTGCGTGAGCAGGCCGAGCCTCCCTCGGTCCACAACCCCGACATCCCTCCTGCGCTGGACGCGATCGTGATGAAGGCGCTCGCCAAGCGTGTCGAGGACCGCTACCAGGGCGCCGCGCAGATGCGCGCCGACGTCCAGCGCTTCCTCGAGGGCCAGCCCGTCGACGCCCCGACCGCGGTCGTGCCGGTGACCCCGGTGGTGCCCGCGCCGGAGCAGGAGACCAGCTTCTTCCGGGTCTCGGAGGACGAGCCCGAGGACGGGCGCCGCAAGGTGTGGCCGATCGTCGCGGTGGTCCTGCTGCTCCTCGCCCTGCTGGCCGGGGCGGTGTGGGCTGGGCTGAGCCTCTTCGGCGGTGACGACGTCGAGCAGGTCAGCGTCCCGCGGGTGACGAACATGACCCAGGCCAACGCCACGCGGCGGCTCAAGCAGGAGGGCCTGGAGATCGGCGAGGTCGAGCGGGTCAACGACGAGGACGTCCCCAAGGGCCGTGTCATCAGTCAGGATCCCGACGAGGGTGAGGTGGTCGACGCCGGCGCGCAGATCGACCTCACCGTCTCGGCCGGCAAGGAGGACGTGGTCGTCAAGTACGTCGTCGGCATGCCCAAGAAGGAGGCTGCGGGGGTGCTGCGCAACCTCGGGCTCAACGTCGACTTCGAGACCCGGGAGTCGACCGAGGACAAGAACATCGTCATCGAGACCACCCCGAACGCCGGCGAGACCGTGCCCGCCGGGAGCACGGTGACCCTGGTGCTCTCCGAGGGTCAGCAGAGCGTGCCGAGCGTGGTCGGTCGCACCGAGAGCGAGGCGAAGAAGATCCTGACCGACGCCGGGTTCCAGGTCTCGGTGGAGTACGACGACCAGACCCGGTCCCAGAAGGGGATCGTGCTGCGCCAGGACCCCTCGGGCAGCTCGAGCGCGGCCGAGGGCTCGACGGTGACGATCACGGTCTCCGACTACGAGGAGCCCTCGTCCCCGCCCACGTCGGCCTCCTCCAGCCCCACCAAGACCGCCTCGTCGAGCCCCAGCAGTCCCTCGACCTCCGCCACGGCCACGACCACGCCCTGAACGACCGGGGCTGCGGCTCAGGAGGGACGTGCGTACTGCAGCTCGACGGGCGCGGCGTAGGCCGGCGCGGTGAGCTCCTCGGACTCCTCCAGCTCCCAGACCAGCTGCCAGATGTCGACGGCCTCGAGGTAGGCCTGGACGTAGCGGTTGGCGGCCAGCGCGCGCTCCAGCCCGTCGGGGTCGCCGATCGCGGCGATCCGGTACGGCGGGGAGTAGGGCACCCCGTTGAGGATCACGGTGTTGCCCACGCACTTGATGCCCGTGGTGGAGATGATCCGGACCCCTTGGATGGTCATTGCCTCTGCGCCGCCCTGCCACAGCGCGTTCGCGACACCCTGGATGTCCTGCTGGTGCACCAGCGCGTTGTTCACCGCACTCCCGGCTGAGGCCAGCACTTCCTCCGGGGCGTCGTCGAGGGTGACCACCACGCCCGGGCCGGTCAGCTCCTCCAGCCCGGCGGCCACCCGGGTGGGGCGCCCCTCGCGCTGCATGCGGCGCAGCTCGGAGTCGCCGGACGATCCGCGCAGCGTGGCGATCTCCTCGTTGAGGCCCTGGATCTGCTCGCGCAGTCCGGTCAGTCGCTCACCCTCCTGCGCTGCGAGGTCGGCGAGGTCGTCGTAGCGTCCAGGCCGCAGATCGGTGCCTGCGGACTCTCGGGCGCTGGTGACCATGAGCAGTCCCGCGGCGGCGAAGGCGATGACCGTGACCCCGCGGACGGCGAGGCGGCGACCGCGACCGCGGCCACTGCGCTGTGGTGTGGTCATCGCTCCTGCTGGGTCGGTGGGTCCGGTGCGGGTGGGCCTGCCGGGCCGTTCACCGGCCGGGCCGTTGACTACGCTAGCCGACGCAAGCACGCACCCCGACCGCATGAGGAGTCATCGTGTCCAAGCCGCGCAGCTCGGCCGGCGCCACTGCCGCCGCCCCCACGAGCGGGATCTCGGTGATCTCCACGGGCCTGGCGGTGCTGCTGTTCGCCGCCGGTGTCGGCTACATCGTCTACTACCTGACCGGGGTGCTCGACGACGGGACGCCCAAGCGGCTGGCCGACCTGGGCGACTGGAACTGGCTGATCGGGTTCGGCCTGCTCTTCCTCGGCCTGGCCGTCGGAGCCCGCCCCAGCACCCCGCTGGGCCGCGGGCGGGGCGTGGTGATCGGGATGCTGAGCTGCTTCCTGGTCGGGCTGCTGTGGATCATCACCTACTACATCACCAGCCAGGACGCCTCGGTGCCGTTGATCCGCGAGCTGGGCAACTACAACCTGCTGGTCGGAATCTCGTTCATGGCGGTCGGGTTCGTCTACGCCACGCACTGGGAGTAGTCCACAGCTGTGGGCAACGGTGTGGGTAACTACACCGGTGTAGTTACCCACAGGTTTTTCCCCGGCTGTGGGTAACTGGGCCCTCACCTCAGAACGGCGATGCGCACCAGCGTCAGGAGCACGATGCCCACGCCGAGCAGGCTCAAACCCAACAGCTGCCACCGCGCTCGCTGATCGCGCGGGGAGTAGACCAGCACCACCGCGATCAGCAGGCCGCCGACGAATCCCCCCAGGTGCCCCTGCCAGGAGATGTACTGCGCTCCCATCACCGTGATCACGGTGTTGATCCCGAGCAGCGCGAGCAGGGAGCGGGTGTCGGCGCCGATCTTGCGCGCCACGACCAGGAGCGCACCCATCAGGCCGAAGATCGCTCCCGAGGCCCCGATCGTGATCGAACCGGGCGCAGCCAGCCACAGCACCGTCACCGACCCGGCCAGGCCGGAGAGCAGGTAGAGCGCGGTGTAGCGCAGCCGGCCCAGCATCACCTCCAGCTGCGGGCCCAGGATCAGCAGCGCCATCAGGTTGAAGAAGATGTGCCAGACCTCGAGGTGGGTGAACATCGAGGTCACCAGCTGCCAGACCGCGCCGTCGGCGACGCCCTCGGCGTAGTAGGGGTTGCCGGCGGTGTCCACCAGGAAACCGCCGGTGGGCATCAGCCCGAACAGTCCGAGCAGCCGGCTGTGACGGCCCCCGGTGCTGAGCAGCATCAGGAAGACCAGGACGTTGAGGCCGATCAGGGTGAAGGTGACCACCGGCGGACCGCCACGACGCCGACCACCGTAGGGGCCCCGGGCCTGGCGGGTCTCCTTGGCTCCGGACCTGACGCAGTCGGGGCACTGGAAGCCCACCGCGGCGTCACGCATGCAGTCCGGGCAGATCGGCCGGTCGCACCGCTGGCAGCGGATGTAGGTCTCACGCTCGGTGTGCCGGTAGCAGACCGGCACCCCGGTCTCGGGGGTGCTCAGGGTCTCAGCGTTCCTCGATCACGACGCTCTCGATCACCACGGCGTCCACGGGACGGTCCATGGGACCGGTCGGGGAGGTGGCGATCGCGTCGACGACCCGGCGGCTCTCCTCGTCCTCGACCTCACCGAAGATGGTGTGACGACGGTTGAGGTGCGGGGTCGCGCCCAGGGTGATGAAGAACTGCGACCCGTTGGTGCCCGGGCCGGCGTTGGCCATGGCGAGCAGGTAGGGCCGGTCGAAGGACAGCTCGGGGTGGAACTCGTCCTGGAACTGGTACCCCGGGCCCCCGCGGCCGTCGCCGCGCGGACAGCCGCCCTGGATCATGAACCCGTCGATGACTCGGTGGAAGACCAGACCGTCGTAGAAGTTGCCGGTGGTCGCCTGCTGGGTCTCCGGGTCGGCATACTCCTTGCGCCCCGTCGCCAGCTCCACGAAGTTGCGCACCGTGACCGGGGCGTGGTTGCCGAAGAGCTGCAGGGTGATGTCGCCCTTGTTGGTCTTCAGGGTTGCGTACTGGTCAGCCACTGCGGGGCCCTTCCTGCCTGTGATGCATGTCGAGGTCTGGTCGTGGGCAGTGCTGTGAGCAGCACCGTCCGCGCAGGTCCTGATCCTCTCATCACCGGCCAAGGGTGAGGTTTCCCGGTGTCCGCACCGGGCAGTGTTGTGCTAGGCAAGGACCGTCCGCACTGCGGGCACGGCAGGTGTGCCGACAAGCGAGATCCGCCGAGATCGAACGCCGAGATCGAACCAAGGAGAAGTGATGAGGTCCTCGAAGAAGTCGCCGAGGTTGAGCCAGGTCGTCGACCAGGCCAAAGCACACGCACAAGACCTGGGGGACCGAGTAGGACCAGCCGTCGAGGACGCCCGCGAGCGACTGGCGCCGGTGGTGGAGGATGCCCGAGACCGGATCGGGCCTGCCGTCGAGGACGCCCGAGACCGATTGGTCCCCGCCGCGGAGAAGGCTGCCGCTGACGCGCGCGCGGCCGCCCGCGACGCCGCCGAGCGCGCCAAGCCCCACGCCCAGGCTGCCCGCGCGGCCGCTGCGGCTGCGACCGCTGATGCGGCTCGCAAGGTCGCCACCAAGCTGGACGAGAACCTGCCCGACGACCGCACGCCCGCGATCGTCTCCGAGCACTCCGAGGCGGTGAAGGGCAGCAAGCTCAAGAAGCTGCTGATCCTGGCCGGGCTCGGCGGTGCCGCGGCGTTCGTGGCCAAGCGGATGACGGCTTCCTCCGAGCCCGAGTGGCAGTCGGTGCCGCCGCCCAAGCCCGCACCGCGTCCGGCCGCCGGGGCCGATGCCCCAGGCGGCTCAGGGACCTCGGTGAGCGCCGCCGCCCCTCAGGCCGGCGCACCCGGCTCAGGCCCTGCGGGCGAGGATCCCCGCGACGCCGCCGGCGCCTCCCCCGACGAGGCCGCCTCCGACCGCAGTGGCGAGCCGCACGACCCGACCACCCCCGACAACCCGGCCGAAGAGGTCGACGTCAAGGAGTGAGGTCCGCGGAGCCCGGCTCCGCCTCGGCCGTGACCGCGCCATCCGCCAGCTGTGCACGCACCTGGCGGGTGGCGCGGTGCTCTGCCCAGAACGAGGCCAGGGGCACTGTGCCGAGGGCCAGCGTCACCGCCGTGAAGCCCACGGACCATCGCGCCTTGCGGGAGAGCACGAAGGCCAGCAGCACGAAGATCATGTAGAGCCACCCGTGGGCAACCCCGAGGTACTGCGAGATCGCCTCGCCCAGTCGCTCGCCGTCACTGCCCACCGGGAACCACGCCGGGTCGATCGCGTGGGCGTAGTGCAGCGGCAGCCCGATCAGGCAGAGCACGACCAGCAGCACTCCGACCACGTTGGCCAGCACGCGGTAGCGCCGCAGCGCCGCAGCGAGACCTCGCGGGTCGGGTGTCGTGCTCACAGGCCGGAGGCTACCGGGGGCTCGGTGACGGGCTGGTCGGGCTGGCCGGGCTGGTCGGGCTGGCCGGGCTGGCCGGGCTGGTCGGTCTGGTCGCCGTGCTCCGCCCCCCGGGCCTCGAGGACGGCGTCGCGGGACCAGCGCCACCACAGGTAGGCCGCGAAACCGGCGAAGACCCACCACTCCAGGCCGTAGAGCAAGTTGCGCAGCGAGGTCGAGGCCGGCGGTCGCGGCAAGGACTCCGGGGTGACGGCGGCCAGTCCGGCGCGTGGCGTCGCGGGCCGGTCGAGGATCAGGTAGCCGCTGTAGAGGTCGGCCTGGGTGTGCTGCAGCAGGTCGGCGGTGCGCAGCGAGGGCAGGGACCGGTCCGAGGCGTCGGGGTCGGGCTCGCCCTGCTCGGCCGGCTGCAGCCACCCGGTCAGTGCCACCTGCTCGCCGGCCCTCGGCGGCGGTGCCGCCTGCTCCGGGCTCGGGGTCCACCCGAGCACGACGGGCAGCTCCACCTTGCAGCCGTGGTCGCCGCAGACCCGCAGCAGTGCCAGCTGCCAGACCCCGTCGTCGGCACCGGTCGCCGTACGTCGGCGGTCGGCGACGAAGAGTGGCTCGACCTCGGACCAACGCCCCGACGTCGTCACCGGTCGCCCCACGTCCGCCCCGGAGAACGCCTGGTCGGGGCCGAGCACCTCGGCCAGCGGCTGCGGTTCCTCCTGAGCCATCGCAAGCGCCCGGTCATCACGAGCCGCGTGCCACGCCTCGATCTGCCACCACCCGAGCCACCCGGCGAACCCGACGGCGAGCACGGCGAGCAGGTGCAGCGCGAGCAGCCGCGGGCCCAGCAGGACACGGGCCGGGGAGGACATGCTCCCGAGGGTACGTCGCACCGGCCCGTGGGAGGCTGGGCAGATGAGTCAGATCCATCACCTCAGCTGCGCCACGATGTGTCCCGCGGCCGGCCGGGTGGGGCTGGTGCCGCGCGCGCTCGTGGCCCACTGCCTGCTGGTCGCGTCCGGGGACCGCCTGGTCCTGGTGGACACCGGCTTCGGCACGGCCGACATCGAGCAGGCGGCGAGCCGGATCGGCCCCCCGGCGTACCTCCTGGGGATGCAGCGCGACCTGAGCCTGACTGCGCTGCACCAGCTGCGCGCCCTGGGCCACGGGCCGCACGACGTGACCGACATCGTGCTCACCCACCTCGACCTCGACCACGCCGGAGGGCTCGGCGACTTCCCCGGTGCGCGGGTCCACGTGCACGCTCGCGAGCTGGCCGCTGCCCGGAGTCCCTCCCGGCGCGAGCGGATGCGTTACGTGCCCGCCCAGTGGCAGCACGGTCCCCGCTGGCAGGAGCACACCGAGGGGGGCGAGACCTGGATGGGCTTCGCCTCGGTCGAGCCGATCGCCGACGACGTGGTCATGGTGCCGCTGCACGGGCACAGCCAGGGGCACTGCGGGGTCGCCGTACGCCGCCCCGACGGCGGCTGGCTGCTGCACGCCGGCGACGCCTACTTCCACGCCGGCGACAAGGAGCAGCCGCGGCACTGTCCCCCGGGACTGCGCGCCTTTCAGCGGCTCGTGGCGATCGACAACGGTGCCCGGCGCCACAACCTCGCGCGGCTGCAGGAGCTGCACCGCGACCGCCGCGACGAGGTCACCGTGTTCTGCGCCCACGACAGCAGCGAGCTGCGGGCCCTCCGAGGGGAGTGAGGCCTCCTCCCGGGCTCAGGAGGTCAGGTCGCGCGGCTGGGTCAGCAGCAGCCGCACGCAGTGCTCGACCAGCTGCTCGCGGGTGACCCGGAGCTGGCCGGCGAGGTAGGCGTGGAACAGGCTCATCAGGGCGCCCATGTAGCCCGTGGCGATCAGGTCGCGCTCGGCCTGCGATGCGCGAGGTGAGAGCTGGTCGCGGATCAGCGCCATGCCCTCCGGGATCGCACGCAGGCCGCGGGCGGCCAGGGTGGGTTCGGCGAACGGCGCCACCAGCAGGACCCGACCCTTGCGGGGGTCGTCGAGGATCAGCTCGACCATCGAGTCGACCGCGGCGTGGGCGATGTCGGAGGAGTGGGTCATCCCGGCGGTCGCCTCGAGCAGGGTGCGGCGGGCCTCGTCGACGACCACGTCGTAGACCGCCGCCACCAGCTCGTCGCGGTCGGCGAAGCTCTCGTAGAAGTAGCGCTCGGTGAGCTGTGAGTGGCGGCAGACCGCACGGACCGACAGCGTGGTGGGCTCCTCGTCGCCGAGGAGGTCCAGCCCGGCCTCGAGCAGGGCCGCGCGACGCGTGGCGCGACGATCCGCCAGCGTCGTGCCCCCCCAGCGTCGCACCGGCTCGTCCTTGGCGGTCTGGGTCACCGAATCACCCTCCACCCGGCTCGTCTGGTCCCTCGCCCCGCGACGGACGATCTGACTACACTCGTTGTCAGTCGTGTCCGCCTACGTCACGGTAGCGCAGTACCCATCCTCCCAGGGGGTCCCAGCAGTGAGTGCACAACCCGCACGCAGCCACCACGCCACCCGGGTCGAGGGTCCCGAGGCGGATGCGCGACGGATCAAGGCCCAGCGCCGCGCCCTGCGGGGCAAGGTCGACGGCATCGGCGCGGTCCTCGCGGGCGGCGCCAACGTGGTGATGCAGCTGTCCTGGCCCGAGGTCGGACGGGGCGTCCTCGAGTCGCCGGTCACCTCGGGCAGCGTGCGCCACCACCCGATCAAGCGCACCCGCACCACGCTGACCTACATCTCGGTCGCGATGTACGGCGACGCGGCGACCCGGGCGGCGTACCGCGAGGCCGTCAACGGCTCGCACCGCCAGGTGAGGTCGGCCCCTGGGGCGACGGTGCGCTACAACGCCTTCGACCGGCACCTCCAGCTGTGGGTCGCGAGCTGTCTGTACTACGGCGCGCGCGACATGGCGGTGCGGATGCACGGCGAGCTCGACGCGGAGTCCGAGACGGTGCTGCTCGAGGTCGGCAAGCGCTTCGGGACCACGCTGCAGGTGCCCGAGGAGCTCTGGCACGAGGACCTCGAGGACTTCGAGCGCTACTGGGCGCAGGGCCTGGAACGGGCCCGGATGGACGAGGAGACCAAGCGCTTCCTGCGCAGCATCATCAACGCCTCGGTGCTGCCCCCACCGCTCGGCTGGGTGATGAGCCCGGTGGTGCGGTTCTACAACACCGGCTTCCTGCCGTCCGAGCTGCGCGAGATGCTCGACCTGCCCTGGACCGAGACCCAGGATCGCCTGCACTCGGTCTCGCTGCGGATGCTGGGCGCCTCGTTGCGGATCTTCCCCGACGTGGTGCGCAGCTTCCCCTTCAACGCCCTGCTGCTCGACGTGAAGGTCCGCCGCAGGCTCGGCGCCCGGCTAGTCTGACCTGGTATGAGCGCGGAGCCGGCCCCGGCCTCTTCCACCGGCACCGCGGGGGTCGACCCCCGCTTCGGGCCGGCGCCACCTCGGCCGAGGGCGGCGAGGCTCCCCCCGCCGGACCCCGCCTTCGACATCCGCCCCTGGCTCGACGTCGTCGCCGCCGGCTTCGGCGGCGGGGCCAACGTGGTGATGCAGCTGTCCTGGCCCGAGGTGGGGTACGGCGTGCGCGAGAGCGTCGTGGAGAGCGGCAAGATCTTCGTCCATCCCTGGAAGCGGGCGCGCACCACCGGCACCTACCTCGCGGTCGCGCTCATGGGCACCGACCGCGACCGGGAGATCTTCGGCAAGGCCGTCGACACCGCCCACCGGCAGGTGCGATCGTCCGACGACGCGCCGGTGCGGTACAACGCGTTCTCGGTCGAGCTGCAGAAGTGGGTCGGGGCGTGCCTGATCATCGGTCCCTGGGACTACTACTGCAAGGTCTTCGGTCGCCCCGACGACTGGGCCGCCGAGCAGTTCTACCGTCACGCCTCCCGCCTGGCCACCTCACTGCAGGTGCCGGAGGCGATGTGGCCCGCGACCTTCGCCGAGTTCTGGGACTACTGGGAGGCCGGCAAGAGCCGGATCCGCATCGACGACCGGACCCGGCTCTACCTCGAGGACATCCTCGACGCCACCTTCCTGCCGCCCTGGGCCCGACTGCTCGACCGGGGCTTCGTGCGCTGGGTCAACACCGGGTTCCTGCACCCCGAGTTCCGCGAGGCCATGGCGCTGCGGTGGAGCGAGCACGACGAGCGCCGGCTGCAACGCCTGCTCCGGGTGGTGCGCACCGCGCGGCGGCTCACGCCGAGCCTGCTGTGGCGCTTCCCGATCCACCTGAACATCTGGGACGTCCGGATCCGCCACCGACTGGGCATCGACATCCTCTGACCGGTCTGCCCGGGCCTGCCCGGACCTGACCTGCACGAACGTCGAGATCCCGCACGCACGGGGTGAGGACCTCACCCCAAAGGGTGGGGGTTCTGTCCCCCGTACGATGACACCATGTCGATCCGCCTGGCCATCGTCAACGACTACGAGGTCGTGGTGCGCGGGCTCGCTGCCATGCTCCACCACGAGACCGAGGTCTTCGACATCATCGAGCTGAACTCCCAGATGCCGGTGGAGCACGACGTCGACATCGCGCTGTACGACACCTTCGCCCAGACCCAGGGCGACGGTCCTGGAGCGGGGCCGCTGCTCGACAACCCACGGGTCTCCAAGGTCGTGATCTACTCCTGGAACGTGCAGCGGCGCCTCATCGAGGCCGCGATCAACCGCGGCGCCGCGGGCTACGTGTCCAAGACGATGTCCGCGGACCAGCTCAGGGAGGCGCTGCGCCGGATCCACGCCGGGGAGTGCTACGTCGCCTCCGACGACGGGGGGGCGGACAAGCCCCTGGTCGGGGGGGACTGGCCGGGACGCGAGCAGGGTCTGACCGCGCGAGAGTCCGAGGTGGTCGCCCTGATCACCCAGGGCCTGTCCAACCAGGAGATCGCCGAGCGCACCGCGCTGTCGATCAACTCGATCAAGTCCTACATCCGCAGCAGCTACCGCAAGATGGGCGTCACCAGCCGCACCAACGCGGTGCTGTGGGGGCTGCACCACGGCTTCTCACCGGACCGGCTGAGGGTGAGCGGACCCGGGCCCCGCTGAGCCCGAGAGCCCGAGGTGTGAGGCACGCCTCGACAGGCCACGGCATGGCGCCACCTGCGCAGGGGCATCGTCAGGTCATGAGCTCCCGACCCGACCCAGCCGGACCCGCCGACGGCGCCCGGGTGCTGGTCACCGGCGCCGGGGGCTACATCGGCACCCGGCTGGTCCCCGAGCTGCTGCGCCGCGGGCACCGGGTGCGAGCCACCTTCTCCTCCGGTCACGCCCGTCCCGACCTGTGGTGGACCCGGGAACGCGCCTGGCAGGACCGGCTCGAGCTGGTCGGCATGGACGCCGCCGACCCCGACCAGGTCCAGGCTGCCGTCGCCGGTGTCGACGCGGTCTACTACCTGATCCACGCCATGGGTGGCTCCGACTTCGCAGCCCGTGACCGCGAGTGGGCCGCGAGCATGAGTCGCGCGGCCGGGCAGGCCGGCGTGCAGCGGATCGTCTACCTCTCCGGCGTGGTGCCGCCGACTGCGGAAGACAAGCTCTCCACCCACATCACCTCGCGGCTCGAGGTCGAGCGCATCCTCGGCTCCGGGGAGGTCCCCACGATCACGCTGCGGGCCGCGATCGTGCTGGGCAGCGGGTCCACGTCGTTCGAGATGGTGCGTCAGCTCTCCGAACGGATGCCGGTGCGCGGCGTGCCCACGTGGCTGCGGTCCCAGGTGCAGCCGATCGCCGTCGTGGACGTCGTCGAGGCGCTGGCCAACGCCCTGGCGGTCGAGGCCACGACCCGGTTCTACGACGTGGGTGGACCCGACCAGGTGCCCTACCCGCAGGTCATGGCGACCTACGCCGAGCTGGCGCGGATCGTTCGCCCGCAGGTCCCGATCCCCGGCGTCCCCACACGTCTGGTGGGCTTCCTCGGGGCGCGAATCGCCAGCGTGACCACCTCCACCGCCGAGGCGTTGGTGGCGAGCCTGCACCACGACATGGTGTGCGGGGAGACCTACGAGGACTTCGTTCGCGAGCTGCTGCCCGAAGGTCACCGACTGGTGGGGATGCGCGAGGCGATGCAGCGCGCGCTGGAGCGGCCGCGCGCCGGCACGCGACCAGGGGAGCGTGACCCGCTCGGACCCCTGCCCGGCGACCCGGAGTTCGCCGGTGGTGGTGTCTATCTCTTCGACGGGGAGGCCCGGCGCCGAGGCGGGCTGGGTCGCCTCGCGACCCTGGGTCCGGTCCGGCCCCGCTGGCTGCGCTGGGGTCAGCTCTAGTCACGCGTCTCTTGGGTGGAGCCCAGGGTGTGATCTCTTGAGAGATCACATGGTGGAGCCAAGGGGACTCGAACCCCTAACCCCCTGCTTGCAAAGCCCCGGGACGACTGAGCCGCTACCAACTCCCGCCCACCCGCGCGAGGTGAGAGCGGAGCCGCGGTGGAGCCAAGGGGACTCGAACCCCTAACCCCCTGCTTGCAAAGCCCCGGGACGACTGAGCCGCTACCAACTCCCGCCCACCCGCGCGAGGTGAGAGCGGAGCCGCGGTGGAGCCAAGGGGACTCGAACCCCTAACCCCCTGCTTGCAAAGCCCCGGGACGACTGAGCCGCTACCAACTCCCGCCCACCCGCGCGAGGTGAGAGCGGAGCCGCGGTGGAGCCAAGGGGACTCGAACCCCTAACCCCCTGCTTGCAAAGCAGGTGCGCTACCAATTGCGCCATGGCCCCTGGGGGTGGGTGGCTCAGGAGCCGCGCTTGACGGCGTCCGTCGCCTCCGCCCAGAGCTCCTGCTCGTGGGAGGACTGCTGCTGCTTCTTGACCGCGACGGCTGCGCCGATACCGGCGAGCGCGAGGAGGATGAGCTTCTTCATCGGGTCTGACTCCCATCGCCGAACGGAGCGGATCTGGTGGGCCTAAGAGGACTTGAACCTCTGACCTCTTCCTTATCAGGGAAGCGCTCTAACCGTCTGAGCTATAGGCCCCTACGCAACTGACACCGGGCACTCGGCCCGGTGCGATGGGCAAATCTACCTCACGGCGATCGGACCGCCCAAACCGGGACGTCGGCTCTCAGACGTCCTCGGAGAGGGTCACCTCGACGCCTCCCAGGAGGGCTGCGGAGAGGTTGTAGAGGAAGGCCCCGAGCGTGGCGACCACGGTCACCAGGACCACGTCGACGACCGCGACCAGCATCGTGAATCCGAGCACCCGGCTGGTGCCGAGGTAGTCCTCGATCGCGAAGGTGCTCTGTCCGTCCTCGGCCACCACGTCACCCACAGCGGAGTTGATCGCCTCCCAGATACCGGCGGCACCGAGCAGCGACCAGATCACCGCGACCGCGACCACGGTGACGATGCCGAGGGCGACCGAGAGCAGGAAGGCTGTCTTCATCACCGACCAGGGGTCGAGGTGGCTGACGCGCAGCCGGGCCTTGCGCACCTTGCCGGCGCCCTTGCGCGGCGCGCTCACGCTCGGCGTCGACGACGCAGCGCTGCGCGCGACAGCCATCGCGGCCGCGAACCGCTCCGACGCCGGCTTCTTCGACGCACCGCTCGAGGACGACGAGCGCTCGGAGGAGGTGTCGGGGGACTTGCCGGCACCGGAGCCGGACGTGGTCTCGGAGGTCGACGTGGACGCCGACGTCGGCCCCTTGCTGCCGCTCTGCGCCATCAGGACTCCTCAGCTTCGCGCTCGGGATCGCTTTCCTGCACGGCGACGTCAGCCTCCGGCTCACTCGAGCCTGCCGGCTCTGCGCTGTCGGGGGGCGTGTCGACACCGTCACTCTCCGCCTCAGAGGCTACCGCTGCGTCCAGGGTCCGCTCGACAGCGGACTCCACACTGCGCGCCACCACGGCCACGGCGTCGTCGTTCTTGACCCCGACGAACTTCACGCCCTTGGTGTGGCGGCTGGTGGGCCGCAGGTGGTCGTCGATGGCGCTTCGGGTGACCTGGCCGGAGTTCTTGATGGCCAGCACCTCGTCTCCGTCGATCACGGTGAAGCCGCCGACCAGCGTGCCGCGGTCGTCGTCCTGCTTCATCGTCTTGATGCCGAGGCCACCGCGCGACTGCACGCGGTACTCCTCGATCGGGCTGCGCTTGGCGAAACCGCCGTCGGTGATGGTGAAGACGTACTGCTGCGGGGTGCTCTCGTCCTCGTCGTGCGGGCGGATCACCGACATCGACAGCATCTCGTCGTCGTGGCGGAAGTCCATGCCCTTCACCCCCGAGGTGGCGCGACCCATCGGACGCAGCTGGGAGTCGTCGGCGTGGAACCGGATCGCCTGGCCCTTGCGGGAGATCAGCAGGATGTCGTCGTCGGGGCCGCACAGCTGGGCGCCGATCAGCTCGTCGCCCTGTTCGTCGGACTCTGTCTCGCGGAAGTTGATGGCGATGACACCGGCCTGTCGCGGCGAGTTGTAGTCACCCAGCCGGGTCTTCTTCACCAGCCCGCTGCGCGTGGCGAGCACGAGGTACGGCGCCTGGTCGTAGTCGCGGATCGCGAGCACCTGGGCGATCTGCTCGTCGGGCTGGAAGCTGAGCAGCCCGGCCACGTGCCCACCCTTCGCGTCGCGGGCGGCCTCGGGAAGGCTGTAGGCCTTGGTGCGGTAGACCCGACCGGCCGTGGTGAAGAACAGCAGCCAGTGGTGGTTGGTCGTGGCCATGAAGTGCTCCACGACGTCGTCACCGCGCAGCGTTGCCCCGCGCACCCCCTTGCCACCGCGCTTCTGCAAGCGGTACTGGTCGGCGCGGGTGCGCTTGGCGTAGCCGCCGCGAGTGATCGAGACCACGAGGTCCTCGTCGGGGATCAGGTCCTCCATCGAGAGGTCACCGTCGGCCGCGATGATCTGGGAGCGTCGGTCGTTGCCGTACTTCTCCACGATCGCGGCGAGCTCGTCGGAGACGATCTGGCGCTGCCGCTCAGGCTTGTCGAGGATGTCCTGCAGGTCGGCGATGACCTCCTCCAGCCGGGCCAGCTCGTCGACGATCTTCTGCCGCTCCAGCGCCGCGAGCCGGCGCAGCTGCATGTCGAGGATCGCGTTGGCCTGCAGCTCGTCGATGTCCAGCAACGCCATCAGCCCGGTGCGAGCGTCGTTGACCTCGGGGCTGTTGCGGATCAGCGCGATGACCTCGTCGAGGGCGTCCAGCGCCTTGACCAGGCCGCGGAAGATGTGGGCCTGCTCCTCGGCCTTGCGCAGCCGGTAGCGGGTCCGGCGCTGGATGACCTCGAGCTGGTGGGCGACCCAGTGGGAGACGAACTGGTCGAGGGTCAGCGTGCGGGGCACGCCGTCGACCAGGGCGAGCATGTTGCAGGCGAAGTTGGACTGCAGCTCGGTGTGCTTGAACAGGTTGTTGAGCACCACCCGCGCCACGGCGTCGCGCTTGAGCACGACGATCAGCTGCTGGCCCGTGCGGGCCGAGGTGTTGTCCTTCACGTCGGCGATCCCCTGGACCTTGCCGGAGTCGGCGAGCTCGGCGATCTTCATCGCCAGGTTGTCCGGGTTGACCTGGTAGGGCAGCTCGGTGATGACCAGCTGGGTCCGGCCACGGTTGTCCTCGTCGACGTCGACGACCGCGCGCATCGTGACCGAGCCACGACCGGTGCGGTAGGCCTGCTCGGTGCCGTGGCGGCCCACGATCAGCGCCTTGGTGGGGAAGTCGGGGCCCTTGATCCGCTCGAGCAACGCCTCGAGCAGCTCCTCGCGCTCGGCCTCGGGGTGCTCCAGCGCCCACTGGACGCCGTCGGCGACCTCGCGCAGGTTGTGCGGCGGGATGTTCGTAGCCATGCCGACGGCGATGCCGGCGGAGCCGTTGACCAGCAGGTTGGGGAACCGTGCCGGCAGGATCGAGGGCTCCTCGGAGCGGCCGTCGTAGTTGGGCACGAAGTCGACGGTCTCCTCGTCGATGTCGCGCACCATCTCCATGGCCAGCGGCGCCATCTTGCACTCGGTGT
This sequence comes from uncultured Actinomycetota bacterium, assembly GCA_963747435.1. Classification (GTDB taxonomy): domain Bacteria; phylum Actinomycetota; class Actinomycetes; order Propionibacteriales; family Nocardioidaceae; genus Marmoricola_A. The sequence goes on from CAVVFK010000003.1 coordinate 272,121, forward strand.
AGCGCATCGCGGCTGCCGGGTCGTTGCCCGGGGAGCCGAAGTTGCCCTGGCTGTCGACCAGCGGGGCCCGCATCACCCAGGGCTGCGCGAGGCGCACCAAGGTGTCGTAGATCGCGCTGTCGCCGTGGGGGTGGTACTGGCCCATGACCTCGCCGACCACGCGGGCGCACTTGGAGTACCCGCGGTCGGGCCGGTAGCCGCCGTCGTACATGGCGTAGAGCACGCGGCGGTGCACCGGCTTGAGGCCGTCGCGCACGTCGGGCAGCGCTCGGCCGACGATGACGGTCATCGCGTAGTCGATGTAGGAGCGCTGCATCTCGACCTGCAGGTCGATCGGCTCGATCCGCCCGCCCGGCCCGTGGTCGATCGGAGTGTCAGTCATCAGTCTTGGTCTCCTGGGTCAGCTGTTGCTCAGAAGCGTGGTCGTCTCCGGTGGCGCGCTCCGCGCCAACCGGCCGTGCCCCCGCCGTGTCGTCCGGGGCCTCGGCTCGGAGCAAGCCGTGCGACGAGACGCCACGCCTCCTCATTGCACGGCCGATTGCCCCGGAGCACACCCCCTCAGCAGGGCGGCGCCGGTCCGACACGAGGAGGTGTCCGAGACATCGATGCCCCGCGCGCTGAGGAGGCGTGGCGCCCCGTCGTCCGAGGTGAGCACAGCCCGAGCCCCGGGCGACACGGCGGGGGCGCGGGGCGTCGGTGGCTCGGGCGCATCCGGGCGCTACCACCATTGGTCCGCCCACACCGGCGTCAGATGTCAAGGAAACGGACGTCTTTGGCGTTGCGCTGGATGAAGGAGCGCCGCTGCTCCACGTCCTCACCCATGAGGATGGAGAACATCTCGTCGGCCTGCGCCGCGTCCTCCAGCGTGACCTGGAGCAGCAGCCGGTTGTCCGGGTCCAGCGTGGTGTCCCACAGCTCGTCGGGGTTCATCTCGCCCAGACCCTTGTAGCGCTGCACCGGGTTCTCCTTGGGCAGCTTCTTGCCCTCCTCGAGACCGGCCGCCTGCAACGCGGCGCGCTCGGCGTCGGAGTAGACGAACTCGTGCTCGTGGGGCTTGTTCCAGCGCAACCGGTACAGCGGCGGCTGGGCGAGGTAGACGTAGCCGTGCTCGATCAGGGGCCTCATGAAGCGGAACAGCAGCGTCAGCAGCAGGGTGCGGATGTGGTGACCGTCGACGTCGGCGTCGGCCATCATCACGATCTTGTGATAGCGCAGCTTGTCGATGTCGAACTCTTCTTGGATGCCCGTGCCGAGCGCGGAGATGATCGCCTGGACCTCGTTGTTGGCGAGCACCTTGTCGATGCGCGCCTTCTCGACATTGAGGATCTTGCCGCGGATCGGCAGGATCGCCTGCACCCGCGGGTCGCGTCCACCCTTGGCCGAGCCACCGGCGGAGTCGCCCTCCACCACGAAGATCTCGCACTCCTCGGGGCTGGTGGACTGGCAGTCGGCGAGCTTGCCGGGCAGGCCGCCGCGGCCCAGCAGTCCCTTGCGGGAGCGCGCGAGCTCGCGCGCGTTGCGGGCGGCCAGTCGCGCCTGGGCCGCTGCCATCGCCTTGCGCACGATGTCCTTGCCCTCGGCGGGGTTCTGCTCGAGCCAGCCACCGAGCTGCTCGTAGACGACGCGCTGCACGAAGCCCTTGGCCTCGGTGTTGCCGAGCTTGGTCTTGGTCTGACCCTCGAACTGCGGCTCGGAGAGCTTCACCGAGATGATGGCGGTCAGGCCTTCGCGCACGTCGTCGCCGGAGACCCGGTCCTCCTTCTTCTTGATCAGGTTCCACTGCTCGCCGAAGCTGTTCATCAGCGAGGTCATGGCGGAGCGGAACCCCTCTTCGTGGGTGCCGCCCTCGTGGGTGTTGATCGTGTTGGCGAAGGTGTGGACCGACTCGTTGTAGCCGGTGTTCCACTGCATCGCGATCTCGACGCTGATCTCCGAGCCGTTGCTCGACTCGGCCTCGAAGGCGATGATGCTGGGGTGCGAGGGCGTGCGGCGCTTGTTGAGGTGCTCGACGTAGTCGACCAGGCCTCGTTCGAAGCAGAAGCTGCGCTGCAGGCCGCCGCCGGGTGAGGTCTCGCCCTCGCTGCGGTCGGCCTCGTCGATCGTGGCGTCCTCGACGGCCTCGGCGATCTCGTCGGCCTGGGGTCGGTGGTCGCGGACCACGATCTCGAGGCCCTTGTTGAGGAAGGCCATCTCGCGGAACCGGTTGGCGATGGTCTCGAAGCTGAAGTCGGTGGTCTCGAAGATCTCGGTGCTGGGCCAGAACCGGGTCGTCGTGCCGGTCTCCTCGGTCGCCTCGTGGCGCTCGAGGTCACCCTCGGGCACGCCCAGGTGGAAGACCTGGGTCCAGCGGTAGCCGTCGCGCTTGACCTCGACCTCGACCCGCTGGGAGAGCGCGTTGACCACCGAGACGCCCACGCCGTGCAGACCGCCGGAGACCTTGTAGCCCGCGCCGCCGAACTTGCCGCCGGCGTGCAGGACGGTGAGCACGACGGTGACCGCGGGGATGCCCTCGACCGGGTGGATGTCGACCGGGATGCCACGGCCGTCGTCGACGACCTCGATGCCGCCGTCGGGCAGCAGGGTCACCACGATCCGGTCGCAGTGTCCGGCCAGGGCCTCGTCGACGGAGTTGTCCACGACCTCCCAGACCAGGTGGTGCAGACCCCGCTCGCCGGTGGAGCCGATGTACATGCCGGGGCGCTTGCGCACTGCCTCCAGGCCCTCGAGGACCTGGATGGAGGTGGCGTCGTAGGAGGCCTGGACGGCGGAGGAGCTGGGGGGCCGGGTGGGGGCAGGGGTGGTCGTCTCGGGTTGATCCTGGGACACGAACCGTCCTGACGTCTCGGTCCTGGCGAGGTGGTGCCCGCCGGACACAACGAAGGTCTCCCGAGAAGCGACACGGCGGGCGTGCCCGAGGCACTTCTGGAAGACACCGGGAGGATCATTCTAGCCCGACTGAGGGCCGAATCACGAACTATCCCGCTCCGGAAACGGGGCAAGGTGAGCACAGAAAGGGTGATTCTGGCGCCGGGAACGGCGCTGAGAGCGACTGCCAGGGGGTCGTGTGAGTCCCCATACCGGGGTCGGGGCGCTCCGGACCGCTCAGCGCCGCCCAGCGCGATGCCTCTGCCGATCAGCCGTAGGTGTCGCGCGGGCCCCGTCCCTTGACTGATCGTCGACCCCGTTTCCAGCTCGGGACGGCCGGCCCCACGACCTCGATCACCGCGACCGTGCCGTGGCCGAGCTCCTCGTTGAGCCGCCGCACGACCGTGGGGGCCAGCAGCCTCATCTGGGTGGCCCAGGCGGTCGAGTCGGTGCGCACGACCAGGCGCCCACCGCTGGTGCGTCCGTCCTGCGCGCCCGCGTCGGGATCACCGGGCTCGAACGACTCCGGTGCGGTGTGCTGGGCGACCTCGGGGCCCACGACGCCGGCCCATCGGCCGAGCACCGCATGGACCCGCAGGTCCTCGCTCCAGCCCCGCTCGGCCACCAGGCGACCGAGGACCGAGTCGAGGCTCTGCGGGTCGCGGTCGTCGGGGTGCGCCCCCGAGGCACGCGGCTCGGGGCGACGGCGACGACGCTCGCGACGCCGTGGCACCGCGCGCGCTGCGGAGGCCATTGCCCGGGCGGTCGCGCGGGCCAGGTCGAGGCCGGTCTCCTCGTGCTCCGCCTCGGGCCGGCTCTCCGGCTCAGGCGGACCTGGCGGGGTCGAGACCACCTCGGCTCACCTCCACGCGGGCACCGCTCAAGGCGGCAGGGACGTCCTCGGCGACGGCTGCGGTCACCAGCACCTGCTCGGCTGCGGCGGCGATCTCGGCCAGCTGGTCGCGTCGACCGGTGTCGAGCTCGGCGAACACGTCGTCGAGGACCAGGATCGGGTCGTCGCCCTCGGAGCGCAACAGGTCGTAGGAGGCGAGCCGTAGGGCCAGCGCGCAGGACCACGACTCCCCGTGGGAGGCGTATCCCTTCACCGGGAGCGATCCGACGGCAAGGGCGAGCTCGTCGCGGTGCGGCCCGACCAGGGTCACCCCGCGACGGGTCTCCTCGCGACGGTGCTCCTCGAGGGCGGTGGCGAAGGCGGCCTCGACCTCGGCGCGCGAGGGCACCGCCGATGCCCCGTTCGCCACGACGCAGGGCTCGTAGCCGATGGTGGCCTCGTCGCGACCCGCGCCGCGAGCCACCGCGGCATAGGCGGCCCCGACCAGCGGCGCCAGGTCGGCCACCAGCCGGTGACGGGTGTGCACCAGCTCGGCCCCGAGGTCCACCAGCTGCTGGTCCCACACCGCCAGCGTGCTCTCGAAGTGCTCGTCGGGCCGCCCGCTGCGACGCGAGCGGCTCTCGGCAGCGCTGCGCAGCAGGGCGTTTCGCTGCTTGAGCACCCGGTCGTAGTCAGCCCGGACACCGGTGAGTCGGGGAGTGCGCAGCACCATCAGGTCGTCGAGGAACCGGCGTCGGTGGGAGGGGTCGCCCTTGACCAGCGCGAGGTCCTCGGGGGAGAAGAGCACCGTGCGGACCAGACCGACCACGTCGCGCGCGCGCCCCAGCGGGGAACGGTTGACCCGTGCCCGGTTGGCGCGGCCGGGGTTGATCTCGACCTCGATCGTGGCGGTGCGGCCCTCGCGCACCACGGCCGCGCCGACGATCGCACGTGCCGCGCCCTGGCGCACCAACGGCGCGTCGGCGGCGACCCGGTGCGAGCTGAGCCGCGAGAGGTAGTCGATGGACTCCACGATGTTGGTCTTGCCCTGCCCGTTGCGTCCCACGAACGCCGTGACCCCGGGCGCGAGGTCCAGCTCGAGCTGCTCGTAGGAGCGGAAGTCGTGGAGAGTCAGGTGCGAGACGTGCACGAGCGAGTGCTACTCGGAGGTGTCGCGAGCGGTGTCGGGGTCCTGCGCCTCGACCGTGCCGCTGGAACGGACGGCGTGACCGCCGAACTGGGCGCGCATCGCCGCCACCGCCTTCATCGCCGGGCTGTCGTCCTGGCGCGAGCCGAACCGCGCGAACAGCGATGCCGCGATCGCCGGGGCAGGCACCGCGTGCTCGATGGCGGCCTCGACCGTCCAGCGGCCCTCCCCCGAGTCCTCGGCGTAACCGCGGATGCCCTCCAGGCCTGCGTCGTCGTCCAGTGCCTGCACCAGCAGGTCGAGCAACCAGGATCGGATCACCGTGCCCGAGCGCCACGAGCGCAGCACCTCGGTGACGTTGTCCACCGCCTCGGCGGCCTGCAGCAGCTCCCAGCCCTCGGCGTAGGCCTGCATCAGGGCATACTCGATGCCGTTGTGCACCATCTTGGCGAAGTGCCCTGATCCGACCTTGCCGGCGTGGACCCAGCCGAAGTCACCCTCCGGCTTCAGCGCGTCGAAGATCGGCTGGGCGAGGTCGATGTGGCGCTGCTCGCCCCCGGCCATCAGGGCATAGCCCTCGGTGCGGCCCCACACGCCGCCGGAGACGCCGCAGTCGACGAAACCGATGCCCTTCGCCGCCAGCGTCTCGGCGTGGGCGAGGTCGTCGGTCCATCGGGAGTTGCCCCCGTCGATGACCAGGTCCTCGGGGTCGAGGTGCTCGCCCAGTGCCTCGACGGTCTGCTCGGTCGGACCGCCCGCGGGCACCATCACCCAGACCACCCGGGGCGCCGGCAGCTGCTCGACCAGCTCGGCGAGCGAGCCGACGTCGGAGACCCCGGGGTCACGGTCGTAGCCCACGACCTCGTGTCCAGCGGCGTGCAGGCGCTCGCGCATGTTGGCGCCCATCCGACCGAGTCCGACCAGGCCGATCCGCACCGTGGATGCCTCCTACCAGCTCGTCAGTGGAGTGTTCGCGGGTGAGCTCAGCCGAGCAGTCGGCGCGGCATGAGGAGGTACTGGAAGTCGTGGGAGGTCTCGCCGTCGAGGTCGGGTGCGCCCGTGATCACCACCGGCTTGGCCGGCTGGGTGAAGGCCAGCTCGACGACGGGGTGCTCGATGACGCCGAGCCCGTCGAGCAGGTAATGAGGGTTGAAGCCGGTGGTGATCGCCTCGCCCTTGACCTGGGCGTCGACGGACTCCGTGGCCAGGGCCTCCTCGCTGTGACCGGCGTCCAGGGTGAGCCCGTTGTCGTCGAAGCGCAGCTGGACCGCCGCGTTGCGCTCGGCGACGAGGGAGACCCGCTTGACGGCCTCGACCAGCGCGGCTCGATCCACCCGGGCGGTGGTGAGGTGCTCGGAGGGGAACAGGCTGCGGACCCGTGGGAACTCACCGTCGAGCAGCCGGGTGGTGGTCCGACGGAAGCCCGACCCGACCTGACCCTCGAAGCCGATGATGCCCTCGCCGCTGCCTTGACCCGAGAGCGCGATGGTCACCTCCGAGCCGGAGGTCAGCGAGCGGGCCGTCTCGGCCAGCACCCGGGCGGGGACCAGGGCGTTTGCCTCGGCATCGGTGGCGCCGGGGTCCCACTGCAGCTCACGCAGCGCCAGGCGGAACCGGTCGGTGGCCAGCAGCGAGACCTTGTCGCCCTGGATCTCCACCCGCACACCGGTCAGCACCGGCAGCATGTCGTCGCGTCCGGCCGCCGTCACGGCCTGCGAGACCGCCTTGGCGAAGAGGTCGCTGCTCACCGACCCGGTGGCGGCCGGCATCTCCGGGAGGGTCGGGTACTCCTCGACCGGCATGGTCTGCAGCGTGAACCGAGCCGAGCCACAGCGCAGCTCGACCTTCACCCCGTCCACGCTCATGTCGACCGGCTTGTCGGGCAGGCTGCGGCAGATGTCGGCCAGCAGCCGACCCGAGACCAGCGCCTTGCCCTCGTCCTGCACCGTCGCCGGGATGCTGGCGCGAGCGGAGGTCTCGTAGTCGAAGGTGGACAGCACCAGACCGTCGCCACCGTGGGTGGTCTCGATCATCAGCCCTGCCAGGACCGGGAGCGTCGGTCGGACCGGCAGCCCACGAGCGGCCCACGCCACGGCGTCGGTGAGGACGTCTCTCTCGACACGGAACTTCACGTGCTGATGCCTCCTGACCCACCGGTGCTCGACCGTGGATGACAAGTGATGCGGTGAACGCATGCGGACGGCCATCCTGCCACGCGCTGGAGGCGGAGGGGAGCACGGCCACGGGCAGGATCGCCACCGGTTCGGGTTGTCCCCAGGCGTGCCGGCCCAGGGATGTTTCCTGACGAGGGAGAAATTGGAATTCTCATCGTCGTCATAGCGGTGTGCAATTCTGTGGACAACCCGGATCGGCGCAGGTCAGCTGCGCTTTCTGCGTCCCCGGGGGGTGTGCACGCAGCGGTGGACGACCGGTGGCGGCTGTGGAGCCGCTGCGACTCTCCACGGCCGGGTCGCAGGTTGTGCACAGGGCACCGGCGCAGATCAGCAGGCTGTGCCCAGGTCGTTGCACAGGGCTCGGGACGAGCCGGTGACGCCTCGCGTCGGGCGTGAGGTGGCGCGATCACCGCTCGCGGGCTTGCTGCTTGATCCGGTTGGTCAGCTCGGTGACGGTGTTGAACGTGCTGTGACGCTCGGCCATCTCCCCGAGGATCCGCTTGTTGGCGTGCATCACCGTGCTGTGGTCACGGCCACCGAACTCGCGGCCGATGGCCGGCAGCGAGAGCTCGGTCAGCTCGCGGCACAGGTACATCCCGATCTGGCGGGCGGTCACGAGGTTGCGGGTGCGCTTGGTGCCGCAGATCTCATCGATGCTCAGGCCGAAGTACGACGCGGTCTGGGCGATGATCAGCGGTGCGGAGATCTCGGGCTCGCCGCCCTCGGGGATCAGGTCCTTGAGCACGATCTCGGTCAGCGTGAGATCGACCGGCTGGTGGTTGAGGCTGGCGAAGGCGGTCACCCGGATCAGGGCGCCCTCCAGCTCACGGATGTTGGTCTGGATCTTGGAGGCGATGAACTCCAGCACCTCCGGCGGCGCGCTCAACCGCTCGATGGCGGCCTTCTTGCGCAGGATCGCGATCCGGGTCTCGAGGTCGGGCGGCTGGACGTCGGTGATCAGGCCCCACTCGAAACGGTTGCGCAGCCGGTCCTCGAGCGCCTCGAGCCGCTTGGGTGGGCGGTCGGAGGTGATCACGATCTGCTTGTCGGCATTGTGCAGCGCGTTGAAGGTGTGGAAGAACTCCTCCTGCGTCTGGATCTTGCCCTCGAGGAACTGGATGTCGTCGATGAGCAGCACGTCGACGTCGCGGTAGCGGCGCTGGAAGACCGCCGCCTGGTCGTCGCGGATCGCGTTGATGAACTCGTTGGTGAACTCCTCGCTGGAGACGTAGCGCACCCGGGCCTCGTCGTAGAGGCTGCGCACGTAGTGCCCGATGGCGTGCAGCAGATGGGTCTTGCCCAGCCCGGAGTCGCCGTAGATCAGCAGCGGGTTGTAAGCCTTGCCCGGGGCCTCGGCCCCGGCGACGGCGGCCGCGTGCGCGAACCGGTTCGACGCCCCGATCACGAAGTTCTCGAAGAGGTACTTCGGGTTGAGGCGGGTCTCCATCTTGGCCCGTGCGCTGCTCGAGCGACCGTTTCCGAGGCGGTCGCTGCTGTCGACCAGCGTGGGCCCCGGGTGCCCGGACGAAACCGAACCCACCCCTGTCGTCGAAGCGATTTGTCGACTCCTCGACTGATTGCTCCGTCGATGGATCGACTGACGGGTAGTCACCGGGCCGCCCGGCGGTGCCCGGGGCGCCGCCGGCGGGGCTGGCTGCGGCGAGTGGGTTGGCTGGGCCAACTGGGCCGACTGGGCCCAGGCGTTCGCACGTGGCGGGGTCGACGTCGAAGTAGAGCCGGACGTGACGGCCCAGGATCTTGGCCAGGAGATCCTCGAGCATGACCCGCAGTCGGCCCTCGAGGCGAGCCCGAGTGAACTCGTCAGGCACTGCCACGACGCCGGTCTGCTCCTCCAGGGTGACCGGGACGCTCGCCTGGAGCCAGGCCTTGTTGGAGGGCGGCATCTCCTCGCTCAGACGACTCCAGATCTCACGGAACTCCGGTTGTGGGGGCCCCGGGGCCATGGTGTCGTCTGCGGTCATGTTGTCGTGGTTCTCCCTTGAACGTCCGGACGCGCGTGACCCGTGGCCCTCATCCGTCCTCCACAGCGTTGTCCACAAGCTGTGCACAATGCGGGCCGTTCGTCCCGGACGTGGTCAGCCTGGGCGAAATCGGTGCCCGCGGGCGGGTACGTGCTCGGGAGCGCTGGGTACTTCGGGATGCTGCTGACTGGCAGGTCGAGACGATGACGCTACACAGACCGATCGGGCAGACTCAACCGGTTGTCCACAGGGAGTTCACACCCCTGCGCGTGTCGTCGGAACTCCAACCGATGCGGTCCTGACCCATCGGCGAGCTCCCTCGCGGCGGCGGGGCCGGACCACGGTCGAGAACCCGGTCGAGAACCCGGTGGTGACCGGTGGTGAAATTGACCCCTCACCGGCGAGTGCGTACCGTTGGAGCGCGACTGGGCCCGAGTGCCGCGTGAGGTGTGCCGCGCTGCCGAGCAGTGCAGAGCACCCCGGTCGCCACCGACGTACACCCGTAGCCGACCACCGGAGACAGCCGTGAGCAAGCGTACTTTCCAGCCGAACAACCGTCGTCGCGCCAAGACGCACGGTTTCCGCCTGCGGATGCGCACCCGCGCCGGCCGTTCGGTGATCTCGGCCCGTCGCGGCAAGGGCCGCAAGCGCCTCGCGGTCTGATCCGACCTGCGTGGCCGCCGGTCCAGGCGGTGACCGGGCGCCCGTGGTGCCCGCCGTCGGAGTCGACGCCGCGACAGGTCGGTGCAGCTGTGCCGACTCCGATGCTTCCGCGCTCCCAACGTCTGCGCCGTCCCCAGGACTTCCGGGGGACGGTGCGTTCTGGTGTTCGAGCCGGATCGCGCACGCTGGTGGTGCACGTGGTGCCACCGACCCTGACGGGTCCCGAAACCACGCAAGCCGGATTTATCGTCTCCAAAGCTGTGGGGTCCTCCGCCGTGGTGCGCAATCGCGTCGCACGACGGCTGCGTCACCTGTGCGCCACCCGGCTCCACCGGCTGCCCCCGGGGTCCCGCGTCGTCGTGCGAGCGCTGCCGGGATCGTCGCGCGCGAGCTACGACGAGCTGGCCCACGACCTGGACTCCAGCCTGGAGCGCACCGGCGCGACCACGGCGTCACGGCGGGACGGTTCCCCGTGAAACACCTGCTGATCTGGCTGCTGCGCGGGTACCGCGTCGCCATCAGTCCGCTCTACGGCCAGGTGTGCCGCTACAGCCCGTCCTGCTCGGCCTATGCGCTGGAGGCGATCCAGGTCCACGGCAGCGTGCGCGGCGGGTGGTTCGCGATCCGTCGGATCTGCTCCTGCCACCCCTGGGCACCAGGCGGCTACGACCCGGTGCCCCCGGCCGGCTCCCGGTCGGTGCCCTACAGCGGGCGCGATCGTGGCGCCACTCCCCTTCCACCCCGGCCCTCTCTGAAGGAGCACGAGTGCTAGACGTCCTGGGCTCGATCGGCAGCAGCATCATGGCGCCGCTGTACTACCTCACCTCGCTGGTGCTCAGCGGGTGGCACCGGATCTTCGGTGCGGTCTTCGGAGACGACAGCGGCATCGCCTGGGTGCTGTCGATCATCGGTCTGACCCTGGTGATCCGGGCGGCGCTGATCCCGCTGTTCGTCAAGCAGATCAAGTCCAGCCGCAACATGCAGCTGATCCAGCCCAAGGTGCGCGAGCTGCAGAAGAAGTACGGCCACGACCGGGAGCGGCTCGGTCAGGAGACCATGAAGCTCTACCGCGAGTCGGGCACCAACCCGTTCGCGGCGTGCCTGCCGCTGATCGTGCAGCTGCCGATCTTCCTCTCGCTGTTCCGCCTGATCAACGCGGCCTCCAAGGGCGAGACCAAGGGTGTGCTCACCCAGGCGCAGGCCGACTCGCTCTCTGAGGCGACGTTCCTCGGCGCCAAGATCGCCGACACGTTCATGACCGCCTCCGGCGACCAGGCGCTGCAGGTGCGCCTGCTCGCCGCGGTGCTCGTGATCGCGATGGGCGTGACCTCCTTCCTCACCCAGCGCCAGCTGATGATGAAGAACATGCCGCCCGACGCGCTGCAGGGTCCCTACGCGCGCCAGCAGAAGATGCTGCTCTACGTCCTGCCGGTGGTCTTCGCCGTCGGGGGCGTGGCCTTCCCGATCGGCGTCCTCATCTACTGGACCACCTCGAACCTGTGGACGATGTGCCAGCAGTTCTACGTGATCCGGCGCAACCCCGCGCCGAACACCCCGGCAGCGCGCGCGAAGGCCGATCGCGACGCCGAGAAGCGGCGGCGCAAGGGTCTGCCCGAGCTGGAGGCCGAGCCGTCGGGGCAGGCCGGCGCGGTGGCGGTGGAGACCGAGGAGCCGCGTCCCGCGGTGCGTCAGCAGCCGAAGAAGCAGAGCCGCCAACAGCGCAAGAAGGGCCAGTCCGGCCCGGCGCCGAATGCCGGCTCGCGCCCCAAGGGCGGCGCGAGCGGGCCCGGCCAGTAGTTCCATGAGCCTCAACAGTGAAGAAGGAGACAAGGTGAGCGCATCGAGTGAGACCGAGACCGTGGTGGGTGGCCGGCGCGAGACGCTGGAGCGCGAGGGTGACATCGCCGCGGACTATCTCGAGGAGCTGCTCGACATCGCCGACCTGGACGGCGACATCGATCTCGACGTCGAGAACGACCGCGCATCGGTGTCCATCGTCGGAGCCGACCTGGCCCAGCTCGTGGGGCGCGACGGTGAGGTGCTGGAGGCGCTGCAGGAGCTGACCCGGCTCGCCGTGTGGCGCGAGACCGGTGAGCGCTCCCGCCTGATGCTCGATGTGGGCGGTCACCGTGCCGACCGTCGGCGGGCTCTGATCGACATCGCCCAGACGATGATCGCTCAGGTCCGCGAGTCCGGTGAGCCGGCCCCGCTGGAGCCGATGACCCCCTTCGAGCGCAAGGTCGTGCACGACGAGGTGGCCGCAGCGGGCCTCGTGTCGGACTCCGAGGGCACCGAGCCGCGGCGCCATGTCGTGATCCGGCCGAACCGGTCCGCCGACACCGAGTCGCCCGAGTCAGCCGAGTCGCCCGGGTCAACCGAGTCGCCCGAGTCAGCCGAGTCGGCCGAGGTGACCGAGACCGATGAGTCGGCCTGACTCCTCGCGTGAGTCCGAGGCGTCGTCGCCCCCGGTTCCACGTGAAACACCCCCGGCGCCCTCGGTGGCGGCGGGGGTGTTCGCTTCTCGGCTCCCGCAGGCACAGCGGCTCGCCGAGCTGCTGGCCACCGCCGGGGTGGAGCGCGGCTTGATCGGACCTCGCGAGGTCAGCCGGCTGTGGGAGCGGCACCTGTTGAACTGTGCAGCGCTGTGCCAGGTGCTGCCGACCGGGGTCGAGGTGGCCGACCTGGGGAGCGGGGCCGGCCTGCCCGGCCTGGTCCTGGCGGTCGCGCGACCCGACCTCGCCGTCACGCTGGTGGAGCCGATGCAGCGTCGGACCGACTTCCTGGAGGAGGCGGCGAGGGAGCTGGCCCTCGACAACGTCGTCGTGACCCGTGCTCGGGCGGAGGAGCTGCACGATGCGCTGAGCGTGGACGTGGTGACCTCGCGAGCCCTGGCTCCGTTGCCACGGCTGTTGGGGTGGAGCCTCCCGTTGTGTCGGTCCGAGGGGATCGTCCTCGCCATCAAGGGCCGCTCCGCCCGTGAGGAGGTCGACCAGCTCGGGCTCGACGAGCGGGCTCGCACAGCGTTCGAGGTGCTGGAGCTGGATCCGGCGGCCGCAGGTGCGCAGGCTCCGCCGGAACTGCACGAAAATCTCGTTCCCACCACGGTGGTGCGAGTGGAATCAGCACTGCTGCGCGACATACCGTGGCATCGCTCCAGGGGCGGTGGGCAGCGTCCGAGACGCCACCGCCCCCGGGGCAGCCAGACCCGTCGGTCCCGTTAGGACCACCGAACAGCAGTCGGAGGAGCTACCTGTGTCGGCTCACAAGCAACGGATAGCCGACAGAGGAAGTCGCTGGAGCGCCAAGTTCGCCAATCGCCGGCGGCGGCGCAGCGAAAACCCGGCTCTGACCAGCAGTGATGGTAACTCGTCGCTTCCTCCACAGGGTTTTCCACAGAGTAGGAAAACTAGTCCTTCTGGACCATCGACAACACCGGAATCGACCACTGCGGAGTCGGTCACGGCGCCCATGAGCGAGCCGGTGGGTGAGTCGATCGAGCCGGTGGGTGAGTCGATCGAGCCGGTGGCCGAGTCGACCGAGCCCCCAGTTCCACGTGAAACCAAGGCCTCGACGTCCGACGATGCCGAGGCGGGGCCGATCGAGCCGCCCGCGCACCACGGTGACTCGGTGAACCTGGCGCTCGCAGCGGAGGATGAGCTGGTCGAGGACACCGACGCCACGGCGCCGGTCCGATCCGAGGAGACTGGGCACCCCGTCGTCCCCGCGCCGGGCGAGCACCCCGCGCCCCCGGCACCGTCCTCGCAGCCCGAGGCTTTCCCCCGCCCGCCGGAGCCGCGGGTGATGGTGGTGGCCAACCAGAAGGGCGGTGTCGGCAAGACCACGACCACGGTCAACCTCGCGGTGGCGCTGGCGCAGGGTGGTCTGCGGGTGCTGGTGATCGACCTGGACCCGCAAGGCAACGCATCCACCGCCCTGGCGGTGGCCCACGAGCGTGAGACGCGATCGATCTATGACGCCCTCATCGACGCGGTCCCGCTCGACGACATCGCCCAGCCGGCTGCCGAGTCAGACCTGTTGCGCGTGGTGCCGGCGACGGTGGACCTGGCAGGGGCAGAGATCGAGCTGGTCAGCTCGGTGGCACGCGAGAACCGGCTGCGTAGGGCGCTGGCCGGGTTGGCCGGTCTGAAGCCGGACGCCGAGGAGCGCTGGGACTACGTGCTCATCGACTGTCCACCCTCGCTCGGACTGCTCACGCTCAACGCGCTCGTCGCTGCGCAGGAGATGGTGGTGCCGATCCAGGCGGAGTACTACGCGCTCGAGGGTGTCGGCCAGTTGCTGGAGACCGTCGACCTGGTCCGAGCCCACCTCAATCCCGAGCTGGAGATCAGCACGGTTCTCATGACCATGTACGACGCGCGCACCCGGCTCTCGGCGGCCGTGGCCGACGAGGTGCGCGCCCACTTCGGTGACCGGGTGCTGCGCACCGCCGTCCCACGCTCGGTCCGGGTCTCCGAGGCGCCGAGCTTCGGGCAGAGCGTCATCGCCTACGACCCGACCTCCCCGGGCGCGTTGAGCTACCTCGAGGTGGCTCGCGAGATCGCGGCCCGGGCACACGCTCCGGCACTGGCCACCACAGGAGGACCCTCATGAGCAGTCAGCAGCGGCGTGGCCTCGGGCGTGGTTTGGGGTCATTGATCCCGACTGGTCCGGTTCCTGGGCAGGCTCCCGGCCAGGACGAGGCCGCCACGGACTGGATCGGACGGCTCCCCGCTGTGGGCACCGGCACCGCGACCCTCGAGCGTGCCGAGCGCGAGGAGTCTGGCGCAGGTGAGGCTCCCGCGCAGGACCCCGCGCCCTCCGCAGTGACCGAGGACGAGGGCCGCGCCGCGGGCGCCTACTTCGCCGAGGTGCCGCTGGGACGGATCGTGCCGAACCCCCGGCAGCCGCGCCAGGTCTTCGAGGAGGAGGCCCTCGCGGAGCTGGTGCACTCGGTGCGTGAGGTCGGGCTGCTGCAGCCGATCGTGGTGCGTCCTCGAGGCGAGGACTTCGAGCTGATCATGGGTGAGCGGCGCTGGCGCGCCGCCACCGAGGCCGGTCTGGAGCAGATCCCTGCGATCGTGCGTGAGACCGACGACAACGACATGCTGCGCGACGCGCTGCTGGAGAACCTCCACCGCGCACAGCTCAACCCGTTGGAGGAGGCGGCGGCCTACCAGCAGATGCTGGAGGACTTCGGCTGCACCCACGAGGAGCTGGCAGGGCGCATCGGGCGAAGTCGTCCCCAGATCAGCAACACGCTGCGACTGCTCAAGCTCTCCGCCCCTGTGCAGCGTCGGGTGGCAGCCGGTGTGATCAGTGCCGGCCACGCCCGTGCCCTGCTCGCGGTCTCCGATGGCGACGCGCAGGACCGGCTTGCCCAACGCGTGGTCTCCGAGGGGATCTCCGTGCGCGGCCTGGAGGAGCTGGTCTCGCTCGGCGAGCTCGGCGAGGACGAGCAGCCCACCCCGAGCCGACGCAAGGCACCGACGTCTCCGGCCCTGCAGGAGCTCGCCGTGCGGCTCTCCGACCTCTACGACACCCGCGTCAAGGTCGATCTGGGTCGCACCAAGGGCAAGATCGTCATCGAGTACGCCACGCTCGAGGACCTCGAGCGCATCGTGCGCTCGATGGACCCCTCCCTCGAGCGCCGCCTGCACGACACCGACCCCTCCTGAGACCCCCGACCCCGGGTCTCCTCGACACATCGGCTCAGTTACATGTCGACAAAGCTATGAAGCGATCAATACTGATATGCACTTGGTGATTGGCCGATACCTCGACTGATCAATGAGTCGAGGCAGAGACAGATCGGTAAACCGACCTGGCCCCGGGGCTCCGCACGTGGGGGCCGTCACTATCCCTGCACGGGATCACCGGACGCGGGTACCCTCGCTCTACCCCAGTCCAGGAACCCAGGAGTGATGCGTGGAGGCGATCGGCGCGCTCTTCGAGAACGAGTGGGTCATCTTCTGGACCATCCCGGTGTTCACCGCGGTCGTGGGGTGGCTGATCAACTGGACCGGCCTGATCATGCTGTTCAACCCGGTGCGGCTCTACGGCGTGCGCGTGCCGGGGCTGGCCGAGGCGGCTCGGCTGCTGCCGCACAAGCTGCAGGAGGTGCCCGGCCTGCTGCACGGCCGGCTCGGCTGGCAGGGGATCGTGCCGGCCCGCGCAGCCAAGATGGGCTCGATCGCCGTGGACAAGGCGATCGCCAAGATCGGGACTCCCAAGGAGTTCTACGAGCAGCTGGACCCCCCGGCCATCGCCGAGCACATCGTCTCGATCATGGCGCCGAAGGTGCCCGACATCGTCGACGGCGTCATGGCCCGACAGAACCCGCAGCTGTGGGCGGACCTCCCGGCGAGGCTGCGCGAGGCGGTCTACGACCGGGTCAGGGTGCAGCTGCCCGACATCGTCGGCGACATCACCCGCGAGCTCGGGGAGCACATCGATCTGCTGCTCGACCCGAAGATCATGGTGATCGAGCACTTCCGCGACAACCCCGACCTGGTCAACCGGATCTTCTACGACGTGGGGCAGCGCGAGCTGAAGCTGATGGTCAACTTCGGCTTCCTGTTCGGCTTCCTGCTGGGCATCCCGGTCGCCGTGGTCGACCACACCTTCCACATCGGGTGGCTGCTGCCGCTGATGGGCGTGGTGGTGGGGTGGGTGACGAACCTGCTCGGGATGGCACTGATCTTCAGCCCGGTGGAGGAGAAGCGGATCCTCGGGATCAAGATCCATGGCCTGTTCCTGCGGCGCCAGGAGCAGGTGGCCGACATCTACGCCCGGATCATCGCCGAGGACGTCATCACCCTCGAGAACATCGGCAACTTCCTGCTCTACGGCCCCCGGGGCGACCGCACTCAGCAGATGCTCGAGGACGCCATGGGCCCGGCGATCGACCGTGCTGCGGGCCCGGTCCGCTCGGCGCTGCGGGTCGCGGTCGGCGCACGGGAGTTCGACGCGATCCGGGACCAGGTGGCGCAGGACTCGGCCGCCCACACCATCACTCCGTTCCGGGACCCGGGCTTCTCCAAGCAGCAGAGCGACAAGATCCAGGCGATGTTCGCCAAGCGCACCCGCGAGCTGGCCTCGACCGACTTCGTGGAGATGCTTCGCTCGGCGATCAAGGAGGACGAGTGGATGCTCTACGCACACGGGGCGGTCATGGGCTTCGGCGGCGGCGTCCTGCACCTGCTGATCTTCGGTAGCGGGGGTGGGTGATGGGTGAGCTCGAGCCCCACGACCACCGCAACGGCGCCGCCGGGCTCACGCCCGGCGACATCCCGGGCCTGGCCCGAGTGGTGGCGGTCTCCTCGTTCCGGGTCGGGGTGTGGGCAGCGGCGACCGGTGTCCGGGCCGGGCAGCGGATCATCGACGTGGGTCTGCACCCGAGCCACGGCGCGGAGTTCGCCGAGGACCTGCAGGCCGCGGCGCAGGCCGTGACCCGTGCCCTGCTCGGGACCGAGGTCGAGGCACGGATGAGGCAGGTGGCGACGGGCAACGCCGTGGTCCGGGTGGTGGCCGACGCGGTGGACTCGGTCTCCAGCTCGGCGATGAACACTCAGGCACCGGATCCGGTGAACCCGCTGCACGAGGCGGGGCAGGAGCTGATGCGCCGCTCACGTGACGTCTGGAACGACGACGACGGGCACCCGGCCTACGCCAGGATGATCAGCGAGCTGGCTCCGGACGAGGGCCGGATCCTCATGCTGCTGCTGCGCAAGGGGCCGCAGGCGACGGTCGACGTGCGCTCCGGTGGCCTGATCGGCACGATGTCGTCGTCGCTGGTCAAGGCGAACCTCAACATGATCGGGGCGCTCGCGGGCTGTCGTCACGTCGAGCGGGTGCCGTCCTACTTGCACAACCTGGAGCGGCTGGGGCTGATCTGGTTCTCCCGGGAGACGTTGCGTGACCCGTTGGAGTACCAGGTGCTCGAGGCCCAGCCCGACGTGACCGACGCGCTGCGCTCGCAGCGTCGCACCAAGGTGGTGCGACGCAGCATCAACCTCACGCCGTTCGGCGAGGACTTCTGCCGCGACGGGCTGGGGTTACACCTCTCGATGGCCGAGCTGCAGGACGTCCCGCAGCACGCCAAGCCACCCAGCGAGGCCTGAGGGCTGCTACTTCTCGCTGCGCTCCTTGGCGCGGCGGCGCTCGGCGCGCCGCGCCAGCTCTTCCCGGTCCAGGCGCCGCGCCTCGTCAGGCGTCGGGGCACTGCCGCCGTGGGAGGCCGGCAGCCACCAGCTGCCCGGGGGCTGCTCGTCGGCGGGGTAGTCGGCGATCGACTCCTCGAGCATCCGGCTCATCGCCGCACGCAGCTGCTCGGTCTTGTCAGCGGCGCTGGCACCCTGCGGGTCCAGCGGCTCGCCGATGCGCACGCTGATCGTCTTGTGGCGGCTGAAGTCGCGTGGGTGGTCCTTGGTCATCAGACGCTGCGTGCCCCACAGGACCATGGGCACCAGCGGGACCTGCGCCTCGGCGGCCATGCGCACCGCGCCGGACTTGAGCTCCTTGATCTCGAAGCTGCGCGAGATGGTCGCCTCGGGGAAGACCCCCACCACCTCGCCACGACGCAGGTAGTCCACCGCCTCGTCGTAGGAGGCCTGGCCCGCGGCACGGTCGACGCTGATGTGCTTGAGGTTGCGCATGAGCGGCCCGGTGATCTTGTGGTCGAACGTCTCCCGCTTGGCCATGAACCGGGTCAGCCGCCCGGACGGGAGAGCACCGTACCCGGCCATCACGAAGTCGACGTAGGAGACGTGGTTGATCGCCAGGACCGCCCCGCCCTCCCGAGGGATGTTGTGGGCACCCGAGATCTGCCACCGGAAGTCCATCAGCTTGAACCAGGTGCGTCCCAGGCCGATGATCGAGCGGTAGGTGAGGTCAGTCATCGAGGTCCTGTCTCGGGGGACGCGCACGAGCGCGTCTGCGGTCGTGGTGAGGCCACACTAGAGGGCGGGCACAGACCCCGGGAGGTGAGATGGCGAGGCGACTGGTCCGGTTGACGCCGGACACCCTGGCACAGCTTCCCGAGCAGGTGCGCCGGGACCTGACCTGGGAGTGCGACCCGGTGGTGGCGGCGAGGACCTCGCCGCGCGAGGCCGAGAACCGCAAGCGGGAGTGGGTCTCCGCGGTGCTCCTGGACTGGGGATCCTGCGGCAGGGTCGCCTACCAGGACGACCAGCCTGCGGGGTTCGTGATCTTCGCCCCGCCGGCCTACCTGCCTGGCACCTGCTCCTTCCCCACGGCTCCGGTCGCCGAGGACGCGGTGCAGCTGGCGACCCTGGGGGTCTTCCCCGAGTTCCGGGGCGACGGGCTGGGTCGAGCCCTGGTGCAGGTGATGGCGCGCGACCTGGTGCGTCGCGGCGGTGTGAGAGCCGTCGAGGCGATCGGTCGAGACGGACCGGAACCCGGCGGGGCGGGGGAGCACGAGTGCGGCCCGGTGCCCGCCGAGTTCTTGCAACGGGTGGGGTTCAGCACCGTGCGCAGCCACCCGCGCCACCCTCGGTTGCGGCTGGACCTGCGCTCGCTGGTCTCGTGGCTCGACGAGGTCGGCACCGCGTGGGACTGGTTGCGCGAGGCGGTGCGGCCCCGCGCGCGGCCGGTGCCGACCTCCCGGGACGCTCAGTCGAGGTAGTCGGCGAGCTCCTTGAGGATCACCGACTTGGGGCGGGCCCCGATGATCTGCTTGACGACCTCACCGCCGGCGTAGAGGTTCAGCGTCGGGATGCTGGTCACCCGGTACTTCGCCTGCGTCAGCGGGTTCTCGTCGACGTTGAGCTTGACCACGCGCACCTTGTCGGCATGCTGGTCGGCGATCTCGGCGAGGATCGGGGCCACCTGACGGCAGGGGCCGCACCACTCGGCCCAGAAGTCGACGAGCACGGGCTTGTCGGACTTGAGGACCTCGGACTCGAAGTCGGCGTCGGTCACCTTGGCCATCTCTGCCACGTTGGGCTCCTTTGTCTTGCTCGGTTGGTCGGTGGAGTTTCAGGGTGCCCTCGGGCACCGACAGTGTGGGAGGTCAGACCCCGGCGGTCTGACTCCGGGCCTGACTCTGGACCGCCTCGGTCTCGCGGGCGACCTCTTCGTCGACGGGCTCGGCCTCGGTGTGGGCGTCGACAACTGCCTGGCCCAGCTCGGCGAGGTAGCGCTCGGCGTCCAGCGCCGCGGCGCAGCCCGTCCCGGCGGCGGTGATCGCCTGACGGTAGTGGTGGTCGACCAGGTCGCCTGAGGCGAAGACGCCGGGCAGGTTGGTGCGGGTCGAGGGGTGCTCGGCCAGCACGTAGCCGTTGTCATCGAGGTCGACCTGGCCGTGCAGCAGCTCCGAGCGTGGATCGTGACCGATGGCGATGAAGAGCCCGCCGACGGCGAGCTCACGCTCCTCGCCGGTGACGGTGTCGGTCAAGGTCACCCCGGTGAGCTTGTCCTCACCGTGGATCGCGGTGACGGCGCTGTTCCACACCGGCTCCAGCTTGGGGTCGGCGAACGCGCGGTCCTGCATGATCTTGGAGGCTCGCAGCTCGTCGCGACGGTGGATCAGGTAGACCTTCGAGGCGAACCGAGTCAGGAAGGTCGCCTCCTCGATCGCCGAGTCGCCCCCTCCCACGACAGCGATCTCCTGCTCGCGGAAGAAGAATCCGTCACAGGTGGCGCACCAGGAGACGCCGTGCCCGGAGAGGCGGTCCTCATCGGGCAGGCCGAGCTTGCGGTAGCCCGAGCCCGTGGCCAGGATCACCGCGTGTGCGCGGTGCTCGCGACCCTCGCCGTCGGTGACGACCTTGATGTCCCCGGTCAGGTCCACCGCGGTCACGTCGTCGGTGACCAGCTCGGCCCCGAACCGCTCGGCCTGGGCGCGCATCTCGTCCATCAGCGCCGGACCCATGATGCCGTCGCGGAAGCCGGGGAAGTTCTCCACCTCCGTGGTGTTCATCAGGGCACCGCCGGCGGTGACGGACCCCTCGAAGATGAGGGGTTGCAGGGCGGCGCGCGCGGCGTAGACAGCAGCGGTGTAGCCGGCCGGGCCGGAACCGATGATGATCACCTGGCGTACGTCGTCGCTCACGAGTCCTCCGAACGTCGAGTGCAATGGATGTGCGAGCAGCCTTGGTCTGCCCCAACCGATCCTAGGCGCCAGACATTCCCGCGTCAGGGTCGGACCGTGACCTGGGCCACCTTCGCGTCCCCGGCACATGACCACACCTGCACCCGGGTGCGACTCGCGTCGAGGCGACGTACGGTCGCGGTGGCGGGTTCACCGTCGAACCGGACCGCCTCCCGGGTGCCGCGCACCGCGGCGGGAGGAGGCTCGCAGTCGGGTAGCTCGCGCGTGGCCGCACCCGTGGAGTCCGTGCCGGCCGCGCCGGCATCGGACCCGGGCTCGGCCGACAGCGCGTCGAGGGGCGCCTCGAGAGGCGCCTCGGGGCGCAGGCTCAGGTCACGCGCCAGGTCACGCGCGTCGACCCGCAGGCTCTGCGAGGACAGGACCGCGGCGCCGGCGTCCGGCTCGCCCGCCTCGGCCGCCGCGTCGGCCTGGCCCTGAGTCGTGCCGGCGCCGGTGGAGGCGGAGTCGGCCTCACCTCCGGTGACACCCCCCAGCACCCCCGTGGCACCCAGGGAGTAGCCCCCGACGGTGATCGCGGCCGCTGCCAGGAGCGCCACACCCCAGCGCCGCTGTCGGCGCGGCGTCATCACGGTGACCTCCGCCACCTCGGGGTCCTCGGGGTCCTCGGGGTCCTCGAGCAGAGCCGGCCGAGCAGGCTCCGCGGCCAGCTCCTCGAGGGTCGAGGCGATGCGACGGTTCACCCAGTCAGGGGCGCGCTCGTGCTCGCTCCCGGCCTCGGCCAGCAGGTCACGGACCCAGTCGTGGTCCTCGCCCTCGGGGGGCGGGTCGGGCTGCTCGTTCACCTCGTGGTCCTCCCCTCGGGGGGTCGCGATCCGGTGCGGTCAGGTGGTTCGGGGTCCTCAGGTGGGACGCGGCCGGCTGCTGCGTGGTTCCCTCCCGGATGGGGGTCGGCTCCGCTGCGCAGGTCACCCAGGAGCCCGGCCAGGCGCGCCCGCCCCCGAGCGCACCGGCTCTTGACGGTGCCGGGCGCCACACCGAGCAGCTCGGCCGCCTCGGCGACGGAGTGACCCTCCATGTCCACCAGGACCAGCGCCGCGCGCTGCTCGGGACCGATCGCGCGCAGCCCCGCCAGCACCCGCTCGCGCTGCTCGCCCCGCTCGGCCAGCTCCTGCGGACCGGGCTCGGGCGGGGTGTGGTGCGCGCGCGGCTCCAGACCGGGCTCCAGCGGCTCGGTGCGTCGTACGGCGGTGCGGCGCAGGCGGTCCAAGCACGCGTTGACCACGATGCGGTGCAGCCAGGTCGTCACCGCTGCGTCGCCGCGGAAGCCCGCAGCCTTGCGATGCGCCTTGACCAGGGCGTCCTGCAGCGCGTCCGCGGCGTCCTCCGGGTCGCCGGTGGTGCGCAGCGCGACGGCCCAGAGCCGATCCTGGTGGCGGCGCACCAGCACACCGAAGGCCTCGCGGTCCCCGTCGACGTGGGCCGAGAGCAGGTCGCGGTCGTCCCGGTGATCCGACTCGCCTGGGTCGGCGCGGTGGTCGTCCACCTCAGGACCGTACGACGATCTCCGAGACCTCACCGGCGTAGCCACCCGAGACCTGGGGCAGGGAGCGGAACCAGATCACGAGGTAGCGGGTGTTGGTGCCCTCGGACTCGAAGGTCACCTCCTCCAGGCTGCCGCGCTCGCGCCCCACCTTGGTGAGCCCGGCGATGTCCTCGGGCGCCGGGGCGCCCGGATCGGCGGCGAACAGGGTGACGTCGTAGCCCTGCCCCACCAGCTGCAGGTCGACCTCGCGCACCTCGCGCTCGTCCTCGAGGTCGACCAGCAGCCCCACGCCCTCCTTGTACGGCGCGAGGACGGGACCGTCGAAGTAGGTCTGGGTGCGCCACGAGGTCTGTGGATCCCCGTCGATGGTGTTGCCGGTGTCGTCGGGGTTCTCCTCGCCGTTGCCTCCCTGGGCGGAGGGGTCGAAGTCCTGGACCTGGCCGATGGTGACCGGCTCGGTCTCGACCGGTGTGGAGGAGCTCTCCTCGTCGTCGGGCACCAGGTCGACGGCCGTGCGGGTGCTGCCCAGGTCGAAGGCGAGCATCACCCCCACGACGATGACGACCAGGAGGGCCACGAGAGCCGCGAGCCGCATCGCCAGGGCACCGGGCTTGTCCGGCCCCTCGCGGACCGGGGGCTGCGAACCGGTGGTGTGCGCGTCCGGACCCCAGACCACCTGGTGCCGAGACGCCTCGGGCGCTGCCACGGGGTCGACACCGCGCCCCCCGGGGTGCGCCGCACCGGCTCCGGCGAGGACCTGCTCCGGCTCCTGGACGAGCTGCTCGTCGTGCTCCCCGTGCTCCCCGTGCTCGCTGCGCCGTCCGATCGCCTCGCGAGCCGCCCGGGACTTCTCCCGGTGGCGGTCCTCGGCCCCGCCGGGCGAGTGCGCCGGGTCGGGGGTCGGCCGGTAGGCGCGCTCCTCGGTGTCCACCTGGGCGCTCGCCTCGGCGCTGGAGTCACTGAGGTCGCTGCGCAGCAGCGCTCGACCCGGCGTGGAGTCCTCCATCGCCATGGCCGCCTGCGTGGCCTCGGGATCGGTGCGGTCCCCCGTCGGGTCCTCATCGGCGCCGGCGCTCGCCGAGCCGCCCTGGTCCTCCTGGTCGGGGTCGTGGGGTCCCGGGGTCGTCCCCGTCGAACGAGCCCAGGGTGCCCGCCGTGTCCGGCCCAGGGGCGCGGGCCGGATCGACGAAGGCGGCCGGACCACCGAGCTCGGTGAATGCGTTGACCACCGGCAGCGCGCCCTCGCCGTCGCCCAGGTAGCGACTCAGCGCCTCGGCAACCGCGGCGGCCGACTCGTAGCGGGTGCCGGTGCGGGTCTCGTGGCCGGCGCCGGCGAGGATGTCGTCGCACAGGCTGTCGAGGAACTTCGGGACGCCGGCCTTGACCCGCCGTGGTCGGATGGGGCGCTCGTGCTCACGTGGCGCCTCCGGAAGCGCGCTCGGCGGCGAGCCGGGCCAGCGACCGACCAGGCAGGCGTAGAGCAGAGCGCCCAGGTTCAGCACATCCCGCTCGTGCTCGGACGCCGCAGCGGGGTCGTCGGTCCCCTCACCGGTGTCGGGCCGACCGTGCAGGACCCCGTTCACCACGAAGCCGATCAGCTTGACCGAGCCGGCCTCGCTGATCATGACGTTCTCGGGGATCAGGCGCCCGTGGGCCACCCCGAGCGCGTGCCCCGCCACGATGCCCTGGGCGACCTCCCGGACCAGCCATGCGGCCCGGCGGGCGTCGAGCACCTCCTCGGCGAGCAGCTGGTCGAGGGAGACACCGGTGCCCCACTCGTGGACCAGGAAGACCGTGTCGTCCTGCTCGACGGCGTCGAGGACCCGCAGGATGTGGCTGTCGGAGACCAGGGCGGAGGTGCGCGCCGCGGTCAGGGCCGCGGGAGCGCGAGGGTCGTCCGAGCGGAGCACGTGGACGGCGACGTTGCGCGCCAGGGTGAGGTCGGTGGCGCGCCAGAAGCGCGCGCCCCCGGCGTCCTCCAGCAGGTCCTCGAGGCGGTAGCGGCCGGTGACGACACTCCCCGGGCCGACGCCGTTCTCGGACACCTGGCTCCCTTCGAGCAGGACTCGTGCGACGCGCCACTCGCCGGCGCGAGCTCACACCGTCCCGCTTGGTCCTCTCCCCATCGTAGAGTTCATACCCGACCGCCCGGCGACTGATTCGCGATCAGGCCGACCGTGAGCGCCCCGGCAGCCGCCGGGTCACCAGGTTCGTCACTGCCGTGACCTCGGCGATCCGCATCGCCCGGGCCAGCGCGAGCACCACCACCACGTCCACCACGGTGGTGCTCAGCAGGTACACCACCGCCTGCAGCCGGCTGTCGGCCAGCGGCCACACCAGGCCGAGTCCCCAGCGCCAGGCCCAGGCGGTCCCCGCCGCGACCCCCGCCGCGATCCCGATCCGGACCAGGAATCGCACGGTCGCAGGCGTCCCGAGCCCGCCGACCCGGCTGCGCAGCACCAGGTACGACGTCACCGCCCCGACCGCGTAGGCGCAGCCGTAGGCGACCACCAGCCCGGCAGCGGTGTGCTGCGGGTCGGTGCGAGCGGTGATCAGCAGCGCGGCGCAGACGTTGACCACGGCGATCACGCACTGGACCCAGAAGGCGGTGCGGGTCTGCTCCAAGGCGTAGAAGCCGCGCAGCATCAGGTAGTGCACGGTGAAGAACGCCAGCCCTGGGGCGAACCAGGCCAGCGACCCGGCGAAGTCGCCGTAGGTGGAGCTGGCGGCGCCGTAGTTCCACACGATGCTGGCCAGCGGCAGCGCGATCGCCGGGAGCAGCAGCGCGAACGGCACGATCAGTGCCAGTCCGGTACGCAGGGTGTCGGCGATCTGGTCGCCCATCCGGGCCAGGTCTCGCTCCGCAGCCATCCGAGAGAGCCGCGGGAGCACCGCGGTCGCCAGGGACACGGTGACGATGGAGTGGGGCACCATCACCAGGAGGAACGCCCCGGAGTAGATGGTGTAACCGGTGCCGGCCTCGCCGCCGCTGCTGGCCGCAGCCTGGGCGGTGCCGCTCGAGGCGAGGCGCACCACCACGGTGTAGGCGATCTGGTTGACCACGACGAACAACAGGGTCCAGAGCCCGAGCCGGAAGGTGTGGCTCAGGCCGGTGCCGCGGAAGTCGAACCGTGGTCGGTAGCGCACCCCGGCGGCGCGCAGGTAGGGGACGAGGATGAGCAGCTGGGCCACGATGCCCAGGGTCGAGCCCATGCCCAGCAGCCACTCCTGGCCCGTGGTGTACCCGCCCCGCAGCTCATCGCCCTGCGCCGGGCCGTAGCTCAGCACGTAGATCACCAGCACGGCGACCGAGATCACGTTGTTGGCGATCGGCGCCCACATCATCGGGCCGAAGCGGTCGCGGGCGTTGAGGATCTGCCCGACCAGCACGAACATGCCGTAGAAGAAGACCTGAGGCAGGCACAGCCGGGCGAAGGTGATCACCGACTCGCGCTGCTCGGTGAACTCCGCGGTGAAGTAGGCGTCGTCGAGGTAGATCCTCATCACCAGTGGGGCGGCCACCACCAGCAACAGCGTCACCGCGCCCAGCGCGATGATCGCCAGCGTGACGATCCGGTTGAGGTAGGCCTCGCCGCCGTCGGGGTCGTGCTTCATCGTGCGCACCAGCTGCGGGACCAGCACGGCGTTGAAGATCCCGCCCGCGAGCAGGATGTAGAGCATGTTCGGGATCGTGTTGGCGATCGTGAACACGTCGGCGTGCAGCTGGGTGCCCAGGGCCAGGGCCAGCAGCAGCGAGCGGACGAACCCACTGAGCCGCGAGACGACCGTCCCGGCCGCCATCACCAGGCTGGAGCTCAGGACCGAGGAGCCGCCCGACTCCTCCGTCGAGCCCCGCGCCGGGGGCTGCTCGGCGGTCTGGTCCGTGCCGGGCGTCGAGTCGGTCATCGGCGTGCCTCCGAACCGTCGAGCCTCGGGTTTCCTCCAGGCTGTGGAGCTGACGGCACGCCCGATCGTCGTCGGACCCGCCGAACGATCCTGGTGAGGATCGCGATGAACAGGATGCCGGCTCCGATGCCCATCGCCACCCAGACCCACTGCGCCACCTGGCTGCTCCGGATGGCCAAGGTCGGGCCGCGGTAGAGGCGCTCACCCGAGACCGTGACCAGGTCCAGCTGGACCGACCTGATGCCGATGCTGGACGACGTGGCCTCGACCCGGATCGGGCGCCGGGCGCCGGGGCCCACCACGAGCGGGTCCGGCACGTCCAGCCGCAGTCCGCCCTCGGTCACCTGCGGTGAGAGCTGGACCTGCACTGCGACGTCGAGGCGGTTGACCACCGGCACCAAGAAGCTGCCCTGCTCCGAGGACATCCGCACGAACCGGGGAGCCTGCACCTCGACGTCGCGCACCGAGGCGCGCAGCACGTTGTCCGCGGCGGCCAAGCGGCCCTCGGTGGCGCGTACGTGGCCCCGGGAGTGGATGGAGAGGCCGAGCATCGCCTGGCGCTCGACCAGGGGTCCCAGAGGGTCACCGTCGACCACCAGCTCGGCCAGCACCTCGCCGCGCCTGGTCAGCGTGCGAGCGGCCCGGAACAGGACAGGGGGGAGCTCGCGCCGCACCTGCGAGTCCGGGTAGCTCAGCGCCAGAGCGGCGGTGGGCTCGGTGGCCTGGGTCGTCGCCGACCCCTCGGGCCGTGGGCTGACCAGGCGCGGCCCGGCGCCGGGGGTGAGCTCGTCGACACGGGTCGGTGTGATCCACGGGGCGCGGCGCAGCCCAGCGAAGAAGGCGGCGCTGCGCCACTGGGCACCTGGCTGCCACTGCGGCGGGAGGACGGCGAGCATGGGCTCACCGGGTCGGCTCAGTGCCTGCACCGCGGACCTGGCCAGGATGCGCTGGCGCATCGCCAGCGCTGAGTCGCCGGCGGCGGCACCGGCAGGTGCTCGCAGACCTTCGTAGGTCCACACCGGAGAGCCCGCGGCCCCTTCCAGGGCGGCTGGGACCTCGCCCGCCGCGCGGTCGAGCACCTCGACCCCCTCGTCGTCGACGACGGCATTGACCAGCGAGCGGCGGCTGACCAGGGCCGGCACCCCGTCGGGGGTCTCGTCGGCCGTCGCCTGGCCCATCAGGCCGTGGTAGGGCGCCAGCAGGCCGGAGGACTGGATGCCGAAGTCGGAGAGCAGCGAGATGCCGGTGGAGAGGCTGCGCCCGATCAGCTCCGGGCTGCCCTCGCGCACTGAGGCACCGAGATCGAGGTCGCCGTACGGCAGCGACTGGACGTCGACCCGGGTCGAGACCCGGCGCAGCCCGCGCAGCCAGTCGACGGCCTCCTGGGTGAGCGGCGACTCCTCCTCGGTGGCGCCGGTGTCGGGATCGTCGTCGGGTGCCGCCGGAGAGGCCGAGGGGTCGGGTGTCGCGCTGGAGGAGGGGGACTCGGTGGAGGAAGGCTCCTCGCTGGTGTCGTCGCTGGTCTCCTGGACCCCGGGGACCTCCTCGGTGGTCAGGTCGAGCCCGGGGTTGCCTGCGGCGAGGGACCCCGCCGCCTCCACGATCGCGGGATCGATGACCGCAGCGACCGGATAGCGTCGCGCGGAGGCCAGCATGCCCACCAGGTGGTGCAGTCGGCCCTCGGGCGAGAGCACCCGCTCCCACCCCTGCGTCCGCTCGACCTCTCCGGTCGCCGTGCGCACCGTGCGCCGTCGGACCTGCAGCGAGACGGCGAGCGGGGTGGGGGTCTTGGTCCTCGGCGGGACGACCACGAGCAGGCGGTCCCGGCCGTCGGCGCCGTCGATGCGGCCCTGGGGCTCCGTGCCGAGCACCTGCACCCCGAGCCGGTAGACCCCTGGCGTGGTGGGGATCCGCAGCCGCGCCCGAGGCAGCGTCAGCTCGAACGGCGCGGACTCACCGGGGGCGAGGTCCCCCATCAGCTCGAAGAGCCCGGGCTCGACGATGCGCAGGTAGTCCGCGGGCTCCACGCCGACGGGGCTGGACTCGGCGTCATCGAGCTGTGCCTCGGTGGTGATGCGCGTCGTCGACGTCGCCGCATAGACGGCCAGGTCCGTCCACGGGTCCTCGGTGCGGTTGGTGACGCGACCCCGGATCGTGACCTTGCCCGACGCGGGGAGGCTGCCGGGGGTCAGCGCGTCGATGCTCACGTCGAGCGGGTCGCCGGACCCCGGGTCGTCGGCCTCGGGGTCGCTCGGTTCGGTCGGCTGGGTCGAGGTGGTCGCGGAGGGCCCCGGGGTGCCGCTGCCCGACGTGGCCTCACCACCGGGTGTCGTCGCGTCGGTCGCTGCGTCGGTGGGCGCGCCCGGGGGCTGGTCCGGCGCCGCTACGGCGAGCGTCGCGGTGAGCGGTAGGCCCACCATGGCTGCGGCGAGCGTGCACCCGATCAGGCGGGCACGTCGCACAGCAGTCCGGGGCACCAGGTCAGGCTATCGACGCACCCCGGGCGGACGTGGGACCCGTGGCACACACGACGAGGGGAGGAGTCCCGGCCCGACACCCCGCCGCGGACCGGGTCTCCTAGAGTTGCCGCGTGCCCGAGCCGACCCCGACCGCGGAGGAACTCACCCTCGTCGAGATCGAGCGTCGGCTGCGAGCCGCGCTGCAGCGGCTGGACCCCGTCGTCGGTGAGCTGGGTCGGCGCTTCGCCGACGCCGGCGCTGAGCTGGCGCTGGTGGGCGGTCCGGTGCGCGACATCATGCTGGGGCGGTTGCAGCAGGACCTCGACCTGACCACCTCGGCCCGGCCCGACCTCACCGAGCAGCTGCTGCGCGACTGGGGTGGGTCGACCTGGGACCTGGGTCGAGACTTCGGCACGATCGGGTGCCAGAAGGACGGGTGGACCGTCGAGGTCACGACCTATCGCAGCGATGAGTACGACGCCTCCTCACGCAAGCCCCAGGTCGAGTTCGGCGACTCACTGACCGGCGACCTGCGGCGCCGCGACTTCAGCATCAACGCGATGGCGGTCTCGCTGCCGAGCGGAGAGTTCGTCGACCCCTTCGGCGGCATCGTGGACCTCGCCCACCGACAGCTGCGCACGCCCGGCCCAGCCTCGATGTCCTTCTCCGACGACCCGTTGCGGATGATGCGCGCGGCGCGCTTCGTGGCCCAGCTGGGCTTCGGCGTGCACCGCGACGTGGTCGAGGCGATGACCGGGATGGCGCAGCGGATCGACATCATCTCGGCCGAGCGGGTGCGCGAGGAGCTGGTCAAGCTGATCTGCGGAGCCCACCCCACCCAGGGGCTGCGGCTGCTGGTGGACAGTGGCCTCGCCGACCAGGTGCTCCCTGAGCTCCCGGCGCTGCGCCTGGAGGGCGACGAGCACCACCGGCACAAGGACGTCTACGAGCACACCCTGACCGTGCTCGAGCAGGCGATCGCGTTGGAGGACCGGCTGCCCGGACGGGGTGCTGACTTCGTGACGCGGTTCGCGGCGTTGATGCACGACGTCGGCAAGCCACGGACCCGGGCCTTCCAGCCCGACGGGTCGGTGACCTTCCACCACCACGACGTGGTCGGAGCCTCGATGACGCGCAAGCGGATGCGCCGGCTGCGCTTCCCCACCGCCACGACCGAGGAGGTCTCCCACCTCGTGGAGCTCCACCTGCGATTCCACGGCTACGGCAGCGGGGAGTGGACCGACTCCGCTGTGCGGCGCTACGTGCGCGATGCCGGCTCCCAGCTGGCACGGCTGCACGTCCTGACCCGAGCCGACTGCACCACGCGCAACCGGCGCAAGGCCGAACGCCTTCGGCGCAGCTACGACGATCTCGAGCACCGGATCGAGGAGCTGGCGGCGCAGGAGGAGCTCGACTCGATCCGTCCCGACCTCGACGGCAACCAGATCATGGAGCTGCTGGGCGTCGGCCCCGGCCCCGAGGTGGGTCAGGCCTACCGCTTCCTGCTGGACCTGCGCATGGAGCACGGGCCGCAGACCGAGGAGTCCGCCCGGGAGGCGCTGCTGCGCTGGTGGCGCGATCGGTAGCGTGGGCCCGGGCGCCGGCACACGGGTCGATGGGGAGCGCACGGCACGGTCCGGCGCAGTGAGGGGGAGCAGTGGGACTGAGTCGCACGCAGGAGACGCACGTGGAGTCCGCGGTCGAGCAGGCGTGGGGCTACCTCGACGACTGGCGCAACGTCGCCGACTGGCTGATCGGGGTCGAGCGCTTCACCCCGGCGAGCGAGCAGGACCGGGGCCTGGGATCGGTCTTCGACGTGGTCCTCAACGCCGGGGTCAAGATCAAGACCCGGATCGAGGTCACCGACTACGTCGAGGGGCGGCTCATCGTGTTCGACTCGGTCAAGGGCTTCAAGGTGCGCAACCGGTGGCAGCTCGAGCCCCTGGACCCGAGCAGGACCTTGATCACGGCCGAGACCGAGGTGTTCCCGCCGTTCGGTCCCGCGGGGAAGGCCATGGCCAAGGTGCTCGAGCCGGCCATGCACCGCATCATGGAGCGCAGCTCGTCTCGGCTGAAGGGCCGGATCGAGGCCTCCTAGCGGACCGGGTCGCGCGGGCGTGGGCGGCGGCGCTCGCCACCAGCCCCCCTGAGCACACCACCAGCACGACCGCCGAGCGGCCGGACGCGGGCAGCACGGCGGCCGCCACCCCCGCCGCGAGCACGAAGGCCACGTTGAAAGCCATGTCGTAGAGGGCGAACACCCGACCACGCGCCTCGTCGGCGACGCCGGCCTGCACCACGGTGTCGACGCAGATCTTCGTGGTCTGGGCCCCCAGGCCCAGCACTGCTCCGGTCAGCCACCAGGCCGGGCGCACCAGCCCGGGAGGCGCGACCAGCGCGACCAGAGGGGCGGTCCCGGCGATGACCAGCCCGACCCGCAGGCTCGCCTCCCGTCCGATCCGGCGCCCCAGCAGCGGCGCCAGTGCGGCTGCGGCGAGGAAGCCGGCCCCGGTGGTCAGGGTCAGCACGGCGAGGTCACCGAGGGCCTGCGACTCGACGTCTGTCGCGTTGCGCAGCGAGAGGACCGCCGAGACGCTGACCAGGCCGAACCAGAACCGCATCGAGCCGAGCGCGGCCAGCGCCGCGGCGGGGTGCCGGCGGTGCCGCAGGTGCGTGAGACCGCCGTGCAGGTCGGCCAGCAGCCCTCGACCTGCTCGGCTCTGCGGGCCGGCGTCGTGGTCGGGCCCGAGCAGCCGGCGTCCCAGCAGAGTCGCGGTCCCGGCGGCGGCCAGGTACGTCGCGGCGGCGATGACCAGGAGTCCGGCATCGCCCACCGAGGCGCCCCCGACGCCGGCGCGCAGTGCGGCGGCCACGCCCAGGCCGGCCACGAACCCAGCGGTGCCGAGGGTCGGGGTGATCGCGTTCGCCGCGGTGAGCGAGGCCGCAGGAACGGTGTGCGGCAGCGCCGCGGAGAGGGCGGCCAGGAGGAACCGGTTGACCGCGAGAGCCACCAGCGCGATGCCGTAGACCACCGGGTCCGATGCGCCGGAGCTCACCGCCAGGGCGAGCAGGAGCACCACGCCCCCACGACCGAGGTTGCCCAGCAGGAGCACCTGACGTCGCGACCAGCGGTCGAGCGCTACTCCCGCGACCGGGCCGAGGACGGACCAGGGGAGCAGCACCACGGCCGCGGCCGCAGCGAGATCGGCCGCGCTGGCGGCGTCGTCCCCGAACAGGGCGTACGTCGCCAGCGCGGCCTGGAAGAACCCGTCACCGGTCTGGCCGGTGACACGGACCGCGAGCAGACGGAGGAACCAGGTCCCCCGCAGGCTCACCCTTCCTTGAGGACCTGGGTCCCCGCGAAGTTGTCGGTCCACGGCTTGCGCTGGGCAGTGTCGTTGTTGATCTGGACCGCGATCACGATCACGACCGCCAGCGAAGCGAGGCCGCCGATGATCCCCAGGAAGGGGATGATCCCGGCGAGCCCGAGGGCGATCCAGCTGTTGCGCTTGAGCGACTCCTCCCACGTCGGCTTCCCACCGGAGGACCCGACCACCCGCAGCTTCATGACCATCTTGCCCAGGGAGCGGCCCTGGGTGGTGTCCATGAAGCCGAAGTAGCCCAGGCTCAGCGCGACGGTGATGATCGCCGACACCGCGCCCGCCGCCAGGCTCGCGCCGGTGCTGTAGCCGAAGCCACCTGCGCTGCTGAGGCCGAAGATCCCCACGATCAGCACGGCGGTGATGATCGCGTTGACCACGGCGATCAGGATGTGGTCGATCAGACGAGCGACGAAGCGGTCGACGAGCTCGCCGGGCCGGGCTCCGCCAGGTGCGCCGCCGGGGGGAGGCGGGGGCATCGAGCCGTAGTCGTTGCCGCCAGGGGGCGGGCTGCCGGAGGGAGGCTGGCCACCGCCCGGCGGCTGGTCACCGCCGCCAGGAGGGGGAGGGGGAGGAGGGTTACCTGACGATGAGTCGCTCATGGCAAAACCGTAAGGGCATCCCCGTGTGGTTGTGCGGGACGAAAGCCCGTGTCGAGGTCCCGAAAATACCCGCAGCGGGTGGGGAAATTGTCACACGGGCCGCAACTGCCGAGCAGTTGCGGCCCGCATGGACGACCGAGAAGGAGAGGTGATCAGCGCTCGAGGTCCCCTGAGATGAAGGCCTCGACCTGGGCACGGCCGAGGTCGTCGGCCATCTGCACCGGAGGCGACTTCATCAGGTAGCTCGACGCGGAGAGGATCGGGCCACCGATGCCGCGGTCCTTCGCGATCTTGCAGGCCCGCAGCGCGTCGATGATGATCCCGGCACTGTTGGGGGAGTCCCAGACCTCGAGCTTGTACTCGAGGTTGATCGGGGCGTCACCGAAGGCGCGGCCCTCGAGCCGCACGTAGGCCCACTTGCGGTCGTCGAGCCACGCGACGTAGTCGGAGGGACCGATGTGGACGTCGCGGTCGTGGATCTTGCCCGACAGCGGACCGTTGAGGTTGGAGGTGACGGCCTGGGTCTTGGAGACCTTCTTGGACTCCAGCCGCTCACGCTCGAGCATGTTCTTGAAGTCCATGTTGCCGCCGACGTTGAGCTGGTAGGTACGGTCCAGGATCACGCCGCGGTCCTCGAACAGCTTGGCCATCACCCGGTGGGTGATGGTCGCGCCGACCTGGGACTTGATGTCGTCGCCGATGATCGGCACGCCCGCGTCCTCGAACTTGCGGGCCCACTCGGGGTCGGAGGCGATGAAGACCGGCAGCGCGTTGACGAATCCGACGCCGGCGTCGATCGCGCACTGGGCGTAGAACTTGTCGGCCTGCTCCGAGCCCACCGGCAGGTAGGACACCAGCACGTCGACCTCGGCGTCCTTGAGCGCCTGGACGACGTCGACCGGCTCGCTGTCGGCCTCGTCGATGGTCTCGCGGTAGTAGCGACCCAGACCGTCCATGGTCGGGCCGCGCTGCACCATGACGCCGGTGGGCGGCACGTCGCAGATCCGGATCGTGTTGTTCTCGGAGTTGTTGATCGCCTCGGCGAGGTCGAAGCCGACCTTCTTGGCGTCGACGTCGAAGGCAGCGACGAACTCCACGTCGGAGACGTGGTACTCGCCGAACTCGACGTGCATCAGCCCCGGGACGGTGCTGGCGGCGTCTGCGTCCTTGTAGTACTCAACGCCCTGGATCAGGGACGTGGCGCAGTTGCCGACGCCCACGATGGCGACTCGTACGGAACCCATCGGTTCTCCTTCACTTTCTCTTTCTCGGTGCGTTCTCGGTCGTGATGTGTGCTCGGTGCGGTCGGCTCAGGGGTCCGGCGTTCCGGTGGCGGGGGTGCCCCGCTCGGCGGCGATGAGGTCGGTGAGCCAGCGGACCTCGCGCTCGACCGACTCGATCCCGTGGCGACGCAGCTCGGCGGCGTAGGCGTCGCTGCTGCGCACCGTGCCCCCCTGCTCGCGCGCCTGGGACAGCCGCTCCTCGAGCCGGGCCCGACGGCCCTCGAGGATCCGGAGCCGGATCTCGCGGTCGGTGCGCCCGAAGAAGGCGAACCGCACGTCGAAGTTGTCGTCCTCCCACGCTGCGGGCCCGGAGTCGGCCATCAGCTTGGCGAACCGCTCGTTGCCCGCCTCGGTCAGCTGGTAGACGATGCGCTGACGACGGCTGGCCCGCGCGGCAGCCGGGTCGACGGCCGGTGTCCGGTCGGCGATCCACCCCGCGCGGCTCATCTTCTTCAGAGCCGGGTAGAGCGAGCCGTAGGACAGCACGCGTCCCCAGCCGAGCACGACGTTGAGCTGCTTGCGCAGCTCGTACCCGTGCATGGGGTTCCCGTGCAGCAGCCCGAGCACTGCGAGCTCGAGAGTGTCCCCGCGGCGTGTCACTGGGTGTGCCTGCCTGTCCCTGGTGGTCGGTGTGGTCAGCTGTGGGCTCGCGCCCACACGTGCAGCCCGAGATATCGAGCAGTTGTATCGTACCGATATATCGACTGCTGCCCAACCCGCATCCTCACCGTGTCGCGCGGGAGCACACCCAGCCGGGGTGTGATCCTCGCCTCGTCGGCCCTTCTGGCCGGCCGCCGGGGGCCGTTGCCCTACCCTCGACGCTGTGAGCAGATCAGGCAGCGACTCCACGCGCGGCGGCGCCGCACACCGCGGCGCCAAGCCGTCCGGGAAGGGCTCGGCGGCGGCCGGCACCTCGACCAAGTCAGGGTCAGGCGGCCCCGGCGGGGGCCCCAGCGGGCTCCGCCGGTGGATCAAGCGGGGATTCCTGCTGCTCGGTGCGGTCTTCGGTCTCGGACTGGCGCTCTTCGCGGTCGCCTACGCGCGCACCGACATCCCCTCGCCGAACGAGGGCTTCGACTCCGAGGCCACCGTCATCTACTACGCCGACGGCAAGCACGTGCTGGGCCGCCTGGCCGAGCAGAACCGCACCCTGGTGACCCTGCAGGACGTGCCCCAGCACGTGCAGGACGCGGTCATCGCGGCGGAGGACAAGACCTTCTACACCAACCAGGGGATCGACCCCAAGGGCATCATCCGGGCCGCCTTCAACAACGCCAAGGGCGGTGACACCCAGGGTGCCTCGACCATCACCCAGCAGTACGTGAAGGTCTACTACCTCTCCCAGGAGCGCACCTACAGCCGCAAGATCCGCGAGGCGATCCTGTCGCTGAAGATCCACCGGCAGCTGGAGAAGGACGAGATCCTCGAGGGCTACCTCAACACCATCTACTTCGGTCGCAACAGCTACGGCATCGAGGCTGCCGCGCAGTCGTACTTCGACCGCTCGGCCTCCAAGCTCACCGTGAAGCAGGGCGCCGCCCTCGCCGCGATCATCAACTCGCCCAACTCCTACGACCCCGCCGACGGCAAGGCCGCCAAGCAGGCACTGAAGGACCGCTACAGCTACGTCATCGACCAGATGAGCGAGATGGGCACCCTGCCCGGCGTCAAGGGCGACCCTTACAAGCTCCCGAAGTTCGGCAAGCCGAAGGCGCAGAACGTCAACGGCGGGCAGCGCGGCCATGCGCTCGCGCTGGTGCGCAGCGAGCTGGGCAAGCTCGGATACAGCGACCAGGAGATCGTGGGCGGAGGTCTCCAGGTCACCACGACCTTCCGCCGCAAGGAGATGGAGGCCGCGGAGACCGGCGTGACCTCGGTGCGCCCCGACCTGAAGGGCATCCACGCGTCGGCGGCGATCGTGGACGTCAAGAACGGCGCGCTGCGCGGCATGTACGCCGGACAGGACTACCTGAAGTCGCAGCTCAACTGGGCCAGGGAGGGCGGCGCTCCGGGCTCGGCGTTCAAACCGTTCGCCCTCGCGGCCGGACTCGACTACGGCTACTCCTTGGAGAGCACCTTCGACGGCAACTCGCCGATCGACATCAACGGCACCGAGTTCGTCAACGAGGGCGAGGGGGGTGGCTTCTCCTACGGGTCGGCGATCACCTTGCTGACGGCGACGGAGAAGTCGGTCAACACCGCCTACATCGACATGGCGAGCTCGATGGACGGCGGCGTCGAGAAGATCATCGACACGGCCGTCGAGATGGGCATCCCGCGCGACTCCCCGGGTCTCGACCCCAGTCTGAGCATCGTGCTCGGTTCGGCCACCATCAGCGCCATGGACATGGCCAACGCCTACGGCACGATCGCCGACGAGGGCCAGGCCAAGGACTGGTTCGTGATCGAGCAGATCAAGGGACCGCAAGGGGGAAACGAGTACAAGCACAAGGTCAAGACCGAGGAAGCGATCTCCAGCGACATCGCCGCTGACGTCTCCTACGCGCTGCAGCAGGTGACCGCCACGGGCACCGGCACCAACGCCAACACCATCGGCCGCCCCGTCGCGGGCAAGACGGGCACGGCGACCAACGACGACGGTGACGTGAGGTCCTCGTGGTTCGTGGGCTACACCCCCCAGCTGGCGACCGCGGTCTACTACAGCCGCGGCGACGGCAACCAACCACTCGACGGCTACCTCCCCAGCTTCTACGGCGGTGACTACCCGGCTCAGACCTGGGCCGCGATCATGTCGGCCGCACTGGAGGGCGTCGAGCCGGCGGAATTCCCCCCACCGGCCTACATCGACCAGACCGTGGCCGGTCACTCCCCGACCCCCACCCCGACCCCCACGCCCACCCCGGTGGCGCCCAGCTCCTCGCCGACCGAGCAGGAGACGCAGTCGGGCGGCGGCAACGGCGGCGGCAACGGCAACGGCAACGGCGGGAACGGCGGCGGCGGGAACGGCGGCGGCGGGAACGGCGGCGGGAACGGGAACGGCGGCGGGGGCGGTGGCGGCGGCGGCGGTGGCAACGGCAGCTCCTCCTCGCCGTCGCCCACCGAGACGACCTCCGGCGGCCTGGGCAGCGGCTGACGGTGTCCGCACCCGACCTGCGACCCGGCGTCCGGGACCCACGAGCGGGCCCACCCCGGGCTGAGGTGGTCGCGCCCTCGCGCGAGGACCCCGTGGTGGCCTCGGCCAGCGAGGTGATCGGCGGCCCGGCCGGTCGCCGAAGCGCCGGAGCTCCGTGGTGGACCCCGACCCGTGTGGTGGTCGCGGTGGCCTGCATCGTCTGGGCGCTGGCAATGCTGCAGAAGGCGCCGTGCTCGGCCGTGGACTGGAACGACAGCACGCTGCGGGCTCGGACCATGTGCTACTCGGACATCCCCTACCTGTACTCCGGGCGTGGCTTCGCCGAGCTGTCGGTCCCCTACAGCGACACCGGCGGTCGCTATCCCTATCTCGAGTACCCGGTCGGCACCGGCTACTTCACCTACGGCGTCGCCTGGGCGACCCACGCGATCAACGGGTTCCCCGATCGGGAGGCGAGGGCGAGCTCGTCGCCGGACCTGCTCGGCACCCTCCCCGAGGTCCAGCAGGAAGGGAAGCACTACTTCCTGCTGACCGCGGTCCTGCTCGCACCCTTCGCGCTGCTCTCGGCCTACTTCCTGGCCGGTGCACACCGCCGGCGCCCGTGGGACGCGATGGGCTACGCCGCAGCGCCGGTGGTGATCGCGACCGGGCTCATCAACTGGGACCTGCTGGCGGTGTGTTGTGTGGCCGGTGCGTTGTGGGCCTGGGCCCGGGGCAGGTCGCTGCTGTCGGGTGCTCTGCTCGGCATCGGCACAGCCACCAAGCTCTACCCGCTGTTCCTGCTCGGAGCGTTTCTCGTGGTCTGCCTGCGGCGGCGGCGGATGGGGGAGGTGCTGCTCGCCGGTGCCGCGGCGCTCGTTGCCTGGGCTGCCCTGAACCTGCCGGTGGTCCTGATGAACTACGAGGGCTGGGCCTCGTTCTGGAGCTTCAACTCCGAGCGTGGACCGGACCTGGGGTCGTTGTGGCTGGTGGCCTCCCAGCACGGCCGCGAGGCCTCCGCGCACACGGTCAACGTGGTGTCGTGGATCTTCTTCGTCGGCTGGTGCGTGCTGGTGCTGGCGCTCGGCTGCCTGGTCAAGCAGGTGCCTCGCGTGGCCCAGCTGGGCTTCCTGATCGTGCTGGGCTTCTTGTTGGTCAACAAGGTCTACTCCCCGCAGTACGTCCTCTGGCTGCTGCCGCTGGCGGTGCTGGCGGTGCCTCGGTGGCGGCACCTGCTGATCTGGCAGGGCGCCGAGCTGACCTACTTCGCCGCGGTCTGGTGGTACCTCGAGGGGTTCACCGACTCGGCGACCGACGGCGCGGCCGACCCGATGTACACCGCCGCGGTGGCGGTGCGGGTGCTCGGGCAGCTCTACCTGGCGGCGGTCGTCGTGCGCGACATGGTGCGCACCAGGCATGACCCGACGCGCACCTTCCCCGACGACGACCCGATGTGCAGCCCGCGGATGCTCGCGGCGACGCCGAGACGGCGGGGGTCGTGGCGCACGGTGCCGGCCTGAGCCCGGCGCCGGCGGCGTCAGACGAGCTCGACCCGGTCCGCGTCGGTCGTGGTGAACCGCACCCGGACGTCGACCTCGTCCCCCACCGCGGGTGGGCGAACCCCGCTGGGCAGGAACAGCATCGAGGCCTGCATGTGGGGCGGCTCGGCGAAGAGACGCTGCTTGCCCTCGATGGTGAACGGGGACCGCACGAACCCCACCGCGTCCAACCCACCCCTGGCCAGCCGGGCAGCGCGGTCACGCATCCGCGCACCCGCGGTGGGGGCCTCCAGACCGACCCCGTGGGCGGTGCCTCCGGAGACGATGACGAGGTGGCCGTGGGCGGGCACGCTGCGCTGGCGGTAGCCGAACTCGTCGCCACGCTGGACCTCGTGCACGTCGAGCACGCTGGCCCGCACCCGCAGCGCCTGACGGTCGCCGAGCCAGAGCCGGGTGCCGACGCGTGGTCGGATCTCGTAGTCGGGGTAGGAGGCGGACAGCGAGGCCAGCTCGTCGTCGCTCAGGTGTGAGATGTAGACCCGCCGTGAGTCGACACCGGCGGCCACGACGTCGTTCATGAGCCGCTCGACCTCGGGAAGGTGCGAGCCGTGCGCCATCGGCAGGTGCAGCGCGAACCCCTCGACGCGGACGCCGTCGAGGTCCTGGGCGCACGAGCGCAGGTCACGTGAGGTGAAGCCGTGGCGTCGCATCGAGGTCACCAGCTCCAGCACCACCCGGGGTGTGGTCTGCCCGGCCGCTGCGCGGAGGCCGTCGAGGTCCTCGCGGCGCCCGATGGTGTGGATCAGCCGGTCGTCGTAGCTGGCCCTGGCCTCGAACGGGCGCCAGGGACTCAGCACCATCACGGCGCCCTCGAAGTGCTCGAGCGCCTCGCCGACCTCGGCGTAGGTGCCCACGGCGATCGTGTCCACGCCGAGCTCCTGCGCGACCTCGGCGAGCCGGTGGATGCCGAGGCCGTAGCCGTTGCCCTTGGCGACGGGCACCAGGCCGGGGGCGGCCGCCAGGACGCTCTGGAGGTGCGAGCGCCACCGCAGCTGGTCGACGTAGAGGGTCAGCACGTCGGCCTCCTCAACGCCGCGCCATGTAGAGGCTGAAGGCCTTGTACATCGGCCGGTTCAACGCCAGGTCCCACTCCCCGGCGTACTCCACGGCCTCGCCACCGGTGCCGGCCTTGAACCGGATCAGCCCGACGTGGCCGTCGTCGGGGTCGAGGGTGTCGGTGATGCCGCGCAGGTCGTAGACCTCGGCTCCCTGCGCGAGGGCGTGGCGGATCATCGCCCACTGGGCAGCGTTGGAGCCCTGCACCTTGCGCTTGTCGGTGGAGGAGGCGCCGTAGGAGTACCACACGTGGGTGCCGACCTGCACCAGGACGGTGGCCGCCACCAGGTCGCCCTCGTGCTCGGCGGTGAACAGCGCGATGCGGTCGGGGTCCTCGGCGAGCAGGGCTGCGAACATGGTCTCGAAGTAGCTCTTGGGGCGTGGGGTGAACCCGTCGCGCTCGGCGGTGTGGACGTAGAGCTCGTGGAAGTCCGCGAGCCGACGCTCCAGCTGCTCGGCCTGGACCCGCGCGGTCTCGACCCCCTCCTTGTCGGCCTTGCGGATGTTTCGGCGCCACTGCTGGTTCATGCCGGCGAGCACCTCGTCCTCGCTGAGCTGCTTGCCGTCGGCGTCGCGCAGCGGGAGCCAGAAGTTGTACTGCGGCTGGCCTGCCGCGAAGCCACCCTCGGCCTGCTGGGGTCGCCAGCCGAGCTCCTGGAGCTGGGAGACCACGGCTGCGCCGGCGGCCTCGCGCACGGTCGGCGCGACCTGGTCGAGGGTGCGGACCTCGTCGTCGGCGATGCCGTCCTTGACCGCCTGCGCCTCCCACCGGCGGATGACGACCGGGGGGCCCATCCGGATCGCGAACGCACCCTTGCCCTTCAGGTGGGCGACCATCGGCGCCAGCCACCGCCCGAGGTCGCCGTCCCAGTCGATGACCGGGCCCTCCGGGAGGTAGGCCAGGTAGCGCTTGACCCGCGGCAGCTGCCGGTAGAGCACGAGCGCGGCACCGACCAGCTCCTCGCCGTCGAACCAGCCGACCGACTCCCGCTCCCAGTCGCTCTTGACCTGACCCCAGGCGGGCACCTGCAGGAAGCTTGCGCTGCTGCGTGACGCGACGTGCTCGAGGTGCTCCTCGGGCGTGATCGTGCGGACGGCGAGGTGTGCGGCAGGGTCGGGTCGGGAGGTCACGGTGCTCGAGCCTAGCGAGGAGCCAGGCCGCTCAGCCCGCCTCCTCCGCGGTCGGGACCTTGGCCTCGCCGACGTAGCGACGCTGGGCCCAGTGGGCCACGGCGGTCACGATCAGGTTGAGCACGATGTAGAGCGCCGCCATCACGATGGTCGCCTGGACCTGCACCCGCCCCTCGTCGCCGATCTGACCGAGGACGTAGCTGATACCCAGCGCCCCGATGGCGTAGCCGAGGCTGGTGTCCTTCAGGCAGACCACGAACTGGCTGATCATCGCCGGCAACATGGTCTTGATCGCCTGCGGCAGGAGCACGATGCGCATCACCTGGCCACCGGTCAAGCCGATGGCGTAGGCAGCCTCGGACTGCCCGCGGGGCACCGACTCGATGCCGGCGCGGATGATCTCGGCCAGCACGGCTCCGTTGTAGAGCGCAAGCCCCAGCACCAGCGCCCACAGCGTGCTCACGCCGCCGCCGTAGCTGATCGAGTAGGCGATGTAGATGATCAGCAGCAGCAGCGGAACAGCGCGGAAGAACTCCACCCAGAGCCAGGCCGGCCAGCGGATCCACGCTCGGTTCGACAGCTTGCCCACGCCGAGGACGAGACCCAGCGCGAGCGCAGCAATGATGGCGATGACTGCTGCCTTGACGGTGTTCCAGACGCCGTCGACCAGGATCGACTCGAGGTACTTCGGGGTGACGAAGTACTCCCACTGGTCGTAGGTGAGCTCGCCGCTGTCGTTCATGGCCTTGAAGAAGAGGGCGACGACACCGAGGAGGACCAGCGCCGAGATGACGGAGTAGATCCGGTAGCGCGCGAGCGCCTTCGGCCCGGGGGCGTCGTACAGGACGGTGGCTTGCTGAGTCATCGGGCGGTCCTCACTCGGCGCTCGAGCCGGTTGGATCCGAAGCTCACGACCTCGACGATGATGATGTAGCCCGCTGCGAACAACAAGAAGATCTGGTTGCGCGCACCGACGTCGTCGTTGATGAAGAAGCGCATCCGGGCGGTCGCCTCGAACAGACCGAACACCGCGGCGACCGAGGTGTTCTTCACCAGAGCGATCTGGACACTGGCCAGCGGCGGGAGCGAGGCACGGTAGGCCTGGGGAAGCACCACGTTGCGCATCACCTGCCCGAAGCTCATCCCGACCGATCGCGCCGCCTCGGCCTGGCCCAGCGGGACGGAATTGATGCCCGAGCGAAGCGCCTCGCAGACGAACGAGGAGGTGTAGAGCGTCAGCGCGATGATGCCGCGAACGAAGTAGTTGCTGACGTCGAAGCTGCCGATGCTGACCCCCGGGATGCTCCAGCCGATGTTCGGCAGCAGGCTGGTGACGATCAGGAACATCACCAGCAGCGGCGTGTTGCGCACCAGCGTGACGTAGGCCGTTCCCGCCTTGGACAGCACCGGGACCGGGCCCACCCGCATCGCGGCCAGGACTGTGCCCAGCACCAGGCTCAACAGGCCCGAGAGCACGAAGAGCATCAGCGTGAGACCGAAGGCCTTCAGCACCAGGTCGAAGTTGGACCACACCGCGTCCATGTGGCAGAAGTCCTCTCGAGCGAGGTCACCCGGGGCCGGCGGCCCCGGGTGACCGGTGGAT
The DNA here is from genome assembly GCA_963747435.1 of uncultured Actinomycetota bacterium. Lineage (GTDB taxonomy): Bacteria > Actinomycetota > Actinomycetes > Propionibacteriales > Nocardioidaceae > Marmoricola_A. The sequence goes on from CAVVFK010000003.1 coordinate 314,450, forward strand.
CAACGGCAGGTCACTTGCAGGCGTCCATCTCCGGAGGCTCGGGGGTGTCGACCCCGGACTTGCCCAGCGTGGCCTCGAACGCCTCGGCCCACTTGCCGTCGTCCTCTGCGGCCTTGATGGTGTCCACGATCCACTGGCACATCTCCGGGGCGTCCTTCGGGTAGCCCACGCCGTAGCGCTCCTCGCTGAAGGTGTCGCCGACGACCTTGAGCTTGTCGGGGTCCTCCGCGGCGTAGCCGAGCAGGATCGCGCCGTCGGTGGTCATGGCGTCGATCGACCCGTTGAGCACCTGGTCACGGCACTCGGAGTAGGTGTCGAAGCCGCGAGGCTTGGCGCCCTTGGCCTCCACGTTGTCCAGAGAGGTCGACCCGGTCACCGAGCAGACCGACTCGCCCTTGATGTCGTTCACGGACTCGATGTCGCTGTCGGAGGCGACCAACAGCTGCTGACCGGTGACGTAGTAGGGGCCGGCCTGACCCACGACCTGCTGGCGCTCGTCGGTGATCGAGTACGAGGCGATCACCAGGTCGACCTCGCCGCTCTGCAGGAAGGGCTCGCGGTTGTCCGAGATCGTCTCCTTCCAGGTGATGTCCTCCGGGGCGATGCCGAGGTCAGCAGCCAGGACCTTGCCGATCTCGGGGTCGAACCCCTTGGGCATGTCGTCGGTGGCGCCCTTGAAGCCGATGCCCGGCTGGTCGTACTTCACCCCGATGGTGACCTCGCCGCTCTCGGCGAGTTCCTTCATCTTGGTGCCGTCGTCGAACTCCGAGGCGGCGTCCTCCTGGACATCGACGTCGATGCTCTCGCTGTCGTCGCTGCCGGCGTCGCCGCACGCTGCCATCGACAACGCGAGCGCTGTCCCCGCGATCGCCGTGATGGTCCGGTTCAGTCTCATCTGCCTTCTCCTTGGGTTGTCGCGATGGTGCTGGAACGTGCTGGCGCTCAGTGCTTGAGGATCTTGCCGAGGAAGTCCTTGGCGCGGTCGGACTGCGGGTTGTTGAAGAACTCCTTGGGCTTGTTCTCCTCCACGACCGCGCCGTCGCTCATGAAGATCACCCGGTGAGCAGCTGACTGCGCGAAACCCATCTCGTGGGTGACCACGACCATGGTCATGCCACCCTCGGCGAGCTCGACCATGACGTCGAGCACCTCTTTGATCATCTCGGGGTCCAGCGCCGAGGTGGGCTCGTCGAAGAGCATCACCTTGGGCTCCATGGCCAGCGCTCGGGCGATCGCCACGCGCTGCTGCTGACCGCCGGAGAGCTGCGCGGGGTACTTGTCCGCCTGGTGCTCGATGCCGACCCGTTCGAGAAGCTCGTGGGCCTTCTTGTCCGCCGAGGACTTGTCCTGGCCGCGGACCTTGATCGGGCCGAGGGTGACGTTCTCCCGGATCGTCTTGTGGGCGAAGAGGTTGAAGGACTGGAAGACCATCCCGACCTCGGCGCGCAGCCTGGCCAGCTCCTTGCCCTCCTTCGGCAGGGGCTCGCCGTCAAGGGTGATGCTGCCCTGGTCGATGGTCTCCAGCCGGTTGATCGCGCGACACAGGGTCGACTTGCCCGAGCCGGACGGGCCGATCACGACGACCACTTCACCGCGGTGGACCGTCAGGTCGATGTCCTGGAGGACGTGCAGGTCACCGAACCACTTGTTGACGCCGTCGAGCACGACGAGCGGCTCCCCCTCCGCCGCCTCGATGGTCGTGCCCGCTCCCTCATGCCCACCCTCAGCGCTGGTCATAACACAGCAACCTAAGACGAAATCGGCGCTGTGCCTACCGTCGTGGCCGGATCGTTGCCCGCGGTTTCCCAAGGTCTGTAGGCGAGCCGCCACTTCCCACGGAGTACTTCTCTAGGGAAGTGGAAGCATGTCGAGGGAAGTGCGGGGACCGCGTCCTGGGTTGCTCAGACCAGATGGCGGCGTACCCGCCGCGCTACCTCGGCTGGACGCGCCAGGTCGCTCCAGACCAGCCGTACGACGACCCACCCGGCCTCGCGGAGCCGGTCCTCGCGCGCCTTCTCCCGGAGCACCACATCGGTCGCGCTCTCGCCCTCGCGCAGGTGTTGCTGGTACTTGCTGCGGCCGTCGAACTCCACGATCAACCGATGCTGCGGCCATGCGAAGTCGACGCGGCCGATGAAGCGCCCGTAGACGTCGTGGACGTCGTACTGCGCGACGGGCCGCGGCAGCCCGGCCCGCCAGAAGAGATAGGCGGTACGCACCTCGCCGGCGCTCTCGTGGGTGTGATCGGCCAAGCGGGTGACGAGGTGTAGCGGCTGGGCGCCCGGCCACCGCATCATCACCTCGTGCTGTGCGGCGAGGTCCTCCTGGTCGAAGAGGCCGAGGTGCAGGCCCGAGCTGACCGTGACCAGGCCACGCTCGGTCCCGACGAGCGCAGCGGTCTCCAGGGCGGCGCGCACGGGCGAGGTCGCGGGCACGCCGTACGTCGTGGTGAGGGCCGCGTCGGTCACTGTGCCCTCGTGGTGCACGAGGTCGGGCTCGGTGCGCCCCGCCCCGGGGCCGACGCGTGTGACATGGGCGCGGTCGAGATCGACGTCCCACACGTCCATCCCGTGCGCGATGGCCGCGGTCACGTGGCTCAGAGCCACATCGCGCAGTCGACGCATCGCCGCGCGGCCCAGCAGGAGATGACGCGCCTCGGGCCGGAGGGCACGGCACTGGTCAGCGAAGGCGTAGCTGCCGTGCCGGACCCGCACCAGGACGTCGTCGCGGACCGCCCGGGCCAGCGCCTTGTCGTCGAAGCAGTGGTCGAGGGCCTCGGACCTGAGGAAGACCCCGCGCTCGTCGGCGATGAGGCGCAGGGGATCGACCGGTGATGGGGCGAGCATGCCCGCACGGTCGACGACCGGATGACAGGACGCCACCAGGTACGGCGGTCTCGGGGAGACCGGAGGGTGGTGGACCCGGTGCCTCGAGAACTGGCCCGGCGACGTCGCGCCGGCACATCCCACGAGAACCTGCCACTTCCCTCGAGATGTACGTCGAGGGAAGTGGCAGGCGCGCTACAGACCTTGGGAAACTGCGCGCCCGGCCTCAGAGGCGGGAGCGGAGCCAGTCGAAGTCGGCGAGGTGCTGCTCGGCCGGGCCGGGGGTCTCGGCGATCACGGGGGCGCCCGCGTCGCGGATCAGGGCGACGAACCCGTCGTGATCGACCTCCCCGGCGCCGAAGCTGGTGTGGCGGTCCGCCCCGGAGTCGAAGGCGTCGCGGGAGTCGTTGGCGTGGACCAGGTCGATCCGGCCGGTGACGGCGCGCAGCTGCTCGACCGCGGAGGCGAGCTCGATCCCGCCGGCGTGGGCGTGGCAGGTGTCGAGGCAGAACCCGACCATCTCGGTGCCCTCGGCCGCCCGGCCCACCGCGTCGAAGACGCGGGCGATCCGCTCGACCGCGCGCGCCATCGCGTTGCCGCCTCCCGCGGTGTTCTCGATGAGCAGCGGGATCTTGATCTCGGTCGCCTCGACTGCCTTGCGCCAGTTGTCGAAGCCGACCTCGGGGTCGTCCTGGGCGTTCACGTGGCCGCCGTGGACGATGAGTCCCTTCGCCCCGATCTGGGCCGCCACGTCCATGTGCTGCTGGAGCAGCTTGCGGCTGGGGATGCGGATCCGGTTGTTCGGCGAGGCGACGTTGATGATGTACGGCGCGTGGACGTAGAGGTCGACGCCCGCGGCAGCGGCGTCCTCGCGCAACGCCTCGGCTCCGGCGGCGTAGCGAACCTCGGGGCCCTTGTAGCTCTGCGGGTCGCCCAGGAAGAACTGCACCAGCGTGGTCTCGCGCGCTCGTGCCTGCGCCACCGGGTCGCTCTGGTCGACGTGGGCGCCGATGCGGAGGGTCTCGGCCGTGGTCGGGGCGGGCGGTGAGGCGGAGGGCGCGGATCCGGTGGGCATGGGGGCCAGGGTAGGTCGTGGCACTCGATTTCTGTCCACGGTGTGGTCGTTGGTAAGGTGCCCTGTCCGCCTCGTGGACGACGCCGCAGAGCGTGTCGACCCGGGTGGACCTACGCAACAGCCCTCCTGCCGCGGAACGTCCGCGGCCGCCTAGTCCGAAGGAGGTGGAGACTGCTATGCGTGCCTATGAAGTGATGGTCATCCTCGACCCGAGCCTCGACGAGCGCACCGTTGCGCCGTCCCTCGACACCTATCTGAACTTCGTCCGCAAGGACGGCGGTCAGGTCGACAACGTCGACGTGTGGGGCCGACGCCGACTCGCCTTCGAGATCGACAAGCACGGCGAGGGCATCTACGCCGTCATCGACCTGCAGGCCGAGCCCGCGACGGTCAAGGAGCTGGACCGCCAGCTCTCCCTGAACGAGTCCGTGCTGCGCACGAAGGTCGTGCGTCCCAGCTCGCGCTGACACGTCCGACGCCCCACGCACCGCACTGTTCGTCCACAGGCCGGGACCGGCCCGTTCCGAACAGTCGGTGAGCGGAGTTAGGTTCACCGGACACCCCGGATCCAAGCGTTGACCTAGGAGCATCCATGGCAGGCGAAACCATCATCACCGTGGTCGGCAACCTCACCGGCGACCCCGAGCTGCGGTTCACGCCCTCGGGCGCTGCTGTCGCCAACTTCACCGTGGCCTCGACGCCGCGGCAGTTCGACAAGCAGACCAACGAGTGGCGCGACGGCGAGGCGATGTTCCTCAACTGCTCGGTGTGGCGCCAGGCGGCGGAGAACGTCGCGGAGTCGCTGACCAAGGGCGCCCGCGTGGTCGTCTCCGGCCGACTCAAGGCCCGCAGCTACGAGACCCGCGAGGGCGAGAAGCGCACGGTCTTCGAGATCGACGTCGACGAGATCGGGCCGAGCCTTCGCTACGCCACGGCCAAGGTCAACAAGACCAGCCGTTCCGGCGGCTCCGGTGGCTACGGGGGCCAGCAGGGCGGCGCTCCCCAGGGCGGTTACGGCGGCGCTCCCCAGGGCGGCGCTCCCCAGGGCGGCGCTCCTCAGGGCGGCGACCCGTGGTCCACCCCCGGGGTCTCCAGCCAGCAGCCCGGTCAGCAGCCCGGTCAGCAGCCGGGGCAGCCCGGCCAGCAGGGCGACCCCTGGGCGGCCCAGGGCGGTTCCAGCGACGAGCCCCCGTTCTGACCCTCCATCCCATCCATCTGCATCCATCTGCATCTCAGTCCGGGCCCACGACTCCGGCCGGACCCGGTCTCGAACCTCTACAAGGAGCACCACCATGGCCAAGCCGGTCCTGCGCAAGCCGAAGAAGAAGGTCTGCCAGTTCTGCAAGGACAAGTCGGCCTACGTCGACTACAAGGACACGGTCCTGCTGCGGAAGTTCATCTCCGACCGCGGCAAGATCCGCGCACGCCGGGTCACCGGCAACTGCGTGCAGCACCAGCGTGACGTCGCCATCGCGGTGAAGAACGCTCGCGAGATGGCGCTGCTGCCCTACACCTCCACCGCACGCTGAGAGGCCAGGCGAAGACGATGAAGCTCATCCTCACTCACGAGGTCACCGGTCTCGGCGCCCCGGGCGACGTGGTCGAGGTCAAGGACGGCTACGGCCGCAACTACCTCGTGCCGCGTGGCTTCGCGATCCGCTGGTCGCGCGGCGGCGAGAAGCAGATCGAGTCGATCAAGGCTGCGCGGGACTCCCGTGCGGTCCGCAACCTCGACCACGCTCAGGAGATCAAGACCAAGCTGGAGTCGGCCCCGGTCGACGTCAAGGTCCGTGCCGGTGACGAGGGCCGTCTCTTCGGCGCCGTCACGGTCAGTGACATCGCCGCCGCGATCAACGGTGAGAGCAGCGAGACCCTGGTCGACAAGCGCAAGATCCTGGTGGGCAACCCCATCAAGTCGCTTGGCTCTCACCAGGTCACGGTGCGCGTCCACGACGACGTCGAGGCCACGGTCTCGCTCAACGTCATCCCGGCCTGAGCCCAGCGCCGGGCCGAGCTGCTCAGCGCTGCTCTGAGGCTCCGAGTGGGGCCGTCAGGGTGGCGTCGACCGCTGGGCCGATCATGTCCACCAGGTCCTCCACGCCCATCGAGGCGACCGGCTCCATCCTGGTCACGTAGCGCAGCACGGCGACGCCGCCCAGCTGGGCGCAGGCCAGCTCGATCCGTGATGCTGCGTGGTCGATGCGCCGCGAGCGCAGCACCGGGCGGAAGGCCATCCGGCTGAGGAAGGCCACGAGCAGCCGGCCCCCCACGGCGCTGTCGGCACTGCGTCGCAGCAGCGACATGGTCCGTTCCCGGGTGCGCGGGTGCTCGCAGAGGGTGAAGAAGCGACGGGTCACCCGGTGCCCCAGCGGCTCCCGCACGCCGGACCCGTCCGGTTCGCTCCCGCCGTGCGGCGGGGCTGCGACCGCGGCCCCCGGCTCGCGTGACGCAGGCAGCTGGGCCCCGGACTCCAGTGCGTCAGCGACCTGGAGCAGGTCCGCGGGGTCCAGCAGATCGGCGACCCCGTCGTAGGCAGGGGCCTGCAGGCGGAAGGGGCCGGTCACCTGCCTCATTGTGGGCCCGCCCGGGCGAGGGTGCTGACGCGACGCGCGGGCCCGCCCAGCAGGGCGCGGACCTAGTCGGTCTTGCCCGAGCCCTTCGACCTCGTGGCCGATCCGCGGCTCGCGTGCCCTGAGTCCTCTGAGTCCTGCGCGTCCCCCGCCTTGTGCTTCGCGGAGTCCTCCGGCACGGCGTCGTCGCCGGCGGCACTGAACAGCGAGAGCACGAAGACCGCGTTGAGCACGATGGCGGCCACGGTCGCGGGGGTCGCGAGCCACTCCCAGTCGAAGGCGACGGGCAGGAGCGGGAGCACCGCGACCACGGCGAAGGCCCAGCAGATGAGGCGGAACCACTGCGCCAGGTTGGGCACGGTGACGTCGTAGAGGCTGTCGGCGAGCAGGTAGCAGAAGGCGAGTGTCGGCAGGCTGAACACCCAGCCGAGCGTCGAGTCCAGCGTGGGCACCGAGTTGGGCGGCCACGTGACCACCGAGAGACCCAGGCACACCCAGGCGGTCAGCGCGAGGTAGCCGTAGTCCGGCACCTTCTCCTTCACCGCGGCGATGCCGATGAGGACGAGCAGCCAGCCCAGTGGATCGGCCACCCAGTCGGGGTCTCCGACGTCGACGAAGACCACGATGAGCCCGAGGGCGACGGTCTGCAGCTCCTTCACGAGCGTCGAGACTACTGAAGCCGGGGGCCAGGAGCACGCGAGCGTGGTGGATCAGACAACGGCCCCGGTCACCATCCAGCGCGATCCACGGGCGCGAAGCAGCAGCGCGACCGCTCGACCGCCGATGAAGGTGGCTCCGAACCCGGCCCAGACCCAGACCGCTGCCACGTCTCCGCGGCCCGAGGTCAGTGCGGCCACCAGCACGACGGTCGGGATCGACAGCGCCATCACTGCGGTGCCCGCCCAGGCGAGGTAACGCCCGTCCCCGGCGCCGATGAGGACGCCGTCGAGGACGAACACCACCCCGGCGAGCGGCTGGTACAGCGCGGCCACGAGCAGCACCGGGGTGAGCAGGGCGCTCACCTCGGGGTCGTCGGTGAACAACGGGCCGAGGTAGCCCGCCACCAGGGCCAGCACGAGGCCGGTGAGCACTCCTGAGACCAGCCCGATGCGGACCAGCCGGTCGGTGAGCGATCGCGTCCCGTCCAGGTCCCCGCTTCCCAGGGCCTCCCCGGTGATCGTTTGCGCCGCGATCGCGACGGCGTCGAGGGCGTAGGCCAGGAAGGTCCACACCGACATCGCGACCTGGTGGGTCGCGGTGGGCACCGGGCCCAGCCCGACCATCGACCAGGTGGTGACCAGCAGCACCGCCTGCAGCGACAGGGTGCGCACCACCAGGGCCCAGCCTGCTCGCGCGGCGCGGCGTACGCCGGCCAGATGGGGGGTGAGCGCCACCGACTCCTCGCGCGCCCGGTGCAGCACCGAGCGGCACAGGTAGGCCGCCATCGCGCTCTGGGCGATGACCGTGCCGAGCGCGGCACCCACGATCCCCAGGCCGACGGGGTAGACCAGCACGACGCTGAGCACGATGTTGGCCAGGTTGGCCCCCACGGCGCCGTAGAGAGGTCGTCGCGCCTCGGAGAACCCCCGCAGCACCCCGGTGGCCGCCAGGGCGACCAGCATCGGGGTGAGCCCGAGCCACGACACCAGGAGGTAGTCGTGAGCCGCCTGCGCCACCGGTGGCGTCGGGTCGAAGATCCCGACGACGGCATCGGTGCTCAGCACTCCGGCGAGGGTGCCGACCAGCCCCAGGGCCACCGCCAGCCACAGGCCGTCCACTCCCTGCTGGGCGGCGCCACGGCGGTCCCCGGCCCCGATGTGCCGGGCCACCGCGGCGGTGGTGCCGTAGGCGAGGAAGATGCAGACCCCGACACCGGCTCGCAGCACCACCGAGCCGATCCCGAGACCCGCGAGCTCCTCGGTGCCCAGGTGACCCACGATGGCGGAGTCGGCGAGCAGGAAGAGCGGCTCCACGACCAGGGTGAGGAACGCCGGGACGGCCAGGGCGGCCACCCGGCCATCCAGGCTGCGCCTCCCACCGGATGCAGTTTCACGATCTCCTGCGCCGGCCACGGCGGTGAGGCTATCCTGCCCGCTCGCAGGCTCGAGCACCTGTGGACAGCGCTGCGTATCCAAGCCGGCCACACGCGCTCCAGGGGCTTAGGCCCCGACCACGCGCGGCGCGGGGGTGTTACCTGGAATTCATCTGCACTTTGATTTCTCCCCCATGGGCTGGCGGGGCATCAGTGCAGGTCAGAGCGCTGCAGCTTGGCAATGCCCGAGTGTTGTCCACAGCGCGGTGCACAGGCTGTGCACGGGCTCGGCGGCGTGTTCCACACGGCGTCCCCAGATGTCCACAGTTGTCCACAGGGGGGTGTGGACAGCGCAGTGGAAGAGGTGAGCCAGCGCGCGTAGCGTCGCGCCCCAGAGCCCCCTCCACCCACCGTGCCGCACCGGCCAACCGGCGCAGCGACGCCCACCGGCACCGCCCTGCACGACGGGACTGGGAGCCGCAGTGAACCGGAACTGTCGGAGCCTGACGACACCCTGGGGCCCAGGGTCGCCAGGGGTGAAGGGAGAGCGGCATGAGCATGACCGGTCCATCGGCCTACCCCGCCGAGTCCGCCTACGAGGAGGGCCCCGGACTCGACCGGCTCCCGCCGCAGCACGACGAGGCCGAGCAGTCGGTCCTCGGTGCGATGCTGCTGTCCAAGGACGCCATCGCCGACGTCGTCGAGGTGGTCCGCGGCACCGACTTCTACAAGCCCGCCCACGAGACGATCTACGACGCGGTGCTCGACCTCTACGGTCGCGGGCAGCCGGCCGACGCGGTCACGGTCGCCGCCGAGCTCGGGCGCCGCTCGGAGCTGACCAGGATCGGCGGTGCCCCCTACCTGCACACGCTGGTCTCCTCGGTGCCGATCGCTGTCAACGCCGGCTACTACGCCGAGATCGTGCGGGAGAAGGCGATCCTGCGGCGCCTGATCTCCGCCGGGACACGGATCGTGCAGATGGGGTTCGCCGGCGAGGGCATCGTCGACGACGTCGTCGACGCGGCGCAGCAGCAGGTCTACGAGGTGACCGAGAAGCGCGCGTCGGAGGACTACGCGCCCCTGTCGGAGATCTTCCCGGCGACCCTCGACGAGATCGAGGCGATCTCCAACCGGGGCGGAGAGATGACCGGCGTGCCCACGGGATTCGCCGACCTCGACGAGCTGACCAACGGTCTGCACGGCGGGCAGATGGTGATCATCGCCGCGCGGCCCGCGGTGGGGAAGGCGCTCTCGCTCGAGACCGTGCTGCCGACTCCTGAGGGCTGGACCACGATGGGCGAGGTCGAGGTCGGCCAGCACGTGCTGGCCTCCGACGGCAGCCCCACCCGGGTGGTGGCGGCCACCGGCGTGCTGCGGGGCCGCCCGTGCTTCGCGCTGACGTTCTCCGACGGGGCGAGCATCGTCGCGGACTACCAGCACAACTGGGTCACCCGGTGCGGGTCGGCGCCGCCGAGCAGCGTCACCACGGGACAGATCGCCCGCACCGTGGGGCAGGGTCACGTGATCGACCTGGCCGACGGCGGGGAGGTCAAGATCGAGCGCGTCGAGCCCGTCGGCTCGGTGCCGGTGCGCTGCATCCAGGTCGAGGCGACCGACCACCTCTACCTCGCCGGGCCGACGCGGATCCCCACCCACAACTCCACCCTCGCGCTCGACCTGTGCCGCGCCGCGAGCATCCACAACAACCAGTCCGCGGTCATCTTCAGCCTGGAGATGACGCGCACCGAGATCACGATGCGGCTGCTCTCGGCCGAGGCGAAGATCCCGCTGAACCACATGCGCAACGGCCACATGGCCGAGGACGACTGGAACAAGCTGGCGCGCAAGATGGGCGAGATCAACGCCGCGCCGCTGTTCATCGACGACTCCCCGAACATGACGATGATGGAGATCCGCGCCAAGGCGCGTCGGCTCAAGCAGCGCCACGACCTGCGGCTGGTCGTCATCGACTACCTCCAGCTGATGACCTCGGGCAAGAAGGTCGAGTCCCGCCAGCTCGAGGTCTCGGAGTTCTCCCGGCAGATCAAGCTGTTGGCCAAGGAGCTCGACGTCCCCGTCGTCGCCCTCTCCCAGCTCAACCGTGGTCCCGAGCAGCGCTCCGACAAGCGCCCGATGCTCTCCGACCTGAGGGAGAGTGGATCGATCGAGCAAGATGCGGACATGGTGGTGCTGCTGCACCGCGACGACGTCTACGAGAAGGAGTCGACCCGCCCGGGCGAGGCAGACCTGATCGTGGCCAAGCACCGCAACGGCCCCACCCGCGACGTCGTGGTGGCGTTCCAGGGCCACTACTCCCGCTTCGTCGACATGGCGCACGGCTAGCCGCCGGTTCCGACGACAAGAGTGTGGGTCGACGTGCGCGCCGACTCATCTAGAGGCCCGAGGCGCCGTCGCGGATCAACCTCATCACGGCTGCCACGCGACGGTGGACCAACGGCTCGGCGGCGAGACCGAACTTGGCGAAGATCGAGCTGATGTGCTTCTCGATCGCCGACTCGGAGAAGTGCAGCTCTTCGGCGATGCCGCTGTTGGAGCGGCCCTCGGCCATCGCGCGGAGTACGTCGAGCTCCCGGTCCGTGAGCTGCTCGAGGCCGGAGCTCGCGACGCGGGTACGACGTCCGACGAGGGCGCCGACCACGGCGGGGTCGATCACGGAGCGTCCGGCGACCACCTCCCGCAGGGCCCGCACGAGCTCGGCGGCATCGCCGACTCGGTCCTTGAGCAGGTAGGCGCGGCCCTCGGCGCCGTGCTGGAGCAGCGCGAACGCGTATGCCTCGTCGGCGTACTGGGAGAGCACCACGACCCCGAGCTCGGGATGCCGGGCGCGCAGCTCGCTGGCGGCGTCGATGCCTTCCATGTGGTGGCCGGGTGGCATCTGGATGTCGGTGAGGACCGCGTCGGGCAGGACCCGGTCGACGGCGTCGAGCAGCTCGGCGGCGGTACCGACCGCGGCCAGGACCTCGACCTCTCCGGTCGCTTCGAGGAGCTGGCGAACGCCTTCGCGTACGACGTAGTGGTCGTCGGCGATCACCAGGCGGACAGGGAGGTCAGGCACTGGCCGGCTCCACCGCCAGCGGCAGCCGCGCCCGCACGGAGGTCCCGGCACCGGGCGTCGATTCGGCCGCGAACGACCCGCCGAGCGCGTGGATGCGGTCCGCGAGCCCCGCGAGTCCGGACGACGGCGTCGCCGCGGGGTCGAACCCGGATCCAGAGTCGTCGACAGCGACGGACAGGTGATCGCCGTCGATCCGCAGGTCGACCTGAACACCCGTGGAGCCCGAGTGCTTGATCGCGTTGGTGAGGGCCTCGCTGACCGTGAAGTAGACCGCGCTCTCGACCAGCGCGTCGCAGCGCACGCCGCGCAGGAGATCGCCTCCGACGATCGTGACCCCGATCGGCAAGCCGGAGGCCCGTGCCTCGATCGCCTCCACGATGCCGCGGTCGGCGAGCACCGACGGATGGATGCCGCTGGCGAGCTCGCGCAACGCCGTGAGCGCCCGGCCGGCCTCCGAGCGGAGTCCGGCGATGTCGCCGGCGACCGCCTCGGGCTGCCGGCGAGCATGCTCCTCGGCGAGCGCGAGGTGCGCCAGGATCGCGACGATGTCCTGCTGGATGCCGTCGTGGATGTCGCGCTGGATCCGCCGGCGCCCGCGCTCCTCGGCCTCGACCAGCCGCGCACGGGAAGCGTTGAGATCCGCGGCCAGCCGAGCGTTGTGGGCGGCGAGCGCGAGCTGGCGACCCAACAGCTCGAGCCGTCGGCGGTCGGACTCGTCGAACTCGCGCCCACCGCTCCGCGGCCCGCACTCGATCCGCCCGATCGCCGCAGCCCCGTGCGCGAGGGCGCTCTCGATCGCGGGTGGGCCGCCCTCGGTGGGGCTGCCACTGGTCGCGACCGACCGGTCGTCGATCACGATCCGCACCCAGCTCGCGCCGAGGCCCTGCTTGATGATGTCGGCGAGCGGCTCGGCCAGGGCGGCCGGATCCAGGGTGTGCTCGAGCGCCGACCCCACCCGGCGGAGCAGCTCGTCGGTGTCGAGGCGGCTCCCGAGCAAGGCGCTCGAGATCGCCCGAAGGGCGCGCTGCCACAGTGGATAGAACGCGATCGTCGCGGCCACGGCGACGGGTACGGCGGCCGCGCCTCCCCCCAGCGTGGAGCCCGCCGCCACGCCGGTCGCGCTCGCGATGGCGACGTACACGAACGAGGTCGCGATCCACAGCACCGCGAACTGGGCGGCCCGGCGCAGTGCCTCGTCGATGTCGAACGCGTCCGGGCGCGCGATACCGATCGCGGCCAGCACCGGCAACGACGCGATCAGCGGGACCGACACCGCTGTCGGGATCACGTTGATCGCGGGGACACCAGTGAAGACCCCGTCGATCGCGATGACCAGCCCCGCCAGGGCGAGCCAGCGGATCCGGCGTCGGTCGACGGCCGCCGCTCCGCGGTATGCGACCAGGAGCAGCACCACGCCCGCCAGCGGCAACAGCGCGAGCGCCATCTCGTGCACGGCGACCGCGAGCTCCCGGAGCGCAGCCTCGGCGACCAAGCCCGCGGGCAACGTCTCCAGCTCGAGGTTCCAGACCAGGACGTACGCCGGCACCTGACCCGGCCCACCCACGAGCGAGACCAGCGGCACGAGCACGACGAGCAGCCAACCGACTCCCAGCGCCATCCGGGTGGATACGCCACGGGCCAGCCCGCCGGGGAACGTCGCGAGCAGCGCCAGGACCGACGCCGGCAGCGCAATGTCGAGACCGAGGACCACGGCGTTCAGGGCGCGCACCCCACCGGTCGCGCCGACCCGGTCATACGAGATCAGCAACAGCAACCCGAGGGCGAGCCAGGACGCTGCGATCACGCCGCACCAGAGCAGGCGGTGCGCCGCCCGGCCGTCCGGGTGCTGCCGCGCGGTCCATAGACCCGCGAGGTAGAACGCATCGATCGGCAGCACCCAGATCGCCGCCTCCGGGAACCGAGACGCCCCCAGGGCCGCGAGCACGACCGTCGCGAAGGCTGCCGCGCCACCGACACCGACCAGGACGCGGGTCACGGGTGACCACATGGTGACGATCCTCGTGCACGCCCGGGGGGTTGTCGACGGGGCCGCAACACCGGCGGTTGAGGCTGTCCTCATGCGTGGCTGTGGGTCGCCTCGTTCTGCTGGAGTCTGCACCGGGCCACGCTGGGAGCACCAGCCGGAGACGACCTGCCTGCGGCGTACTCGAACGGGACAACCGCGATGGCCACACACTCCACCGCCACTCAGGTGCGCGGAACCATCTCCGGGTCGGACGTGTCCGGGTCCGCCCGCGGCAAGGTGCTCGCCGCCGGCGCCGTCGCCGGGCCCCTCCTCCTCGCGGCCAGCACCCTCTCCACCGGCGACACCACCGGCGGCACGCTCCAGATGTACGCCGTCGTCGGCATGCTCCTCGCCGCGGTCGGCATCACCCAGCTCTGCGAGTCGCTGCGGCCACGCTTCGCCGCCGTCGCGACGGCTGTCTCGGCCATCGGCGTCATGGGCGGCGTGGCGTACGGGCTCAACGGCGTCTACATCGGCTCCGGCGCCCCCGACCTCAACGCCGCCGACACCGCAGCCGCCCACCTCTCCCTGCACCTGCCCGGACCGATCTTTGCGCTGATGTTCATCGTGCTCGGCGCGCTGCTGCTGGCGAGCAAGGTCGGGCCAGGGTGGTGCGGGGTCGCACTGATCATCGGTGGCCTCCTCTTCCCGCCCACCCGGATCGGTGACCTCGGCCTGCTCCGCCTCATCCCGGACACGCTCTTCCTCGTCGGTCTCCTCCCGGTTGCCGTGTTGCTCTGGCGGGGCCGGGCGTAGCCCCCGATGCGCGGGCGGGCCCCGTCCGGCAGGTGACGCCTGGGGCAGACTGGGCCCATGGCCGACGTCGTTCTCTTCCACCATGTCCAGGGACTCACCTCCGGGATCGAGGCGTTTGCCGACGACCTCCGCGCCGCGGGCCACACCGTGCACGCACCCGACCTCTTCGAGGGGCGCACCTTCGACTCGATCGAGGACGGCTTCGGCTACCTGCACGGGCTGGAGGAGGGGGTCGTCGAGCGTCGTGTCGCCGACTCCATCGAGGGCCTGCCGGAGGCGCTGGTCTACGCCGGCTTCTCCTACGGGGTGATGCACGCCCAACCCCTCGCGCAGACCAGGCCGGGTGCCCGTGGGGCCCTGCTCTACGAGTCGTGCCTCCCGGTGACTGGGGAGTGGGCCGTCGGCCCCTGGCCCGAGGGCGTGCCGGTGCAGGTGCACGGCGCCCGGGGCGACGAGTACTTCGCCGAGGACCTGCCGGCAGCCCAGGAGCTGATCACGACGGTGAGCCTGGGGCTGGCCGAGCTCTTCGTCTACCCCGGTGAGCACCATCTCTTCGCCGACCGGAGCCTGCCCTCGTACGACGCGGAGTCGGCCGCGCTGCTCACCGAGCGCACGCTCGCCTTCCTGGGGAGCCTGACACGCCTCGGGTGATGTCACGTTGCGTCGCGGTGATCCGTCACCGGGTGGGAGACCGTGACGTGTCGAGAGGATGCCCGCCATGACCTGGAGCGACGAGACCGACACTGCCGCGCTGGCGCAAGCCTTCGAGGTCGAACGGCCTCGCCTGGTCGGCCTCGCGACCCGCATCATCGGTGATCCCGTCGAGGCGCAGGACGTCGTGCAGCAGGCGTGGCTCCGGCTGGACCGCACGACGTCGTCGGTCGAGAACCTGCCGGCGTGGTTGACCACGGTGACCTCGCGGCTGTGCCTGGACCGGCTCCGCGCGCGCGTCCCGGAGCCGGTCGAGGGCCTGGAGTCCGCGGACCTCGAGCCGGCGCACGCCGCCGCGGCCCCGGACCCTGCCGACGAGGTGGTGCTCGCCGACACCGTGGGCGCGGCCCTGCACGTGGTGCTCGAGCGGCTCAGCCCTCGCGAGCGGGTCGCGTTCGTGCTGCACGACAGCTTCGGGTTCGAGTTCGACGTCGTCGCCCAGGTGCTGGACTGCACCGCACCGGCCGCCCGGCAGCTGGCGTCGCGGGCCCGTGCCAAGGTCCGCGCGCCGGCACCGGAGGACCAGCTCGCCCACTGGGAGGTCGTCGACGCCTTCCTCGAGGCGGCCAAGACCGGGGACCTGACGCGGCTGCTGGGCCTGCTGGCGCCCGACGTCGTCATCGCCGGTGACCGTGCGGCCGTGGAGATGGGCACGCCGCGCGAGATCCGCGGCCAGCAGCAGGTGGCGCAGTTCTTCAACGGTGCGGCCCGCTCGGCGTTGCCGGTCTACGTCGCGGACCGGCCGGGAGCGGCCTGGTACGACCGTGGCACCGCCAAGGTGGTCTTCGACTTCACCGTCCACGAGGGGGTGGTCCAGCGCATCGACTTCCGCGCCGACCCGGAGGCCTTGGGCGAGGTGGTGCGGCGCCGCGGCGCGCAGCGACGTGGCTAGCCCCGGGCGTCGTCGATGCGACGCAGCAGGCTCTCCAGCTCGGGCCACCGCTCGGGGTCCACGTTGGCCATCGCTCCGGCCGAGATCTTGCCGGGCCTGTGCTCGAAGCCCAGGTGCACCCGGCGCACGCCGGACTTGTCGATGCCTTTCATCGCCACCCCGAACTGGCGCACGTGGTAGCGCTCGCTGCCCGTGCTGGTGCCGAAGAGCTCGACCACGCGGCCGTCGAAGGCCAGGCCCAGGGAGTCGGTCAACCACACCTCGACGACATCCGACATGCCCCCATCTTGGCACCGACCCACGATGTCGGGCAGCGTGGTGCTCATGAGACCGGTGATCCACACCCGCGGCATCACCAAGCGGTACGGCGACCTGACCGCCGTCGACCACGTCGATCTCGAGATCGACGCCGGCACGTTCCGAGGCATCCTGGGCCCCAACGGAGCGGGCAAGACCACGCTGCTGGAGATGATCGAGGGCATCCGCCAGCCCGACGAGGGCGAGGCCGAGGTGCTCGGCCTGCCGGTGTGGCCACGCAACCCGGGCCTGCTGCCGCGGATCGGGGTGCAGCTGCAGGCCACGGCGTTCTTCCAGCGCCTCACCGTCACCGAGCAGCTGCGCACCTTCGCCGACCTGTACGGCGTGCCCGCCGCTCGCTGGCGCGAGATGCTGGAGGTCGTCGGGTTGGCCGACAAGCGGGACACGCGCACCGAGGACCTCTCCGGCGGGCAGGCGCAACGGCTCTCGATCGCCTGCGCCCTGGTCCATGACCCCGACATCGTCTTCCTCGACGAGCCCACCGCAGCGCTCGACCCGCAGGCCAGGCGCAACCTGTGGGACGTGCTGCGCGCGATCAACGACGAGGGCCGCACGGTGGTGCTCACCACCCACTACATGGACGAGGCCGAGACCTTGTGCGACGAGGTCTCGATCATCGACCACGGCCGGATCCTCACCACCGACACCCCCAGAGCCCTGGTTGCCGGGCTGGGCCGGACCCAGCGGATCCTGGTCGACGCCGGGCAGCTGGGGCACGACGAGGCGACCCGGTTGCCGGCCGTGGAGGCCGCGACCGACCAGGACGGCACGCTGGCGCTGAGCACCCATGACCCCGCGGCGGTGCTCACCGCGCTGTCCCAGCGCGACGCGCTCCGGGGCCTGCAGGTGCGGTCGGCCTCGCTGGAGGACGTCTTCCTCGACCTGACCGGGCGGGAGTACCGGGCTTGAGCGACCTGGCGGCGCTGACCCGCGCCCAGTGGTGGGGATTCTGGCGGGAGAAGCAGAACTGGTTCTGGCTGCTGGCGTTCCCGCTGATGTTCCTGTTCTTCTTCGGGTCGCTCTTCAGCAACGCCGGCGCCAGCAGGTCCGAGATCGCGGTGGTCGGCGAGGTCGCGATGGTCGAGCAGATGCCGCAGGAGATGCGCGCCCAGTTCGAGGACGTCTTCGAGGTCACCCAGTACGACGACCGGCAGGCGGCGATCGACGCGGTCGCGGCGGGCGATCTCGACGGTGCGGTGGAGCAGACCGGTGACGAGGTCGTGCTGCACTACTCCGCGGCCGACCAGGTGGTCTCCGCGACGGTCCAGGGAACCTTGGACGGCTTCGTCCAGGCCACCAACCAGGCGCTGGCGCAGGAGCCACCGGCGTACACCTTCCAGGCCGAGCAGGTGGAGGACGAGTCGCTGCAGGCGATCCAGTTCATCGCTCCGGGACTGCTGGGCTGGGCGGTGGCGATGGGTGCGACCTTCAACACCGCGATGCCGTTGGTCACCTGGCGCACGACCAAGCTGCTGCGACGGTTGCGACTGGCGCCGGTCCGGGTGACGTCCTTGGTGCTCTCCCGGCTGGCGGTGTGCGTGTCACTGGCGCTGCTCCAGATCGCGCTGTTCCTCGGCGTGGCCGTGGGGGTCTTCGGCATGCAGCTCAGCGGCTGGTGGTGGCTCTCGGTGCCGCTGGCCCTGTGCGGCACCATGGCGTTCATGGCGATCGGGATGGTCGCCGGCGCGGTCAGCAAGACCTCGGAGGCTGCGTCTGGGCTGGCCAACGTGATCGTGCTGCCGATGGCCTTCCTGTCCGGCTCGTTCATCCCGCTGGAAGGGGCTCCGGACTGGTTGGTCACCGTGTCGCGGTTCCTGCCGCTGGGTCATCTCAACGAGGGGCTGCTGGACGTGCTGGTGCGCGGTGAGGGTCCGTCGGCACTGGTGCTGCCGGTCACCGTGCTGCTCGGGTTCACCCTGGTCTTTGCGGTGCTGGCGGCGGCGCTGTTCCGGTGGGAGGACTGAGCCCGGGGTCCCTCAGGTCGCACGTACCCGGTTGTTGCGGGCGTTGTGCTCCAGCTCCACCCACCCCAGGAGCTCCAGCACCGGTGTCACGTAGTTGGCGAACCGACCCCGGTAGCCCTTCCGGAGGCCGTAGTAGCCCCCGACGGGGTTGGCGGGGTCGCGCGCCCAGGCCTCGACGGTCCCCGCTGTGACCGGCTTTCCCTCGTCGGCGTTGCCCAGCGCCACCCAGTCACCGCGCTCCTGCAGCATCACGCGCAGGTCCTCCAGCGCCCGGAGCCGGTAGGAGAGCCGGGTCGACCCGACCTGGACGACCAGCGCCGGGGGGTCGGTGGACTCCTCCTGCCAGGCGGAGTACGTCGAGGAGCCCGGTGGCGTCCTCAGCAGCCAGGGATCCTCCGCGCTGCCGTCGCCGTAGGTCACCCCACCGCCGGTGTCGTCGGGGCTCACGCCGCGCCCTCGCTGGCTCGGGCGAGGCCGTCGGCGAACTGCTCGAACGAGGGCTGCAGGTCGGGCATCGAGCGCCAGACCAGCGGCAGCATCACTCCGCTGAACTCCTCGCGCATGTGGAATTCGGTCCCGCCGGTGCCGCTGGGGCTCAGGGTGAAGCGCCGGACACCGCGGAAGAGACCCGCGGGCATCCCGCCGGTCCACACCATGGTGTTGGGTGCGTCCATCTGGGACACCCGCGTGGGGAACCCGCGGCCGGGCGCAGCGTCGGACCAGATCGTGAACCGCGCCCCCGGCTCGATGGTGCCCTCGATCCGACTGATCCCGGTCTCGGCGCCGACCAGCCGGTCGGCGTCGCGCAGCACCGCCCACACCTCGTCCGGCGCGGCCGCGATGGTCCGGCTGACCTCGTAGTGCTTCACCGTCTGCCTCCTCTCGACGGCCGGAAGGTAGCAGGCCTAAGGTGACATCTCCTGTCATGTTTTCCCCGCGGCTCTCGAAGGAGCGATGCGCGCCTCCCGCCTCCTGCACCTGCTGCTGCTGGTCCAGAACCGCGGCCGGTTGACCGCGTCCCAGCTGGCAGCGGAGCTGGAGGTCAGCAAGCGGACGGTCCTGCGCGACGTCGAGGCGCTGATCTCCGCCGGGCTGCCGGTGGTGGCCCACAGCGGCCGGGGCGGGGGGATCGAGCTGGCCTTCGACTTCCGGACCCGCCTGACCGGTCTGGCCACCGACGAGGCCGAGGCGCTGGGCGTCCTGCTCGGTCGGGAGGCTCCGGAGCTGGCCGCTCTCGGGATGTCCGAGGCGGGTGCCCGTGCCGCCGGCAAGGTGCTGGAGTCGCTCAACGACGCCGGTCGTGCGGCAGCGCGCGTGGCGCAGCAGCAGTTCCGGCTGACCGCGCCCGACCCGGCGAGCGCCGACCCGGTCAAGCGGGACGACGAGCGGATCGCCGCGCTCGCCCACGCGGTGCGCCACCGCCAGGTGGTGCGGGTGCGTGCCCGCAGCGCGGAGCCGCGAACCGTGCATCCGGTCGCCCTGTCGTGCGGACCCGAGGGGTGGGCGCTCCACGACGCCCGGAGCCCCGAGCCGATCCCCCAGGAGAGCTGGGGGACGGTCAACATCTCCCGGCGCAGCTTCACCACCGGTGAGCCGGGTCAGAAGGCCCTGGGGAGGACGACCACGGCGAGGTCGCGGTCGGTGCGCTGCCGGTAGCGGGCGAACTGGCCGCGGTTGGCCTCGTTGCACAACGAGAAGAGCCGCTCGTAGTCGGGGTCGTCGGACCGGACGGCGCTCGCCCGGGTCCGTTCGCGACGACGGCCCACCTGCACCTCGACCGAGGGGTCCGCCTCGAGGTTGAGCAGCCACGCCGGGGGGCGGTGGTGTCCGCCGTTGGAGGCGCAGACCAGGCGTCGGTCCCCGTCCTGGGCGTAGACCAGGGCCGAGGTGCGGGTCTGTCCCGAACGGCGCCCGGTGGTGCGCAGCAGCAGCGTGGGCATCCCCAGCAACCGGTGGCCGATGAGACCGCCGCTGCGCTCGTAGACCAGTTGATGGACCTTGAGGGAGGCGACGAAGGCGCGGGTCTTGAGGCTGGGCACGGCCCCATCCTGGCACCCACGACGACGCGAGTGCGGTATCCGTCGTGCGACCGATGCCCTGACCCCGTGCCGGGCGCGTCAGCGCGGCCGATCCGCAGCAGAGCGCTCGCGCTTCGCGACGTCTCGGGAGGGTCTGAGACGCTGGCCCGATGCGCTCACCCATCCCCGACTACCTGCACGCAGTCCTGGCCGGTGTCGCCGACGACCGCCGGGGAGCGGTGGCCGACTACATCCCCGAGCTGGCTCGGACCGATCCCGAGCAGCTCGGGCTGTGCGTGGCGACGGTCGACGGCCAGGTCTACGAGGCCGGGGACGCCGAGGCCCGGTTCACGATCCAGTCGATCTCCAAGCCGTTCGTCTACGCCCTGGCCCTCGAGCAGCGTGGGCTCGCATCGGTCCTGCACCTGGTCGACGTGGAGCCGACTGGAGAGGCCTTCGACGAGCTGTCGCTGGAGAGCGGGTCGGGTCGACCGCTCAACCCGATGATCAACGCCGGCGCCCTGGTCGTGCACACCTTGCTCGGGGACGACAGGGGCCAGCGCGAGCGGCGGCTGCTGGAGGGCCTCTCCGCGTTCGCGGGGCGTCGGCTGGAGGTCGACGAGGCCGCCTACGAGTCCGAGGTGGGCACCGCCTTCCGCAACCACGCGATCGCCAACATGCTGCGCAGCCACGGCACGATCGCCGAGCCGCCCGGCGAGGTGGTGGCGGGTTACACCCGTCAGTGCGCGGTCCGCGTGACCAGCCGCGACCTCGCGCTCATGGCGGCCACCCTGGCCAACGGCGGTGTCCACCCGGTGACCGAGGAGCAGGTCGTCGGCTCCGACGTCGTGCGGCAGGTGCTCAGCGTGATGCTCACCTCCGGCATGTACGACGCCGCCGGTGAGTGGACCTCGTCGGTGGGGTTCCCCGCCAAGAGCGGGGTCTCCGGCGGCATCATCGGCGCGCTGCCCGGGCAGGTCGGACTCGCGGCGTTCTCACCCCGGCTGGACCAGCACGGGCACAGCGTGCGCGCGGTGGAGGTGTGCCGCCGACTGTCGGCGCAGATGGGTCTGCACCTGATGGAGGCCCCCCAGCCGGCTCGCGCCACCATCAGACGGCTTCGCTCGGTCGAGCTGTCGGGAGGGGAGTCGGCAGCCTTCTACGCGCTGCACGGGTCGCTGCAGTTCGCCGGTGCCGAGCGACTGGTGCGGCACCTGGCTGAGGCGGAGCATCACGGAGCCGTGGTCGTCGACCTGACCCGGGTCCACTCGGTCAACGCCGTCGCCCGCCGGCTGCTGCTGGAGGCCTTCCGCCGCCTCGAGCACGAGGGTCGTCAGGTGCTTCTGGTCGACCCCGACGAGACCCTGCCCGACCCCGACGTCGGAGACGGCGTGGGGCCCACGGTGCTCGACTCGTGGCCGAGCCAGAGCGAGCCGGGCTCAGCGGACGTCGTGCACCAGGCGCCCGTCGACCACCGTGGTGGCCACCGGCATCTGCCGCAGTGACTCCGCGGCGAGCGCCGGGGACTCGTGGCGCGCCAACGGGTCGCGCTCGAGCAGCACCAGGTCACCGGCCGACCCCACCGCGACGCCGGTGGGTGAGGCCACGCTGGCCCGGAGTGCTTCGGCCGCGGTCAGTGACTCCGCGGGGTTCCAGGGCTCGCGCTGGTCGCCGGTGCGGTGCACCGCGGTGGCCATGGCCAGCCAGGGGTCGAGGGGAGCCACCGGGGCGTCGGAGCCCATCTGGAGCCGTACGCCGGCGTCCAGCAGCGAGCGCAGCCGGAAGCACCGGTCGGCGCGGTCCGGCCAGCACAGCTGGGTCACGTCGCGGTCGTCGATCAGGTGTGCCGGCTGGACGCTGGCCGCCACACCGAGCCGAGCCATGCGCCGACCGTGCTCGGGCAGCACGAGCTGGGCGTGCTCGATGGTGCCGACCGCGCCGCTGGTCTCGTAGGCATCGAGGGAGGTCTCGACCGCCGCGTCGCCGATGGAGTGCACCGCCGTCCGCAACCCGGAGCGGTGGGCCCGGGTCAGCAGCTCGGTGAGCTCGGCGGGGGAGAGGTTGAGCGCGCCGCGCACCTCGGGATCGTCGGCGTACGGGGTGCAGCAGTAGGCGGTGCGGGTGTTCAGCGAACCGTCGGCGATCACCTTGAGCGGGCCCATGGTGAGCAGACCCTTGCCGTGCTCCAAGGCGTCTCCGGTGCGCAGCCCTCGGGCGATGACGTCGTCCAGGGCGTCGGAGTACGTCGCGGCGCGCACCCGCAGCGAGCGGAGCCCCCACGCGTCGTACACCTCGGGCCAGCGCTCCCAGCACCGGGAGAACTCCAGGTCGGTGATGCCGACCACACCCATCTCGCTGGCGCGGGTGATGGCGGCGCCGAGCGACCCCTGCTCGGCGATCTCGTCGCGGGGCAGGTCGTCGAGTCGCGCCATCACGGGGAACCAGTCGTACTCCGTCAGCACCCCGGAGGTGCGCGGGGCTCCGAGGAGCTGCTGTGCGGCGCTGCTGAGCCAGCCGTTGTGGGCATCACCGCTGATCAGGACGACCGGGGTCTCGCGCGCGACCTGGTCGAGCAGCTCGACCGTGGGCTGCTCGGACCAGCTGGCGGTGCGGTAGCCGAAGCCGACCACGATCCCCGACGCGTGCTCCAGCGCCGGCAGCAGCCGCTCGATCACCTCGTGAGGTGAGCGTGTGCCCACCAGGTCGATGCGGGCGAACGTGCGCGCCCACTGCGTCATGTGCACGTGCTGGTCCCACAGCCCCGGGATCAGCCAGCGGCCGTCGGCGTCCAGCTCGTGGGAGCCGTCGTCGGCGAGCTCGGGTCCGATCTCGGTGACCACCCCCGCGCGCACCCGCACGTCCAGCACGGCGGGCTCGTCGCCGCCAGGGGTGTGCGGGGCGCCGATGGGCACCACTCTGGCCCGACGGACCAGCAGGTCACCGGACACGGGAGACGCTGCTCGGGGCGCGGCAGGTCGGGTGCATGGGCTTTAGTGTGCCGAAGCGCTGACCGGACCCGGAGGGTGCCCCGTAGCGTGGCGCCATGGCCGCATCTCGCCGTCGCCGCCGCGCTCTCACCGTGACCCTGGTGGTGGTTCTGCTCGTGGCCGCGGCGCTGCTGGGCGGCTACTGGTGGCAGCGTCCCCTGCTGCTCACCGGCACCGGGTACGCCGCCCACAACGAGTGTGCGGTGCGGCTGCTCGCCGGGCGCGACGACCCCGACGCCGACCTGCCCCCCAACCCGTTGGTGCCTCATCTGCGCAGCTCGTCGATCGAGGGCGCCGACGGTGCGACCGGTGTGGAGTCGACGGTGCGGGGCATGGCGGGTCAGCGCGCTTGGTACAGCGAGGGCTACGGCTGCACGATCGGCGACGAGCCACCGGTGCGCCAGGACCTCGAGGAGGTCACCCGCGGGCACCGCTGGACCGAGGGCCCGGTGGTCCAGGCCGAGGACCCCGAGGTGCAGGCGGCCCTGGCCCGGGCGTACGGCGAGGACCTGACGACCTCGGAGCAAGCCGAGCTGGGCACCCGCGCGGTGGTGGTGATGCATGACGGCGAGATCATCGCGGAGCGCTACGCCGAGGGCTTCGACCCCGCCACCCCGCAGCTGGGATGGTCCATGGCGAAGAGCGTGGCCAACCTGCTGGTCGGGATCATGGTCGATGACGGGGGCGTCGCGATCTCCGACGACCGGCTGCGCCCGGAGTGGACCGATAAACGGGAGTCCATCACCATCGACCAGCTGATGCGCATGACCTCCGGCCTGGAGTGGGACGAGACCTACGCGCTGGGGACCCCGATCACCCGGATGCTCTACCTCGAGCCGGACATGCCGGCCTACGTCGCCTCCCAGGAGCTCGCCCACGAGCCGGGCACCTACCAGCAGTACTCCAGTGGTAGCACCACCCTGCTGTGCCAGACCCTGTTCGAGCGCGCAGGTGTGCCCGCCGACGAACGCGGCGATCTCCCGCGGGACCTGCTCTTCCGGGCTCTCGGCCTGACCACCGCGGTGTGGGAGACCGACGCCCGCGGCAACCCGGTGTGCAGCTCCTACCTGTGGGCAGGGGCCCGTGACTGGGCCGCGATCGGCCAGTTCGCGCTGCAGCAGGGCGAGTGGGAGGGCGCTGAGCTGCTGCCGGAGGACTGGATGGCGGAGTCGACGACCCAGCACGAGGTCGAGGAGACCGAGGAGGAGGGGTACGCCGCCGGCTGGTGGGTCAACCAGGAGGCCGACGGGAGCATCGTCTCCCCGCTGCTTCCGGCCGACGCCTATCAGGCGCGAGGCCACGACGGGCAGCGCCTGGTCGTGGTGCCCTCCGCCGACCTGGTCGTGGTGCGACTGGGATTCACCCCCGAGCTCGAGGACGTCGGCACCGACCGCCTGGTCGCCGACCTGGTCGACGCGCTGCCCTGAGGCTCAGGCCCCGCCCGCGGGGAGGCCCGCGCCTGCGGCCGCAGCGCTCACCAGGGCGTCGAAGAGCCGCTGCTTGCGGTTGACCTCGGGGTGCCACTGCACGCCCAGGACGAACCGGGCGCCGGTGCGCCGGTGGTCGGGGGCGAGCTCGACCGCCTCCACGCACCCGTCCTCGGCGTGAGCGGTCGCCACGAACCCCGGGTAGCGGTCGATGCCCTGGTGGTGGTGGCAGTGGACCGAGACTCGCTCGCCCTCGATCTCGCGGACCAGCGTGCCCTGCGTCGTGGCGACCTCGTGCCTGCCGAACTCGTCCCCGCCGGGGTCGTGGGCGGTGGCTCCGAGCAGGTCCGGCAGGTGCTGGTGCAGCGAACCACCCGCCGCCACGACCATCAGCTGCATCCCACGGCACACCGCCAGCACCGGGAGTGCGGCAGTCTGAGCAGCGCGCAGCAGCGCCAGCTCCCACGCGTCGCGGTCGTGGCGCGGTGCGCCGGTGCGGGGGTGGGAGTCCGCGTCGTACAGGCTCGGGTCGACGTCGGCGCCGCCGGTGACGATCAGGCCGTCGAGCCGTCCGGCGAGGGCGTCGGCCGCCCGGATCGTCTGCGCGGGGTCGCAGTCGGACGCGGCCGATGCCGGGGGCAGCAGGAGCGGCAGTCCGCCCGCCCGCACCACGGCGTCGGAGTAGTCCACGTGGAGCACGTCGGCGCGCTGCGACCACACGCCCCACACAGCGTGCTCGCGGTAGGTGGTCAGACCGATCAGCGGCAGGTCGGAGCGCACGTGCGTGCCCATGGTGTGCTCGCTCCGCTCAGAGCGGGGTGACGTAGGCCCCGGAGATGCCGCCGTCGACCAGGAAGGTGGAGGCGGTGATGAAGGAGGACTCGTCGGAGGCCAGGAAGAGCGCCGCGTCGGCGATCTCGCGGGGCTCGGCGAACCTGCCCATCGGCACGTGGACCAGGCGTCGCGCGGCTCGCTCCGGGTCGGAGGCGAAGAGCTCCTGCAGCAGCGGGGTGTTGACCGGCCCCGGGCACAGCGCGTTGACGCGGACCCCCGAGCGAGCGAACTGCACGGCCATCTCCCGGGTCATCGACAGCACCGCACCCTTGGAGGCGGAGTAGGAGATCTGCGAGGTCGCCGCACCCATCACCGCGACGAACGAGGCGACGTTGATCACCGACCCGGAGGCCTGCTCCACCATGATCGGCAGCACCGCCTGGCTGCACAGGTAGACGCTGGTGAGGTTGACCTCCTGGACCTTGCGCCAGGTCTCGAGATCGGTCTCGAGGATCGAGCCGTCCTCCGGCGGGTTGATGCCGGCGTTGTTGAGCGCGACGTCGACCGACCCGAAGGTCTCGCGGGCGCCCTCGAACAACGCCTGCACCTCCTCGGGGGAGGTGACGTCCACGCGCTGGAAGGACACCAGCTGTGGTCCCCCCAGCTGCTCCACGAGGGTGAGACCGCGCTCCTGGTCGATGTCGCCGATGACCACGCGCGCGCCCTCCTCGAGGAAGCGCTCCACGCACGCCAAGCCGATGCCCGAGCAGCCCCCGGTGACCACGGCCACCTTGCCCTGAAGTCGTCCCGTCACGTCCTTACCTCCCAACCTGTCCCCGTGTGTGCGGTCTGTCGGCGCCCGTGCCCAGTTCCGTGCCCAGTTCCGGGCCCAGCGCGTGCTCAGAGCTCATGGGCGAGGAAGACGTTCTTCTCCTCCATGAAGGCGTACGGCGCATCGGGGCCGAGCTCACGCCCCAGGCCGGACTGCTTGAACCCCCCGAACGGGGTCCAGTAGCGCACCGAGGCGTGGCTGTTCACCGACAGGTTGCCAGCCTCCACCTGGCGCGAGACACGCAGGGCCCGTCCGACGTCGGCGGTGAAGATCGAGCCCGAGAGGCCGTACTCGGTGTCGTTGGCGAGGGCGACCGCCTCGGCTTCGTCGTCGAAGGGCATGACCGCGACCACCGGCCCGAAGACCTCCTCGCGCCAGACGGCCTCGTCGGTGGCGCGTGACTCCACCACGGTGGGCGGCAGCCACCAGCCGGGGCCGTCCGGGCAGGTCCCGGTGAAGGCCACCGTGGCCCCGTCGACGTAGCGCTGGACCGACTCGCGCTGGCCCTGCGAGATCAGCGGGCCCATCTCGGTGTCCTCACGCGCCGGGTCCCCCACACGCAACGCCGAGACCGACTCCTGCAGGCGGCCGAGGAACTCGTCGTGGACCGAGCGCTGGACCAGGATCCGGGAGCGGGCGCAGCAGTCCTGACCGGCGTTGTCGAAGACCGCGTACGGCGCGGAGGCGGCCGCCCGGGCGACGTCGGCGTCGGCGAAGACGATGTTGGCGCTCTTGCCGCCCAGCTCGAGGGTCACCGGCTTGACTTGGTCGGCACACCCACGCATCACCTGCTTGCCCACCTCGGTGGAACCGGTGAACACGACCTTGCCGACCAGCGGGTGGGTGACGAAGCGCTCGCCGACCACCGAGCCCTTGCCCGGCACGACCGTGAGCACCCCCTCGGGGAGACCGGCCTCCCGGGCGAGCTCACCGATCCGGATCGCGGTCATCGGGGTGAGCTCGGCAGGCTTCAGCACCACGGTGCACCCCGCTGCCAGGGCAGGGGCGAAGCCCCAGCCCGCGATGGGCATCGGGAAGTTCCACGGCACGATGACGCCGACCACGCCCACCGGTTCGTGGAAGGTGAGGTTCGTGCCACCCGGGACCGGGATCTGCTTGCCGGTCAGCCGCTCGGGTGCCCCGGCGTAGTAGTTCAGGCAGTCGCGGACGTTGCCGGCCTCGCCGCGGGCGTTGCCCACGGTGTGCCCGGCGTTGCGCACCTCGAGCTGTGCGAGCTCCTCGAGGTGGTCCTCGATGACGCCGGCGAAGCGGCGCAGGAGTCGGGCACGCTCACCGGGCGCCACCGCTCGCCACGACAGGAAGGCACGGTGGGCCCGCTCGATCGCTGCGTCGGTCTCCTGCGGTGTGCTCTGCGGAACCTCCGCGATCGACTGGGCGTCGACCGGGCTGATCACCGTGTGCATCGGGGTGGAACCTCACATCCGTTCGAAGCCTCGGCGCAGCTCCCAGTCGGTGACTGCGGCGTTGAACGCCGTGAGCTCCACGTCGGCCATGTTGACGTAGTGGTCGACGACCTCGTCGCCGAACGCGTCTCGGGCGACGGACGACTCCGCGAAGAGGTCGCGCGCTGCCTGCAGTGTGACAGGGACGTGGGGGGCGTCCGAGTCGTAGGCGCTGCCCACCATCTCGTCCTCCAGCGGCAGCTCGTTGTCGATGCCGTGCAGGCCGCCGGCCAGCATCGCCGCGATCGCCAGGTAGGGGTTCACGTCGCCGCCGGGGAGGCGGTTCTCCATGCGCGCCGCCTTGCCCTGACCAACCAGGCGGACTGCGCAGGTGCGGTTGTCCAGCCCCCAGGCGACGGCCGTCGGGGCGAAGGATCCCTCGGCGAAGCGCTTGTAGGAGTTGATGTTGGGGGCGTACAGCAGCGTCAGCTCCTGCATGGTGGCCAGGATGCCGGCGACGAAGTGGTCGTACATCGGCGTGCGCTGGTCCTTCTCCTGGTCCCAGAAGACCAGCTCGCCGTCGGCGCCGCGCAGCGAGAGGTGGATGTGGCAGCTGCTTCCCTCGAGGTCGTTGATCTTGGCCATGAAGGTGAGCGACTTGCCGTGCTGGGAGGCAATCTCCTTCGCGGCGTTCTTGTAGACGCTGTGGTTGTCGCAGGTCGTCAGGGCCTCGGCGTACAGGAAGCCGATCTCGTGCTGGCCCGGGTTGCACTCGCCCTTGGCGCTCTCGACCTCCATACCGGCGGCATACATGTGGTTGCGGATGTCGCGCAGCAGCGGCTCGACCCGGGTGGTGCCGAGGATGGAGTAGTCGACGTTGTAGAGGTTGGACGGCGTCAGGTCGCGGTAGCCGGCCTTCCAGGCGGCCTCGTAGCTGTCCTCGAAGACCACGAACTCCAGCTCGGTGCCCGCCAGCGCCTCGAGCCCGCGCTCCTCCAGCCGGGCGAGCTGCCGACGCAGCAGGCTCCGGGGGTCCTGCAGCACGGGCTGGTGGTCCAGCCACACCAGGTCGCACTGCACGACGGCGGTCGCCGGGAGGTGGGTCAGGCGGCGGATGGTGCGCCAGTCGGGCACGAACTCCATGTCGCCGTACCCCCGCTTCCACGAGGAGATCGCGTAGCCGTCGACGGTGTTCATGTCGACGTCGACGGCGAGCAGGTAGTTGCACCCCTCGGTGCCGGACTTGATCGCCACGTCGCGGAAGTAGGCGGCGTGCAGCCGCTTGCCCTGGAGCCGGCCCTGCATGTCGGTGAAGGCCAGGATCACGGTGTCGACGTCGCCGGAGTCGATCTGCTCCTCGAGCTGGGCCAGGGTCAGCATGCGCCCGTTGGGCGGCTCGATCCCCACGGCGGACGAACGATCGGTGGAGTCACTCATGCTTCCCTCCTGGGCCCCCGGGGGCGGTGAACGATGCAGCGCGATGCGCAGAAGGTTACGGGCGCAGGCAGACTGTCGGCTATGGCTGACGATCTGCCCGCTCCCGGCGCGCACCATGCACACCCCGGACGACTGACCCGGTTCGAGCACGACGGGCTGCACTTCGACGTGCGCGACGAGGGCCCTCTCGAGGGGGACGTGGTGGTCCTGCTGCACGGCTTCCCCCAGCGCGCCGCGAGCTGGAGCGGCGTCGCGACCCGGCTCCACCGCGCAGGGCTGCGCACGCTGGCACCGGACCAGCGCGGCTACTCCCCGGGTGCGAGACCGCGGCGCCGGCGCGACTACCGCATCGACCGCCTCTGCGCAGACATCGAGGTGCTCCTCGACCGGCTGCGTGACCGGGGCGTGGCAGGGGTCCACCTCGTCGGGCACGACTGGGGGTCGGCCGTGGCCTGGCTGGTCGCGGCCCGTCACCCGATGGTGCGCACCCTGACGTCGGTCTCGGTGCCGCACCCTGCGGCGTACCTGCGAGCGACGCTGAGCCGCGACCAGCTGCGGCGCTCCTGGTACGTCGCGCTGTTCAACCTGCCTGGTGTCCCCGAGTGGGCTGCGAGCCGGGGACGCCTCGACCACCACCTGCTCGCCGGGGGCATGAGCGAGGACGAGGTGGCCACGGTGCGCCGCGACATCGTCGAGTACGGCGCGCTGCGCGGCGGCCTCGGGTGGTACCGCGCGATCCCGGTGGCGCTGCCGATCGCCCGGAGCCTGTCGCGCAGCACGGTCTCGGTGCCGGTCACCCACGTGTGGAGCGACGACGACGTCGCCCTCGGGCCGCGCACGGCGCAGCTCGCGCAGCGGTGGGCGACCGGGGACTTCGAGCTGGTGACGTTGCGCGGGCGCACCCACTGGCTGCCCGAGCAGGCACCCGCCGAGCTGGCCGAGATCATCGGCACACGCATCGGTCGCTACCAGTCGAGCCGCGCCACGACCTCACCGTCGGAGATCTCCCCGGTCGGTCGGAACCCGAGCGAGTCGTAGAACCTCGCCGGGCTCCCGGGCCCGGCGACGTAGCTGAGCTGCAGTGCCCGATGACCCTCGGCCCGCAGCAGGCCGACGAGCGCGGTCACCGCTCGCCCGCCGACGCCGCGGCCCTGGTGCATCCGGTCCACCAGGAGCCGCCACAGGTACGGCGGGTCCGAGGGCGCGGCCTCCGCGACCATCACGAAACCCGCCGGGGTCCCGTCCGCCGTGACTCCGAGCGTGCGCGGCACGACCTGGTGTCCGTCGTCGAGCGGCGGGAAGAGCGCGTCGGTGAAGGACTCGTCCATGGGTGCCACGAACCGGCGCTGCGAGTGGTGGGTGCGCAGAGCCAGATAGGCCCGCGCCGTGGTCGCGGTGATCGGCTCCAGCTCGACCCGAGCGGGCGCACCCGTCGGACGACCGCGCCAGGCCAGCCACTCCTCACGCGTGGCGGCGTAGGACATGTTGTCGGCCCACTCCCCGCGCCAGAGGTAGGACTTGCGGGTGATGCCCTCGCACACCAGTCCGACCGCCTCGAGCACTCGCTGCGAGGCGACGTTGACCGGGTCGAGCTCGCCGAAGACCCGCTGCACCCCGACCCGGGTGACCAGGTCCTCGACCAGGGCCAGCGCGGCCTCCGAGGCGTAGCCGTGCCCCCAATGGGCGCGCGCAAGGGTGTAGCCGATCTCGGCGACCCCGAGGGTCTGGTGCAGGTGCGTGCACACGTCGCCGAGCACCTCGCCGTCCAGCTCGATCGCCAGCGTGGTCCAGTCGCCGGGGACCAGGTCGTCGTGCTCGTCCAGCTCGGCGAGGTGGTCCGAGCGCTTCGGGTCGTAGGGCAGGTCCCACTGCTGGTGCGCCGCCACCTCGGGGTGGCTGCGGTAGGCCACGTGAGTGGCGATATCGGCGCTGCCCATCAGGCGCAGCGTCAGTCGCGGGGTACGCATCGGGTACGGCGAGGGCCCCAGCCGGGGGGTGCCCTCGCTCATCGGGTCAACGCTCCTGGTGGGTGCAGAAGCACATCCGGTTGCCCTCGGCGTCCGCGAGCACCCAGAACGACGGCGCCTGCTCGTCGCTGACCACCCGGCCACCCACCTTCTCCGCGGCGGAGATCAGGTCGGCCACGCGGTGCGGCGCCACCCAGAGGTCGGGGTGCCACCGCTGCCGGGGCTCCTCCTCGCCCGACTCCTGGAACCACAGCAGCGGCACGTCGCCCGAGGCAGAGACCAGGTCGTCGGGGTTGTCGGTCTGCGCCATCCCCAGGACCTCGCGCCAGAAGTCCAAGATCTGGGAGCGCTGCGGGGTGTCCAGTGCCATCTCGAGCACGGCGATGTCCGCGTCCGAGGGTGCCAGGTCGGCGTCGGCGGCGAGCCTGCCCACGGTCGCGGCCATCGCGACGTCGCGCTCGGTGACCCCTCCCACGTCGTGGCTGGTCAGACGGACGTCGACGCTGCCCCAGCGCAGGGTCAGGTCGGGGTGGTGGTTCGCATCCTCGGCGGCCTCGCCGATCGCGTTGACCAGGCTCAGACCGGTGGTGAAGCCACCGGTCTCGATGCGGGTGGAGATCGCGTTGGGGCTCGACAGCCATCCGGAGGCCCCGGCGTCGGCCAGGGCGTCGGCGGCTTGCTGTGGGCTCAGGGTCTGGCTCATGGGGGCCATGCTCCCCTGGCGCGGGCGGCGTGCTCAAGGCCGGCTTCCGGACGACCTCGCGCCGGCGGCCTCAGCGGGCGGGTGAGTAGAGGGTGACCGCCTCGGGTTTGCCGCGCAGCGTGATGCCGGTGCGCTCCTGCAGGTCGGGCGGGTCGTCGAGGAGCTCACGGGTGCTCTCGGAGAGCAGGATCGTGTCCTCGGTCTCGCGGGTCGCCGCCTCGATCCGGGCTGCGACGTTGACCGCGTCGCCGATCACCGTGAACTCCAGGCGGCCGCTTCCGCCGACGTTGCCGGCGACGACGGTGCCGGAGTTGAGACCGATGCCAACCGCGAGGTCCTCGAACTCCTCCGCGACGGCGGAGGCGACGCGCAGGGCCGCGGTCAGGGCCAGGTCCGCGTGGCGCTCGTTGCGCTGCGGAGCGCCGAAGACGGCGAGCACCCCGTCGCCGACGAACTTGTCGACGTGACCCTCCTGCTCCCGCACGATCGGCACCACCACCTCGAACAGCGCGTTGAGCCGGGCGACCACGTCGGCCGCGGGCAGGTCCGAGGCGAACTGGGTGAAGCCGCGGACGTCGAGGAACACCACGGTCACCTCGACCTCCTCGCCGTCCAGGTCGGTGCCCTTCTCGAGGATGTGGCGCGCCACCTGGGGGTCGAGGTAGGTGCCGAAGGCGTCGCGCAGCCGCTCCCGCTCGCGCAAGCCACCCACCATGGCGTTGAAGCCCACCTGGAGCTGGCCGGTCTCGGTGGCGTCGTAGACCGGGACCGTGACCTCGAGGTCGCCCCGCTCGACCTTCTGCAGCGCGTCCGCCACCTGGATGATCGGGCCGGCGGTTGCTCCGGCGGCGACGCCCACGATCCAGAGGCCGACGGTGAGCGCGATCCCCGAGAGCACCGTCGTGGCCACCAGTATCTGGGTGCGGGAGCCGTCGCCGGAGGAGAGCGAGACGATGCCGATCATCATCAGTCCGCCCACGGGGACCGCCGTGCCCAGCACCCAGGCGAAGAAGGCGCGTCGCCGTACGCCGCTGACCCGGAAGTCGCCCTCGGTGCCGTCGGCGAGCGCCCGGGTGGCGACCGGTCGCAGGATCCGCTCGGCGAGGAGGTAGGTGGAGGCAGCAGTAGTCGCTCCGACAAGAACCACGAGGACTCCGACCCAGAGCGCTCCCAGGAAGCCACGCCCGGCGGAGAGCAGCGCGAAGACCGGCGCCGCCCCGAACCAGAAGACCCACTGCAGCAGGAAGAGGCGCATCGGCGTGCGCAGCACGATCCGTTGCTCGCGCAGCGTGGCCGGCCGGTCGTCGAGCAACCACCGCCGCACCCGGCGCTGCCCCTTCGACCCGACGTACACACCGAGCGGCACAGCCAGCGCGACGTAGCAGGAGGCGCCGACCAGGAAGACGACCGGTGACCGGACGTCGCCGGGTGGGTAGTCGGGCAAGGGGATCACGAAGATGCCGAGGACGAGGGCGACGGCCGCGCCGATCACGTTGGAGCCGACGAGCACCACGGCGATGGCGAGGTTCGCCAAGCGCCACAACCGTTTGCCGGAGATCGCCACGGACCCATGATGGCGCGTCGTAGGGTCGGCTCGTGGTGGAGTGGCTGAACCAGCTGTCGACGACCGAGCTGCTGCTGCTGATCGTCGGCGGCTTCGCCGCGCTGAGCATCGTCTCGGCCGTCGTCACCAGCCTGCTGGTGCGCATGGGCATCCACACCCCGCTCGGCATCCGGGTGATCAACCGGCTGCGCGAGCGGGTGATCGGGGTGGTGAAGCGGCCGATCACGGTGATGGTGCTCGAGGAGGTCATCGACGTGATCCAGATCGGGCACTACACCCGCAACATCTCCGACGCGATCATCGAGAACCACGACGACCTCAAGTCGCTGGTGGCCGAGAAGGTCCGCGAGGACCCCAACGCCCGGCTGGTGCGCCACGTCCCCGGCTACGACTCGCTGGTCTCCGAGGCGAGCGAGACCGTGCTGCGGGTGCTGATCGAGATGCTCGCCGACCCTCGCATGGACGAGCTGGTCTCCGACGCGCTGCGCAACAACCTGGGCCAGATCCGGCAGGCGGTGCGCGACCGCGACCACGAGAAGGTCAAGGGCATGGACGCGCCGGACATCTCCGAGGAGGAGCTGGCGCGACGCCGACCGACGTGAGGCTGTCGGGTCGGACCGCCCTCAGCCGGGCTCAGACGCCGACGCCCTTGCTGGCCAGCACCGCAGCGGGATCGACTGGACGGCCGCCCTGGTGCACCTCCAGGTGCAGGTGGTCGCCGGTGACGTTGCCGGTGGCGCCGACGTAGCCGAGCACCTGGCCGGGGGCGAGCTTCTGGCCGGGGCGTACCGCGATCCGGGACTGGTGGCAGTACCACGCCACGCCGCCACCGGGCAGGGTCACCACGGTCTTGTAGCCGTAGGAGCCTTCGTAGCCCGCGGACTTGACCGTGCCACCCGCGATCGAGCGGATCGGGGTGCCGGTCGGGGCTGCGAAGTCGAGCCCGGTGTGCATCCCGCTGGACCACAGGTAGCTGGTGTCGCCGAACCGGCTGGTCAGGTGGTAGCCGCCCACCGGTCGGGTCCAGCTGATCTTCTCGATGACGACCTGCTTGGCGATCTTGGCCGGGCGCTTCTCGCGACGGGCCTGGGCGCGGCTGACGCGCTTCTCACGCCGGACCATCTCGCGGTCGACCGCGGGGTCGACGACCGGGGCGGCGTTGGTCAGGGCCGCTGCCGCCACGTCTGGGGTGAGGGCCTCGGCGCGGCCGTCGTCGGAGATGCTCAGCACCGCGATGGTGACGAGCAGGGCCAGGGTGTAGAGGCCCACGTGAAGCACGGAGCGAAGGTGACTCATGGCGTTGCGGGCTCCTCGACCCGCGTCCCCAGGGGTTGGTTGCTCTCAAGGCCGACCTGACAGGGGTGGTGTCAGCATCGCGCCGCCCGAGACGTCTGGGTGAAGCTGTCGGCTAGCAGTTGCTTGCTTTTGCTAGCACCATGCCAGTGAGCCATACCCGCGAGTAACGCGCAAGTTAAGTCCCGCTCACCGTGACCAAGACCACGCCGACCAAGACCACGCCCACCGGGGCCAGCCAGGTGACTCGCACCACAGAAGTAGCCCCGAGCAAGCGCCCTGGGGGAGGTCGGGCCCGCTTGTGAGTCAGCTGTGCAGGCGGACCGGCAGCCGCTCGTAACCGCGCAGCACCTGGGTCTGCCTGCGAGCCGCGGGCCCGCTGCGGCGCAGGTCGGGGAAGCGGGTGTAGAGCCCCTGCAGGGCCACCCGGGTCTCCAGCCGCGCGAGCTGCGCCCCGAGGCAGAAGTGGGCCCCCAAGGAGAAGGAGAGGTGCTGGTCGGCCTCCGGCCGGCCCACGTCGAAGCGGTGGGGGTCGGCGAAGACGGCCGGGTCGCGGTTGGCTGCCCCCAGGATCACCAGCACCGTGGTCCCCGGGTCGAGGTGGTGCGGGCCCACGGTGGTGGGCGCGACCGCCGTTCGCCCGGTGAACTGCACCGGGGCGTCGACGCGGAGCACCTCCTCGACGGCATTGCCCCACAGCTCGGGCTCGTCGAGGCAGCGCCGCAGCTGGTCGGGGTGCGCGTCGAGCTGGGCGACTGCGTTGCCGATCAGGTTGACCGTGGTCTCGAAGCCGGCTCCCAGGACCAGCAGACCGATCCCTCGCAGCTCCGCCGGGGTGGGCTGGTCCGCGGCCGGCATCGCGTCGATGCTCTGCAGCAGGACGCTGAGCAGGTCATCGCCCGGGTCGCGCCGCAGCCGGTCGAGGTGGGCCTGCACCCAGTGGTGCATCTCGGTGACGGCCTTCGCCGTGCGCCGGAACTCCCGGTAGGCCAGCCCGCCGTCCAGCTGCTTGGCGGCCTCGTTGCCCCAGCCGAGCAGCTGGGCTCGGTCCTCCTGGGGCACCCCGAGCAGGTCGGCGATCACCGCCACCGGCAGTCGGGCGGCGAACGCCTCGACCAGGTCGATGTCGCGCGGGCCCGCCTCCAGCTCGTCGAGCAGGGCCTGGGTGGTCTGCTCGATCTGGTCGTGCATCTGCGCGACGCGCCGCGCGGTGAAGCTGCGCGCGACCAGTCGTCGGAGCCGGGTGTGGTCGGGGGCGTCGAGCGCGAGCAGTGAGGGCTGGTTGACCGGGCCGGCGTCGTCCTCTCGCATCGTCGCGAGGTAGATCGAGTGCAACGGCTCGGGGAAGTGGGCGTTGGCCTCGGGCATCCCGACCGTGTCGCTGCGCAGCAGTGCGGAGGCGACGCTGTGCGAGCAGGTCACGCGGAAGCGCCCCTCTCCCACCAGCTCCCCGCCGGAGCGCAGCTCCTCGTAGAGCGGGAACGGGTCCTCGCGCAGCGCCGGGTCGACCATCAGCCGGGCGAGCCGGTCGCCTCGCTTGGCCGCCCGCCGGGTGAACAACCGGATGATCCCGTGGGCCAGCACCCACCGCACCGACTCGCGCGCAGCCAGCCGTGGCCGGTGCAGCACGCTGGTCGAGGACATCGACCCATCGTGACAGAGCCCTCCCAGGTCCTCGGTGGGACCACCGCGGTCGCTGGAGCCCGTCGGGACCGGTCCGTCGGTCCGGGCTCAGGTGAGGGTGCGCAGCTGCTGGTCCACGGGGACGTCGGGGGCGAGGATCACCCCCCGCGTCGCTGCCATGCCGGAGATCTGCAGCCAGATCGCCTCGGTGAGCAGGTCGGCCAGTGCCGCCTCGGAGGGACGTCGCTCACTGCGGCTGAGCCACCGGTGGACCGTGGCCATGCCCTGGCCCAGGAAGCCGAACACCAGCGGGTCCAGGGCCTGGGCGATGTCGTCGTCGACCTGGACCTGGAGCAGTGCGGCGCCCTGCACGATGATGTCGCGCACCTGGGTGCCCAGGCTGACCAGTGCGGCGTCGGCCTCGGTGCCGCCGACGCCGATCGGCTGCTGGTCGGCGAAACGGTGCAGCGCCGGGTGGGCGCCTGCCCACCCGACGTAGGCGCCGACGATGCGCCGGATGATCTGCACCGGCGTTCCTTCCAGGGTGATGCCCGGCATCACCGCCTCCTGGAGCCGGCGCACGATGTGGCCCTGGATGGCGCGGTCGAGGTCGGCGCGGTCGGTGAAGTGGCGGTAGAGCACGCTGCGGTTGAGCTGGGCCCGACTCGCGATGTCGGCGACAGGCACCTCGGCACCCGGGTCCGCGGCCTCGATGGCCAGCAGGGCGGCGTCGAGGATGTCGGTGCGGCGCTGCTCGTTGTGGCGGGCCCACCGCGACTGGCGGCCGTCAGCGACGGGCCGCTGGTCGCCTTGTGCCATGTGCCCGCTCCGCTCCTGCCCGAGGGTCGGCCCCGGTGGGGGCCGGGGCGCACGATACCGAGTGCGCAGCCTCCTCGGGTGCCGAGTCGAGGTCGGCCAGGAGCGCAGCCACGGTCTCGCGGGCGTCGGTGCGGTTGGTGCCGATGAACCCTCGCGGGCCCCGCTTGAGCCAGCCGACGACGTAGGTGCCGGGCACGACCCGGCCCTGACGATGAGCGACCGCCCCGGTCGCCGGGTCGGTCGGCAGGTCGACGGGTGGGACGCACCGGAACCCGATGGAGGCGACGACCAGCCCGGTCCGGATCCGCTCGACCGATCCGTCGCGCTCGACGTCGATCGCCGCGACAGGTCCCTGCTCCCCGGCGCCAGCGCCGTGGATGCGACGTATTGCGCTGTGGAAGCGCAGCACCAGGCGGGGTACGTCGTCCTCCAGGACGGTCGAGCACTGCTCGAGCTCGGCCAGCAGCGCCGCTCGTCGGTCGCCGAGGTCGAGCCTGCGGCCGCCGGTGTCCAGCGCCACGCGCAGCTCACCGCCGCGCACCAGGCCGCCGAGGCCGACGAGCTCGGGCAGGGTGAACGCGACCTCCGACGGCCCACGACGAGCGAGGAGCACCACCTCGCGCACCACGCCGGCCGGCAGCTGCTCGCGCACCGCGGCCTGGAGATCCATGGCGTCGAGCCGCGCCGGGCCGGCGGTCAGGATCCGCGCGACGTCGAGCGCGACGTTGCCGGCCCCGACGACGACGGCGCGCTCGTGCCCGAGCGGCACCGGCAGCTCAGCCCAGTCGGTGAGGTCGGGGTGGGCGTTGTACCAGCGGGCGAGGTCGCCGGCGGTGACCGACCCGACGCGGTCCGCGCCGTCGACGTCGAGCCGCCGCGCGGCCGAGGCCCCGGTCGCGTAGACCACCGCGTCGTACTGCTCGCGCAGCTGCTCGTGGGTCACGTCGCGACCGACCTCGACCCCGAGCCGGTAGCCGAAGCCGGGCGTGGCCTCGATGGCGCCGAAGAGGTCGCAGACCGAGCGCGTGCTCAGGTGGTCGGGGGCGACACCGTAGCGAGCCAGGCCGTGCGGGTGCTCGAGACGGTCGAGCACGTCGAGGCTCACGCCGGGGACCCGCAGCAGCTCGTCGGCGGTGAACAGGCCGGCCGGCCCGGCCCCGACGACCGCGACCCGGACGCCGCCGCGACGCCGCAGCCGGGGCGCCGGCTCCACGGGGGCCAGCGGTGGGCGGTCGTCGTGCGGGGAGTCGAGGAAGTAGTCGGCGTTCATCGCCAGGAACGGGGCCTGCTCGGGA
This sequence comes from uncultured Actinomycetota bacterium, assembly GCA_963747435.1. GTDB lineage: Bacteria > Actinomycetota > Actinomycetes > Propionibacteriales > Nocardioidaceae > Marmoricola_A. Next base: position 352,837 of record CAVVFK010000003.1, read on the forward strand.
GTCAGGTCGCTCGCGGGCACGATCGCCCCGACCGGGCAGGCGGTCGTGCATGCGCCGCACCCGACGCAGGTGGCCGGGTCGATGTGCAGCATCACCGCCTCGGCGAACCCGGGCTCGCCCGGCGCGGGATGGATGCAGTTGACCGGGCAGGCGAGCACGCACGAGGCGTCCACCGCGCAGGGCTGGGTGACGGTGTAGGTCATGGGCGGGTCATGGCGGGTCATGGGTAGGTCATGGGCGGGTCATGCGGCCGCGGCGGCGGGCTCGCTGCGGTAGCGCGAGGTCCGCCCGTGGATCCCCATGAGCTTCCAGAGCCGCACGCTGGCGGGGTTCATCAGCCCGAGGTCCTCGACCAGCGAGCGGACGTCGGCGAAGAGGTCGCGCAGCAGCTTGCGGGACTCGGGCCCGTCCCACCACAGCTCACGCACCACCTCGTCGGGCAGCCCCAGGTCGCGGCGCACCTGGGCGTGGGGCACCAGGATCGCGTCGCACAGCCACCGCATCACCAGCGGGATCGACAGCGAGAGCAGGAACCGCTGGTGCCGGCTCATCCGCGGCACCATGTTGGCGAGGTAGAGGTGGGCGAACCCGATGTGGCGCGCCTCCTCGGCGACGTGGATCTGCATGATCCGCCGGATCAGCGGGTGCTGGGGTGAGGATCCCCGCAGCACGGTCTTCTGCAGGTGGTCGATCGGCTCCTCGCCGGCGAGGACGCCGGCGAAGAAGGCGGCCTTGAACGGGATCGCCGCCAGTGGCAGCACCGGAGCGAGCAGCCGGAACATCCGAGGTCCACCGGGGACGTCGATGCCGGAGCGGTTCACGAACTCCTGGAACATCTGGGTGTGGTGGCACTCCTCGGTCGCCTCATGGGTGCTGTAGCGGAACTCCGGGGTGCCGTTGGGCAGCGTGAAGGCGTGCAGCATCAGCCCGCTGATGAGGATCTGCTCGAACTGGAGCCCGACCTTGCAGATGTTGGCCTGGCGGTAGAGCCCGATCTCTATCTGACGCTCCCGAGGCAGGGAGCGGTACCACGGGTGGGCGCCGAGCACGTCTTCCTCGGGCAGGATCCAGCGCTCGTCGTCGAGGTCGACCACGTGGTCCGGGTGGTCCCAGTCGATGTCGAGGAAGGCGTCGAAGTGCTGGCGCACCGAGGCCTCGGACAAGGTCTGCAGGTTGTCGTGGTAGCTGCGGGTGGCGCTCACGGGTGCGGTCACGGCGTTGCCCTCTCGGTCCGACTACGTCGGACCAAGTTACTGCGACACTGTGTTTCAGTAAAGGGGTAAGTGCGACAGCGTGTCGCACTAGAGAGGGCCGGGTCAGCGGCCCCTCGGCGAGGGGGTCAGAGGACCTCCACCACGTCGTGGTCGTCCAGCCGGCGCGAGAGCGTGCCCAGGTGGTGCCGGGTGTCGCCGAAGGTGTGCTCGATCGCGGTGAGCCGCGCCAGCAGGTGGCCCACGGCGTACTCCTCGGTGACCCCGATGCCGCCGTGCAGCTGCACCGCCTCCTCACCGACCAGGCGCGACGCCTTGCCGACCACGGCCGCGGTACGCGCCACCACGCCGGCGTCCTGCAGCGGGTCGTCGGCGGGCTCGGCGAGCACCATCGCGGCGTACTGCACCGCGGAGCGGGCCAGCTCGACCTCGGTGTACATGACCGCGGCCCGCTGGGTCAGCGACTGGAAGGTCATCAGCGGGACCCCGAACTGCTTGCGGGTCTTGAGGTAGTCCACGGTCATCGTGAGCGCGGTCTCCATCGCTCCCAGCGCCTCCGCGCAGAGGGCCACCGTGCCGTGGGCTACCGCCGCGGCGAGGGCAGCCGGGTCGGAGGTGACCAGTCGCCCGGGGGTGCTGCTCAGCTCGACCACGGAGTCGGAGATCTTCGGCTCCTCCAGGAGGAAGACGCCGGACTCGGTCGAGACGAGCACGTGGGTGACCGAGTCGGCGTAGGCAACCGGGCCCTTGACCCCGTCGAGCAGCCACTCGTCGTCGGAGACACCGCCCTGACGTGCGGTCGCCGTGGGCCGCGAGCCCCACGCGCGGCCGGGCTCGGTCAGCACCGGGACCACGAGGGCGTCGCCGCTGCTCACCCGCTGGAGCACCGGGTCGTCCCCCAGCAGTCGCGCTGCGGTGACCAGCTCGGCGTAGGGCGCCACGGCGCGGGAGCGGCCGAGCTCCTGGCAGACCACCATGACCTCGACCGGCCCGGGGGCGTCGGGGTCGTCGTCGGGCAACGGCAGCTCGAGCAGCCCCATCTCGGCCAGTGCCGACCAGAGCTCCTGGTCGAGCCGAGGGCGCCCGACCTGGTCGGCGGGCTCGCGGTCGCCGAGCATGTCGCGCACGGCGTCGCGCAGTGCCTTCTGCTCGGTGGTGAGGGTGAAGTCCATGTCTGTCTCTCCTGGCGTGGTCGCGCTCAGCCGCGTAGGCCGAGGATGCCGGTGGCGATGATCTGGCGCTGGACCTCGTTGCTGCCGCCGTAGATCGAGGCCTTGCGGAAGTTGAGGTAGCGAGGCGTCGCGTGGGCGACCCACTCCGGCATCGCCGCGTCGTCGGGCGGCGCGGTGAAGTCGTCGACGGGATCCCACGCCTGCGCCATCGGGCCGGCGATGTCGACGGCGAGCGCCATCACCGCCTGCTCCAGCTCGGTGCCGCGCAGCTTGAGGATCGAGGAGGCCGGGTCGGGCTTGCCGTCCTTGGAGCCTCCGGCGACACGGAGCACGGTCAGCTCGAGGGCCATGATGTCGGCCTCGAGCTCGGCGATGCGGCCGGCGACCAGCGGGTCGTCGAGCAGGGTGCCGTCGCTGGTCGCGACCTGGCTGGCGTGCTGCTTGAGGTCGGCCAGGCGACGCTTGACCGACCACACCGGCGCGACCCCCACCCGCTCGTTGCCGAGCAGGAACTTCGCGTACCCCCAGCCGGCGTTCTCCTCACCCACCAGCTGGTCACCGGGCACGCGGACGTCGGTGAAGAAGACCTCGTTGACCTCGTGGTGGCCGTCGACCAGGGTGATCGGGCGCAGCTCGACGCCGGGGGTGTCCATCTCGATCAGCAGCATCGAGATGCCGGCCTGCTTCTTGGCGTCGGGGTCGGTCCGCGCCAGCACGAAGATCCAGTCGGCGTACTGACCCAGGGTGGTCCAGGTCTTCTGGCCGTTGAGGATCCAGTCGTCGCCGTCGCGCACCGCCGTGGTGCGCAGCCCGGCGAGGTCGGAGCCGGCGTCGGGCTCGGAGAAGCCCTGCGCCCACCAGATGTCCAGCGAGGCCGTCGGGGGGAGGAAGCGCTCCTTCATCTCCTGGTCGGCGAAGGCGGCGATGACCGGCCCGATCATGCCGGCGTTGAACGCCAACGGCGGCGGGACGTAGGCGGCCTGCATCTCGGTGTTCCAGATCGCCTTGCGCAGTGGCGTCCAGTCGCAACCGCCGTACTCCACCGGCCAGGAGGGGACCGCGATGCCCGCTGCGTGCAGTGCCTGGTGGGAGGCGGCGATGTCGTCACGACCGAGCACCCGGCCGAGCCTGACCTTGTCGCGGACCTCCTGCGGCACCTTGGTGGTGAAGATCTCCCGCATCTCCAGCTGGAACTCGCGGTCCTCAGGACTCAAGCGTCTGCGCATGCCCTCGACCCTAGCGAGGCCCCACTAGTTGGGGTCGTCGTCGAGGTCGACCTGGACCTCGTAGGGGGCGAAGTAGATGTCGGTGTTGGGCCCGGCGTCGATGATGGCGCGGGCCTGGTCTGGGTCGAGGGGTCGGCTACCACGTTGGTTCACCTCGAAGGCAAGCCCGTGGGGACTCATCCACACGTAGCGGCCGTCACCGGATTGTCGCGAGGTGTAGCCGGCGTGGGTCTTCCACTTGTGGTGCCTGCGGCCGAGAGGACCGGAGTTGTGGGTGCCGGTCTGACCCGGTGGCCCGCCCCGGTCGACCGGGACGTAGGGGGTGGGGTGGTCGTAGTCCACGGCCCGGCTGGTGGACACCGCCCAGGGCCAGTAGTCACCGCCGGTGACCAGGTGCACCCGCTCCTTCAACGCAGTCGGGTGCTCATACGCGGTGTGGGGTGAGTGGTCGGCGTGCCGCGGTTGAGTCTGCTGTGAAGCAGTAGGCCGGGCCGATCGGGGCCCAGCGGTGGGCCGCGCCCCCGCCGTGTCGTCCGGGGCCTGAGGCGACGGTCAGGGGAGGGCGACGTGACGCCACGCCTCCTCAGTGCGCGGCCCACCACCGGTCCCCGCCCGTCCCTCAGCGGGCGGTTGCGGGCATGCCGGGAATGTCATGGCTGCGGTGCGGCAGGTGTCCGAGGGAGGTGGGCTCGGTGTGTTCCAGCAGCAGCGCCAGCAGGTCGGCGGGGCGGGCCAGCCACCCGAACGCCTGCGCCCGCACCTGGCCCGTGGTCAGGTCGGGCTGTCGAGTGCGAAGGATCTCGGCGACGCGGGTGACGGTGGCCTCGACCCAAACCGCGTCGCCCGCGCTGATCCGGGCGATCACCGTCCTCAGGCCTGCCTGGTCGGTGCGCGACACCGCGACGTAGCGCTTGGCCCGTTGCTCGGCGGTTCGTTCGTGGTGCAGGTCCGGGTCGGCCTCGATGATCTTGGCCTCGAGCACGTCAAGGACCCGGGCCGCGGACTCGCCGGGCAACATCGGCGCGATCGCGGCGTCCACGACCCCGACCCGGTCCAGTGGCAGGTGTCGCGAGTCCTTCGCCACCCTCCGGGCCACCCAGGTCTCGACCTCACCGCTCAGGCATGCCTGCCAGCACCGCGGCAGCCGGTGCACCAGGTCCAGCACGTCGGCGATCGCGTTCCTGGTGGCGAGCACCCCGGTGCGCCGCGCCAGCGCGATCTCTCCCAGACAGAAGTCCTGCACCCGCGGGGTGCCCTCGCCACCGACCTCGACCAGCACATCACCCACCCGACGGGCGTGCGAACCCTCCGGCCCACGCGTCGGGTCGGTGCCATGGACGTAGGCCCACTGCAACAACACCCGCAGGTCCTCGACCTCGGCGAGACGACGTGCCCGCACCGCACCGGTCGAGGCGGCCAGCAACCCCGCGGCATCGAGCTCAGTGAACGTGATGGGCATGGATCAAGTATAGCGCGGTGTGCACGCTATTCAAACCTGTGTTCGAACCAGGTTGGAGTCAGCGGGGCCCGTGGGTCTGGATCCAGAGCACGGGGCCGCGCAGTGAGTCGCCCCCGTCACGACTCAGGTCACGGATCGCAGCGAGGGTCTTGCCCGTGTAGACCGGCTCCAGGGTCAGGTCGTGATCGGCGGCGTCGGCGACGGCCCGGACCGAGGCGGGCGTCGGGTCGCCGTAGGTGCGTCCCAGCCAGTCGTCGCGGCAGCGGATGTCGTCGGCGGTGACCACGGGCACGTCCGAGGCGCCGCGCGAGCGCAGCAGGCCACCGGTCCGGTTGGCCAGCCGGGCGATCGTGCGGGGGTCGAGAGGGAGCGCGTCGTTGACCACGATGCCGAGCAGCTCGCTCCCGAGCCCGGCCAGGCGCAGCCCGAGCGCCAGGCCCGCCAGCGTGCCGCCCGACCCCACCGGGACCACGATCGTGCCCGGCTCGGGCAGCTCGCCGGCCCGCACCTGGGCCGCGATCTCCAGTGCGGCGTCGACATAACCCAGGGCGCCGTAGCGGTTGGATCCACCGGCGGGCAGGAACCAGGGCAGTCGGCCACCCCTGATCCCCCGCACCACCAGGTACGGCGCCCACACCTTGAGCCGGGTCGGCGTGGCGAAGCGGTGCAGGCTCGCCCCGGACGCCTGCAGCCGGCGCAGCTGCTCGCTCACGTGGTCGTCGAGCGGCTGCTCGACCAGGCCGAGGCTGGTGTGGAACCCGTGCTCGGCGCCGTACGTCGCCAGGGCCAGGCCCCAGTGGGTGCCGATGCCGCCCACGCTGAGCAGCGAGCGGACCCCGCGACGCTGCGCCTCGGGCAGGATCCACTCCAGCTTGCGCACCTTGTTGCCGCCCCAGGGCCCGTCACCGAAGGCGCCGTCGTCCTTGAGCCAGGTCTCCACCGAGACGCCGAGCTCGTCGCCGTCGAGCCGTCGCACCGGCGTCGGTCCGCTGCCCAGCGCCAGGTGGGGGACGTCGACCGCCGGCAGCCGCCCGTGCAGCGCCGTCCTCGGGGTGCTCGGGGTGCTCGGGGTCTTCGGGGTCATGGCCGCACTCTGCCAAAGCTCGACCTGGCCGGTGGGGGCGTGTCGCGCCGAACCGGGACCGGGCCCAGCGACGCGGCTACCCTGCCTGCTGTCGTTCCGGGCACGTGGAGCCCGGAGCGCTCACACACAGGAGGCCCGACCATGAGCAATCCGCCACCGCCCCCGCCGGGGCAGCCGGGTGACCCGAACCAGGGCTGGGGATCGCCACCGCCCTCGGGCGCCCAGCAGGGCTACCCGCAGCAGGGCTACCCGCAGCAGGGCTACCCGCAGCAGGGCTATCCACAGCAGGGCTATCCACAGCAGGGGTACCCACAGCAGGGGTACGCGCCTCCGGGCGCGGGCTACGCGCCGTGGATCCAGCGGGTGCTGGGCTACCTCGTCGACGTGGCCGTCATCATCCCGGCCTACATCGTGGTCTTCGTCGGCGCGCTGGTCGCCGGCTCCGGCGCCGAGACGAGCACTGACCCCGCGACGGGCATCACGACGACCTCGGGAGGCAACCCGGTCGGCTGGGCGATCCTCGTGATCGGCTACCTGCTCGCGATCGGCATCGCCATCTGGAACCAGATCGTGCGTCAGGGACGCACGGGCTGGAGCATCGGCAAGCAGGTGCTCGGGATCCGGCTGCTCAAGGAGGACACCGGGCAGCCGATGGGGGCGGGTCTGTGCTTCGTGCGGGGCCTGGCCCACATCGTCGACGCGATCCCCTGCTATCTCGGCTACCTGTGGCCGCTGTGGGACGACAAGCGCCAGACCTTCGCCGACAAGATCATGGGCACCGTCGTGGTGGAGCAGAAGAAGAGCTGAGCCCCGCCCCGGTGTCATCTCCGGTGCGGTCAGGCGTGGGCCAGCGCGAACGCGGCATCGAGCCGGGCCAGCACGTCACCGCGGAAGCCGCAGGCGTGGTGCTGCCACAGAGCAGCCGCCACGACACCGACCGCGGAGTTGACCGCGACCAGGGTCGCGAGCCCGGTGCGCTCGTCCTGACCCTCACGCTCCAGGGCGGCCGCCACCAACGCCCGCACCAGCGACTGCTTCAGCTCGACCGACGCCATCGCCAGCGTGGGGTGCTCCCGAGCCAGCCGACGCCGCAGCTTCCACTCCTCGGTGTCGGCGGCCAGCTCGCGCACCCGCTCGGTGAGCACGGCCCGCAGGGCGTCGGCCAGGGGCTCCTCCACGGGGCGTGAGAGCAGCAGGGCGGCGAGCCGGTCGGCGATGCCGGGGTCGGAGACGCTCATCGCGGACTCCCGCGAGGGGAAGTAGTTGAAGAACGTGCGTGGGGAGACGCCGGCGCGGGCGGCGATCGACTCGACGGTCACGCCGTCGGGCCCCTTCTCGAGGGCGAGCTCGAGGGCGGCGCGGTGCAGCGCGTGGCGGGTCTGCGCCTTCTTGGTCTCGCGGAGTCCGGGCGGGCTCTGAGTGGTCATGTCCCTCCTTGCGTGCGATGCAGTTCTACATTACGTGCAAAGTTGCAGAGTGTGCAACTAATGTCTAGCATGGCGGGGTGACGACGACTTCTGTGACGCCCCAGTTCCGACTCGGCGCCGACGAGCGGCGGGTCTTCCTCGCCCTGCTCGCCGGGATGCTCGTGGCCGCCACCAGCCAGACCATGGTCGGTCCCGGCCTGCCGCGCATCGTGGCCGAGCTCGGCGGCATGGAGCACTACTCCTGGGTCGCGACCGCGGCGATGCTCGTCTCCGCCATCGCGGTGCCGATCGTGGGCAAGCTCTCGGACCTCTACGGGCGGCGCGTCTTCTACATCGCCGGCCTGGCGGTCTTCACCGCCGGCTCGATGATCTCGATGTTCGCGGTCAGCTTCTGGATGCTCGTCGCCGGTCGCGCCGTCACCGGGCTCGGCATGGGAACGATCATGCCGCTCTCGCTCACGATCATCGGCGACATCATCCCGCCACGCTTCCGCGGTCGTTACCAGGCCTTCATGGGGGCGACGTTCGGGGTCGCCTCGGTCGTCGGCCCGCTCGCGGGCGGCGTCATCACCGACCACCTCGGGTGGCGCTGGATGTTCGCTGCCACGATCCCCTTCGGCCTGGCCGCCCTGGTCGCGATCGTGCGCTTCATGCACATCCCGCACCAGCGCCGTGAGGCCGTGATCGACCGGCTCGGCATCGTGCTGCTGGCCAGCGGCCTGCTCGTCACCCTGCTGGCCACGACGTGGGGCGGGACGCAGTACCCGTGGTCCTCGAGCACCATCATCTCGATGTACGTCGTCGGCGCTGCACTGCTGAGCGCCTTCGTCGCGGTGGAGCTGCGGGCCCCGGAGCCGATCGTCCCGCTGCGGCTCTTCAGGTCCTCGGTCTTCACCACCGCGAACCTCGCGAACTTCCTGGTGGCCATGGTGATGTTCGGGTCGATCTTCTACATCCCCGTCTTCGCCCAGGGCGTCATCGGGGTCGGCGCCACCGAGTCCAGCCTGGTGCTGATGCCGCTGATGCTCGGGATGGTGGTGCTGGGCATCGTGGCCGGGCAGGTCGTGACCCGCACCGGGCGCTACAAGGCGATCATCGTCACCGGCATCGCGCTGATCGTGACTGGCGAGTGGCTGCTGACCCGTCTGGACCACACCGCGACCCAGGGTCAGCTCACCGTCGCCATGGTGGTGGTCGGCGCCGGCATCGGGCTCGCGCTGCAGCAGCTGCTGCTGGTGGTGCAGAACGACGCACCGCAGGCCGACATCGGTGTCGCCACGGCGGCCAGCCAGTTCTTCCGCAACGTCGGCGCCACCGTCGGGGTCGCGATCCTCGGCACAGTGATGAACAGCGGGCTGCGCGAGGCGATCACCTCGCGGCTGCCGGCCGGCGCCGCCGACGCGGCCGGTGGTGAGGTCGATGCCGGCAACGTCTTGGACCCCAGCGCCCTGAGCGGTCTGCCCCCGGCCGTCGCCGACGCCGTTCGCCAGGGGCTGGCCGAGCAGCTGCACGAGGTGTTCCTCTGGGGCGTGCCGATCGCCGCACTCGCGCTGCTGAGCGCGCTGGCGATCAAGGTGGTGCCGCTGCGCACCCAGCTGCACGAGTCCGAGGCTGCCGACGAGCCCGCGGTCGAGCCGGAGGCCGAGCCGGTCCACGGCCCGGCGTAGCCCGGAGCGACCGGCGTAGCCCGGAGCGACGCGGGGACTCAGACCCAGCGACGGACCCGCCGTCGATAGGCGGCGTAGTCCTCCCCGAAGTTGCCGCAGAGCGCCTGCTCCTCCGGGCGGACCTGGAACCGGTCGATGAACCCGACCCACGCAGCCAGCGGCAGGACCTGGGCCGGGTGACCGCGCAGCACCCCGTGAGCGGCGATGATCCCGGCCATGGCGAGGTACATCGGGTTGCGCGTCAGGCCGAACGAACCCTGCGAGACCAGTGAGCTGGCGCGGCTCGGGGTGAACGGGTCGAACGTCGTGTGCCGGCGGTGCATCTGACGCTCGGCGTCCGCCACGAGCGCGACCGAGGAGACCGCCGCCACCGAGGCGACCACCCGCCTCGCCGACCCGGGCTCACGGCGCGGGAGCCGGCGCTGCACCACCACCGCCAGCAGCGCCAGAGCGGGCGGGGGGACACGGTGCTCGAGCCAGTGCTTGCGCGGCATCTGCCGACTATCCCGCATCGGCGCTGCGCCCTCCCGTATTTTGGTGGCGCTCGGGAACCGGGGGGCAAGAGGAGATCATCGATGCGTCGACCTGTCGTGCTGGTGGTGCTGGCCGTCTCGCTGCTGCTCGCGCTGGTCCTGGGCGCCTGCGGGAGCGGGGAGGAGCCGACACCGGCCGGGGGAGACCACAACGAGGCGGACGTCAGGTTCGCGACCGGGATGGTCCCGCACCACGCCCAGGCGCTGCGCATGGTGGACCTCGCCCAGGGTCGCGGCGCCGGCGCCGGCCTCGAGAAGCTGCTCGGTGACATCGAGGAGGCCCAGAGGTCCGAGATCGAGCAGATGTCCGCCTGGCTCGAGGGGTGGGGCGAGGACGTCCCCCCGACGGACGGGTCGATGCCCGCCTCTGGGGCGGGGACGACCGCCGGAACGGCGATGCCGGGCATGCTCGCCGAGAGCGACCTGCAACGGCTCGAGTCCACCCGCGGCGCCGCCTTCGAGTCGCTGTGGCTGCGACTGATGATCCAGCACCACGAGGGTGCGGTCCAGATGGCTCGCACCCAGGTGCGCCAGGGGGAGTCGCAGGACGCCACGGAGCTGGCCGAGCACGTCATCGAGGCCCAGACCGAGGAGATCGAGCTGATGCAGCAGATGCTGCGACGCTAGCGAGTCCCAGATCGGGCAATCGGGGCGAAGTCGCACGGCGCGATGACCACGTGCCTACGGTGGAGGGGTCAAGAGGAGGCTGGGATGCCCACACCTGAGCGAGCCCGCTGGGCCGTCGACCGACTCGAGGTCTCAGCGGGTGACCACGTGCTCGAAGTCGGGTGCGGCCACGGCCACGCCGCGGCGCTGGTCTGTGAGTTGGTGGGTGAGGCGGGGTCCTTGACCGCGATCGACCGCTCGCCGCTGATGACCGACATGGCCAAGGCCCAGCTGGGGCCGTGGCTGGACAAGGGAGCGGTGGTCCTCACCTGCGGCCTGGTGGAGGAGTGCGGCCTGCCGGACGCCCACTTCGACGTGGCCTTCGGGTTCTCGGTGGCCCCGATGTGGCGCTCTCCGTCGGTGACGGCCGCGCTGTGGCGCGCGCTCAAGCCGGGCGGCACCCTGCACCTCTTCGACCAGCCCCCGGGGTGGCAGCACGCCGCCGACGTCGACGCCTACGCCTCGCCGATCCTCGCGGCGCTGCAGGGCTACGGGTTCCAGACCGCACCGCCGGCGTCGGCCCAGCTCAGCAAGGGCTGGGCGGTCCACCTCAAGGCCACCCGGCCGGCGGACCAGCAGGACTCCGCGATCAGCGCCTAGGAGCTGCGCTCCACCCGGTGGATCGTGCGTGGCCACCAGAAGCTCTCGCCCAGCCACTGCGCCAGCGCGGGCACCAGCACCGTGCGCACGAGCAGGGTGTCCAGCAGCACGCCGATGCAGATCACGATGCCCAGCTGGGCCAGGACCACCAGCGGGAGGACGCCCAGCGTGGCGAAGACCGCCGCGAGCAGCACACCGGCGCTGGTGATGACCCCACCGGTGCTGGCCAGCGCCCGCAGCATGCCGGTCCGGGTGCCGTGCGACGGCGCCTCCTCGGCGGCGCGCGCGACGAGGAAGATGTTGTAGTCCACACCGAGGGCGACGAGGAACAGGAAGGCGAACAACGGCACGCTGCTGTCCATCGCCCCGAAGTCGAAGACCTCGGTGTAGACCACCCAGGCGATGCCCAGTGCAGCCGCATAGGTGAGGACCACGCTGGCGACGAGCAGCACCGGAGCCAGCACCGAGCGCAGGAGTGCGGCCAGACCCAGCAGCACCAGCCCGAGGATCAGCGGGATGATCAGACGCTGGTCGCGCGCGGCGGCGTCCTCGGTGTCCAGCCCGATCGCCACGGTCCCGGTGACGTGGGTGTCGTCGTACGGCGCGAGCGCGGAGCGCAGGTCCTCGATCGCCTGCTCGCTGGTCTCGCGGTCGCGGGTGTCGAGGACGACGTCGACCTGGCTGACTCCGCCGCCCGTCCCCGAGGGGCGGGCCGAGGCGACCTGCGGCACCTGGGACGCGGTGCGCAGCACCTCCTGGGCGTCGTCGCGGGTGACGACGCGGACCGGGTCGACGGTGCCGGCGGGGTAGGACTGCGAGACCCGCTCCGCGGCGGCGATCGACTCCGGTGTCTCCAGGAACTGGTCGGCGTCGCTGAGCCCGGTGTCGACGCGCAGGATGCCCAGGGACGCAGCCAGGAGGACGGCCACCAGGCCCCCGGCGAACAGTCCCGGGCGCGCAGCGACCCGTGCACCGACCCGTGCCCAGATCGAGCCCGAGCGGTCGACCGGGCCCTGCGAGGTGCGGGGCACCTGCGGCCAGAAGATCCAGCGGCCGCAGAGCACGAGCAGCCCGGGGAGCACGGCAAGCACGAAGGAGGCGCCGATGAGGATGCCGACGGCGCAGGCGAGGCCCAGGCCCCGGGTGGTCGGGATCAGCGAGAGCAGCAGGCAGACGAGCCCGAGGACGACGGTGGCCGCGCTGGGGATGACCGCGGAGGCCGTGGGAGCCAGGGCCGCACGCATCGCGTCGTGCCGGTCGTCATGGAGCCGCAGCTCGTCGCGGTAGCGCGAGATCAGCAGCAGCGCGTAGTCGGTGCCGGCGCCGAAGACGAGCACCGAGAGAATCCCCTCGGTCGAGGCGTCCCAGGGGATGTCGAGCGCCTGGAGCACCTGAGGCGCGAGCACGGCCGCGAGCTGGTCGGCCAGTCCGATCACGATGACGGGCACCAGCCACAGCACCGGGCTGCGGTAGGTGATCACCAGCAGCACCGCGACCACGCTGGCCGTCACGAGCAGCAGGCGCAGGCTCGCGCCCTCGAAGACCGAGGAGAGGTCGGCGCGGACCGCTGCCGGACCAGTGACCTGGATCGCGACGCCGTCCGGAGCTGCGCGCTCGAGCTCGCTGCGCAGGTCGGCCACCAAGCGGGAGTTCTCCGCGTTGCCGAGCTGGGGCACCGAGAGCGCGGTGATGGTCGCGGTCCCGTCGTCGCTGCGCGTGAGCGGCGGGCCGAGCGGCGCGGCCTCGGTGTCGAGCCCTCGCACTGCACCGGTGATGCCCTGCACCTGCTCGCCGGTCAAGCTGCTCGAGCCGTCCTCGGCGGTGGCGAGCACGACTGCGACGTTGTCCTCACCCTGCGGGAGCTCGCCCTGCAGCTCGGTGCCCTCGGTGCTGTCGGCGCCGGTCGGCACCGCGTCGAGGCGGCCCTCGGGTGGCTCGGCCCGGTCGACCAGACCCAGCACCACGACGGCGCCGAGGATGCAGCCGAGCACGACCCAGACCGAGCCGCGACCCGTCAGCGCGCCGAGCAGCCTGGACACTCGGACCCTCCTCCCGACCCTGCGTTCCGAGGGCAGCGTAGAGGGGTGGTCCAAGCCGGTTCTCAACCAGGTGGTTGACAGATCCCACGATTCGGTGGTGGAGTGTTCCTCAACCACCTGGTTGAGCAAGGGGCCCGGGTCGACCCGGCGAGAGGAGGCGACGATGAGCACCGAGCAGCTGTCCCAGGCGTTCGCCGCGCTGGCCGACCCGACCCGCCGCGACCTCGTGGCCCGACTTGCCGCAGGGGAGGCCAGCATCGGCGAGCTCGCGGCGCCGTACGACATGAGCCTGCAGGCGGTCTCCAAGCACGTGGCCGTGCTCGAGCGGGCCGGCCTGGTCGCCAAGACCCGCGCCGGGCAGCGACGCACCGTGCAGCTGGAGGCCCAGGTCCTCGACCTGATGACCGCCTGGATCACCCGCTACCAGCGCCAGGCAGAGGAGCGCTACCAACGCCTCGACGAGGTCCTCGCCGACCTCGAGGCGGACGGCACCACCGCCGACCACACCGACCGGTTCCACCCGAGAAGGGACGCATCATGACCTCCACCCCAGCCGAGACCGACCCAGCCGAGACCGAGCACGCGACGGCCACGATCACCGCGGACCAGGAGCTGCCCGTCATCCGCATCACCCGGGACTTCCACGCCAGTCCCGCCCAGCTGATGCGGGCGCACACCGATCCCGAGCTCTACCGCCGCTGGGTCGGCCCGGCCGACATGTCGGTCGAGATCGACTACTGGGACGCGCGCTCCGGGGGCTCCTGGCGCTTCCTCAACACCCGCGCCGGCGACGAGCCGCAGGGCTTCCACGGGTGCTTCCACGAGATCGGCGAGCGCCGGATCGTGCAGACCTTCACCTGGGAGGGCATGCCCGAGGGCGTCTCGCTGGAGACGCTGTGGTTCGAGGAGCTCGCCGACGGCCGAACCCGGCTCCACGCCCAGTCGTTGGTCGACTCGTTCGAGGACCGCAATGCCTGGCTCGCCAGCGGCATGGAGGCCGGCGTGAACGACGGCTACGCCACGCTCGACGACCTGCTCGCCTCGGGGGAGCTCGGATGAGCCTCGCCTGGCCGCAGACCCCCGCCGAGCGGCACCGCACGGCGGCGTCCGGGTTTGCCGACCGGGTCCGCGGGGTGCGCGACTGGGACGCGGTGACGCCGGTCGCGCAGTGGCAGGCGCGCGACGTGGTCCACCACCTGCTGGAGTGGTTTCCCGGATTCCTGGAGCACGGCGCCGGGGTGAGCCTGGACGCGGTGTCGCTGACCGACGACGACCTGGCCGACTCCTGGGCGGCCCGTGCCTCCCAGGTGCAGCGGCTCGTGGACTCGCCGGGCGGGGCGACGTACTCCAGCGACTTCCTCGGCACGCTGCCGCTGGAGCAGGCGGTCGACCGCTTCTACACCAGCGACGTGGTGATGCACACCTGGGACCTGGCGCGGGCGACCGGTCAGGACGACACCCTGCCGCCGGACTTCTGCCGCGAGGCCTTCGCGGGGATGGAGCCGATGGCCGACATGCTCGCCGGCTCCGGACAGTTCGGCCCGCGGGTCCCCGTCCCCGACGACGCGGACCCCCAGACCAAGCTGATCGCTTTGATCGGGCGCGACCCGACCTGGCACCCGGCCCGGCAGTGAGGGCGAGGCCACGTTTAGCCGGGCCCGGGGGTAGGCAAGGCTGACTACATGACTGAGAACCAGCTCGTGGTCGAGCGCACCATCAACGCCCCCAGCGACGCGATCTTCGAGGTCCTGACCAATCCCGACCGGCACAAGGAGCTCGACGGCTCCGGCTTCATCCAGGCCGTGGCCAAGGGCGACCGGATCGAGAAGGCCGGCGACCAGTTCACGATGGACATGGCCGGCGACCACATGGGTGGGGAGTACCGCACCGACAACCACGTCGTCGGCTTCGACGAGAACCGGCTCCTGGCCTGGGCGACCGCCCCCTCCGGCACCGAGCCCAAGGGCTGGCGGTGGGTCTGGGAGCTGGAGTCCCAGGGCTCCGACCGGACCCTCGTGCGCCACACCTACGACTGGAGCCAGGTCACCGACGAGGCGCTGCTGGCCAAGGGCCTGTTCCCGCTGATCAGCGAGGACCAGATGGCCGACTCCCTGCAGCGGCTCGACCAGGCAGTCACCGGGTCCTGACCCGCTGCACGCCGAGGAGTCCCCCGTTCGGGGGGTGAATCGCCTCCTCCCCGTGGCCCACCTGCACCTGGCGAGATGTCCTGCGTCCTGAACCGGAGAAACCGGGCGCCCTGCGCGCTACCGTTGAGCCCTCGGTGGCACTGGTGGGGAGCAAGGCATGAACGAGGCTGGGACGCGCCCGCGTCATGAGGCGTCAGCCCTGCTCAACCTGCACCACCTGATCACCAAGGTGCATGCGGTCCAGGACCTGGCCGAGGTGCTCAACGCCATCGCCGAGGGGGTCGTGGAGACCCTGGGCTTCCAGGTCGCCGTGATCGACCGGATCGACCCGTTCGGTCACATGGAGGCCGTCGCGGTCGCCGGTAGCCCGCAGGTGCGTCGTGCGCTCATGGGCAGGCGCACCCCGGCCAAGGGCTTCTTCGACGAGATGGACGCCTCCGAGCGCTGGGGCCTGCTGCGGTTCATGCCCCACGACCGGCTCCCTCCCGACGCCTCCTACAGCTACGTCCCGGAGATCGAGGTCGCGGAGGGGCCCGACGCCTGGCACCCGCTGGACGCCCTCTACGTGCCGCTGCCCGGCCCCACGGGTGGCCTGATCGGCGTGCTCAGCGTCGACGAGCCGGCCGACGGCCGACGTCCCGACGTGGTCAAGCGCCAGGTGCTCGAGCTCTTCGCTGTGCAAGCCGGTCAGGCGATCCACCACGCCCAGGAGCGCGAGCGGCTCCGGGACGGCGTGCGGTTGGCGGAGGTACGCCGGGCGGTGACGGCCCATGCGACCCACGAGGTGGAGGTCGACCGGATCCTCGACGTGATCCACGAGCCGCTGCGCACCGGTCTGCGCGCCGACGTGGTGCAGGCCCGCGTGATCGACCCCGAGCTCCCGCAGGTGCGCTCGATGCCGATCGTCACCGAGGCGCTGCCGCTGACCAGGGCCGAACGCGACCGCAAGGTGCGCGAGTGCTGGGATCAGCGCACGGTGTGGGAGATCAACTCGCTCGCCGAGCGGCCCTCGGACCAGCAGGCGGCCGAGCTGCACGACCGGGCGTTGCTCTCCTTGAAGATGCTGGGCGTCGGCAGTGCCCTGATCGTGCCGGTCGGCGCGGGCACCGAGACGCTCGCGGTCGTCACCCTGCTCCGCTCCGACCCCTGGCAGGCCTGGAGCACCTCGGAGATCGAGACCATGGGCGACATCGGCGCCGAGGTCGGTCGCAGCATGCTGCGGGCCCGGCTCCACCAGCAGGAGCAGCGCCTGGTCACCGAGCTGCGCGAGCTCGACGCCTACAAGGCCGAGATGATCGCCACCCTGACCCATGAGCTGAAGAACGCCCTCATGGCGATCCAGGGCCACGTCCAGCTGCTGCGCGACGCCGACGCCCCGACGCGCAGCGTGAACGCCATCAGCCGCAATGCCGGACGTCTGGAGAAGCTGACCTCCGACCTGCTGCTGCTGGCGCGGGTGCGCGACCCTGCGCGCACCTTCAAGCCCGAGCTGCTCGACTTCGCCGACCTGGTGCACGCCGCCGCCGAGCTGCACCGGGGCGAGCGCGACGACCTCGAGCTGGACACCAGCGGCATCAAGCCCGGCCTGGTGATCGAGGGTGAGGGCAGCGACCTCGAGGTCCTCGTGCACAACCTGGTCGGCAACGCGCTGAAGTACACCCAACGCGGCACTGTCGTGGTGGTCGCCGACGACATGGGCGACGACGTCGTGCTCCGGGTGAGCGACACCGGCATCGGGATCGCGACCGGCGACATCGACTCGCTGTTCAACGAGTTCGACCGCTCCTCCAACCCCGAGGCGCTCGCCCTGCCGGGCAGCGGCCTGGGTCTGGCGATCGTACGACGCATCGTCGAGCGCCACGGCGGCTCGATCACGCTGCGCTCGGCCTTGGGTGAGGGGAGCACCTTCGAGGTCCGCCTGCCTCGCTCCCCGGCTGAGCTTCCTCAGCGCTGACCTCACCACCCCCGGGCTCCTCAGCTCCACCCCGGGGCACGTCACACCGGTCGACACGAGGCGGGTAGCCTTTTGCACTCATGCGCGGGCCACTTCCCCCGGTTCCGCCCGGTCGATCAGGAGGGGGCTCGTTGCACGCCTGGCCCGGCCATCCCTACCCGCTGGGTGCCACGTTCGACGGCACCGGCACCAACTTCGCGCTGTTCAGCGAGGTCGCCGAGCGGGTCGAGCTGTGCCTGTTCTCCGAGGACCGGCAGGAGACCCGGATCGAGCTCACCGAGGTCGACGCCCACGTGTGGCACTGCTACCTGCCGCAGGTGCAGCCCGGGCAGCGCTACGGCTACCGGGTGCACGGTCCCTACGACCCCGGGAGCGGGCTGCGGTGCAACCCCCACAAGCTGCTGCTCGACCCCTACGCGAAGGCCACCGACGGGGAGATCACCTGGGACCAGTCGTTGTTCTCCTACGACTTCGGTGCGAGCACCGCCGGGTCGGAGAAGAACGCGCTCTCGGCGAGCAAGCGCAACGATGAGGACTCCGCGCCGCACATGATGCTCGGCGTGGTCATCAACCCGTACTTCGACTGGGAGGGTGACCGCCGCCCCCACGTGCCCTACAACGAGTCGTTGATCTACGAGGCCCACGTCAAGGGGCTCACCAAGCTCCATCCCGACGTCCCCGAGCCGATGCAGGGCACCTATGCGGGACTGGCCCACCCCTCGGTGGTCGACCACCTCACCAAGCTGGGGGTGACCGCGGTCGAGCTGATGCCGGTGCACCAGTTCGTGCAGGACAGCACGCTGCTCGACCAGGGCCTGCGCAACTACTGGGGCTACAACACCTTGGGCTTCTTCGCCCCGCACGCCGACTACGCCTCGGTGCGCCACGGTGGCCAGCAGGTCCAGGAGTTCAAGGCGATGGTCAAGGCGATGCACGCCGCGGGCATCGAGGTGATCCTCGACGTGGTGTACAACCACACCGCCGAGGGCAACCACCTCGGCCCGACGCTGAGCTTCAAGGGCATCGACAACTCCGCCTACTACCGGCTCGTCGACGACCAGCAGCAGTACTACATGGACTACACCGGCACCGGGAACTCCCTGAACGTGGGCCACCCCCACTCACTGCAGCTGATCATGGACTCGCTGCGCTACTGGGTCACCGAGATGCACGTCGACGGGTTCCGCTTCGACCTCGCCTCGGCGCTCGCGCGTGAGTTCTACGACGTCGACCGGCTCGCGACCTTCTTCGAGCTCGTCCAGCAGGATCCGGTGGTCAGCCAGGTGAAGCTGATCGCCGAGCCGTGGGACGTCGGCCCCGGCGGCTACCAGGTCGGCAACTTCCCACCGCAGTGGTCGGAGTGGAACGGCAAGTACCGCGACACGGTGCGCGACTTCTGGCGCGGGGAGCCGGTGATCGGTGAGTTCGCCAGCAGGCTCGCGGGGTCCTCCGACCTCTACGAGCAGTCGGGCCGACGCCCGTTCGCGAGCATCAACTTCGTCACCGCTCACGACGGCTTCACGTTGCGCGACCTCGTGTCCTACAACGAGAAGCACAACGACGCCAACGGTGAGGACAACCGCGACGGGGAGAGCCACAACCGCTCCTGGAACCACGGCGCGGAGGGCCCGACCGACGACATCGAGGTGCTGGCTCTGCGAGCGCGGGCGCAGCGCAACTTCATCACCACCCTCCTGCTCAGTCAGGGCGTGCCGATGCTGCTCCACGGCGACGAGAGCGGCCGCAGCCAGCAGGGCAACAACAACACCTATGCCCAGGACTCCGAGATCAGCTGGATGCACTGGGACAAGCTCGACCGCCCGCTGGTCGAGTTCACCGCGACGGTGGCGCGGCTGCGCGCCGAGCACCCGACCTTCCGGCGCAAGCGCTTCTTCACCGGCACCACCGTGCGCACCGGCGAGGGCGAGGGGGAGCGCCTCAACGACATCGTGTGGCTGCACCCCGAAGGTCACCCCATGGAGCAGCACGACTGGGACGAGAGTGGCGACGGAGGAGGCGGCGTCGGCAGGGTCGTGGGGATGTACCTCAACGGCCACGGCATCGCAGGGCTCGACCAGACGGGCAACCGGATCACCGACGACCACTTCCTGCTCTACTTCAACGGCGGGCACGAGGACGTGACCGTCGTGCTCCCCCAGGACGAGTACGCCGAGGCGTGGGACGAGGTGATCGACACCGCCGGCGCCGCTCTCGCCCCGGAGCCGCACCAGGCGGGCGCCGAGGTCAAGCTCTTCGCCCGCAGCGTCCTGGTCCTGCGCGAGCACCTCGACCCCGAGGACGAGGCGGACTACTCGGTTGCCGCCTCGCTGGCCCTGGGCAACCACGACGCGCCACGCTGAGCGTCCAGCACCTCGACGACTGGCCGCCGACGGACGACGGAATATCTCGTTCCTGGGCCAACATCATCGAAGATGACCGACTACTGCGGGCGAGTGCCGGTACGACCCGTTGGTGCGGGCTCGTCCGCTCGGTGACTCGGGGTCGGCTCAGGCGGCGGCGCCGGCGCGCAGCGCCTTCTCGATGTCGGGCGCGATCTTCTCCGGCTTCACGATCGGGCTGTAGCGCGAGATGACCTGACCGTCGCGCCCGAGCAGGAACTTGGTGAAGTTCCACTTGATCTTGTCGCCGAAGAGCCCGCCACGCGCATCGCGCAGCCAGCTGTAGAGCGGGTGGGCGTCGCCGCCGTTGACCTCGATCTTCTCGAACATCGGGAAGCTCACGCCGTAGTTCTTCTGGCAGAAGGCGCCGATGCCGTCCGCGTCGTGGGGCTCCTGGTCGCCGAACTGGTTGCACGGGAAACCAAGGATCACCAAGCCCTGGTCGCCGAAGCGCTGGTAGAGCTCCTCGAGGCCCTCGAACTGCGGGGTGAAGCCGCACTGGGAGGCGGTGTTGACCACGAGCACCACCTTGCCGGCGTACTGGGCGAGATCCTCGTCGCTGCCGTCCAGGCGGGTCGCGGAGAAGTCGTTCAACGTGGTCATGCGGGGCAGGCTCCCAGTGCTCGGTGGTGTGGTCAGGGTCGCCTCCCAGGTTCGCACGCAAACCCACCCGGATGGGTGTGACGTGGTGAACGCCACGAGCGGCCGGACCGGCCGCCCCGACGATGCTCGGACCCACTGGGTACCGTCGTGGCGTGCGCCAGCCCGTCAGCACCTACCGCCTCCAGATCACCGAGGACTTCGACCTGCTGGAGGCCGCCCGGAGACTGCGCTACCTGCGCGAGCTCGGGGTGGACTGGGTCTACCTCTCGCCGCTGCTGGCCTCGGAGTCCGGCAGCGACCACGGCTACGACGTGGCCGACCACTCCGCATCGACCCCTCGCGCGGTCGCGCCTCGGGGTTGCGCGCCCTCTCCACCGAGGCCCGCCGGCTCGGCATGGGGGTGCTGGTCGACGTCGTGCCCAACCACGTCGGCATCGCCCGGCCGTGGGAGAACGAGTGGTGGTGGGACGTGCTCACCCTGGGGCCGGGGTCGGAGTTCGCCTCCGCCTTCGACATCGACTGGGAGATCTCGGACGGGCGCGTGCGCATTCCCGTCGTCGGTGACGACGACCTGCTGCCCGACGGGCGCATCGCCAACCTCGAGGTCGTGGGGGGCGAGCTGCTCTACCACGACAACCGGTTCCCGCTCGCTCCCGGGACTGCCGACCCGGGTGTGGAGGTCGACCCCGACCAGGTGCACGCCCGGCAGCACTATGAGCTGATCTCGTGGCGTCGCGCCGACACCGACCTCAACTACCGGCGCTTCTTCGCGATCAACACCTTGGCGGCGATCCGGGTCGAGGACGGCGAGTGGTTCGCCCGGTCCCACGAGCAGATCGCGCGGTGGTTCGCCGACGGGCTGGTGGACGGTTTGCGCATCGACCACCCCGACGGGCTGCGCGAGCCCGGTCGCTACCTCGACGACCTCGCCTCCCTGACCGGTGGCGCCTACGTGCTGGTCGAGAAGATCCTGGAGCCGGGGGAGGAGCTGCCCGGCGAGTGGGCCACCGCCGGCACCACTGGGTACGACGCGATGGCGGTGATCGACCGGCTCTTCGTCGATCCGACCGCCCAGCAGCCTCTCGACGACCTGGAGGCCCGGCTGCGCGGCGAGCCGGTGGACTGGGAGGCCCTGGTCCACGACCGCAAGCGCGACGTCGCCGACGGGGCGCTCGGCTCCGAGGTGCGGCGGATCGCGCGCGAGCTGGCCCCGTCGGTGGCGCCACCCTCCTCGGTCGAGCTCGGCGAGACCTCGCGAGACCACGCCCCCCTCGTCGACGCCGTCGCCGAGCTCCTGGCCTGCTTCCCGGTCTACCGCTCCTACCTGCCGCTCGGTCGCGAGCACCTCGACCAGGCCTTCGCCGAGGCCCGGGAGCGTCGACCCGACCTCGCCGAGACCCTCGACGCCGTCGCACCCGTGCTCCACGACGGCGCCTCCCAGGCCGCGCAGCGGTTCCAGCAGACCAGCGGCATGGTGATGGCCAAAGGCGTGGAGGACTGCTCGTTCTACCGGTGGTCGCGGCTGACCTCGCTCAACGAGGTCGGAGGAGACCCCAGCGTCTTCTCCCTCGGGCCGACGGAGCTTCACGAATTGTTGTCGTATCGACAACAACACTGGCCGGCTGCGATGACTGCCGGCTCGACGCACGACACCAAGCGGGGCGAGGACGTGCGAGCCCGGATCACCGCGCTCTCGGAGGTGCCTGAGCTCTGGGAGCGCTCGCTCGACCGGTTGCTCGAGCTGGTGCCGGTGCCCGATCCCGGTTTCGCCAACCTGCTCTGGCAGGCCGTCCTCGGCGCCTGGCCCGCCTCGACCGACCGACTCCACGCCTACGCCGAGAAGGCGATGCGCGAGGCCTCGGAGCACACCACCTGGATCGATCCGGATGCCGACTACGAAGCGGCCATGC
This sequence comes from uncultured Actinomycetota bacterium, assembly GCA_963747435.1. GTDB lineage: Bacteria > Actinomycetota > Actinomycetes > Propionibacteriales > Nocardioidaceae > Marmoricola_A. The sequence continues at coordinate 374,934 of CAVVFK010000003.1, forward strand.
ACGCGTGCGTGACCGCGGCCCACGAGGACGCCGAGGTGCGCACCGTGCTCGAGGAGGTGCTTGCGGCGGTCGTCCCGGCCGGCTGGAGCAACGCGCTCGGCTCACGCATCGTCACGCTGACCGCGCCCGGCGTCCCCGACGTCTACCAGGGCAGCGAGCTGTGGGAGCAGAGCCTGGTCGATCCCGACAACCGCCGCCCGGTCGACTTCGAGCGGCGCGAGGCGCTGCTCACGCAGGTGCGCTCGGGGGAGCGGCCGGTGCCTGGCGGGCTCGACGACGCGGGTGGCGCGAAGCTGCTGCTCACCCACCTCGCACTGACGCTGCGCCGTGACCGCCCCGAGCTCTTCTGCGGCTACACCCCCCTGGTGGCGCAGGGGGACAAGGCCGACCACGTCTTCGCCTTCGACCGTGGTGGCGCGGTCACGGTGGCGACCAGGCTGTCGACCGGCGTCGCCGCGGGCTGGGGCGAGACCACCCTGACGCTGCCCCCCGGGCCGTGGGTCGATGCTCTCACCGCCACTGCGCACCACGGCCAGGTCGCGCTCGCCGACCTGCTGACGTCGTACCCGGTGGCCCTGCTGGTGCGCGACGACCCAGGACGGCGGCGTCGCTTCGACCTCTGGGCACCCCACGCCCGGTCGGTGTCGTTGCGCGTGAGTGACCGGACGCTCCCGATGGTGGCGACCGACGCCGGCTGGTGGACGGTCGACGGGCCCGAGCCACTGGGCGAGCAGGACTACGGCTACGTCCTCGACGAGTCCGACCGTGTCCTGCCCGACCCTCGCTCGCGACGCCAGCCCGACGGCGTGCACGGCCTGTCGCGGACCTTCGACGCGTCGGCGTACGCCTGGGGTGACGGCGACTGGACGGGGCGCCCGCTGGCGGGCTCGGTGGTCTACGAGCTGCACGTCGGCACGTTCACCCCCGAAGGCACGCTCGACTCGGCGGTCGAGCGGCTCGACCACCTCCGCGACCTCGGCGTCGACGTGGTCGAGCTGATGCCGGTCAACGCCTTCAACGGCACCCACGGCTGGGGCTACGACGGGGTGGCCTGGTCGGCCGTCCACGAGCCGTACGGCGGCCCGGCGGCGTACCAGCGATTCGTCGATGCCTGCCACCAGCGCGGGCTGGCCGTGGTGCAGGACGTGGTCCACAACCACCTGGGGCCCTCGGGCAACTACCTGCCGGAGTTCGGGCCCTACCTCACCGAGGGTGAGAACACCTGGGGCTCCCAGGTCAACCTCGACGGCGAGGGCAGCGGCGAGGTGCGGGCGATGATCCTCGACAACGTCCGGATGTGGCTGGAGGACTTCCACCTCGACGGCCTGCGGCTGGATGCGATCCACGCACTGTCCGACGACTCCGAGGTGCACCTGCTGGAGGAGATGGCCCTGGAGGTGGCGCAGCTCTCGGCGCAGCAGCGCCGACCGCTCACCCTGATCGCCGAGTCCGAGCTCAACGACAGCCGGCTCGTGACGCCGCGCGAGGGTGGCGGCACCGGTATCGACGCGCAGTGGAGCGACGACTTCCACCACGCGCTCCACGTGGCCCTGACGGGGGAGACCCAGGGCTACTACGCCGACTTCGCGCCCCTGTCCGCGCTGGCCAAGGTGCTCGAGCGCGGCTTCTTCCACGACGGCACCTGGTCGACGTTCCGTGGCGGTGAGCACGGTCGCCCGATCGACGTGAGGACCATGCCCGGCTGGCGGCTGGTGGTGTGCAGCCAGAACCACGACCAGGTCGGCAACCGCGCGCGAGGCGACCGGCTGACCGAGAGCCTCGACCTCGACCAGCTCGCTGCCGCTGCGCTGCTGACGCTGGCGGGGCCCTTCACGCCGATGCTGTTCCAGGGTGAGGAGTGGGGCGCCTCCACGCCGTTCCAGTTCTTCACCTCCCATCCCGAGCCCGAGCTCGGTGAAGCGGTCAGCCTCGGTCGCCGGCGCGAGTTCGAGGCGATGGACTGGGGTGACATCGAGGTGCCCGACCCCCAGGACCCGGCGACGTACCAGCGCTCGACCCTGGACTGGTCCGAGCCCGCCACCGGCGAGCACGCTCTCCTGCTGGAGACCTACCGGCGACTGATCAGGCTGCGTCGCGCACTTCCCGAGCTCACCGACCCCGACCTGCGACACACGTCCTGCGTCGTCGACGAGGACGAGCGGTGGCTGCTGATGCGGCGCGGCGTCGCGGCTCCCGGGGTCGCGGCGGTGGTCAACCTCGGCGAGGAGGAGGTCGTGGTGGACCTCGGTGACGAGGAGCACCCCTGGCAGGTGCTCTGGCACTCACCCGCCGGCGTCACCCTGCGTCGCGGCCAGGTCGTGCTGCCCGCTCACGCGTCCTGCCTGCTGCGCTGAGCCGGCCATCACCTCGAGCATGCGGTCGAGCAGCTCGACCGGGCGGCCCGGCGGGAGGACGACCGTGGGCAGCTGGGCTCCTGCGTCGTACCAGCCGTCGAGGGCTGCGTGCGCCTGCTCGCCGTCTCCCCGGAGAGTGAGCTCGTCCACGACATCCCGGGCAGAGTCCGGGACCTCGAAGGTGCGGCTGGTCGGATTGGCCGCGAGCACGTCCTCGACCGCGCGCCGGTGGCCCAGCCGGATCAGGGTCTCGCGGTAGAGCGGGCCCATGCTGGTCAGGTAGAACGCGACCCACCAGGAGGCCAGCTCGTCAGCCGCATCGGGATCGTCCGCGACCGCAGCCGGGATGCACGGGGCGACCACCGGGGGTGGGCGGCCCTCTCGCCGCGTCGCCCCGTCGTCGAGCAGCGCGAGGTGCTCCTCGAGACCCGAGCGGGGGAGCAGGAAGGGCGCCCACCCGTCGGCGAGCTCGCCGGCCAGGCGCACCGCGCGCGGGCCCAGGGCAGCCAGGTGGATCGGGACCGCCCGCTCCGGCCGGACCGCCAACCGCAGCGGGTGGGTGCCGCTCTCGTGGCTCGGGGCGAGCCGGTGGCCCTCCAGCAGGCGCCGCACCTGGCGGGTGGTGACGTCGAGCCGGTGGACCGGTCGCACGAACTCGGTGTCGTGGAGGCCTTCGGCGAGCGGCGGACTCCCGGCACCGAGACCCAGCACGAAGCGCCCCGACGTCACCTCGGCGAGCGTCGCAGCGAGCATGGCGAGGGTGCCCGCGGACCGCCCCCACACGTTGAGGATCCCGGTGCCCAGGCTGATCCGCTGGGTGCGAGTGGCGATCTCCGCGAGCAGCGCTCCCGCGTCGTGCCCCCACCCCTCGGCGACGAAGAAGGCGTCGTACCCCAGGGCCTCTGCGCGGTCCGCCAGGTGCAGCACGACCGGACGCCGCGTCTCCATGGGCGTCAGGCCGACTGCAAGGCGTCGTGTGGCCACCCCACGATCATTCGCGCCTTCGGAGCAGTTGTACAGGCGCCTCGACCACCCTGGACACGGCGCGAGCCCGGCGGCAGGGTGGCGGGTCATGACCTACTCCATCGTGGCCCGCTGCCCCGAGACCGGGATGCTCGGCATGGGCATCGCCAGCGCCGTACCGGCGGTGGGGCGGGTGAGCCGCTACCTCGAGCCGGGAGTGGGGGTCGTGGCCACCCAGTCGGTGGTCCTGATGGCGCACGGCTCGCGGGTGCTCGACGGACTGCGCGCGGGTCTGTGGCCGGAGCAGGCCCTGGCGAAGTCGATCGCCGCGGACGAGCAGCGGGCGGTTCGCCAGGTCGGCGTGGTCTCGGCTGCCGGCGACGTCGCCGCACACACCGGCGAGGCCTGCATCGCCGAGGCCGGACACGTGGTGGGCGAGGGCTTCTGCGCCCAGGCCAACATGATGGCCGGCGTCGGCGTGCCCGACGCCATGGCCCAGGCCTTCACCAGCTCGACCGGACGGCTGTCGTCGAGGATCCTGGACGCCCTCGACGCCGCGGAGGCGCTCGGTGGTGACGTGCGAGGCCGCCAGGCCGCGGCCCTGGTGGTCGCGCGGGCCGAGGCCACCGGTGACCCCCTCGTCGACGTCGTGGTCGACGTCCGGGTCGACGACAGCACCGAACCCCTGCCCGAGCTGCGGCGGCTCGAACGGGTCGCCTGGGCCTACGACCTGGTGGAGAACCTCGACGAGCTGCTGAGCGCGGGCGACGTCGCGGGAGCCGAGCAACGGGGTGCCGAGGCCATGGCGCTGGTGCCGGGGGACCCTGCGATCCCCTTCGAGCTCGCGCTCGCGCTGGGCGACGCCGGTCACGAGGCGCGGGCGCGCGAGGCCTGGGCGCGACTGGTCGAGTGCGGTGCGCCCGAGAGATGGGCGGAGACGCTGCGTCGGATCGTGGCCGCCGGACTGGTTGCGCCATCAGCGATCCGGCTCGTCGAGCGGGACTGACCCGGGTCACCTCGACGGCTTGCTGCTGCCCCCGGGGAGCCACTCGGTCTGGCGGCTGCATGCCGTCGCACCCCTCCGGCGTCGGCCCCGCCTCACCGACCGAGCAGAATGCCCCCATGAGCGACCTCAACCGCCTCGCGGTCCTGATCGACGCCGACAACACCTCCGCGAAGCTGGTCAAGGAGATGTTCGAAGAGCTGGCCAGCTACGGCACGATCACCGTCAAGCGGGCCTACGGCGACTGGACCAATCCGCGGTTGAGCGGCTGGCGCGAGCAGCTGCTGGGCAACGCGATCTCGCCGCAGCAGCAGTTCGCCTACACCGTGGGCAAGAACGCCACCGACTCCGCGCTCATCATCGATGCGATGGACCTGCTCTACTCAGGCAACGTCGAGGGGTTCGCACTGGTCTCGAGCGACAGCGACTTCACACCGCTCGCGACGAGACTGCGTGAGGCGGGTCGTCGGGTGATCGGCGTGGGACAGCGCAAGACCCCGAAGGCCTTCGTCGAGGCCTGCGAAAAGTTCGTCTACGTCGAGGTGCTGGGCACCGCCAGCGAGCCGGCGTCGGAGCCGTCCGCGGAGTCCAACGAGGGCCCGTCGCTGCACAGCATGCTGAGCAAGGCCCTCAACCGCGTGCCCTCCGATGACGAGGACTGGGTCTCGCTCTCCGCGTTGGGTGCGCACCTCAACCGCACGGACCCCTCGTTCGACCCCCGCACCTACGGCTTCACCCGGCTGGGCGACCTGGTCGGGGGGCAGCACTACCTGGAGACCAAGACCGTCACCTCCGAGAGCGGGCAGGGGCAGGTATGGGTGCGGTTGAAGGGTCGCCGCGGCGGTCAGCCGAGCAAGAGGTCCACGGCGGAGAAGGCCCCGGCCAAGAAGTCCGAGCCCAAGAAGACTGAGTCCAAGAAGTCTGAGCCCAAGAAGACTGAGTCCAAGAAGACTGAGCCCAAGAAGGCAGCCAGCAAGAAGACAGGGACGACGAGCTAGCCGCTGTCGGCGCAGCTCGACGCCGTCGTAGAACTGCTCCCGGATCTTGCCGCTGCCTCCGGTGAAGAAGATCCGCATGAGAGGCCCACTCAACCGTGCCGGCAAAATCCGGGCTCAGCCGCGCAGTGCGAGCCAGGCCTGGAAGCCACCGTCGAGGTCGGTCGCGTTCGACAGCCCGAGCTGCTGCAGGGTGTGAGCGGCCAGGCTGGAGGCGTACCCCTCGTCGCACACCAGCACGATGCGTCGCTGCGGGTCGTCGGCCTCGGCGAGACGGTGCGGACTGGAGGGGTCGAGCCGCCACTCCAGCTGGTTGCGGTCCACCACCACCGAGCCGGGCAGGTCGCCGTCGCGCACCCGCAGCCCGAGCGGGCGGATGTCGACGATCATTGCGCCTTGCGCCCGGACCGTCTCGAGCTCGTCGGGCCGGACCCTGGCGAGACCGGTTCGGGTGCTGGCGAGCAACCGGCTGATCGCCGAGCCGTCGGTCTCTGCTGAGTCGGACATGACCCGACCCTACGGCGCGCCTGCAGAGGTCTCCGACACGGCCGCTTCCGACCGGGATGCGCAGGCATCGAGACCTAGGCTGGGCGCAGGCAGCGACACCGGGTCGCGTCTCGGAGGGGAGCCACCATGCGACGGCTGACGATCGCGGCCGGCGCTGCGCTGGCCCTGGGCTGCCTGACGTCCTGCAGCTCCGACGAGACGCCGAGCTCGTCCTCACCGTCGACCCCTGAGCCGGCCGCGACAGCGCAGACCTCCGAGTCGCCGGGGCGGGAGTCACCGGCATCGCCGGAGACGTCGGAGCCGAGCCGGTCGGCCTCGGTCTCGGCCGGGCGGTTCTGCGACGAGGTCGAGGCCGACTCGATCGGCCGGGCGCTCGACATCACCGGGGTCTCGCTGGTCCGAGAGCTCGAGCCGGGGCAGGAGTACGCCGAGATCCCGGGCGGCCCCAAGGTGCCCTCCACCGGGTGGTCGTGCGAGTACCGAGCGCCCACCTCGCGAGCGCCGGTCTCGGTGGGCCTGCTGATCACAGGCTCGACGATGGCCGACGAGGGTGTCGAGGACCTGGCGTCCGCCGCCACCACCACGGCTCTGCTCGGCACCGGTGGACAGTGCGACGAGAGCGACGCCGGCTCCTCCTGGAGCGGCGGAGGACTGGTCGTCAGCTGCTCGCGACCGCAGGTCAGCAAGCCGAGCAGCTACCAGTCGGGCTACACCCAGGTCGCCTACGTCACAGTCGTGGACGGACGGGGCCTGCGCTGCTCGGTGGTCGGCGACGACCGGTTGACGCTCAAGCGCGCGACAGCAGCGGCCGACGCCGTCTGTCCGGAGTTCCTGGAGCTGGTGACGTCCTGACCGGGGTCAACCCAGCTGGGCCGCGAGCTGCTCGAAGGAGCTGACGATCAGGTCCGGCGCCGCGAAGTACTCTGGATAACTGTCGCTGTGACGATTGATCCAGACGGTGCGCATGCCGGCACGGGCGGCACCGTGCAGGTCCCACGGATGCACGGCGACCATCGCGGCCTCGTGGGCCTCGACCCCGGTCGCCTCCAGCGCCACCCCGTACGCCGCGCCTGCCGGCTTCCACACTCCGGCGGTCTCCACGGTCAGCACCTGACCGACCAGGTCGCGGACATCCGCGAGCTCCAGCAGGGACTCGGCGACCGACGCCGAGCCGTTGCTCAACGTCACGACCGGCACGCCCCGGGCGACCACAGCCCGCAGGCCCGGTGCGACGTCCGGGTGCAGCGGGAGCTTGGTGAAGGTCCCGATGAAGCTGTCCACGGTCTCGTCGTCCAGGTCGGGCGCGAGCGAGCGCAGCGTGTGGCGCGCGATGTCGGCGAAGCCCGCCGACTCACCAAGGGTGGCCAGCGCGAACCCGTCGCGCAGCACCCGGGCGAACCACAGGTCGACCAGGGTCCAGTGGATCCCGGCGGACTCCACGCCCTTGCGCAGGTGGCTGAGGTCGGACAAGGTCTCGTTGACGTCGAGCACGAGCACACGGGGGCGAGGATCGAGGGCCATGCCTCGATTGTGCGTGATCGCGGGTCGGCGGTGAACCGCGACGCCCGAGGTCAGCGGCGGCTCGCGACCGTGCGGCGGAGCAGTCGCCAGCCGAGCATGGTGAGGGCGAGGAATCCCGCGGCCACGATCAGGAACGCCACCGCGGTGCCCCGGCCGGTCGCTGCTCGTAGCACCATGCCGACGGCGTAGGTCGTCGCCAGCACCACGAGGCCTCCGGGGACCAGCTCGGTCGAGGAGCGACGCCCGCAGCCCCCTCAGACGCAGCAGGCCGTGCCCTGCCAGTGCGCCCAGGGCGAAGGGCCAGGCGATCACGGCGACCACGGCAACCGACTCGCCCGGCTCGTGCGCCGAGCGGCCCCCGAGAGCCAGGGCGAGGACACACATCAGGTCGGCGACAACGGACAGCCAGGGGCGTGGGGTCACCGGACCTCGGCGGTCAGGTAGTAGGCACCCAGGCTTCCCAGCTCCCCGTCGGCGTGCGGCAGGTACGGCGCCGGTCCGCTGATGTCGAGCGGGGTCCAGACACCGTCGGCGACCATCCGGTTGATCACACCGCGACACTCGCGCGGCGTCCAGAGGTCCTCGCGCTGGGTCAGCACCACGAGCCCACCGGGTCGTGTGACGCGGGCGAACTCGCGCCACACCGCCTCGGTGTCCGGCAGGTAGGTCATCACCCCGACGCACACGAGGACCTCGACCGAGTCGTCCTCGAGCGGCAGCGGTTGCTGCAGGTCCACTGCCTCGAGCAGGGAGTAGTGCCCGGAGCGCTCGGCGACGCGCAGCGAGCTCTCGGAGATGTCGAGGCCGGTGATCTGGGCTCGCGATCCGACCGCACGCAGTGCCGCCGCCACCATCCCGGTCCCGCAGCCCACGTCGAGCACCGAGGCGGCGTCGGGCCGCTGGGCCATGACGGTGTGGGCGACCCGGCCGGGCGCCTGGTAGGACCAGGCGACCAGGTCGCTGTCGTAGCTCTCGGCCCAGCCGTCGTAGTGCTCGGCCACGTCTCGTGGGCCACCGCCGCCGGCAACCAGCCAGTCGCCGTCCGGCCCCTGCTCGTCACTGTGGTCTGCGCGGTCCTCAGGCATGCTCACCATCCTGCCCCCTCCCCGGGCGATCAGCGCCACCGCCACGGGCCCGCGCACCGGCATCGTCTCGCCCGAGGGTTGAGTACTGCCCGGCCGGCAGATGAGTAGCACTACTCACGCGGCGTCGGGTCGATCGCGGCGAGAGTTGGGACATCGACCCCGAGACGCCGAGGAGCGCCCACGATGAGCAACAACGGTCCGGTCACCACGAGCAGCAAGAACACCGCCGCCTTCTTCGCCCAGGCCGGTATCTCCTTCGCCACGGCCCTCCTGGGCCTGCTCTTCGCGGTCCTCTACATGCCCGGCGACCCGTGGATGCGCGCCTTCATCGGCATGACGACGCTGTTCCTGGTCTCCTCGGCGTTCACCCTCGCCAAGGTCATCCGGGACAACCAGGAGGACCAGGCGATCTACACCCGGCTCGACAAGGCGCGCATGGAGAGGATCCTCGCCGACCACGACCCGTTCCGCGAGAACGCCGCCTGAGCCCTGATCGCGGGCCCGAGCGGTCCGCGGTCCGGTCCCAGACTGCGGGCCTGCGCACGGTAACGTCTCGGTGCTCAGGACTCCGACGCAAGCTGGGCCACGGGGAGGGGGCGACGATCCGGTGACCGAGACCACGCGTCCGACCGCGCTGCAGCCGGGTGTCCTGAGCGTGGTGGTCGCGGTCCACGACGTCGCGCCGTGGCTGCCCGGATGTGTGGAGAGCATGCTGCGGCAGGACGCCGAGGACGTGCAGATAGTCATCGTCGACGACGGGTCGACCGACGGCTCCGGCGAGATCGCGCGGGCCGCTGCGGCGCGTCATCGCCACATCACCTACCTCGGCGGAGAGAACGCCGGCGTCTCGGTCGCACGGAACCGCGGCGTCGAGCACAGCACCGGTGAGTACCTCGCCTTCGTCGACGGGGACGACCAGGTCGCGCCGGGGGCCTGGTCGAGCATGCGGGAGACCCTGCAGCGCTCCGGGTCCGACCTCGTCGTGGGTGCCGCTGTGCGCTCGCGGGGGGACCGTCGTGCCATGCCGCGGGTGATGCGACGCAACCACCACGTCGAGCGGCTGGGTATCCGGCTCGAGGACCAACCGCTGCTGCTGGCCGACGTGTTCGCCTGGAACAAGGTCTTCCGACGGTCCTTCTGGGACGAGGTGGACCTCCGGTGGGCCCCAGGCATGCTCTACCAGGACCAGCCGACGCTGACCCGTGCCTTCCTGAGGGCGGGCCGCATCGATGTGCTGACCGACGTGGTCTACGAGTGGCTGGTCAGACCCGACGGCACCTCCGCGACCCAGCAACGCCACACCGTGGTCAACCTGCGTGACCGCGTCGCCACCAAGCGGATGACGCTCGACCTGGTGCGCGACCACGGCGAGGAGAGGTTGCACCGCCTCATGCTCCGACGGATCCTGCCCCAGGACATGTGGCTGTACTTCCGTGCGGTTCCCGGGTGCACCACCGCCTACTGGGACCTGCTCGTCGAGGCGGTACGCGAGTTCTGGGGCCTCCACAGCATCCCGTTCGAGGAGACCGCGCTGCCGCCGCGCCACCGCCTGATGGGCTGCCTGGTCGCGCAGGACCGTCGCGAGGACGCGGTCGAGCTCCTCTCCCACCTCTCGGCTCACCCCGGTGGGCTGGTCGACCCACAGGGTCGCTACGAGCACCCATGGGTGGGAGATCCCAGGCTGCCGGCGTTCAGCGGCCCGATGTGTACCGGACTCGAGCTCGAGGCTGTTCGCCGTCGTACCCGCGGTCTAGGTTGAGCAGATGATGAAGCTCAACCCCTACATCACCTTCAACGGCAACGCGCGCGATGCGCTGGCCCACTACAGCTCGGTGCTCGGGGGTGAGCCGCAGATCAACACCTTCGACGAGTTCGGCGACCCGCCACCCGGCGTCGACCCCAAGGGCGTGATGCATGCGACGCTGGAGACCGATGCCGGTTTCGCGCTGATGGTCTCCGACAACGCGCCCGGCGGGCCCGAGGTCTCCGGCAACAACATCAGCGTGAGCATCTCCGGCGACGACGCCGACGCGATGCGCGGCTACTTCCAGGGTCTCAGTGAGAGCGGCGAGGTCGTCGTCCCGTTGGAGAAGCAGATGTGGGGCGACGAGTTCGGCATGGTGGTCGACAGGTTCGGCATCAACTGGATGGTCAACATCATCGGCGCTCAGTGAGCTGAGCGGCGGCGTCCCGCGGCGCCCGCGCGCCGGCATCTCCAGCGGCGCCGTACTGAACACCCGAAACCTGCAGACCTCAGGTGAGCTGGGACTCCCGCCCGTCCCAGTACTCCTTGCGCAGGTCCTTCTTGAGGATCTTGCCGGTCGGGTTGCGCGGCAGCTCCTCGACGAAGTCGACCGAGGTCGGACACTTGTAGCTCGCCAGGTGCTCGCGGCAGAAGTCGATGATCTCCTGCGCCTCGGCCTTCTCCTCGGGCTTGAGCCCGACCACGGCCTTGACCGTCTCGCCCCACCTCTGCGAGGGGACGCCGATGACGGCGGACTCGGCGACCGCGGGGTGCTCGGAGAGCACGCGCTCCACCTCGGGGGAGTACACGTTCTCGCCGCCGGTGATGATCATGTCCTTCAACCGGTCGGAGACGTAGACGTAGCCGCCCTCGTCGATGTGGCCGATGTCGCCGGAGTGGAACCAGCCCTCGGAGTCGATGGACTCCTGGGTGGCGTCGGGCTTGTTGAGGTAGCCCTTCATCAGCTGTGAGGTCTTGAACCACAGCTCGCCCGGCTGGCCGGTCGCCGCCTCCTTGCCGGACTCGGGGTCGACCACCTTCAGCTCTGCCTCGGGGATCAGGGTGCCGGCCGACTTCAGCCGCTCGGGGTGCTCCTGGTCGTAGTGGGCCTCGGGGAGCAGGTGGGTGATCACCCCACACACCTCGGTGAGGCCGTAGACCTGCATGAACCTGGTCTCCGGCCAGGCCTGCATCGCCGCGCGGAGCAGCGCGCTCGGCATCGGCGCCGCGCCGTAGGTGTAGATCTTGAGGGCCCCGAAGAGCTTGACCGCGTCGTCGCCGCTCTGCAGCACCTGGGCGAGCACCGCCGGCACCAGGAAGGCGCAGTTGGCCCCGTTCATGATCGCCCAGGCCAGCGACTGACCGTCTGGGTCGCGGGTCATGATGCTGGGGATGCCGTCGAAGATGCTGAACAGGATGTAGGACGAGCCACCCACGTGGAACAGGGGCATCGCGACCAGCGACTTGTCGCCGTCCTCGAAGCCCCAGCCCTCGTGGGCGTTGTAGGTGTGGGCGATCATGTTGCCGCTGGTGAGCATCACGCCCTTGGGGCGCCCGGTGGTCCCGGAGGAGTACATCACCAGGCACATGTCCTCGCTCGAGGCGCCGTGCGAGCCGGCCTCGACCCGGTCGGACCTGCTGAGCAGCTCCTCGTACTCGTCGCCGGCGGAGCCGTCCGGCGTCACCGTCACCACGTGCTCGACGTTGGTCAGCCTCTCGCGGATGCCGTCGATGACCTCGCTCAGCTCCTCCCCGACGACGAGCACCTTGGCGCCGGAGTCGTTGACCGCGTAGTCGACCTCGTCACCGGCCGAGCGCCAGTTGACGATGGCGTGTGCCGCGCCGATCGACGAGGCCGCCAGGGTGACCTCGACGCAGGCGGGGTGGTTCTTGTCCAGGAAGGCGACCACGTCGCCCTTGCCGACCCCCATGCCCAGCAGCGCGCCGGCGCAGCGTCGCACACGGTCGTCCCACTCCGACCAGGTCCAGGTCCGCTCGCCGTACTTGACGGCGATCTCGTCGGGCTTCTCCTTCGCCCAGTGGGCGACGGGCTCGTCGAGCGTGGTCGGGCGGAACGGGAGCTGCACCTCGTCGATGGCCATCCTGTGACTGTTACACAGGTCACAAATCATCAATCACGGGCCCCTCTAGGGTCCTGGGCATGGCATACCTCGAGCAGCGCTCCCGGGCGGTCGCGGCCCCGGCACCGGTCCTCTGGGGGGTCGTCGCCGGCTTCGGCGGTGAGAGCGGCTGGGGTGCGATGACCCCGCTGTGGGACCTGCGGGCGCGCGCCGACCGACTGATCGGTGGGCCGGGACTGCGCGGTCGCCCGGAGCGGGAACCACGCTGCGGTGACGTCCTCCACTTCTGGGCCGTGGAGCGGGTCGTGCCCGGGGAGTCGATCTCGCTGCGGGCCGAGATGCGCCAGGTGCCCGGCGTGCCGCGGCTCACGCTGGGGGTCATGACGCTGGCCACGCAGCGCAGCCTGCTCACCCAGGAGGTGAGCTTCGAGCCGCGCGGGCTGCTCGGGCGCGCGTTCTGGTACGCCGAGTGGCTGCCGCACGTGGTCGTGTTCCGGCAGATGCTCGCCGGGCTGGCGGCCCAGGCCGAGCGCCGTGCCGGGGCGGGGTGATTCTCGGTCCGACTTGTGCAGAGAAGTTGTGCACAGGTATTGTGCATGAATGGACCTGACCGGACCCGGGCGTGACGCGGACCTGCCCCTCGACTCGACGGGCCTGCGGGTGCTGGCCCACCCGTTGCGCGCTCGCCTGCTCAGCGCCCTGCGCATGGGCGGGCCCGCTACAGCGACGGACCTGGCGCGCCGGCTCGGCACCAACACCGGCGCGACGTCGTACCACCTGCGTCGGCTCGGCGACGTCGGCCTGGTGGAGGACACCCTCGAGGGCGTGGGCAAGCGCCGGGAGTGGCGTGCGACCACCCGGACGCACTCCTACACCCACACCGCCGCGGCAGGCGACCCCGACGCCGAGGCCGCGGTGGGCTGGCTGAGCCGGCACTACCTGCAGCGCCTGGGCGACGAGCTCGCGCAGTGGTTCGACGCCCAGGAGCGGTGGCCGATGCAGTGGCGCGACATCTTCGGTCTCAGTGACGACAAGGTCCTGGTCACCCCGGCGCAGGCCGAGCAGATGCTGGCGGAGATCGCCGAGGTGCTCGTGCGCTACCGCGCCGCCGGCGCCGGCGAGCCCGACGCCCGCGAGGCGCTGGTGTGGACCGCGTCCGCGCCCACCGACCTCGGGCCGCCCTCGTGACCCCGATGGACCGGACGTCGGCACGTCGGGTCTTCCTGCTGCTGAGCGCCACCCGCTGGCTGCCGGTCGGCCTGGTCTTCGGGCTCTACACGCTGGTGCCGCTGCAGCGCGGCCTCGACGTGCCCCAGGTGACGACCTTCCTGGCCGCGCAGGGGATCGCGATCATGCTGCTCGAGCTCCCGACCAGCGGGTTCTCCGACGCCTTCGGGCGCAAGCCGGTGCTCCTGGTGGCGGGCGTGCTGAACGTCGTCGCGGCGGCGGGCTTCGCCCTGGCCGACTCCTTCTGGGCCTTCGCCTGCGCCGCCTTCGTGATGGGGATCTACCGCGCGCTGGACTCGGGTCCGCTCGAGGCGTGGTACGTCGACACCGTCCACGCGACCGAGCCCGGCGCCGACGTCGATCGTGACCTCGCCCACCAGGGCACGGTGCTCGGCCTCTCCATCGCCAGCACCGCCGTGCTCTCCGGCGGCCTGATCGCCTGGGACCCGATCGGTCCCTGGCACCCCTTCACCCTCCCCCTCGTGCTCTACGTCGGTGGGTGTGGGCTGCACCTGCTCGCCACCGCCCTCCTGCTGCGCGAGACCCCTCGCGCGGAGGGCCCCGGCCGGGCGTGGGCGTCGGTCAAGCAGACCCCGAGGGTGGTCGGCGGAGGCCTGCGACTCCTCGGTGGCAACCGGGTGCTGCTCGCTCTGGTCGCGGTCGAGTTCTTCGCGGGCACCGCGATGGTGGTCTTCGAGACCTTCCAGCCGATCCGGCTGGCAGAGCTGCTCGGCAGCCAGACCGAGGCGGGCGCGTGGAGCGGCCCCGTCGGTGCCCTGGGCTGGGCGGTCTTCTCCGTCGGCGCAGCGCTCGCGGGCTACGCCTCGCCGCGGCTGGGGGTGGCTCGCACCGCGATGCTGGCGCGCGTCCTCAACAGCCTGGGCGTGGTCGTGATGGCGCTCGCCGCCGGACCGCTGGCACTGGTCGCCGCCTACCTGCTCACCTACGGGCTGCACGGCTCGCACAACCCGCCGCACGCCGCGCTCCTGCACCGCGAGGCGAGCGCCGCCAACCGCACGACGATCCTGTCGCTGGCCTCGCTGGCCAGCTTCGCGGGGGCTTCTGCCATGAGCCCGGCCCTGGGTCAGCTGGCCGGCGCCACCACGACCCAGGTCGCGATGCTGAGCGGCGGCGTGGTGAGCCTGTTCGGTGTGCTGCTCTACCTGCCTGCGCACCGCAAGGAGCAGGCGGCCCTAGCGGGTCCGGCTCAGGAAGTCAGCGAGGATCGGGCCGGCCGTCGCTGAGCCCGAGTCACCCTTCTCCACGAAGACCGCCACGGCGAGGTCCGGGCGAAAGGCGATCATCCAGGCGTGCGTCGGCAGCGCTCCGCCCGCTCCGGGTTCGCCGTACTCCGCGGTGCCGGTCTTCGCGCCCTGCGCCAGTCCCTGCAGCGCGGTGCCCGAGCCGGTACGCACGACCTCGCCCAGGAGCCGGCGAAGCGTGGCGGCCTCCTCCTCGCTGAGGGGCTGGTCGGGGTCGGCCTCGGGCCGGTGGTCCTCGAGGAGCCAGGGGACCACCGTGCGTCCGGCGGCCACCGACGCGGCGACCGAGGCCATCGTCATCGGTGCTGCCTGCACCCGGCCCTGCCCGATCAGGTCCGCTGCTGCCTCGGTGCTGCTCTGCGGCTGCGGCACCTGGCCGAAGTAGGCGGGCGCGCCCAGGTCGAAGTCCTCGCCCAGGCCGAGGGCGGCGGCTGCCGCGGCCAGCTCCCCGTCATCGATGCGGCCGCGGGCGTTGATGAAGGCGGTGTTGCACGACTCGGCCACCGCCCGCTGCAGCGTGATCCGCCCGTAGGCGTCGGCGGGGTAGTCGGAGTAGTTGCCGAACTGCTTGCCGTCCACGACCACTCCCTGGGTGCACGAGACCGGGGAGTCCGCGGTGAGCCCGGAGCGCAGCAGCGCCAGCGAGGTCACCACCTTGAAGGTCGAGCCGGGTGCGTAGCGGCCGTACGTCGCGGCGTTCAGACCCTCGTTCGCCTCGGCGTTGGCCGCCGCGAGGATCGCGCCGTCGCGGGGACGGACCGCCACCAGGGCGGCGTCACCGGCCGAGGCGGGCAGCGCCCCCAACGCCGACTCGGCCAGCCGCTGGGTGCGCTCCCGGAGCGAGAGCCGCAGGGGCTCGCCGGGTTCGGGCTCCACCTCCTCCAGCGAGCGCTCCTCGCCCTCCCCGGACTCGGTGAGAGCGACCACCTGCACCCCTGGGGTGCCGGCCAGCTGCTCGTCGTAACGGGCCTGGAGTCCGGACAGGCCTGCCTCGTCGCCGGCCCGGTAGCGACCCTCCGACTCCTCGACGATCTCGGCCGTCACGGGACCGACGCGACCCAGGATCGGCGCGGCGAACTCCCGCGTCGGGGCCAGGGCGAGCTGGTCCTCGACCGCACCCGCGCCCGGGATGTCGCTGAAGGTGTCGGGCACCTGGCCGGTCTCACCACGGCGCAGGACGATGCCCTCCACGAAGGCTCGCGGCCCCGAGTCCTCGGCGAGCTTGACGAAGCCCTTCACCTCGACGTCGAGCGCCTGGGCGATCCGCCGGGCGCTCCCGGGCACCTGCTTCGGCTCGACCCGGCTCTTGTCGAGGCCGTAGCGGGTGACTGGCCGCGGACGGACCAGGGCAGTGCCCCCGGCCCCGAGGATCGGGGCCCGCTCGGGCAGCAGCGTGCGAGCCGAGAGCACCTCGTCCTCCTCCAGGCCGGGCGCCACGAGGGAGCGCTGCCACCGGGGGGTCCAGGTGTCGGCGTCGCGGGCGAGCTCGGCCTCGGTCTCGTAGACCCAGTCGTCGGGCCCGATCGGCCAGGTCCACACCAGGGTCGCAGCGGCGCTCCGCTCGTCGTCGGCGAGCTGGACACCCTCCAGGCTGATCGCGGGCTCGAGGTCCCCGAGCCCTTCGGTCACCGCGGTGAGCCCCTGCTGCGCCTCCTCGCCGGCGACCTCGGTCACGTCGCCCTGCTGCAGGGCCGCGACGAGCTCCCGGGCTGCGTCCTCGGCGGGGTCCTGCTGGTCGCTGCACGCGCAGAGCGGGAGGAGAAGCAGGGCCAGCGATGCCACGACGGCAGGGCGGGTCGGCATGGCCCGAGACTGTCACACGCCGCGGGAGCCACCACGGGAGCCGCCACAGGGTTGACGCGTCACCTTTCCGGATACCGTGACGGGGTGAGCCGTGAGCCAGCCGCCGAGCCCGACACCAACGACACCAACGACACCGAGCGACACCGAGGACACCGCCGACCACACCCCGCGCTACATCGTCGCCGGGCAGGACTTCGAGCGCGACACCGACTACATCCCCGATCGCGTCACCGCGGAGCAGGGGCGCAGCCAGGACCCCCGTCACGGCGAGCTCTCGGTGACCACGTGGCCGGTCGAGCCGGGTCGCTACCGGCTGGCCGCCGCCCGGGCGTGCCCCTGGGCCAACCGGGCGATCATCGTGCGCAGCCTGCTCGGCCTCGAGGACGTCATCTCGATGGGGCTGGCCGGGCCGACCCACGACGACCGCAGCTGGGTCTTCGACCTCGACGAGGGCGAGCGCGACCCGGTGCTCGGGATCCACCGCCTCCGCGAGGCCTACCTCGAGCGTTTCCCCGACTACTCCAAGGGCATCACCGTGCCTGCGGTGGTCGAGGTCGAGAGCGGCCAGGTCGTCACCAACGACTTCCCCCAGATCACCCACGACTTCTTCTTCGAGTGGCGCGACCACCATCGGCCCGACGCGCCCGACCTGTGGCCCGACGACTCGCGCGAGGAGATGGAGGAGGTGATGGAGCGGGTCTACACCGAGGTCAACAACGGGGTCTACCGGTGTGGGTTCGCCGGGTCCCAGGAGTCCTACGAGCGTGCCTTCGACCGGCTCTGGGCGGCCATGGACTGGCTCGAGGAGCGGCTGACACCGCGTCGGTACCTGATGGGAGACCGGATCACCGAGGCCGACGTCCGCCTGTTCACGACGCTGGCCCGCTTCGACGCGGTCTACCACGGCCACTTCAAGTGCAACCGGAACAAGCTCACCGAGATGCCGGCCCTGTGGGGTTATGCTCGCGACCTCTTCCAGACCCCGGGCTTCGGCGACACCATCGCGTTCGACCAGATCAAGGCGCACTACTACGTGGTGCACGCCGACATCAATCCCTCCGGGATCGTGCCGAAGGGGCCGGAGGAGTCAGGCTGGCTCACTCCGCACGGTCGCGACGTCCTCTGAACGGGCTGCGCAGCCGACGACGGCGCGATCGCGGCGGCCTCGGGCTCTCCTCGCGCGCTGCCGAGCGCTCCTCTCGCCGCTGCTCCTGTCGTGCAGTGCGGCGTTCGCGCCACCGTGCGACCTCGAGGTCCTCCTCGCGCACACCGGTGGTGACCGGAGGCCACCCGGTGGTGCTGTAGAGGACCTGACGCACCCGCTCGTTGAACTCGCGCACCCGCGCGCGCACCTGTGGTTCACCGGGCAGCAGGTCGAGCTCGCCGTCGAGCAGGGCATCGTCGCGGCGCAGCTGCAGCGCCGCGGGGACCACGGCGATCCGTTCCCGCTCGATGAGCTGCTTGACCCACCAGTCGGGGTCCTGCTCCTCGCCCAGTCCGGTCAGCGGCCGGCCGTAGCCGGGGAGGTCGTCGAAGGCGCCGTCCTCGCGGGCCTTGCGCAGCTGGACGTCGACCCAGGTCTGCTGGTGCTCGATGCGGGCCCGCGCCGCGGCGCGGTCCCGGTCCGTCCGCCCCCGGCTGGGCGTCGGGCCCGGCCGGTCGGACTCGTCGGGTGCTGGTGTTCCCACCGCACCAGTGTCGCGCGGCGGTGGTGGGCGGCGGTCCGGGCCGAGCCCGCTCGGCTCAGGCGTCGGGCTCGGAGAGCCCGCTGCCCCCGCTGCGCTGCTGGGGCACCCGGCCGATCCAGAACTCGTCCTCCGCGCGTTGGTCGAGGGGCTTGATCCACATCTCGGCCAGGCGCCCGTCGGTGTAGCGCAGTCGGTTGATGACGTGTCGGACGAAGCCCTCGTGCTGGGCCACTCCCTCGATGAGCACCTGCTCGCCCTGGTCGTCGCTCATGAGGTTGGTGACGGTGAACGACTCCGGACCCGCCGCCTCGTTCATCTCGCGCACCAGCTGGGCGATCTGCGCGACGCCGCGGTACTCCCCGCTGAACGGGTGCTCACCGGCGACGTGGCAGGTCACGTCCTCCGAGCAGTGGGAGGCGGCGCCGGCGGCGTCGCCGGACATCAGGGCCGAGTAGGAGCGCCTGATCTGATCGGGCAGTGGGATCATCGGGTTGGTTCCTGGAGTCGGGGCGATGGGTGCGCAGTCACACGCGACCTCGACGACGGGGCAGGTGTCGTCGGGTGAGAGGTGGCTGGGCTCGACGCCACCGGACAGACCGGTGGCGAGGTGCGCGAGAGGTGCGGGTGGGCGCCGGTCGGTCGGCCGACCGACCGGTCGCTCAGGCGATGCCGAAGCTGGACATCGGGGCGGGGGGTGGGTTCATCGGGGGCTCCTGTATCGGGTGCGGTAGGAGGTTCACCTCCATGGAACCCCATCAACCTCGTGTCTGAAATAGGACCAAAGTCCTCAAAGCCCCGAAAGACGTAGTCACTTCGAGCCAGGGCGATGCCTGAACCGCCTGACGACGGGCTCGCGCGGCGGATCGGCGACCGGTCGAGCAGCGGCTGAGCAGGGGCCGAGCAGGGGCTGAGCGGTGGCCAGGTCGGGCCCGGACCAGGACGAAGGTCAGGCCTCGACGTCGGCCTTGATGGCGCGCAGGGTCGTCCTCATGCCCTCGGTCAGCTCGTGGGTGAACTGCGGCACCCCACCGAGCGCGACCTTGGTCAGACCGATCGACAGGCCGGAGATCCCGTCGGGTGCCTCGCGGCGCGAGGTGAGCCTGGTCCTGCCCTGGCCGAGGTCCTCGAGCCGGTAGGACCACACGGTGTAGTTCTCGGTGACCCGGAAGGCGATCTCACGCCCCTCCTCGAACCGGACGACGGTGCTCTGCGTGGGCCAGACCAGCAGACCACGTCGATTCACGTTGACCGCCTTCGCGCCCAGACCCTCACCGCGCAGGAACGTCTTGCGGCACTGCGGGCTCCAGCGCGCCATGTTGCGCAGGTCGGAGACCAGCGCCCAGACCTCACTCGCCGGCGCGTCGATCTCGATCGTCGCTTCCAGCGGCTCGACGTTCTGCAGGGGCATGTGAGGTCTCCTCGGGGTGGCGGGGAACGGGCCGACACCGAGAACACTGACCGATCCGGGTCGGCGGCGCAGTGACCCGGCTCACGCGAGGGGTGCGGGGCGTGAAAATAGTCCCGAGAACGGAAAAATCCCGACATCCAGGGTAGGCACGGATGCGTGGGCGTGGTTCTCTGGAGCTGGGTCGGTGCGCGGGGGCACACTGGCCCGACGACAGCGACGAGAGCGCGTGGGGAAGCTGTGCCGATATCTGAGTCTCCGGGGGACCGCGTGCAACCGCGCCCCGACATCGAGGTCGCCCGTCAACGCCGTGGTCCGGCGGCCACCGGTGAGGTGCTCAACCGCGGTGGGGACTTCGCGGTCTGCCTGGGCCGCTCGTTCACCGTGGGCCCGGAGACGGTCTGGGCCTGGCTCACCGAGGCCGACCGGATGCGGATCTGGCTCGGCGAGACGCGACCCTCGGACGGCAAGGACGGGCCCCACCTGTTCCACCTCGCCGGCGACGCCGGTGACGCGCCGCTGCTGCACTACGACGTGGAGCGGGTCGAGCCGATCAGCCGGGTGACGGTCTCGATGCGCGAGAGCCTCGCGGCTCCGGGTGACGAGGCGGACTCCGAGCGCCGGGCCGCTCCGGTCGTGGTCGCGACGGGCCATGCGTGGCGGCTGGACCTCAGGCTGACGGCGACCGAGATCGGGACGCACCTGCTCCTCGAGCAGACCATCAGCGACCGGGTCCCGGCACCCTCCGTGGCGGCGGCCTGCGAGTTCTACCTCGACCGACTGGTGCGGGCCTGTCACGGCCGGGCCCTCACCGACCTCGACTACGACGACTACTTCCTCTCCCAGGGCGCCGCCTACCGTCGGATGTTCCCGCTCCCGCGGCACGAGGCCCTGGATGCCTCCTCACCGGCGCCGGACACACCGCGCTGACCGCGAGGGCTCGGGGTCAGCGGCCGAACAGCCTGCTCAGGAAGCCGCCGGTCGGCTCCTGCTCGGCGTGGCCGGGGCACCGCTGCTCGGTCGGCACCGAGGCCATCACCTGGTCGACGTGCATTCCGCACCCCGCCCAGGTCGTCTTCCCGCAGGTCTTGCAGGTCGTCGGTCGGCACATGGGGTTCCTCTCATTCAGGTCGGTCGTGCGGGTCGGGTCTGGATCAGGCGCCGGCCGGGCCGGTGTCGTAGGGGTGGCCCGCCTCCACCCACGCCTTGGTCCCGCCGAGCACGTTCACGGCATCGAACCCCTGGGCATCGAGCAGGGGCCCCATGGCGCCGCTGCGGTTGCCCGAGCGGCAGATGACGTAGACCGTGCGGTCGCGGGGGACCTCCTCGAGCCGCGAGGCCAGCTGGCCCATGGGGATCAGGTGCGCCCCCGGCACGTGGGCCTCGGCGTACTCGGCGGGCTCGCGCACGTCGATGAGCGTGGTGCCGGCGTCGGTGTCGAGCTCGTCCTTGAGCCCGGCGATGTCGATCTCGCGCATGGTGATCCTCCCGGGGACATGACCAGTATACCCCCCTAGGTATCGAGCGCCACCCAGAGGTGAGGGGTCAGCCTAGAGGCCCGGGGTTTGTCCGGTGCGCGCGCCGGAGACGCTTCGGGCATGAGTGAGCAGTCCGGGGCCACTTACGAGCCCCCCTCGCGTCCCGATCCCGCCGAGGCGTCGGTCGGGGAGCTGGTCTCCGCGGTCTCCCAACAGATCCCCGAGCTGGTGCGTGCGGAGATCAGGCTGGCACAGGCCGAGGTCACCCAGAAGGGCAAGCAGGCAGGGCTGGGGATCGGCATGTTCGGCGCCGCCGGCCTGCTCGCCCTGTACGGCGTGGCCGTGCTGCTCGCCACCGTCGTCGCCCTGCTCGCGCTGGTGCTCCCGGTCTGGGCCGCGGCCCTGATCGTCACCGTGGTGGTCTTCGCGGTCGCCGGCCTCGCTGCGGTCCTGGGCAAGAACAAGGTCGCCGAGGCCACTCCGCCCAAGCCCGAGCGCGCCATGGAAGGCTTCAGGCACGACGTCGCCACCGTGAAGGGAGAGCGCCCATGACCGCGCAGGACCCCCGTGACGACGAGCTCGCCGTACGCCGCCCGCGCGAGGAGCCGGTCCCCGAGCACCCCGATGCCGAGGTTGCCGGGTCGAGTGCGGGCACGCCCGAGGAGATCGAGGCCGAGATCCGCCAGCAGCGTGCCGAGCTCGCCGAGACCCTCGACGCCCTGGGCGCGAAGCTCGACGTGAAGTCGCACGCCCAGGCCAAGGCCGCTCAGGTGAAGCAGCGCGCCACCACTGACTCGGGTCGGCCGCGCCCCGAGCTGATCGGCGCCGCGGCCGTGGTGGTCGTGGGTGTCGTCGCACTCGTGTGGTGGAGACGGTCTCGATGACGTACGAGGTGGACCGCGCACGCGCCACCACCGACGACGAGGCCCTCACCGCGCCCACCGGGCAACAGCGCAACCCCGAGGCCGTCCACGAGCCGGATGACTCGATCAAGCCCGAGAGCCCCACCGACCTGGACAAGCGGTCGTGGAAGTACGTCCTGCGCAAGACGGTGCGGGAGTTCTCCGAGGACCAGTGCACCGACCAAGCGGCTGCCCTCACCTACTACTCCGTGCTCGGGATCTTCCCCGCAGCGCTCGCGCTGACCTCGATCCTGGGCCTGGTCGACCGGGCCGACCAGGCCGTGGAGACCGTGCTCGACGTGCTGCGACCGCTGGTCAACCGCAGCACCCTGGACGCCGTCGAGCCGGTGCTGCGAGGCATGGCCGACTCCGACGCCGCGGGGCTGACCCTGGTGCTGGGACTCCTCGGCGCGCTGTGGTCGGCCAGCGGCTACGTCGGCGCTTTCGGTCGTGCGATGAACCGGATCTACGAGATCGATGAGGGCCGCCCGTTCTGGAAGCTGCGGCCCTGGCTGGTGGTCATCACCCTCGTCGCCGTCCTCATGGCGGCCATGGTGCTCGTCATCCTGGTCGTCTCCGGCCCGGTCGCGGAGTCCATCGGACGCGCGATCCCCGGTCTCGACTCGGCGGTGGTCGACCTCTGGAACGTCCTCAAGTGGCCGGTCCTGGCCGTTCTCGTCGTCATGATCGTGGCGCTGCTCTACTACGCCACCCCCAACGTGCGGCAGCCCCGCTTCCGGTGGATCTCGGTCGGCGCGTCCGTCGCGATCGTGATGTGGGTGCTGGTCTCGGTCGGGTTCGCCTTCTACGTCGCCAACTTCTCCAGCTACGACCGGACCTACGGCTCGATCGCCGGGGTCATCGTGGCACTGCTGTGGGTCTGGCTGACCAACCTCTCGCTGCTGTTCGGCGCCGAGATCGACTCCGAGCTCGAACGCGGCCGTGAGCTCCAGGCGGGGATCCCCGCCGAGGTCGAGCTGCAGCTCCCGGTGCGCGACAGCACCAAGATCGAGAAGGCCCAACGTCAGGAGCTGCAGGACATCGCGCGCGGTCGCATGATCCGCGAGCAGGCCGATCCCGATGGCCTGGTCGCCTCGCAGTACGTCGAGCACCCCACTGCGCAACCCACTGACCAGCCCACATCGTCCGACACACTCACCACTCGGGAGAAGACACCATGAAGAAGCTCATCTTGATCCTCGGTTTCGCCCTCGGCTACGTCGCCGGCGCCGCTGCCGGGCGCGAGCGCTACGAGCAGATCCGATCACTGTCCCAGCGCGTCAAGGACAACCCACAGGTGCAGGCGGGAGCCGCGCGCGCCGCCGACGCGGCGAAGGAGGCGGCGCCGCTCGTGCGGGACAAGGCCGCGGACGCCGCGGACGCGGTGGCCTCGAAGGTCACCGGCGAGCCCGACCTGGAGGACAGCGCATATCCCAAGGCGTGAGGCGCGCACTGCCCGCTAACCTCGGGGCTGTCCCAGCGATACCGGCCGACCCAGGCCGACCCAGCGGCCCGCACAGGAGCAGCGATGTCAGCCACGCCCGCCCCCCGGATCTCCTACCTGGGACCGGCGGGCACCTTCACCGAGCAGGCGTGCCGCTCCCTGCCCGAAGCCGTCGGATCGGACGCCGTGCCCCGCGCCACCGTGACAGTGGCGCTCGACGACGTCCGCTCCGGCGAGGCTTCCGGTGCGGTGGTGCCGATCGAGAACTCCGTGGAGGGGTCGGTGCCGGTGACCCTCGACGAGCTCGCCACCGGGGCGCCCCTGATGATCACCGCCGAGGTGACCGTGCCGGTCAGCTTCTCGCTGCTGGTCCGCCCCGGGACCACCGCCGAGCAGGTGCGCAGCGTGGGGACCCATCCGCACGCCGAGGCCCAGACGCGGCGGTGGCTGGCCGAGCACCTTCCGGGGGCGCAGGTGGTGCACACCTCCTCCACGGCAGCGGCCGCAGCGGCGCTGGTGGACCCCGGGCAGGAGCCCCGGTGGGAGGCCGCGATCTCCGCGCCCCCGGCTGCGGAGCACTACCGGCTCGAGACCCTGGCCACCGGGCTGGGGGACAATCCCGACGCCCTGACCCGCTTCGTGCTGGTCTCGCCTCCGGGCCCCCCGCCCGCGCCCACCGGGCGGGACAAGACCAGCCTGGTGGCGTTCATGCGCCAGGACCACCCGGGGGCACTGATGGAGATCCTCGACCAGCTGACCATGCGTGGAGTCAACCTGACCCGCATCGAGTCGCGACCCACGGGAGCCGCACTGGGGGACTACTGCTTCTCGATCGACGCGGAGGGCCACGTCGCCGACCACCGCGTCGGCGAGGCGCTGATGGGACTGCGACGAGTCTGCGCCGACGTGCGGTTCCTCGGCTCCTACGAGCGTCACGACGGCAAGGCGCCCCAGATCAGGCCGGAGACCGCCGACGAGGAGTTCGAGCGCGCCGGCGACTGGTTGGCGCGCCTGCGGAACGGCTCGTGACCCCGCACCTACGCTGAGGTCGATGTCCGGATCGACTGGCCTATCCCTGGCTGCCCTGCTGGTGGCGCTGGCCGCCTTGGCGCTGGTCCTCTCTGCTGCGGCTGCCCAGCGCCGGCAGCACGCGCGGGCCGACTCCCCGCTCCCGACCGACCTGGAAGGGTTGCGCACGGAGGTCGAGAAGCTGCGACGCGAGGCCGGCGGCGCGCTGCGCCAGCCGGTGATCGTGCGCTACGACGCGTTCGGCGACATGGGTGGTCGGATGTCGTGGTCGATGGCTCTGGTCGACGAGAGCGGCACCGGGGTGGTCCTCACCTCGATCCATGGCCGCTCCGAGGCCCGCTCCTACGCCAAGTCGGTGACCGAGTGGTCCTCGGAGCAGCCGCTCTCCCCCGAGGAGGAGAAGGCGCTCCAGGGTGCTCGGGAGCGCTGAGCCGCCCCCGGTCGAGCCGGAGCGCTTGGTCACACCCTGCTGCGGCAGGGTCTGAGTTTCACTACGGTTCGTCGGCATGGGTCTGCTCACACCGCTCGCCGTCAAGATCGGCAGCCTCGAGTTCCTGCCGCGGTTCCTCCCGCAGATCGTGGCCGTGGACACCCGGCTCGACAGGTGGACCAAGGGCCGCCTGACACTGCTCGACATCGCCGGGTTGCCGAACCTGCGGCTCACGGTCATCGGTCGCAAGTCGGGTCAGCCGCGCACGACCCCGCTGCTCGCCGTCCCCCGCGGCGAGGACTGGCTCATCGCCGGCTCGAACTTCGGCGGGCCCAAGCAGCCGGTGTGGGTGGTCAACCTCGAGGCCAACCCCGACTGCTGGATCGAGGTCAAGGGGCGCAAGCAGGAGATGCGCGCGCGTCGGCTCGAGGGCGACCATCGCCACGAGGCCTGGGAGTTCATGATCAGGACCTGGCCCAACTACCGCAAGTACGAGCAGCGCACCGAGCGCCAGATCAAGGTCTTCGAGCTGACGCCTCGCTGACCCCACGGGTGGTGAGCGCCCTCAGCGCGGCACCCTCACCAGCAGTCGCCCGTGCAGGACCTCGGCGCGGATCTCGCGTCCGGGCTCGATGGCGTCCCCGTCGATCTGACGGGGGGTCTCACCCGGGGTGCGGATCGTGACCGACCGGCCGGTCATCCGGTTGACCGTGTCGTCGAGCTTCCTGCCGCGACTCAGCACTCGCACCAGCACCCGGATCCAGTGCAGGAAGCGGGCGGGATTGATCAGCACCACGTCGAGGCGGCCGTCGTCGATGGTGGCGTCGGGAAGCAACGGCAGCCCGGCCTGGAGGAAGCCCACGTTGCCCACCACCACCGTGCGCGCGTGGTGCCGGGTCGCCGGCTCGTCGTCGACCTCGATCTCGAGCCGGACCGCGGGGAACATGATGTTGCGCAGTCCCGAGACGAAGTAGGCCAGCCACCCCACCTTCTCCTTGATCCGCTCGTTGACCCCGCCCATGATCGCCGCGTCGAACCCCATGCCGGCCATGACCAGGAAGTGCTCGCGCTCCCCGATGCCGTCACCCTCGATCCTGACCAGGTCGATCGCGCGGTCCTGGCCGTTGATGGCGACCTCGATCGCTGCGTTGAGGTAGAGCGGGAGGTCCAGGTTGCGGGCCAGCAGGTTGCCGGTGCCCGCGGGCACCACCCCGATCGGGATCCCGCTGCCGGCGACCTCACCGCACACCGTGCGCACGGTGCCGTCGCCGCCGCACACCACCACCAGGTCGACCTGCTGCTCCACCGCGTAGCGCGCCATCGAGTGGCCGGGGTCCTCGATCGTGGTCTCCAGCCAGGTGGGCGGGTTGAAGCCGAGCTCCTCCGCGCGAGCATCCACGGTGGCGCGGAACGCCGCGATGTTCTCGATCTTGATCGGGTTGAGCACGACGACCATCTCGTGGGTGCGGGGCTTGGCCGTCGGCATCGGCTCGACCGGCTTGGCCTTGGGCGTGGGGTCGACCAGGACCAGGGCCCCCAGGACCACCGTGGCAGCCAGGGCGAAGCCCCCCAGGACGTCGGTGACGCCGTGGACGCCGAGGGCCAGGCGGTCGAGGCCCACCAGCAGCGTCAGCAGCACCGTGGCGCTCACCACTGCGCGCCGGTGGTTGCTGCGCCGCAGGAAGGTGAAGGCCAGCACCATGCCGCAGCCGGCGAGCGTCGCGGTCCCCGAGGAGTGGCCGGAGGGGAAGGCGCCGTCGACCAGCTCCAGGTGGGCGTACTCCGGCCGCGGGCGGGCCAGCGCCTGCTTCATCACTGTGGTGAGGGCGAGCGCGACGAGGTTGACCACCACGATCCACAGCGCGGGGCGGGGGAAGCCCTTCCACCACACGATCGCGGAGAGCACCAGGACGTAGACCATGGTCGGAAGCACGCGGAACGCCGCCGCCACCCCACGCGCAGCCTGCTCCACTGCGCTGTGCCGGTCGGCCCATGCCGCGATCGGCGCCCCGAACCAGGTGTCGACGTCATCGATCGTGGAGCTGCGCAACGCCACGAGGAGCGAGAGCGCACCGAGGAGCACCACCGCCGCCACGAGTCCCACCAGCTGGAGCCGACGGGCTCTGGCGCTGAACGTCATGGCACCTCTCGGGTGTCGGGACGGGGGTCGAGCCCGTCGAGGCAGGTCAGGGCCAAGTATCCCAACCGTGGGCTGGGATTCGTGGGAGCCGTGGGCGTCCGGAGGCGTCGGCGGCGTCGATACCATGGCCGGCGTGATCGATCCCCGGCTGCTGCGAGACGACCCCGACCTGATTCGTGCCGCTCAAGAGCGTCGCGGGCTCTCGCCGTCCGTCGTCGACGAGGCGGTGCGCTGCGACCAGCAGCGCCGCCAGTCGATCGCGGAGTTCGAGCGGCTGCGAGCCGAGCAGAAGTCCCTGGGCAAGCAGATCCCGAAGGCGCACGGGGCGGAGAAGGACGAGCTGCTCGCGCGCACCCGCACGCTCGCGGCGGCGGTCAAGCAGGCCGAGAGCGCGCAGTCCGAGGCCGAGCAGGCCTATGCCGAGCTGATGCGCTCGATCCCCAACCCGGCCAGCGAGGCACCCCCTGGCGGCGAGGACGACTTCGTCGTGCTCGAGCACGTCGGCACCCCCCGCGACTTCGAGGCCGAGGGCTTCGCTCCGCGTGACCACGTCGAGCTGGGGCGGATGCTGGGCGCGATCGACATCGAGCGCGGCGCCAAGGTCTCCGGCGCCCGGTTCTACTACCTCACCGGGGTCGGGGCCGAGCTGGAGCTCGCACTGCTCGGCCTGGCGATGGCCCAGGCGCGCGAGGCGGGGTTCACCGCGGTGATCCCGCCCGCGCTGGTGCGACCTCGGGCGATGGAGGGCACGGGGTTCCTCGGGCAGGCGGCCGACGACGTCTACCGCATCGAGGGCGAGGACCTCTACCTGGTCGGCACCTCCGAGGTGCCGCTGGCGGCGTACCACAGCGACGAGATCCTGGATGCCGCGACGCTGCCGCGTCGCTACGTGGGCTACAGCCCCTGCTACCGCAAGGAGGCAGGCTCCTACGGCAAGGACACCAGCGGCATCATCCGGGTGCACTGGTTCGACAAGGTCGAGATGTTCACCTTCACCACCGTCGAGGAGTCCGACGCCGAGCACCAGCGCCTGCTGGAGTGGGAGAAGCAGTTCCTGACCAGCCTCGGCCTTGCCTACCGCGTCATCGACGTGGCGGCCGGCGACCTCGGCCTCTCCGCCAAGCGCAAGTTCGACTGCGAGGCCTGGATCCCGACCCAGCAGCGCTATCGCGAGCTCACCTCCACCTCCAACTGCACCGACTTCCAGGCCCGCCGCCTCGACATCCGGGCCCGGGGTGACGAGGGCGGCACCCGCCACGTGGCGACCCTCAACGGCACCCTGTGCGCGATGACGCGAACCATCGTCGCGCTGCTGGAGACCCACCAGCGCAGCGACGGCAGCGTCGCGGTGCCTCCCGCACTGCAGCCACACCTCGGTGGCCGTGAGGTGCTGGAGCCGGTGACCCGGTGAGCCCCCGGTGAGGCCCGAGCGCTCCGGCGAGCGGTGGCGCCCCCGCGCCGTGGCCCTGGACATCGACGGCACGCTGTTCTCCGCGCCGCACGGGTCGAGCGTGGTCGACGAGACCCTGTCGCCTCGCCTGCGCCGCGCCATCGACCTCGTCGTCGAGCAGGACGTCCCGGTGGTCCTCGCCACCGGCCGCTCCACCTTCGGCATCACCGGGGTCCTGGAGATGCTCGGACTCGAGCGGCACTCGGGCCAGGTGCTGGCCGTGGCGTCCAACGGGTCGGTGACCTTCGGCTACCCCCCGGTGGAGGTGATCGACCAGGTCACCTTCGACGCCTCCGAGGTGGTCGGGATGCTGCTCGAGCACGTCCCCCAGGCACTCGTGGCCGTGGAGGAGATCGGCATCGGATACCGCGTCAACCGCCACTTCCCCGAGGGCGAGATCACCGGGGAGATGACCGTGCAGCACGTCGAGGAGCTGGTCGAGCACCCGGTGACCCGGGTGATCATCCGCGACCCCCACTCCTCGGAGCAGGACTTCGTCGAGCTCGCCGAGAAGGTCGGGCTGCACGGCATCAACTACTTCATCGGCTGGACCGCCTGGCTCGACCTGGCTCCCGCGGGGGTCTCGAAGGCCTCGGGGCTCGAGTCGGTCTGCGCGCGCCTGCGGGTCGACGCGCAGGACGTGCTGGCCATCGGCGACGGGCGAAACGACATGGAGATGCTGCAGTGGGTCGGCCGTGGGGTCGCCATGGGTCAGGCCCCTGACGAGGTCAAGGACGTCGCCGACGACGTCACCGCCACCGTCGAGGACGACGGGGCCGCCCTGGAGCTGGAGCGCTGGTTCGGTCGATGACGCGCCCAGGCGACCTCGTCGATGGTCCCGCGGACATCCGGCTGGTGGCCACCGATCTCGACGGGACCCTGCTGCACTCCGACGGCACGGTCACCGAGCGGACCCGCCGGGTGATCGACGAGCTCGACCGGCGTGGGGTCCAGGTGGTCTTCGTGACCGGGCGGCCGATGCGCTGGATGGAGTCGCTGTGGACCCACGTGGGTCGGCACGGGCTGGCGATCTGCAGCAACGGCGCCATCGTCTACGACGTGGCGCAGGAGCAGACCGCCCTGGTGCGCGCGATCTCCGCCGAGGTGGGGCTCGAGGCGGCGATGCGGATCCGCGACGCCGTCCCCGGCACCGCCTTCGCCGTCGAACGCACCGACGGCTTCGGCAAGGAGCCGGCCTTCCGTCCCGACGCGGCTCGGGTCCCCGAGCTGCGCGTGGCGCCGCTCGAGGCGATCTTCACCGGCGACGTGGTCAAGCTGCTGGCCCTGCACCACGAGCTCGACCCCGCGCAGTACTGGGAGCGGGTCGCGGCCGTGGTCGGAGCCGACCTCACCACGACCTGGTCCTCGGAGGGGGCTTTGGTCGAGATGAGCGCCGCCGGGGTCACCAAGGCGACCACGCTCGCCGAGCTCTGCGCGCAGCGGGGGATCGGGCCGGACCAGGTGGTCGCCTTCGGCGACATGCCCAACGACATCGACCTGCTGCAGTGGGCCGGCACGTCGTACGCCATGGCCAACGCCCACTCCAGTGTCACCGCCGCGGCTACGCTCACCGCGCCGGGCAACGACGACGACGGCGTGGCGCAGGTGTTGGAGCAGCTGTTCGGTCTCATGACATGGAACCCCGAGGAGCCGTGATGCGTCCCAGCGTCATGAACCGCACACGATCCCTGCGCACCGCCCCCGCACTGCTGCTCGGCCTGCTGATCGCCGCCGGCGCGGTGCTGGCCGTGCCCGGCACCGCCTATGCCTGCTCCTGCGTCGCCGCCGGACCACGGCAGTACCTCGAGTGGGCCGACGCCGTGGTGTGGGCCGACGTGGTCGAGGTGTCGAAGTCGACACCAATCGGCGAGGCCCACTATCTGCTCGAGGTCGACCGGGTCTACAAGGGTGAGGTGACCCGGTCGGTCCAGGTCGACAGCAACGCCAGCGGGGCAGCGTGCGGGCTGGAGGGGATCGAGTCCGACCGCAGCTACGCCTTCTTCCTCGACGGCGACGGGTCGCCGTACTCGGCGACGCTGTGCGGGGGCACCGGAGCCGTGGCGCGCGACCGGCTGGAGCGTGTGGTCGGCGCGGGCGCGCCCGGCGCGGCAGATCCCTCCGAGACCTCCGACCCGGACGAGGAGGCGGTGCAGGGGCAGCAGGTCGTCGGCTCGGCGCCGGCTCCCGGCGGCCCGGAGCGCCTGCCGGTGTCGGCGTGGTCGTGGGCAGGCATCGCCACCGGCGCGCTCGGCACGGTGGCCGGCTCGATCGTCTGGTTGCTACGGCGCCGCAGCACCCCAGCGCCCCAGTGAGCCTGGCTCAGCTCACCTGAGCGAGGCCCGGACCAGGCTCAGACCCGGCGCGAGGACACGTCGAGCGCGCCGTTGACCCCGGGGATCGGCCCCGCCACGACCTGCGTGGCCAGCGAGACGATCAGCGGCACCAGCTCGCCGGTGGGGACGTGCAGGTCGGAGTCGACCCGCGAGTGCTGCGTCATCGCAGCGGTCACGATGAGATCGAGCCCCAGCACGATGCGCAGCCGCTCCGCGGCGGTGCTCATCGGACGGTCGATGGCGTCCACCATGCGGTAGGCCGAGGCCTGGATGTTCTCCAGGTCGGGGTCCTGGGCGGTGGGCTCGAACGCGCGCAGCATCATCC
The DNA here is from genome assembly GCA_963747435.1 of uncultured Actinomycetota bacterium. GTDB lineage: Bacteria > Actinomycetota > Actinomycetes > Propionibacteriales > Nocardioidaceae > Marmoricola_A. Next base: position 406,103 of record CAVVFK010000003.1, read on the forward strand.
GGACCATGCCGGGCCGGTCGAGGGCTCGGCGGGTGACCCGCTCGAGGACCCGCACCAGCTGGTCGTCGTCGGCCCGGTGCTGCTCGGCCAGCGCGACGACGTCGTCCACGGTCTCGCCGACCTCGGCGAGCACGGCCCGGTAGAGCGCCTCCTTGCTGCCGAACCGGTGCAGCAGACCTGGCTTGGAGTAGCCCACGGCATCGGCGATCTGCTGCACCGAGCTATGGGTGTAGCCGTGGGTGGCGAAGATCGCGGCGGCGACGTCGAGGATGGCGTGGTCGATCTCCGCGGAGGTCTGTCGCATGGCTGGCTCCGTCCTGCCCTGGTCCACATCAGACCGATCTGGTCCACCCACCCTGAGGCATGCGCGCCGCGGACGCAACTGCTGGTTTGAGTGTCCAGCGCCCGGTGCCCAGCGCTCTGTGTCGAGAGCCTTCAGAGGTAGAGGCCGCCGCTGCGGGAGTCCGGCGGCGGCTCGGGGCCGTCGTCGCCCTCGGCTCCGCCCATCGCCTGCTGCACCCCCGGGGGGAGCGAGCGGCGCATCTGCTCCAGCTGTGCCCGGGCAGCCACCTGCTGGGCGTAGATCGCGGTCTGGATGCCGTGGAAGAGCCCCTCGAGCCAGCCGACCAGCTGCGCCTGCGCGATGCGCAGCTCGGCCTCGGACGGCGTCTCGGTGGTGAAGGGGAGCGAGAGCCGCTCCAGCTCCTCGACCAGCTCGGGGGCCAGGCCCTGCTCGAGCTCCTTGATCGAGGACTCGTAGATCGTGGCCAGGCGCGCTCGTGCTGCGACGTCGAGCGGGGAGGCCTTCACCTCCTCGAGCAGCTGGCGGATCATCCCGCCGATCCGCATCACCTTCGCGGGCTGTTCCACCAGCTCGGTGACGTGACGCTCTTCGGGCTCCCCGTCCTCGCCGCCGGCACCCTGTCCCGAGGAGCCGCCGGCGCGTGCCATGCCGTCAGGACCGATGACGACCATGGTGGGCTGGCCCGCGGGCGAGGACGCTGCCCCCTGCCCGTCACCGGGCTCGGCTCCGGGTTGCTGGTGTCCGGGGTCGTTGGTGCGGTGCTGATCCATGCCGCCCAGACTACTGACGGCGCCTGCCCGGGCCCGCGCTGCGGTCTGGGTCAGGCGGCGTCACCGGAGGCGTCGGGAACGAGCAGCACCTTGCCGATGCTGGCACCGTCCTCGACCATCCGGTGGGCCTCGGCGGCGCGGGAGAAGGGCACGGTGTCGTGGACCATCGCCCGCACCTGGCCCTCGGCGACGAGCGGCCACACGTGCTCGACCACGGCAGCGCAGATCGCGCCCTTCTCCTCGACGGGTCGGGCCCGCAGGGTCGCTGCGATCAGCGCTGCCCGCTTGCGCAGCAGCGTGGACAGGTCGATCTCTGCCTTGGTGCCGCCCTGCATGCCGATCACCACCAGGCGACCGTTCGTCGCGAGGGCTGCGAGGTTGCGGGTGAGGTACTTCGCCCCCATGTTGTCGAGGATGACGTCGGCCCCCCGGCCGTCGGTGGCCTGCTCGAGCTCCTCGACGAAGTCCTGCTCGCGGTAGTTGATGGTCAGGTCGGCGCCCAGCTCACGGCACACGGCCAGCTTCTCCGAGCTGCCCGCCGTGGTGGCGACCGTGCTCCCCAGAGCCTTGGCCAGCTGGATCGCGAAGGTGCCGATGCCGCCGGCGCCACCGTGGACCAGCAAGGTCTCACCGGGCTGGAGACCGGCCACCATGTACACGTTGGACCAGACGGTGCAGGCCACCTCGGGCATGGCCGCCGCGGTGACCAGGTCGATCTGGCTGCCCGGCCCGGTCGGCAGGCCCATCACCTGAGCGCTGGGAACCACCACCTTCTCGGCGTACCCGCCACCGGACAGCAGAGCGCACACCTCGTCGCCGACGGCAAGGTCGCTCACGCCCTCACCGACAGCGCTGACGGTGCCGCTGCACTCAAGTCCGAGCACGTCGGAGGCCCCCGGCGGCGGGGGGTAGAAACCTTGGCGCTGAAGCAGGTCGGCCCGGTTCACCGCCGTGGCGGCCACGTCGATGACGACCTCGCCGGCCCCGGCGCTCGGATCGGGACGATCCTGCACCTCGAGCACGTCGGGTCCTCCGTCGGCTGTCGAGATCACGGCACGCATGGACCCCACCCTAGGCTGAGGCCATGTCTTCTGTGCCACCCGTGATCCTCGTCGTCGGAGCCGGGCCCGGGGTCAGCGCCTCGATCGCCCGAAGGTTCGCCCAGGACGGCTATTCGGTGGGGCTGCTGGGCCGTGACGACGGTCCTCTGCACGAGCTGGTGGCCGAGCTCGAGGGGGACGGGGTCCGAGTGCGCGCGGAGTCGGTCGACATCGTGGCCGATCCCGAGGGAGCCACGCTCTGCCTGACCTCCCTGGCCCGCGACCTCGGTGGCCGCGTGGACGTGCTGCACTTCAACCCCAGTGCCTTTCGCCAGGAGGACCCGCTGCACCTCTCGGTGAGCGCGCTGCTGGAGGACGTGTCCCTCGGCGTCGGCGCGCTCCTCACTGCCGTGCAGGCAGTGCGACCGTTCATGGCCGCGGGCGCCCGCGTCACAGCGACGGGCAGCATGGCTGCCGACCAGCCGTGGCACGAGGCGGCGTCCCTCGGTGTGCAGAAGGCAGGGCTGCGCAACCTCGTGCACAGCCTCGACGCCACGCTCGAGCCGGACGGCATCCGGGCGGTGTCGGTCACGGTGCGCGGCACGCTCTCGAGGGAGGGCGCGTTCACGCCGGCTCGTGTCGCGGAGGCGATCCACGCAGCGGCCCGCCAGGACGAGGCCGACTGGTCCAGCGAGGTCCCCTACTCCGGGTGACCCGGAGCGGCAGGGGCGCGCTCACTCCTCCTCGTCGACCTCCAGTGAGCTCAGCTCGCTCTCGTCCACCTCGACGTCGGGCTCCTCGGCCTCCCCGCCCTCCCACTTCGCTGCGAGGTCGAGCGCACGAGCGGCGAGCATCTCGGTCCTCTCCACCGACCCGCCGGCCAGTGCGGAGGCGTAGCCCAGCAGGAAGGTGCTCACCGGAGCAGCGGGTCGCTCGACTCGGTGGGCGGCCTCTCGGGCCAGGTCCAGCACCAGGCCCTCGTCGAACTCGACCTCGACGTCCAATGCGTCACACAGCTCGTCGATCCAGTCGTGAAGGTTCACCTGCCTAGACTCGCGGGCCGGCCCCGAGCCCGCAACCCCACGAGCGATTGGTGCTCACACCTCGCGCGGTCGTCGCTCCCGACGCAGGTCCGCCCAGGTGTCGATGTCGCGCTCCTCCCCGCCGTACGGCGGCACCTCGAGCAGCCGCAGGCTCTGGAGCAGGCGGTGCAGCGGGAGACCGTGCCGGTCCTCGGGCGCGGGCGCGGCCCGCATCAGGGAGCCGCGACGGTAGAGCCCGCACAACGGCTGGCGACGGCCGTCGGCGTCCACGAGCAGCGCGCCGTCGGCGCCCGGGTCGTTCTCGAGCGCGTCGGAGAGGCGGGCGAAGGTGCCCGGACCCACCCGCGGCATGTCGACCGCCAGCACCTGGACCACGGCGGGCTGGCGCAGGAAGCTCTGCAGCCCCGCGAGCAGACCTGCGGCGGGCCCGCCGCTGCGCGGGTCCTCGAGGGTCCAGGTGACCGGACGCGTGGTGGGCACCTGCTCGCCGACGACCACCACCTCCATCGCCGTCATCGTGGCGGCCAGGGCGCGCTCGAGCAGGGTGACGCCGTCCAGCTCGATCGAGGCCTTGTCGGCCCCGCCCAGGCGGCTGGAGGTGCCGCCGGCGAGCACGACCGCGCCAACCCGCTCGCGGACCTCGCGCTCGGGCCGGGCCGGGCCGGAGCCGGCCAGGGGGTCGAGGTGGGTCATCGGGTCAGTGTGCCCGAGGCGGGCCTGCGGGGAAGTGACACCCTGGGAGCATGAGCGAGCACCAGTCGACGCCTGACCAGCCGGTCGTGGACCACCCGACCGCGGAGGAGCTGAGCCTCGCCGTGGTGCAGGTCGCCGCCTCGAACGACCCGCGGGTGAACCGGGAGTCACTGGCCTCGGTAGACGTGCCTCCCGCCGACCTGGTGGTCTGGCCCGAGGTCGTGCAGCGCGACCTGGGACGCCCGGACGAGGCGCTCCTGCCCGATGCGGAGACCCTCGACGGACCCTTCGTCTCCGCCCTGGTGAGCCGCGCCGGTGAGCACGGTGGCACCTGGATCGCCGGGATGCTGGAGCTGGCCGACGACCCCGGCCACCCGCCGTACAACACGCTCGTGGTGGTCGACGGTGACGGCGTGCGTGCGTCCTACCGCAAGATCCACCTCTACGACTCCTTCGGCTACCAGGAGTCCGACCGCATCCAGGCCGGCCCGCCCACCCCCGTGGCGGTGTCGGTGAAGGGCTTCCGGGTGGGCCTGATGACCTGCTACGACCTGCGGTTCCCCGAGCTGGCGCGGGAGTACAGCCGGGCCGGCGCCGACCTGTTGGTCTGCCCCGCGGCGTGGGTGGTGGGCAAGCGCAAGGTCCGTCACTGGCAGACGCTGCTCGCCGCCCGGGCGATCGAGAACCTCGCCTACGTCGTGGCGGCGGCGCAGGCGGCGCCGCGCTACTGCGGGCACTCCGCCGTGGTCGACCCCCGCGGTGACGTGCTGGTCGAGGCGGGGGAGGACCACGAGGTCCTCACCTCGGTCGCCCGACGCGACGTGCTCGAGGAGGCTCGACGGGAGAACCCCTCCCTGCTCAACCGGCTCGACGGCCTGCAGTCGCCGATCCTGCAGGGTTGAGTCGGTCCGCCCCTCGTAGGATCGGGGCGGGTCGGCCCACCGGGCACGGCCCGGGAGGGGTGCCGGAGTGGCCTATCGGAACCGCCTTGAAAGCGGTCGCTGGCAGTGATGTCAGCCGCGGGTTCGAATCCCGCCCCCTCTGCCACCTGTTCCGCCGCCCGCTCCACCGTGCGCCGTGGTGCACGCTGATGCTGGTCAGGTGGACCGACCGGTCGAGGAGTGGGTGAGGCAGATGCGGATCCGAGTGTTGTCCCTGGGCGGCACGATCTCGATGACCCGAGCCCTGGCCCCGGCAGGCCCGGGCGCCGCCCCGATGCTGGGGCCCGACGACCTGCTGGGCGCGGTGCCGTCGCTCGAGGGCGTCACCGTGGAGACCGAGGAGGTGGCCCGCCTCGACAGCTCGGACCTGGGCTTCGTCCACTGCTACGAGACGCTGCGCCTGGCCTCGCAGGCGGTGGGTGACGGGGTCGACGGGGTGGTGGTCGTGCAGGGCACCGACACCCTCGAGGAGACGGCCTACGTGTGGGACCTGCTGTGGCCCCACTCCGCCCCGTTCGTCGTCACCGGGGCGATGCGGCCCTCGGACGCCGCCGGTGCCGACGGTCCGGCGAACCTGCTGGCTGCGCTGCGGGTCGCCGCGTCGCCCGCGGTGCGGGACCAAGGCGTGCTCGTGGTGCTCGCCGACGAGATCCACGCCGCGCGGCACGTCGCCAAGCGCCACGCCTCGTCCCCGGCAGCCTTCGTCTCCCCCGACGTCGGACCGCTCGGGCGCGTGGGCGAGTCGGTGCCGATGCTCGACGTGCGGGTCCCACGGCGCACCCCGCTCCCTCTCCCCACCCGCGAGGGCCGGGTGGGGTTGGTGCGAGCGAGCCTGGGCGACGACCCCGGGTTCTACCGGGCTGCTCTCGAGCACGCCGACGCGCTCGTCGTGGAGGGCTTCGGCGCCGGTCAGGTCGGTCCGGGCGTCGCGTCGGTGCTGCTCGAGGCCGCGCCGAGGACGCCGGTGGTGCTGGCTTCACGCACCGGCGCGGGCGCCGTGGCCACCCGGACCTACACCGGTCCCGGGTCGGGCACGGAGCTGGTGGCGGGCGGTGTGCTCGCGGCCGGTCGTCTGGACGGGCTCAAGGCGCGGGTGCTGCTCCACCTGGCGATGTGCCGGGAGTCCACGCCGCACGCGGGTGAGCTGGCCGCGCTGTTCGCCGAGCACGGCTCCTGACACGGGTCGGCGGGTCACCCCGCCCGGCTGCTGCAGATGCCACGATGGGTGCCATGGAACGCCGCGACGGCCGCCCCCTGGTGATCGCGCACCGTGGGTCGAGCGCCTCGAAGGCGGAGCACACCCTGGAGGCCTACGTGCAGGCCCTCGACGAGGGCGCCGAGGGGGTCGAGTGTGACGTCCGGCTGACCGCCGACGGACACCTGGTCTGCGTGCACGACCGGCGGGTGGACCGGACCACCGATGCCCGCGGCATCGTCTCCACGATGACCTTGGCCGAGCTGAACTCCTTGGACGCCGGCTCCTGGAAGAACCCCTGGGGTGACCTCGACGACGAGGCCGAGGCGCCCGACCGCGAGGCACAGCGGGTGCTCACCCTTCCCCGGCTGCTCGAGGTGGTGCGCGACTACGAGCGCCACATCGAGGTCGCCATCGAGACCAAGCACCCCACTCGGTACGCCGGTCTGGTGGAGCGCTCCCTGGTCGGGGTGCTGGAGGACTTCGGGTGGACCGGGTCCGAGTCACCGGTGCAGGTGATGAGCTTCTCAGGAGTCGCTCTGACCCGGGTCCGCAGACTGGCGCCGCAGGTCGAGGTGGTGCTGCTCATCGAGGGTCAGTCCTGGCGGGTGACCCGCACGATGCTGGGCCAGGACTGGATCGCCGGTCCCGGTGTCAAGGAGCTCAGGCGCCAGCCCAGGCTGGGCAAGCAGCTGGTGCGGGCGGGGCGCCGGATCCGGGTGTGGGTGGTCAACTCCGAGGACGACCTCGAGACCTGTCTGGACGTCGGCGCTGAGGCGGTGATCACAGACCGGCCGGCGCACATACTTTCGTTGCTGGGCGTTTGACCCCAAAGGGTGGCGGGAAGCGTGGGAAGGTGAGCCCGTGACCGAGCCCTAGCGGTGGGTTAGTACCTCAAAGGATTGATCATGACTGTGATGGAGCCGGACGGCGTGAACCTCAAGGTTCCGTTCCAGGCCCCGTCTGCTTCCCTGGTGCGTCACGAGCTGCGCGACTGGCTGAAGGAACGGGGCTTCCGGGGCGAGACGCTCGACGACGCCCGCGTGGTGGTCTCCGAGCTGGTCGGCAACAGCGTGCGTCACGCCCACCCCTTGCCGGTCAACCATCTCAACGTGTCGTGGTTCCTCGAGAACGACGACCTCGTGATCTCCGTGAGCGACGGTGGGGCCGGCACCACACCGCAGCCGGTCGAGACCGACGAGGCAGCTGTCTCCGGTCGTGGGCTGTCCATCGTCGAGGCACTCGTCGAGCGCTGGTGGGTCGAGGACCAACGGGGCCAGACCACCGTGCATGTGCGGATCCCTCTCGCCGACACCCTTCACGCCGACGCCGGTCACGCCGAGACCCGTCACGCCGACTCGGTGGCCGCCGAGTAGCCTGCCCCCTCATGGGCAAGCGATCGCGGGACCGCTCCCGCACCACCCCGTCGACCGACCCGACCGCCGACGTCGCACCGGTTGCTCCCCGGCAACCCTGTCCCTGCGGCTCCGGGCGGCGGTACAAGAACTGTCACGGGCGGGAGTCGCGTGCTCAGTCCTCCATCGTGCCTCGACCCTTCGAGGGGCTCGACGGTGAGTGCGACATCGTGGCGATGCGCGAGCTCGTTCCCGCGGCGACGGTCGACCTGGCTCTGCGCAGCGACGCCGTCCCGGACGCCTCGCGCGAGGTCCGGCTGTGCACGCTCCTGCCCATGGCCGCCCCGGCTCTGGTGCGTCAGGACGGCTCGATCTGGCTCGGCCTGCAGGTGCAGCACGCCTTCGGTGATCCCAGCCGCGAGCTCGCCGCGGTGCTGCTCTCGGCCTACGACGCCGCCCCCGGGGAGTTCGTCGGCCTGACCGAGGCGCCGGGCGAGGGTCCGAGGCTGCAGGACCTCCTCGAGCCGGGGTGGCCACGGGTGCAGATGCACTCCTCCTTCGACTTCTGGATCTCCGACATGGACGACCCCGACGGTTCCCTGGCCGCTGGGCTGCAACAGGCCAACGACGCGGCGGCTCCGACCGACCGGCTGACCACGGTGGAGTCGGCGTACTGGACCGATGCCGGCGCCAAGGAGCACCTGCGCTGGGTGCTGCCCCACGAGGAAGGTCCGCTGCTCGATGCGCTGGCCCGAGTCCACGCCGCCGACGGCTCCCGGCTGGTGGAGGGGTCACGTCTGGTCGGGATGTTCCGTGCGCACGGTCTGCTCGTGCCGGTCTGGGACCTGGAGCCGGGCACGGGGGCGGAGGCGCTGGAGGACCCCATCGGCGAGCTGTCCGAGCGGCTCGACGCCGCCTTGGCCAGCGAGGAGCCGTTGAGTGCCGCGCAGCGTTCGGCGCGGTCCGGGCTGGCCAACCGCCAGGTGACGATCCGCTGACGAGCCCGGCTTCCTGGAGTTTGCCGGGGACCGCGTCGAGGACGCCGACACCTGGTCTGGACGCGTAAACGCCCGGCCGTTGCTGACGGGGGATACAACAACGACCGGGCTATCGATCAGTCTAGGGGTGTGCGCCGCACTCAGACAATGTGGCAGGGGGGGCGCAGCGGAAATTTTCGAGCTGGTCTAGGTCAGTTGACCAACTTCACTCTGGACAGGCTCTGGGCATGCCCTGGGCACGCGTTGGACAGGGAGCCGGTCGGGCCACGATCGCACCCGGTGAGGGCCTTGTCGCAGGTCGAGACGGGTGCCCGGTGCCTCGCGAGGTCCACGTGGGCGGTGTGAGAGGGTCGAACGGTGATCCGCTTCGAGGGCGTGAGCAAGAAGTACCCAGACGGGACGGTCGCGGTCGGGGGTCTAGACCTCGTCGCGCCCAACGGCCAGATCACGGTGCTCGTGGGGCCCTCGGGCTGCGGCAAGACGACGTCGCTGCGGATGGTCAACCGGATGATCAAGCCGACCTCGGGAAGCATCTCCATCGACGAGGTCGACACCGCCTCGATGGACGCGGCGCAGCTGCGTCGCGGGATCGGCTACGTCATCCAGCACGCCGGCCTCTTCCCGCACCGAACCGTCGCCGACAACGTCGCCACCGTGCCCCGCCTGCTCGGCTGGGACAGGGAGCAGAGCCGAGCCCGCAGCATGGAGCTGCTGGAGCGGGTCGGGCTGCCCACGAAGTTCGCCGACCGCTACCCCCACCAGCTCTCCGGCGGCCAGCAGCAGCGGGTCGGGGTCGCCCGGGCGCTCGCGGCCGACCCGCCCGTGATGCTCATGGACGAGCCGTTCAGCGCGGTCGACCCGGTGGTGCGTGAGCAGCTGCAGGACGAGTTCCTCCGCCTGCAGTCCGAGCTCGGCAAGACCATCCTGTTCGTCACCCATGACATCGACGAGGCGGTCAAGCTCGGCGACCAGGTGGCCGTGCTCGGCGTCGGCGGGGCCCTCGCCCAGGTCGATGCCCCCGCGAACCTGCTCGCCGATCCGACTGATGACTTCGTCGCCGACTTCGTCGGGCGCGACCGCGGCTACCGCGGGCTGACCTTCCGCCAGGCACCCCAGCTCGCCCTCGACGACGAGCAGTGGGTGCGGCTCGGTGACGTGCCCGCGGTCCACACCGAGGCGCGGTGGCTGCTCGTGGTCGACGACGAGCGTCGTCCCGTCGGGTGGATCGAGCCCCGCCGGCTCGACGGCCAGCCGGTGGCCCAGGAGCACCTACACCGCGGCGGCACCGTGGCGAGGCTCGAGGGCTCGGCCCGCTCGGTGCTCGACGCCGCGCTCTCCTCGCCCAGCGGGCGGGGCATCGTCGTCGACGGCGACGGAGTGCTGGCCGGCAGCGTCACGGCCGAGGCCGTGGTCCGCGAGCTGTCCGCCCCGGCGCGGGTCCCGGAGGACGAGGTCTCCTGATGGACTGGATCCTCGGGCACCTCGACGACATCGCCGAGTACACCTGGCAGCACGCCTGGCTCTCGGCGGTCCCCACCGTGCTCGGACTGCTCCTGGCGATCCCCCTGGGGTGGGCAGCTCGACGCTGGTCCCTGCTCTACACCCCGGTCGTGGTCGGGACCGGTCTGCTCTACACGATCCCGTCGCTGGCCCTGTTCATCCTGATGCCGCTCTTCCTCGGCACGCGGATCCTCGACCCGGTCAACGTCGTGATCGCGATGACGATCTACACGGTCGCACTGATGACGAGGTCCGTGGCCGACGCCCTCGCCTCGGTGCCCGAGGCCACGATCTCCGCCGCGACCGCGATGGGTCTCGGGGCCCCTCGCCGCTTCGCCACCGTGGAGCTCCCGCTCGCGGTTCCGGTGATCGGTGCCGGCCTGCGGGTCGCCGCGGTGAGCAACGTGAGCATCGTCAGCGTCGCGGCCCTGATCGGGGTGCCCCAGCTGGGGTCGCTGTTCACCAACGGCTTCCAGCGCGACTTCCTCGACCCGATCGTCGCCGGGGTCCTCGGCTGCGTGGTGCTGGCGCTGCTCTTCGACCTCGGGATCGTGCTGCTGGTGCGCGTCCTCACTCCGTGGCGTCGTGGCGAAGCGGGCGACGACGCCATCGACGACCCCGCCGACGACACCACCGACGACCCCGCCGACGACGGGCCGGCGCGACGGCGCGGCCGGCGCAGGCGAGCCCGACCCCGGGCAGGTGCGGGCGTGATCAACCGCATCTGGGGCTGGCTGGTCGACCCCGTCAACTGGTCCGGCCCGGACGGCATCCCGACCCGGGCCTGGGAGCACCTGCTCTACTCCGGCGCCGCGCTGCTGCTCGCCGCGGCGGTGGCGATCCCGCTGGGCCTGGTCATCGGTCACACCGGGCGTGGCCGGTTCCTGGGCGTGGGCATGACCGGGGCGATGCGCGCCATCCCCAGCCTCGGTCTGCTCTTCCTGGCGATCATGATCTTCGGTGACAAGCTCCCCGGGCAGTCGGCGCTGCTGCTGCCCACGATCGTCGTGCTCGCCATCCTCGCAGTGCCGCCGATCCTGGCCGGCACCTACGCCGGTATCGAGCAGGTCGACCCTTCGGCTCGGGACGCAGCCAGCGGCATGGGCATGAAAGGCATGCAGGTGCTGTGGCAGGTCGAGGTCCCGTGCGCGCTCCCACTGATCGCCTCGGGGCTGCGCTCCGCGGCCCTGCAGGTCGTCGCGACCGCGACGCTGGCGGCCACGGTGAGCCTCGGCGGCCTCGGGCGCTACCTCATCGACGGGATCGCCCAGATCGACTACCCCAAGATGGCGGGGGGAGCCTTCCTGGTGGCCGTCCTGGCCCTGCTGGTCGACTTCGGCTTCGCCGGCATCCAACGACTCGTCGTGTCCCCCGGGCTGACCGGGCGCACGACGCGCAAGTCCGGGCGGCGTGGGCTCGCCCGGGTAACTCGGACCTCGGGGTCCACGACAGAAGAGGCACGCACATGAAACGCATGACGGCTCTGACCGGGCTGGCGGCCGCCCTGGCCCTGGCGCTCTCGTCCTGTGGCGGGGGGTCGGACGACCCGCTCTCGGAGGAGGACTCTGGCGGGGGCGATGAGATCGTGGTCGGCTCGGCCAACTTCTCCGAGTCGGCCCTGCTCGCCGAGATCTACGCGGGAGCCTTGGAAGCCGACGGGATGAAGGTGAACACCAAGCTGAACATCGGCAGCCGTGAGGCCTACATCAAGGGCGTCCAGGACGGCTCGATCGACGTGGTGCCGGAGTACACCGGCGTGCTGCGCGACTACTTCCTCGACGTCGCCGGCGAGAAGCCCGGCTCGGCGGTCGAGGCCAAGGAGGTCTACTCCGAGCTCGAGGACGCGGTGCCCGACGGCCTGGTCGTGGGCGACTACTCCGAGGCCGAGGACAAGGACGCGCTCGTGGTCACCAGCGAGACCGCCGAGGAGTACGACCTCACTGAGATCGGCGACCTCTCCGCGGTGGCCGGCGACCTCACTCTGGGCGCCGGTCCAGAGTTCAAGACCCGTCAGACCGGGGTGCCGGGGCTCCAGGACGTCTACGACGTCGAGTTCGGCACGTTCACCGAGACCGACTCCGGCGGCCCGCTGACGCTCAAGGCGCTCACGCAGGGCCGGATCGACGCGGGCAACCTGTTCACCACCAACCCGCAGATCCCCGAGAACGACCTGGTCGTGCTCGAGGACCCGGAGTCGCTGTTCGGCTCGCAGAACATCGTCCCCCTGGTGCGCGAGGACGTGGCCGACGACCAGGTCATGGAGACCCTCAACGAGGTCGGCGAGAAGCTGACGACCGAGGCGCTCACCGATCTCGTGGGCCAGGTCGACGTCGACAAGGAGGACCCCGCCGACGTCGCCGAGCAGTGGCTCTCCGACAACGGCTTCAACTGATCACCTGATGCCAGCCGGGCCCGCCCCCACCACTGAGGGGGCGGGCCCAGCTGCGTCCGGGGAGGTGGGAACCGCCGCGACCAGCGTGTGACTGGACCAAAATGGTCCAAGTTCGTGCGGCCGGGCCGCAGGTCCGCCAGGATGGGCCACGGGGTCAGTCGGTCTCGGTCATCTCGTCAACCGATCTCATCGGTCGATACGTGAGGGAGCCCATGAACTCGTTGTTCATCGACGGCAGCTGGCGCGCGGCGCGCGATGGTGGCACCCGCACGATCCGGTGTCCGGCCGACGGCCGCGACGTGGTCACCGTCGCCGAGGCCGGCCAGGAGGACGCCGCGGACGCGGTGCAGGCCGCTCGGCGCGCGTACGACGAGGGCACCTGGCCGAGCGCCCCCGCGCCGGAGCGCGCCGCGCTGCTGCGTGCGCTGGCTGACCGGCTGGAGGCGGACAAGGACGTGGTCGCCGAGCTGGAGTCGCTCGACACGGGCAAGCGGTTCGTGGAGTCACAGGTCGACGTCGACGACATCGTCAGCGTATTCCGCCACTTCGCCGACCTCGCCGCCGCGGACGCGGGTCGGGTGGTCGAGACCGGCATGCCCGACGTCGCCAGCCGGGTCGTGCACGAGCCGGTCGGGGTCTGCGCCCTGATCACCCCATGGAACTACCCGCTGCTGCAGACCTCGTGGAAGGTGGCTCCGGCGCTGGCCGCCGGCAACACCTTCGTGCTCAAGCCGAGCGAGCTCACGCCGTCCACCGCGATGTGGCTGATGCGCGCGCTGCAGGACCTGGGCCTCCCGGACGGGGTGGCCAACCTGGTGACCGGAGCCGGGGCCGAGGCCGGGCAGCCGCTGGTGGACAGCGCGCTGGTGGACCTCGTCTCCTTCACCGGCGGCCTGCACACCGGTCGCGCGATCATGGCCGCGGCCGCGGCGACGGTGAAGCGAGTGGCCCTCGAGCTGGGCGGCAAGAACCCCAACGTGGTCTTCGCCGACGCCGACCTGCCGGCGGCCATCGACAACGCGCTGACCGCGATCTTCCTGGACTCGGGCCAGGTGTGCTCCGCCGGAGCACGGCTGATCGTCGAGGAGTCCGTGCACGACCGCGTCGTCGACACCCTGGTCCAGCGGGCGCGCAGCATCCGCCTGGGTGGCCCCTTCGAGGAGGCCGCCGAGACCGGCCCGCTGATCAGCGAGGCGCACCGCGACAAGGTCGAGCGCTACGTCGCCGACGCGCTCGAGGACGGCGCGAGGCTGCGGGTGGGTGGCGCACGACCCGAGGGGGCGCCGTACGAAGCCGGCTACTACTACCTGCCCACGATCCTCGACGGGTGTGACACCTCGATGCGCTGCGTGCAGGAGGAGTCGTTCGGCCCGGTCCTGACCGTGGAGACCTTCAGCGGCGAGGACCGCGACGCTGCCGAGGACGCTGCAGTCCGGCTGGCCAACGACACGATCTACGGTCTGACCGGCGCGGTGTGGACCGAGAACGCGGGTCGTGCCGAGCGGGTCGCCTCGCGGCTGCGCCACGGCACGATCTGGATCAACGACTACCACCCCTACGTGGCCGGCGCCGAGTGGGGCGGGTTCAAGCAGTCGGGCATCGGTCGCGAGCTCGGCCAGGCCGGGCTGGAGGAGTACCGCGAGACCAAGCACATCTGGCACAACACGCGCCCGGCTCCCGCGGGGTGGTTCCCCGACCGCACCGGTCCGGCCAGTGATCCGAGCACAGGAAGGACGCAGCCGTGAGCCCGAGCTGGGACTACGTCATCGTCGGCGGGGGCTCGGCAGGCTGCGCGCTGGCCAACCGGCTCAGCTCCGACTCCGGGACCAGGGTGCTGGTGCTCGAGGCAGGTCGCAGCGACATCAAGCTCGACCCCTTCATCCACATGCCGGCGGCACTGCCCTACCCGATCGGCAACCGGCTCTACGACTGGAAGTACGAGTCGGAGCCGGAGCCCCACATGGGTGGCCGTCGCGTGTACCACGCCCGGGGCAAGGTGCTCGGCGGGTCGAGCTCGATCAACGGGATGATCTTCCAGCGCGGCAACCCGATGGACTTCGAGCGCTGGGCGGGCGAGCCCGGGATGTCGCACTGGGACTACGCCCACTGCCTGCCCTACTTCAAGCGGATGGAGACCTGCCTCGCTGGTGCCGACGCCTGGCGAGGCGGCTCGGGGCCGCTGGCGCTGGAGCGGGGACCGGCCACGACCCCGCTGTTCGGAGCGTTCTTCGAAGCCGTGCAACAGGCCGGCTTCCCGATGACCGATGACGTCAACGGCTACCGGCAGGAGGGGTTCGCCAAGTTCGACCGAAACGTTTACCGCGGTCGCCGACTCTCGGCTGCCCGCGCCTACCTCCACCCGGTGCGCAGCCGCAAGAACCTCAAGGTCGAGACCCTCGCGATGGTCACCGGCCTGCAGATGGACGGCACCCGGTGCGTCGGGGTCGAGTACGTCCGCGGGGGACGCATGAAGCGCACCGCGACGGCCGGAGAGGTGATCCTGTGTGGCGGCGCGTTCAACAGCCCGCAGCTGCTCCAGCTGGCCGGCATCGGTGACCCGGACCATCTGCAGTCGGTGGGGGTGCGCACGCTGCACGAGCTGCCCGGTGTGGGTGCCAACATGCAGGACCACCTCGAGGTCTACATCCAGCACGAGTCGACCCAGCCGGTCTCGATCGCTCCGTGGCTCAAGCACCACCACAAGCCTCGGATCGGCGCGGAGTGGCTCTTCGCGCGCAAGGGCGTGGGCGCCTCCAACCACTTCGAGGCCGGCGGGTTCATCCGCAGCAACGACGAGGTCGAGTGGCCCAACCTGATGTTCCACTTCCTGCCGATCGCGATCAGGTACGACGGGAGCCAGCCCGCCGCCGAGCACGGCTACCAGGTCCACATCGGCCCGATGTACGCCGACACCCGGGGCACCTGTCTGATCCGGTCGACCGACCCGATGCAGCACCCGGCGATCACGTTCAACTACCTCTCCACCGACAACGACCGACGTGAGTGGGTGGAGATGGTCAAGGCAGCGAGGCTGATCCTGGAGCAGCCGGCCTTCTCCGCCTTCAGCGGTGGCGAGCTCTCACCGGGCCCCGGCGTCGAGACCGACGATCAGATCCTGGACTGGGTGAGGGAGGACGGCGAGACCGCGCTCCACCCCTCGTGCACGGCCAAGATGGGCACGGACGGCTCTAGCGTTGTCGACCCGACAACAATGCGTGTCCACGGCACCGAGGGCCTCCGGGTGGTCGACGCCTCGGTCTTCCCGTTCGTGACCAACGGCAACATCTACGCTCCGGTGATGATGGTCGCGGAGAAGGCGGCCGACCTGATCGCGGGCAACACTCCGCTCGATCCGCTCGACGTGCCGTGGTACCGGTCGGGCCACGGCGACCCCCTTACCCACCTGGCGATCCTCGCAACGACGCGTGGGACGCCGTGACCAATCCCCCGAGCTCGGAAGCGGCCCGACGAGCTCACACGACAGGAGCAGGATCATGACCACAGACGTGACGACCCCGCCGCCGACGCGGCCCGATCCGGAACCGGGCAACTTCCTCACCCGCGGGCCATCGATCAAGTGGCCGGTCTTCGGGGCCTCGCTGATCGGCGTCGTCGCGGTCGCGCTGTGGGCGATCATCGCGCCGGACGCCGCCTACGACACGATCTACTCCTGGACCGTCTGGGTGGGGAGCACGTTCGGCTGGTTCTACATCACGCTGGGCACCGCGATCCTCGTCTTCGTGCTCTTTCTCGGCATCTCGCGCTTCGGCACGATGCGCCTGGGACCGGAGCACTCGCGCCCGGAGTTCTCCACCTTCGCCTGGGCATCGATGTTGTTCGCGGCCGGCATCGGCACCGACGTCATGTTCTTCTCCGTCGTCGAGCCGGTGACGCAGTACGTCGCTCCGCCGGTGGGCCGAGGGGAGACGGTCGAGGCGGCCCGAGAGGCGACGGTCTGGACGCTCTTCCACTACGGAATCACCGGGTGGGGGATGTACGCCCTCATGGGCATGGCCCTCGGCTTCTTCGCCTACCGGCTCAACCTCCCGCTGGCGGTCCGCTCGGCGCTGTACCCGATCTTCGGCAAGCGGATCGACGGCGTCCTCGGCCACGCGGTGGACACCGCTGCAGTCCTCGGGACCATCTTCGGCGTGGCGACCAGCCTCGGCATCGGCGTGGTCTTCTTGAACTTCGGTCTCAACGAGCTGTTCGGTGTGCCGATCGGGCTTGCGGCGCAGATCGCGCTTGCGGCGCTGGCGGTGACCGTCGCGGCGATCTCGGCGACCACGGGCGTCGACAAGGGCATCCGGTTCCTGTCCCAGCTCAACGTGATCCTGGCCCTGGCCCTTGCTTCCTGGGTGCTGGTGACGGGCAAGACGGAGATGCTGCTCGAGGGGGTCGTGATGAACGTCGGCGACTTCGTCGCCTCGTTCCCTGGACTGACGATGGACACGATGGCCTTCGACCAGGCCAACGAGTGGATGAATCTCTGGACGCTCTTCTTCTGGGCCTGGTGGGTCGCCTGGGCGTCCTTCGTCGGGCTGTTCCTCGCCCGCATCTCGCGCGGCCGCACGATCCGCCAGTTCGTGGCCGGCACCATGATCATCCCGTTCGCCTACATCGTGATGTGGGTGTCCATCTTCGGCAACGCGGCCCTCGACCGGGTGCGAGGCGGTGACGCCGACTTCGCCGAGGCGGCACAGAACTACGACGGTCGCGGCTTCTTCATGCTGGTGGAGCAGTACCCCGCCGCCGGCGTCGTCATCGCTGTCGCGACCTTCGTCGGTCTGCTGTTCTACATCACCTCGGCCGACTCCGGGCGCGCTGGTCATGGGCAACCTGAGCTCGCACCTGCGCACCGTGCAAGAGGACTGTGCGGCATGGCTGCGCATCGTGTGGGCGGCGGTGACCGGACTGCTGACCATCTCCGTGCTGGCGGTCGGCGGCATCTACGCCCTGCAGTACGCCACGGTCATCATTGGACTGCCCTTCGCGGTCGTCATGATCCTGGTCATGTGGGGGCTCTACAAGGCGCTGCGACGAGAGCTGCAGCGGGTGGACTCCGGTGGCTTCCACCACCGACCGTCGCCCGGGCCCGAGGGCGACCGGGAGTCGTGGACCGCTCGGATCGCTCGGGTGACCAACTTCGTCGACGCCGACGACGCCGAGCGGCACCTGAGTCAGGCAGTCTCACCCGCCCTGGCCAAGGTGGCCGAGGAGCTCCAGGCCCGGGGTGTCTCAGCGGCCACCGATGACGGGGTCTCCCCACCGTCGGAGGACGACGTGCACGGCGGACGTTACGTGGAGTTGCGCGCCGACGATCCCAACCATCCCGACCACCCGTTCCGCTACCGAGTGCAGGTGACGCTGTCGCCCGTACCCAGCTACGGAGGCCGGGTGCCGGGGACCGCGACCAGTACGCACGGCTCGACGTGCACCTGGACACGGCGCGCAGGGCTACGACGTCATGGGCTACGGCGAGTCGCAGGTGATCCACGACTGCCTCGACCAGTACGAGCGCCACCTGGAGTTCCTCCGCCTCGGGTGAGGACCCGGAAGACGACGGGGAGGATCGCACCCACCTGGTGGGTGCAGTCCTCCCCGTCGTCATTCACGCGGCGGAGGATGCGGGATTCGAACCCGCGAGGGCTGTTAACCCAACCCGCTTTCCAAGCGAGCGCCATAGGCCACTAGGCGAATCCTCCGCGGGAGAGGTTACCGGTCGGCTCCCGCAGGGTGAAACCGAGCCGGTCGACCAGTGACCCCCGGGGGAACCTGGTGCGCCGCCACCGGGTCGTGGAGACCTCGAGGCGTGACCTAGACTCGGGGGCAACCCCCCGTGCGGCAGCATCTTGCTGAACTCCCCCAGGGCCGGAAGGCAGCAAGGGCAGGCGAGCTCTGCTGGGTGCGCGGGGGGCCTTTTCATGCCTGTGGACCGCAGCCGGACAGGCCTGTCGGCTGTCGGGGCAGCCGGTTAGGGTCGGGGACGTGGAAGCCCCCCTCGCGCTGTACCGCCGCTACCGGCCGGACACCTTTACCGCGGTCATCGGCCAGGACCACGTCACCGAGCCGCTGCGGGCGGCGCTGCGCAACAACCGGGTCAACCACGCCTATCTCTTCTCCGGTCCGCGGGGCTGCGGCAAGACCACCAGCGCGCGGATCCTGGCCCGCGCCCTGAACTGTGAGCAGGGCCCCCGGGAGGACCCGTGCGGCGAGTGCGCCTCGTGCCGCGAGCTCGCCACCGGTGGGCAGGGCTCGATCGACGTCATCGAGATCGACGCGGCCTCGCACGGCGGCGTCGACGACGCCCGCGAGCTGCGCGAGCAGGCGACGTTCCGCCCGATGCGCGACCGCTACAAGATCTACATCATCGACGAGGCCCACATGGTCTCCCGTCAGGGCTTCAACGCCCTGCTCAAGATCGTGGAGGAGCCTCCGGAGCACGTCCGGTTCATCTTCGCCACGACCGAGCCCGACAAGGTCATCGGCACGGTGCGCTCGCGCACCCACCACTACCCGTTCCGCCTGATCCCGCCCAAGGTGCTCTCGAGCTACCTCTCCGAGATCTGCGAGCGCGAGCAGGTCGAGGTCGACCCCGCAGCGCTGCCGCTGGTGATCCGGGCCGGCGGTGGCTCGGCCCGCGACACCCTCTCGGTGCTGGACCAGCTGATCGGCGGTGCCGGCGAGGCCGGGGTGAGCTACGAGCTGACGGCGGGCCTGCTCGGCTTCACCCCGGAGTCGCTGCTCGACGAGGTCGTCGACGGGCTCGCCGCCCACGACGGCGCCGCGGTCTTCGAGGCGGTCGACCGGGTGATCGAGACCGGGCAGGACCCGGCCCGCTTCCTCGACGACCTGCTGCGTCGGCTGCGCGACCTCGTGGTGATCGCAGCCGTGCCTGACGCGTCGGTGTCCGGCCTCGTCGACGTCCCCGAGGACGCCGCGCAGCGGTTGACCGAGCAGTCGGCCAGGTTCGGGCGTCACGACCTGACCCGCGCCGCGGGCGTCGTCGCCGCCGGACTCAGCGAGCTCAAGGGCACCACGACGCCGCGCATCCTGCTGGAGCTGGTCTGCGCCCGGCTGCTGCTGCCCGGCGCCGACGACACCGACGCCGGGCTGGCCTCACGGCTGGACCGGCTCGAGCGCCGGATGGCGATGGGGGCACCGCAGGGAGCCGCCTCTGCGGGCGCGGCCCCGCGTGCCGCGCCCACCCCCGCGCCCGCTCCGGCCTCTGCCTCGGCCCCGCCACCACCTGCTCCCGAGCCCGCTCCGGCTCCGGCGCAGGCGTCAGGCGCCGCACCCCCCGATCAGCAGCCCGGTCAAACCGCTCCGTCCGCTCCCGAGGCGGGCTCTGGAGGCGGCGAGGCGCCACGGCTGGGGCTGGTCGACATCCGGCGGTTGTGGCCCGACATCGTGGCCCGCGTGGGGCAGCGGCGCCGGATGGCGTGGATCCTGCTCAGCCAGCACGCCCAGGCGATCGGACTCGAGGGCCGGCGGCTGACCCTGGGGTTCAACAACCCCGGGGCGCGGGAGTCGTTCGTGGCCGGGAAGAACGACGAGATCCTCCGCGAGTGCCTCATCGACCTGATCGGCGACGACCTCGTCATCGAGGCGGTGATCGACCAGTCGGCGCAGCCGGGCGCGGCAGCGCCGCCACCCGCACGCCAGGCTCCGAGTACGCCGCCCCCCGGTGATCGCACCGACCGGCCACCGGAGCGCACCGCAGCGGCGGCGCCGGCTCCGGTGAGCGAGCCGGAGACACCCTCGGGTGAGCCGGCCCACCGCGAGGCGCCGCCGAGCCCTCCGGAGCAGCCCGAGCACCGGGCACCCGCCCAGCAGGGCCCGCCGAGCTGGGCGGCCCCCGGTGACGGCGGAGCCAGTCCCGACGACCGCGACGCGGACCACCTCGACACCGAGGAGCTCCTCGCGAGCCGGCTGGGAGCCCAGCTGATCGAGGAGAGCCCGCGCGACTAGCGGGCCCGGACCACGCACGACCGACCACCGAGGAGACCCCGTGACCGACCCCCACCAGCACGACGACGACCAGCCCGGCGAGGCGACCGACCCGATGGCCGACCCGCTTGCCGCCCTGGGCGGTGGCGGCTTCGACATGGGAGCCCTGCTCGAGCAGGCCCAGCAGATGCAGCAGCAGATGGTCGCTGCGCAGGAGGAGCTGGCCGGCGCCGAGATCGAGGGCACCGTCGCCGACGGTCTGGTCACCGTGACCGTCAACGGCACCGGGGAGCTGCGCGGGGTGAAGATCCGACGTGGCTCGTTCGACCCCGAGGAGCCGGAGGACCTCGAGGACCTCATCGTCGCGGCCTACCGCGACGCCAGGGCTCGCGCCGACGCACTGGCCGCGGAGACCTTCGGTCCGCTGGCCGGTGGCCTCGGGTCGCTGGGCGGTGGTGACCTCGGCGGCGGGTCGCCGGGCGGCCTGCCCGCGGGCTTCTAGGCTCGCTCCATGTACGAAGGAGTCGTCCAGGACCTCGTCGACGAGCTCGGTCGGCTCCCGGGCATCGGCCCCAAAGGGGCGCAGCGGATCGCCTTCCACGTGCTCCAGGCGGACCAGGTCGATGTGCGCCGGCTCGCCGAGGTGCTGATCAAGGTCAAGGAGACCGCCCGGTTCTGCGAGGTCTGCGGCAACGTCTCCGAGGAGCAGGTGTGCCGGATCTGTCGTGACCCGCGCCGTGACGCCTCGGTGATCTGCGTCGTCGAGGAGCCCAAGGACGTCGTGGCGATCGAGCGCACCAAGGAGTTCCGCGGGCGCTACCACGTGCTCGGGGGCGCGATCTCGCCGATCGACAACATCGGCCCCGACCAGCTGCGGATCCGCGAGCTGATGACCCGTCTCTCCGACGGGGAGGTCACCGAGGTGATCCTGGCGACCGACCCCAACCTCGAGGGGGAGGCGACCGCGACCTACCTCACACGCTTCCTGCAGCCCCTGGGGTTGCGCGTTTCGCGTCTGGCGAGTGGACTTCCCGTAGGTGGCGACCTGGAGTACGCCGACGAGGTGACCCTCGGCCGCGCCTTCGAGGGAAGGAGGATCGTCCATGGCTGAGATGCCCCCGAGCGATCAGCTCGACGGCGAGCTGGTGGACTTCGCCCAGGCGATCTCCGACCAGGTCGAGTCGTTCCTCATCGCCGTGCGCGAGATCTCTCGTGGTGACGTCAGCGGCGGTCAGGCGATCTCCCTGCTCCTGCTGGAGGTCAGCCAGCTGCTGCTGGCTGGTGGCCGCCTGGGCGTCCAGGTCGACTTCCCCCGACCCGAGGCCTACGAGCCCGACGCCGGCCCCGACCCCGACCTGGACGAGATGCGCCACCGCCTCGGCCTCCTGCTGGAGGGCGTGGACGCCTACACCGTGAACTTCGACCCCTACGCCGACCCGCCGGAGCTGGTCTCCTCGCTGCTGTCGGACGACCTGACCTCGATCGCCTCGACGCTGGCCCACGGGCTGCGCCACTTCAAGAGCGGCCGGGTCCTCGAAGCATTGTGGTGGTGGCAGTTCTCCTACGTCGCCTCATGGGGCAACGAGGCCAGCGGCGCCCTTCGTGCGCTGCAGTCCGTGGTCACTCACGACCGGCTCGACACCGACCAGCCCGCCGAGGCGGACGCGCTGGCCGACCTCCCCGAGGTGCTCGAGGTGCTCGAGGACTGAGCCCGGAGCGCCGGTCGTGGCCCGGTGCGCTGGGCGACACGGATTCGAGGCGCCGGGCCCCCGCCGGTACCCTGAGCACGTCGTCGGCATCGAGGTGGAAGGACCGCGCGTGAGCATTGTCGTGCAGAAGTACGGCGGCTCCTCCGTGGAGGACGCGCAGGGCGTCAAGCGGGTCGCCCAGCGCATCGTGGACGCCAAGCGCGCCGGCCACCAGGTGGTCGTCGTGGTCTCGGCGATGGGTGACTCCACCGACGAGCTGCTCGACCTCGCCCAGCAGGTAGCCCCGATGCCGCCTCCCCGCGAGCTCGACATGCTGCTCACCGCGGGTGAGCGGATCTCGATGGCGCTGCTGGCGATGGCCGTGGGCAACCTGGGCCACGAGGCCCGCTCCTTCACCGGCAGCCAGGCCGGGGTGATCACCGACGGCACCCACGGCAAGGCCAAGATCATCGACGTCACCCCGGGCCGCATCCAGGCCGCGCTCGAGGAGGGGGCGATCGCCATCGTCGCCGGCTTCCAGGGTGTCAGCCAGAGCACCAAGGACATCACGACGCTGGGCCGCGGGGGATCCGACACCACGGCCGTGGCGCTGGCCGCGGCCCTGCGCGCCGAGGTCTGCGAGATCTACAGCGACGTCGACGGCGTCTTCACCGCCGACCCGCGCATCGTCCCCTCCGCGCGACGCCTCGACCAGGTCTCCTACGAGGAGATGCTCGAGCTGGCCGCCTGCGGCGCCAAGATCCTGCACCTGCGCTGCGTGGAGTACGCCCGGCGCTACGACATCCCGATCCACGTCCGCTCGTCCTTCAGCAAGCTCGACGGCACCTGGATCATCGACACCCCGACCCAGCCCGACGGACCGAGCGCCGGATCAGCAGAGAGTGACGACATGGAACAGGCCATCATCGCCGGAGTCGCCCACGACCGTTCGGAGGCCAAGATCACCGTGGTCGGCGTCCCGGACAAGATCGGCGAGGCCGCCGCGATCTTCGACGCCGTCGCCGCCTCCGACATCAACCTCGACATGATCGTGCAGAACGTCTCGGCCGCTGCGACCAACCTGACCGACATCTCCTTCACCCTGCCGCGCACCGACGGCCAGACCGCGATGGCGGCGCTGGCGCGGATCAAGGACTCGGTGGGCTACGACTCCCTGCTCTACGACGACCGCATCGGCAAGGTGTCGCTGGTGGGGGCGGGCATGCGCTCCCACCCTGGTGTGACCGCGAAGTTCTTCAGCGCCCTGGCCGAGGCCGGGGTCAACATCGGGATGATCTCGACCTCGGAGATCCGCATCTCCGTGGTCGTCGAGGAGATCCAGGTGGACGACGCCGTGCGTGCCGCCCACGCCGCGTTCGACCTGGACTCCGAGCAGGTCGAGGCCGTGGTCTACGGCGGCACGGGCCGGTGATCCAGAGATGGTTCGCCCGGTGATTCGTCCCGTCAACCTCGGCGTGGTCGGCGCCACCGGCCAGGTCGGTGTCGCGATGCGCGAGATCCTGCTCGAGCGTGGGTTCGCGGTCGAGGAGCTGCGCTTCTTCGCCTCCGCGCGCTCGGCCGGCAGGTCCCTGCCCTGGGGTGACCGGTCGGTCGTGGTGGAGGACGCAGCGACCGCCGACCCCTCCGGTCTGGACATCGCGGTCTTCTCCGCCGGGGCCACCACCTCGCGCGCCCACGCGCCGCGGTTCGCTGCCGCCGGGGTGACCGTGGTCGACAACTCCTCGGCCTTCCGACGCGACCCCGAGGTGCCGCTGGTGGTCAGCGAGGTCAACCCCCACGCCATCCACCAAGCGGTCAAGGGCATCATCGCCAACCCCAACTGCACCACCATGGCCGCGATGCCGGTGCTCAAGCCGCTGCACGACGAGGCGGGGCTGGTGCGGCTGGTCGCGAGCACCTACCAGGCGGTCTCCGGCAGCGGCGTGGCCGGTGTCGCTGAGCTGGCCGGCCAGCTCGCGGCAGCCCCCGACCCGAGCCCATTGGCCTACGACGGCTCGGCGATCACCCTCCCCGAGCCGTCGACCTACGTCGCCCCGATCGCTTTCAACGTCCTGCCCATGGCGGGATCGGTGGTCGACGACGACAGCGGAGAGACCGATGAGGAGCAGAAGCTGCGCAACGAGTCGCGCAAGATCCTCGACATCCCCGACCTGCGGGTCTCAGGCACGTGCGTGCGGGTGCCGGTCTTCACCGGTCACTCGCTCTCGCTCAACCTCGAGTTCGCCTCACCCCTGCCGGCCAAGCGGGCGCTCGAACTGCTCGCCGAAGCCCCGGGGGTGGAGCTGGTCGACGTCCCCACCCCGCTGCACGCGGCTGGTCGTGACCCGTCCTACGTCGGTCGGGTGCGCCAGGACCAGTCGGTCGAGGGTGAGCACGGGCTGGCCCTTTTCGTCAGCAACGACAACCTGCGCAAGGGCGCTGCACTCAACACCGTGCAGATCGCCGAGCTGGTGGCAGCAGCCCGCTGACCTGCGGCCCGCCGGATGCTCAGCGCACGTCGTGCGGCTCCGGCCCCTCCTCGTTGAGGATCTCCTCGTCGAACCTGCTCACGATCCACTGCGCCATCAGGTAGGTCAGCGCGCACAGCACGGGCGCGACGACGACCATCCACGGCTCCAGCAGACTCGGCAGCAGCACCACCAGGCAGACGGCGACGAACATCGCCACCCCGAGGAAGCTCAGTCCACCGGCGTCCGGCACGTCCAGCTGGCGCAGCGCCGTGGCGCCACCCAGGATCATCAGGACGACGACCGCGAGCAGCACCAGCAGACCGGGACCACCGCAGGAGTCGGTGCCGGTGACCAGCTCGCACCCCTTGAGGCTCGCGAAGGTCAGGGCGACCGCGGCCAGACCGACGACGGCGCCCACGGCCAGCGCGGCGATCGGGGGAGCCAGCGAGGGGAGCGCGACGTCGACCCGTCGACCCGCGGACTCCTCGGTGGGCTCGGCGGCCTCGGACTCGGCGGCGCGCACCGGCTCGTTGTCCACCCGGGTGGCAGTGGCCTGCCCCGTCGGCTGGGTCGTCGGCTGGGTCGTCGGCGGGAGCTCCTGGCGCGCGGCCGGTGCTGCCGGGGAGCCCTTGGTCGCCTTGCGTCGCCCAGGCTTGGGTCGGCTCTCGGCGGCCGGCGCAGGAGCCGGCTCAGGCTCGCTGGTGCTCGTGGGGGCGGGCTCCGACTCCGAGGCCGACTCCGAGACTGACTCCGAGGCTGATCCCGAGACTGGGTCCGACTTCTTCTTGCGTCGGAACAGCGAGAGCTCCAGCTTCTCGGTCTCGAGGTCCTTGTCGGCCATGAGGGCAGTCTGCCACGGCTGGTCGGCACGCGCGGGGATCGACGTCGCACCCGCACGGGTGGTGGCCGGTGGTGGCCCGGACGCGCAGAACCCCGGACCACCTGGGCGATCCGGGGTTCTGCAGTGCACGTGCTGCACAGGGTCGGGCTGACAGGATTTGAACCTGCGGCCTCCTCGTCCCGAACGAGGCGCGCTACCAAGCTGCGCCACAGCCCGAGGAGCGCTGGCGAGTCTAACCGAGGCCCGCCCCCGCGGCGGAATCGGGGCACGGGTCCCGCTCGCGGGTGTGCGGGCTCAGCTTCGGGCGGTCAGGGTGAGCAGGCTCGCGGCCGGTCGGCAGCAGAACCGGGCCACCGCGTACGGCGAGGTGCCGGCGCCGGGACACACGTGCAGCCACGCCGTGCCCGGGCGGTCGGGATCACCGGTCGCGGGGTGGGTGCTCAGGCCGCCGGCGCGTGCTCGGTCGAGGTCGCAGTTGGTCACCAGTGCCCGTCGGCCGGGAAGGCAGAGCTGGCCACCGTGGGTGTGCCCGGCGAGGATCGCGTCGTAGCCGTCGGAGCGGAACCGGTCCAGCACCCGCAGGTACGGCGCATGGGCGACCCCGATCCGCAGGTCCGCCCCGGCGTCGGCCGGACCCGCCACCGCCGCGAGGTCGTCGTAGCCCAGGTGGGGGTCGTCGACCCCGGCGAAGGCGATGCGGACCCCCCGGACCACCAGCTCGTCGCACCGGTTGGTCAGGTCGAGCCAGCCGGCGTCGGTGAACCGGGCGACCATCTCGCGCCAGGGCAGCTGCGGGGTGTGGGTGTTGCGCTGGCCGTCGTCGGGCAGCAGGTACCTCACCGGGTTGCGCACCGTCGGCGCGAAGTAGTCGTTGGAGCCCTGCACGAAGACGCCCGGGACGTCCAGGAGCGGGCCCAGCCCCTCCAGGAGCGGTCCGACCGAGTCGCGGTGCGCCAGGTTGTCGCCGGTGTCGACGACCAGGTCGGGTCGCAGGTCGCGCAGCGAGGCCAGCCAGCGACGCTTGCGGCCCTGCGCCGGGGTCAGGTGCAGGTCGCTGATGTGCAGCACCCGCAGGTCGGGGGAGCCGGGGGGGAGCACCGGGACGGTCTCGCGCAGCAGCGTGAACCACCGCGCCTCCCACCAGGCGTAGGCCAGGCCGGCGCCACCGAGGCCGGCCACCGCCCCCGCGGCGCGGCGGAGGCTGGCTGGTCGGGTGCGGCGACGCCGTGCCGGATGAACCACTGGGTCAGGCTGCCACAATGTGGTCCATGAGCGCTCTCAAGGACCGGTTGCGTCAGGACCTGACCGCAGCCATGAAGTCTCGCGAGGAGCTGCGCACCTCGACCCTGCGCATGCTTCTGGCCGCGGTCGCCAACGCCGAGGTGGCTGGCAAGTCGGCCCGCGAGCTCAGCGACGACGAGGTCGTGGGAGTGCTGAGCACCGAGGCGAAGAAGCGCCGCGAGGCCGCTCAGGCCTTCCAGGACGCCGGGCGCGAGGAGTCGGCGGCCCAGGAGCGGGCCGAGGCCGAGATCATCGCCGTCTACCTGCCTGAGCAGCTCTCGGAGCAAGAGGTCGCCGACATCGTGAGCGCGGCGGTCGAGTCCTCAGGTGCCGGCGGCGAGGGGATGAAGGCGATGGGCCGCGTCATGGGCATGGTGCAGCCGCAGGTGAAGGGTCGTGCCGACGGCGCCGCCGTCGCAGCCGAGGTGCGCCGCCAGCTCGGCTGAGGGGTGGCCCGGCGCCCGGATCAGCCGTCGTCGTTCTTCTTCTTCGACGGGGTGCCGTCGGAGATGTAGAGCGTGACCAGTGTGCCGGTGCCCACGCGGGCGCCGCTGACCGGGTTGGTGGAGGCCACGCTGTCCTTCGGCAGGTCGGAGTCGACGTAGTTGCCGATGTTGGGCACGAAGCCGGCCTCGCGCAGCCGCTCGGCGGCCTCCGCGGAGGGCTGTCCGGTCACGTCGGGGACGTTGACGATCCGCCCGAGCACCGCAGTGGGGTCAGGGGTCACGAAGTCGTTGTCGGGCAGCAGGTCGGTGATCGGCTTCATCGCGTCGCCCCACATCGGGCCGGCGTTGGTGGACCCGAAGGCCCGGCTGATGTACTGCCCACCGACGTACTGCCCGTTCAGGGTGATCGGGCGCCCCAGGCTGTTGGCCCCGGCGATCATCGAGGCGGTGGCCAGGTCGGGGGTGTAGCCCATGAACCACACCGCCATGTTGTCGTTGATCGTGCCGGTCTTGCTGGCCGACGGCTGGCCCAGCGAGAGCCCGGCCGAGTAGCCGAACCCACCGGGCTCCTGCACGCCGCGCAGCACCTCGTTGACCGCGTCGGCAACCGGCTCAGGCAGCACCTGACGGCAGGTCGGCGGGTAGTCGGCGATCATCTCGCCGTCTGAGTCGAGGATCTCGGTGACCGGCTGCGGCTCGCAGTACTGACCGCGCGCGGCGAACGTGGCGTAGGCGCCGGCCATGGAGAGCGGGTTGGTGCTCGTGACGCCCAGGGTGAAGGGCGGCACCACGTCACGCTCGGGGACGTCGATGCCCATGTCACGCGCGAGCGTGACCGGGTCGCACAGGCCGGTGCGCGCCTCCAGCTGGGCGAAGAAGGTGTTGACCGAATCGCGGGTGCCCGTGATCAGGTTGAAGGTGCCCGACCCGGTGGAGTTCTCCGGCGACCAGACGTCGGTGCTGGCCAGAGGCCCCTCGCAGGTCATGAACCTGTTGCCCGGGAGCGAGATCTCCTGCGGGGCGTAGATGCTCGTCGAGAGCGGGATGCCCTGCTTGATCGCCGAGGAGAGCACGAAGGCCTTGAACGTCGAGCCGGCCTGGAAACCGCCGGAGTCGCCGTACTCCGGGGGGACGACGTAGTTGAGGAAGGTGAAGCCGTTCGCCTTGTCGGGCCCCATCGGCCGTGACTGCGAGAGCGCCCGGACCTCACCGGTCCCCGGCTCCACCATCGCCAGTCCACCGATCGCCTGGTCGGTGGGGTTGACGTGGTCACGCACCGAACGGTCGGAGGCACGCTGCATGCGCTGGTTCAGGGTCGTCTTGATGGTCAGCCCACCGCCGAAGAGCAGCCGGCGCCGCTCGTCGACCGTGTCACCCAGGCGCGGGTCCTTCAGGAGCCACTCGCGCACGTAGTCGCAGAAGAACTCGCCGGTCACCCCGACGCACCCGTTGCGGATGCCCCTGACCTTCAGCCCCAGCGACTTGGTGGTCGCCTTGCGAGCCACCTTGTCGGGGACCACGTTGAGCTCGCCCATCCGCTCGATCACGGTGTTGCGCCGAGCGGTGGCCTCGGCGGGGTTGTCGGTGGGGTCGTAGCGCGAGGGGTTCTTCACCAGGCCCGCGAGCAGGGCGGACTGACGCAGCGACAGCTTGGCGGCGCTGCGGTTGAAGAAGTGCCGAGCTGCGGCCTCGATGCCGTAGGTGCCGTCACCGAAGTAGGCGACGTTGAGGTAGCGCTCGAGGATCCAGTCCTTGGAGTACTTGCGCTCGAAGGCCACCGCGTAGCGCAGCTCGTTCCACTTGCGCTGGTAGGTGTCGGCCGTGGCCGCGGCGATCGCGGCCTTGCGCTGCCCGGGCCGAGCCATCGTCTCGGCCTGGTTGACCAGGGTCTGCTTGACCATCTGCTGGGTGATCGACGAGCCGCCCTGCACCACGCCGGAGTTGGCCTGGTTGGTGACGAAGGCGCGCATCGTGCCCTTCAGGTCCAGCGCGCCGTGCTCGTAGAAGCGGTAGTCCTCGATCGAGAGGATCGCCTTGCGCATGATCGGGGAGATCTCGTCGAGCCGGACGTTGACCCGGTTCTGGTCGTACCAGGTGGCCAGTGGCTTGCCCTGGGCGTCGAGCAGGTTGGTGCGCTGGGCCAACGGGGCGGCCTCGAGGTCGGCCGGCAGGTCCTCCAGGCTCTTGGTGACCTGGTCGGCACCGACCCCGGCGACTGCCACGAACGGCAGGGCCAGGCCGGCCACGAGCAGACCGGCCAGCGCGGAGACCGCCAGCATGACTCCGAGGTGGGAGAGCACCGAGGCAGCGCTCAGCTCCTGGTCGCGACGGGGCATGGCCCAAGCGTACGCGACCCCCGGGCAGTGGCTTCACCGCAACGGCCTAGCGCAATGCTGCAAGAAATACAACGATGTGGTTTCTGCGCGGCAGTTTTGGGTGTAGCCCGAAAGGACCAGGGACCGTCCCAAAATACTCGTCACACCAGTCACAGAAACAACATGGATGTCATTTCGTCACAAGCCGCTAGGGTTATTCAGGCCTAAGGTCCGCCACTCAGCAGAGATGGGTAGCCCATAATGACTAAATACATTTGGACCCCCTGTGTCTATTCACGGGAGCCCGTCGTCTTTACATTCGTCACTGGAGACTTTCTCCAGCCCCTGTTTGGGAGAACAGGACACACGAAAAGGGATACGCAGCTATGACGTGGAACGACGACTGGGCGTCGGCAGCGCAGTGCAAGGGCAGCAAGCCGGACGAGCTCTTCGTGCGCGGCGCCGCGCAGAACAAGGCCAAGCAGCTGTGCGGGGGATGCCCCGTACGCACCGAGTGCCTCGCCGAGGCCCTCGACAACCAGATCGAGTGGGGAGTCTGGGGAGGGATGACCGAGCGCGAGCGCCGGGCCATCCTGCGCAAGCGCCCCAACGTCACCTCGTGGCGCCGCATCCTGGAGACCGCTCAGTCCGAGCACTCCTTCACGGTGACCAGCAGCTCACTCGGCGCCTGACCAGTCCGAGGCTGCGCCGTTGCACGGTGACCAGCAGCTCACTCGGCGCCTGACCAGTCCGAGGCTGCGCCGTTGCACGGTGACCAGCAGCTCACTCGGCGCCTGACCAGTCCGAGGCTGCGCCGTTGCACGGTGACCAGCAGCTCACTCGGCGCCTGAGCCACCCTCGCCGGTCGAGCTCGTCGAGACCTGCCGGCCGTCCTCGCTGGTCGAGCTCGTCGAGACCTGCCACGCTCGGAGATCTCGACGACGCTCGCTGCGCTCGCTGCTCGATCACCGGAGGAAACGTGCCCTCGCCGGTCGAGCACGTCGAGACCTGCCACGCTCGGAGATCTCGACGACGCTCGCTGCGCTCGCTGCTCGATCACCGGAGGAAACGTGCCCTCGCCGGTCGAGCACGTCGAGACCTGCCACGCCCGGAGATCTCGACGACGCTCGCTGCTCACCGGGCGAGGATCTCGCCGATCCGACGCAGGCCGTCGAGGTCGTGCACGTCGGTGGACAGCGCCGGGACCATGACCGTCGGCACGTGCGGGTGCGCGGCTGAGAACCGCTGCTGCAGGCGCTGCTCGCGGGCCACCCGGCTCATCCGGTCGGCGTGCAGGCGAAGCAGCCCTGCCGCGGTGCTCGCCGGCTGCTTCTCGGTCAGCGTCTCGGCCATCGTCACCGCCTTCTCCACGCCCAGGCCCTCCAGCGGCATCGTGCCGCGGTTCACGACCAGGCCGGCCAGCGGCATGTCCTCCTCGTCGAGCCGCTCCACGAAGTACGTCGCCTCGCGCAGCGCGTCCGGCTCGGGCGCCGCGACCACCAGGAACGCCGTCTCGCGGGTCTGGAGCATGTCGTAGGTCTGCTGGGCGCGGTTGCGGAAGCCGCCGAAAAGGGTGTCGAACGCCGCCACAAACATCTGCAGGTCCTTGAGCACCTGGGCGCCGACGATCTTGGCCATCGTGTTGGTGACGGTGCCGATCCCGACGCTCATCAGCTTGGTCGGCCCCTTCGCCGGGGCCAACAGGAGCCGGATGAAGCGTCCGTCGAGAAAGCCCGAGAGCCGCTCGGGGGCGTCGAGGAAGTCCAGCGCGGACCGTGCCGGCGGAGTGTCGACGACGATGAGGTCCCACCGGCCGGTCTTGCGTGAGTCGTCGCGCAGGTGGCTCAGCTTCTCCATCGCCATGTACTCCTGGGTGCCGGCGAAGGAGCTGGACAGGGTCACGTAGAACGGGTTGTTGAGGATCTGCTGCGCCTTGCCCTCGCTGGCCTGGGCGATGACGACCTCGTCGAAGGTGCGCTTCATGTCCAGCATCATCGCGTCGAGGGAGCCGCCGTTGCTTGCCTCGACGTCGGGCACGGGGCGAGGCTCGTTGTCGAGCTTCTCGATGCCCATCGACTGCGCCAGCCGGCGCGCCGGGTCGATGGTGAGGACCACGACCTTGCGGCCCTGCTCGGCCGCCCGCAGCGCCAGGGCGGCCGAGGTGGTGGTCTTGCCCACGCCGCCGGCGCCGCAGCACACGATCACCTGGGTGCCCGGGTCCTCGAGCAGAGCGTCGACGTCGAGGTGGGGGGCCTCCTGGGAGCGTCCGGCCAGGGGGCCGACGCGGGGGTGCTCGGTCCTGCTCATGCGGGGTCCCCTCGGAAGAGCGGGTGGGAGGAGCGGAGCGGGGGGAGCCCGGTCTTTCGTGGGGTGTTCATGCCATGCCCTGCTCTCGCAAGTCGTCGGCGAGCTCGTAGAGGCCGCCGAGGTCGATGCCGCCCGGGAGCCGGGGCAGCTCATAGGTGCGAACGTCCAGCCCGGCGATCCGCTCGCGCTGGGTGTCCTCCAAGTCGCGGCGCTCGGCGTGGGCACGAGCCTCGGCGATCAGCCCGTCGACCAGCTCATCGCTGGGCTCGAGGCCGGCGGAGCGCAGCTCCTTGTCGATCGCCGTGCGGGACAGCGTGCCGGCCCTGGCTTGGGCCAGGGACTTGTCGTCGAGCTCCTCGGGTCTGGTCAGGTTGACCACGACTCCCCCCACGGGCAGTCGGCTGCGCTTGAGCTCCTCGATGCCGTCGGAGGTCTCCTGCACCGGCATGTCCTCCAGCACGGTGACCAGGTGGACCGCCGTGCGGCGCGACTGCAGCAGGTCCATCACCCGCTGGGTCTGGCCCTTGACCATGCCGACCTTCGCGAGCTCGCCGAACTCACCGTTGACGTTGAGGAACTGCGCGATCCGGCCGGTCGGAGGGGCGTCCATCACCACCGCGTCGTAGCGCCGCGCGCCCTTGTTGCGCGAGTTGCGCTCCACCGCCTCGTAGACCTTGCCGGTCAGGAGCACGTCGCGCAGGCCCGGGGCGATGGTGGTGGCGAAGTCGAGGATGCCGAACCGGTCGAGGATGCGCCCGGTGCGGGCCCCCATCCGGTAGTAGAGCGCGATGTACTCCAGCATCGCCGACTCCGCGTCGACCGCCATCGCGTAGACCTCGCCGCCGTCGTCAGGACCCTGGGCGATGTGGCGCTCGTGGTAGTCCAGCGGCGGCAGGTCGAAGAGCTGGGCGATGCCCTGCCGGGCTTCGACCTCGCAGAGCAGGACCTTCTTGCCACGGGAGGCCAGCGCGAGCGCGAGCGCGGCCGCGACGGTGGTCTTGCCGGTGCCACCCTTGCCGCTCACCACGTGCAGGTCGACGCCGGGCCAGTCGCCCACGCGGCCCCTGCTCGCCTTGGTGGTCGCGGTCGGTCGCGGCTTCTCGGTGGTCACGGCAATCGAGGCTATCGGCCCCGATGCCCGAGCGGGGGCCCGCGGGCACCCGATGTGGCCAACGACTCACGGCGGCGGGCGACGTAGGCCGGGTCTAGTGTGAGCGGCATGGACAAGGTCGTTGCCAGTGCTGCCGACGCGGTGTCCGACATCGCTGACGGTGCCTCCCTCGCCGTGGGCGGGTTCGGTCTCTGCGGGATCCCCTCCACGCTCATCGAGGCGCTGCTCGCCTCGGGCGTGCGCGAGCTCGAGGCGGTCTCGAACAACTGCGGCGTGGACGACTGGGGCCTGGGCCTGCTGCTCGCGGAGAAGCGGATCCGTCGGATGGTGTCCTCCTACGTCGGGGAGAACAAGGAGTTCGCCCGGCAGTACCTCTCCGGTGAGCTCGAGGTCGAGCTGACCCCCCAGGGGACGCTCGCGGAGCGGATGCGGGCCGGAGGATCGGGCATCGCCGCCTTCTTCACCGCGACCGGCGTCGGCACGCAGGTGGCCGAGGGCGGGCTGCCGTGGCGCTACGCCGAGGACGGGTCGGTCGCGCTGGCCTCGCCGCGCAAGGAGGTGCGCAGCTTCGAGACCGGCAACGGGTCGCGCGAGTTCGTGCTCGAGCGGGCGATCACCTGCGACTTCGGGCTGGTGCGAGCCTGGCGCGGCGACCGCCACGGCAACCTGGTGTTCCGCGAGTCCGCGCGCAACTTCAACCCCCTGGCCGCGATGTCGGGCCGGGTGACGATCGCGGAGGTCGAGGAGCTGGTCGAGCCCGGCGAGCTCGACCCCGACTCGGTCCACACCCCCGGCGTCTTCGTGCAGCGAGTCGTCGCCCTGACCTCGGAGCAGGCGGCTGACAAGCGGATCGAGAAGCGGACCACGCGCCCGGCCCCCAGCGGGGACGACACCGCGCGTGCCGGTGTGAGCGGAGAGGGTGCCTGAGATGCCGTGGAGCAGGGAGCAGATGGCGGCCCGCGCGGCCTCGGAGCTGAGCGACGGGTCCTACGTCAACCTCGGCATCGGACTGCCGACCCTCGTGCCCAACTACGTCGACGACGACGTCGAGCTGGTGCTCCAGAGCGAGAACGGCATCCTCGGGGTCGGCGCCTACCCGGAGGAGTCGCGCGTCGACGCCGACCTCATCAACGCGGGCAAGGAGACGGTCACGGTGCGCCGCGGGGCGTCGTACTTCGACTCCGCGACCAGCTTCGGGATGATCCGGGGCGGCAAGATCGACGCCGCGATCCTCGGCGCGATGCAGGTCTCCCGCTCCGGTGACATCGCGAACTGGATGATCCCCGGGAAGATGGTCAAGGGCATGGGCGGCGCCATGGACCTGGTCCATGGCGCCAAGCGGGTGATCGTCCTCATGGAGCACCTGGCACGCGACGGGTCCTACAAGCTGGTCGAGGAGTGCTCGCTGCCTCTCACCGGCAGAGGGGTCGTGCAGCGGGTGATCACCGACCTCGCGGTGGTCGACGTGACCGACGGGGGGCTGCGGCTGGTCGAGCTGGCGCCCGACGTCACCCGGGAGCAGGTCGAGGCGGCCACCGAGCCACCTCTGCTGGCTGGGTAGCCACGGCGCGATCTAGGCTCGGGCCATGACCAAGTGGGAATACGTCACCGTGCCCGTGCTCGTGCATGCGACCAAGCAGATCCTGGACACCTGGGGTGAGGACGGCTGGGAGCTCGTCCAGATCGTGCCCGGGATGAACCCCGAGAACCTGGTCGCCTACCTCAAGCGACCGAAGCCGTGAGCTCGCCGTTCGAGGAGCTGGCTCGCCTCGGCATCGAGCTGCCCGAGGTGCCTCGTCCGGTCGCGGCCTACGTCCCGGCCGTGCGGTCCGGCTCCCAGGTCTTCACCGCCGGCCAGCTGCCGATGAGGAGCGGGGAGCTCCTCGCCAGCGGGAAGGTCGGCGGCGCGGTCACTCCCGATCAGGCCGCGGAGTGTGCCCGCCAGTGCGCGCTCAACGCGCTGGCCGCGGTCAACTCCGTGGTCTCCCTCGAACAGGTGGCGCGCGTGGTCAAGGCCGTGGTGTTCGTGGCCTCCGAGCCCGACTTCACCGGGCAGCCGACCGTGGCCAACGGCGCCTCGGAGCTGTTGGGCGAGGTCTTTCCCGACAGCGGCGGCCACGCCCGGTCGGCGGTGGGGGCCAGCGCGCTCCCGCTGGACGCCCCTGTCGAGGTCGAGCTGGTCGTCGAGGTCCTACCCGAGGCTGGCTGAGTGGACCCCACCAGGCGGCTGCCCGAGGAGTTCACCCGGCACGTGCAGGACTTCATCGACGCCGGCACCGAGCCCGCCCCGGCGAAGGACGCCAGCACCGTGGTGCTGCTGCGCGAGGGCGACGGCGAGCCGGGCGGTCTGGAGGTCTACCTGCTGCGTCGGGTCGACCAGATGGCCTTCGCCGGCGGCTTCTGCGTCTTCCCCGGCGGCGGGGTGGACCCGCGCGACTTCGACCAGGAGATCGCCTGGGCCGGGCCGGCGCCCGAGGAGTGGGCCACCCTGCTGGACACCTCCACCTCGCACGCCCGGGCCCTGGTGTGCGCCGCGGTGCGCGAGACCTTCGAGGAGTCCGGGGTGCTGCTGGCGGGGCCGACTGCGGGGTCGGTGGTCGCGGACACCACCGGCGACGACTGGGAGCGCGACCGGCAGGCGCTGGAGGCGCGCGAGCTGAGCTTCACCGACTTCCTGCGCCGCCGCGAGCTGGTGCTGCGCTCGGACCTGCTGCACTGGTGGGGCTCGTGGGTGACGCCGATCTTCGAGCCGCGCCGCTACGACACCCGGTTCTTCGTGGCCGCGCTGCCGGCCGGTCAGGTGACCCGCGACGTGTCCACGGAGTCCGACCACGTGGTGTGGCTGCCGGTGCGCGACGTCATCGAGCAGGTCGACCAGGACCAGATGGCCATGCTGCCGCCGACGTACGCCACCTGCCTGGAGCTCTTCGGGCCCGCGAGCCTCGCCGAGGCGCTGGCCTCGGCCGAGACCAAGGACCGCACGCCGATCCTCCCGGAGATGCAGGTCGACCAGGACGGTGGCTACCTCCAGCTCCCCGATCGGCTGGTCGCGCTCGGTGACGCCGTCCACCGGGCCGGGCGGACAGGGTGAACCCCGACTGGGCCGGGGGCGGCTTTGGGGAGCGGGCGCACTGCGTGCTCGCACCCAACCCCTCGATCATGACCCTCGACGGCACCAACACCTGGGTGCTGCGTGAGGACGAGCGGGCTCGTTCGGTGGTGATTGACCCCGGGCCGCTCGACGAGCTCCACCTCGACGCCGTGGTCAAGCGTGCCGGTGAGGTCGGCGTCGTGCTGCTGACCCACGGTCACCTGGACCATTCCGAGGCTGCGAAGGACTTCGGTCGTCGGGTCGGGGCGCCGGTGCGTGCCCTCGACCCGGCCCACCGGCTGGGCGAGGAGGGCCTGCGCGACGGGGACGTCGTCGCCCTCGACGGTCTGGAGCTACACGTCGTCGGCACCCCGGGCCACACCTCCGACTCGCTGAGCTTCGTGCTGCCCGCGGACAGCGCCGTCCTCACCGGGGACACCGTGCTGGGGCGAGGCACCACCGTCGTCGCGCATCCGGACGGGCAGCTGGGTGCCTACCTCGACTCGTTGCAGCGGCTCCACGCGCTGACCGAGGAGCAGGACCTGCGCCATGTCTGGCCCGGCCACGGCCCGGTCATCGATGACGCCCTCGCGGTGCTCGACTTCTACCTCGCCCACCGCAAGGAGCGGCTGGAGCAGGTGCGCTCGGCCCTCGAGGTGCTCGGTCCCGAGGCCTCCGCCCGCGCGGTGGTCGAGCACGTCTACACCGACGTCGACCCCGTGCTCTGGGGTGCCGCCGAGCTCTCCGTGCGCGCCCAGCTCGACCACCTGCGCCCCTGACCGCGCAGGGGTGACCGAGCGGACCGCAGGCTCGAGCGTCCGGCCAAGTGGCGGGATACGACAGAGCCGGTGACGAAGTGGCGGGATACGACAGGTTCGGTCGGGCAATCTGTGTCGTTTGCCGCCACATGGTTGGCGGGTGACGTGGATCCCTCGTCAGCCGCAACGGGGTCAGGGAGTCGCTCCCCGCCGGCTCCCCTCGGTGCTGGTGGTGAGCTGGCGGCAGCAGGGCCGCCCGCACTGGAGGCGAAGCTGGGTGCACGCGCTCAGCTCCGCCAGCGCCGAGCAGCGCTCAGCGCGCGCGGCGGCGCATCCGGTCGATGTCCATGATGACGACAGAGCGGGGCTCCAGCCGCAGCCAACCGCGGGCGGCGAAGTCGGCCAGTGCCTTGTTGACGGTCTCGCGGGACGCGCCGACCAGCTGGGCCAGCTCCTCCTGGGTGAGGTCGTGGTGGACGTGCACGCCGTCGTCGGCGACCCGGCCGAACCGGTCGGCGAGGTCGAGCAGCGCCTTGGCCACCCGGCCCGGGACGTCGGAGAAGACCAGGTCGGCCACGACGTCGTTGGCCCGACGCAACCGGTGAGCGAGCTGGGCGAGCAGACCCTTGGCGACGTCGGCGCGGCCGTCGAGCCAGTGCAGCAGGTCGTCGTGGGACAGCGAGTAGAACGCGACGTCGGTGACGGCGGTCACCGTGGCCGAGCGGGGGCCCGGGTCGAAGAGCGAGAGCTCGCCGAACATCTGGCCGGGGCCGAGGATCGCCAGGAGGTTCTCGCGGCCGTCGCTGGAGGTCCGGCCGAGCTTCACCTTGCCGTCGGCGACGATGTAGAGCTTGTCGCCGGAATCGCCTTCGTGGAAGAGGACCTCGCCCCGGCGGAGCCGGATCGTGCTCAGCGAGCCTCGCAGCGAGGCCGCTGCCTCGTCGTCGAGCGCGCTGAACAGGGGTGCCTGACGCAGTACGTCAGAGTCCACGATGCCTCCTCGTCCGGGGGTGTCTCACGTCACATCTTTGCGCATGGGACGGATCGGCGCGAACGAGGCACCAAATCCGCGGACCGGGGGCGTGCCCGACGGCCGTAGTCTGGGGCCCGTGCCACCCCGCTCCGCCTCCCCGAAGCCTGCCGTCGAGACCCCGCCGCGACCGGACACCAGCCTGGTGCGCCGGGCCCGCAAGATCAACCGGGTCCTGGCCGAGACCTACCCCGAGGCGCGCTGCGAGCTGGACTTCGCCAGCCCTTTCGAGCTGCTCATCGTCACCGTGCTCAGCGCCCAGACCACGGACCGGCGCGTCAACGCGGTCAGCCCCACGCTGTTCTCGGCGTACCCCGACGCCACGGCCCTGGCCTCCGCGGAGCGCGAGGACGTGGAGCGGATCATCCAGCCCACCGGGTTCTTCCGCGCCAAGACCGAGTCGGTCATCAAGCTCTCGCAGGCGCTCGTGGAGCGGTTCGACGCCGAGGTGCCCGACCGGCTGGAGGACCTCGTCACGCTCCCCGGTGTCGGCCGCAAGACCGCCAACGTCGTGCTCGGCAACGCCTTCGG
This sequence comes from uncultured Actinomycetota bacterium, assembly GCA_963747435.1. Classification (GTDB taxonomy): domain Bacteria; phylum Actinomycetota; class Actinomycetes; order Propionibacteriales; family Nocardioidaceae; genus Marmoricola_A. The sequence continues at coordinate 444,154 of CAVVFK010000003.1, forward strand.
GGTCCCCGGCATCACCGTCGACACTCACCTCGGTCGGCTGGCCCGGCGGTTCGGCTGGACCGAGGAGACCGACCCGGTGCGGGTCGAGCACGAGGTGGGGGCGCTGTTTCCCAAGCGCGACTGGACGATGCTGAGCCATCACCTGATCTGGCACGGACGCCGCCGCTGCCACGCACGCAACCCGGCCTGTGGCGCGTGCCCGCTCGCCCGCTGGTGCCCGGCGTACGGCGAGGGGCCGACCGATCCCGACGTCGCGGCCACGCTGGTCAAGACCGAGGGACGGGCGTGAGCCGGCGCGGACCCCTGGCTGCCCTGGCCGGCCCGGCTGGGCTGGTGCTCTCCACGCTGATCCTGGTCGGCTGCTCGCCCTCCGACCTGACACCGCCTCCCGCCGAGAGCAGGGTCGAGGTCGACACGCCCGCGTTGCGCGAGGCCAAGCAGGCGGCAGGGATCGCCGCGTGCCCGGCCAGCACCGACGAGGTGAGCGAGCTGCCCGACGTCACGCTGCCCTGCCTCGGCGGCGGGAACGAGGTGTCGCTGCGCGGGGTGCGCGGTCCGGCCGTCCTGCCGCTGTGGGCCTCGTGGTGTGACCCGTGCAAGGAGGAGCTGCCGCTCTTCGCCCGGCTGGCGCAGGACCTCGGTGACCGGGCCGACGTCCTCGGGGTCAACTACGAGGACACCCAGCCCGACCTCGCCCTGGAGCTGCTCGAGGAGTCCGGGGCGCGGTTCCCCCAGGTCGCCGACCCGAGCGGCACTCTCGCCGAGACGTTCCGGATCCGTGGGCTGCCCGGCATCGTGTGGGTCGCCGAGGACGGGTCGGTGCTCTTCCGCAACGACCGCGTGCGCGACTACGCCGAGCTGCGGGCGTTGGTCTCCTCACAGCTCGACATCGACGTCGGAGCCGCTGGGTAGTCTCGGACCCGTGCCCGACTCCCCTGCTGTGACGATCGACGATGTCGTGCTTCCGGAGTGGCTGGAGCCGGTGCGCACCTCGGTCCGCTCCATGCAGGGGGGCGACCTCAGCGCCTTCGTGCCTCCCGACGACTCCGAGCCGCGGGAGGGCGCGGTGCTGGTCCTCTTCGGTGACGGCCCGGGCGGGCCCGACCTGCTGCTCACCGAGCGGGCTCACACGATGCGCTCCCAGCCCGGCCAGGTCTCCTTCCCCGGCGGCGCCTCCGACGAGGGCGAGGACGCGGTCGCCACCGCGCTGCGCGAGGCCCAGGAGGAGACCGGCCTGCGGCCCGAGGGCGTCGACGTGTTCGCTGTGCTGCCCCGGGTGTGGCTCCCGCCGCGCAACTTCGCCGTGGCCCCGGTGCTGGCGTACTGGGACCATCCCAGCCCGATCCACGTGGTCAACGAGCAGGAGGTCCACGCCGTCTTCCGCACGCCGATCGACCACCTGCTCGCGCCGGAGCGTCGGTTCTGCGTCAAGCACCCGCTGGGCTGGAACGGTCCGGGCTGGATGGTGGGCGACGAGGACGACGTGCTGCTGTGGGGCTTCACCGCCGGCATCCTCGACGCGCTCTTCGACTTCGTGGGCTGGACCCGTGAGTGGGACCGCTCGGTCGTTCGCGGTCTGCCCGAGCGGCACGTCGACTGGCCGCGCATCGCGGAGTTCCTCGGGGTCGAGACCCCCGAGGAGGTCCGGGAGATGATCGAGCGGGGCGACCTGGAGGAGCTGTCGCGGCTCGACCGCGACCACGGCCGCGGCACAGGTGAGGACCGGGAGACGACGGGGGAGAGCGCATGAACGCACTGGACATCGCGCTGATCGTCGTGGTGCTGGCCTACGCGGTCTCCGGCTACTGGCAGGGCTTCGTCACCGGCGCCTTCGCCACTGCCGGTCTGCTCCTCGGTGGCCTGGTCGGGATCCTGCTGGTGCCGACCGTGCTGGGTGACTCCGAGCCCTCGCTGTGGGTCTCGCTGGGCGCCTTGGCGATCGTCCTGCTGGGGGCTTCCCTGGGACAGGGCGCCCTGCAGTTCATCGGGGCCCGGATCCGCGACCGCATCAAGTGGCAACCTGCGCGAGCCGTCGACGCCGTGGGCGGTTCCGCCCTGAGCGTCGTCGCGGCCCTGGTCGTGGCCTGGGCGCTGGGCGTCGCGGTGTCGGGTGCTCAGCTGCCCTGGGTGTCCAAGGAGGTGCGCAGCTCGGCGGTCCTGTCCCGCGTGGACCAGCTGATCCCGCCGGCTGCGATGAACTCCCTCAACGCCTTCAACGACGTCGTCGGCTCCAGCTTCTTCCCGCGCTACCTCGAGCCGTTCGCTCCCGAGCGCATCGTCGACGTCGGCCCGCCGCCCGCAGGCATCGCCCGCGACCCCGAGGTCCGCGCGGCCGCCCAGAGCGTGTTGAAGATCCGCGGCGAGAACAAGTGCGGCCGCGGGGTCGAGGGCACCGGCTTCCTCTACTCCGCCGACCGGATGATGACCAACGCCCACGTCGTGGCCGGCGTCGCCAGCCCGCGGGTGATCACCGACTCCGGTGAGGTCGAGGCCGAGGTCGTCTACTACAACCCCGACATCGACGTCGCGGTGCTCGAGGTCTCCGGCCTGGGTCGACCCGCCCTGCAGTTCGACCGCGGCGGGGCGGCCAAGACCCCGGGCGCCGTCCTGGGCTATCCCCAGGACGGGCCCTACGACGTCCAGGGCGCCCGGATCAGGTCCGAGCAGCGGCTGCGCAGTCCCGACATCTACGGCGAGGGCACCGTGGTCCGCGACGTGTTCGCGGTGCGGTCGCTGATCCGCCCCGGCAACTCGGGCGGACCGATGGTCGGCGGGGACGGCCGGGTGCTCGGCGTGGTCTTCGCCGCCTCGGTGACCGACACGTCCACCGGCTACGTCCTCACCGCCGAGCAGGTCGCCGAGGCCGGGGTCAACGGCCTCAACAGCTCCTCACCGGTCGCCACCGGTCGCTGCGCCTGAGCCGGTCGAGCTGCGTCGACCCGGGGCTCAGCCGCCCAGCCAGTGGCCGAGCGCGAACAGGAGCAGCGCCGGGGGAGCGGTCACGAGCACGGTCACCAGTCCCAGCCGTGGGCCGCGGTCGTGCGCCTGCACCGCGAAGGAGGAGTACGTCGTCAGGGCCCCGCACAGGCCGAGCCCGAGCAGGGCGTACCCGTGCCCCGCGACGCCCGACCCGAGGAGCACCCCCAGCGCCAGCGACCCCAGCAGGTTGACGCCCACCGTGCCCCACGGCACCCGGTGGGCAGCGTCGGCGAAGTGCCCGGCCAGGTAGCGCAGCGATGCACCCAGCGCGCCGCCGGCGGCCACCAGCAGGTAGCCACTCGCCCCCAGCGCGCTCACAGGTCGCCCTCCTCGGAGTCGAAGACCGTGCGCTGGGCGAGCGTGGTGACCCGGTCGACCAGCGCGACCACGCTCAGGCAGGCCACGAGCGTGACGACCGCGTAGACGGTGGCCAGGCCCAGCCGGTCGGCCTCGAGGAGCGCGTTGGTCTCGGCGGACCAGGTGGACAGCGTGGTGAACCCGCCGAGCACGCCGGTGCCGAGCATCGGGGGCAGCAGGTGGTGGCGACGCACACCCTCGAGCCGCGGCAGGAAGGCGAGCAACGCGCAGCCGAGGACGTTGATGGCCAGCGTCGACCACGGGAAGCCGTCGGCGTCGGTGGGCGCCAGCTCACCGACCGCGACGCGAGCACACGCCCCGACGGCGCCACCGGCCGCGACCGCTGCCACCACCGGCATCGACAGCGATGCACGCGGCGCGGTGGTCGGGGCGGTCATGGCCGAGGAGCCTAGTCACCGCGCTCGGAGTCGCCCGACGCGGCTGCGGGCGGGGAGAGGACGTGCCAGGGTGGAGGACCGGGACCTCCCGAGCCCACGACGTCAGCGGACCGGGTGTGAGTGAGGACATTGTCTGAGTGGGATGACGTGTGGGCAGGCTCGAGGTTGGACAGGTAGGACACAGCGCAGCGAGCCGCGGCACGTGCGGCTCGGGCGGGGCGCGAGAGAGGTGGCAGATGCAGGACAGCAGGACCGCAGCGACGGCTCCGAGTGAGCAGACCGGCTCCGGCAAGCACCGGGTGGTCCTGGTCGGCTCGGGCTTCGGGGGCCTGTTCGGCACCAAGGCGTTCAGCGGCCGCAAGGACGTCGAGGTGACGATGATCGCCAAGACCACCCACCACCTCTTCCAGCCGCTGCTCTACCAGGTCGCGACCGGCATCCTGAGCCAGGGCGAGATCGCGCCTCCGACCCGCGAGATCCTCGCCGGCCAGGACAACGCTCGGGTGCTGCTCGGCGAGGTCACCGGCATCGACCTCGAGGACAAGGTGGTCACCTCCCACGTGCTCGGTCGCGAGACACTGACGCCCTACGACTCCCTGATCGTCGCTGCGGGGGCCGGGCAGAGCTACTTCGGCAACGACCACTTCGCCGAGCACGCCCCCGGCATGAAGAGCATCGACGACGCCCTGGAGCTGCGCGGGCGGATCTTCGGGGCTTTCGAGCTCGCCGAGCTGGCCGAGAGCGACGAGGAGATCGAGCGCCTGCTCACCTTCGTCGTCGTCGGCGCCGGTCCGACCGGGGTGGAGATGGCCGGCCAGATCGCCGAGCTCGCCCAGCGCACGCTTCGCCACGACTTCCGCCACATCAACACCCGCGAGGCCCGCGTCATCCTGCTCGACGCCGCGAGCCAGGTGCTGCCGCCGTTCGGGGAGAAGCTCGGCGAGTCGACCAAGCACTCGCTGGAGAAGCGCGGCGTCGAGGTCCGGCTCGGGGAGATGGTCGTCGACGTCGACGAGCGCGGCCTGGTCGTGGAGAAGAAGGACGGCGAGCAGCAGCGCATCGACGCCGTCACCAAGGTCTGGGCGGCCGGTGTGCAGGCGAGCCCGCTCGGCAAGACCCTCTCGGAGCAGACCGGCGCCCCGCTGGACCGCGCCGGACGGATCGCGGTCAACCCCGACCTCACCCTGCTCGGCCACCCCGAAGTCTTCGTGGTGGGCGACATGATCTCGCTCGACAACCTCCCGGGCGTGGCGCAGGTCGCCATCCAGGGAGCGAAGTACTCCGCGAAGGAGATCAAGGGTCGCCTCGACGGCAAGGCGCCGCAGAAGCCCTTCCACTACTTCGACAAGGGCTCGATGGCGACCATCTCGCGGTTCAGCGCGGTCGCGCTGATCGGTCGGGTCCGGGTCACGGGCTTCGTGGCCTGGCTGATGTGGCTCGCGATCCACCTGCTCTACCTGACCGGCTTCAAGAACCGGGTGACGGCGCTGCTGCACTGGCTGGTGACCTTCATCGGCACCGGTCGCGCCGAGCGCGTCGCGACGGAGCAGCAGGTCTTCGGACGCCGCGCGCTGCAGCAGCTCGAGCACGGCGCGGCCGACCTGGTCAGCTCGCCGGGGGAGTGGAACGACATGCGCCGTCAGCTCGAGGAGAACGCGCTGGAGGAGGCACGTCTCACCGACTCCCGCGAGCGCGGGGTCAGGTCCGACCCGGTGTCGGGGTCGGTCTCCGCCTGAGTCCTCGCGCCACATCGCCGTAGCGCGCGAGCGGGGAGGGTCAGTCGAGGGTGCGGGTCGCCTTCCAGTGGGGGTGGTCGGCCGCCCACTTCGGGAAGATGAAGAGCCCCTCGGCCTCGACGCAGGTGCGGCCCTCGGCGTCGAGGGTGCGGCCGCGGGTGAGCGTCTTCGTGCCGTCGGTGCGGTCGAGCCAGGCCTCGACGCTCAGCTCTCCGAGAGGCGCTGCCCGGCGGTAGTGCAGCGTCAGGCGCCCGGTCATGCCCGGGCCGCCGAAGGTCGCCGCGGCCTCTCCCAGCGCCTGGTCCAGAAGCAGCGCGCTGACGCCCCCGTGGACGTGGCCGGGCGGTCCCTCCCACCGGGCGTCCAGGTGCACCCGGTAGCGCAGCACCTCGCCGGTGACCTCGCGGTCCTCCGGGCCTACGACGGAGAGCGGGTTGCGCAGACCGACCACGGTGTTGCCGTGGTTGCGGACCCCACCGGCCACGGTCACCGCCGCGCCGAGCGAGCCGTGCAGGGCCTCGCGGCGCAACCGCTCGGTGAGCGCCTGCACCTGCTCGGTGACCTCGGTGACCTCACCGAGGTCGACCTCGGTGAGCATGGAGGCCTCCACCAGCGCCGAGACCGCGCGGGCGAGGTCGTCATGGGCGGCGTCGCCGCCGCGTCGAGGGATGATGGTGCACCAGGCTCGTGGCGAGACATGAGTCCTTCCCGTCGTCGGCCCCGTCGTCGGCGGCCGGAGGCCGGTGAGTTCGACAGCACACCACGAAACCGGGTCGGGGGGTGGCATCGTGGAGCCGCCGGGAGCCAGGTGGAGCCCCCTGAGGTCACGGGGACCGAAGTCACCTGAAGTCACCGAACGGAGCCATGATGAGCGCACAGCAACAGCCCGGCTCGGGCGTGCGGGACAACACCCGCGACGTCGAGGACTCCGTGGTCACCGACTTCCACGACCGGCTGAGCTATGCCGGCTACCTCGACCTGCCCACGCTGCTCTCGGCGCAGCGGCCGTTGAGCGACCCCGAGCACCACGACGAGCTGCTCTTCATCGTCCAGCACCAGACGACCGAGCTCTGGCTCAAGCTGGTGCTGCACGAGCTGCGCAGCGCGTGTGAGCTGTTGCGCGGCGATGAGCTGGCGCCCGCGCTGAAGCGGGTGGCCCGGGTCAAGCACGTGCAGCGCACGCTGGCCGAGCAGTGGTCGGTCCTGGCCACGCTGACGCCGAGCGAGTACCTGCAGTTCCGTGGCGTGCTGGGCAACTCCTCGGGCTTCCAGTCCTGGCAGTACCGCGCGGTGGAGTTCGTGCTGGGCAACAAGAACCCCAAGATGCTGGCCGTGTTCGAGGCCGACGAGGAGGCGCTCGGCGAGGTCCGCGACGCGCTGGAGCAGCCCTCGCTCTACGACGAGTTCCTGCGCTACCTCGCCCGTCACGGGTACGACGTGCCCCCGGACGTGCTCGATCGCGACGTCACCCGCGCCTGGACCTATCGGGAGGACCTGGTCGCGGTCTTCGCGGGCATCTACGCCGACGCCGAGCGTCACTGGTCGGCGTACGAGACCTGCGAGGAGCTGGTCGACCTGGAGGACAACTTCCAGCTCTGGCGGTTCCGACACCTGAAGACCGTCGAGCGGATCATCGGGATGAAGTCGGGGACCGGTGGGTCCAGCGGTGCGCCCTTCCTGCGCCGCGCGTTGGAGCTCACCTTCTTCCCCGAGCTCTACGCCGTGCGGACCTCGCTGGCCTGAGCCCGGGCCCGGCTGGGCGGTGGGTGGCGGGCGTCACGTGGCAGTGTGCAAGGTTCTGTTTCACCTTTGCCGAGGGTTCGTCTAGACTGGGCTCATGTTCACGATCAAGCAGGCTGCGGCGCGGGTGGGCGTGGAGTCCGCGACCCTGCGCGCCTGGGAGCAGCGTTATGCCGTGGTGGAGCCGCAGCGCAGCCCCGCCGGGTACCGCGTCTACGGTGAAGCCGACTTGCGGGTGCTGCGCACCATGGCCGGTCTGATCCAGGACGGGTGGTCCGCCGCCCAGGCCGCCGAGCAGGCGCTGAAGGTCGAGAGCCAGCGACGACTGGCCGAGCCGACCGCGCGCGAGTCCAGCGGGTTCGACACCGGTCCGGAGATCCTGGTCGAGTGCGGTGAGCGCTTCGACGCGGCCCTGCTGACCCGCGTGCTGGACGACGTGTTCAGCCGCGCGAGCTTCGAGACCGTCGTGACGCAGTGGATGCTTCCCGGCCTGGAGGCCATGGGCCGCGCCTGGCTCGACGGCCGCCTGACGATCGCGGGTGAGCACTTCGTGACCGCGGCGATCCAGCGCCGCCTGGGCATGGCCTTCGAGGCGGCCGGCAACCCGACAGGGGGCCCGCTGGTGCTGGTCGGGCTCCCGGCCGAGTCCCGTCACGAGCTGGGCGTGCTCACCTTCGCGACCCTGATGCGGCGCCAAGGCGTCCGCACCCGCTACGTCGGTGCCGACCTGCCCTGCGAGGCGTGGGTCAGCGCGGTCACCCAGACCGATCCCGACGCCGTGGTGCTGGGGGTTCCGATGGACGCCGACGTGCTCAGCGTCGAGCAGACCGTGGCCGCCATCCGCGAGGTGCGACCCGAGGTCGACATCTACGTCGGCGGAGGACGACAGTCGGCCGTCACCGGTGTGCACCAGCTGGGGGACGACATCCTCGAGGCCGCCGACCAGCTGCGCGCCCGACTCGGTGAGGTGCCGGTGAGCGCCCACTAGGCCGCTCCCAGTCCCCCTCACCCCCCAGGGCTCACCTCCCCAGGGCCAGGCATCGGCCCGGAAAGCAGGTCATCACATGTCATCTGTCGCACTCATGTCCGTGCTGTTCATCGTGCTCGCCGTCCTGATGGCGGGCGGGTTCACCGCGCTGTGGCTCAAGGACCGCGAGCGCGTCGAGGAAGAGGTGCTGGACGAGGAGCGTCTGGACACCCATCCCGACAGGAACGCCAGCCGTGAGAGCAGCCAACACCGGTGACCCCCCGCCGATCCGTGGAGCGCGTTCAGCGGGTCCGGATCGTGAGCACGTCGCTCGGGGCGCTGAGGTTGCCGGCCTGGTCGAGCGCCTTGACCCGGTAGTGGTGCAAGCGTCGGCGCTTCAGGCCGGTGTCGGTGTAGCTGGTGGCGCTCGTGGCGCCGACCCGCGTGAAGGTGCCGGCGCGGCCGGAGAACGACCGCAGCACCCGGTATCGGGGGTCGGCTCCTGAGTCGTCGGTGGCTGCCTGCCACGACAGCAGGACCCGGTGGCGCCGCGCACTTCCCGTGAGCCCTGTCGGCGTGCTCGGTGCCACCGTGTCGCCGTCCGGGACCGCCATCTGGGCAGCGACGGCCTGGCGCAGCGCGGGGAGCGTGGCGTAGAAGTCGCCGCCCGGGCACTCGGTCGCCTTGTAGTTGCGGTGCCCGGCGATGTTGTAGGTCGTGATGGTGTCGCCACTGCTGGGGTTGGTGTAGGCCTGTCGCGCCGTGGGGTTGATGCCGTTGCGCGCCGCCTCCCACGCGAGCAGCTTGGTCAGTGAGCTGCGTGCCGCGTTGCTGATGTCGCGCTCGGAGTAGGTGCCGAGCATGGCCACCCCGACGCTGCCGGTGTTCCAGTTCAAGGTGTGGGCGCCCACGACGCCCTCACCGGCCGCGTTGTCCCCCGAGGGGTCGACACCGACGTAGCTGCGCGACCACCGGCCCTCGTAGATCGTGCCGAACTTGTCGATGAGGAAGTTGTAGCCGATGTCGCTCCACCCCTGCGTCACGGTGTGGTAGCGCAGGATGGCGCGGATCTGGGACTGCGCCCCGGCTCGGTCGGTGTAGCTGTTGGACGTCGCGGTGTGGTGCACGACCAGCTTCTTGACCCGGGCGAAGCTCGGTCGCCCGTCGCGCAGGCTCTCGTCGGCGCCCCACTCGGCGCGGGATCGCACCGGTGGTTGCGTCGTGGCCGCCGTCGCGACGGCTCCCGAGGTCGTCCGGGCGGGGGTGGTGCTCGCGGTCTCGCCGTCGCGCATGCCGAGCACCGTGAGCTGGGTGATCGGCCGGTCGCTGCGCACCCTGACCCACCGCGCGTCGCCGGCGTCGAGGAGCGCTCCGTAGGTCACGCCGTTGCTGCGCTGCTCACCGGCCTCGTCGCGCCCCGCGTCGACCGGCTCGGACCAGTCGTCGCCGTCCTCGGAGAAGGACAGGCTCACCTGCGCGTGCCGGTGGCCGCGCCAGTACGCCGCCACGTGCTGGGCGGCGAGGTCGAGCTCGACGACGCCGACCCTCCTCAGCGAGAGCGAGGTGGTGACCTCGTCGGCGCGCACCGCGACGCGGACCTCCCGGGCCTGCGAGGCGACCGGGCTCAGGGTCGAGAGGCAGGACAGGAGCAGGGTCAGCAGGACCAGGGGGCCCAGTCGGCGGGGCAGGGAGCGCTCGGGGAGCCGGTGCAATGGGAGCTCGTTCAGGGGTCGGGTGCGGACGCAGCACCACCGGCTCGACGTGGCGGGCGCCCGGTGGTCGCAGAAGTCTCCCACGGCGCGGGCGCCGCGGCGAGACCCGAGCGCCCCCCGACGCTTCAGTCAGCGAGCTGCTTGCGCCCCACCTTCAGGGCGCGGGCCACCTCGACGCACCGCTGCGCCATGTGGTCGAGAGCTGTCAGCTCCGGCTCCACCAGCTCCTCGCCGTCCGCGCCGCCGGTCTGCTTGCTGACGCCGTAGGGGTTGCCCTCCTCGAACTTCACCGGGTCGGTGTATCCCGGGGGGACCAGCAGGCCGCCGAAGTGGTGCACCACGTTGTAGAGCGAGAGCAGCGTCGACTCCTGACCGCCGGACGAGGTCTGGGTCGAGGTGAAACCGGCGTAGACCTTGTCGGCGAGCAGCCCCTCACCCCACTGCGGGCCGAGGGTGTCGAGGTACTGCTTGAGCTGGGCGGCGACGTTGCCGAACCGGGTCGGCGAGCCCAGCAGCACCACGTCTGCCCAGACGATGTCGTCGGGGCTCGCGGTGGGCTCCCCCTCCAGCTCCTTCAGGTGGGCCGCCCACTCGTCGTTGGCCTCGATCGCCTCGCGCGGCGCGAGCTCCTCGACGTGGCGCAGGCGCACCTGCGCACCGGCCTTCTCCGCGGCCTGGGCCAGCCGCTGGGCCATGGCGTGGGTGGTGCCGGTGGCGGAGTAGTAGATGACGGAGACGTTCACGTCGCTCATGGATGGGGTCACCTCTGCGTGGTCCGGGGCTGCTCTGCCCTCAACGTCTCCGTACGGCCACCGGGCAAACGCGATCTACCTGATTCGTCAACCACTCGCCGAAGAGCCAGGCACCGAGGCACGGCCCCGAGTGCGATACTGAGCCGACGGGACGACTCGGCGGGGTGATGCGTGAGGTGCTGACACGAGCCGACGGCCGCGTCGAGGCCGGCCCTGCGGTTGACCGCTGGTACCGCTCGTACGGTCTGCTGCTCAGCCTCGCCGTCGGCATGGTCGCGGCTGCCCTGGTGGTCGCCACGGCCTATCACCTCCCGGTGCGCGACCCTGACGACTCGCTCGTGGGGCCGGTCTACGTCAGGTTGCCGGCCATCGCCGTCGGGTGCTTCCTGCTCGACGTCGTGGTCCGGTCACTGCGCCGGGGCGGACCACGGGGTCTTCGGGCCACCGTCCCGCGCGTGGTGGCCGAGCGCTGGTCGGGGCCACGGATCCGGCTGGTCCTCGTCGGCCTGGTCAGCTGGTACCTGACTTACGTCGCCTTCCGGAACCTCAAGAGCTACGTGCCTTTCGTCCGCCCGGACATGGCCGACGAGACCTTGCTGCGCCTCGACCGGGTCCTCGCGCTCGGTCATGACCCCGCGGCCCTGCTCCACGACTTGCTCGGCACGGGCGTGGCCGCGCACCTGATGTCGCTGACCTATGTCTCGTGGATCCTCTTCCTCTCGCTGTCCCTCCTCGTGGCCCTCTTCTGGACCGAGAACCTCGACACAGCGGCGTGGTACGTCACGGCTGTCGCCGTCAACTGGGTGCTCGGGGCGACGCTGTACTACCTGGTCCCGTCCGTCGGTCCGGTCTACGCCCAGCCGTCGCTGTTCGCCGAGCTGCCGGACCTGGCGACCACCCGCATCGCTGATAGCTGGATGGACGACCGGCTGCACATGCTCGCCGACCCCTTCGGCACGCCGGCCCTGCAGACGATCGCGGCCTTCGCCTCGCTGCACGTCTCGGTGATGGTCACCGCCGTCCTCATCTGCCGGTTCGCTCGGCTGCGCCCGGCCTGGATCCAGGGAGCGCTCTGGTTCTTCCTGGCCCTCAACGTGCTCGCCACGGTCTACCTCGGGTGGCACTACGTCGTCGACGTGCTGGGAGGGGTCGCCGTCGGGATGGTGGCGGTCTGGCTGGCCGCCTACGGCACCGGAAACCGCCACCGGCTGCCGGTCCTGGGTCGTCGGCGCCCGCGCCGGGTCGACATGCCCGGTGGCCGCGAGGTCGGCCCGAGCTCGGTGCACCGGTTCTGGACCGTGCCGACGGCGGTGACCGTGGTGCGGACGATCGGGTCCGTGGGCGCATCTGCCCTCGCCCTGGCACTCTCCTCCACCCCGTTGCTGTTCCTCGGACTGGGCATCTACTGGGTGGGTGACATCGCCGACGGCTGGCTGGCTCGCCGACTGGACCAGGAGACCCGGACCGGGGCAGTGGCCGACATCCTCTGCGACCGGTTGTGCGCCGGGCTCTTCTACGGCGGCCTGCTGTGGCTGCAGGTGGCGCCGGTCCTGCCGGTCGCCACCTACCTGGTCGAGTTCATGGTGCTCGACCTGGTGCTGTCGCTGGCCTTCCTGGCCTGGCCCTTCGTGAGCCCCAACTACTTCTACCTCGTGGACCGCCGGACCTGGGCCGTCAACTGGTCGCCGGTGGCCAAGAGCGTCAACTCCTCGGTCTTCCTCCTCCTGCTGCTCGCCGGGGTCCCGGAGCTGGCCGGCGCCTTCGCCGTCGGCCTGATCACGCTCAAGACGGTGTCGCTGGCCCGGGTGCTGCGGCTCGAGCGACCCTCCGGCCACCAGGCAGCGGGAGCGGCCCGGTGGCGCTCAGGTGCGACCGGTCGGCTCGTCACCGCCACCGGGCGCGGCCCCTACGGACCTCGGTGACAGCCGGCTCGACTCGACCCTCCTCGGCCGGCGCGTCCGGGCGCACAGAGGGCGCGCCGTACGCCGGACTGGTGCGGATGGGCGCCGTCGCCGTCGGCTTCGGTGCGCTGACCCTCGTGGTCTCCCACCAGGTGGGGGTCCCGCTCCGGGACCCACACGGCGCCTGGTTCGTCAGACGGCTGGCGATCACGGTGCTCGGCTGCGTGGTGCTGGCGCTGGGGGACGCCGCGGTGCGGTCCCGCCGTCGTGGGCTTCCACTCCGGGGTGCGCCGCACCTGTTGCGGGAGCGGTGGACGCGCGCCCGGTCGACGACGGCCGTGGCGGCGCTGCTCGCCTACCACGCGGTCTACTTCTGCTACCACAACCTCAAGAGCTGGGTCGTGTTCCAGCAGCCACGTGACGACCTGCTGGAGCGCTGGGACCGGGCGATCTTCCTCGGCCACAGTCCAGCGGTGCTGCTCCACGACGTGCTGGGCCAGGGCGTGGCAGCCGTGGTGCTCACCGCGGTCTACGTCTCGTTCTCCACCGTGGTGATCCTCACGGTGGTGTCGTCGGTGGTGCTGCCCGAGCAGGTCCGCGACGGCCTGGTGTTCCTCGCCTCGGCGATGTGGATGTGGATCCTGGGGACCGGCTCCTACTGGCTGATCCCGTCCCTGGGACCCTTCGCCCACAGCCCGGAGGAGTTCTCCGGGCTGACCCGCACGCAGATCCAGGACACCCAGGACAAGTACGTGGCCCAGCGGGCCCACCTGCTCGCCGACCCCGGCGCGTCGGACGCCACGGCTCAGATCGCTGCCTTCGCGAGCCTGCACGTCGCCATGGTGTGCCTGGTCTGGCTGTTCGTCCGGCGCCAGCGGCTCCGCGTGATCTCGGTGCTGCTGGGCGTGGATCTCGTCGGCACCGTGCTGGCCACGGTCTACCTCGGGTGGCACTACTCGCTCGACGTGGTGGCCGGCCTGGTGATCGCGATCCTCGCCTGGTCGCTGGGGCAGCTCACGGTCGGCGCCGGTCGAGGCACGCCCGACGTGGGCCTGAGGTGGGCCTCCAGGGGCTCGAACCCTGAACCCGCGGATTAAAAGTCCGCTGCTCTGCCTGTTGAGCTAGAGGCCCGGGACATGCGGACTTTAGTAGGGACTTCTTTCGGGACTTCCCTAGGGAGAACCCCCATGCCCGGCCCCATCGTCGCAGAGGTGTCGCTGCATGTAGCAACCACTCCTGCGCCCGTCCACCTCGGTCCCTCCTGGCGTGGTTAGCTCAGCGACCGAAGCATCGCCGCCGGTCGAGGCCGCAACTACAGTCTCGCTCATGGCGCGTATCAGGGGGCACTACGAATGGGACGACGATGACCTCGTTCCGGGGCAGAAGAAGGAAGGCGGCCTACACCAGAACCTCTACGACAGCGAGGGCAACCTCAGAGGCAACGCCCGCTTCATCCCTGATGAAGGAACTGAACCCGAACCGCTTGTCGTGACCGAGAACGTCTACATCCCGATTGAGGAGCGGCGTCGAGACGAAGATGAGGACGCACTTCAGCGGGTGATCGACCAGCTGGCCGCTGCGCATCTGATCTACCGCGGGCTTGTCGCCGCAAAGCCCCATGCGGAGCACTGGTGGCGCGAGAATGCGCAACCCGCCCTCGAAGCTCGTCGGGAGAGACGCCATCGACGTCGCAAGCGCCGCGAGGCTGACAAGCAGGCCGGCAAGGAGAAGCGCAGGAAGAAGAAGCCCGCCGTCGTTGAAGCGACTTTCATCGAGCATCAGGAAGTGCTTGGAGCCGTCGATGAGCAGCGACCCAGCATGTCGCGCGCGGAGGCTCAGGCTCGTTACCTGGCCGCGCTGGCAGCGCAGGCTTACAGCGACGAGCAGATGCGGCTTGTGACGAGGGCTGACATCGTGGACGGCGAGGATCTCGAGGAACTGCAGCGGTCCCTAGCGGAACTGCCGGCCGAACAGATCAAGGGTGTCATCGAGGCGATGGCCACTGACCCCTCGAAGCTGAGCGAGGAGACCCTGGCAGAGCTTGCGAGCGTCCTCGGTCGACGTGCCCTCTGACACCCAGGACCACTAGCCCGATTTCAGGCGACGGTGACATCGGGCAGGGCCCGGTCCCGCACCTGGTGCAGGATCGCGACGATGCCGTCGACCTGCTCCTCGGTGAAGATCATGTCCGGGCCCTGCGGGGCGTGGTCGGTGAACGGCGACTCGTAGAGCCGCGCTACTTCCATCGCGCCGTTGGCGGTGAGGTGCTCGACGATGAGCTGGACGAAGCGGAGCTGGTTGGCCGAGAACGAGGCGTCGGACAGGTAGCGGTCGAACGCCGCGGTCGCGGCCTCCCGGTCCAGCCCGACCAGCGACCGGACGAACAGGCCGAGGCCATGGGCCTCCTCGCGGGCGCTTGGCGATGTCTTCCTCGGTGCCGGCGCCGGACTCGACCAGCATCGCCTCCAGCGCCTGCAGGTCCTCGGGCGTGAGCTGGAGGTTGCGGCGCAGCCGCTGCAGGGCGAGGTGGTCCTCGTGGTCGCGGAGGTAGGCGCGGGCCTTGGCGCGGAACCGGTCCCAGTTGGTGCCGGGCATGACGCCGGGCAGCTCGACGACGGTGCCCTCGCCGACCTCGTCGGCGAAGTCGGAGTAGACGATCGCGCGCTTGGTCTTGTCCACGAACCGCACCAGTGCGCGGACCCGGCGCCGGGCCAGCTCGAGCATCGGCAGGGTGACGTCGACCCACCACTCGTCGCCGGCGAGCTGGTCGAGGAGCTGCTCCTGGGCCTTCACCGAGGGGATGGCGGTCTGGCCGAGCAGGGCGGTGGCGATGTCCTGGACCTGCTTGCGCAGCCGCTCGAACAGCACCGCGTCGCCGTCGAGGCGGGCCAGCTGCAGCCGCAGCAGGATCAGGTCGAAGCGCTTGGCGTCCTCGTCGTCGTCTCGCGTGGCCGAGGGCAGCCCGGCGAGGTGGTGGGCGATGTCGCCGGCCTGCTCCGGGGACAGGGACGACCAGGCCTCCCAGTCGGCGTAGGTCTCGACCCACTCCCGGGCCGGGCGGACGAGGAAGTTGTCGAGGTTCATCCCGGCGACGACCTCGTGCAGGCGCCCAGGCGAGGTCGACCCGCAGGCCGCGCTCGGAGCTCTCGCCCTGGCCGACCGGGGGGTCCTCCGTCGTCGCCGGCGACCGCGTGGTCGAGTGCGGGGACCAGGCCGAGGCGGGCCTCGAAGAGCCGCTCGGCCAGGGACTTCTGGACCGACCCGCCGGACTCGGGCAGGTCCTGGCTGAAGAACTCGAGGTTGCCGCAGAAGTCGAAGACGTAGAAGTTCTGCTTGTCCTCGCCGGGGCCGTACAGGTCCGGGCACAGTCGGGTGCCGCGGCCGATCATCTGCCAGAACTTGGTCTTGGAGCGGACCAGCTTGAAGAACACCAGGTTGACGACCTCGGGGACGTCGATGCCGGTGTCGAGCATGTCGACCGAGATCGCGATGTGCGGCGCCTTGTCCTTGACCGAGAAGTCGTCGATCAGGGACTGGGCGTAGGTGACCGAGTGGGTGATGACCCGGGCGAAGTGGCCGGCGTACTCGGGGTAGTTGAGGTCGAACCGCTGCGCGATGAACTCGGCGTGCTCCTGGTTCTTGGCGAAGATGATGGTCTTGCCGAGCCGGTCGCCGCCGGCGACCTTGTGGCCGTCGCGCATCAGGGTGGCGAGCACCTTGTCGACGGTGTCGGCGTTGAACAGGTACCGGTTCAGCTCCTCGGCGGCGACCGCGTCGGGGATGTCGCCGTCCTCGTCCCACTCCAGGGAGTCCCAGTCGTCCTTCTCCTCCTCGGACAGGTCGTCGTAGCGGATGCCCTCGCGGAGGAACTTGGTCGGCACCGACACCGCCACCGGCGGGCACCAGGTAGCCCTCGGCGACCGCCTCGTCGAGGCTGTAGGCGTCGGTGGGGACGCCGTCCTCGAGGTTGAACAGCGAGTAGGTGTTGCGGTCGACCTCGTCCTTCGGGGTCGCGGTCAGCCCGACCAGCAGGGAGTCGAACCAGGAGAAGATCGCCCGGTACTTCTGGTAGACCGACCGGTGCGCCTCGTCGATCACGATCAGGTCGAAGTAGCCCGGGCCGAACAGCCGCTGCCCGGCGTCGGTCTCGTTGATCAGGTTCATCATCGTCGGGTACGTCGAGACGTAGACCCGGCCGTCGGCGTTCTTCTCGGTCACCAGGTTGACCGTGGTGGCGTTCGGCAGGTGCGTCTTGAACGCGCTCGACGGCCTGGTTGACCAGCGCGGTGCGGTCGGCCAGGAACAGCACCCGCTTGACCCAGCCGGCGCGCATCAGCTGGTCGACCAGCGCGATCACGGTCCGGGTCTTGCCCGACCCGGTCGCCATCACCAGCAGCGCGTCGCGCTGCTTGGCGGTGAACGCCTCGTCGACCGCCCGGATCGCGCGGTGCTGGTAGTGCCGCTCGACGATCGCCTTGTCGATCGGCTGCGTCGGCCAGCGGCAGCCGGCTGGTGCGGCGCTGCACCATCAGCTCGAGCTCGTCGTCGGTGAAGAACCCCTCCACCCGGCGGGGCGGGTAGCCGGCGGCGTCGTCCCACAGCCAGGTCTGGTAGCCGTTGGTGTAGAAGATCACCGGCCGCCGCCCGGTCATCTTCTCCAGGCAGTCGGCGTACAGCTTGGCCTGCTGCTGACCCACCGCCGGCTCCACCGTGGTCTTCTTCGCCTCCACCACCGCCAGCGGCAGCCCGTCGTCGCCCCACAGCACGTAGTCGACGTAGCCGACGCCCTGCGCGTTGGGCATGCCGGTGACCTCGAACTCGCGGTCCCGCTCGTCGGCCAGGTCCCATCCGGCCTCGCGCAGCAGCTCGTCGATGATCAGGTCGCGGGTCTGCGCCTCGGAGTAGTCGTGGGTGTCGACGAGCGTGTTCGCGGCCTGCGCGGCCTTGATCTGCTGCCGGAGCTCCTCGATCTCGGCGTCCTTGGCCGCCGCGAGCTCGTCGCGCTCCTTCAGCGCCCGCGCGTGCGCCTCGTCCTGCGCGCGGAACTTCTCCGCCAGCTTCACGACGTCGGCCCGGCTGAGCGGGGCGTTCCTGCCGGCCAGCTTCGGGTCGAACATCGCGCTGGTCGGCACCGCGCCCGGGTCGGTGGAGTAGCGGAACGCCGTCCACACCACCACGTGGTGCAGCTCCCGCAACACGTCCACCGCGGCCCGGGCCGGGATCGGCTGGGTGTCGTGGACCGCGCGGTTCCCGAGCCGGCGGATCAGGTTCAGCTTCTGGCCGATGCCGACCCCGACCCGGCGCTGGAACGCCGGCTCGTTGATCCGCGCCGAGAGGTCGTCCTTGTACGGCACCGGCAGCCCGTCGACGTCGTACACCAGGCCGACCAGCTGCTCGGCCGCCCGACGGGCGTAGATGCAGGCGGTACGCGGGTCCGAGGCGAGGTAGCCCTCCGCGCGGACGCAGTCCTGCGTGGACCTCCGGCCACTCGGCCTTGATGAAGTCGAAGTTGCTGGTCACGGCTCTCCCCCGGCTGAGTCACCGCCCATCTTGCCCGTCTCAGACGCCGGAGAGGGGAATCGGGCAGTTCGGAGACCACGATGCGGGCGCCGGGGCGCTCCCCGGCGACGGCTGGACGCTTCGCGGCGACGATCCGGTCCACGCGGACGTC
>CAVVFK010000004.1:0-28659 GCA_963747435.1 uncultured Actinomycetota bacterium
GCGCACGTGCAGGCCGACCTCGGGGTGGACGACGACCTCCTGCGCCGCAGGCATGCCGTCGACATCGAGCGAGGCGTGTCCAGCGGGACGACCAGCACGAGGCCCAGCTCAACCCGGATACGCCGGTGATCAGGGTGCGGCTGGGCGGACACGGACCCGGGTGGTCAGGAACCTGCACATGGGTGGGCGACCGCGCATGCTGGAATGCGCGGGGCGACTGGCGGCGGCCATCAGCCGTCGGCAGCAGGAGCCGAGACTTCGGCCGGCGCGGGCTCGGGTGCCGGGGCAGGCATAGGCGTTGGCTCGGTCTTCGGCTCGGTCTTCGGCTCGATCTTCGGCGACGCGAGCGGGGTGGCGGTGCCCCGTTGGCCAGTGTTGGGGTGCGCAGCCTGGTCACTGCTCGCGCCAACGGCGCTGTTGCTCTCGGCCTTCGGCGAGGTTCCCTCAGGTGCAACGCGCGATGCAAGTGTGCCCGGGGCCAGCTCGCAGTTGACTATCGTGTCGTTGCCGTTGCCCCCCTCGCACTCGTCGAGGTCCTCCTCACCGTCGAGCGAGTCCTTGCCGTTGTCGCCGCTGAGGTAGTCGTTCCCGGCGCCGCCGAGGAGGATGTCCTTCGCGTTCCCGCCGATGAGGCGGTCGTCGCCGTCGCCGCCCACGAGACAGTCGCCGCTGTTGCCGCCGTAGATGACGTCGTCGCCCCCGAGGCCCATGATGATCTGGGGCCGGTTGCCGCCATGGATGACGTCGTCGCCGGGTGTGCCCCACGCCACCGCGTCGAAGCGGTGCGGGGGGGTGCCGTACTGCGAGAGGTCACCGCACGCGGCGGGCGGGTCCGGGGTCCACTCTCCAGCACCGACGTGCTGAGGACCGTCCACCCGGAAGTCGGACAGCTCACCGTAGGTGGTGCCCACGACAGCCATTGATGTAGTGAGACCGGCGACCGTCAGCAGTCCCCAGATGCCACGCATGCGTCTACGGGGCATCGAGGCTCACCGCCTTCTCCTCTGGCAGTGATGGGGCCGCCAAACTGACGGTCGGCCGCGAACGGTCGCCGGGGAGCGCCTGCTCACGGAGCTCCGAGACCTTTGCAACGGCGAGGTACGACGGCGCGAGGGTACGCGCGGTTGCCAGCACGTCGTCGACGTCCTCGGATCCTACGGCCAGAATAGCGACGCATCTCTCAGGGGAGTCGAGCACGGTCTGGCCACGACTTGTGAGCTCGACACGCCGGCGACTGACCTCGGGGGCGTCACTGTCGAGAGGGTCGAAGCCGACCACCACCAGTCGCTCGGGCAGACGGCACCTCCTGGCGCCGCGTGCGCGGGCGGCGCTCCCGGAGAGCAGACCCGGCCTGGAACAGCGCGTACCCGGCGAGCAGCGCAATGCCCAAGGTCATGGCGCCGCCGGGCGTGCTGGTGAAGAACTGCTGGAAGGTGCCGACGTAGGGCAGGTGGTACCAGACCTCGCCCTGGACGTTCGGGCCGAACACCGGCTTGAGGTCACGGCCGTCGTTGGCGTCACCCTTGGTGACGAATGAGACCGGCTGGGTGCCACGCACCTTGACGATGCGGTGGGTGACCAGCTCCTGCTCACCGGTGACCTCGTCGGGCTTCACGTAGGTGACGACGTCGCCCACACCGAGCAAGTTCGGGTCGACTGGCCGGGTGACGACCAGTGTGCCCACCGGCATCTTCGGGGTCATGCTGCCGGTGAGTACCGTCAGGGAGTCACCGCCAACTGCCCTCGGCAGGAGGAGCGTAGCGACCACCAAGCCGCCTACCGCCAGGGCCAGCACGCCCACCAGGGCGCGGGCCACGATGCGCGCCACGATGCTCATTGCTGTCACCCCGGGTCTTGGTCGTTTCGCTGTCATGCCCGCGGCGGGGACCCGAGGTCACAGGGTCCCCGCCCGAGCAACTGGCTGTCAGGTTCAGGCCGCGTTCGCGTCCTTCGCCGCCGACGTCTGCACCAGGTCGTAGCGGATGTCGAACGAGGAGCTGTCGCCCTGGGTGTTGTTGCCAGCGCCCGACGGGAGCACGATCGACGCGCCGACGCAGAGGGAGTCCCCGGGGGCCAGCACCATGTCGCTGCCACCGCCGCCGAAGGTGAACTTCTTCTCTCCTGCCGCGGCCGCTGCGGTGAGGGTCTGCGAGGCGAAGGCGGTGTACTTGCCCACGCCGTTGCCGCTGTACTCCCCGCCGCCCGCAACGTTGTTGCCGCAGTCGACGTTCGGGCCGCTCACGCGGTAGGCGGTCATCTTGAACATCGCGTTGTCGGAGAACTCACCGGGCTCGCCGGCGCAGGCGCCGCTCTCGGCGTCGGTCTCGGCGTTGTTCTCGCAGCCGTTCTCGGCGTTCGTCAGGTCGAGGATCTTGGCGGACAGCGTGCCGTTGGGAACCGAGTCGCCGTCGTTGCTGGTGATCAGCGTGTACTCGTCCTTGCCCTGCCCGGGGGCGAGCTTCAGGTTGTCGAACTGGCTCTTCGGGCCGTTGCCGCTCTCGTCGTTGACGTTCAGCGTGAGGTGGCCCGCGCCGACGTTCTGTCCCTCGTCGACCGCGTAGTCGCTCCACTGCGCGAACGTGCTGCCGGTGGCGGCCAGCGCGACGGCGGCAGCGCCGGCCAGCGTGGCCTTGGTGATCTTCTTCATGGCTCCCCCTCGGGAGGTCGTGCGGATTCCCCGCGAACGTAGTTCCTGTCGATGTCGGCGGGCTGTCTTGCACCGCCACGTAGAGGTTCTGCGCCGGCGTTCTCCGGCACATCGTCAAAATTGTTGAACGCGGGCGACCCGGGGTTGGTTGATGCCTTTGGTCCTGGCGCGACCGGGCAGAAGATCCTGGCAACAGCGGCACAACAGCGGCCCATGCATGGGCTCACGCGCTGGGTGGTGGTCGGCCATCGCACACCGGAAGCCGACGAAGGGCCGTGAATTGGCCGTTCGGGTGGTCTCCTTGGCCCCTTGGGCATTTGAGTTTTTCACGCGTCACGTGGTGACATGGAAACCGCCGAAAGATTGGGGCCAAGCAGGACGGTCTGTTCGACGGTGTATGAGATGGGGGTCTCGGTGGGGGAAGCAATGAGTGACATCCGGCACGAGATGCACGGACGGTTGTTCTCGGTCGACGTAGCGGTGGGCAGTCTGGCAGGCGCGCAGAATGCCAGCGAGCGCGCCGAGCTCGCGAGCGCGATCCGCAACGAGGTACAGCGCATTCACGAGCTCGTCAGGCAGGCGACGCTCGAGCGGCCCGGCGAAGCGGGCACGGAGCTGGTGCACGCGCGCTCACGCCGCGGGTGATCAGCGTGAAGAAGGTCCTTGTGGTCGACGATCACAACCTGATCGCACACGGCTTGACCGCCGAGCTCCGTGGACGAAACTACGAGGCCGAGTCACTCTCTCCCAGCTCCCAGCGAGAGCTCGCCGAGACACTCGCTGCACGTGCGGGGTCGGTGGACCTGGTGCTCCTCGACATCGATCTCGGCAACGCAGGTCGGTCACTCCCCCTCGTGCACTCCCTCGTCGAGGGTGGGGCGCGGGTCCTCATGGTGTCGGGCTCGACCGACGATCCGGAAGTCGGCGCATGTCTCGAGGCGGGCGCATGCGGGTTCGTCGCCAAGTCAGAGCCGTTCGACGCGCTGATGGACGCCGTCGACCGGGCGCTACGTGGCGTGCCAGTGCTCTCCGAGGCCGAGCGCCTTGCCTACCTCACTGCGCTGTGGGACTTCCGCGGGAGGCAGATCGAGATCGCCCGCCCTTTCAGACGACTCACCGACCGAGAGGCGGAGGTGCTCCATCTTCTGTGCGAGGGCCTCCCCGTCCAGGCCATCGCGGAGCGAGCATTCCTCTCTGTGCCGACAGTGCGCACCCACGTGCGCGGCATCCTGACCAAGCTCGGGGCGAGTTCGCAGCTCGAGGCGGTGGCTCAGGCATACCGAAGCGGGTGGCACATCATGCGTAGTGTCGACGAGGCGTGCTGAACCTCTCACCCGATGCGCGTCGGCACGGACACGTCGCGTGCCGGGGACCTGTGGCAGCGCCTCGTGAGCACGCGCGCCAGGCCCCCCGCGACCATGGTCAGTACCGAGAGCAATCCCCATGTGGGGACCACCGCGTCCGTGAGAGGCAGCGCCACCGCCCAACTCAGAAGAGCTGGCTCGTCCGGCTCACCTGCCATCCCGAAGCCGCTGACGGCCAGCACGTCCTCGTCGCTGCGTTGGCCCTCCCCACCTGAGGTAGCTCCCCCGCGTGCCGCCGCGATGCGGATGTCGAAGGTCACGAGATCCGTCATCGTGTCGTTCGGCGCCTCCGCTAGGAACTCCAGTCGCATCGTGAACGGCACCCGTCCCCCAGGTGCGATGGTCGCGTCGACGACCGGCGCGGGATCGGTGAGGTCGCGCAGCGTGGCACCGACGTGTGCCCGATCACGGCGCGAGGCCGCCACCTCTGCCCGCTCGAGCGCGAGTGTCAGCCAGGAGGAGAGCTCGCCACCGTCGTCCTCGCACTCCTCACCCGAGACTCGAAGTTCAGGCTCCAGGCACCCGTTCTCGACATCGACAAGGTCCAGCGTCTGGAGACTCAAGGCGATGGGCTCGGTTGAGGTGTTCCAGAGCACGATGTCGCGGGTCTCCACAGCGCCGGGCGCCAGGCGGTCCATGCCCAACCAGGGCGCGGATGTGTGCCGCCCGAAGCCCGTGCCGTCACCGACGACGTCGACGAGCAGTCCTCCCTCGTCTTCGCCGGCCGTGGCATGGAAGGACAAGCCGAGCGGGAGCAGGGCGCCGACGCCGATCAGCACCAGGGTGCGGAGTCGTCGCCTGCCAAGCGCACCTGTCCGGAAATGGAACACGCGGACATGCTGCCCCGGCTCGACCCACCCGCGGATCGTCAGAATTGATGATGCGGTGAGCGGGCGCCGCGCAGCGCACCACGGATGCGAGACGGTCGCCGACCAGCGGCGGCCTCAGGCCGTTTCGTCACATCCGCGAAGGCCTACCGCAGCTTGGGCGCACGTGGTCTTGACACCCGCTCGCTGCTTGACCGGAAACAGCTTCGTTCACACCTCACCCACCGCCGGGGGGTGAGTTGGGGCCCTTGTCGGGACTAGCGGGCGGAAGGCCGCGGGGAACGCTGCGCCGGCACCGTCGGGACCCGACGCACATTGCCGACGTAGGGCGCGATGACCGCCTCCGTGCCGGACCTGGCGATCCGCCAGGTGTAGCCGAGCTGCGTCTTGCTGCGCAGCATGCGATCGATCTTCTTCATGTGATTCCCCCGAGGTGGCTTGCGTTGTGCGCCGCACGGTGAGATCCACCGTGGCCGTGGGAGAAGTTAGCAAAATTTTCACGAAACACCCAACGGACTGGACCGTGTGGTGTAGCGGCCTAGCGCAGGTTGGGGCGCACGTGCAGGCCGACCTCGGGGTCGACGACGACCTCCTGCGCCGCCGGCATGCCGTCGACCTCGAGCTGGGCGTCGACGGGCACGTTGCGCTTGATCACGGCCAGCGCGATCGGGCCGAGCTCGTGGTGGCGGGCCGAGGTGCCGACGAAGCCGACCGACTTGCCGTCGGCGGTGACCTCCTCGCGCGCGGTGGGCAGCCGGTTCTCGGTGCCGTCGAGGTGCAGCAGCGTCAGCCGCCGCGGCGGGCGGCCGAGGGTGTGCACCCGGGCGACCGTCTCCTGGCCGCGGTAGCAACCCTTCTCCAGGTGCACCGCCGGGCCCTGGACGTCGGGGCCGACCCAGCCGACCTCGTTGGGGATCGTCTTGTGGTCGGTGTCGATCTTGAAGCGCGGCTCGCCGCGCGCGATGCGCAGCGCCTCGTAGGCCCACAGGCCGCAGGCAGGGCCGGCCGCCTCGGCGTACGCCTGGAGCTGGTCGCGGGGGACGAGGTCGTACTTGCCGGTGACGAGTGCCTGCACACCGTGCGAGGTTTCGAGACGGCCTCGTCCCTCGGCCTCCTCAACCAGCGGCGGGCGCGACGTTCCGAGACGGCCTCGTTCCTCGGCCTCCTCAACCAGCGGCCGGGACGGCGGGCGCCAGCAGACGGCGGTCTCAGCGGTCACGTCGGTGCACTCCACGCGCATCATGAACTTCATCCGCTCGAGGAACTCCACCAGCCCCGCCGCGCACCCCGGCTCGGTGTGCGCGGTGAAGGCCTCCCCGTCGTCCACGCCGAAGAAGTGGTGCTCGACGTGGCCGTGCGGGCTCAGGATCAGCGCCTGGGTCTGCTTCCCGGGCTGCAGGCCCTCGAACTGTTGCGTGGTGATCGAGTGCAGGTACGTCAACCGGTCGGCCCCGCTGATCCGCACCACCTCGCGCTGCGACAGGTCGACGAAGCCGTCGCCCTCCTCGAGCACCCGCTGCTCCACGTTGAAGGAGCCGTAGTGAGCCGCCACCGGCGCATCGATCCCGCTGCCCGCAACAGCACCGGGCAGGTGCGAGCAGCGGGGAGCGGGATAGGGCCATCCCCCCAGTCTAAGGGCGCCGGGTGAGCGAGGTGGGCAGGAGCATTTCGACGCTGAGCACCTGCCAGGGCCGCTGACCTGTGTCGTACGTCGAGAAGCTCGCGAGCCGGGTGGGCCACAAACAGTCCCCCTGTGGATGAGCCCAGCACGCACCACCCGTGTGCCCGCAGGATCGGCGCATGCCCTTCGAGCCGCGGCGTCGGCTGCCACCAGGTCTGTGGCTGCCGGTGCGCGTGGACCCGACCGGGGCGACCGGGCCCACCCGCGCTCAGGCCCGAGGCAAGGGCTGGCGCCGGGTCGGCCCGAGTCGTTACGTCCCCTTCGTCGACGACCCTCCTGCGGAGCAGCGGATCCTCGACGCCGCCGGCCTGATGCCCAGCGCGGGCGCGGTCACCGGGTGGGCGGCACTCCGGCTGCGCGAGGCCGCGTACTTCGACGGCCTCGACACCACCGCGAGCCTGCGCCCCGTCCCTCTGATCGCCGGCTCCACCGGGCGCCGGGACCGCCCCGAGGTCACCTGGTCCTACGAGCAGCTGCCGGCCCGCGACGTGCAGGACCTGCACGGGCTCCGCGTCGCCACCCCTCTGCGCGCCCTCTTCGACGAGCTGCGCTGCCTGGACGACCCGCGAGCGGCCGTCGTCGCTGCCGACATGGCCCTGGCCGCGGGGATCCTCCGGCTCCCCGAGATGACGCAGTACGCTGCCGAGCGCAGCGGGTGGCGCCGAGCCCACCGCGCCATCGCGGCGCTCGAGGCAGCCCGGCTCGGGGTGCGCTCGCCGCCTGAGACCCGACTGCGCCTGATTTGGACCTGCGACGCGCACCTGCCGCCGCCGGGGGTGAACACAATGCTCTTCGACCTCGACGGCCGCCTCGTCGGGTGCGCCGACCTGTTCGACGCCGATGCCGGCCTGGTCATCGAGTACGACGGCGCCGAACACCTGCGCACCCGCCGCCGGGCCCGCGACGCCGCACGCGACGAGGACTGCCGAGCGCTCGGCCTGGAGTACACCCGGGTCGTCGCGCCGGACCTGCGCAACCCTGCCCTCGTCGTACGCCGACTCCACGGCGCCCGGGCCCGCTCGCTCTTCCTGCCCCCGGAGCAGCGCCGGTGGACCACCACGTGGCCCGAGGGCTGGCGCCCATGGTTCTGAGCTTTCTCGACGCTCAGCACCCATCCGAGCCGCCCACTCGTGCCGTACGTCGAGAAGCTCAGGCGGTGCGCCGCAGCAAGTCGCGCACGGAGGTGCCGCGCTCGCCCCGCCCGGTGGAGAGCCAGCGAGTGGGCGGAGTCAGGTTCAGCAGCTCGTAGATCAGGAACGAGATCACCACGGTGGCAGCCATGGTGACCAGGGCGGCCTCGACCGGCCCGACGCCCGGGACGTCCACGACGCCGGCCATCAGGAACACCACCGGCAGGTGCACCAGGTAGACGGTGAGCGAGGCGTCGATCAGGTAGCGGGTCGGCCAGCCACCCCGGTCCGCGAAGCGCTTGAAGACCGCCAGCAGCACCAGGGTCCAGGCCCAGCCAGAGCCCACGAAGGCGATGGCGAAGACCCAGGTCTCCGGGACGAGCACCGGGTCCGGACCCACCACCAGCGCCGGGAGCGCCAACGCCACGGGGATCGCGACCCACACCAGCCGGTCGACCAGGCGAGCGAACGACCCCGGAGCAAGGCCGAGCAGCGTGCCCACGAAGAAGCAGGCGGCGTAGGGAACGAAGCCGGAGTCCGCGCGCAGCCCCGGGATGTCGAGGGGCACCTCGGCTTGCAGGTGGAGCGCCCAGGCACTGCCCAGGACGACCACCACCAGCCCGGCGGCGACGATCCACGGGCGCGCGACCAGCCGAGCGGCCGCACCCCTGACGTGGGGGCGGTTGGTCCACCGGCGAGCGACCCAGGTCAGCAGCGCCAGGAGCGAGCAGTAGACCAGCAGGTGCACCAGGAACCACAGGTGCGCCAGCTGTCCGAGGTGCGGCACGACGTACTCGTCCCAGACGCCCCCGAAGCCCATCCCCACCAGGTCGTCGCGGGTGTAGGCCTTCGCCGGCCACAGGAACGAGTTCACGACCAGCACGCCGAACGTCAACGGAAGGCCCAGCCGCACCACCCGGCGCGTCCACCACTGACCGACACCGCGGCGCGAGAGCACCATCGTGGCGAAGAACCCGGCGACCACGAAGAAGGCCGGCATCCGCCACAGGTGGATGAACCCACCGACGTAGGTCCAGCCCTCCCAGCCCCCTGCGAGCGCGTCCCGGTGCACTCCGAAGCGTGCGCTGGTGTGCAGCACGATGCCCAGCAGCATCAGGCTGCCGCGGAGGCTGTCGAGGTAGCGCATCCGCGCCGGCCCCCCGGTCGGGGTCCCGGCGACCCGCTCCTCGTCCGGCGTCTCCTCCGCGTCGAGGGTCGGGGCCTCCAGGCGATCTCCCGGCTCGAGAGTCGGGGTCGTCACCGCTCCGCGCCTGCGGAGGCACACTCGCGACACAGCCCGAAGACCGTGAGGTGCCCGACGTCCGGCTCGAACCCGTGCCGGTGACGCAGCTGGGCCACCATCTCCTCGAACGCCTCCGGCTCGGCGTCGAAGACCCGCCCACAGCCACGACACTTCAGGTGCACGTGCTCGGGCCCGGTCACCGAGTGGTACGTCGGCGCCCGGTCGCTCAGGTGGGTGTGGCGCACCAGGCCCAGGCCCTCCAGCAGCTCCAGCGTCCGGTAGATCGTGGAGATGTTGACGGTGCTGGAGTGCTGCTGCACCTCGTGCAGGATCTCGTCGGGCGTCCCGTGGCCCAGCGTCTCCACCGCGGACAGCACGAGCTCGCGCTGCTGGGTCAGCCGATAGCCCCCCGCGCGCAACGTCTCCTGCCAGTGCGTGTCCACCCGAAAAGCGTAGAGCGGGTGGACGCCCGATTCGCCCAGAACTCCCGTGATCTTGATGACGGTTTCGCTCCCGCCGGGATTCCCGACACCTGACCTGGGCACCATGCGGGTCGTGAGCGAGAGCATCGACCTGCTGCTGGTGGCCGTCGGAGTCCTGGGACTGGTGATGGCGGCCCTGTCCGCGCGCATCAACCAGCTCCCGCTGTCCGAGCCGCTGCTGGCCCTGGTCCTCGGCGTGCTCCTCGGGCCCGAGGTCTTCGACGCCGTCGACCTGGCCACGATCACCGAGGACCCGACCGCCCTGCACGACGTGGCGCGCGTGCTGCTGGCGATCTCGGTGATGGGCATCGCGCTGCGCTACCCCCTCAGCCAGGTGCGGGAGAAGTGGCAGCCGATCGCGCTCCTGCTGCTGGTCGCGATGCCCCTGATGGCACTGATCTCCGCGGGTCTCGCCCTCGGGATCCTCGGGGTCTCGCTGCCGCTCGCGCTGCTGGTCGGCACGGCGGTCTGCCCGACCGATCCCGTGCTCGCCTCCAGCGTCGTCACCGGCAAGGACGCCGAACGCGACCTGCCCGCCCGCGATCGCCAGGTGCTCTCGATCGAGTCCGGCGCCAACGACGGGCTCGCGCTCCCCCTGGTGCTGCTCGCGGTGGCCACCACCGGCGCCATGACCGGCGGCGAGGCCGTGCTCGAGAGCATCTGGCAGGTGCTCGGCGCCCTCGTCCTCGGCGCTGCCGGCGGGGCGCTGGGCGGTGTCGCGATGCACGCCGGCAAGCGTCACGGCGCCGCCCAGGAGGGGCCGCTCCTGTGGTTCACCCTGCTGCTGGCGCTGCTGATGGTCGGGATCTCCGGCCTGCTGGGGCTCGACGGGGTGCTGGCCGCCTTCGTCGCCGGGCTGGCCTTCAACCTGGTGAGCTCGGGCAGCGAACGCACCACGGAGGTGCAGATCGACGAGGTGGTCAACCGGTTCGCCGTGCTGCCGTTCTTCCTGGCGCTCGGTGTGATGCTGCCGTGGACCGAGTGGTTCGAGCTCGGGTGGCCGGCGCTGCTGCTGACCCTCGCGGTGCTGTTCCTGCGACGTCTCCCCGTGCTGTTCGCGCTGATGAAGCCGCTGCGGGTCCGCGCGGCCGACGCTGCCTACCTGGGCTGGTTCGGCCCGGTCGGGGTCTCGGCGATCTTCTACCTCACGCTGGAGGCGAAGGAGAGCGGCCCGGAGCCCGTCGTGCTGGCCGCCGGCACTCTCATCGTTGTCGCCAGCACCATCGCCCACGGGCTGACCTCGTCACCCGGGCTGACGCTCTACCGCCGGGCCACCCAGAAGTCGGACCAGACATGACACTTCCCGGCGCACGCGGGATGCGTACGCCGGGAAGCGTGGGTCCGGCTCAGCCACGAGCCACCCAGGGAGTGAAGCTGCGACGCTCCTTCAGCCAGTCGACGAGGCCCCTGCTGGTGCCGTCGGTGCGGTTGCCGGCCACGCGGACCGCGACCCGCACCTTGCCGGGGTGGCCGAGGGCAGCGCGCGTGATCCGGGTGCTGACGTGGTCCCGCTTGTAGTCGACCTTCATCTCGTAGAAGCCCTTGGTCACCGGCCTGCCCCACTGCTTGGTGCGGAAGCCCTCGGTGTGGACCAGCTGGTAGTCGGTGCCGCGGTAGTAGCCGCCCACCAGGACGAACTCCGGGCCCTTGTCGGAGCGGTCGGTGTCGATGAACACCCTGCCGCCCTGACCCGAGTCGGGGTCCCGGACGAGGTTCAGGTGGGTGGTGATGATCCGCACGGCCTTGTCGTTGTTGCGGACCTCGACGGAGCGCAGGTCCGACCCGTGGAAGGTGTCCTTCGGGTCGTTCACGCCGATGCTGTCGGCGGTCGCCGCGGGGGCGGCCGCACCGAACGCGAGGGCGGCGAGGCTCAGGGCTGCGGCGGTGGTGATGGTGGTACGCATGGCGGTCTCATTTCTTCGAGCTGGGTGGCTGTGCGCTCGGGGTCGAGCACGTACCCAAGACGCCGCCGGGGCACCGATTGGTTGCAGGACCTTGGTCACCAGCGTCTCGCTTCGAGACGGTCGCTGCGCTCCCTCCTCAGGACGAGCGACAGGCTCGACCGGCGAGGGCGGACTCAGCCGAGCACCCAGGCCCGCTCCCAAGGCGCCTGGAAGCGTGCCCGCTCGCGCGCAGCCAGCAGCCGACGTACGACGGCACCCGGGGAGCGCAGGTCGGGCGCCATGACCGAGGTGTACTCCAGCCCCACCTGACGGCACGCTTCCTCGCGGGTGCGGTCGCGGGCCCGGCGCGACATCCTCAGGTGCTCGGCGCCGTCGTACTCCACGACCAGACCCGCCGCCTCGTCCAAGAGGTCGGCACAACAGATGAAGCCGCCCTGGCGCTCGAGGATCGTCTGGTTGAGCAGCGGCTCGGGAAGCCCCGCATCGAGCGACCACACCAGCCGCAGCCGGGACTCACCGGGGGAGATCGACCCGATCCTCGCCTGCGCCGCGGCCTCGAGGGCGAGCCGAGCCCGATGCCGCGAGCTGTCGGCGGCGTAGGCGCGGAACTCGTCGAGCCCCACCGCACCTGCGGCCACCGTCATCTCGATCAGCACGACGCGGTCTCTCAGGTCAGGCGTAGCGCGCACCTCGTCCAGCAGCGCCCGGGTGGGCACCGTCACCGGGACCAGGTGTCTCGTGGCTCGTTCGTGGTCGGGCACCGACTCGTAGCTGAGCGCGACGCCGGGCCGGCACCGCCTGCCCGTCGTCGCCCCGGTGAGCCGGACCGGGAGCACAGCGGCGCCACGCCACCCGTCGGCGTACGCCACTCCCCACAGCCGCAGTGCAGCCCACCCGGTCACGACGGCATGCCCGCGCAGGTGAGCAGCGGCCTCGATGATCCGCTGCTCGGGGACGGTCGGGTCGACGTGCGCCGGGACGTAGGCGTTGCTGGCGACCCTGCGGAACCCCTTGCCCCGCGCCTGGCCCGGGCTCGGCACGCGACGCCCGGTCGGGTCGACCGGACGCGGATAGGCGATACCTGTCGGGAAGGCGCACCTGGGTTCGAAGGGCGGGGACACGGGTAGAGAGTCGCGCGGGCACACGCACCCTGCATCCCGCCGTCCACAGGGGGACGTTTCCTGGCCCGGGGCGGTTTCCCGACGCACGTGTCGTCAGGCCAGCGTTTCCCGCCGTGCCTGTCCCGGAGGCGCTGCGGCCGAGCACGTACGGCGGGAAACGCGGGAGACGCTCGCGCCACCGCAGTTTGCGATACCCCCGGGGGTTTCTCTAGGCTGGTCGTGACCACCCCGCGCACCGAGGAGATCAATGTCTGCGACGGACACGCACGCCGCCACCGACCCCGCCCCCAGCAACACTGACACACCCGACGAGGCCACCTCCGGCTTCGTCCCCGGACCGCTGGGCCGCCTCGGCACCTGGGTGACCGACCACGCCAAGGGCGTGACCGTGGTCTGGCTGCTCCTGATCGCAGGCCTCGGCGCCTTCGCGCCCCAGGTCGAGAGCAACCTCTCCGGTGCCGGGTGGCAGGCCGACGGCTCGGAGTCCGTCGCCGCCCGCGAGCTCGCCCGGGAGCACTTCGGTGGCGCGGCCAGCTCCGCGATCCAGGTCGTCGTCACGACCGACTCCGGCGCGGTCACCCAGGGCGAAGGAGCCCGCGTCATCGACCAGGTGATGCGCGAGCTGCAGGCTGACGACCGCATCGCCGAGGTGGTCCCGCCCCAGCCCGGCGCCACCCTCAGCCAGGACGGCTCGACCGCCATCGTGCTCGGTGGCGCCGGGGCCGACACCAACGAGATGGTGCGTGCAGCGACCGACCTCAAGGAGCCGCTCCAGGACCTCTCCACCGACTCGGTGCAGGTCAACCCCACCGGGTCGTCGCTGCTCTGGTCGGACTTCAACGAGGCGAACCTCGAGGCGATGCTGACCTCCGAGATGCTCTCCTGGCCGGTGACGATGGCGATCCTCGTGCTGGCGTTCGGCGCCCTGGTCGCAGCCGGCCTGCCGCTGACCCTGACCCTCGCCGGCCTGATCGCCTCCGCCGGCTCGCTGGTCCTCATCAACGAGCTCACGCCGGTCTCGATCTGGGCGATGAACTTCGCGATGATGTTCGCCCTGGCGCTCGGGATCGACTACGCCCTCTTCATCGTGGTTCGCTACCGCGCCGCCCGCTGGGGGTCCGGCCA
Source organism: uncultured Actinomycetota bacterium (assembly GCA_963747435.1). GTDB lineage: Bacteria > Actinomycetota > Actinomycetes > Propionibacteriales > Nocardioidaceae > Marmoricola_A. The sequence goes on from CAVVFK010000004.1 coordinate 13,525, forward strand.
GTCGGCCCGGCAGGCGATCGCCGAGACCATGGACACCGCCGGCAAGGCAGTGCTGCTCTCCGGGCTCACCGTGCTGGTGTCGTTGTCCGCGGTGATGCTCGTGCCCTCACCGGCCTTCCGGTCGATGGCCGGCGGGATCATGCTCTCGGTCATCTTCGTCCTGGCGGCAACGCTGACCCTGCTGCCGCTGGTGCTGGCCAAGCTGGACGGGCGGATCAACAAGTTCGCACTGCCCTGGGTGCACTCCGGCGAGCACCGTGCGGCGAAGTTCGGCACGTGGGGGGAGCGACTCTGGCGCCGTCCCGTCGCCTGGGGCCTGGCCTCACTCGTCGTGCTCCTGGCGCTGGCAGCCCCGATCCTGGGCCTGCGGACCGCCATGCCGTCGATCAAGGTGCTCCCCGAGGACTCCAGCGCCCGGGTCGGCTACGACATCGTGCAGGAGAACTTCGGCGAAGGCGCCCCGGGGACCCTGCAGGTCGTCGCGGACGCCGACCAGGCGCAGGCCACGAGCGCCGCGCTGCGCCAGGACGACGGCATCAGCGCCGTGATGCGCCCGATGCCGGCGCAGGACGACAGCGACTACGTCCTCGTGCAGGCCGTGCCCACCGTGGACCCCTCCGACCCCGAGCTCGCCGACACCGTCGACCGGCTCCGGGCCGACCTGCCCGACTCCGCCGTGCTCGGCGGCGCTGCGGTGGAGAACCTCGACCTCAAGTCACAGCTCGACGAGTCCACCCCGCTGGTGATCGGGGTCGTGCTCGTGCTCGGCTTCGTGCTCCTCCTGGTCGCACTCCAGGCGCCACTGATCTCGCTGCTCGGCACCCTGGCCAGCCTGCTGTCGACGGCCGCGGCGTTCGGTGTCGCCCGGCTGGTCTTCCAGGAGGGCTGGGGCGCCGGCTTCTTCGGCTTCGAGAGCCAGGGCTTCCTCGACGCCTGGGCGCCGGTGTTCTTCTTCGCGATGATCTTCGCCATCGCGATGGACTACACCGTCTTCCTGCTCGCCTCGGCCAAGGAGCACTTCGAGCGCTCCGGAGACCCGCACGAGGCGATGGTCGGCTCGCTGGCCCACTCGGGCCGGGTGATCTTCGCCGCGGGCGGCGTCATGGTCGCGGTGTTCTTCACCTTCGCCCTGTCCGGGCCGCTGCCACCCAAGGAGATGGGCATCGTGCTCGGGGTCGCGGTGCTGCTCGACGCGCTCCTCGTGCGCCTCGTCCTGCTGCCGGTGATGCTGCGCCTGACCGGGCGGGCCGCCTGGTGGACACCGGCGTGGCTGCAGCGGGTGCTGCCCGACATCCGGTTCTCGCACGGCTGAGGCTGGGTCTCCCTTCGAGACGGTCGCTGCGCTCCCTCCTCAGGACCAGCGACACGCTCGACCGGCGTGGGGGCGCTCGACCGGCGTCGGGAGGGTGCGGCTACTTGGTCTTCACGTAGGGCGTGTAGGCGTAGGGGCCCCAGCCGATCGCGTTGCGCGCGCGCACCGCGACCCGCAGCGTCGCGCGGCGCGGCAGGCCGCGCAGCGTCGCCTTCAGGGTCGAGGCACCGACGGTGAGCACGTCGCCGCGAGAGGACAGCTCGTAGCCCAGGATCGGACGACCGTTGTCGTCCGGCGCCCGCCAGGTCACGGTCACCGAGCGCTTCCCCGGGCTGGTGGACCGGATCGTCGGCGACCCGGGCACCCCGGCCGGCACCACCGCAGGTGAGGTCACCCACGCGGAGTCACCGCCGGCGCCCAGGGCCCGGACCGACCAGGTGTACGAGGTGCCGTTGGTCAGGCCGGTGTCGGTGAAGCTGCGCGCAGCGGCGTCGAGCCGCACCGGCACCCCGCCGTCACGGGCGACCTCGAAGCCGGTCACCTCGGCATCCGTCGAGGGCAGGCCCCAGGTCACGGTCGCCGACCGGTCGCCGGGCGCTGCCGCCACGTCCGTGGGTGCGGGCGCCGGCTCGGGCACGTCGGCGAGGGTGATCGCGGTGACGCCGCTGTCCATCGCCACGCTCACCGACGCGCCGCGGGTCTGCTGCACCGGCTGGGCACCCTGGACGACCTGGTGGACGGTGATGTCGCGCTCCTCGGGGAAGCTCAGCGTCACCTGGGCCGTCGGGTCGGGCAGCGCGGTGCGTGTCACCGGGTCCCACACCTGGGCGTCGCGCCACAGCAGCAGCACGTGGCTGCCGTCGCGCTTCTGGGTGACCAGGTAGCGGCCGTCTGAGGGCCAACCCGCGGAGGCCAGCTGGAGCGGCTCGGCGGTGAAGTCCGCGCCCGGGTCGTCCAGCAGACCGAGCAGCGTCTTCATCGCGGTGTAGGCGGGCTTGGGTGACCAGTCACGCCGCAACAGGCCGAAGTTGGCCTCGGGGTCGGTCTTCCCGGCGTCGGCGAACTCGTCGATCAGCTCATAGCTGTAGACCCGCTCGTGGCCACGCGCCATGTGCTCGAGCAGCAGCCGCGGCAGGTAGCGACCGGCGGTCGCCTCGTTGACCGGCAGGTGGCCGTTGGTCGTGTTCACCGCGTTGTGGTAGCCGGCCTCGGTCACGACCAGCGGCTTGGACGGCACCACGGTGCGCAGCGCGCTGGAGATCTGGGAGATCTCGTTGCTCGGCTTCCACCCACCCGGGTACATGTGGGCGTTGGCCTTGTCGGACCAGGCGGAGAGGTCGGGCAGGGCGGCGTAGTTCCACTTGAACGCCATCGACGGAGACAGCACCGGCAGGTGCGAGGTCGCCGGGTTGGCCTTGGTCTCCTCGTAGAGCTCCTGCTGCCAGGTCGCGGCCTCCGTGGCCCAGCCGGGCCGAGTCGCGCCGAACAGGTCCCACTCGTTGATGCCTTCGACGCTCTCCACCGCGCCCTGCGGCAGGTCCGCCACCGTGTCCACGTAGTCAGCCGGGGTGCCCGGCTTGTCGGGCCGGCCCATGATCAGGTCGAACCCGATCCCCCGGTCGCGACCGTCTCGATCCCGGCGTACTGCCGCGGGTTGTCCAGGAACAGGTCGTCCCGCACGTGACGCACCCCCAGGTCACCGAGCGCGTCGGCCACCTTCGTGGCATCGGCGTACGGCGTGTCCAGGAACGGCAGGTGGATGCCGACCCCGTAGGAGTCGACCACCTTGTCGGCCTGGGTGGCCGGAAGGGTGGTGTAGGTCGCTGCGTCGGCGGTGCCGGCAGTGGTCGGCAGCAGGGTCACCAGCACGGCGGACAGAACAGAAATGAGCAGGACGAAAGCCCCCGAATTACGTCGCATGCCCCCATCATGCACAACTAAGGCCGGATCGGACTATTGCCGACCTACCCGACCTAACCAGACCAACGTCAGCAGATCCCCACAACAGGCCGGGGGCATTGGTCCTGAAAGGGCACGAATCCGTGGGGAACCGAGGGCGAGCTTGGTCTCGGTTTGCTGAGCGGCGTCGCCCGGCGGGCTACCGATATACAGGGGCCTCATGACGTCCGAGCGCAACGTGGTGGTGATCCTCGCCGGCGGCGTCGGGCGGCGGATGGGGACGGAGGTGCCCAAGCAGCTGCTCGAGGTGGCCGGGCGCGCGCCATCCTGGAGCACACCGTCGCGGCCTTCGAGTCCCATCCCGCGGTCGACGAGATCGTGCTCGCGATCGCGCAGGGCCACCTCGGCGCGGTCCGGACGATCGTCCGCCGCAGGGGCCAGGGCAAGGTCGTCGACATCATCGAGGGCGGCGCAACCCGGACCGAGACGACCACGCGGGCGCTCGCGGCGATCCGCCACGAGCATGGGAACGTGCTCCTCCACGACGCGGTCCGCCCGCTGGTGACCCACCGGATCATCACCGACTGCTTCGAGGCGCTCACCGAGCACGCCGCGGTCGCTGTCGTCCTGCCCACGGCGCTCTTCCCGACGCTGGTGCTGTCCCCTCGATGCTTCCCGACACAGGTGCTCCCCAACAGCACGATGACGACACGTACGTCGGGAACCACCCCAGCCACGACACGTACGTCGGGAAAGACCCACGCCACGCACGCGTCGGGGCGTGATCGACCATCTGCGCGACACCTACGTCGGCGTCCTGCCCTCCGTCTCGACGCACGCTCGCTCACTGAGGGCAACGCCTCACTGCGCGACCACCGAGGGACGGGCGTCAGCGGCGGCGCACGACGCGGGTACGGACGGCGGGGCCCAGCCGACGTCGTTGCGCGCCCGCACCGTCAGGATCCGCTGGCCCCGCTTCACGTGCACCACCGCGCGCCGCACCGACCCGTCGAGCGTGCGCTTGCGCTGGCCCCAGGTCACCCGGGCAGGACGAAAGCCCCCGAAAGTCGTCGCATTGGTCTTGGACAACCGGGACAGGATTCGTGGCGTAACGGACGTCCTCAAACCTCGTTGACCTAGGTCAGGAGAAATGTGACTTTGGGCCGGGGCGGAGGTCCTGGGTGGGTGAGGACAACCGGGGCGGCACAGGCCGGGTCGACTACCTCGACGGCATCCGCGCCGTCGCGATCCTCGCCGTCCTGGGGCTGCACTGGCTGTCGTGGTACGGCCCGTTCTTCCGCGGCGGGTCCGTCGGTGTCGACGTCTTCTTCGTGCTCAGCGGCTTCATCATCACCACGATGCTCTGGCGCGCCCCGGCGGCCGGGACGGTGCGCGGGGTGTGGTTGCCGTTCCTACGACGCCGCGCGGTGCGGCTCTACCCGGCGCTGCTCGGGCTGGTGGTCGGCGCCGTCCTCCTCTGGTGGCTGGTGCCGGCGACCGGGCTGCCGACGGATGAGGTCGCCCGGCGCGGGGTGCTGACCCTGGCGCAGGCGTCGTCAGTGTGGGCGGCCGAACAGGAGGGCAGCTTCTGGCTGCCCGAGCTACAACCCTTCGGCCAGGCGTGGTCGCTGGCGGTGGAGTGGTACTTCTACCTGCTCTGGCCGCTGGTGCTGCTCGCTGCCCGGCGGCGGGGAGCCGGGGCAGGCGCGGTGGCGCGGGTCACGCTGGTCGCCGCAGCGGCGCTGTACGCCGCGTCACTGACGCTGGACGCGCACTGGTTCTACTTCGGCCCGACGGCGCGCTCGGCCGAGATCCTCGCCGGGGCCGCCCTGGCGCTCTGGATGGTGTCGACCAGCTCGACCGACGCGTCGTCCGGAGATCGAGCAGCGATGCGCAGCGAGCGGTCGTCGAGATCACTCCTGGCCGCGGTGGCCATGGGCGGGATCTGCGCGTACGCGGTCCTCGGGCCCGCCGGGCACAACCCGCTCTACCGCTACCTCGGCATCCCGGTCGCCGTGCTGGGCACCACCGTCCTCATCCGCGCGGCGTACGACGAGGGCCGCGGCCCGGTGCACCGGCTGCTGAGCCACCGGTGGATGGCGCTGGTCGGTCGCCACAGCTACAGCCTCTACCTCTGGCACCTGATCCCGGTGCTGCTGCTCGCCGACGTCCGAAACGTGCCCAAGCCGCTGCTGGGGCTGCTGACGCTGCTGGCGACGGCGGGGCTGACCGCCGCGAGCTACCGCTGGCTGGAGAAGCCGTTCCTGCGACCGCGCAGCGACGTGCTCCGACCCCACGACCGCGGCTCCGTCAGCGGAGCCGGTCGAGCCGGTCGAGCCGCAGCACGCTCCGGCGACCCAGCTCGGTGACGAGGTCGTCGCCGGCGGTGCGGGTCCGGTTGAGTCCTATGCGGCGGGCCACCTGCTCGCGCTGGGCGGACCCCAGCGCGCCGGCGGCGTCGAGGTCGGCGAGGAAGTGCCCGAACGCGTCTCCCTCGACGACCTGGCCGGGGAGCCAGTCGAGGACGTCGGCGGGCACGAGTCGCTTGCCGAAGGCGCGCCGATCGGTCACCAGGAAGGCCATCGGCCGATCGAGCAGCAGGTAGTCCGTCCAGACGCTCGAGTAGTCGGTGACCAGCCCGGCTGAGGCGCCCAGCAGCTCGTAGAGGCTCACCCCCGCCCGTACGAGCTCGTCCTCGGTCACCGTCGTCCAGCGGTCGTCGGCGCGGCGGTCGGCGTCCATCGGGTGCGGCTTGACGACCAGCTGCATCCCCCGTTCCTGCAGCCCCTCCAGCAACCGCCCCACGGCTGCTTCCTGGGCTGCGTCGTCAGCTGCGCCGGCGTCCGACGTCAGGACCGCTCCGACCGCGCGAGCCCGCCGGTAGGTCGGCATCCAGACCACGAAGTCACCGTCGATGCCGAGGCCGCGCAGCTGCTGCTCGCTCGCCGGACGCCAGAGCTGGTCGGTGCGCGGGTTGCCGGTGACGATCGCCCGCTCCGTCGACACCTCGAAGGGCACACACTTGCCGAGGTGGGTGAACAGCGTGGAGCTGCCGACGACGTAGGTGCTCGCGATCAGCTCGCTGCGGGAGCGCGGGGTGACGTCCTTGGGTCCGTCACCGTGCCACAGGTTGACCAGCGGCTTGCGCGCGACCGGGCGCGGACTGCCGTAGAGACCGTGGGTGAAGAACACCGCTTCGGCGCGCAGGTAGCACCACAGGCCGGCCAAGCCGACCTTGGGCACCAGCCGCGCCCCGAGTGCCTCGAGCTCGCGAACCTCCCGTGGCGACTCACCGCGCTCGCGCAGCCACACCACCTGACCTGGGTAGCGGCGCAGCAGCGCGCGCGCCGCCTCGACACCGTTGCCCTCGGTCTCCGGGTACGCCGAGACCACCACGGACCTCGACTGCGGCACCAGCGCCGACAGTGTCCGCACCACTCCACGCAGTGTCGCCAGCACGACCCGCAGTGCCAGGTTCCGCACCCGCGGGGTCATGGCTGCTCGGTCAGCGCCCGCTCCGCGCCGCCGGCTTGCGGCACCCCCGTCGCCGAGGGGCGGCCCGGGTCACCGTCGTCGAAGGTCGCCACCGTCGCGCTCGTCACGTGTCCGATCACACCACCGACCAGGTGCCCGATGGCCCACGACGCGGCGACCCACGCCGTGCCGTACGGCACGAGAATCCACGCCAGAGCGACCATCGTGGTCGTGCTCACCAGCTGCACCAGCACGATCGCGCGCAGGTGGCGCGAGAGCCGCAGCTTGAAGGCGTTCCAGTAGTTGTAGGACGCGCACACCACGGCCAACGCCAGCACGCGCAGCGTGGTGGTGCCTTCGTCGACGTAGTGAGGGCCGAAGATCCAGAGCAGGGATGGCGCCAGCAGCACCAGCACCGCCGCGCCGGCGGCAGTGCCGCCGATCAGGGTGACCGCACTGCGACGTACCAACCGGTGCCGCCCACTGGTGGCTCGCTCTGTCTCGGCATACGCCGCGTTGGCCAGCGCGAGAAGCGCCGCATGCAGCAGCATCGCGACCTGGAAGCTGACGAAGTAGGCGCCGGCTTCGGCGGCACCGAGCGCGTTGACGACCAGCACCGGGTAGATGAGCAGTGGGGTCACCGCCATCGCGTACTGCAGGTAGGTCGCGCCGGCGTACCTGCGCGCCTCGAGCAGCTCGCGTGACGGCGCCAGTGACCGTCGGCCAGGGACCCCACGGAGGATCACCCACAGGCTCGCGGCCGCGCACAGCGATGCCGCACCACCGACCGCGCCGTAGAGCCCCACCGCACCGGCGCCGACGAGCAGGAACGGCAGCCCCAGCTTGGCGACGTTGAGCAGCACGCCGTTGAGCGCCAGGTATGCGTGGAGCCGGTTGAGCCCGAGGAAGATGCTGTCCGACAACACATTGAGTGCTGTCAGTGCAACAAGAATGCAGAAGAGTGCTACGAGCCATGGGGCGTGCAGCACCTCCGCGAGCTGCGGCGCAGTGACCGGCAGCAGCAGACCGTAGGCCAGGGCGAAGATCCCGCCGGCCGAGGCGACGATCACGCCGGCGGTCACGATGTCGGCCGCGCGGCGACTGCTGGCCGGCAGGGTGCGTACCAGCGCGATGTTGAGTCCGAGCTGGGCGAAGAGCGCGATCGTCTCCGCCGAGGCCACCAGCGACCCGGCCAGGCCGACGTCCTCCGGTGACTGGAGCCGCGCCGCCAGCACCCAGAAGACTGCTCCGCCTCCGGCCATGAGCAGCGTCGTGGTCAGCATCAGCACGGAGTTGACCATCAGCTGGTCTGAGCGGAGTGCAGCGGCCCACCGGCGAAGCGCGGCCCGGGTCATCGGTAGATCCTGCTGCTGCCCGAGCTGTAGACGAGGTCGAGGCGACGGTCGAGGTCGGCGAGCGGGTAGCGGTAGGTGATCCGGTCGCCGTCGTAGAAGATCGTCGCTTCCCGCTCCCGGGTCAGCCGCGACTCCACGAAGACGTAGGAGCCCGTGGTGAGCAGCAGCGGGAAGATCCGGTCCGCCACCTCGGCCTCGCGCACGCCCGCGGTGCCGACGCGGACCACCTGCTGCCGGCTGGTGATCACCTTGGGCAGCGGCCCGCTGTCGTCAGGCGCAGCCGCGAGCCGCTCGATCGCGATGTCATCGGAGTCCGCACCGAGGTAGCGGTCGTGGTAGAGCCCGGCGTTCTGCAGCGCCAGCTTCGCCGGGCCGCCGCCGATGAGCGCCGGCAGCGCGGCGGTGAGCACCAGCACGATCGCCACTGGTACGCCGACCCCCCAGCCGGGCGACCGGCCCAGGCGGCGCAGCAGCCACCACATGCCCAGCGCGGTCACCGGCGCCACGACGATCATGGTCTGCTGGAAGGCCCGGAGCACGCCGTACTCCACCGACAGGGTGGGGACCAGCACGGTCAGACCGAGTGCAGCCATCACGCCCAGCACCACGCACACGACCTCGGTGGTGACTGGTGCGCCCTCCTGGGTGTCGGCAGCCTCCTCGTCGGCCTGCCGGGTCTCTCGCCGCCGCGCGACGACCACCCGCCACACCCCGGCAAGCAGGAAGACCTGCAGCAGCAGCGCGCAGGCGAGGCGCGCGCCGTTGACGACCTTGCCAGGGTCGACACCGACGCCGTCGACCAGGTCACCGAGCGACGTCAGTGGCGCGTCTTCGACCGACAGGATCTTGGGTCGCTTCTCGGCGCGGCCCGGGTCCTTGACGAGCAGGATCTCGCGGGGAGCGTCGGCGCGCAGGTCCATCGCCGCGTCGACGTAGTCGTTCATCCGCTCCCGGGCGCTGACGCCCTCAGCGGCGAACAGCCGGAACGAGACGTCCGAGGAGCCCGGCTGGTCGTCACCATTGCCGAGGATCGCGGCGAGCGCGCTGCGGGCGACCTCCTGCGCGTGACCGCCGGTGCCGGTGACGGGCCCGGTCCACGCCCAGCTCATCGCCACCAGGGCGACCACGGTGATCGGGCTGAGCAGCACCAGTGGGCTGCGGCCGGAGCGGCGCGGGGTGGCCAGCGTGACTGCGCCGAGCATGACGAGACCGGCCAACAGGCCGAGCACCAGGAGGTATGTCGTGGAGTAGTGCGAGAGCACAACACCGAGCCCAAGCACAGCGACCAGGGCACGGCGCACCCGCGGGCTCGCGCTGGTGTCGGTGGCGACGAGCAGCAGCAGCGACAGGAAGAGGAACGCGACCTCCTGCCGCACCAGGTAGGGCATGTCGTTGGAGAACGTCGGGAACGCGACGAGGAAGGCGACGCCGACCAGCGCGATCCGCCGTGGCACGAAGCGGCGGGAGACCAGGTACACAGCCACGGGCGTCAACGCGAACACCAGTTGCAGCACCACTTTGAAGACCGACACCCCGGACAGACCGGTGGCCCCCGCGAGCACGGTCGGCAGGACCGTGACCGAGAGGCACGCGTTGTAGGCGTTCTGCCAGACGTCCATCGTCCAGCGGCCGGAGTCGCTGGCCAGCGAGAACGCGTAGTACTCCGCCTGGATGTCGTGCCCGGTGATGCCCCACCCACGTAGCGAGGTGGCGAGCAGCAGGGCGGTCGCCACCAGGAAGAGCACCCGGACATCGCGCCCCCGACTGCCGTCGCGCAGCAGCAGCGCGGTGATCGCGGCAGCGACGAGCAGGTGGCCGGCGACAGCGACGGTGCCGCCGCCTCCGTTGTTGAGGCGGACCGCGCCGATAACCGCCCCGCCGACCGACAACAGCGCCAGCAGCTGCGCGAGGTCGACCCGAGCGGTCCACGCGGTGTGCGCGGCCTGTCGCCAAGCCACCGGCTGAAGAAGCGGGACATCGCGCCGCCACGCCAGCAGCGCGCCGTCGAGCACCAGCCAGGTGAGTCCGACGGAGGCCGGCACCAGCGGCTTGTCGACGCCGACCAGCGGAAGCACCGTGTTGATCGCCAGCCCGCCGACGATCACGGCGAGCAGGCTGACGCCGAACGCTGTCAGAAGTCGCGCCGCCGTCGAGTCGCCAGGCAGTGCAGCACGGCGGTGGAGCACCAGCGTCGGTAGCGCCAGAAGAGTTGTCAGCGCGACCACGGGTCGCACCACCGGGACGCCCACATCGAGCACCACCAGTGACTGCGCGACCGCCAACGCGGCCAGCTGAACCGACAGCAGCGCCGGCTTGCGTGGCGCATCGACATCACGGTGGCGACCGCCACGGCCGGGGCGCCGATCCTCTCCCTGGGCCGCTGCGAGCGGCGCATCGGGGGTCTGACTCGTGGCAGCGGTCGACGTCGGTGCGGTCGTGTGCTCGGGGTCGAAGGTCAGCGTGGACATGTCGAGCCTCCCGCGTCCGGCGTCGCCCAGCGGGACAACGGAAGGTCGGTCGCCTCCGGCCACTGGAGCTGGGCCTCCTCATGGACGGCCACCATCGCCTCGAGCAGCTTCTCCGCGTCGGGGAAGTCGCTTGGCTCGAATGCCTCGTGCAGCCGGACGCGCGGGCGGTCACCGTCCTGGCGCTCCGAGGTCATCACCACCACGGGTGACCCGGCCGAGGTCGCCAGCCGGGCCGCCCCGAACGATCCGACCACGTCGCGTCCACAGAACCGCAGCGGTGTGCTGCCCGGCACGTCAGTTGCGATCGCGAGCACGCCACCCTCGCGCAGGGTCCGCACCATTTCCCGACCCCCGCGGTCGGCCGAGAAGGCCGTCGAGCGCCCGTGGGTGGCGATCTTGACGTGCTGCTGCAGCCAGCCCGGGGCGTCGTCGCGGATCATGTAGTCGTAGCAGACGATCTGCAGTGGCACGCCGCTCCTGGAGATCGCCGCGAAGCCCCCCTCGAAGAACGCGTGGTGCATGAAGCTGAGCACCACGCCGCGGCCCCGCCGCTGGGCAGAGAGCAGGTGGTCGAGCTCGGCCACCTCGACGTCGGAGATCAGGCCGAGGTGCCAGCGCAGCTCGCCGCGCAGGGCCTGGAACCTGACGTAGCTGCGCGCTGCAGCATCGAGATCGACATCGGGTCGCGACTGCTCCAGCAGGAAGCGCATCTGCGCCCTGGCATCTTCGCGCACTGCCTCGTTGCGCCAGGCGAGCCGCGTGCGGGCGTCGACGAGCGTCGGCACCAGCCGCGGTGGCACCAGACCGCGCAGTCGGCCGATCCTGAGCTCGGTGGCCGGCTTCACGACGCCACCTCGACGAGGCGGCGTGACGTCAGCGTGTGGTCGGTCGTCATGATGATGCCCCGCAGTGGATGCGGATGAGCTCGGGGCGCCTGCGCAGGTCGATCGTGACCGTGTACGCCGAACGACTCGGCGCCGACACCACGGTCCGTACGGCCTTGGACCGGTCGGGCATCAACCGAACGCGGCCCTTCGCGTCGACCGGCGGCTGCTCGCCGTCGCGCGCGACGGTGATGCGGTAGTCCAGCGCGCGTCGCTCCTCGAGGTGACTGTGCAACCGGAAGCTCAGCAGGTGCGTGCGACAGACCGCTTGCGGCTTGGTCGTGAGGTACAGCTCGACGAACTCCTGTGGCTGGCGAGTCGTCGACAGCTCGACCTCGTCGTCCGGCAACGCATACAGGGTGGCGGCCAGCGCGACTGCGGCAAGACCACCCATGGGCACCGCGCGCTGGTACCAGCGCAGAGCAGGGGTGCTCTCTCCCATGGTCCCTCCATGTCCCGCGGTCCCCAGCACCACGCACGTCCGGTTGCTGCTGCTTCAACGGCTGGGGGGCGGCGGAGGTTACGAGCCGGCGGACGGCGTCCTCTCGCGAAGCACTCCCTCGAGCACGTGGAGATGGTCCGTCCACGTCGGGATGACCGCGTCGATGGCCCGGCCCCGGGACTGCAGGTCGGCCACCGAGCTCGGGTCCTCGGCCAGCTCGCGCAGCCGCGCCCGCAGCCGCTCCGGTTCCATCGAGAGCTCCTCGACGGCATCGCCGAGACCCAGGGCACGGATCGACGGGTCGTCGCGCACCAGCACCGCGCACCCCGACAGCAGCGCCTCCATCGGCGTCATCGGCCCCTCGCCCACGCTGGCACACACGAAGACGTCGCAGGCCCGGTAGACCGCGGCCACGTCGTCCGGAGACAGGGCGCCCAGGAAGGTCCGCTCCGCGGAGTCCGGTTGCTCAGCCGGGCGGTCCCCGCCCACGAACACCAGCCGGTAGCCCGGGCCCGCGGCCGCCGAGACGACGTCGAAGCCCTTCTTGGGCACGAAGCGACCGACGTACAGCACCAGGAGCTCGTCCAGCGGGAGGCCGAACCGTCGGCGCACCGCCTCCCGCTCGGCGGCGTCGGCCGGGTGGAAGCGCTCGCGGTCGATGCCGTTGCGCAGCACCCGGGTGGGTACGCCCGGGAGCTCGGCCTGCGTCCACGCCTCGATCACCGGGCTGATCGGCAGGACGACCGCCGCGCCACGCATCACCAGCGCTCCCACCGTGCGCAGCACCAGGGTCTGGACCAGGGCCACGACACGCGAGGGGTGCTCGACCACGGCGACGTGCTGGGTGACGACGTACGGCGTCCGGGTCAGCCGGCAGGCCAGCGCGGCCACCCAGGAGGAGACATAGAGCATGTCGTGCACCTGGACCACGTCGCTGCGCCTGGCCAGCCGCCAGGCGTGCCACAGCAGTGCCGGACCGAAGACCGGGAAGGGCACGCCGTGGCGCTCGAACCAGTTGCCGACCCGCAGGCGACGCACCTCGACGCCGTCCTCGACGCTGCGAGCGGCCCGCCCCGGACACGCGCTGGTGAGCACCGAGACCGTGTGACCCCGTTCGGCCACCCCCCCGGCCACGCGCTGGGCGACGACCTCCAGCCCGCCCACGTGCGGCGGGAAGTAGTGAGCCACGACCCCGACGCGCACCGGGACAGCGGGTGCTGCGGAAGACGACGTCATCCCAGCTCCTCGTCGTGGCCGATGGAAAGCAAAGAAGTCACCAAACCGTGTGACGAGCGTAACTGGCGGGTAACTCGTTCGTTTGGGCTTGCACTCGGGGACTTGCGACCAGGCGACGACGGTGGGAGTGCTGGGGATGGCGCACAACGGTGCATTGGACGAGATGAGCTCGGCTCTGCCTGGGGGCGGGGCCACCGGCCAGCTGGTCAGACAACCGACGAGGCTGAGCGCGGTGGCTCCCGCCGAGGAGACTCTGCCCTGGACCGACTACCGGGTCGCCGCGATCGTGCCCTGCCACAACGAGGCGGGCGCCGTCGCCAAGGTCGTGAAGGACCTCAAGGATCACGTCGAGGGCATCGACGTCTACGTCTACGACAACTGCAGCACCGACGAGACCGCCGACGAGGCCCGCCAGGCCGGCGCGATCGTGCGGCACGAGCAGCTCAAGGGCAAGGGCAACGTGGTGCGCCGGGCGTTCGCCGACATCGACGCCGACATCTACCTGATGGTCGACGGTGACGACACCTACGACGCCGCCGCCGCGCCCGAGCTGATCCGCACCCTGATCGAGGGCAGGTTCGACCACGTCCTGGGGGTGCGCCAGCAGGTCGCTGCCGGTGCCTACCGGCCCAACCACGCGTGGGGCAACAAGGTCCTCAACTGTGTCGTCGGCTTCGTCTTCGGCTCCAACGTCGGCGACATGCTCAGCGGCTACCGCGCCTTCTCGCGTCGCTTCGTCAAGAGCTTCCCCGCCGTCTCCCGCGAGTTCGAGATCGAGACCGAGCTGACGGTGCACACCCTGTCGCTGCGCACCCCGACGGTCTCGGTGCCGGTCGGGTTCCGCGAGCGCGCCGAGGGCACCGAGAGCAAGCTGCGCACCTACCGCGACGGCAGCCGGATCCTGGGCCTGATCCTCACCCTGGCCCGCCACGAGCGCCCGATGGCCTTCTACGGCGCGATCGCCATGCTCAGCCTCGTGCTCTCCGTGGCGCTCGGTGTCCCGCTGCTGGCCACCTACGTCGAGACCGGCTTAGTCCCGCGGATGCCGACGCTCGCCTCGGCGATCGGCCTCGGCCTGGTCGCCTGCCTGGCGCTGACGGCCGGGCTGATCCTCGACGGCATGCGCAAGACCCGCCACGAGCTGAGCAGGCTGGCCTACCTGCAGCACGCCTCGCTGCGCTCGAGCTGAGCCGACGCGCGGGTCCGGTTCCCGCGACCTCCGGCTGCGCGTACGCGGCACCTGCGAGAGAGTGGCGCCCGTGAGCCGGCCGGTCCGCGTCGCCGAGGTGACCCCCCACTACCCGCCCTCCGTCGGGGGGCTGGAGCGCTACACCCACCGGGTGGCGCAGGCGCTGCGCGACGACCCCGGCTTCGAGGTCGTCGTGATCACCACCAGCACCGGGCGGCGTACGGAGACCACCGTCGAGGACGGCATCACGGTGGTGCGACTCGCGCCGTGGTTCACGCTGTCCAACAGCCCGGTGAGCGGCTGGTGGCCGGTGCAACTGCGCCGGCTCCTGCGCGAGCACCGCATCGACGTCGTGCACGCCCATGCGCCGACGCCGTACCTGGCCGACGTCGCCTGCTACGTCGCCGGATCCCGACCCGTGGTGCTCACCTACCACGCCGGTTCGCTGGTCAAAGGAGTCGGCGGGGCGGTCGACGCGTTGCTGCGCACCTACGAGCGCCACGTGCTGCCGCGGGTCGTGGCCCGGGCCGACCGGGTGCTGGCAGTCTCGGAGGTCTGCCTGCCCGGCGTCGCGGACCGTGAGCTCGTTCCGCCGGGAGTGGACACCGACGTCTTCGTGCCGGGCAGCGACCCGACGGGCCCCACCGTGCCCACCGTGCTCTATGCCGGTCGGATGCAGCGCAGCTCGCGCTGGAAGGGGGTGCAGGTGCTGGTCGAGGCCTTCGCCGCGCTGGGCCTGCCCGAGGCGCGGCTGGTGCTGGTCGGCGACGGGGACGACGTACCTCACCTGCGGGAGCAGGCGGCCTCGGCGGGGATCGGTGACCGTGTCGAGCTGGGGGGCCCCAAGCACGGCGGGGAGCTGGTGCGGGCCTACCA
>CAVVFK010000005.1:0-113419 GCA_963747435.1 uncultured Actinomycetota bacterium
AGGGTTCCCGCCCCGGCTTCTGGCTAGGTGCTGGCACCCGTGAAGGGCGCGTCGACTGCCCTCGGCTGCGCGGCGACCCTCGGCAGTCGTGCCGCGTGCAGAGCCGCCAGCAGCAACACCAGCGCGTTGACGGCGTGGAGCATGCCGAGCGCTGGAACCGCGAGGGTCGCGAAGCCGAGGATCGCTTGCAGCGCCACCAGCCCGAGCACGATGCCCGCCCAGGCCAGGGCGCCGCTGACCTGGCGGCGCACGATCACGGCCACCACGACGAAGGCGAGTGCCAGCAGCGGGATCAGCATCGCCCCGTTCACGCCGTGCAGCTCCGCGGCCCACTGGCCGGTGATCTGCACGCCGCCGTTCCCCTCCAGGTCGGCCTTGGTCACGGTCTGACCGTCGGACCAGATCCAGTGGCCCAGCCCGGCGGCGCCGTAGGCGATGGCCGCAGCCTGGACGGCAACCTCGAGCGCGATCAGGTACGCGAAGACGCGGTAGAGCCTCATGAGGGAACCTTTCGGTGCAGGACGTACCGGGAGCGGCCGGGGTCGGCTTCGCAGGCAGTCACGGTCAAGACGCAGCCCAGGACGATCGCCAACCAGGCAACGGCAGAGCGGATCGGGTAGTCGACGGCACCGAGGGCGGACAAGCTCACCCAGTGCCGGAACGGGTCGACGACGACCACGAGCACCACGCCCAGCAACGTGACCACCCCGGCCAGGTCGCCGGGAGCCAGGTTGCCGGAGCGTCGGAACGTCGCCGCGACGGCCACACCGAGCGTGATGCTTCCCGCCGCCACCGGCAGCAGGTGCAGCCAGGGGGTCCGTGAGTCCAGCCGGTGCAGTGAGAGCAGCGCGGTCGCCGAGACGGCCGCGGGCAGGGTCAGCATCGCCAGTCGCCAGCCGACCCGGCGCGGCCTCGAGGTGGGGCTGGCGTCGGCGACGTCACCGGCCTCCTCGTCGAGTGCGTAGGCCGCCGCAGCGCCGCAGATGCCGATGGCCAAGAGGGCGAGCAACGGAGCGAGCTCGTTGTGTCGAGCCAGGAGGGCAGCCCCGAACACCGCGCCCGCGCTCGACGCCAGCCCCGCGAGGACCGGCCAGGGGGCGGACCGCAGCACGGCGATCGGCCGGGCGGACAGCAGCTCATGCATCCGGCACCGCCGGCTTCACCAGACCGGAGCTGCCGTCCGGGGTGTAGTAGACGAGGTGGTCGGCTCCAGTGCCGACCCCGAGGATCAGCGCGGTCACCGCGACGGCCACCGCACCGGCGAACCAGCGCACCACGACCCGGCGGAGCCGGCCGGTGGCGCCGTGCGCGATCGCGGCAGTCGCCGCCATCGCGCACAGCGCCACCGTCCAGACCAGGAACCAGAACGGCGAGCCGGTGTACGACGTCACCAGGGTCGGCGCCGCGTTGCCGTCTCCGTTCGTCTCCAGGAAGGCGGTGTACGGCGTGAACAGGTGCAGCGTCCGTGCGAACACCGACTCGGCATCCAAGCGCTGTGCGGGGTAGTAGGCGGCGATCTGAGACCACAGCAGGAGGCCCAGCACCGCCAGCACGGTCGCGCCGCGGAAGCGCAGCCACCGTCCCACCAGGACACCGAGCAGCGGACCTCCGGCGCTGGCCACCACCGGGATCGCGATCGTGATCCACCACCGGTCGGTCGCGCCGTAGCCGGCGTACGCGTAGCTCGGCGGCGGGTCGGCAAGCACGAACAGTCGGTGGACGAAGACCACCAGCGCTCCGGCGGCGGCCGGAACCGCACAGGCCAGGCAGAGCGCGGCGGTGCGCACCGGCTCAGCGACGGGCGCCGCCCCGACCACAGGCTGGGAGGTGTCAATCGCCGTGGCCAGCCTGGAGGCGACCACCAGCCCGAGGACACCGATGAAGAAGGCCGGCACCACCTGGTGGTCGAGCTCCGCCGGCCCGTAGGTCCCACTGCTGGCCAGTGCCAGCAGCACGCCGATCACAAAGAGCGGGTGCCGGGCATAGCGCAGCGCCTCGATCCGGGCGAGCCGCAACAGGACCGAGGTGGTCGCGGATGCGGTGGCCGGCTCGGCGACGGCAGTCATGCCACGACCTCGTGCTCGGACCCGGTAGCGCCGCGGAGCAGCAGGTAGGCGTCCTCGAGCGTCGGCTCGGCCGGAGTGGCACCCGCGGGCGCGACGGGACCGAGGTTGCGGTACCTGCCCGTGCCTGTGCGCCAGGCGACCTGGGCTCGAGGATCGGGCCCGTCGGCCAGCCAGGCCCGGCCAGCTGCCTGCCCGATCAGCTCGGACACGGGCCCGCAGAACCGGACTGCGCCGGCGTCCAGGACGATCACCCGCTCGCACAGCGCCGCGACGTCCTCGGTCTGGTGGGTGGCCAGCAGGATGGTCGACGCACGGCCGTGCTCGGCCAGCACCTGCCGCAGCGAGACCCGTTGCTCGGGGTCGAGGCCGGTCGTCGGCTCGTCCAGCACGAGCAGCTCCGGCGAGCTCAACAGCGCCTGGGCCAGCCCGACCCGGCGGCGCTGGCCCCCCGAGAGCGCGCGGATCCGCTTGGTTGCGCGGTCGGCCAGCCCGACGGCCTCGAGCACCCGTCGCACCTCGGCCCGCCGGACGGTCGGCTCCTCGAGCTCCTTGAGCACCGCCAGATAGTCCACGAACCCGTAGGCGGTGAAGCCTCGGGGGTAGCCGAGCTCCTGAGGCAGGTAGCCCAGCCGTCGACGGATCTCGGTGCGGGAACGGCCTTCCGCGGGGTCTCGCCCGAGGATGGACACCTCACCGCGGTCCGCCCCCAGGACCGTGGCCAGGATCCGCAGCAACGTGGTCTTCCCGGCCCCGTTGGGACCCAGCAGGCCGGTCACGCCGGGGTGGACGTCGAGATCGACGCCGGCCAGCACCGGGGTCCGGCTGAAGGCATGGGTGAGCCCTCGGAGGCGGATGGTCGCTTCGGTCATCGAATCGTCCTATTCGGTCGGGTTCGGTCGGGTTCGGTCGGGGCGGTCAGGGAGGGTAGGTCAGTACAGGCGCCAGGACGGGCGGGGCCGCAGCACCCGGCTGCCGAGGAGCAGCAGCCCGGCGAGGAGCAGCAGCGCGTAACCGGCCATGGCCGGCGGCGCGAGCACGAGCAGCGGGTCGCCCTGGCGGGTTGCCCAGGCGACGGCCGTCACCCAGCCGAGTCCGGTCACGACGGCGGCGTACTCCGGGTCGACCCAGCTGCTCGCCGCCAGCACCGCGACCGTGCACCCGGCTGCCGGCACCAGCCACGCCACCGCCGTCGTCGACGAGAACGGCAACAGCAGCCCGCCGAGCACCAGCAACGGCAGCGAGGTGGCCAGCACCGCCGCCGTGCGCAGCAGCACCAGCCGAAACATCGGATACGGCGAGACCAGCACGGCCTCGTGCGACGGATCGGCGCTCGGCCCGTACGCGACCGCGACCCCGACGACCGGCACCAGCGGCGCGACCGCCAGGAACGGCGCCAGTCCACCGTCATCGACGAGCAGCGAGGCGACGACGGCAAAGCCGAGCACGACGCTCACGCCGACCAGCCAGCCGATCCGCAGCAGTGGCGCGGTGTCGACCACCGCCCGGTCAGCCGCTCCGACCCCGGCCCTCGTCATCAGACGCACGCCGAGCGACGGAGGCGGAACTTCGACGGCCTCGAGGATCGACTCCCAGCTGCCCGGCACGTCCTCGGCCGGCACCAGCGAGGCGACCACGCCCCGGCACCTCTCGCAGTGTCCGATGTGCTGTTCCACCGAAGCGCCTGCGAGCGGCCCGGTGGTGCCGTCGACCCAGCTACGCAGTGCCTCGTCGGATGCATGCCACTCGGTCATGACATTCCCTCCACCAGCTCGCGTCGCAGGTGCCGCTTGGCACGCTGCAGTCGCGACTTCACCGTGTTCCTGGACACGCCGAGGAGCACGGCGGCCTCACTGGGTGTCAGCCCGTCCAGGATCGTTACCTGCACGACCGCCCGCATCTCGGGGGAAAGGTGGGCGAGGGCGACCCCCAGCTCTCCGTACTCGACCCCGGCCAGCACCTGCTCCTCGGCGCTGACGTCGACGGCCTCGTCGGCCCACTCCACCGGCACCTCCGAGCGCACGTCGTGGCGCCGCAGTCGCGTGACCAGCCGGCGTACGGCGACCCCCCACAGCCACGCGCCCACGTCTCCGTCGCCGCGGTACCGTCCGGCTCCCCGCCACGCCGCCATGAACGTGTCCTGGAGCACTTCCGCCACCAGCTCGCGGTCGTGGCAGCGCCGCATCAAGCGCACCGACAACCAGCCTGAGTGCCGCTCGTAGAGAGTCCCGAGCGCGCCGGTGTCGCCGTCGGCGACGGCTCCTACCAGCTGTGAGTCCGAGGACTCTGCTCGAGCCTGCATACCTAACCTGTCGCGCGGAACGACCCGAGAGGGCCCACTGTCCGACGAAAATCTGGCCGCGGCAAGCCGACGAGGGCTCAGTCAGCCGTGGGCGGGCCTGAGGTGGCAGCGAGGTCTGGGCTCCAGTGAGCCCGCAAGAAGCCCGCTCCGAGGATGGGGCGGCACGTGCGTGCTCGCACGTACGCGAGTGCGGTGCTGCCACCGATGCCCTCGACCCGGGACTCGACCAGGCTCGTAGGTGAGCGTCCCCCTCGACCGAGGAGTCACCATGACCAGCGCTGCTGGACCCACCGTCGACCACGGTGATCCGTTCGCCCGCACCGCGGCCACTCGGCGAGTGGGGCTCGCCCTGGCGATGCTCGTGGCGCCCTGGCTGATCGTCGTGGCCGAGACCGGCAACGCGCTCGACAACCCCCATGGCCTCGACGACATCAGCAACAACGCCGCGGGCCTCGCCCTCACCGCCGAGCACCTGACCACCGTCCAGTGGACGAGCTTCGTGGACATGATCGGCGCGATCCTGCTGGTGCCGGCCGTGCTCGGTGTGATGCGCCTGGTGCGCACCCGGGCCGCACGCCTGGGCCTCGTGGGTGGCGTCCTGACTGCGCTGGGCTACATCTGCTACTTCGGCTTGGTCTTCCAGGGAGCGGGCACCGAGGTCGCCATGGTGACCACGGGTGGGTCGACCGCACAGAACGCGGAGATCCTTGACCGGTTCGCGGCGCAACCGATGACTGCGTGGGCAGGGCCGGTCTTCGTGCTCGGGAACATCGTCGGTACCTTCCTGCTCGGGCTCGCGCTGGTGCGCGCCCGCACCACTGCCCGGCTTGCCGGGTACGGCTTGATGGCATGGCCGGTCCTGCACGTGCTGAGCTTCAGCCCCTTCGTCGAGGTCGTCGCTGCGCTCGCTCAGGCCGCTGGGCTCGGACTGGCGGCGATCGCCCTGCTCCGCGGTCCGGGAACGGTTCAGCAGGCTGATCGGCAGCCCTACGAGCTGTTGCGAAGGTAAGCCAGCACAGCCAGGACGCGGCGGTGGTCGTCGTCGGAGTCGTAGAGGCCGAGCTTGACGAAGATGTGGCGCACGTGGGTCTCCACGGTGCGCTCAGTGGTGTGCAGCCGGCGCGCCACCGCTACGTTCGAGCGGCCCTCGGCCAGCTGACCCAGGACCTCCTGCTCCCGGGCGGTCAGCTGGGCGAATCCCGGGTCCGGACTCATCGGCGCCAGCAGCGACGCGACCACCTCGGGGTCGAGCGCCGAGCCCCCGGCTGCGACGCGACGCAGAGCGTCGAGGAAGTCCTCCAGGTCGAGCACGCGATCCTTCAACAGGTAGCCGAAGGCGCCCGTCGCGACCAGCTCGGTCGACTGGGTGGTCTCGACGTGCTGGGAGAGCAGCACGACCGGGAGCCCCGGCCTGGATGCCCTCAGCTCGCGAACCGCGAGGACCCCGTCGTTGGTCATGGTCGGCGGCATCCGGACGTCGGTGATCAACAGGTCGGGCTCGTGCTCGGTCACGGCCGCGACGACTCCCGGGGCGTCCACGGCGCGGGCGACGACCTCGTGCCCTGCCTGGATCAGCAGCAGGGCAAGGCCCTCGCGTACGACGGCGGAGTCCTCCCCGATCACGATCCGCACGGCAACCTCGCCTCGACCCGGGTGCCGGCGCCCGGTGCGCTGTCGACTCGAAGGACGCCTCCGGTGGCCGCGACACGGTCACCCAGGCCGGCGAGACCGGAGTCGGCCGAGACCGTGGCCCCACCGCGTCCGTCATCGCAGACCAGCACCACGAGCTCTCCCTCGCGGAGCCGGACGTCGATGCCCACGGAGGCGGCATCGGCGTGTTTGAGCGCGTTGGTCAGGGCCTCAGCAGCCACGTAGTAAGCCGTCGTGGCCACTCGCTCGGGGACCGGCTCGCCCGTGACCTGGGCGTGCACCGGTATCGGACTGGTTCGCACCAGATCGCGGATGGCCGCCGCCAGTCCCTCGTCGAGCCCGCGGGGGCGTACGCCGCCGGCCAGGGAGCGCAGCGCCGCGACCGCCTCCTGCAAGTCCTGCACCGCCGTCCCGAGGACGGCCCGAACCGGGTCGGCCCGGCCCGTGCTCTCCTGGGCCAGCCGGAGGGACATCCCGATCGCCACGAGGCGCTGCTGGGCGCCGTCGTGGAGGTCCCGCTCCAGCCTGCGGCGCTCGGCGTCCGTGGCCTCGACCAGGCGCGCGCGAGAGGCTTGGGTCTCGGCCAGTGCCTGTCGCAGCGCGATCTGAGAGCGCGCCAGCTCGAGCGGGAGGTGCACACGGCGCAGTGCTTCTCGCAGGAGGCGTGGCCGAGCGGCCGCTGCGTCGTAGCCGATGCACCCGATGAGCCGCCCGGCTACCGCGACGTCGAGAGCCGGGTCCTCTGGGCGCACTGCGGGTGTTCCGTCGCCGTGCAGCCAGGTGGCTTCGGCATCGGCGCCGAACCAGTACACGACGCAGATGGCCGGGTCGTGCAGGGCGGCCCGCAAGGCCGACTCGACCTGCTCGGGCTGGTCGCGTCCCTCGCGGATGTCGTCGAGGAACCGGTCGAGGACGATGAGTGCGTCGTGACGCGCCCTGTCGAAAGCGGCGTCGACCACCCACTGCACGCGCCGCCTCAGCAGCCCGAAGACCACCGCGCAGGCCAGGGTCGCCAGCGCTGCGCCGAGCTGCGACCCTCGACCCAGCATCACGCCGAGACCGACCGTGAGCGCCGCGAACATCGCCACCAGGCCCCCGGTCAGGAGCAGGTAGGCGACCGAGCGGCTCATCAACGCGTCCACCTCGAGCAGGTCGTGACGCAGCACGCCGACAGCGACGGCGATCGGGACGACGAGGTAGACGAGCAGCAACCCGACGACCACGACGACGCCGGCGACATCGGTCAGCAGGTAGGTCGCCCAGGTCGCGACGAGGACGGCGGGGAGCAGGAGCATGCTCAGCAGGAACCACTTCAGCTGCCGACGGACGCGCGTGGAGCCTCGCCGGAATCGAACGACGACCCGAGCCGCCGAGCCCACGAGAAGGGCGAGCAACAGCAGAAGGGAGCCGGCACCGAGCACGGCATCGACCCACGGCGGCACGATCACCGGGGGACTGCCCGGGATCTGGTCCGGCCCACCGCCGTAGGTGTCGGGGTCGAGGGCGAGCGCTGCATGGAAGGACAGGAGGAAGATCAACCATCCGACGGGCAGCACCCACCACCCGCGTCCGAGGCGGCCGTCCGGCAGGTACGCCGCGAGCAGGGCCGGAGGCAGGTAGAGCCACACCCATCCGGCCATGGACACCACGGCCAGGGCGAGGCCGAGACCCTGGGGGTGGCCGGAGAGCTCGGGGTCAGGTGCCAACAGGGAGAACGGCAGCAGTCCGAGCAGCACGAGAAGGGTGCCCACCACCCATTGGCGCCGCGAGACGAGGAGCGCACCGAGAACCAGCCCGGGCGCACCCACCGCACAGGCAGCGGCGAACTGCCATGCACTCATGGTGAGTCACCCACTCAGGACAGGACCTGCTCCAGACGGTCGCCACCGAAGGCACGTGGCGTCGTCGGAACCATCATGGCCCCCCAGCTCGCCCGCGTCATGCGTGCTGGCACGCACTCACGCCGCGGGCCTCACGTCTGGGCGAGCCGAGTCCGAACTTCTTGTCGTGCTCATAAGAGTGAGCCTCGCTCGACCGGATCGACCCGGCGTTCTTGCCAGGATTCTTCGCCGGAGGCCTGCGTGGGGTAGCCTTCGGGGCACCAGAACCGTCCAGTCTTACCTCGGTCCTGATGGTGTGTGCAGCGCCCGTGACGGATGCTCCGCACCGAATCCCCCAGCGATGAGAACCCTCCTCGCAGTTGTGGTGAGACACTCCCACAGTTAGTGGTCCACGTGACTTCCTTCACCGATCTCGGCGTGCCTGCACGCCTCACCTCCGCACTGGAGCAGCAGGGCATCAGCGTTCCCACGCCGATCCAGGCTGCGACGCTGCCCGACTCCCTCGCCGGTCGCGACGTGCTCGGCCGAGGCCGCACCGGCTCCGGCAAGACCTACGCCTTCCTCCTCCCCGTCGTCGCCCGACTCAGCAGCAGCGGTCTCACTCGGACGTCGCGGCGCCCGCGGGCGCTGATCCTCGCCCCGACCCGCGAGCTGGTCGCCCAGATCGAGGCGTCCCTGGCGCCGCTGGCCACCGCGGCCGGGCTGCGCACCCGCACCGTCTTCGGCGGGGTCGGGCAACGCCCCCAGGTCGACGCGCTCAAGGCGGGTGTCGACATCGTCGTCGCCACGCCCGGCCGGCTCGAGGACCTGATCCGACAGCGCGCCTGCGACCTCGGCGCCGTCGAGGTCACCGTCCTCGACGAGGCGGACCACATGGCCGACCTCGGGTTCCTGCCCGCCGTGCGCCGACTGCTCGACGCGACTCCGCGAGGCAGCCAGCGACTCCTGTTCTCGGCCACCCTCGACAACGCGGTCAACGTGCTGGTCAAGCGGTTCCTGGTCGAGCCCGTCACCCACGAGGCCGACTCGGCGACGTCGCCGGTCTCGGCCATGGCGCACCACGTCCTGCACATCCGCCACGAGCACCGGGTCAGCGTGCTGGTCGATCTGGCCAGCGCACCGGGGCGGAGCCTGGTCTTCACCCGCACCAAGCGCGGCGCGAAGACGCTGGCCCGCCAGCTCAACCAGCACGGGGTGCCGACCGTGGAGCTCCACGGAGACCTGGGCCAGGGCGCGCGCACCCGCAACGTCGAGGCGTTCCAGTCCGGACGAGCCACGACCCTGGTCGCGACGGACATCGCCGCGCGCGGTATCCACGTCGACGACGTCACCCTGGTCGTGCACGCCGACCCCCCGGCCGAGCACAAGGCCTATCTGCACCGCTCGGGGCGGACGGCGCGTGCCGGCGCCTCCGGGACGGTCGTGACGTTGATGACCGACCAGCAGGTCAACGACATGCGCTCGCTGGTCCGCGCGGCCAAGATCAAGCACACCACGACCCGAGTGCCGAACGCCGAGCACGCGATCCTTCGTCAGCTCGCTCCCGGCGAGCGCGTCCTCGTCGCGGGCGGCCTCGTCCAGAGCACGGCGGGCTCCGAGCGTGGTGCTCGTCGCGGCGCCCGCAAGCCCGGCGGCGGTCCCGGGGCGGCAGGAGGGCGACGCCGTGGCGGCGCGCGCCCGACCGGCCAGCGCGGCCAGTCGGCCAAGCGTGGCGGCCACAGCTCGGCGCGGTTCAGCGCCGGGCGCTGACGCCCGCACCGGGAGTGGAACCAGATCCGCTCCGCTCGGGTCCCACCAGCCACTCCGTGCCGACAGGCTGGTGAGTGGTCGGAGGACCGCGACGCACGCGGAGCCAGGATTCGTTAGGTTCGACCGGTGAGTGTGAAGTTCGAGGGATACGACGAGACCGGTGTGGCGGGCACTGTCCGCAACGACGAGATGTTCGACGGCGCCCGCCTGCGCACGTCCTACGCGGGTCTGCACCAGACGCTGACCGATCTCGGTGACAGCGAGCTCAGGACCCGGGTGGAGGCGCTGCAGACGCGGTACCTCGACCAGGGCGTCACCTTCGACATCGGTGGTGAGGAGCGGGCGTTCCCGCTCGACATCCTCCCGCGCGTGATCGAGGCCGAGGCCTGGGCGAGGGTGGAGGACGGCGTCGCCCAGCGGGTGCGTGCGCTGGAGGCGTTCCTCGCCGACGTCTACTCCGCGGGCACTGTCTTCACCGACGGGGTCATCCCCCGGCGGGTGATCGTCAGCTCCTCCCACTTCCACCGCCAGGTCTTCGGGCTCGAGCCCGGCAACGGCGTGCGGGTGCACGTGTCCGGCATCGACCTGGTGCGCGACGCGGGCGGCGAGTTCCGGGTGCTCGAGGACAACGTGCGCGTCCCCTCGGGCGTCTCCTACGTGATGACCAACCGGCGCGCCATCGCCACGGCGCTGCCCGAGCCCTTCGCCGACCACAGGATCCGGCCCGTCGACAACTATCCGCGCAAGCTGCTGGCCGCCCTCCGCGCCGCGGCTCCCGCCGGCGTGTCCGACCCGACCATCGTGGTGCTGACCCCGGGGGTCTACAACGGCGCCTACTTCGAGCACGCGCTCCTGGCCCGCACCATGGGCGTCGAGCTCGTCGAGGGTCGTGACCTGGTGACCCGCCAGGGCCGGGTGATGATGCGGACCACCTCGGGTCTGGCGCCGGTGCACGTGATCTACCGCAGGGTCGACGACGAGTTCATCGACCCGATCCACTTCCGGCGCGACTCGATCCTCGGCTGCCCGGGGCTGCTGGACGCGGCGCGCGCCGGCAACGTGACGATCGCCAACGCGGTGGGCAACGGGGTGGCCGACGACAAGCTCGTCTACACCTACATGCCCGAC
The DNA here is from genome assembly GCA_963747435.1 of uncultured Actinomycetota bacterium. Taxonomy (GTDB): domain Bacteria; phylum Actinomycetota; class Actinomycetes; order Propionibacteriales; family Nocardioidaceae; genus Marmoricola_A. Next base: position 10,734 of record CAVVFK010000005.1, read on the forward strand.
CTCATCCGCTACTACCTCCAGGAGGAGCCGGTCCTGCGCAACGTCGACACCTGGCGGCTCGGCGACCCCGAGGCCCTCGAGGAGGTGATGGACCGGCTCGACGAGCTGGTCGTCAAGCCGGTCGACGGCTCCGGTGGCAAGGGCATCGTCATCGGCCCTGCGGCGTCCAGGGCCGAGCTCGACCAGCTGCGCACCCGGGTGCTGGCCAAGCCGCGGGACTGGATCGCCCAGCCCGTCGTGCAGCTCTCCACGGTGCCGACGCTGGTCGAGGGTCGGATGGGGCCGCGGCACGTGGACCTGCGCCCGTTCGCCATCAACGACGGGGACAAGGTGTGGGTGCTGCCCGGCGGTCTGACCCGGGTCGCCCTGCAGGAGGGCGAGCTGGTGGTGAACTCATCGCGCGGGGGCGGCTCCAAGGACACCTGGGTGCTGGCGCCACCGCGGGTCTCGCAGGCGGAGGGCCAGCTTCACCCCCAGTCCGAGGTGAAGGTCGGTGCCCATGACCCGGGCCCCGCCTTCGACGCCAATGCGATGGAGCAGCAGCAACAACAGCAACAGCAAGCACGCCTGGACGGCGACCGCGGGGAGGGTGATGCGTCGTGCTGAGCCGGATCGCGGAGTCGATGTTCTGGATCGGCCGCTACGTCGAGCGTGCCGAGGACACCGCACGCATCCTCGACGTGCAGCTGCACCTGATGCTCGAGGACCCCTCCGTCGACGAGGAGTCCTCCAGCCGGTCGCTGCTGGCGATCATGGGGGTCGCCACCGATCCCGGCGAGCGGCCCGGCCGAGGGGCGGTGCTCGACCGGCTCGCCTACGACCCCGAGTCCGCGCAGTCGGTCGCGGCGGCGCTGGGCGGCGCCCGCGAGAGTGCTCGGCGGGCGCGCGAGACGCTGTCCGAGCCGCTCTGGGAGGCGCTCAACATGACCTACCGGGCGATCCCGTCCGGCCGGTTCCGGTCGATGCAGTCGACCAACGCGCTGGGCTGGGTCCGGGAGCGGGCGGCGTTGGTCAACGGCACAGCCGACGCCACGATGACGCGTGACGAACGGTGGCACTTCCTGATGCTCGGACGCTGCATCGAGCGTGCCGACATGACCTCGAGGCTGATCGCCACCAGCGCGGTGTCGGCGGGGCCGGGGCCGTCCTCTGACTCCCGCTGGGCATCGGTGCTGCGCGCGTGCGGCGCCTACGAGTCCTTCCTGCGCACCCAGCCCGCCACGGGCGGGGCCAACCTCGAGGCGGAGTTCCTGCTGCTCGACCGGCTCTTCCCCCGGTCGGTGGTGTTCAGCCTCAACCGCGCCGAGCAGTGTCTGGAGAACATCGAGACCGGCGGGCGACGTGGCTTCGAGAACGAGGCGCAGCGCCTGCTCGGGCGGATGCGCACGGAGCTGGAGTACTCCTCCTTCGGTGACATCGCCGACGACCTGCCGGCCTCCATGGAACGGCTGCAGCGGACCTGCGCGCGTGCCACCGAGGTGATCACGCGGCGCTACTTCGCCGGGGCCGAGTCGCTCTACTGGCACGGACTGCACAACTAGGACTGGGAGTCAGCCATGCATCTGCGGATCGTGCACACCACGAACTTCGACTACGACGGGCTCGCCCGGGCGTCGTACAACCAGGCCCGACTGACCCCGCCCACCACGGGCGACCAGCTCGTGGCCCACTCGCGCATCGACGTGACCCCGACACCGTGGTCGCTGGCCTACCGCGACTACTTCGGCAACGACGTGACCACCTTCGAGGTGCTCGAGCTGCACGACGCCCTGTCGATCGTCGCCACCGCTCACGTGCACACCCTCGCCCGGGACGAGCCCGAGGCGCGGTTGGCGTGGGAGGACCTCGCCAGCGACGAGGTGCTCGACCGGTTCACCGAGTACCTCGCCCAGTGCGACCGGGTGCGCCCGCCGGTTGACTTGGCCCAGCAGTGCGAGGAGCTGCGGCGCGGCAGCGACAGCCCGACCACGGCGGCTCGCGCGATCTGCGACCTGGTCTACCGGGAGGTCCAGTACGTCTCGGGGGCCACGGACGTCGCCGGGCACGCCTCCCACTCGTGGGAGCAGCGCAGCGGGGTCTGCCAGGACATGGCCCACCTGGTCATCGGCGCGCTGCGCCACATCGGGATCCCGGCGCGCTACGTCTCGGGGTACCTGCACCCCTCCACCGAGCCGGTGATGGGCGAGACCGTGCTCGGGGAGTCGCACGCATGGGTCGAGTGGTGGGACGACGGCTGGCACGGCTTCGACCCCACCAACGACGTCACGCCGGGGGAGCGCCACGTCGTCGTCGCGACCGGGCGCGACTACGACGACGTGATCCCGCTGTCGGGGATCTTCACCGGCGCCGAGACCGACTCGATGACCGTCTCGGTCGACGTCACCCGCATGGCCTGACGGCGGCTGAGTGCGGCCCGAGCGGCGTGACGTCGGAGCCGCACGGGTGCGGGTCGGCGAATCGGGTCCTAGGCTGCGGACATGACCGCCGAGGATCCCGGACGACAGGTCGATGTCGAGACGCACAAGCACGAGCTCGACGAGCTCGCTGAGCTGCGCGAGCCGGCGCAGGCGACCGACCCGGCCATGCACGGCCGCCCCGCCTGGCGGATCGGCTACCCCTACGAGAAGAAGCTCTCCCGCAAGGAGTACGAGCGGGCCAAGCGCTCGCTGCAGATCGAGCTGCTCAAGCTGCAGGTCTGGGTCCGCGACTCGGGGCAGCGCATCGCGATCCTCTTCGAGGGCCGTGACGCGGCCGGCAAGGGTGGCTCGATCAAGCGGTTCATGGAGCACCTCAACCCCCGTGGTGCCCGCGTCGTCGCGCTGCCGGTCCCGACCGACGTGGAGAAGTCGCAGTGGTACTTCCAGCGCTACGTCTCCCACCTGCCGGCGGCCGGCGAGATCGTGTTCTTCGATCGCTCCTGGTACAACCGCGCCGGCGTCGAGCGGGTGATGGGCTTCTGCACCCCGGAGGAGTACCTCGAGTTCATGAGGTCCTGCCCGGAGTTCGAGCGGATGCTGGTCGACTCCGGCATCGACCTGGTCAAGCTCTGGTTCTCCGTGGGGCACGAGGAGCAGCTGGCCCGCTTCGCCTCCCGCTCCCAGGACCCGGTCAAGCAGTGGAAGCTCTCGGCCACCGACCGTGCCAGCGCCGACAAGTGGGAGGAGTACAGCGACGCCAAGGAGGCGATGTTCTTCTACACCGACACCCGGCACGCGCCGTGGACGGTGATCAAGAGCAACGACAAGAAGCGCGCCCGGGTCGAGGCGATCCGGCACGTGCTCTCGCAGTTCGACTACCCCGAGAAGGACGAGGACGTCGTGGGCAGGCCAGACCGGCTCATCGTCGGCAGCGCGAAGCGGATGCGCGAGCGGGACAAGGACGCCGCCAAGCTCTTCCCCCGGCTCTGAGCCTCACTCCTTGGTGGCGCCCCAGCCGTGCCAGGAGTCGATCTCGATCCACGCGCTGACCCGTGCCGAGTCCCGGACCATGTAGGGCTTGCCGAGGTAGTGCTGGGAGAGCCGGTCGATGTCAGTGAGGTCCGGGTCGTCGGCGAGCTCCACGACCCTGCCCACGATGCTCACGTGGTTGTACCAGGAGTCGTGGTCCAGCACCGTGATCGCGACCCGGGGGTCCTCGCGCAGGTGCTGCAGCCGCTTGCGGGTGTGATCCAGGTTCACCAGGATCCGGTCACCGTCCAGCAGGTACCAGGTGGCCACGGACACCGGCTGGCCGTCGGCGCGCAGCGTGGTGATGGTGCAGGGGTTGGGCTCGCGGAGCTTGTCGCGGATGTGGTCGGGTATGAGGTCGTCGGCCATGTTGGTCATCCTGCTCTGGCACAACGACCCCGAAACGGTCCATGATCTGCGGCCTCCGGCCGGATACCGTCGGGGCCAGGAGGTACACCGATGCGCGATGTGCAGCTGGGTGCGGAGTCGCTGGACAGACTCGCCGGTCTGTTGACACCCGAGCGCGGGGAGCGGCTGCGCCAGGTCGCCGACTGGGGCGGGCGCCTGCTCGAGGGGCGCACCGTGTGGCACGTCAACGCCACCGCGACCGGGGGCGGTGTCGCCGAGATGCTCCAGGCGCTGCTGAGCTACACCCTCGACGCCGGGGTGGACAGCCAGTGGCTGGTGCTGCACGGATCACCGGAGTTCTTCACGCTCACCAAGCGGATCCACAACCTGCTCCACGGCTCGACGGGCGACGGCGGACCGCTCGGGGAGGGTGAGCGGGACCTCTACGAGTCGGCCTTGAGCGCGGACGTCGACGATCTGCTCGCCCGCGTGCAGCCGGGGGACGTGGTGGTGTTGCACGACCCGCAGACCGCCGGGATGGTCGAGCGGGTGCGGGCTGCGGGCGTCCACGTGGTGTGGCGGTGCCACGTGGGCAAGGACACCGCCGACGAGTGCACCGACCGGGCCTGGGCATTCCTGCGCCCGTACGTCGAGCAGGCCGACGCGGTGATCTTCACCCGGCAGGCCTACGTCCCCGACTGGGTTGCGCCCGACCGGGTGCGCCTCATCCCACCCTCGATCGACCCCTACAGCGCCAAGAACGTCGACATGAGCCCCGAGGACGTCGCCACGGTGCTCCGGCGCACCGGCCTGCTCGACATCCGGGACGGCCACACCGGATCAATCGCCTTCACCAGTCGTGACGGGTCGACCAGCGAGGTCCGCGAGCTGAGCGGCCTCATCCACGGCGGCCAGGTGGTGCCCGAGCAGGCCCGGATCGTGCTGCAGGTCAGCCGGTGGGACCGGCTCAAGGACATGTCGGGGGTGCTGCGTGGCTTCGCCGACCGCGTGGCAGCGATGCCCGACGACGTCCACCTGATGCTGGTCGGTCCCGACGTCTTGGGGGTCAGCGACGACCCGGAGGGGGCCGAGGTGTTCAGCGAGTGCCAGGCCCTGTGGGGGCAGCTCGCTGAGCCGGTGCGCTCGCGGGTGCACCTGTGCAGCCTGCCCATGGACGACGTCGACGAGAACGCACGCATCGTCAACGCGCTGCAGCGACGGGCGGCGGTGGTCGTGCAGAAGAGCCTGGTGGAGGGCTTCGGGCTCACCGTGACCGAGCCGATGTGGAAGGCGCGCCCGGTGCTCGCCTCCCGTGTGGGTGGGATCCAGGACCAGATCGTCGACGGCGAGTCCGGGGTCCTGCTCGACGACCCGTACGACCTCGGCCGGTTCGGTGAGCTGCTGCTCGACCTGCTGCGCGACCCGGAGCGTGCCGAGCGGCTCGGCATCGCCGCGCGGGAGCGGGTGCGCGATCGCTACCTCGGCGACGGCGCGCTGGTCCGCTACGCCGAGCTGATCCGGGACCTGTCCGGCTGACCTGCCGGATCCCGGCGCCGCTGGGTAGGGTCGGCCCGTGGCCTCACGCGTCTTCCTGCACGTCGGTACCCCCAAGACCGGCACCACCTTCCTCCAGGAGGTGCTGTGGTCCCAGGTCGACCGGGTGCGCAAGCAGGGAGTGCTGATGCCGGGCTCGGCGTTCCAGGACCACTACCTGGCGTGCATGGACGTGGTCGGCAACTACGAGAAGGCTCCTCGGGCCGAGGGCGCCTGGGCCGCGGTCGTGGCCGACTGCGGCTCCTGGAAGGGCGACGTGCTGGTCTCCCACGAGCTGTTCGCCGGGTGCGTCGAGGAACACATCACGCGCATGGTCGGGGACCTGGAGAAGGTCTGCGACGAGGTCCACGTGGTCGTGACGGCCCGCGACCTGGCCCGACAGGTCCCGGCCGAGTGGCAGGAGCACCTCAAGCACCGCTCCACGCTGACCCTGGCGCAGTTCCTCGATGCGGTGCGCAAGCAGGGCAAGCGAGCGAACTGGTTCTGGCTGGTCCAGGACGTCGCCGAGCTGGCGCGGCGCTGGTCGCGCTCGGTGCCGGCTGAGCGCATCCACGTCGTCACCGTCCCCGAGTCGGGCACCGACCCCGCTGTGCTGTGGGGCCGGTTCGCGACGACGGTCGGGCTCGATCCCGAGCCGTTCTCGCTGGAGGTGTCGAACCCTAACTCCTCGGTGGGGGTGGAGCAGGCCGAGCTGCTGCGTCGGCTCAACGCCGAGCTCGGGGAGGAGGGCCTCGAGCGCCGTGGCGCCTACCCGTTCCTGGTCAAGGACCAGCTGGTCCACCAGTTCCTCGCGCGCCGGACGGGGACGAAGATCGAGCTCACCCGCGACGCCTGGGACTTCGCGGTGGAGCGGTCCCGGGAGATGGCCAAGGAGCTGGACGACCTCGGGGTCGACGTCGTGGGCTCGCTGGAGGAGCTGGTCCCTGCGCTGGAGGCGCCGGGGCGCGCGGAGCTCTCGACCGCCGGCCCGGAGGAGCTGCTCGCCGAGGCGATCGCTTCCCTCGCCGCCGTCCTGGAGACCTACGACGTCACCCGCGCCCGGCTCCACCGCGAGATCGCCCAGCTGCGGATGCACCCACCTCTGGACCCCAACGCCCACCCGGTGCGACGTGCCCTGGTGCGCGCCAGCCGGCGGTGGCCGGTCGTCGACAAGGCCAAGCACGTCTACAAGCGGCGGATCCAACGGAGCTGACCCGCCCGGACAGGAGACAGAACCATGCAGACCATCGTGCTGGCAGGCACCCGCAAGGGCCTGTTCGTGGGCCGCTCGGACGAGTCGCGCCGGGCCTGGGAGTGGGACGAGCCACGGTTCTCCTTCGACGAGGTCTACTCCGTGGCGGTCGACAAGCGAGGTGACGACGTGCGGCTGTTCTCGGGCAACGCCTCGTTGTGGATGGGGGCGCAGGTGCAGCGCTCCGACGACCACGGCCGCACGTGGGAGTTCACGCCCAACGGGGGGCCGGCGTTCCCCGAGTCGGCCGACGCGTCGGTCAAGCACATCTGGCAGCTGGTCCCGGGCACCACCGACGGCGTCGTCTACGCGGGCACCGAGCCGGGTGCGATCTTCCGCTCCGAGGACCGCGGTGAGAACTTCTCCCTGGTGCAGGGGCTGTGGGACCACCCGCACCGGGCCGAGTGGGGAGAGGGCTTCGGCGGCCAGGCGTTCCACACGATCCTGCCCCACCCCTCCGACCCGGACTCGATGGTCGCGGCGATCTCGACCGGCGGGGTCTACCGCACCCGTGACGGAGGGGCCACCTGGGAGCCCCGCAACCAGGGGATCCGCGCCGACTTCATGCCCGAGGGCAAGCAGTACCCCGAGTTCGGTCAGTGCGTGCACAAGGTCGCGCGCCACCCCGGGCGACCGGAGCGGCTCTACTTGCAGAACCACGGCGGGGTCTACCGCTCCGACGACGAGGGCGACAGCTGGCACGACATCGCAGAGGGACTGTCCAGCGACTTCGGCTTCTGCATGGTGGTCCACCCGGCCGAGCCCGACACGATCTGGGTCTTCCCCAACGGCGGTGGTGAGCAGCGGTTCCCACCCGAGGGCAAGGCGCGGGTGTGGCGTTCGCGCGACGCCGGGGAGTCCTGGACCGAGCTCGGCAACGGGCTGCCGGACCGGTTCCTGGTCTCGGTGATGCGCGATGCGATGTGCACCGACGACCACGAGCGGTCCGGGCTCTACTTCGGTGCGCGCAACGGTGCGGTCTACGCCTCGCTCGACTCCGGGGACTCCTGGACCGAGATCGTGCGCGACCTGCCCGACGTGGTGACCGTGCGCGCCGCGGCGATCCCCTGACGCACCGAGGGCCGATGAGCGAGGAGCGGCACCTCAAGCGCGCGCCAGGGGCGCCGGAGGGTTACCTCGAGTGGGAGGCCTGCGGACTGCGGTGGCTCGCGGCCGCCGCGGACGGCGCCGCCGTCGTCCCGGTGCTGGAGGTCTCCGCCGAGGTCCTGCAGCTGGCACGGCTGCGCCCGGTCCCGCCCGACCGCGCCGTCGCGCGCGACTTCGGGATGGCGCTGGCCCGCACCCACGCCGCCGGTGCCCCCGCCTTCGGCTGCGAGCCGGCAGGCTGGAGCGGTGACGGCTTCTTCGGCCCGTCCTCCGAGCTGCTGCCGCTTCGGCTCGGCGTCTGGTCGACCTGGGGCCAGATGTACGCCGAGGCGCGGATCGAGCCGATGGTGCGGATCGCGCGCGACCGCGGCGCGCTGGACGCGCAGGAGGCGGCGCGCTTCGACGACCTGTGCTCGCGCCTGACCGCGGGCGATCACGACGACGACTCCGCTCCGGCGCGGATCCACGGCGACCTGTGGTCGGGCAACCTGATGTGGACCGAGGAGGGCGTGGTGCTGATCGACCCGGCAGCGCACGGCGGGCACCGCGAGACCGACCTCGCGCTGCTGGCGCTCTTCGACTGCGCACACCGCGAGGAGATCCTCGAGGGCTACCAAGCCGTCGCGCCGCTGGCCGAGGACTGGCGCGACCGGGTGGCGCTGCACCAGCTGCACTGCCTCCTGGTCCACGTCGTGGTCTACGGGGGTGCCTACCGCGGCGAGACGCTGCGCGCGCTCTCGCGCTACGTCTGAGCGGCGTCGTCAAGGGCGCGGGGTTTGCCGGGTTCCGGTGGTCGAGATCACCCCTGCGCGGTATGACTGGGGCATAACGCGGGCGCGTGGATCGGCGTTGAGCAGACGGTGGCGACGACCCACCGCCCGCGAACCGGAGAGGGGGAGGATCGCATGGTCATCGGGATCGGCCCGGTGCGACTCGGCGGCCGCGATCAGAGCCCGCGACCGGACCACGGGCTGCAGAGCAGCCCGGAGGACGACGTCACCCGCGACAACTCCGTGGAGCCCGCTGGTGGGCGGGTCGACCTCACCGGTCGCGACGCCGGCTTCATCCGCGCGATGCTGCCGCGGATGTGGCTGCTCACCGCGGTCTACCACCGCGCCGAGGTCAACGGCTTCGACCGGGTGCCGGACGAGCCGGTGCTGTTCGTGGGCAACCACAGCGGTGGCGCCAACGTGCCGGACACCTTCATCTTCCTGCTCGCCTACAACACCTACTTCACCGTCGACGGTCGAGCCTTGTACTCCCTGGGGCACGACGTGGTCACCAAGGTGCCGCTGATCGGCACCCTGGCCCGCAAGATGGGCATCGTGACCGCCGGCCACGGAGCTGCGGAGGAGATCTTCCAGGCCGGCGCGTCCTGCCTGGTCTACCCCGGCGGTGACGTGGAGGCCCTGCGCGCCTGGCGTGACCGGCACAAGATCATCTTCGACGGACGCCAGGGCTTCCTGCGGCTCGCTCACCAGGCGGGGGTCAAGATCGTGCCGGTGGTCTCCACCGGCGGGCAGGACACGTTCTTCGTCCACAACGACGGCCGCAAGTGGGCCAAGCGGTTCCGCTTCGACAAGTACCTGCGGATCAAGAGCCTCCCGTTGAGCTCCAGCTTCCCGTGGCTGCTGACCCCGGGCGACCTGCCGCACGTGCCGCTGCCCGCCAAGATCCGCATCGAGGTGCTCGACCCGATCGACCTCAACCAGCGCTTCGGGGACGACCCCGACTGGGACGCGGCCTACGACTACGTCACCAGCGTGATGCAGGCCGGGCTCTCGACGCTGGCGGCCAAGACGATGTTCCCGGTGCTCGGGTGATCTGGTGATCAGAGTCGTCCGCGCCATCAACGTCCGGCGCCCCTACGCCGAGGTGGCGCAGTTCGTCACCGACGCCCACTCCGTGCTCCAGGTGATCCCGGGGTTCGCGCGCTTCTCCTACATCGGCGACTCGGACGCCGATCCCGAGGCCCAGGAGTGGGACGTCTTCCTGGAGGTCTCGACCCTTCACGTCGGCGGCAGGGTGCTGGTCACCAAGCCCTCGCCCAACCGGCTCGAGTGGCGCAGCCTGCGCGGCACCGACCAGCGGTTCACCATCGAGGTCGAGCCGCTGGGTGACGAGACCCGCCTGACCATGTCGATGAGCTACGGCCTCTCCGGCCTGGTGATCTCGCGGATCAGCGAGCTGCTCGCCCGGGGGCTGGTGACCCGCCACGTCGAGGCCGGTCTGCAGCAGGTGCGCCACCACCTCGAGTACGGCGACTTCGAGGTCTCGCCGGAGCAGCGGCGTCCGTCGCGCCGCACCGACCCGCTCGAGCGCTGAGCCCGGGCCCGGGCTCAGGCCTGCTGGTCCCCGGGCTCGGCCGCAGGGTCGAGCGTGAGCGACTTCAGTGCCACCTGGTTGGCCGCGCGCTGGAAGCCCAGCACGATCGCGTCCAGCGTCAGCGAGCGCAGGTTCGACACGGTGCGCTCGACCCGGTCGGCGCTCTCGGGCCCGTCGGGGCGCCCCTGCAGCTCGGGCAGCACCCGCTCGTGCAGGATGCGGGTGAGCTCGTCGGCCAGTCCCGCCATGTGCTTGCGCACCGCCACGTTGGCCTCGACGATCGCGTCGATCGGGGTGCCCAGGTCGAGGGTCTCCACCGCACGCTCCGTCAGCGGCAGCACCTCGAAGCTGCCGTCGGGGTTGTGCACCACAGCTCCGATCCGCGCCAGGTCCGCCAGGTCGCGCTCGGAGAGGGCTCGTCCCGCCAGCTCCTCGAGCTCGGCCCGACCCATGGTCTGCACCGGTCCGGTGTGCCAGGCGGCGATCAGCGCGCGCTGCACCGCGATCTCCTCGATCGTGGAGTCCATCGGGACCGTGGCCAGGTGACGCTCGATCGCGGCGAGGGTGTAGCCCTGCTCCTGCAGGGTGCGGATCAGCTGCAGCCGGCCCAGGTGCTCGGGGCCGTAGTAGGCCATCCGGCCGCGCCGAAGCGGCACCGGCAGCAGGCCGAGGCTGGCGTAGTACCGCGTGGTGCGCACGGTCAGCCCGGTGGCCAGCGCGAGCTCGTCGATGGTGAGGAGATCCTCCTCCATCACCGCGGAGGCTTCGGCACGGGCGGTCATGGGCGCCTCCTGGTGGCCGTGGGTGAGGTGTGGGGTGAGGTGGGGCCGTGGTGCGGGACCCATCCTTGCACGTTGACAGTATCGCTGTCACAGTTAAGGTGTGTCCTCGTCTCGTCGCACGAGGCAGACGGCGCGCCCCCAGGTGTCCGGGTCACCCCGTGCCCGGCCGAGTGCAGGTGAAAGGGATCGATGAAGCTCTCCCAGATGTTGCAGTACGACGGGAACCCCCGCGGTGCGGCCGACGCCGTGGCGCAGCTGGAGAAGGCGGGGCTCGACACCGTCTGGATCGCCGAGGCCTACGGCTTCGACTCCCCGACGCTGATGGGCTACCTCGCCGCCAAGACCGAGACCGTCGAGATCGGCTCGGCGATCCTCAACATCTACTCCCGCACCCCGGCGCTGCTCGCGCAGACCGCGGCGGGGTTGGACAACGTCACCGGAGGTCGGGCGATCCTGGGGCTCGGCGCCTCCGGTCCCCAGGTCATCGAGGGCTGGCACGGCCTGCCCTACTCCAAGCCCCTCGGACGCACCCGCGAGGTCGTCGACATCGTGCGCCGGGCAATGCGTCGGGAGGTGCTGACCAACGACGGCATCATCAAGCTCCCCCTGCCCCAGGGCGAGGGGACCGGGCTGGGCAAGCCGCTGAAGATGCTGACCAAGCCCGAGCGCGACTCCGTGCCGATCTGGATCGCCTCGCTCGGCCCCAAGAACGTCGAGGGCACCGCGGAGTACGCCGACGGCTGGCTCCCGCACCTCTACGCCCCCGAGCTGGCCGACAAGGTCTGGGGTGACTCGCTGCGCGCGGGCAAGGCGAAACGGCCCGCCGACCTCGGGGAGCTGCAGGTCGCAGCGGGTGGGATCGCTGCCATCGGCGAGGACGTGAAGGGCTACCTGGACTTCGTGCGTCCGATGTTCGCGCTCTACATCGGTGGCATGGGCGCCAAGGGCAAGAACTTCTACAACGACCTCTGCCGCAACTACGGCTACGAGAAGGAGGCCGAGGACATCCAGGACCTCTACCTCGAGGGCAAGAAGGACGAGGCGGCCGCACTGGTGCCGGACGAGCTGCTCGAGCTGTGCAACCTGGTCGGCCCGGAGTCCTACGTCAAGGAGCGGATCGCGGCCTTCCGCGAGTCCGGCGTCACCCACCTCAACGTCATCCCGGTCAGCGACGACCCGGTCGCCACCACCGCCCAGCTCAAGGAGTGGATCAGCTGATGGTCACCGCCACCCGCGACATCTTCGAGGCCGAGCACGAGGACTTCCGCGCCACCGTGCGCGCCTTCTTCGACAAGGAGGTCGTCCCCCACCACGACGAGTGGGAGAAGCAGGGCGTGGTCTCTCGTGACCTGTGGCGCAAGGCCGGCGAGGCCGGGCTCTTGTGCTTCGACGTGCCTGAGGAGTTCGACGGCCCCGGGATCAAGGACTTCCGGTTCAACCAGATCCTCTCCGAGGAGCAGGCCCGGGCGGGCGCGAACGGCCCCGGCTTCTCGGTGCACACCGACATCATCGTCCCCTACCTGATCGAGCTCGGCACGCCGGAGCAGAAGCAGCGCTGGCTCCCCGGCTGTGTCAGCGGTGAGACGGTCACCGCGATCGCGATGACCGAGCCCGGTGCCGGTTCCGACCTGCAGGGCATCCGGACCACGGCGCTCGACAAGGGCGACCACTACGTGCTGAACGGGTCGAAGACCTTCATCAGCAACGGCATCCTCTCCGACCTCGTCATCGTCGTCGCGCGCACCGACCCCGAGGCCGGCCACAAGGGCATCAGCCTGCTCGTGGTCGAGCGGGGCATGCCGGGGTTCGAGCGGGGCCGCAACCTCGACAAGGTCGGCCTGAAGGCCCAGGACACCGCCGAGCTGTTCTTCGACGACGTCGAGGTGCCCAAGGACAACCTGCTCGGCGAGGAGGGCCAGGGCTTCATCTACCTGATGATGAACCTGCCCCAGGAGCGGCTGGCGATCGCGATGCAGGCCGCGGCCGCGTGCGAGGGCCTGGCGCAGATGTGCCTGGAGTACGCCCAGGAGCGCCAGGCGTTCGGCAAGCCGATCGGCAAGTTCCAGCACAACCGCTTCCTCATCGCCGAGATGGCCACCGAGGCCCGGATCGCGCAGGTCTTCGTCGACGACTGCATCCGCAAGCACCTGGCGGGCAAGCTCGACGCCACGCTCGCCTCGATGGCGAAGTGGTGGACCACCGAGCTGCAGAACAAGCTGGCCGGTCAGGCCGTGCAGCTGCACGGCGGCTACGGCTACATGATGGAGTTCCCGGTCGCCAAGGCCTTCGTCGACAGCCGGATCAGCACGATCTACGGCGGCACGACCGAGGTCCAGAAGGAGATCATCGGCCGTTCGCTGGGCCTCTGAGCAGTCGTGGGCCTGCGGGGACCCACCAGGAGCTGCGAGGCGAGGGACCCGTCCTACTGGTGGGTGAGGAGCCACCCGGCCGGAGTGTCCGATTCGGGTCTTTGGTCGGGACTTGCGGGGGATGACGCCCAAGTTCGTTGTGCCGGGGGTCCCCTCGGGCGATCCTGAGATCGAGGGCAGAGAGACCCGGGAGGCCGACATGGAGCTGACTCACTACAAGAAGCTGCGCACCGCCGTGCAGTCGAACTCCTCGCCTGCCAACGCCGAGGAGCTCACGCGGCTCGAGCAGACCGTGCGCGACAGCCTGATGGCGACCGGCTACTTCGAGGAGGTCGAGGTCGAGCACACCGACAACCTCGACGGCATGGTCATCGCGATGTGCAAGTTCCCCTCCCAGATGAGCGAGTCCCAGGTGGCGGCCAAGCTCGAGCAAGCCTGGGAGGACCGGCTGCGGTTCCAGTTCTGGGAGGCCCACGCCACGCTCGTCGACTTCGACCAGGTGGAGTTCCAGGGCGCCACGCGCACCGGCACCACCGGGGCCTACGCGACGATCCACATCGTGGCCCAGAAGGCTCCGATCCCCGCCCAGCGGCTGGCCTGAGCCCGACACCGACGACCCGGGGGACCTGGGGGGCAGTCCGGCCACGGCGCACGCGGGCCAGGGCCGCGGGCGCCGTGGTCGGGTGTCAGGATGCTCCAGGTGAGCAACGGATTCGACCGCGTCCTCGACCTGCGTCGCGACGGTGAGGACTTCACCGGCGACATCGACCCCGGGTGGAGCATCGGGTTCGCGATCAACGGAGGGGTCCTGCTCGCGGCCCTCGGCCGTGCGCTGGGCACCCTCGGAGAGGCGCACGGCCACCCGCACCCGCTCGCGCTGGCCGCGTTCTACCTCGGCCCCGCCACCGGCGGCCCGTTCCACGTCCGCGCCGAGCCGGTGCGCGTCGGGCGCACCGTGTCCACCAGCCACGCCCGGCTGACCCAGCCCACCTCGCAGGGCGAGGTCGAGCGGGTGCGCGCGCTCGCGACGTACGGCGACCTGGACGCGATCGACGACGGCGAGGTGCGCACGACCTCGGCCCCGCCGCGGCTGCCCCCGCCGCAGGAGTGCGTGCGCAGCGAGAACCGTGTCCCAGGGATGGACCTGCCCTTCGTCGAGCAGCTCGACCTGCGGCTGGACCCCGGGAGCCTGGGCGCCGTGCTGGGCGAGCCGAGCACGCCCGGGCTGATGCAGGGTTGGTTGCGCCACCTCGACGAGCGCGAGCCCGACGTGTGGAGCCTGCTCCTCGCGCTCGACGCGCTCCCGCCGGTGACGATGACGATGGGCAGCACCGGCTGGGCTCCCACGCTGGAGCTGACCGCCCACGTGCGCGCCGTCCCGGCCCCGGGCTGGCTGCGGGTGCGTGCCTGGACCGACAACCTGGCCGGCGGGCTCTTCGAGGAGACCGCCGAGGTGTGGGACTCCCGGGACCGCCTGGTGGCCCAGTCGCGCCAGCTCGCGCGCCCGGGCCGCGGCTAGCCGCTCAGGCCGAGAACCGGCGCCGGTCCACGGCGACCAGCATCCGCATCCCGGGGTACTCCGTCAGCGTCCAGAGCCGGTCGGAGACCGGGTCGTGGCTCAGGTCCTCCGGCCCCGGTGGCAGTGCGTACTCGTGCTGCACCAGGCGCTCGCCGGCCTGGGTCCAGATGCTGCCTCGTCGGTGTCGACCGCGGCTGGTCACCACGTGCAGCCGCCCCTCTACCGCCACCGCGCCCTGCATCTGCGAGACGCCGCGCACCGGCAGCGAGCGGGGCTCGGAGACCACGAGCCCCGAGGACGGGTCGAGGTCGTGCTCCCACAGCCGCGTGGTCATCTCGCCGCGGCCGTACTCCCCGGCGAGCAGCACCGGCCCGGCCCGGTGGCTGACCGAGAGGAAGGAGTAGCGCCGCCGTCTTCCGCGCGCGGGTCGGGGGGAGTAGGTCGAGTGCACCGGGAGCAGGAACCGGTGGCCGTGGGGCGGCAGGCCGAGCCCCGCTGCGGGTGCGCGCACGATGTCGGACAGGGTGCACTGGTGGACGCCGTCCTCGGTGGCCGCCAGCAGCAGCTGGTCGCCGACCCACGCCGCCCCACCCACGTGGGCGTGCACCGGTGAGAGGGTCGGAGCGCCGCGGTCGTCGAGCGCGGCCCGGACCAGGAGGACGTGGTCGTACGGGATTTGGCCGGCAGCCGCGGAGAGGTCGTGCACGGTGACGCGCGAGCCCAGACGCACGCCACCGACGGCCTTGGCGTAGGCGGTGGTGATCAGTGCTCCGCCCGTCGCCCCGGGGGCGCGGTCCCACGAGCCGGTCACTCCCTGGGGCCACCAGCGCTGGTCGAGGCCGTCGCGCTCGTCCCACGAGTAGCTGAGCTCCACCCGGGTCAGCTGCTGCGACGTCGGGGTCGCGGTGCGCCGCAGGTCGTCCAGCACACCTGCCACGCCCACACGACCGCCCGCGCGATCGACCAGCGCCTCGATCGCGGAGTGGCGCTCGGGTCCGTCCCTGTGCCAGCTACGCACCCGGCTCACGCTAGCGGTCGTGGGGGGTCGGCGTCTTCGGTGACTCGGTCGCTACCTCTAGCCTGGGGACATGACCCGACCTGAGCACCGGTTGCTGCTCGTCCACGCCCACCCCGACGACGAGTCGATCGGCACCGGAGCCACCATGGCCCGCTACGTCGCCGAGGGGAGGGGCGTCACCCTGGTGACCTGCACGCTGGGCGAGGAGGGCGAGATCCTCGTGCCCGACCTGGCCCACCTGGCCCCCGACCAGGACGACGGCCTGGGCACCCACCGGATCGGTGAGCTGGCGCAGGCGATGAAGGCCCTCGGGGTCACCGACCACCGCTTCCTCGGCGGCGCGGGTCGGTTCCGCGACTCGGGCATGGAGTGGGACGAGACCGGTCACGCCAAGCCGAAGGAGCCGGTGCGTGAGGACGCCTTCTGGCGTGCCGACCTCACCGAGGCGGCCGACCTCCTGGTCGAGGTGATCCGCGAGGTGCAGCCGCAGGTCATGGCCACCTACGACCAGTTCGGCGGCTACGGCCACCCCGACCACGTGATGGCCCACCGGGTCGCGATGTACGCCGCAGCGCTCGCGGCGGTCCCGTCGTACCGCGCGGACCTCGGCGAGCCCTGGGAGATCGCCAAGATCTACTGGACCACGATGTCGGCCTCCCGGATCCGGCGCGGCCGCGACCTGATGGCCGAGATGGGTGTGGAGAACCCGTTCGAGGACATGGACCCCGACACCATGAACCTCTTCTCCGAGGACGACGCGATCGCGTGCCAGGTCGACGGCACGGCCTTCATCGAGCAGAAGATGGATGCCCTGAAGGCCCACGCCACCCAGATCACGACCGACGGACCCTTCTTCGCGCTGTCGAACAACGTCGGGGGCGAGGCCTGGGGCTACGAGGACTTCCGCATCGCCAAGGGCACGCCCGCCCCGCAACCGGGCCAGATGTGGGAGGACGACCTCTTCGCCGGGCTCTGAGCCCCGACTCCACCGCGTGGATCGAGTGCCGGACGGCCCTTGGGCCGCGCGGAGCTGCGCTGTTACCTTTCGCCCACCCCAGGGGATGGGGTGAGCCGGGACACACGGACCACAACGGGCACCGGGCGGGACCCCTAAGGAGACAACCATCGTGAGCTCGACCAACACCGAGCAGCGTCGCGCGACGACGACCTTCATCGAGATCCAGGATCTCAACGCCGACGAGTTCGGGGACCTCGTCGCACTGGAGGACCCCGAGGCCGGCGCGCTGGCGAACGTGACGTGGTCCCAGCTGAAGGACCTGAGCGAGGCGCTCGCCCTGGCGCTGCTCGACCTGGGCGTCGACAAGGGCGACGCGGTCGGCATGCACATGGTCAACCGCACCGAGCACGCGATCGTCGACGCCGCCGCGCTGCGGGCCGGGGCCACGCCGGTCTCCTTCTACTACACCCTCACCGAGGACCAGCTCGGCTACGTCGCCAAGGACTGCCACACCAAGGTCGCGTTCGTCGACGAGGCTCTGCTCCCGATGTGGAACAAGCTGCGCGACAAGCTCGACCTGGCTGCGGTCGTGGTGGTCGGCGCCGTGGGCAGCATCGACGGCTGCATGACCTTCGAGCAGCTGCTCCAGCGCGGCAAGGACCTGGTGGCCGAGCAGGGCCGCGAGCGGCTGGAGGAGATCTCCGCCCAGGTCAAGCCCGACGACACCGCCACGATCATCTACACCAGCGGCACGACCGGCCCGCCGAAGGGCGCGATCCTCACCCACGAGGGGCTGCTGTTCAGCCTGCGCGCGGTGCTCGACATCCAGGCCGCCAAGGGCGACAACCTGCCCCGGGCCAAGGAGCTCGGTCTGCTCGACGAGAACGGCGACTACCACTACCCGGCGGGAGCCCGGATGGTGTCCTACCTGCCACTGGCGCACATCGCGGAGCGGATCTTCTCCTTCTACACCGCCCAGTACGTGGCAGGTCGGGTCCGCTTCGTGCGCGACCTGACCAAGATGTCCGAGGTGCTGCCCGAGGTGCGTCCCCTGGGCTTCCTCGCCGTGCCGCGGGTCTGGGAGAAGTTCCACTCCGCCATCGTCACCAAGCTGCAGGCCGAGTCGGGGCTGAAGAAGGTGCTGGGCCTGCGGGCGGTCGACATCGCCAAGCAGCGCGGTATCGCCGTGCTCGAGGACCGCGACCCGGGTCTGCTGCTCAGGCTGCAGCACGGGCTCTTCGAGAAGATCATCTACAGCAAGCTGCGTGAGGCGATCGGCCTGGACCAGACCGTGCTCGGCCTGACCGGTGCGGCGCCGATCACCAAGGACCTGCTGGCGACCTGGATCGGTTTCGGGATCATGATCAGCGAGGCCTTCGGGATGACCGAGACCCACGCGATCATCGCCTTCACCCCGCCCGGAGAGCCGCGCGCGGGCACCGTCGGCAAGCCGCTGCCGCAGATCGAGATCGAGGTGGCCGCGGACGGCGAGCTCCTGGTCAAGGGCGGCAACGTCTTCCACGGCTACCTCAACCGGGAGGAGGCGACCCAGGAGGCCCTCCGGGACGGGTGGCTGCACACCGGTGACCTCGTGGAGCTGACCGACCAGGGCTACCTGAAGGTGATCGGGCGCAAGAAGGAGATCATCATCACCGCCGGCGGCAAGAACCTCTCCCCGAACAACATCGAGGAGGCGGTCAAGACCAAGTCGCCGATCATCGGGCAGACCCTGGTCTACGCCGACGACAAGCCCTTCGTCAGTGCGCTGGTGGTCCTCGACGCCGAGGCCTTCCCGCAGTGGGCCGAGAAGCACGGGGTCGATGCCGGCAACCTGGAGGAGGCGGCCGGCAACTCGCAGGTCCAGCAGGAGGTCGAGCGCGCGGTCAAGGCCGGCAACGCCGAGCTGGCGAAGGTCGAGCAGATCAAGAAGTGGACGATCCTGGGCCAGGAGTGGACCCCGGACTCCGGCGAGCTCACCCCGACCATGAAGCTCAAGCGCGCCGTGATCCACGACAAGTACCGCGACAAGATCGAGTCGATGTACTCCTGAGCCGGCCTGTCAGCCGCCCAGCCCGGTCCTGACCCCGTCGGGGGCCGGGCTCAGCTGCGTGCGAAGAGCACCCGGTCCGCCAGGGCGACCATGTAGTCGAAGCGCGCGTCGTCGTCGCCCACCTCCTCGCCGAGCATCGCGAAGACCTCCGCGCTGATCGCGCCCACCACCATGGTCCAGGCCGTGATGCCGTTGAGCAGCTCGACGGCGTTCATGCCCGGCACAGCTCCGGTCGCCGTCAAGGCGCACACCGCGGCCTCGGCGCGCGAGTCCTGGCGGGGGAGCACCGGGTCCGCCCGCTCCTCCTCGCGGGTGGAGCGGCCGATGTGCACGAGCAGGTCAGTGACCCGGGTCCCCGCGCGGTTGGTGACCTCGGCCGGTGCCTGGTAGGTCGGCACCGGAGAGCCGTAGAGCAGGGCCCAGTCGTGCGGGTGGGCACGCGCCCAGGCCAGGCAGGCGCGGGCCAGGGCCTGCCAGCGCGCGTGCGAGTCAGCCTCGGGCACGAGCGAGACCGCGGACTCGACCTGCTCGCCCAGCTCGTCGTAGCAGGCGACGATGAGGCGGGTGAGCAGCTCTTCTCGGCCCTCGATGTAGCGGAAGAGCGCGGAGGGGACCATGTCGAGGTCGCGCGCGACACCACGCACCGTGAGGCCCGCGGCCCCGTGCTCGGCGACGTGACGGCGACCGACCTCGACCAGCCGACGCTCGATCTCGGCGCGTCGGCGCGCGCGCACCCCGGTCTCCTGCTCGCTCACCTGACCAGCGTAGGGCGCTGGACCAGATAAGTGAACACCGTTCTTGCTTTTACGACGACGGTGCGCTTCACTGAATACGAGAACACCGTTCACACTTCATCGAAGGAGGCCGCCATGGCCCGCATCCTCATCCTCGGCGCCGGCAACATCGGTCAGAATGCCGCCGACCGTCTGGTCGCTGCGGGTCACGAGGTCCGCCTCGCCTCGCGCTCCGGCGCAGCCCGCGTCGAGGGTGCAGAGACGGTTCGCCTGGACGCGGCCGACGCCGACGCCACCCGACGAGCCGCCGCGACCGCCGACGCCGTGGTCAACGCGATCAACCCGCCGAGCTACACCACCTGGGAGCGGGACTGGCCGCCGGTGGCTCGGTCGGTGCAGGCCGCAGCCGAAGCAGCCGGAGCCCGGCTGGTGATGGTCGGCAACCTCTACGCCTACGGCCGCGTCGATGCCCCGATGACCGAGCAGAGCCCGCTGCGGCCGAACGGCCACAAGGGTGAGCTGCGCAAGCAGATGTGGCTCGACCTGGAGCAGGCATGCCGCCAGGGCCGGCTGCGTGCGACCGAGCTGCGCGCCAGCGACTACGTCGGGCCGGCGGCCGGCAGCGGCATCAGCCACCTCAACGACTACGTCGTCCCGCCGGCCGCGGCAGGCCGCACCGTCAGGCTGTTCGTGGGCGAGCCCGACGTCGCCCACACCTGGACGGTCCTGGACGACATCGCCGAGCTGGTGGCCCGGGTCGCGGTGACCCAGGACGACGACGTGTGGGGTCGGCCCTGGCTGGTGCCCTCGCCGGCGCCGATGACCTTCCGTGAGGTGGCTGCCCAGGTGGCAGCGCTGGCCGGGCACCCGGTGCCGCGCGTGGTCCGGATGCCCGCACTGGTGCGGGCAGCGGCGCGCGTCTCACCCACGGTGCGCGAGCTGGACGAGACCCGCCACCAGTTCGAGCGCCCGTTCGTGGTCGACTCGGGCGCGGCGCAGGAGCGCTTCGGCCTGGCGCCCACCTCGATGGAGTCGGCGCTCAAGGCGACCCTGGGGGCTCGGGCTTCAGCCTCGCGGTGAGCGCAGGTAGCGGTAGCCGTGGTGGGTCAGGAACCCGAGCCGTTCGTAGGCGGCCAAGGCGGTCTGGTTGACCGCGGCCACCTGGAGGTAGGTCGAGGTCGCCCCCTGCTCGGCCGCCCACTCGAGCAGGGCGCGCAGCACGGCGTTGCCGAGCCCGCGACGACGGTGGTCGGGACGGGTCCAGAGCCCCGCGAGGCCCAGGCGCACGTCATGGCGCACGGTGAGCGAGCCGCGGCCCCGGGCCACCACCTCTCCCTCCCGGACGACCCGGGCGAAGACCACGTCCTGCGGCGCGGTGAGGATCCTGCGCCCGTGGTCGTCGAGCGGGCGGTCGGGGGAGGCATCCCACCAGGCGTCGTCGAAGTCGCCGAGCGAGACCTCATCGGTCCTGCTGCCGGTGTCCTCGAGCACGCGCAGGCAGGCCGCGACGCCGGCGATCTGCACCAGGATGTCGTCGCTGGCCGGCTCCCAGCCGCGCCCGATCAGCAGCTGGTCGAGGTCGGTCCCGGTGAAGGCGGTGGCGATCGCGGGAAGTCCACGACCGGCGTAGTACTGCTCCACCCGGTCCACGGCATCCTCGACCGGGAGGCCAGGATCTCCGATCGCGAGCGCGGAGTTGGCGCGCCGGCTCCAGCCGCCGCTGGCCCGCAGCAGCCACTCACCCAGGTGCTCCAGCTCGTCCGGGGGCCAGTCGGCCACCGCGCGGCGGGAGACCTCGGCCGCCGACTCGCGCAACCGCAGCGACGGCTTCGGGGGGACCGGCTTGCCCGAGACGATGTCGGCCAGCGCGATCACGACCCGCCGGCCGCTCTCGTGACGCACCGTGGTGGTGCCGCCCGACCAGTCCTCCATGACCCCCAGGACGTCGGTCATCCGAGGTCCACCGGAGGGTCCGGTCTCGCCGGGGAGCAGGCGTCGGACGACCACGCGCAGCCCCACGCAGTCCGGTCCGAGGCCCGAGGGCAGGCTGCGCGGGGTCATGTTCGGCACACCATGGCGACATTGTCCCAGGGGCATGGACCGTTCGGGTCCGGGCGCGACTACGCTAGGGATCGTCGCACCGACGCCGCCGATGAGGAGGAACCTGATGACGTACGTCATCGCGCAGCCGTGCGTGGACCTGAAGGACCGGGCCTGCGTGGACGAGTGCCCCGTGGACTGCATCTACGAGGGCAAGCGGATGCTCTACATCCACCCCGACGAGTGCGTCGACTGCGGCGCGTGCGAGCCGGTGTGCCCGGTGGAGGCGATCTTCTACGAGGACGACACCCCGGAGGAGTGGAAGCAGTACTACGACGCCAACGTCCACTTCTTCGACGACCTCGGCTCGCCCGGCGGCGCGGCCAAGATGGGCGAGATCGACAAGGACCACCCCGTGGTCGCCGAGCTGCCCCCGCAGGAGCACGACGAGTGAGCCACGGGCCGTGCCCGCTCGTGCCGCGGGAGCCCACCTCACCGCAGACAGATGACTGACGACGTGCCGCCCACCGCGCAACCGTGGTGGGCGGCACGCTCGGTCTCCACCCGCCTTCCCGACTTCCCCTGGGACCACCTCACGACGTACGGCGCCACCGCGCGGGCCCATCCCGGCGGTATCGTCGACCTCTCGGTCGGCACGCCGGTGGACCCCAGCCCGCAGCTGGTCCAGGACGCCCTGGCCGGGGCCGCCGACTCACCGGGCTACCCGCTGACCATCGGCCGGCCCGAGCTGCGCCAGGCCTGCCTGGACTGGCTGGACCGGCGCTGCGGGGTCACCGGGCTCGGCCTGGACCAGGTGCTGCCGGTCATCGGCAGCAAGGAGCTGATCGCCTCGCTGCCCGGTCACCTCGGCCTCGGCGCCGGTGACGTCGTCGTGCAGCCCTCCCTGGCCTACCCGACCTACGAGGTGGGAGCGACCCTGGCCGGCGCTCGCTGCGTCGCGTCGGACTCCCTGACCGCCCTCGGACCCGAGCGGGTCTCGCTGGTGTGGGTCAACTCGCCCTCCAACCCGACCGGTCGGGTGCTGCCGGTGGCGCACCTGCGCAAGATGGTCGACTGGTGTCGCGAGCGCGGCGTGCTGCTGGTCTCCGACGAGTGCTACGTGGAGTGCGCGTGGGAGGAGTCGGCGCCGCCGGTCTCGGTGCTGCACCCGGACGTGTGCGGCGGTGAGCACCGCGGGCTGCTCGCGGTGCACTCGCTGTCGAAGCGCTCCAACCTGGCCGGCTACCGCTGCGCGTTCGTGGCCGGCGATCCCGACGTCGTGGGCGAGCTGCTCGCGGTGCGCAAGAACCTCGGTCTCCAGCTGCCCGGACCGCAGCAGGTCGCGATGCAGGCGGCCCTCGAGGACGACGAGCACGTGGCCGAGCAGCGCGAGCGCTACCGCCGGCGCCGAGGCCTGCTCAGGCAGGCCTTCGAGTCCGCGGGCTTCCGGATCGACCACTCGCAGGGCTCGCTCTACCTCTGGGCGACACGGGACGAGCCCTGCTGGGAGACCGTGGCGGCTCTGGCCGACGACGGAATCCTGGTCGCGCCGGGGGAGTTCTACGGGCCCACGGGTGCGCGCCACGTGCGGGTGGCGTTCACCGCCACCGACGAGCGGGTGGCGGCGGCGGTGGAGCGGCTCAGTCGGTGAACCGCGGCCCCGGCATCGGGGTCGCCGCCGCGGCGAGCTGGTGGCGGTAGGGGGACTCCGACATGATCCTGACCGCGGAGATGTCGGTCATCCGGACCACCGAGTGCTCCGCGAGGCCGTGCTCGAGCACCAGACCGACGCCGTCCTGCGCAGCGATGTGGCCCTCGACCCAGTGGCCCTGGACCAGGACCGCGATGTCCAGGCCGAGGTCCTCTGCGCGGCTGATCGCCATCCCCATCGTGTAGAGCATCGAGCTGCTCATGTTTCCCCCTTGGGTCCGCGACGCCGGACTGTGGGCCGGTGTCGATGTCACCAGTGTGGGGCCGGGAAGCGCCGTTCCGCGCCTGGCCGTGCCTAGATCAGGACCAACGTCACCCCAGGTCGGGCCAGAGCGCGGGTGCCCGGTGACCGATCGGCCGGGTCCCGGGCGCCCACCTGGGGGGTGGGCCGTTGGTCAGCGCCCCGATCAGCCACCGTCGAGCACGTCGACGTGGACGTGGTCACGGTGCTCCAGGATGGCCTGGGTCTCCTCGCTGGCGCGCTCGGGCACCGAGGGGGTGTAGGTGCGCCATCCCTGCTCCGAGCGTGAGCCGCTGGACCAGATCCGCCCGTCGAAGATCACGTGGTCCACCCCCAGCCGGTCGGCCTGCGAGACCAGGTAGTGGGCGATCGCCCACCCACGTCGACGGTTGTCCGGGTTGATCGGGCGCACGAAGACGTCGATGGCGCGGCCGGCGTAGTGGGCTGAGTCCTCCATGTGGCCCGAGCTCACCCCACCGGGTGCGAACCCGCCCAGCGGCAGGTCGCCGAAGGTGGACTCCAGGTCGGTCCGTACCGCCTCGGCACGGCGGGTCAACCCGCCCTCCCCCTCCTGCTGCACCGCGACGTCGCGGGTCCCCACGGTGCACCAGAAGCGTGTCGGGCTGTAGCCGGTCAGCGCCGAGGCAAGCGCCTTGGCCCCGTCGGCGTGCTCCTCGTAGGCCTCGGGGAAGCCCGAGCGCTGCACCGCCTGCGCCGCCTCGGTGATCCGCATGTCCTCATAGCCCTCGATCATCACCAGCTCGTCGTAGAAGGCGTTGATCGCGTACTCCGGGTCCTGCAGCTGGGTGGGGGTGCCCCATCCCTGGGAGGGCCGCTGCTGGAACAGGCCCACCGAGTCGCGGTCGCCGTGCTCGATGTTGCGCAGCTTGCTCTCCTGGAACGACGTGGCCAGGGCGATCGACGCCGCCCGCGCCGGCAGCTGGCGGCGGACGGCGATCGCGGCGATGAGTCCGGCGTTGGCGGCCTGCTCCGTGGTCAGCTCCACCTTGGTGTCACCGACCTGCGCCACGCAGCGTTCGGGATCCGGGAACGGGCCGACCCCCAGCCGCACGAGGAGCCCGGTCGCGACGGCGACCGCCAGCAGGACCAGCAGCACCAGCAGGATCCGGACCCGCCCCGCCTCGGAGCGCGCGTGGCCCACCTCTCGGCCCCCGGTCGGTCGTGTCCCTCCGGCCCCGGGAGGGCGGTCAGGGGGGTCAGTCGTTGGCATGAAGGGCCGTGTTCAGGGCGGTGCCCTGACCCTTCCGCGGCAGAGCCTGGATCGCTCCGGTGGTGGAGTTGCGCCGCAGCAGCATGCCGGAGCTGCCCGAGAGCTCCAGCGCCTTCACGGTGTCCTGCTCGGTGCCGTCGGCGTCGAGCACGACCACCTTCGTGCCGGCCGTGACATAGCACCCCGCCTCGACGACACAGTCGTCGCCGAGTGAGATCCCGATGCCGGCATTGGCCCCGAGCAGGCAGCGCTCACCGATCGAGATCACCTCGGAGCCGCCGCCGGACAGGGTGCCCATGATCGAGGCCCCACCACCGACGTCGGAGCCGTCTCCGACCACGACGCCGGCGCTGATGCGACCCTCGACCATCGAGGCGCCCAGCGTGCCGGCGTTGTAGTTGACGAAGCCCTCGTGCATCACGGTGGTGCCCTGCGCCAGGTGGGCGCCCAGGCGCACCCGGTCGGCGTCGGCGATCCGCACGCCTGCGGGCACCACGTAGTCGACCATCCGCGGGATCTTGTCGACCAGGTGCACCACGGGTCGCCGACCGGCGGCGGCCAGGCGGGCCCGCGTCGACTCGAAGCCGGTGACCGCGCACGGGCCCTCGCTGGTCCACACCACGTTGGTGAGCAGACCGAAGACCCCGCTCATGTCGATGCTGCGCGGCGTGACGAGCCGGTGGCTGAGCAGGTGGAGCCGCAGCCACACGTCGTAGGCGTCCTGCGGCGGCTGGGCGAGGTCGGGGACCTCGACGGTCACCAGCACCTGGCGCACCCCGCGCACCTCGTCGTCACCGGTCAGGTCCTCCAGCCCGACGACGGGGTCGTCGGCGAGCGGTCCGAGCTGGGGGGAGGGGAACCAGACATCGAGCACCACGTCGAGCTCGGGCGCGTCCGGCGCCCTCGTGCCGGAATCCGCCTCGGTCTTGTCGGTGCTGGTGCCGGTGAGGGTCGCCAGGGCGTGGCCGTGGGCGGGACGTGGCCCGGTGCGGGTGGTGTCGTCGTCGGAGGTCACAGGGCGAGGCTAGACGATCGAGGGCTAGGTCTCGCGCTGCGCGTGGTCCTCGGGTGCCGATGCTGTGCCGATGCTGTGCCGACGCGATGTCGAACCCTGCCAGGATGGCGGGCATGGCCACCGCATCGTCGCCCGGGGACCGGCTCGACCTCACCCTCGACCCGGTCAGCCTCACCCGGTCACTGGTCGACATCCCCTCGGTCAGCGGCGACGAGGGACGCATCGCCGACGCCGTGGAGGCCGCCCTGCGCGGCCTGAGGCGGCTCGAGGTGCAGCGCCGCGGCCACACCCTGGTCGCCCGGACCTCCACCGGTGCGCCGCAGCGGGTGGTGATCGCGGGACACCTGGACACCGTGCCGCTCAACGACAACCTGCCCTCACGGCTCGAGGACGGCGTGCTCCACGGCCTGGGCTCGTGCGACATGAAGGGCGGGGTCGCGGTGGCGCTGCACCTGGCCGCGACCCTGGGGGACCTCTCGCGCGACCTGACCTTCTTGTTCTACGAGTGCGAGGAGGTCGAGGCCGAGCGCAACGGCCTGACCCTGCTCTCACGAAGCAACCCCGAGCTGCTCGAGGCGGACTTCGCGGTGCTGATGGAGCCCTCCAACGGGGTCGTCGAGGCCGGGTGCCAGGGCACGCTGCGCGTGGAGGTCACCACCCGCGGCGAACGCGCCCACTCGGCCCGGTCCTGGATGGGCAGCAACGCGATCCATGCCGCCGGCGACATCCTGGACCGTCTCCGGGCCTACGAGCCCCGGCGTCCGGTGATCGACGGGCTGACCTACCACGAAGGCCTCAACGCGGTGCACATCGAGGGCGGCGTCGCGGGCAACGTGGTGCCCGACCGCTGCCGGGTCTCGGTGAACTACCGGTTCGCCCCGGACCAGAGCCTCGCCCAGGCCGAGGCCTGGCTACGTGAGCTGTTCGAGCCCTACGACGTCGAGGTCACCGACGCCGCGCCGGGAGCCCTGCCGGGGCTGTCCACCCCTGCCGCCGCTGCCTTCGTCGAGGCCGCGGGCGGGCTGGTCAACCCCAAGTTCGGGTGGACCGACGTCGCGCGGTTCAGCGAGCTGGGGATTCCCGCGGTCAACTTCGGCCCCGGCGACCCGATCTACGCCCACAAGCAGGACGAGCACGTGCCGGTCGAGCAGATCCGGACCGTCGAGCGCCAGCTGCGACGCTGGCTGGAGGAGGACTAGTGGAACCCAACGAGGGACCTCTTGCGAACCCGCGGCGCAGCGGGCCCCCGCGCCACCAGGGCAACGTGCTGCGCCGCGACGTCTCCGGCAGCAGCACCACCGACACCCGGCTGCTGGACAACCAGGGCAGCGCCGAGTGGCTGCACACCGACCCGTGGCGGGTGCTGCGCATCCAGAGCGAGTTCGTCGACGGCTTCGGTGCGCTCGCCGAGCTGGGGCCCGCGGTCTCGGTCTTCGGGTCCGCCCGGGTCCGTGAGGGCACCGTGGCCTTCGAGCTCGCCGAGGACGTCTCGCGGCGGCTGGCCGAGGCCGGGTTCGCCGTGATCACCGGCGGCGGCCCGGGGGTGATGCACGCCGCTAACCGTGGCGCCTCCTCCGCGGGCGGCCGCTCGGTCGGCCTGGGCATCGAGCTCCCCTTCGAGCAGGGTCTCAACGAGCACGTCGACCTCGGGGTCAACTTCCGCTACTTCTTCGTGCGCAAGACCATGTTCGTCAAGTACGCGCAGGGGTTCGTCGTGCTCCCGGGCGGCTTCGGCACCCTCGACGAGCTCTTCGAGTCGCTCACCCTGGTGCAGACCCGCAAGGTGACCTCGTTCCCCATCGTCCTGGTCGGCAGCGACTACTGGCAGGGGTTGCTCGACTGGCTGCGCGACTCCGCCCTGGCGCTGGGCACGATCAACCAGGGAGACCTGGACCTGCTGCACCTGACCGACGACCCCGAGGAGGTCGTCTCGATCATGGTCGCCGCGAACCAGGCCGACGCCCGCGGCGCGTGAGCCCGCTGGTGAGCCCGGCGGGCAGCCCTCTGGCACGATCGTGACCATGATGTGGTTCTTCGCCCTCCTGATCGTGGCGGTCATGGGAGTGGCGGCCGTCGTGGCCACCGGCCGCGGCGGCTCGATGGCCGAGGAGTACGACGACCGGCCGGACGCCCGCATCCCCGCCGACGGCCCGATCGGGGCCGACGACCTCGACGCGGTGCGGTTCACCACCGCCCTGCGCGGCTACCGGATGTCCGAGGTCGACGCCCTGCTCGACCGCCTGACCGGCGAGCTGCGTGAGCGCGAGGCCGGGCCGACGCCACGGCAGGAGACCGAGCCCCGCGCCGACGGCGGCAACCCTGGTGAGTGAGGCCTCGGGCAGCGTCGCCGGGCCGGACGGTGCGCCGCGCTGTCCGTGGGCCGTGGGGGCTGCCGGTGGGCAGCTCTACCTCGACTACCACGACGAGGAGTGGGGTCGTGAGCTGCGCGGTGACCAGGCGCTCTTCGAGCGGATGAGCCTCGAGGCGTTCCAGTCGGGCCTGAGCTGGCTGACCATCCTGCGCAAGCGCGAGGGCTTCCGCGCCGCCTTCGACGGCTTCGCCGCCGAGACTGTCGCCGGTTACGACGAGACCGACGTGGCCCGTCTGCTCGACGACGCCGGGATCGTGCGCAACCAGGCCAAGGTGCGCGCCTGCATCCACAACGCCGGCCTCGTGGTGGAGCTGGGGCAGGGGGGTCTCACCGACCTGCTGTGGGGCTTCGCTCCCGCTCCTCGCCCCGCGCCCGGCAGGCTCGCCGAGGTCCCTGCGACCACGCCCGAGTCCGTGGCGATGGCCGCGGAGCTGCGACGCCGAGGGTTCCGGTTCGTCGGCCCCACCACGGCGTACGCGTTGATGCAGGCCGTCGGGATGGTCGACGACCACCTCGTCGACTGCATCGCCCGCCGCACCTGATCCGTCGCGCCCCCACCTCAGCAACCACCCCCCACAGAGCTGACTCGCTCAGCGGCCTTCGAAGGTGGGCTTCTCCTTGGCGAGGAACGAGGCGACCGCGTTGCGGTGGTCCTGGGTGCTGCCGGTGGCGGTCATCAGCCCGGCCTCGTGCTCCAGCGACTCGGCGAGGTCGTGGGTGGCGGAGAACGCGACCGCGCGACGCATCGCGCCGAACGACTGGGTCGGCCCGGCGGCCAGGCGGCGAGCCAGCTCCTGGGTCGCCTCCTCCAGCTCCTCCGCGGCCACCACGCGGTTGACCAGCCCCAGCTCGAGGGCCTCGTCGGCCCTGATGGTGCGAGGCTCGTAGAGCAGCTCCAGGGCGCGTGCGCTGCCGACCAGTCGCGGCAGGGTCCAGGAGATGCCGGTGTCGCAGGAGAGGGCGATGCCGGCGAAGGCCAGGTTGAGGGACCCGCTCTCGGAGATGAGCCGGACGTCGCAGGCGAAGGCCAGCGACGCCCCCGCCCCGGCCGCCACGCCGTTGAGCGCGGCGATCACCGGCTTGGGCATGGTGGCCAACGCGTGCACCGTGGGGTTGTAGTGCTCGGGCACGGTGCGGAACAGCGCGTCGGCCCCCTCCTCCAGCAGCTCGACGTGCTCCTTGAGGTCCTGACCGACGCAGAACGCCCGGCCGCTGCCGGTCAGCACCACGCACCGCACGGCGGGGTCCTCGCCCAGCTCGACGACGGCGTCGCGCAGCGCCTCCTTGGTCGCGACCGTCAGACTGTTCATCGCCTCGGGTCGGGTCAGACGCACCGTGGCGACGCCCTCGTCGAGGGTGACCTCGACGCCGTCGCCGCTTCGTTCCTGGGTCATCCGACCTGCCTCCTGGGTCGCTGAGAACCACCTGGTTGAGTCACCGAGGTGACCCACTCACGAGTCGATGTCGGATCCCGTGAGTCGGTGGGAGATAATAGACGCAAGCCACCCGGCTCGACGACGACCGTCAACGCACCCCGGACGCACGCCGACCCGCACCGACGGGCGGGTCGTCCAGCATCAGAGAGGACACACACCATGGCGGCCATGAAGCCTCGCACCGGAGACGGACCCCTTGAGGTGACTTCGGAGTACGGCGGGCGCAGCATCGTGATGCGGGTGCCCCTCGAAGGCGGTGGCCGACTGGTGGTCGAGCTCAATGCCGAGGAGGCCGGCGCGCTGGCTGCCGCTCTCCAGGAAGTCGTCGGCTGATCCGCCCGCTCGGCTCCCCACCTGTGGACCAGGTCCTGGACCTCGTGCCTGCGCTGCGTGCGCCGGCCACCGAGGTGACGGCAACCCTCGACACGCTCGCGACGTCGCAGGCCGACGTACTGGTGGTCGGGGTTGTCAGGGTGGGGGACCCCAGGGCCCACGACGACCACAGCGCGGCCGCGACAGCGGCGCGTGAGGCGCTGCAGGCCGCGGGCCTGGGCGACATCGCGTCGGCGTACGACGGCTGGCTCGCGAGCTCGCTGCGTGGCTTCGACGCCTCGCCGGGAGCCCTGCTCGAGCTGCCCCTGCCTGCCGGTGTCGCCGCGGCGGGCACGACGGGAGCGCGCAGCCTGGTGCTGCTCGGGATCGGCCCGGGGGAGTCAGCCGACCTGCGGCGCGCGGCGGCGGCCATGGCCCGCCGGATCTGCGGCACCGACCACGCCGCGGCCACCTGGGTCGGCATCGACGACCTCACCGCGCAGGCGTTCGTCGAGGGTGTCGTGCTCGGCGGCTTCCACTACCGCATCACCGCGGGCGACGGGCCCGAGCCGCTGCGGCGGCTCACGCTGTGCGGCGCCCCGGTCTCCACCGACGCGGTCGGACGTGGCGTCAAGATCGCCCAGGCCGGCTGGCTGTCCCGAGCTCTCGCGCTGACCCCGTCCAACGTGAAGTCCCCCGCCTGGCTGGTGCAGCAGGCCCGCGAGGTCGCCGACGAGCGTGGTCTCGAGCTGGACGTGCTCGACGTCGACGACCTGCGGCATGGCGGGTTCGGGGGCCTGCTCGGCGTCGGGCAGGGGTCGTCGCACGACCCGGCCCTGGTGCGGCTGGGCTACACCCCCGCCCACGCGGGGCGTCGTACCCCGCACGTGGTGCTGGTCGGCAAGGGCATCACCTTCGACACCGGCGGGCTGTCGATCAAGCCCGCCGAGGCGATGGCCAACATGAAGCGCGACATGACCGGCGCCGGCGTCGTGCTGGCGGTCATGGACTCGCTGGCGGCGCTCGGCTGCCCGGTGCGGGTGACCGGCCTGTTGGCGATCGCCGAGAACGCCGTCGGTGGGGGGGCCATGCGCCCCGGTGACGTGCTGCGCCACTACGGCGGGCGCACGACCGAGGTGACCAACACCGACGCCGAGGGGCGGTTGGTGATGGCCGACGCGATGGCCTACGCGGTGGACAAGCTGAGCCCCACGACGCTGGTCGACGTGGCCACCCTGACCGGGGCGGTGCGGATCGCCCTGGGGCAGCGCACCGGCGGCCTGTTCACCGAGGACGACGAGCTCGCCGCCCAGCTGCGCGCAGCCGGCGCGAGCTCGGGTGAGCCGCTGTGGCGTCTGCCGCTGGTGCCGGACTACGAGGAGCGCATCGAGTCCAAGGTGGCCGACGCCGACAACGCCGGCGGCTCACCAGGCGCGATCACCGCGGCGCTGTTCCTGCGCCACTTCGCCGGCGACGTCCGTTGGGCCCACCTGGACCTGGCCTCGGTCGGGGACTCGCCCGACGACTCCTACGAGTGGACCCGCGGCGCCACCGGGTTCGGCGCCCGGCTGCTGCTCCACTGGCTCTGCGGCTGAGCGCCTGGTCCGGTTTCCCAAGGTCTGTAGAGAAACTGCCACTTCCCATGAGATGCAACCCGTGGGAAGTGGCAGGTGGGCTACAGACCTTGGGAAACCGCCGGCCGCCGCCGCCGTCAGGACTTGCGGGCGAGGAGCAGCCCGTCACCGACGGGGAGCAGCACGGGGATGAGGTCCTCGTGCTCGCGTACGGCGTTGCCGAGCTCGCGGATCGCGACCGTCTCGGCGTCGCGCTGGGCGGGGTCGGCCACCCGGTCGTGCCACAGCGCGTTGTCGAAGGCGACCACGCCACCGGGCCGCAGCAGCCGCAGCGCCTGGTCGAGGTAGTCGGCGTACTCGGTCTTCTCGCCGTCGCAGAAGATGAGGTCGTAGTGACCGTCGGTGAGCCGGGGGAGCACCTCCAGCGCGGCGCCGTTGATCAGGCGGGCGCGCTGGGCGGCGATGCCCGCCTCGGTGAACGCCTGCTTGGCCAACCGCTGGTTCTCGGCCTCGAGGTCGACGGTGGTCAGCACGCCGTCCGCGCGCATGCCGCGCAGCAGCCACAGGCCGGAGACGCCGGTGCCGGTGCCGATCTCCACCACGGCGCGGGCGTCGATCGCCGCGGCGAGGAACTGCAAGGTGGCGCCGACGCCGTGACCGACCGGCGCGACGCCGACCTCCTGGGCGTGGGCGCGCGCTGAGGCCAGCACCTCGTCCTCGGTGAGGAACTCCTCGGCGTAGCTCCAGCTGGCAGGCTTGAGTCCGGTGGAAATAGCGGCCCCCTCGGGTCGGCGCGTGCAACGAGGGGACTCTACCTCTCCCAGGCCGCGCTGCTCGCTCCCGGAGGCGCCGCGGGGCCCGCGGTTCGCAGGGAACCCATGACCTGGCCTCAGCCGGTTCTCAGCACACGTGGATAGCCTCAGCCCTCCCGGGGCAGTGGGAGGACACCATGGACGCCGCGACGATCGCTTCGCAGCCCAGCATCGAGATCGACTGGGACGCCGTGGTGCGCCGCCACTCCGGCCGGGTCTTCGGCCTCGCCTACCGCCTCACCGGCAACCGCGCCGACGCCGAGGACATCACCCAGGAGGTCTTCGTCCGGGCCCTGCGTGCTCCCGGGTCGGCGCCCCGCCTTCACCACGGCCCCGACGGCCCTGGCGGCACCGACGGGAGGACCGAGGGCTGGCTCCACCGGGTGACCACCAACTTGTTCTACGACCTCGTCCGACGCCGGCGGCGTGTGGCCGACTCACCGCTGGAGGCGCACCCCGGGTGGGAGCCACCGGACGTGACGGCCGACCCTGGCTCGCTGGCGCTGCTCCACCTGCTCGACGACGACGTGGAGGCCGCCCTGGACTCGGTGCCCCCGGTCTTCCGCGAGGCTGTCGTGCTGCACGACGTGCACGGCTTCAGCTATGCCGAGATCGGTGCCCTCGTCGGCGCCAAGCCGGGCACGGTGCGCAGCCGGATCCACCGCGGCCGCACGATGCTGCGCACCCGCCTCGCCCATCGAGCCCCCGCAGCGGGGCGTGCCCGTCACGGCGGGCCCCGCGAGGCCGCGCAGGCCCCCGAGCGGAGCTGACCTGGCTCGCGATAGCCGGGTATCAGTGACAATGGCCCGGTGACCTCCTCCGGCGACCCGGCGCCGCCTCCACCGGACACCCGTTCGACGCCCCCGCACCCGTCGTCCGGACCGACCGGGACCTCCGACATCTGGGCGCGGCCCTGGCCCCCCGGACCGCCGCCGGGAGGCCCCCCGCCTTCGGCAGGCCCGTCCCGCCCGGGGTTCCCGGCGTGGGGGTGGGCCGTGATCAGCGTGATCTCGCTGATCGTGGGTCTGCTCGGCGGCATCGTCGGCGGTGCGATGGTGCTCGGCACGAGCACCGGCGACTCCGGCTTCTCGTTGCCCACGCTGGGCGACGACGACGTGGCCAAGGCCCCGGTCCAGAAGGGGTCGGTGGCTGCCGTGGCACGCCGGGTGCTGCCCAGCACCGTGCAGGTGCGCGTGCGCGGCAAGGGCGAGGGGGCCCAGGCCGGGTCGGGCTCCGGCTTCGTGGTCGACCGCGCCGGGCACATCGTGACCAACAACCACGTCACCGAGGTCGCCGACGGTGGCGGTGAGATCGTCGTGGTGGACAGCCGCGGACGACGCCACGACGCCTCCCTGGTCGGCAGCAGCCCGGCCTACGACATCGCGGTGGTCAGGATCGAGGGGCCCTCGCTGCGCCCGATCTCGCTGGGCGCCTCACGCCGGATGAACGTCGGGGACACCGTCGTCGCAGTCGGGTCCCCGCTGGGGCTCGACAGCACCGTGACCACCGGCATCGTCAGCGCCCTGGACCGGCCGGTCACCACCGGCACCGCCGACTCTTCCTCCTACATCAGCGCAGTGCAGACCGACGCCGCGATCAACCCGGGCAACTCCGGGGGGCCGCTGGTCGACCTCGGCGGCCGCGTCATCGGGGTCAACTCCGCGATCGCCACCACCGGTGGCTTCCTCGGGGGCGAGGGCGGCAACATCGGCGTCGGCTTCGCGATCCCGATCGAGCAGGTCCGCACCACCAGCGCTCAGATCCTCAAGGAGGGTCACGCGGAGTACCCGATCATCGGCGCCACCGTGCAGACCGGTGGCGAGGAGGTCGGGGCGGTCATCACCGAGGTGCCCGACGGCTCGCCGGCCTCCGACGCGGGGCTGGAGCAGGACGACCGGATCGTCGCGGTGGAGGGCGAGTCGGTGCCCGACGGGGCCTCGCTGATCGTGGCGATCCGCAACCATCAGCCGGGGGAGCGGATCGAGCTGACCGTGCGACGCGACGGCGACGAGCGCGACATCGACATCGTGCTCGACGGCAAGATCGGCTGAGCCGCGCCAAGCCGGCCGATCGCCCGGGCCTCAGCGTCGAGGCGTCACGTCGCGTCGACGTCGTACGGCGGCCGCTCGCCCTTGCGCAGCGGGGGGCCGGAGGCCGGCGTCACGTCGTGCTCCTCCTCCTCGTCCCACGCCTCCATGATGTGCTTGCGGATCGCGCGCCTCGGGTCGAGGTCGGTCAGCTCGAAGTCTGCGTACTCCGGCCCCAGCTCGGCGCGGATGTCGTCTCGCGCCTGACGGGTCAGCATCCGCACCTGGCGCGCCATGCGTCCGGCCTGACGGGCCAGGTCGGGCAGGCGGTCGGGACCGAAGACGAGCAGGCCGACCACCACGATGACCATGAGCTCCGGAAGCCCGACCCCGAACACGAGCGGTTACAGCTTGCTGCTGGGTGTGAGGCCGAGCTGCATCCCGGCCAGGCTGCGACCGCTGCGCCGCAGCTGGTCGGCGATGTCGGTGAAGACCAACGACGCGGGGGCCTCGGGGTCCTCGACCACGAGCGGCGTGCCGAGGTCACCGCCCTCGCGCAGCCGCGGGTCGAGCGGGATCTCGCCGAGCAGCGGGATCTCGGCGCCGAACCGGCGGCTCAGCGTGTCCGCGACTCGCTCACCACCGCCGGACCCGAAGACCTCCAGCCGGTGGCTCGGGCCGCAGTGCGGGCACGGCAGGAACGACATGTTCTCGATCACGCCGACCACCCGCTGCTTGAGCATCTGCGCCATGGTCCCGGCGCGCTCGGCCACCTCGGCCGCAGCCTCCTGCGGCGTGGTGACCACGAGCACCTCGGCGTTGGGGAGGTACTGACCCAAGGACAGCGCCATGTCGCCGGTGCCGGGAGGGAGGTCGAGCAGCAGCGCGTCGAGGTCGCCCCAGTAGAAGTCGGTGAGCATCTGGTTCAGCGCGCGGTCGAGCATCGGGCCCCGCCACGCGACCACCTGGTCGCGACGCGGCTTGAACATCCCCATGCTCACCACCGACGGGCCGTGCTCGGTCGGCACCGGCATGATCATGTCGTCGACCTGGGTCGGGCGCTGGTCGGCCACCCCCAGCATCGCCGGGATCGAGTGGCCGTAGATGTCGGCGTCGACCAGCCCGACCTTCTGGCCGCTGCGGGCCAGCGCGACGGCCAGGTTGACCGTCACCGAGGACTTGCCCACACCGCCCTTGCCCGAGGCGATCGCGTAGACCTTCGTCAGCGACTCCGGGCGCGCGAACGGGATCTCCTTGGGGGCCTTGCCGTCGCGCAGCGTCGCCTGCAGCGCCGAGCGCTGCTCGTCGTTCATCACCCCGAATCGCACCTCGGCGGTCTCGATGCCCGGGACCGAGGTGGCCGCCTGGCTCACGTCCGTGGTGAGCCGGTCGCGCATCGGGCAGCCGGAGACCGTGAGCAGGATCGTGATCGTCGCCTTGGACCCGGAGACCTCGACCGACTCCACCATGCCGAGCTCGGTGATCGGGCGGCGGATCTCGGGGTCGTTGACACCGCCCAGGGCAGTGTGGATCTGGTCGACGAGGGGTTGACTCATGGCTCCTAGCCTACGGTCCCGGTGGGCTCGCCCTCCGCGGCGCCCGTCTCCTCGTCGTCCTCCTCGCGGGTCTGGAGGTCGGCGAGCAGCGATCGCAGCTCCGAGCGGAGGTAGTCACGGGTCGCGACCTCGCCGACGGCCATCCGCAGGCTCGCCATCTCGCGGGCCAGGAACTCCATGTCGGCGTGGGCCCGCGAGGCCGCCAGGCGGTCGCCCTCGGTGATCACCCGGTCACGGTCCTCCTGACGGTTCTGCGCCAGCAGGATCAGCGGCGCGGCGTAGGAGGCCTGCAGGCTCAGCATCAGCGTCAGGAAGATGAACGGGAACCGGTCGAAGCGCAGGTCGGTCGGCATCAGGACGTTCCACACCATCCACACCACCACGAAGAGCGTCATGTAGATGAGGAACTTCGCGGTGCCCATGAACCGGGCGAACTGCTCGGCGAACCGGCCGAACGCGTCGTCCTCGATCC
Source organism: uncultured Actinomycetota bacterium (assembly GCA_963747435.1). Classification (GTDB taxonomy): domain Bacteria; phylum Actinomycetota; class Actinomycetes; order Propionibacteriales; family Nocardioidaceae; genus Marmoricola_A. The sequence continues at coordinate 46,972 of CAVVFK010000005.1, forward strand.
TCGGCCGTCGCAGCCGCCGGGTCTCGCGTGGCTGGTCCAGCCGCGAGGCGCGGGCGACCTCCTGACGCTGCCGGTTGTAGGGGACGTCAGCCACGGGACCGCTCCCGCCCACCGACGCCGGCGACGCGCTCGCCACGCATCGCCGCGCGCAGCGTCACCGACGACCCGCTCGCCGGGCTGTCACGCCAGTTCTCCGGCAGCAGGTGGTCGAGCAGGTCGTCGACGCTGACCACGCCCAGCAGCCGGCCCTCCTCGTCCAGCACCGGGGCCGCGACCAGGTTGTAGGTCGCCAGGTGGCGCGCGACGTCCTCCAAGGTGTCCTCGGGGTCGACCTCGTCGAACTGGCCGTCCAGCATCCCGCCGAGCATCGTGCTGGCCGGCTCGCGCAGCATCCGCTGGATGTGCACCACCCCCAGCATCCGGCCCGTGGGCGGCTCCAGCGGCGGGCGGCACACGTAGACCGCCGCGGCCAGAGCCGGACTCAGCTCGGCCACCCGCACGTGGGCCAGGGCGTCGGCGACCGTGGCGTCCGGCGGCAGGATCACCGGCTCGGTCGTCATCATGCCGCCGGCGGTGGAGTCCTCGTAGACCATCAGCCGACGCACGTCCTCGGCCTCGTCGGGCTCCATCAGCTTCAGCAGGGTCTCCGCCGTCTCCGGCGGCAGCTCCGCCATCAGGTCGGCGGCGTCGTCGGGCGACATCTCCTCGAGCACGTCCGCAGCGCGCTCGTCGTCCAGCTCGGCGAGGATCTCGACCTGGTCCTCCTCGGGGAGCTCCTCCAGCACGTCGGCGAGCCGCTCGTCGTCCAACGCCGAGGCGACCTCACGGCGCCGCTTGGCCGGCATCTCGTGGATCACGGTGGCCAGGTCGGCCGGCTTCATCTCCTCCAGGGCCGCCAGAACGTGGGTGGCGCCCTGGCGCTCGTCGCGCTCGAAGCCGGTGATCTCGCGCCACTGCACCTGGTGGGTCTGGCCTCGGCGACCGAAGCGCTTGCCCCGCTCCTGGATCGCGACGTGGCTCACCACCCAGTCGCGGTTGCGCTCCTGCTCGATCGCCAGGTCGTAGATCGTGCCGGTGATGTCGCTGTCCTTGACCTGCACCACCCGGTCGAGCATCTCGGCCACCACCCGGGTCTCGTTGTGACGCTGCTCGAAGCGGCGCATGTTGACCAGGCCGGTGGTGATCACCTGCCGTCCGTCGATGCTCAGCACCCGCGTCATCGGCAGGAACACCGAGCGGCGGCCGAACACCTCCACCACCATGCCCAGCACCCGCGGCCCGCGCCCATCGGGGCGGATCGCGGCGACGAGGTCGCGCACACTGCCGACCAGGTCACCGGCGGGGTCGAAGACCTTGAGCCCGGTGAGCCGGCCGACGTACACGCGGCTGGGGGAGGTGCTCACCGGTTCAGGGTAGACGGACGCGACCCCTCGCACCCGTCGCTCGTGTCACGCCGGTCTCGCGGTCTCGCTCGGTGGGGGCGCCGGGGCGATGCCGGTCGGTGGGGCGCCGCGGCGCCGGGCCGGGCGGTGGGGCGCGCTGGCCGCCGTGTCGCCCGGGGATCTTGCGCGTTCCCTGGGTGAGGCGACGTGGCGCCCACGCCGTCTTGACGCTACGCCCCACCGCCCGGCCCGACGCCACATCGCCGGTGGACCGACCTCGGGACGGCGCCCATCGGTCGCGCGTCGGCGGTCGAGCCTGTCGAGACCCCGGGAGGTGTCCGTCCTGGGTGGGTCAGTGGTTCAGGGGAGGGTCAGGGGAGGGGGACGCCGGCGGCGAGGAGCTCGTCCTCGTTGAGGACCTGACCGGGGAGGGTGGCCGTCGCGGCGACCAGCGGGTGGTCGCTGGTGTGGGCCACCAGGCCGCCGCGCAGGGCGGTGTAGCCGGACCAGGCGATCTCCGGGCTGCCGACGATCCAGTCGATCGGGGCACCCCCGGGGACCCGGCAGGAGCCGCCCTCGACCGAGCCGCCGTTGGCGGCGCGCATCCCGCTGCGGGCGATCGGGCAGAAGAACTCGCCGCGGTCGTTGAAGTCACCGGTGAAGATCACCGGGGTCCCGTCGGCGCGAAGCGCTCGCGCCAGCGCGATCTCGCGGGAGACCGCGACCCGGCGCCAGCGAGCGTTGTTGCCGGCCTTCTTGGTGGAGGCGGGGTTGTGGAAGTTGGCGACCCAGAGCTCGGCTCCGCTGACGTGACGCAGCTTGACGTACGGCATCGGCCAGGGCCTGCCGTGGTGGTAGGGGATGACCACGGTGTGGGTCTCCAGGACCGTGAACAGGTCGTTGCGCCAGATCAGGCTGTTGTGCGAGAGCTGGCGGCCCATCGAGTTGCCGGGGAAGATCGAGTAGTTCGGCAGCCGCTGCACCAGGGAGGCCGCCTGGTCGTGCTGGAGCTCCTGGAGCCCCACGACCGCCGCGTCGCGCACCAGCTGCGCGGCGCCGCCGATCCGGTGCACCCCGGAGGCGCGACCGCCGCGACCGCGGGTGTGGCTGCTGCCGAGGACGTTGAAGCTGATCACGCGCAGGCTCACCGGTGAGGTCAGCACCGGCTCCGGCAGGTCGGGCTTCGACGGAGCCGCGGAGGCAGTGGCAGAGGCCGAGGCCGAGGCTCGTGCCGAGGGGGAGGCGGAGGGCTTGGGTGGCGGAAGCTTCTTGATCACCGTGACCGGCTCGACCAGCATCACCGAGCCGCCGCCGTACCGTTCGGGACGGGCGTGGGACGGGCTGGTCAGGGCGCCGCCGAGCGCCAGGGCGAGCGCGGTGCAGCCGACCAGTGCGGCCCTCGTCCGGGCAGGCCGCGCCGCTCCACGACCGCCTGAGCGGCCCTCTCTCTCCACGAGCCAAGGCTAGGTCATCGCCGAGGGTCCCGGAGCCGGATCTCAGGACATACCCCGCGGGACCAGCGTCACCGGCCGGCGGCCCGGCCGGACCACCCGGCCCGCTCGTAGGCTTGAGCTCGCCGATGACGCGGGTGAGGAGGACGCCGTGCGCCCACCAGCGGGCCGATCCGCAGCCGTGACCGCACTCGCCCTGGTCGCGGTGACGCTCCTTGTCGTCACGCTCTGGCGCACCACGGGCGGGGACGACGAGTCGCCGCCCTCGCAGGCGCGACCGTTCCCGAACCAGCGTCCCGACCTCCCGACGTCCTTCCGGGTGGCCACGTTCAACGTCCTCAGCGCCTGGCACACCTCCCCGCGCGGGCCCAACCGTCGGCGCGAGTCGGGAGCGGTGCGGATGGGCTACACCGCGCGGCTGCTCGACCGGCACGAGATCAGCGTCGCCGGGCTGCAGGAGCTTCAGGGCTCGCAGTACGCCGAGCTCCAGCGACGGCGCGAGGGCACGTGGGAGGGCTATCCGGGGCTGGAGCTGCGCACGCAGGACAGCCGCAACTCGATCATCTGGCGCACCGCGGACTGGGTGGCTCTGGAGCGACGGACCGTCGAGGTGCCCTACTTCCGGGGCAAGCCCACGCGGGCGCCGTACGTGCTGCTGCGCAGCCGCGCGACCGGGCAGCAGGTGTGGTTCGCCAACTTCCACAACCCGGCGAACGGGCGTTTCCGCGGTGACCACGCCGCCTGGCGCATCGAGGCGACCGCCATCCAGGCCGACCTGGCCAACGACCTGCGGGCCAGCGGTCAGCCGCAGGGGATCCCGGTCGTCTTCACCGGTGACATGAACGAGCAGGCGAGCTACTTCTGCCGGCTGACGACGAACACGCAGATGAAGTCGGCCAACGGAGGCTCCTTCGGCAGCCAGGAGTGCGACCCGCCGGACAGCCGACGCATCGACTGGATCTTCGGGTCCAAGGAGCTGGACCTCACCGACTACCGCGTGGTGCGCTCCGCGCTGGTCGAGCGGGCCAGTGACCACCCGCTGGTGATGAGCGAGGTCTCCGTCCCGGTCGACTGAGGCCCGCTTCCGCCTCGGGACGGGCCGGGGATCTGCGAGGTGTGGTCGAGTCCATAGTCGCTGACGTGGCCCGGCGACGTACCGGCCAGTAATCTGGGACGGTTCCACTTGCCGAGATTGAGGAGTCCGCCCCATGGGTCGCCTGTGCCAGACCGAAGGCTTGACCGACATCCAGGAGGAGATCCTCAAGACGGTGCGGGAGTTCGTCAACGAGCAGATCATCCCGGTCGCGACCGAGCTGGAGCACAAGGACGAGTACCCCACCGAGATCGTCGAGGGCCTCAAGGAGCTGGGCCTCTTCGGCCTGATGATCCCCGAGGAGTACGGCGGCCTCGGCGAGTCCCTGCTGACCTACGCCCTCGCGGTCGAGGAGATCGCGCGCGGCTGGATGAGCGTCTCCGGCATCATCAACACCCACTTCATCGTGGCCTACATGCTGCTGCACCACGGCACCGAGGAGCAGAAGCAGAAGTACCTGCCGAAGATGGCCACCGGCGAGGTCCGCGGCGGCTTCTCGATGTCGGAGCCGGGCTGCGGGTCCGACGTCTCGGCGATCAAGACCAAGGCCGTCAAGAACGACGACGGGTACGCGATCACCGGCCAGAAGATGTGGCTGACCAACGGCGGCTCGGCCAACCTGATCGCGGTCCTGGTCAAGACCGACGAGGGCGCTGACAGCGTCTACAAGAACATGACGACGTTCCTGGTGGAGAAGGAGCCGGGCTTCGGCGAGACGGCTCAGGGCGTCACCATCCCCGGCAAGATCGACAAGATGGGCTACAAGGGCGTCGACACCACCGAGATGGTGTTCGAGGGCCACCAGATCTCCGCCGACCAGATCCTCGGCGGCGCGCCCGGCAAGGGCTTCTACCAGATGATGGACGGCGTCGAGGTCGGCCGCGTCAACGTCGCCGCCCGCGGCTGCGGGGTCGCGCTGCGCGCCTTCGAGCTGGGCGCGCAGTACTCCCAGCAGCGCGAGACCTTCGGCAAGAAGATCGCCGAGCACCAGGCCGTGCTGTTCCGGCTGGCGGAGATGGCGACCAAGGTCGAGGCCGCCCACGCGATGATGGTCAAGGCCGCGCGGGTCAAGGACAAGGGCAAGCGCAACGACCTCGAGGCCGGGATGGCGAAGTACCTCGCCTCGGAGTACTGCTCGCAGGTGGTCGAGGACTCCTTCCGGATCCACGGCGGCTACGGCTTCTCCAAGGAGTACGAGATCGAGCGGCTCTACCGCGAGGCGCCGATGCTGCTGATCGGCGAGGGCACCGCCGACATCCAGCGGATGATCATCGGTCGCCGTCTCCTGGAGGACTACAAGCTCAAGGGCTGATCTCCCCTCGGTGGTCGAGCCTGTCGAGACCCCGCGCGGTTTGGCAGGCTGGCGCCATGGACCTCGAGGGCGCGCTGCGGCTGCAGGCCCGGGCCTGCGGTGACCACGGGTCGCCGATGTACGGCGACCTGCTCCACCTTGCCGCCGACGACCTGGTCGCGGGGGGACCAGTCGCCGAGGTGCTCGGCTCCTACGACGGCGACGACCCGGTCGCCGACGCGCTCGGGCTGCGGCTGATGGGATCGGTCCACCGGCTGGTGCTGGAGCGGCGGGCAGGCGAGCTTGCCGCCCACTACCCCTCGGTCGGTGGCACCTGGCAGCGAGGCGGCGGCTGGGCGTCGTTCCGAGGGCTGCTCGAGCGGCAGACCGACGAGGTGCGCGAGTGGCTCGACCGCCCGCCCCAGACCAACGAGGTCGGCCGCGCCACCGCCCTGTACGGCGCCCTGCTGCACCTGCCACGGGACCTCCCGGTGCGGCTGGTGGAGATCGGGGCCTCCGGCGGACTCAACCTGCGCGCGGACCGGTTCTGCTACCTCGACTCCACCGGCACCGAGCACGGCGACCCCGGGTCGGCACTGCGCATCGGGGACGCCTGGCAGGGCTGCTCGCCCGAGCCGTGGCCCCAGCTCGCGGTCGTCGAGCGGCGCGGGTGCGACCTGCGCCCGGTCGACGTCACCGCCCCCGAGGGAAGGCTCGCGCTCACGGCGTACGTCTGGGCCGACATGCGCGCTCGGCTCGAGCGGCTGCGCAGCGCCTTCCAGGTGGCGGCCACGCTGCCGGTGGACCTGCGTCGGCAGGGTGCGGCGGAGTTCCTGCTCGACCTGGACCTGGCGCAGAGCACCACGACGGTGGTGTGGCACTCGGTGATGTGGCAGTACCTGCCCGCCGACGAGCAGGCTGTGGTCACCGCGCGACTCGATGCCCTGGGTGAGACCGCCACCGCGACCCGACGGCTGGCGCACATCGCCGTGGAGCCGGTGCGACGCGATCCCGAGCCGGTCTTCGAGGTCTCGCTGCGGCTGTGGCCCGGGGGCGAGGCGCGGGTGCTCGGGACGACGGTGCCGCACGGCGTCCCCACCACGTGGCGCTGACCTCGTCGGGTGGGTTGTCGGGCACAAGACCGCGCTTCCACGTCGTAGGCGGGCCTAGAGCGCGCATGTGCGGTCTTGTGCGCGGAAACGCACCCGCGCAGGCGGGGGTGAGCGTGACTGGCAGGATGTGGCGCGACACAGACCACCTGGAGGAGTGAGCATGCAGTTCGGCCGCAGCTATGAGGAGTTCGAGGTCGGAGCGACCTACAAGCACTGGCCCGGCAAGACGGTCACCGAGTTCGACGACCACATGTTCTGCCTGCTCACCATGAACCACCACCCGTTGCACCTCGACGAGCACTACGCCGAGGAGACCACCCAGTTCGGCAAGAACGTCGTGGTCGGCAACTACGTGTACTCGATCCTGCTGGGCATGTCGGTGCCTGACATCTCGGGCAAGGCGATCGCCAACCTGGAGATCGAGTCGCTGCGCCACGTCGCCCCGACGTTCCACGGCGACACCCTCTACGGCGAGACCCGGGTGCTCGACAAGTGGGAGTCGAAGTCCAAGGACGATCGCGGCGTCGTCCACGTCGAGACCATCGGCTACAACCAGGACGGCAAGGTGGTCTGCATCTTCCGGCGCAAGGTGATGGTGCCGAAGAACAACTACCTCGAGTCGCGCGGTGGCGAGCAGCCCGGGCGTCCTACTCCTCAGCCTGACAAGAACTGGCCGGGCCCGGACAACGACTGAGGTTGCCGAACGGTGAGGACCGGCCGACGCTGACACACGACCTCAGCGATCGAGGAAGGTCTTCCAGACCACGTGCTTCTTGCTGACCCAGTAGCCGCCGGCGTTGTTCCACTTGTTCTCGTAGCGAGGGATGGCGAAGAGCACGTCGAACTTCGGTTTGACGCCTTGGCCGACCTTCTGCGCGAAGGCCGTGCGAAGCCGCGGGAAGCCGCCTGCCTTGGCCGCACGCCAGTAGGCCTGGTCGGGTTCGAAGATGTGGCGGGTGGCCTTGTAGCCGTCGCAGACCTTGGGAGAGGTCGAGACCCCGAAGGGCCCCACGGAGAAGCTGAGGCTGAACGGCGATGAGCACGCCTTCTTCGAGGTGAACCCCTTGGTCGCACCGTAGACGTTGTTCTTCGCGCTTCTCGAGGAGACGATCACCTGGTTGAGGTTGGCGGGGTAGGAGCGCGCGCCCTTGGTCAAGGTGTAGCTGGCCGTGGCCACGACCTTGTAGTAGTCCGCGTTGGGGTCCTCGTCGAGGATCCGGTACTTCGTGTAGCACAGCACCACACGGCCGCGGGGCCACGGCTTGGGGCTGATGCCGACGCCGTCGGGCAGCCCCCCGTTCCATCGCAGCTTGTCGGTCTTGCTGGTGCACGCGGAGTTGACGATCCTCGTCTCCGCAGCCGCGCTTGCCGGGTTCTGAGCCTGCACGGCGGCCAGCCCGACCGAAGCAAGCAGGCTGGCAGCCAGCAGTCCCAAGCGGTAGCGCGAGCGCGCATGCACCAGTCCCATGCTCATCTGCAGTCCTGTCTCCGTGGGCAACCGGAGCATCATGCTCGCAGGGCGCGCGTACTACTCATATCCCCCGAACAGACATCGGGGCGATCTACGGGCAGGCTCACGGCTGTTGCGAACTTCTCAGCAGCACGCCCCAGCCCACGAGCGCATCGGTGAGCCCCTCGACACAGTCGAGACCCTCGATCCGGTGGGTCGGCCACCACTGGGCGTCCTCGGCATCGTCTCCGGCCACCAGCCGGTGGGGATCCGTGCCCGGTTCCACGCGGGCGAAGAAGTCCTCGATCTCGTAGACCACGCCGTCGGGGCCGGGGCGCTCGACGAACCCGGCGAGACCTGTGACCACGACGCGCAGACCGGTCTCCTCCTCGACCTCGCGCACGACCGCGTCGCGCGCGCTCTCGCCGGGCTCGACCCGACCGCCGGGGATCGACCAGCGGCCTCGTCCCGGCTCGCGGCCGCGCCGGATCAGCAACAACCGGTCACGGTCGTCGCGGATCACGGCACCGACCGCGGCGATGCGGGTCCCGGCAGGGGGCGTTGCCATGCCCTCACGCTAGCCCGCGACGGGCGACCCGGGCAGACTCCGGACGGGCCATCCCTGTGGGACCGTAGGAGGCATGACCATGCGCGCCGAGTGTCCGCGCTGCCCCGGTGAGATCGAGTCCGGCAGGGGCGTCTGGTCGTGCCCGATGCACGGGTCGGTGACGCCGGTGTGGCGCCCGGAGACGCCGGACTACGACAGCCTGGCCGATCACCTGGAGCGGGCGGGCACGCTCCCGTCCTGGACCCCGTGGCCGATGCCGCCGGGATGGAGCATCAACGACTTCGGCACCGTCGGTACCCTGGGCACGGCGAGCGAGGGCGGGTCGGCCGCGGCGACCTTCGTGACCTGCGGCGGGATGACCGAGACCGACGGGCCGGCCACGCTGACCGTGGTCACCGAGGAGCCCGGCACCGGCCTGGGGGCGCGGGTCGCCGGCGTGGTGCACGACGACCCGGGCGTGCACACCCAGGGACATGCGGTGCAGACGCGCGCGCGGATCGGCGGTGCCATGGTGCCGCTCTGGCTGCTGCCGACCACGGGGGACCCCGGCGGGCGGCAGGACGACGAGCCGTGGGACCGCGCGGTGCTGGTGGGCGAGGCCCAGGGGCGCTGGGTGTGGCTGGTGGTCACCCCGGCCTCGGCCGCGCTGGGCCTGGCCGACTGGGGGCCCGTGGAGAACCTCGGTGACCGGGGGCCGGAGCTGGTGGCGCTGCGGTTCGGGACGCCCTCGCTCGACTGGTGAGGCACTGAGGCAGACACGCTCGGCCCGTGCCGAAGCGGGCCGGAGAAGCGCCGGAGACGACAGCGGCCCCGGAGCTCCGGACTCAGCTCACCTTCCCCTGCGACCTGAGCCCGGAGGCCCCGGGGCCTCGATGTCGACGAACCTACGAGCGCCCGCGAGCGCGGTCAATGCAATGGCCGCGACAACCTGTCCACCGCTGTGGAAAACCCTGTGGACAACATGGGGACGGCTCGCCGAGGGTTGTGGAAGACCCCGGCGTGTCGTCCCCGGATCGCCGACTCGGCCCTGGGGACGCGCAGCGGCCGGAGGCCGGGTCTCTGTGCTCTGACCTGCGACGATGTGCTGCGGCGTACTGTGGACGAGAATTAGTACGTTGCTCGGGCTGCGTCAGGAGGGGGCCGATGCGTCACGCGCTCGACCGCCGCACGGTACTGCTGGCAGCCGGCGCGGGCGTGCTCACCGCATGCTCCGAGGACGAGCCGACCGCCCTGGACCCCCAGCGCACCGGCAGGCCTCGCCGCCGGCGAAAGAAGAAGCAGCAGCAGAAGGCGGGCGAGAACGCCCTGACCCAGGCCGACCTCGACGCGCTCGCGCAGGAGCTGACCGACCTGCTCGACGGGGGCGACCGCCAAGCCTTCCTCGACTACGCCCGACCCAGTGACCCCACCCAGTGGGAGCAGATGTGGGACGGTCTGCACGCCGTGCCGACGATCGAGCGCTCCTTCCTGCTGCAGTCCGCCGACGAGCGCTGGCGCAACGCCGAGGGCGGACCGGTCAACGCCACGGTCCGTGGCGTGGTGGCCTACCGCATCGACGGGTGCGACGCAGAGCCGTTCGCCCACCTGTGCGACCTGACCGTCTTCAAGCCGCCGAAGCGTGGCGCCCGGGTGCAGATGCTCGGCCCGCTCCGCGACTCCACCGCGGCGCCCTGGCTGCTCGCGCCGGTGCAGGCGGTGGTCGGCTCCCGGGTCGTGCTGATCTCCCGGGTCGCGGACGCCGTGGTCGCCGAGCGGATCCTCGCCGATGTCGACGCCGGGGCGGCTCGGGCGATGGATGCCGTGCTGCCGCCCAGCGGGGTGTCGCGGATCTGCATCACCCTGGGCTGGCCGGAGGCGCGCGAGCGGCTCTACGGCGGGAGCAACGGCGACTTCATCGGGTCGGCCCACAACTACCGTGCCGTCGACCCTCAGGAGCTCGCCGACACCGGCCAGCGCGGGCGCGGGGAGGTCTTCGACGGCTCGCGGGTGGTGATCGACATCGGTGCGCTGAGCGCCCAGGGCCCGGAGAAGGTGGCGGCCCACGAGTCGGTGCACGCGCTGGCCTTCCAGTGGGGGCAGTCCGCCCCGCCGCTGTACGCCGAGGGGTTGGCTCGCTACGTCGAGCTCGGCGAGGAGGAGACCGGTCGAGCGGCCCGCTCGTTGGGCCCCGACCGCTACCGCAGCTTCGCGGCGCGGGTGAGCGCCCGACCGGGACGCCGGGCCTTCTACGACCCGACCTGGGTGGAGGAGAACTACACCGGGGCCGCCGCGACGTGCGCCTACGTCTCCCAGGAGCGCGGCCGTGCCGCCCTGCTCGACCTGGTGCGGGCGGCCTACGACGGGGCCCCGGACCCGGCCCGCTCGGTGCTCGGCACCTCGCAGCGCGCCCTGCTCCGGTCGACCCGTCGATGGCTCCGGGACCAGGGGTGAGGCCGCGATGAGCGCAGCACTGCCCTCGGACCCCGCCAGCGCGCTGCGGCGGGTCGCGTTCCTGCTGGAACGCCAGCTCGGTGACACCTACCGGGTCAAGGCGTTCCGCAAGGCCGCGGCCACGGTGCTGTCCACCGGGCCGGAGGAGATCGCCCGGCGCTGTGAGCACGGCACGTTGCGCGAGCTCGAGGGGATCGGGCAGGGCGACCGCGGCGGTGGTGCAGGACGTGCACGAGGGTCGGATGCCGGAGTACCTCGAGGAGCTCGAGCGCACCGCGGGGCCGCTGGCCGACGGGGGCGACCTCGGCGAGCGACTGCGCGGTGACCTGCACAGCCACTCCGACTGGTCCGACGGCGGCTCCCCGATCGAGGAGATGGTGATGACCGCGATCGAGCTGGGTCGCGACTACCTCGCCCTCACCGACCACTCGCCCCGGTTGCGCGTGGCCAACGGCCTGAGTGCGGCCCGACTGACCAAGCAGCTCGGCGTCGTCGATGCCGTCAACGACCATCTTGCTGACGGCTTCCGGCTGCTGCGGGGCATCGAGGTCGACATCCTCGACGACGGCGCGCTCGACCAGAGCGAGGAGCTGCTCGGCCGCCTCGACGTGGTGGTGGCCAGCGTGCACTCCAAGCTGCGCATGGACCGCGCGGCGATGACGCGCCGCATGGTCGCGGCGGTGGGCCGCCCCCAGGTCGACGTCCTCGGGCACTGCACGGGCCGGCTGGTGCGCGGTCGTCGGGGCGTGCGCCCGCAGAGCGAGTTCGACGCCGAGGAGGTCTTCGCCGCCTGCGCCGAGCACCAGGTCGCCGTGGAGATCAACAGCCGACCGGAGCGCTGCGACCCACCCGACGAGCTGATCGAGGAGGCCCTGGCCGCGGGGTGCCTGTTCGCCATCGACAGCGACGCCCACGCGCCGGGCCAGCTCGACTTCCTCTCCTACGGTGCGCAGCGTGCTGCGCGGCTCGGTGTGCCGCCCGAGCGCGTGGTCACCACCTGGTCCGTCGAGCGGCTGCTGGCCTGGAGCCGGCCCGGCAAGGGTGGGACGTGAGGCCCGCACCGAGGACTCCCCGCGTGGGGGCGCCGGTCGGTCGCGGGGGAGTAGTTTGCCTCCCATGACCCTCGGACCCGACGCGGCGAGCCCGTCGCCGGGCGAGGTCGAGGTGCGTCGGAGCCGACGTCGCAGGCGCACCGTCTCCGCCTATCGCGAGAACGACGGCCGGGTCGTGGTGCTCGTGCCGGCCCGCTTCACCCGCGCCCAGGAGGCGGAGTGGGTCGACACCATGTTGGAGCGGCTGCGGCGCTCGGAGGCGCGTCGCAAGCCCAGCGACGAGAAGCTGATGGCGCGGGCCCGGGCCCTGTCCGCGAAGTACCTCGAAGGGCTGGCCCGGCCGGCGTCGGTGCGCTGGGCCGCCAACCAGAACTCCCGGTGGGGCTCGTGCACCCCCGATGACGGCTCGATCCGGCTGTCGACGCGGCTGCAGGGCATGCCCGCCTGGGTCGTGGACTACGTGCTGGTGCACGAGCTGGCGCACCTGCTGGAGCACGGCCACAACGAGCATTTCTGGCGGCTCGTGGAGCGCTACCCGCGTACGGAGCGGGCCCGTGGCTTCCTCGAGGGGGTGGAGTGCGCCGCCCGAGCGGGGGTCGCGCCCGAGGACCTCGCGGGCGAGCTGGACGGCGTGGTCAACGGGATCCTCGACGGGGGCGGGTCAGCTGCCGAGGACGCGGTGGCGGGCGAGGTCGACGAGCTCCCCTAGGTCGTCACCCGGGAGGTCGTCCACGGGCCACCACCGCAGGTCCACCGACTCCTGGCTCACCGTGTGCGAGCAGTGCGGGTCGGCGACCGCGACAAAGCGCACGTCGAGGTGGTGGGCGCCCTCGCCGCAGAACGGCACCGGGTGCTCGTCGAGGTGGACCGGGTCGGGGTGCAGGGCCAGCCCGGTGATCCCGGACTCCTCGCGGGCCTCGCGGGTGGCGGCGGCCACGACGTCGGCATCGGTGGGCTCGAGGTGTCCGCCCAGCTGGAACCACTGCCGCGCCTTGGCGTGCAGCGTCAGCAGCACCTCGGAGGTGTCGGGCGACATCACGAGCACGCTGGCGGTGATGTGGTCGGGACGGCAGGTGCGCAGCAGGCCGTCGCGGTGGGTCCGCAGGTGGTCCACGAACCGGGTCTGGAGCTGGGACTGCTCCGAGGTCGGTGGCTCCCACCGGTCCAACGCCTGCAGCGTCGCGTCGCGGGCGTCGAGCACGCTCACTGCGACGGGGCCTCCCCGTCCTCGCCTGAGTCGTCGCCCGAGTCGTCGCCCGAGTCGTCGCCTGAGTCGTCGATCTGGTCGCCGGTGCGGTCCTGGCCCTCCTTGAGCAGCTTGGCCAGCTCGGCGTCGAAGTCCACGCCCTCCAGCTCGCCGGCCACGCGCTCGTCGTCGGCGGTGCGCCGCTCGGCGTAGCCCAGCGGGTCGTCCAGGTCGGCTGCGGTGGGCATCAGGTCAGGGTGTGCCCAGACCGCGTCGCGGGCTGCGACGTCCTGCGAGGAGCGCAGGTTGGCCCACAGCGCCGCCGCGTCCCGCAGCCGTCGGGGCCGCAGCTCCAGGCCGACCAGTGCGGCGAAGGTGTCCTCCGCCGGCCCACCTGCGGCACGGCGCCGCCGCACGATCTCGCGCAGCTTGACCGCGCTGGGCAGTCGGTCGTCGGTGGCCTGCGCCACGACGTCGTCCACCCAGCCCTCGACCAGGGCCAGCACCGTCTCCAACCGCTGCAGCGCGGCCTCCTGGGCGGGGGTCTTCTGCGGCTCGAAGAGGCCCGAGCCCAGCGCCTCCTGCATCGCCTCGGGGTTGGTGGGGTCGATGCCGCGCAGCTGCTCCTCGATGTGGGAGACGTCGATCGTGGTGCCGCGACCGTAGTCCTCGATGGCGCCCACGACGTGCGCGCGCAGCCAGGGGACGTGGGCGTAGAGGCGCTGGTGGGCGGCCTCGCGCAGCGCGAGGTAGACCCGGACGTCCTCAGCGGGCACGTCGAGGCCCTCGGCGAAGGCCGAGACGTTGTGGGGCACCAGGGCGGCGCGGCCGACCGGCGCGAGCGGGAGACCGATGTCGGTGCCGGTCAGCACCTCGGTGGCCAGCTCGCCCAGGGCCTGGCCGATCTGGGAGCCGAAGATCGCGCCACCTGCCTGACCGAGCATCCCCAGCAGCGGGCCGGCCATCGCCTTGGCCTCGGCGGGAAGCGCTTCGCCCATGGCGGAGACGACGTGCGCAGCGACGGGCTCGACCAGCTGGCGCCAGGTCGGGGTGGTCTCCTCGATCCACTGCGCGCGGCTCCATCCGGTGGCGGTCTGCACGCCGCTGGGGAAGTCGGTCACCTCGTCGAGCCAGTGGTCGGCCAGGGTCACCGCGTCGGCGATGCGGGACTCCTCGCTGGCGGAGACCGAGGGGTCGGGGTCGCCGGCGACGGAGCGACGAGCCACGTCGCCCGCGAGCTTCCAGTTCACGTTGCCCTCGTAGGGCTGCATCATCGACTGCATCTGGCTCAGCAGCGCGGAGAAGTCGAAGCCGCCGGAACCGGAGCCGCCGAGGTTGCCGGGCAGGCCCAGGGCGGAGAGGTCCGGGGTGCCGCCCTGACCGAGCTGCTCGCTGAGCTGACGGAACATCTGCTCGAACGGCGTCCCGCTGAACGGGTTGGGCTGCGGCTCGTCGGGGTCGGGCTCGGGGTCGGGCCGGTCGTTCATGGCCTCCACGGTACCGGCAGCACACCAACGCTCCCGGGCCGCCGGGGCTAGGCTCGAGAGGTGCCAGCACAGCCGACTCCCGCTCCCGACACAGGCGACCCGCACCCCGTCGCGGACGTCTCCGGCGACCCTGCGGCCGCGCCCGTCGTCCGGCTGCTCGACATCCGGGAGACCCCGCTCGACGTCACCGAGGTGCTCACCGCGGTGGGCGACGACAGCGCCGGAGGGGTCGCCCTCTTCGTGGGAGCGGTGCGCGACCACGACCAGTCGCGCGGGGTGGCCTGCCTGGACTACTCCGCCCACCCGACCGCGCTGGAGCGCCTCGGCGAGGTGGCCCACCGGATCGCGGAGCAGCACCCGGTCCACGCCGTGGCCGCACTGCACCGGGTGGGCCCCTTGGCGATCGGCGACGCGGCCGTCGTCGTGGCGGCGGCCGCGTCGCACCGCGGGCAGGCCTTCGACGCCGCCCGTGCGCTGATCGACGACCTCAAGGCCACCGTCCCGATCTGGAAGCACCAGGTCTTCGCCGACGGCGAGGAGGAGTGGGTCGGCACCCCCTGAGCGCGCCTGCGTGTCCGGGCGGCGCCCGGCTCCTAGCCTGACGGGCATGGACATCCTCTGGTGGCTCGCGCCCGCTGGCGGGCTGAGCGTGGTGGCGATGCTGTGGGCAGCCTGGATCGGCCGTCCCCGCCACGACGACAGCGAGGAGAAGGCCGAGGCGGCGTACGAGAAGTTCGCGGCCGCGATCGAGCGACCCCACCCCGCCGGGAAGTACCCGCGCCTGCCCGCGGTCCACGACCGCAGCACCGGCATCGCGGTGCGTCCCTCGCGACGCACCGACTAGACCGCGGCCCGGCATCCGACCGACCCACCGGCGTCCCTGGTGGCCCGTGACAGGGTTGCGCCATGAACCGCCGCACCGCAGCGATCCTCACGGCCGTGGGACTGCTGCTCATGCTCGTCGCGGCGGCGGTGCGGGCCCCGGTGCCCTTCGTGACCCTCGAGCCCGGCCCGACGCTCGACGTCTTCGCCCAGGAGCAGGGCAAGCCGCTGGTGCGCGTCGAGGGGCGCCGCAGCTACGACACCGAGGGCTCGCTGCGACTGGTGACGGTCTCCGAGACCACGCCCGAGCACGAGGTGGGTCTGCTCGAGGCGGTTGCCGCGTGGTGGCGCCCCGGAGTCGCGCTGATCCCGCGCGCCGTGGCCTACCCGGAGCAGACCTCCAACTCCGACGAGCGCGCCGAGTCGGCTGCGCAGATGGTCGGCTCGCAGGACACCGCGGTCGCCGCAGCCCTGCGAGAGCTCGACATCACGCTCTCCAGCTTCCCCGTGGTGCTCGGCCTCACACCGGGCGGCGCGGCCGCGGAGAAGCTGCAGGTGCGTGACCAGATCGTCTCCATCGGCGCGATGAGGACCCCTGACGTGGAGGCGGTCTTCGACGCCGTCGGCCGCCTCGACCCCGGCGACGAGGTCGAGGTCGTGGTGCGACGCAAGGGCCGCGAGCGCACCGTGCGGCTCACGACCCAGGCCGACGACAAGGACGCCGACAGGGCCCTGATCGGCATCTTCCCCGGCACGGGCTACCGCTTCCCGTTCACCGTCGACGTCGGGCTCGACGACCGCATCGGCGGGCCCAGCGCGGGGATGGTCTTCGCCCTGGCGGTCTATGACCGGCTGACCCCGGGCGCGCTGACCGGTGAGGGCTCCATCGCCGGGACCGGGACGATCGACGCCGAGGGCAAGGTGGGCGCCATCGGCGGGGTGCAGCAGAAGATCCTGGGGGCCGAGCGCGACGGAGCGACCCTCTTCCTGCTGCCCCGCAGCAACTGCGAGGAGGCCGAGGGGGTGCCGGCGGGCGACGACATCAGCCTGGTGCCGGTGCGGACCCTGGGCGATGCCATCGACGCGATCCGGACCCACACCGACGACCCCGACGCCGAGCTACCGAGGTGCCCCTGATGGATCCTGACGACGAGCTCACCCCCGCGGTCGACCTGACGCTGCGGGCCGCAGTCCTGGAGCTGGAGCGCCACGCCGCGGCCGCCGGCTGGGACCAGGCGGCGCAGCTCTACGCCCTGGTGCCTGCCGGGGACGTGCTCGACGCCGACCCGCGCGCGGCCGAGATCGTCGGGCTGCCGCCGGATGTCGACCCCCAGACACTGGTGACGATCGAGCAGGGCGACCTGCCCGCCGAGCTGTCCCTGGAGCAGCTGCTCGACCAGATCGAGTGGCCCGAGGAGGTCCGCGGCACCGCGGTCGTGGTGGAGCGAGTGGTGCTGCCCCCGTCGGTGGGCGAGGTGCCCGAGGACCTGGAGGACGCGGCGCGCTTCGCCCAGGGCCACCCCGAGCGCGAGGAGGTCCGCATCGTGGCGGGCGCGCTGCGCGGCGGCGGGACCTACGCGGCGATGCGATTGCGCTCGCGCGACGAGGACCTGGCGGTGCTCGAGGCGCCCGACCTTGTGCCCACCCTCCTAGAGTTGCTGCAGAAGACGTTGGGGTGAGCCCCATGACGGCCCCCATGACGGCACGAAGGACAGTGAGGAACCGGTGAGCGGACTCTTCCCCGAGGACGAGGGAGACGAGGGCGGACAGGAGCGGGCGACCGCCCAGGTGCGACCGGGGCGCAGGCGTGCGCTGCTGATCACCGGCGCGATCCTGCTGGTGCTCTTCTTCTCGATGTCTGCCTTCACCGGCATCTGGACCGACCGGCTGTGGTTCAACAGCATCGACTACGGCGGTGTCTTCACCACCACGATCCTGACCAAGAGCGGCTTGTTCGTGATCTTCGGGCTGGTCTTCGCCGCCGTGGTGCTGGCCAACGTCTACCTCGCCTACCGCCACCGGCCGGCGTACCGCCCGCGCCCGCAGGAGCTGCACGTGCAGCAGTACCGCGAGGCGATCTACCCGATCCGGCTCCTGCTGATGGTGGTCGTCGGCGGTCTGCTGCTGGCGATCGCCGGCGGGTCGGCCTCGGGCCAGTGGCGCACCTTCCTGCTGTGGTGGAACCGGCAGCGCTTCGAGCGTGCGGACCCCTACTTCGGCCGCGACATCGGCTGGTTCGTGTTCTCCCTGCCGTGGTGGCACTACGTGGTCGACTTCTTGATGATGGCCTTCGTCATCGGGCTGATCGCCGCGGTCATCACCCACTACCTCTTCGGTGGCATCCGGCTGCAGAACCCGCTCGGGCAGCGCGTCACCTCGGCCGCCCAGGTGCAGTTCTCGGTGCTGCTGGGGTTCTTCGTGCTGGCCAAGGCCGCCGACTACTGGCTGGACCGCTTCGACCTCACCACCGACCAGGGCCGCCGTTTCACCGGGGTCAACTACACCGCTTTCAACGCGGTGCTTCCGGCCAAGAACATCCTCATGTTCATCGCGGTGATCTGCGCCCTGCTCTTCTTCGCCAACATCGCGCGCCGCACCTGGCTCCTGCCCACCGTCGGGCTGGGTCTGCTGGTGCTCTCCGCGGTGCTGCTGGGCGCGGTGTGGCCGAGCCTGGTGTGGCAGTTCCAGGTCAAGCCCTCCGAGCCAGACAAGGAGGAGACCTTCCTGGCCAAGAACATCGCCGCGACCAGAGAGGCGTTCGGGGTTCAGGGCTCCGAGGTGCAGGACTACGACGCGACGGTCAACGTGACCTCCGAGCAGCTCCAGGCCAGCGCGGAGTCGCTGCCCGGCATCCGCCTGATCGACCCCGCCCGGATGAACCAGGCGTTCAACCAGCTGCAGCAGGTGCGCGGCTACTACTCGGTGGCCCCCGAGCTCGACGTCGACCGCTACGACATCGAGGGGGAGACCCGCGACGTCGTGCTCGGTGTGCGCGAGCTCGACCAGTCGGGGCTCAACGCCGACCAGCGCAACTGGGCCAACGACCACACGGTCTACACCCACGGCTACGGCATCATCGCCGCGTACGGCAACAACCGGACGGCCGACAACGAGCCCCAGCCCGCCGGTGAGCAGGAGCCACCCTGGGCCGAGGAGGACCTGCCGCCCAAGGGCGAGCTGAGCCAGCTGTCCGACGACGGCTACGAGGGTCGGATCTACTTCGGTGAGAAGAGCCCGTCCTACTCCATCGTCGGCAAGCCCGACGGGGGCACCGACGTCGAGCTCGACGTGCCCGAGGAGGCCAGCACCGGCGAGGGCAACAACACCTACGGCGGCGAGGACGGGGTGAAGGTCGGCGGGCTGTTCAACAAGCTGCTCTACTCGCTGCGGTTCGGCGAGACCAACATCTTGCTGTCCAACCGGGTCAACAGCGAGTCCAAGATCCTCTACGTGCGCGAGCCCCGCGAGCGGGTGCAGAAGGTCGCCCCGTGGCTCACCGTCGACAGCGATCCCTATCCCGCCGTCGTCGACGGCCGCGTGCAGTGGATCCTCGACGGCTACACGATGACCGATCGCTACCCCAACAGCGAGCGTGACTCCTTCGAGGAGATGACCTCCGACGCGCTGACGCCGACCCCGACGTACGCCGCTCTGCCCAGCGACGAGGTCAACTACATGCGCAACTCGGTCAAGGCCACGGTCGACGCCTACGACGGCACCGTGACCCTCTACGCCTGGGACGAGGACCCGATCCTCAAGGCCTGGGAGGAGGTGTTCCCCGGCGTGGTGAAGCCGCGCGAGGAGATCCCCGAGTCGCTGCTGGAGCACCTGCGCTACCCCGAGGACATGTTCAAGGTGCAGCGCTCGATCCTCGCCAGCTACCACGTCACCCAGGCGCAGGACTTCTACAAGGGCCTGGACCTGTGGAAGGTGCCCGAGGACGCGGCCGACCCGACGAGCAACCAGAAGCAGCCGCCGTACCGGCTCTCGGTGCAGCTGCCCGAGCGTGGCAAGAGCTCGCTGGAGGAGTCCGAGGAGGAGGCCGCCAGCGAACCGGCGGCCACCCCCGCGCCACCTTCGCCGGTCTTCTCGCTGACCAGCGTGTACACGCCGAACGCCCGCGACAACCTGGCGTCCTTCATCTCGGTGAACTCCGACGCCACCGACCCGGACTACGGCTCGATCCGGATCCTGCGGCTGCCCGACGACACCGCCGTCGACGGACCCTCGCAGATCGCCAACACCTTCGCGGCCGACGAGCGGATCCAGGACGCGCTGCTGCCGATCCGCAACAACTCCGAGATCCGCTACGGCAACCTGCTGACCCTGCCGGTCGGGGGCGGGCTGCTCTACGTGCAGCCGGTCTACGCGCTGCGTGAGAACGGTGAGGGCACCTACCCGGTGCTGCGCTTCGTGCTCGCCTCGTTCGGCAAGGAGGCCGGTTTCGGCACCACGCTGACCGAGGCGCTCAACGACGTGCTGCGCAACGCGGGCGGCGAGGTGCCGGGCATCGCGGTCCCCGGTGAGCCGCGCACCGACGGCCAGCAGGACCAAGGCAACAACCAAGGCAACGACCAAGGCAACGACCAGGGCGGCCAGACCGGGCCGACCGGGCCGACCGACCCGGAGGTGCTGCGGCTGCTGCAGCGGGCCGACGATGCCTTCTCCGAGGCCGAGCAGGCACTCAAGGACGGCGACTTCGACGGTTATGGCACCGCCACCCAGCGCGCCCAGCGGCTGATCAACCGGGCCCTCGAGCTCGCCGCCCAGTCTGGCGACACCCCGGCCGCGCAGAATTCCTCGTCGGGTGGCGACTCCGGCTAGTCGCGGCGGAGCCGGATCTGCGCGCCGGCCTGCGAGGGGGGCGCCACGAGGCCGGCGCGAGCGCGCTCGACCACGTCGTCGGGCAGGGCTGAGGCGATGCCCCGGCACACGTGCACGCCGAGCACTTCCTCGGTGGCGCACAACCGGCCCTCGACCCAGAGCTCGTGCCAGATCCAGAGCAGCTTGTCGGTGACGCCGATGATCGAGGAACGCACCTCGAGGTCGCTGCGCGCGGCCACCTCGCCGAGGTACCTCACGTGAGCCTCGACCGTGTAGAGCGAGGCGTCCTGCGCCTCACGGTACTGCGTGCCGAGCCCCACCTGCTCCATCACGGCGTCGGTCGCATGCCCGAACACCAGCACGTAGTAGGGCTCCGAGAGGTGCCCGTTGTAGTCGATCCACGCGTCCTGGACGGGCTCGCGCCAGACCACGGGGCCGGCGTTCACGTGCGTCCCAGCGCCCGCAGGATCGCGATCACGCTCCGGTCGCGCTCGGCCACCAGGTCGTCGATGCTGCGGCCCTCGGCCTCACGCTCGCAGCCCGCGACGACGGCGTCGCGCAGCTCCGGGGTGAGGTCGGCCGCGACGAGCCGGGTCCATGGGGACTGCAGCGACGGGCCGAAGTGGTCGAGCATGTGGGCCATGCCGCCCTGGCCTCCCGCGAGGTGGAAGGTCAGCATCGGGCCCTGCACCGCCCACCGCAGCCCCGGGCCCTCGGTGATGGCCAGGTCGAGCTGCTCCACGGTGGCCTCCCCGGCGGCGACCATGTGCAACGCCTCTCGCCACAGCGCCTCCTGCAGCCGGTTGGCGATGAACCCGGGGACCTCGCGGTCCATGGTGATCACCGACTTGCCGGCGTGACGATAGAAGTCGCTCGCCCACGCGACGGCCTCGGGGGTTGTCGCCTCACCGCCGACCACCTCGACCAGCGGGATCAGGTACGGCGGGTTGAACGGGTGCCCGACCACGGTCCGCCCGGGGTGGGTGCACCCGGTCTGCATCTCGCTCATGCTGTAGCCCGAGGTCGAGGATGAGATCACCACGTCGGGCGGCGTCGCCTGGTCGATCTGGGCGAGCAGGTCACGTTTGAGCGCCAGCACCTCGGGCGCGCTCTCCTGCACGAAGTCGGCCTCGGCGCAGGCGGTGGCGAGGTCGGGCACGACGCTCAGGTTGTCCGGGGACGCGCCCGCGGCGAGGCCGAGCTCGCGCAGCGCCGGCCAGGCGTTGTCGACCAGGTGGCGCAGCCGTGCCTCGGCGTCCTCCGCGGGGTCCCAGGCGAGCACGCGGTAGCCGCGCGCGAGGAAGTGGGCCACCCAGCCACCGCCGATCACCCCCGCGCCGACGCAGGTGACGCTCCGCACGTCCTCGGGCGCCGGCCGGCCGGCCCGCGGTGGGCTCACCGGGGCGTCAGCGCGAGGATCTCGCGGCCCTCGTCCGGGGTGGCGACGTGGGCTCCCATGCCCTCCACGATCGACCGGGCCCGCTCGACCAGCTGCGCGTTGGTCGCCTTGACCCCCTTGCTCAGGTACAGGTTGTCCTCCAGCCCGACCCGCACGTGCCCGCCGAGCAGCACCGACTGCGCCACCCACGGCATCTGCATCGGGCCGAGGGCGAAGGAGGCCCACACCGCCCCCTCGGGCAGTCGCCCGACCATCGCAGCCAGGGTCAGTGGGTCGGCCGGGGCGCCGTACGGGATGCCCATGCAGAGCTGGTACATCGCGGGCTCGTCGATCAGGCCCTCCTCCACCAGTTGCTGGGCGAACCAGAGATGGCCGGTGTCGAAGATCTCCATCTCGCACCGGACGCCGAGCTCCTGGATCTTCTTGGCGCCCTCGCGCAGCATGTCGGGCGTGCTGACGTAGACCAGGCTGCCCTCGCCGAAGTTGAGGCTGCCGCAGTCGAGCGTGCAGATGTCGGGCAGCAGCTCCTCGACGTGCGGGAGCCGGTCGACCCCGCTCACCAGGTCGGTCCCCTCGACGAACGTCGTCGGGTCGTGCGGGTCCAGCACCAGGTCGCCGCCCATGCCGGCCGTGGTGTTGATGACGACGTCGACGTCGGAGGCCCGGATCCGCTCCACGACCTCGCGGTAGAGCGCGACGTCACGCGATCCCTTCCCGGTCCCGGGGTCGCGGACGTGGATGTGCACGATGGTCGCGCCGGCACGGGCCGCGGCGATGCCCGACTCGGCGATCTGCTCAGGCGTCACGGGGACGTGCTCGGAGCGGTCCACGGTCTCGCCCGCCCCGGTGAGGGCACAGGTGATCATGACGTTGCGGTTCATCGGACACTCCTTCGTTGGGTCTCAGCGGCCCTTCCAGACCGGTGCGCGCTTCTCGGCGAAGGCACGGAACCCCTCCTGGCCGTCCTCGGAGGAGTAGAGCGTGGCCACGCTCGGCAGGCTGCTGCTCGTGACCAGGTCGAGCGCCTCCTGGAACCGCAGCGACTCCGCGACACGGGCGGTCTCCTTGATGGCGGCGAAGACCAGCGGCGGGCCGGCCGCGAGCAGCCGCGCGGTCTCCCACGCGCGGGCGCGCACCGCTGCCTCGTCGGGGAGCACCTCGTTGACCACGCCCCAGCGCGCAGCTTCGGTCGCCGGCATCCAGCGTCCGGTGAGCAGCAGCTCCATCGCGACGTGGTACGGCATCCGCTTGGGCAGCTTGATGCTCGCGGCGTCCGCGAGGGTGCCGGCGTTGATCTCGGGCAGGCCGAACTGGGTCGCCTCGGAGGCGTAGATCAGGTCGCAGGAGAGCGCGAGCTCGAATCCGCCGCCCATCGCCAGACCGTGCACGGCGCCGATGACCGGCTTGTTGAGGTCGGGCAGCTCCTGCAGCCCGGCGAACCCGCCGACCCCGTAGTCACCGTCGACGGCGTCGCCCCCGGCGGCGGCCTTGAGGTCCCAGCCGGCGCAGAAGAACTTCTCACCCTCGGTGCGCACGATCGCCACCCGCAGGTCGGGGTCGTCGCGGAAGCCGGCGAACACCTGACCCATCTCGCGGCTGGTCGCCAGGTCGATGGCGTTGGCCTTCGGGCGGTCGAGGGTGACCTCGAGGACGCCGTCCTCACTGTGGGTGCGCAGCACGCTCCGGGGGGCGTCCTCGGGGGCGTCGTGGCTCATGTCAGGCTCCCAGGGGTCGTAGCAGGGACCGGCTGATGATGTGTCGCTGGATCTCTGAGGTGCCGTCCCAGATCCGCTCGATCCGGGCATCACGCCAGATCCGCTCCAGGGGGAGCTCGTCCATCAGCCCCATCCCGCCGTGGATCTGGATCGCCTCGTCGGCCACCATCGCCAGCATCTCGGTCGCCTTGAGCTTGGCCATCGCGATGTCGGCGTCGGTGGCGCTGCCCTGGTCGTAGAGCCAGGCGGCGTGCAGCGTCATCAGCTCGGCGGCGCGCAGCTCGGTCGCCATGTCGGCCAGCTTGAAGCCGATGCCCTGGAAGCGCCCGATCGGTTGCCCGAACTGCTCGCGGCTCGCTGCGTGCCGGACCGAGAGGTCGAGCGCCCGCTCGGCGCGGCCCAGGCACGCCGCCGCGACCTGGAGCCGGGTCGAGCCGAGCCAGGTGCCGGCCAGCTCGAACCCGGTGCCCTCCTCCCCGAGCAGCGCGAGGTCGTCGACGTGGACGTCGTCGAAGTCGATGATCGAGTTGGTGTAACCGCGGTGCGAGACGTTGCGGTAGCCCTCGTGCACCGCCACGCCGGGAGCGTCGAGGTCGACCAGGAAGATCGACATGGCCGGGCGCCCGTCGTCGGAGCCGGTCAGCGCCACCAGGATCACGAAGTCGGCCTCGTCGGCGTGGCTGATGAAGTGCTTGGTCCCACGGATCCGCCACCCGCCGGCGTCGTCGCGGACCGCCCGGGTGCGCATGGCCCGCATGTCGGAGCCGGCCCCGGGCTCGGTCATCGCCAGGCAGTCGACCTTCTCGCCCCGCACGCACGGGTACAGGTAGCGCTCGCGCTGCTCCTCGGTGCCGGCGAGCAGGATGTTGGACGGGCGCGGCACACCGGTGTACTGCAGGGCGTAGCCGGCCCGGCCGAGCTCCTTCTCGTAGAGCACCCAGGTGACGGTGTCGAGGCCCGCCCCTCCGACCGACTCGGGCATGTTGGCGGCGACCAGCCCGGCGGCCAGCGCCTTGGCGCGGATCTGCTCGACGAGATCCGCACGCAGCACGCCGGTGCGTTCGACCTCCTCCTCGTGCGGGTGGAGCTCGCGCTCGACGAAGGCGCGCGTCACCTCCACGATGCTGCGCTGCTCGTCGGTCAGAGCGAGGTCCATGCGGTGACACCTCCTGGGACGGTGGGTTCTGGTCAGCTCCCAGCCAGGGCGGCTGCTGCGGCGCCACGACCGGTCCGGACCGCACCCTCCATGTAGCCCGCGACCCACTGGTCGGAACCGCAGACGTAGAAGGGCGGCTCGTGGGTGCCGTGCAGCGGCCCCACGGCGGTGACGTCGCCGGGACGCCAGCTGGTGACGTATCCCTGGGTCCACGGGTCGGTGCCCCAGAGCCGCGTCCAGGTCTGCTGCGGTGACATCGCCGGCGGTCCGTAGAGCTCAGTGATCTGCTGCAGGGCCTCCCGGGTGCGGGTGTCGGGGTCGCTGGCTGCGAAGGCGGCGTAGCGCTCGGGCGGGACCAGCGCGGAGAGCACGCCCTCCTGCTGTGGCCAGGTCGAGCCCAGCACCCCCTCGCTCTCCGCGAGCGCGTTCTGGGCGCCGTCGCGCCAGAACGGCTGGTCGTAGGCGGCGACGAACTTCGCGGCCCAGGCGTGACGCTGGCGCCGCAGCGAGCGCAACCGGTCCTCGCTCACGCCAACGATCTCGAGGTCCCGCGCGGGCCCGGACGGCACGGCGAGCACCACCGCGTCCGCCTGGATGGTCTCGCCGTCCGCTGTGGTGACCTCGCGGCGGTAGGCCCCGATCCGGATGCGCCGCACCGGCGTCGCCAGCCGGACGTCGCGCAGCGCCGCCGCCATCGTCAGCGCGACCGTGGCGGACCCCTCGGCCACGCGCAGGTTCTCCCACTGGTTGACGTCGTAGCTGCCGGTGCTGCCGCCGGCGCGCAGCTGGCGGGCATAGGCGAACATGCTGGTGCGCTCGATCGAGCCGTCGGACATGCTCAGCTGGAACAACTCCCACAGGCGCATCACGCCAGGAGAGGCGTCAACCTCGCGCAGCCAGTCACCGACGCTCATCCTGTCCAGCCGGCGCAGGTCGGGGAAGTCCCACGGGTCCGCGGGGTCGATCGCCGCCACCAGCGTCGCGAGCCTGGCCTCGACCTTCTCCGACGAGGCGCGGTCTGCGGTGGTGCACCACGAGGGCCACTCGCCGATGTCGACCGACTCGGGGACCTGACGAGTGATCTCGCCGGGCTCCGCGACGTACGACGCGGTCAGCGTCAGCCCGAGCTCGTCCACCAGGCCGAGGTAGCTGGTGTGGGCGTTGCCGACGACCTCGCCGCCGAGCTGCACCCGACGTCCGTCCTCGAGCTCGACCTGCTCGACCCGTCCGCCCACCCGCGGGCGGGCCTCGAGCACGGTGACCTGCGCTCCGCCGGCCTCGAGGTCGCGGGCGGCGCTCAGGCCGGCGAGCCCGGCCCCCACGACCACGACGTCGGGGCGAGTCATCGTGACACCGGCCGGAGGCTCATGACCCGGGCTCGGCGTCGAACCGAGCGGGGTCGGGAAGCGGCCCGTCGTGCCCGGCCAGGACGCCCACGGAGGTGGCCAGCATGCTGCGTGCCTGGGCGATCCCGAAGTCGGGATCGCCCGCGAGAACCCGCCCGCCGAAGCCGTCGGTGAGGGCGACCGCGGTCTCGGCGATCGCTCGCGGGTCGAGCGCGGTGACGAAGACTCCGGCGGCGATGCCCTCGCTCACGATGTCGGCCACGGTGGCGTAGAGGTCCTCGTACAGGTCGGTCCCGACCTTCGCCAGGTGCGGGTCGCGGATGCACAGCAGCGCGAGCTCCTGCCACAGGAGCCACTCGTCGGCGCGCTGCTCGTCGCTGGGCAGGCACCGGTCGAGGAACGAGGAGAGCCGCTCGGCCGGGCCGTTCCCGGCCTCGGCCAGCGCACGCCGGTTGAGCTCGGCCGAGACCTCGTGGGAGTAGCGCAGCACCTCGCCGAAGAGGAGCTCCTTGGTCTCGAAGTGGTAGTGCAGCAGCCCGGCCGAGACCCCGGCGGTGCGCGCGATCGAGGCCATCCGCACCTGCGCGAGCCCCTCGCGCACGATGCAGTCGGCCGCAGCCGCGAGGATCCGGGCCCGGGCCTCGGCCGCCGCCTGCTCACGCTGGCTGGGCCGGGGCGAGGTCGCAGCGGCACGCCCGGCGTCGCCCTGGGTGGCACTCGATCCGGTGGCAGCCATCATCCCCTACTTGTCTGACTGGGTAGTCAGTCAGTGATGCTAGGATCCCGCGGATGAGGCGTCAAGGGTCGCCTGCCGTGTCGGCGTTCCCGCCGCGGGCGGGCTCCGCGGCCACCGGGTCCGGGACCCCTGTCGGACTCGAGGCCCTCTTCTCGCCCGGCTCCGTCGCGGTGGTGGGTGTCGGCAACGATCCGGCCAAGTGGGGCCACATCATCGCCCGGCGTGCGCTGGCCGCGCCGGGGGACCGCCCGGTGCTGATCGTCAGCCGGGGCAGCACCGAGGTCCTCGGCGTGCGGACCCACCCCACCGTCCAGGCCGCGGCGGCCGCGCACGGTGCCGGGGTCGACCTGGTGGTGCTGTGCGTGCCCGCAGACGGTTTCGTGTCCGCGGTGAGCGACGCGGTCGCGGCCGGGGCGCGGGCGATCGTCGCGATCACCGCGGGACTCGCCGAGGCCGGGGCCGAGGGCGCCCGGCGGGAGGCCGACGCGGTCGCGATCGCCCGCGCCGGCGGAGCGGCGATGGTCGGTCCCAACTGCCTCGGCGTCGTGGACACCACCAGCGGCCTGCACCTGGCGCCGGGGCTGCTCCCGCCCGGTGACGTGGCCGTGCTGAGCCAGAGCGGCAACCTGGTCCTGGACCTCGCCGGTCTGATGTCCGACCGGGGGCTGGGAGTCTCTCGGTTCGTCTCGCTCGGCAACCAGGCCGACCTCGGGGTCGTGGACTTCATGCGCGCGTGCGTGGAGCACGACGGCACGAGGGTCGTCGCGATCTACATCGAGGACGTCGTGGACGGCCGCGGGTTCGTCGACGCGGCGCGGGCACTGCGCGCTGCGGGCAAGCCGGTGGTCCTGCTCGCCCCCGGCCGCAGCGAGACCGCGGTGCGCAGCGCTGCCTCCCACACCGGCTCGCTGACCAGCTCCTCGATGGTGATCGACGCCGCCTGCGCGGCCTCAGGAGTGCACCGGGTGGACCACCTGGCCCAGCTCGCCGACCTGCTCGTCGCGCTCCGGTCGCTCCGGCGGATGCCCGGCCCTCGGGTGGCCATCCTCACCGACGGCGGGGGACACGGCGCGCTCGCCGCCGAGGCGCTCGCCGTCGCGAGCCTGCACACCCCGCAGCTGTCCGGGTCGGTCGTGACCGAGCTCGAGGCGGCGCTGGGGGCTCTGCCGACCTTCACCAACCCGGTCGACCTCGCCGGGGCCGGCGAGCAGGACCTGGCGAGCTACGCCCGCGGCGTCCGAGTGCTGCTGGACTCCGACCAGGTCGACGGCGTCCTGCTCACCGGCTACTTCGGCGGCTACGCAGCCTGGGACCCCGGCATGACCGGCGCCGAGCTCGCCGCGGCCCGGGAGATGGCCGGGGTGGTCGCGACCCGGGCCAAGCCGCTCGTCGTGCAGACCGTGGACCCTCGCAGTGGTGCCAGCCGCGTGCTGGCCGAGGCCGGTGTCCCGGTGCATCGTGACGTCGACCGCGCGGCAGCGGTGCTGTCGGGTCTGGTCGAGCCGGCGTCGAGCGACCCGACCGCGGGGCCGCCACCTCCGGATCCGGCCGCGCCGGTGAGGGACACCTCCTACGCGGCGTCGCGGGCGCTGTTCGCCCGAGCCGGGATCGCCTTCCCGGTCGCGCTGTCCGTGGCCGACGCGAGCGAGCTGGCCGCGGCGCTGGACGCCCCCGGCATCGGGTTCCCCGTGGTGCTCAAGGCGACCGGGCGGCTCCACAAGTCGGAGGGCGGTGGGGTGGTCCTCGGACTGCGCAACCGTGCCGAGGTGCTCGAGGCGTATGCCGACCTGGTCGCGCGGCTCGCCCCGCCCGCGGTCTCGGTCGAGCCGATGCTCGACGCCACCGGCGGGGTGGAGCTGATCGTGGGTGCGGTGCGCGACCCCAAGTTCGGCCCCGTCGTCATGGTGGGCCTGGGCGGGGTCCTCACCGAGGTGCTCGACGACACCCGGTGCGCCCTGGCGCCGGTCTCGACCCACGCTGCCCGCGAGCTGCTGCTGACCCTGCAGGGCGCGCCGGTCCTGGTCGGGGCGCGGGGGCGCGGTCCGGTCGACCTGGACGGTCTGGCCGAGGTGGTCGCGTGCGTGTCCCGGCTCGCGGCGGCCCACCCGGAGCTGGCGGAGCTCGAGCTGAACCCGGTGCTCGCGCGCCCGGACGGCGTGGTCGCGCTGGACGCGCGCGTCGTCCTCGCCGGCGAGGACGGGGCTCAGGCGGTCTCGACGTCGCGCAGGTAGCGCTGGTCGAACTCGTAGACCCAGGCGTCCTTCTCGGGGAAGACGCCGTGGTCGAAGGCGCGCGAGGTGACCCCGCGCTGGACCCGCTCGCAGGCGTCGTTGTCCTGCTGGATCACCAGCTCGTTGAAGCTCACCACCTGCGACGGGTCGAACTCGGGGTCGGCCACCGCCTCGGGGCTGAAGAGGTACTCGGTCACGAGCAGGCAGCTCTGCGGGCCGGTGGGGAAGACGGCCGTCGCCAGGCAGGCCGCCCCGTCGACGTCGAGGAACATCGTGGGGTAGACCAGCGCCCCGAAGTAGGACTGGGCGCCGTCGCCCTCCTGGACCCCGGGCAGCAGGGGCAGCCTGAGCCGCGGGTCCAGCGCGACCGTGGTGCGGCCGTCGGCGAGCGAGACGCCGCCGTCGTCGCGGCCGTCCTCGAAGATCGACCCCTTCTTGTACGCCGGCACCATGGCCACCAGCTCGGGGTGGATCGTGGGGCAGTGCAGGCACTCGTTGTAGTTCTCGATGACGATCTTCCAGTTGGCCTGCACCTCGATGCTCGACACGTGCCCGATCCGCAGGTCGCCCAGGCCGAACCGAGCCAGGGCCAGTGGCTCGTCCTGCTGGTCGGCGAGGTGCTCGAGCAGGGGGCGGGGCTCTTCGCGGGAGAGGTTGACGAAGACGAAGCCCTCCCACACGTCCACGTGGACCGGCCACAGCGAGGTCGAGGGCCGGTCGATCTCGTCCTTCTCGATCATCGGCGTGGTCACCAGCGTCCCGTCCAAGGCGTAGCCCCAGGCGTGGTACGGACAGCGCAGGTGGGTGCGCACCTCGCCGTGGCTGTCCTCGCAGATCCGGGAGCCGCGGTGGCGGCAGACGTTGTAGAACGCGCGGATCTGCTCGTCCTTGCCGCGCACGAGCAGGATGCTCTCGTCGGCGATCTCGACCCGCATCCAGGCGCCGGGCTTGGCGATCCGCTCGGCCCGGCCCGCATAGACCCAGTTGCGGTAGAACACCCGCTCGGTGTCGAGGGCGTAGGTCTGCACGGAGTGGTAGGCCGTGCCGGGAAGGGTCTGTCGGATCGCCTGGGCCATTCGCT
Organism: uncultured Actinomycetota bacterium; assembly: GCA_963747435.1. GTDB lineage: Bacteria > Actinomycetota > Actinomycetes > Propionibacteriales > Nocardioidaceae > Marmoricola_A. The sequence goes on from CAVVFK010000005.1 coordinate 76,784, forward strand.
AACTGTACAGTCAGTGAGTTGCCGTTGTCGCGGCCGGGGACAAACTAACTGAGTGTTCAGTCACCCCTGACAAGCCGCGTCGCGGTGTCTAGACTCCCTCGCATGCCTCCCGGTGACGACGACGGACCGACTCGCGCCGGCGGGGCGATCTCGATCGTCGGCCTGCGCAAGGACTTCGACGGCGTGCCGGCCGTCGACGGCATCGACGTCGAGGTCGGCGCCGGTGAGTTCTTCACCCTGCTGGGACCCTCGGGCTGCGGCAAGACCACGACGTTGCGGATGGTGGCCGGGTTCGAGCAGCCGACCGACGGGCAGATCCTGCTCGACGGGGTGGACATGGCCCAGAGCCCGCCGCACAAGCGCCCGGTCAACACCGTCTTCCAGAGCTACGCGCTCTTCCCGCACCTCGACGTCGGCAAGAACGTCGCCTACGGGCTGCGGTGGCGCAAGGACCTCGACAAGCCGGCCCGCGAGGCACGGGTCACCACGGCGCTGGAGCTGGTCCGGCTCAGCGAGTTCGCCCGGCGCCGGCCACACCAGCTCTCGGGGGGCCAGCAGCAGCGTGTCGCCCTGGCGCGGGCCCTGGTGCTCGAGCCGTCGGTGCTGCTGCTCGACGAGCCGCTGGGCGCCCTGGACGCCAAGCTGCGCCACTCGTTGCGCGCCGAGCTCGCCTCGCTGCAGCGCGAGGTCGGCATCACCTTCGTCCTGGTCACCCACGACCAGGAGGAGGCGCTGGAGATGTCCGACCGGCTCGCGGTCATGAACCACGGCCGGATCATCCAGCTCGGGACACCGCAGGAGGTCTACCGCGAGCCGACCACGGAGTTCGTCGCTGACTTCCTGGGGGTCGCGAACCTGTTGGACGTCGAGTCCGTCTCCGAGGGCTCGGCGATGCGCACCGTGCGGTACGGCGAGTTCACCCTGGAGGCGCAGGCGCCGGTCGGCGACGACGCGACGGCGCGGCGCGCGGTGATCCGGCCTGAGTGCGTCGAGGTGCAGGAGGCCGGCCTGACCGGAGTGAACCGGCTCCCGGGCATGGTCGACCGCGTCGTCTTCCTCGGGTCGACCACGCAGCTGATGGTGCGCCTCCCGCACGGCGAGGTGCTGCAGTCACTGGTGACCAACACCGGGCAGGCTGAGAGCCCCACCTCCGGGACGCCGGTCACCGTCCACCTGCCGCCGCAGTCCCTGCGGATGCTGGCCGGTCACGAGCAGGAGGTTGTCCCGGCCGAGAGCTGAGGCGAGGTTCAGCTGTAGTCCGCGAGGTCATCCAGCGGCGAGCCGCTGCCGCGGCGCCGCGCCCGCAGCGCGACGTAGGCGAGGATCAGCGAGAGGAACGAGGCCACCAGCAGCAGGGTGGCCAGGGCGTTGAGCGCTGGGGTGGGGGCCGAGCGGACGGCGTTGTAGAGCTTGATCGGGACGGTCACGTTGGAGGCGTCACCGAACAGGAACTGGCTGACCACGAAGTCGTCGAGCGAGGTGGCGAAGACCAGCATCGCCGAGGCGAAGATCGAGGGCATGAGCAGCGGGATCAGCACTGTGCGGATCGCCCGGAGCGGACTGGCCCCCAGGTCCTGCGCCGCCTCCTCGAAGTCGGCGCCGATGGCCAGCAGCCGGGCCCGGACCACGACCAGGACGTAGGACACCGAGAACGTCACGTGACCCAGGAGCATCGCCGGCAGACCCAGCGAGACGAACTGGTAGAGGTTCACCACCACCAGGTAGAGCGCCGAGCCGATCACCAGCTCCGGGGTCACCAGGGGCACCAGGGCGATGCCGTTGGCCACCTTGCTGGAGCGGGAGCGCCACCGGGTGAGCCCCAGCGCCAGCATCAGGCCCAGCGGGGTGGCGATCAGCACGGTGGCTGCCCCGAGGAGCAGGCTGTTCTGCAGCGCCAGCAGCAGGCTCGGGTCCTCCCCGACCGATCCCTCCGCGCAGCAGTACCACTGGGTCGAGAAGCCCTGCCAGGTGCTGCGGGAGCGCCCGTCGTTGAAGGAGAACTGCACGGCGATCAGGACCGGCGCCAGCGACCACAGGATGTAGAGCCAGGTGACCGATGCCAGGACGTAGGGGCGTCGCCAGGGGTTGCGCCACGGGAGCACCCACCGCTTGGCGCGGGCCTGGTCCGAGGGGGCCTCGGCCCGCGGGGCCTGGGTGGTGCTCATCGGGTCGCCCGGTTGGCTCGTTGGGTCAGGAGCAGGTAGTAGGCCATGAAGAACAGCAGGACGAGCGAGAGCAGCAGCACCAGCGCGGCGCCGATGTTCTTCGAGGGGCCCTGCAGCAGGAACAGCTCGATCTGGTTGCCGATCATCGCCGTCTTCGGCGACCCGGACACGATCTGGTTGGTGTAGTAGTCACCGGCCAGCGGCAGCGCGGTGACGACGAAGGCGGTCGCCAACCCCAGCTTCGACAACGGCAGCGTCACATGAAGGAACGTCCGGAACGAGCCCACACCGAGGTCACGCGAGGCCTCCAGCAGCCGCTGGTCGATCCGGTCCAGCGAGGCGTAGAGCGGGAGGATGAAGAAGGGCAGGTAGCCGTAGGCCAGCGCGATCACGACGGTGACCGAGCTGCCGTCGAGCCAGGCGACCGGCGAGATCTGGAAGATCCCGAGCACCCGGTTCACGTAGCCGTTGTCCTGGAGCAGGTTGACCCAGGCGAGCATCCGGGTGATGTAGTTGATCCACCAGGGCGCGAGGATCAGGGCCAGCACCAGCCCTCGTCGCTTCCCGGCGTGCCGCGCGGTGTAGTACGCCACGGGGTAGCCGACGGCGACGCAGATGAGCAGCGCGACCCCGAGGTAGAGCCCGGTGCGCACCCACACCGTGCGCAGCGGGCCGGTGACGGAGTCGGAGACCGCCTGGGAGAACGTGGCGAACTGCCACTCCAGCGGGTTCCAGGCCGGGACCGGTTCGCCGAAGAGGTTGATGGTGCCGCTGAAGGCGACCGCCATGACGGCGTAGAACGGCACCAGGAACAGCGCGACGAGCCAGAACGTGCCCGGCAGTGCCAACGCCGGCCACAACCGCGCAGTCGCGCGGTCGTGTCCGGGTGTGGGGTCAGGCACCGGCCTTGAACCGCGACCAGGACTGGCGCCACATCGCCTCGGTGCTGGGGGCCACCTCGTAGAAGGTGTGCCCGCCCTCGAAGTCCGCGGGCTCCACGACCGCGTTCATCAGGTTCTCGGGGATGTACTCCTGGTCGACCAGATACTGCGCGGACAGCTTGGTCAGGGGCGGCTGGTAGCCGTTCCAGCCGAAGTTGCGCAGGCCGATCTTGTTGTCGAGCAGGTCGTTGATCAACAGGTGGGCCAGCACCGGCTTCTTGGAGCTCTTCGGGATGGCGATGTTGTCGTTGCCGATGACGCGGTCCGAGGAGTTGTCGGGGCGCCAGTAGGCCAGCACCTCTGGTGTCTCGCCCTTGGGCAGGTAGTACTGCCCCGCGATCGCGTCGCCCGACCAGGCGTGGTGGATCGTGGCGGTGCCCTCGGGCACCTCGGAGAAGGCGTTGATGTTGGCCTTGACGTTGACCTTGTCGATCAGCTCGATCAGCGAGTCGGTGGCCTGGCGGACCTCGTCGGGGTCGTCGGTGTTGATGTCGGTGGTGATCTCGTTGCGCAGCAGCGACATCGCGATCGCCTCCTGCGGGTCGTCGAGCAGGTAGATCTTGCCCGAGTACTCCTCGTCCCACATCAGGTCGTAGCCGTTCTCGGGGACGCTCGAGACCTTGTCGGCGCGGTAGAGGATGCCGGTGTCGTAGATCGTGTACGGCACGGTGTACTGCGCGCCCTGGTCGTACCAGGGGTCCTGGTACTCCGGCCACACGTTGTCCAGGTTGGGGATGTAGCTGGAGTTGAGCGGCTGGATGAGGTCGGCGTAGACCATCTTGCTCAGCACGCTCGGGCCGGGGAAGACCAGGTCGAAGGACGCCCCGGGAGACCGGAGCTTGGCCAGCATCTCGTCGTAGGTGGTGTACGGGGTCACCTGCACCTTGACGCCGTACTGGGAGCCGAAGGCCTTCATCACCCCGGGCGCCATGTAGCTGTCGTAGTTGAGGATCTTGAAGGCACCGCCCCGCTCGGGGTCGAGCCCGTCGTCGATCGGGGGGTTGCTGTCCTTGATCGGCAGCGTCACGGGGTTGTCGGGCCGCGCCAGCGGGTACGGCGCCTCGCCGCCCTGGGACTTGCTCGAGCCGTCGCCCCCGCAGGCGGCGAGCAGGGGAGCGGCCCCCATGCCGACGCCGAGCCACAGGCCTCCCCGCAGCACCTGGCGCCGTGCCAGCTGCGGTCGTCGTCGCGGACTGAGTCCTGGGCGACGCCCGAATGGATCTGTCTGGTCGAAGTTCATCAAAGCCCTCTCCGCTCGATCCCACCCACATCTGCGACCGCGACAGTCAGTTAACTGACTGTTCAGCCAGTGGGGTCATTGTTCCGTGCTTGCTCCCACGTGTCGACCCTTGAGCTCGAAAGCGCAGGTCAGAGGCACCTACGTCGAGCGGAGACCGGTGGTCCAGCTCGTCGAGACCTTCCGCCCGGTCAGGCCCCTGGTGCGTCCACAGGGCACCGCAACCACCCGATTTGGGCCCGGCTCGTGGGTCCTCTACAGTTGAGCCCACGACGCGGGGTGGAGCAGTTCGGTAGCTCGCTGGGCTCATAACCCAGAGGTCGCAGGTTCAAATCCTGCCCCCGCTACCAAAGAAAGTGCAGGTCAGAGGCCCTGTCGCCAGAGATGGCGACAGGGCCTCTGCCTACGTTTGTCGGCAATTTGTCTGCCGATGGTTTGCCGACATCCGGCGGGTAGCCCGCCGCCCGGGGACAGCTTCAGACGTCCGTGAACGATTCTGGACGCTCCGACCTCTTGCGCATTGACCCAGAGGTCGGTGTCGGGTGAGGGGGCCACGCCGACGTCAGAATCGGTCAGAGGCCGAGCTGGGCGCGTAGGCGGTCCGGGTCCATGGTGCCTGGGGCGGCGGGGCCGAAGCTGTCGAGCAACCTGATGAGGTCGGGGCGTCGGGTGGGGTCTTCGGCCGCCTCACGAGGTGTCACGCCGGACAGCGCGGGGATGGGCTCGTCGAGCCAGGTTTGTTCGTGGGTGCGTGTGAGCTTCTCGAGCACATCGGCGATCGCGGGGTCGTTCGGGTCGAGGGTGCTGGCCGGGACGCCGGCGGTCGCGCGGCTCATCGCTTCCTGGAGGTCTTCGGCGGGGCGTCGGGTCTGGGTCTGGACCTGCAGGCCCAGTTCGAGTGCGAGCAGGGCGTCGAGGACACGGTCCATCCGGGGCTCACTGTTGGTCTCGACCTGGACAGTGGCGCCTTCAATGGTGATGGTGGCGCGAATGCGTTCCATGCCGTGGGTGGTCACGTGTTCGATCCAGCGCGGCTCGTCGTCGTCGCGGTCGTAGGTTTCGTCGAGTGCAACTGCGAGGGCGTCCAGATCGCCACCTGTGAGGGTCGCCGAGCAGAGGGCGAGGGGTTCGCCCTCGGTGTTCTGCAGAGCAGGTGGTGCGAACCGGGCCGAGAGAAGCGCGACGAGCGAAACTGGGTCAGGTTCGGTATCGAGCAACTCAAGAAGGCGGTCGCGCTGGTGGAGGGCGACGGGCTCGAGGCCACCGAAGCATTGGATCGTGTCACCTGCGGGAACCAGACGCGCGCAGAACAGCATCCCAGCCTCAACCGTGCGGCTTGCGGTGCGTTCACGGACCTCGACTTGTTCGCCGGTGCGCAGGTCGCGTGCGGTGAATCCGCTGCCGGGGGTAACCGTCTCGACTTCGTGGACCGAGCGCTCGGTGAGCAGCCACTGTTCGGCGAGGAGCCGTTCGTCGTCGGGGAGCAGTGCGCCGCGCTCGGTGAGGAAGGCTTCGAACGCTCCGCCTTCGAAGAGCACCGCGTCGCACACGAGCGGGTCCTGGCTGGCGAGGTACGTCGCGCCAGGCTGGTCCCAATGCCGGGCTCGAATCTCCGCGACGTCGATCACCTCGCTCCGCCAGGGGCCGTCGGCGAGGTAGGTTCCGGCCTTCTGGTAGAGCCATGCCGCGCGGTCGCCCAAGGGACGGGTCTCGTTGTTGCGGTGGCACACCTTGTACTTGCGGCCCGATCCGCACCAGCAGGGGTCGTTGCGGCCGAGATCGCGGCGTTCGACGGGGCGGAAGTGGGTCAGCAGGACCACGAGGTCGTCGTCAGCGGGTGCGCCGGCTCGTCGCAGAAGGGAAAGTCCTCGTTCTGCGTCTCCTCGGTCGCTGGCGATCCGCGCCAGCTCGAACAACGCCAACAGCGAGTCAGCGTCCATGCCCAAGGCGGCGTCGTAGGCCTCCTCAGCGGCGGCCACGTCGCCGAGTCGTTCGTGGGCCTTGCCGAGGAGCCACCGCACCGCGGGCCGGACCTCGCGGGGGACCTGCGGCTCGAGCGTCTCGGCGAACAGACCGAGCGCAGCGGCGCCGTCGCGCCCCGCGCCGATGGTTTCAACCAGGAGCGCCGCAGCGACCGCGGGATCCTCCAGCCGTTCGGTGAGGTCGCGGACCAGGCGGCGATCTGCCCCCAGCAGACTGTCTGGCGCGGGACTTGGATCAGTCTCGAGAGCCGTTGGGGTGAGGGCGTGGGCGATCGATTCGCTGACGCCCTGGGCCTCTCGGGCCTGCTCGAGGAGGTCCGCGACGCGCTCGTAGAGGCGTGACAGGACCAGGACGGCGAGCGCGCTGTCGTCTTCGAGTTGGTGCATGTCGGCGATGTGCTCGACCCGCCGGTTCGTCCGCCACCTGGCGAAGTCGAATCCTGGGGGCGCGACTTGCTCGCCGTCGGTCACGAGTCCGGCGCGCTCGAGGATCTCGGTGAGCGGCTCTGTGGGGGAGGCGAACAGACTTGGCTCGTGTGCGCAGGCCAGCCAGACGACGCTGCTGATCTGGTCCGGCTCACCGTCGCCGAGCCGTGTCACCGCGTCGAGGATCGGCTGGGGATCGGCTGCGTGCGTGGGCGAGGTGAGCTTGGCGAGCTCGAATCCGTCCGCGCGTACGGTGACCCCCACGAGATCGTCCGCGCCGATCTTCAGTTCGCGCAGGACAGCTGGGTCGAGTAGCCACGCGGACTCCTCGAACGAATCGGTGGGGATTCCGCGCTCGACCAGGAGGTCGTCGTCGAACCCCGCCAGGACCTCGACGAGCCCGGTGCCGTCGACGAGGCGGAGGTAGGTCTCGTCCTCGGTCAGCAGCGACAGCGGTTCCAGGTCGGGGGAGACATCGAGGAAGCCGTGCTCGATCTCCGCCGGGCTCACCCGGTGAGCGAAGGTGCGCCCCGTCAGCAGCGCGGGTAGCCAGGCGTGCCGTCCGTCGCCCAGTGGCATGACCAACCCGACCTCGTCGCTCTCGAGCAGATCGTCGACCGTGTCCAGTGGATCCACACCCAGGTCCAGGCCCTCGGCCTCCAACCCGGCGACAAGGTCGTCCTCGGTGAGTGGGCCCGCAGTTGTAAGGACTCGGTGGATCCCGTCCACGATCTCGAGACGCGTTGCAGGCATGGTCACCGCCGGAGGGTATCTGGCCGGTAGTGATGGCGCTTGACGCGTGTCCCGGTGGGCAGAGAAGCCGGGGATGGACCGACTTGATAGAGGAATTAGCCGTGGCGAGTCCGGAGGTTCAACGGCCGTCGAGTTCGTCGGCCCAGGCGTCGAAGTAGCTGCGGATGTCCTCGATGGGTGTGCCGATGTCGGGGAAGTCGGCGTCGCGGATGCGTCGGTGGGCGCGGAGGACTTGGGCGAACACGTCCTGATTGAAGCCCTGGTCGGCCGCGGTGGCCTTGCCGAGGGTGTCTTCGCGGTTGAAGCGTTGGTTGAGGACGTAGACGTCGACGTAGTCGCGGGGTTCGGCACGCCCGAACAGGGCCAGGGTCTTGCTCACGACGAGGTCTGCCGGGGCAAGTGCGGGGCCGGCGATGGTGAGGGTGGGGGTGCCGGTGGAGGGGCTGTCGACGGCGAGGTCGACCAAGACGGTCTCGGGTCCGGTGATGGCCCAACGCCGGAAGTCTGCGCCGCTGCGGAGGAGGTCCGTCGTCCATCCGCGGGCCGCGACCGCAGTCATCAGTGCATCGCTAGCGGCTTCGACGTTGCCGACCTGGCGGGCGGTGAAGAAGTCGAGGTCCTCGGTCGGGCGGGGCACGATCCCCTGCGCGATGAGCGCACCGCCACCAGCGAGGACGAATCCAGCGGACTCGGGGAGGGAGAAGAAGAGGTTGGCCAGCTGGATCTGGAACTCGCTGAGACCCGACCTGTTCATGCGGTCTCGCCGTAGGAGGAGAGGATCGGCTCCCAGGCTCGACGGATCGCGGCGGGGAGGACGAGTTCGTCCCACAGGTCGACGAGCAGCGTGCCGTCGACGTAAGTGAGGAGGTCGGCGGAATCGCCCTCGCGGAGCACGATCTCGTACACCCGGGCGCGGTCTCCTCGGTCGCGCAGCCGGAAGGGGCGCGGCGGCCCCGACCAGTGCAGACGCTGGGGAAGTGTGATGGTGGCTAGGGCGTCGGCCGGGTCGAGACGCCACAGTCGATCAGGCACGACGATCGGCGCGCCTCGAGCGCCGGTGTGGGCGGTGAAGGTGACCCGGGGGGACAGGTCGAGGTCGTAGCCGCTGCTGTTGACGATGCGTTCGACGACCGCGAGGGTCGGCGACTTGGTGCCGTGCTCATAGGTCGACAAGGTGGGCTGAGATGTTCCCGCCCGGCGTGCGAGCTCACGCTGCGACAGTCCACTGCCACGGCGTGCGCGTTCGACGATCGTCCCAGCCATGCAACCGATGATATCTGCTCAGATATCGTCAAGCAACTGGCTAGCCTCCGGCTGGCCGTCCGAGTCTTGCTCCGCTGGATCGCGGGGGTCAGCCTCGGGAGCGTCGCGTCCGCGGATGCGGTCGAGGGCGTCGAGGTTGGTCTGGTCGCTGTGGGGGAGTGCGTGGAGGTATTTCTGGGTGGTTTGAATTTGGGTGTGGCCCATGCGGTCCATGACGGATTTGAGGTCGGCGCCGCCGGCGAGGAGCCAGCTGGCGTGGGCGTGGCGCAGGTCGTGGATCCGGGCGGGGAAGTCGAGGCCGGAAGCTTGGATGGCGGGTTTCCAGATGCGGTTTCGGAAGGTGTTGCGCGAGATCGGGGTGCCGTCGCGGGTGGCGAAGATGAGGTCGTCGGGTCCGAGACCGCGCTCGGCGATGTGCTGCCGCAGCTCCTGGAGCAGTTGGGGTCGCAGCGCCATGCGGCGCCATTTGTTGTCTTCGGGGTAGGGCTTGAGGATCATCCGCTGACCGTTGGGGGCGGCGCGTTTGGGGACTTCGACGATGGTCTCCTCCACCGCCAGGGTGCCCTGGTCGAGGTCCAGGTGCCGCGGGCGGAGCGCGATCAGCTCGCCCCAGCGCAATCCGGTTTCGATGGCGGTTTCCACCATGAGCCGGTGACGTTCGGGGATGGCAGCCAGGACCTGCTGGTACTCCGCGGGGGTCAGCGTGCGGCGGCGTTTGGTGATGACCTTGGGCAGCTCGGTGTCCTCACAGGGGTTGAGGGACAGGATCCGGTCGCGTACGGCTCGGTGGAACACCGAGTGCAGCATCATGTGGTACTTGCGCACGCTCGCGGCCGAGAGGCCGCCGGCGACGGCGTGGGTGACCCAGTCCTGGATGTCGGAGGGCAGGATTCTGGCCATCTGCATCGACCCGAAGGCGGGGTAGAAGTGGCGGTGCAAGTAGGACTGGTAGGCGGCCAGGGTGGAGGGCTCGATCTGGCGCGAGGGGAGCCAGCTGGTCTCCGCGTAGCTGAACTTTTCAAGACGTGGAGCGACCTCGGCATTCCGAACGGAGTCCTGATCGACTGCGTCATACGCGACCTGTCGGGAGATGGCAGTCCGGGCTGAGTCAGGCCGCTCTCGGCTGCACGGATCTGAGTGCAGAACCAGGGGAAACGTGGGCCGTCAACGCGTGTGCACGCATAGATCACGGACCGCTGACCGAGTCATCCCGAATCGACGAAGCGGGTCGACTCGACCATGTCGGTCATGTCCTTCATGTGGCCGTGGGTCACTCCGGGCACGGCGACCCAGGCCAGGACCACGCGGTCGCCGTCCACGTCGAGGATCCAGATGCTGGCTCGCTCGCGTGGTGCTTCGAAGTACCAGCCACCGGGCCCGGTGGTGAAGATGTCGAAGGCACGGTCTTCGCAGCCCGCCACGTCGACCTCCTTCGAGACCCGGTACTCGAGGTACAGGCCGGTGTGACCGTCGATCGTGACCGGAGCGGGGGCCGAGGTCTGGGCCCCCTTCTGTGCGACGAGCGCCTGGGCGAGATTGGCCACGGTGGGGCCGGGGTCCCGGGCGGTGTCGTACTTGCTGTGACGCGTGGACCCGCATGGGTCTCGGAAGACCCGGTCGGCTGTCACGTAGCCCATCGCGTGGAACGGCTCATCCGCGACGAAGGTCCAGCCGCCATAGTTCGTGAAGCCCGCGGGTGCCGGGACCACGGCCAGCTTCCGGGCCACGCCGTTGACGGTGAGCGCGTAGTCACCTGCATCGAGGGGGACGTCCTCGGGTTCGTCCGATAGGAGGGTCCAGGTCTGCTGGGCGGTGCTGGAGGCGGTGGCCTCTGGTGAGGACGATGCGATGTCGGAGTGCGGCGCGGCGCTGTCAGGGTTGTCGCCGCATCCGCTGATCTGCAGCGACAGCGCGGCCATGATTGGCAGAGCCCATCGGGTCCGGTGTCGGGTCATGATCGCTCCAGGTGGGAAGGATTCAGCCAGGGAGAGGGAAGTTGGGGACGATGCGCACCGTGTCTCCTGGTGCTTCTGGCGCCGGCACGGCGACGACGCAGCGACCAGCCGGCAGCTGACAGGTGATGATGTCGCCCGCGGACCATCCGCCTGAGAAGACGAGCGCGACGGTGTTGTCGTCGAGCCATTCGACGAGGTGGAAGAAGTCGCTCGTCTTGACGTGGTACCCGGGCGGGAGCCGCAAGCGCAGGGCTCGGCGTGTGGCGGTGTCGAAGGCTGATGTCGCCTGGTCGTGGTCGTTCACCGGGACCAGCCTCGACCCGACGACGGAAAACCGCTGTCCGAGGCTCTGTTCGGAGCCGCTCTGTCCGACGCCGGTGGTGGGGGTGCCGGTCTGCCAGCTGTCACCCAGCACAAGGCCGCGGGGGTGGCTCCGGAGGTGCTCGGCGTACTCCTGCGCCGTGGAGGCGCGCAGCCGGTTGGCTGTCACGTCGAACCTGTAGTCGGGGCGCGGATAGCCGGTGTAGACGCCCCGGTCGAAGTACACGCGCTCGTTCGTGACGTCGACGAGCTCGCAGGACTCTCTGCAGAAGGCCACTGGTTGACGGGCCAGCTCGCGGCGAGAAGCGGTGTCGAAGACCACCAGTGTCGGCCGTGTGGGCTCGGTGCAGTCGAACCACGCCGCCGTGGAGCCGCCGTTCGCCGCCATCACGGCCCGGTGGGCGAAGTGTCCGAACTCGCCGTTCGGCGAAGCACTGCACAGGTGCGAGCCAACCTGCTCGGGCGTGCCGCCGTCGCTGAACCACACCCCGCCGCGGGAGGTGTAGAGGAACCCGTCGTCCGTCACGTCCAGATGGACGAACCCGTCGCCGGTGTCGACGACCTGATTGCCGAGGTGGACAGTTCCGCCGTCGAGCCCGTTTCCCGTGTCCGTCCGGACAAGGTCGCTGTAGACGATCCCGCGAACCAGTGTGGTGGGGTTGTCCACCGGTCCATCGCCGCGCTTGACCGAGCCGCTGACCGAGGCACTGATAGCCAGAGCGATAACGACGGCCACGGCGGACGCGGCGCCCAGCACAGCCGTGAGCCGACGCCGGCGCAGCCGTTGCTCGCCGAGACCGACGATCGCGTCAATGTCCAGGTCGGGTGGACCGACGGTGCTCGCCTGCCGCTCGAACGCGTCGTGCAGCGTGTTCATCGGGTCACCGCCTCGTCATCGGGAAGGAACGCGGCGGAGCTGGGGCCAACGCGCTCGCGGAGCTTGCCGAGGGCTTCGGAGACCTGGCTCTTGACCGTGCCGATCGAACATCCCAGGACCTCCGCGGTGTCCGCTTCGGACAGGTCTTCGTAGTACCGCAGAACCAGCGCCGCGCGCTGCTTGGGCGGGAGACTGCCCACCTGAGCCCAAACGTCGTCGTGGGTAGCCAGCCGCTCGGTTTGGTCGGCGTCCCAGGTGTCCGGAACGGCGTCGACGGGGCGCTCGTGGAAGGAGCGGCGGCGCCGCCAGGAGATCGCCGTCGTCACGATCGTGCGCCGCACGTAGGCCTCAGCCTTCGTGACGTCGCGCAGCCGTGGCCATGCGACATACGCCTTCACCAGTGCCTCCTGGAGCAGGTCCTGGGCCAGTTGGTGATCGCCGACGACGAGGTACGCCGTGCGAAGCAGCGCAGGCGACCGCGCAGCGACGAGATCCGAGAACGCCGCGATATCCCCCTGGCTTCGAATCGCCATGACTGCTCCTCGGGCCCTAGCACCATCCTCCACCCATAAGACGCATCGAACATTCAGATAAGTTGGACGGGCAGCGGGGTCCGATGCCACCTGCGCACTCAACTCAGCCCGCGATCCGGAACACGCCCCGCCGTTCCCTGACTACTCAGACCGGACAGAGTGGAGGTCCCGGCGCCGACTGGCCCGAACTCGGGATGATGGGTCCCACACCGGGGCCGAGGATCGCGTACCCGGCGCGGCGCCGACCTGCCAGGCCGTCCGGCTGCTGGTCAGCGGCCACCGCCGCTGCAGCAGCCACGAATAGCCGGCGATCAGCATGATCAGCGTCACCGTGGAGATCTGGTGCGCCGCCTGATCGCCCACGGCCTCGCCGTAGAGGCTCTGGCGCGCGACGCCGTTGGCGAGTCCTGCCGGCCGACGACCTGTCAGGCGTGATGGATGAGGCTGCCGATAATGGTGAGGATGGCCAGCGCTGCGCCGGCCGCGGCGATGAGCACCGCGGCGCGGGCGAGGTGGGATTCCCATGCCTCGCCGGTGGCGCGGAGTGTGTTGTGGGCCAGTCCTGCGGCCAAGCCAGCCATGATCAAGCTGCCGATACCCCAGACGGCCATGACGTTGGGGACAGCACCGATGTCGTAGTTGGTGCCCCAGAAGAGGGCGCTGATCGCCGTGCCCCAGCTGCCTTGGCCAAGCATGCTGAAGACGGCGAAGGCGAAGCCTGCGGTCGCCGTCGCCTTCGGGGTCAGCAGGTTCCCGGGACTGAATGGGCTCCTGGTCCGAGGGCGCGACTCGGCGGTGAACTCCTCCTCGGCCACCTCGTGACCCCCTTCCTCGATGGCCTCAGCCTAGTCCCGGTCGGCCGAAGAACCGCAGCATGCGATTCCTCATGTGCGGCGACGAGTAGTCGATGGTCCCTGGAAGGACAAGGCCCCGTAGCCAGCTCGTCCCGCAGCACGATCGTTCCACGGTGAGCCTGGATACCCCAGGTCCGTCCTGCCGGTGGAACGACTCTCAGGTGGCAGTCTCGTCAGGAGGTGATGGGTCGGTTTCCCGTCTTGCTCTCTGGCCTGATGGCACCCAGCCGTCTACGTTGGAAGGCCGACGAGCGCTGATCGGTCCCCCTGAGGACGCTTCCGGTCATGATCGAAAGGAAGCCGATGCCTGTATTCATGGTGGAGCGGCGATTCGCCGACCAGTTGGAGGTCGCGCCGGAGACGGCTGCGGCGATCAATCGGATCAATGACGAGGCTGGCGTGCGTTGGCTCAAGTCCTTCTTGTCCTCGGACAAGCGCAAGACGTTCTGCCTCTACGAGGCCGAGGACGTCGAGGCGATCCGCACGGCGGCAGTCCGCGCCGGCATCCCTGCGGACGCGATCATGGAGCTGTCCGGCACCCTGGCTTCGGACGGCACTTTCGCACCCATGTAGACGATGCGCGGTCAGGAGCGGAGCAGACCGTGCTCCGTGGCGAAGACCGCAGCCTTGGTGCGGTTGGGCGCGGCGGTCTTGATGAGGATGCTGCGCACGTGGTTGGCCGCGGTGTTTGAGCTGATGAACAGCCGTTCGCCGATCTCCCGATTGGACAGGCCATCGGCGACCAGCCGGAGTACGTCGACCTCGCGCACAGTGAGGCCGTTGGGCAGGGGGGCATGCTCGGCACGCGGAGCCGGGTCGGAGTCGAGCTCCCGGAGCACCCGGTGATGCCCGATCCTGCGGGCCAGCGCGCGCGCCTCATCGGCGAGGCGGGTCGCCGGGAGCGCTGGTCCAGCCGTCGGACTGCCACGGCGGGCCAGATGCCAGCTCCACGCGGCGAGAGTCTCCACCTGGTGGGTGACCGCACCCATCCGCCGGTCCATCTCGAGGGCACGCTCGAAGTGCTGGTCGGCGCTGGCGGCCCCAAGCACAGAGTCGAGCATCCCCAGGTAGCGGTCGGCCGAGCCGAAGACGGCAGCGTTCGCGCCGGCCATCAGATTCGAGCCGGCGTACTCGGTCAGTAGCGGTCGGAGCACGGCCGCCGAGACCGCGTCGTCCAACTGCGCCGCCGCCTCGGTCGCAAACGCCAGTACGCCGGCCCATTGGGCGCCGGCGCAATGGTCGTCGAGTCGGTCGCACACGTGTGTGAGAAGGCGGGCGGCCGGCTCCAGCATCTCGAGCTCGGTGTAGAGGGCCAGCAGGCCCGGCAACCAGTGGTCCTCGAAGCTCTCGTCGCCGGTGATGAGGTGGCGGACCTGCTCGAGTCCACCGGTGACCCGTCGCAGCATGAACTGCTGGACGCCCCACGATCCTTCGGTGGCGCCGGCGAACTCCTGGCTGAACTGGTCGTCGAGCCACGCCACGATGTGCTCGGCACCGGCGAAGTCTCCGACCGCGTACCGGTGGGTGTAGCGGCAGCACCCGGCGACGTACCGGAAGAACGGTTGCCCGCGCGAGAGTGCCATCTCGGTGAGATCCCGTTGGGCGTTGCTCCAGGCGAGCTCGTCGCCCACGATGTATGCGAAGGCCCCACGGTGAAAGGCTGCCGGCCCGAGTCGGTCGTCGTCGCCGAGGCGCGAGCCGATCTCGTGCAGCTCGAGCGCGCGGGCCAGCAGCTGGGGGGCCAGCCGCGGGGTCAGGCCCTGCCACAGCGTTGCGACGAGGGCATGAGCGACGAGTTCTTCGTCACCGCTGGCGCGAGCGCGCTGCAGTGCGTCCTCCCCGAGGCTGCGAGCCCTCCTGCGATCACCCGTGAACGAGGCGGCCCGGCCCATGCTGGCGAGGGCCCGGATGTGCAGGGGATCGTCGGGCTCCAGCGCGGCGGCGCGCAGGGCCTCGCTGAGCATCGTCAATGATCGTTGACCGTTCTCGGACGGTCGCCACGACGCGTCTTCGTGTCCGATGGCGGAGAGCAGCCTGACCCGGGGGTTCTCGTCGGCGCTCAGGTCCTCGTAGATCTGCCGGGCCGTCGCGAAGTGACCGGCGTGCACGTGGCAGCGGGCGGCAGCGGAGAGCAGCTCCACCCGCGGTGGGCCTTGGGTGACGTGGAGCTGCGCCGCCCGCTCGTACAGGGCGGCTGCTTCGCTGTGGGCGATGCCGCGGACTGCCTGCTGGGCTGCCAGCACCAGGTAGTGGACGGCCTTGTCCGCGTGACCGAGAGCCCGTGCCTCGACGTAGTGGTGCGCAAGTTGCGCCACCAGGCCCGGGTCGTCCTCGCCCACGTGACTCTCGAGCACCTCCGCGACGCGGGCGTGCGCTGCCGTGAGATCAGCGGCCGCCATCCGGTCGAGCACCGCCTGGCGGGCCAGCGAATGTGCGAACCGGTAACCGTCGGCATCGACGCCCGCGACCAGTAGCCCGGCACGAACCGCGAGGTCGATCCCCTCGAGGACCGCGTCTGAGGCGAGATCGGACGCCTGGACCAGGAGGGCGGGATCGACGATGTCCCCGGCAATCGCAGCCAGCTCGATGACTCGGATGTGGGTGGGGTCGAACGCCGCAAGTCGACGGGCCAGCGCGTCCTGCACCGACCCCGGCGCCTGCGCGTTCCCGGAGCGTACGGCGGCCAGACCGCCCCGCGACTCGAGGTCGTGCCAGTACTCCTGGAGGAAGAAGGGGTTCCCCCCGGTGTGGTCGCGCAGCACGGGGGCGGCGGCCCGGGCTGCGCCGAGCGAGACCGCGGCTGCTCGGACGAGGTACTCGGCCACGTCCTCGGTGGCCAGACCGACCAGGTCGATCCGCGCGACCCCGTCGAGGCGGTGCAGGTCCGCGAGGGCGAAGCTGACCGCGTCCGTCCGGTCCGGGGCGGTAGTCCTGCGGGTGGCCAGGACGAGAAGCCGCTCTCCCGCCGTCGACTCGACCAGATGGGACAACATCGCCAGTGTTGGCTCCGGGGCCCAGTGGAGATCCTCGAGGACGAGCACCGTCGGTTTCTGCTCAGCTACCGCCAGCAGCACGCGCAGGACCGCGTCGAAGAGGATCGGCCGGGAGTCGCCGTCGCCGGGCGGCACGCTCGCGGCCGTCGGCCAGGGGCCCAGGACAGCGTTGGTCAGGCGCAGGAGCGGGGCCGCAGCCTGGGCCGTGATATCGCCCGAGGCTTCGGGCGGCAGCTGTCCTAGCGCCTGCTCGAGGATGTCGACGAAGGGCCGGTACGGGGTGTTGAAGTCCTCACGGCAAGCACCCCTCAGCACAGTGGCGCCGTGCTCACGCAGGGCCGCGGCCACCTCGACCACCAGCCGGGTCTTGCCCACTCCCGGCTCGCCGCCCACAAAGACGACCTGCCGGCGGTCGTCCTCGACGGCCGCCCAGACCGTCTCGAGGCGTTCGATCTCTGCACGGCGCCCGACGAAGGCGGTCCGGTTCCTCGCCGGCTCCGTTGCTGACCCGATCGGAGCAGGTTCCATCACTTGTCGACCCTAGCCCTATCCGGAGCCTGCCGAGATGGTCAGATCTGACCCCCTGTGCGTCATGTCCGCAGAGGGTCAGACCAGGTCAGGCGCCTGGCCCGGCTGCTCCGTAGCGTCGGTGGTCCTGACAAACCAACCACTGAGGAGCATCCCCGTGGCAACAGCAATCAAGGACCTGCCCGTCGAGGTCTCCCAGGGTGACCTGGAGACCAGGTACGTCGAGCTGGGCGACATGGCCATCCGGCACGCTCGGGTTCCGGCCGGGACCGACTTCGGGCCGGTCCTGAAGGGGCTTCCGGACGACCGTTGCCCCAGCCCGCACTGGGGGATCGTGTTGGAAGGCTCGCTCCGACTCGAGCACGCGGACGGATCCGTCGAGACCGTGAGTGCCGGCGAGGTCTACTTCTGGCCCTCCGGACACACCGCCACCTCCTCGGACGGCGCCGTCTTCATCGAGATCGGCCCGGTCGCCCCGATGCGTGAGTTCCACGACCACGCGCAGCAGGTTTTCGGTTGAACCTCCGGCCACCTCCACCGCCTCGTTTTCGTAGTTCTATCGAGAAAGCAGGAAGCAGCCATGAACGGAACTCCGGCACTCACCATGCTCGACGCCGTACGCGGTGACGTGATCACCTCGACGTCGCCCGAGTACGACGAGGCTCGGTCGGTGTACAACGCGATGATCGACCGGCGGCCTCTAGCGATCGTGCGAGCGGTCGACGTCACAGACGTGCGCATCGCCGTCAACGCGGCCCGCGAGAGCGGGCTCCCCCTCGCCATCCGCAACGGCGCCCACAGCGTGCCCGGGTTCGGGACGGTCGACGACGGAATCGTGCTGGATCTCAGCGGCATGAAGGGGGTTCGCGTCGACCCCGAGAAGCGGATCGCGCGGGTGCAGGGCGGGTGCAGCTGGGGCGACTTCGACCATGCGGCGCACAGCTTCGGCCTCGCCACCACCGGTGGGATCATCTCGACCACTGGTGTCGCCGGCCTGACCCTCGGTGGCGGCATCGGTTACCTGTCCCGGGCCCACGGGCTCTCGATCGACAACCTGCGCTCGGCCGACGTGGTCCTCGCCGACGGCAGTTTCGTGATCGCCAGCGAGACGGAGCACCCGGACCTGTTCTGGGCGCTGCGCGGCGGTGGTGGCAACTTCGGCGTCGTCACCGAACTCGAGTTCGACCTGCACCCGGTGGACACCATCTACGGCGGGCCGATGTTCTTCGAGCTCGAGGTCGCTGAGAAGCTGTTCAAGACCTATGGCAATTGGATCGCCGCAGCACCACGCTCGATGGGCGCCTTCCCGGCGTTCCAGATCGCCCCGCCGCTGCCCTTCATCCCCGAGGACCGGGTCGGCGAGCCACTAGCGCTGCTGGTGTCGTGCTTCAACGGCAGCGACGAGGACGCCGAAGCGCTGCTGGGGGAGCTGCGTGCGGTCGGGACTCCCGTGGCCGAGCACGTCGGGCGAATGCCCTATCCGGCGTTGAACAGCGCGTTCGACGGTCTGCTCCCCAAGGGTCTCCAGCACTACTGGAAGGCGGCCTTCCTGCCCGACCTCACCGACGGAGTCATCGCTGCGCACGTCGAGCACGGTCCCCAGGTGCCGGCGATGGAGTCCACCATGCACCTCTACCCGATCGACGGTGCCGTCCACGACGTCGCGTCGGACGCGACCGCGTTCGCCTACCGTGAGGCGAAGTTCGCGCCGGTGATCGCCGGCATGTGGCCCGACCCGGCCGACAACGAGGCCAACGTCAAGTGGGTGCGCGACTATCACGAAGCGCTCGAGCCACACACGAGCGAGGGTGGCTACATCAACTTCATGGCCGGAGACGACCAGAGCCGCATCCGCGCCAACTACGGCATCAACTATGACCGGCTGGCCTCGGTCAAGAAGACCTACGACCCGGGCAACCTCTTCCGGATCAACCAGAACATCGCTCCGGTCGAATAGTCCCGCATCCCAACCACTAGTGGGACCGCCACGCCTCGGCCAGACCGAGCACGCTCGCCCCGACCCCGATGTCCCGTTAGAACCGTCCGCGAACTTCACCGGGCCCGGAGCGCGCCAGCCGCCTGTGGTCAGTCGTGGGCGAAGGTGATGGTGGGCAGCACCTTCTTGAGCCAGGCGGGGGTGTACCAGGCGGCCTTGCCGGTGAGTCGTAGCAGCACCGGCAGCAGCACGAGGCGGACGAGCGCTGCGTCGAGCAGGACGGCGACTCCGAGCACGACTCCCATCTCCTTGGGCGGTAGGGGGCCCGAGAGCGCGAAGGTGAAGAAGACCGCGACCATGACAGCGCCGGCGGCGAAGATGACGCGGCCGGAGTGGGCCAACGAGCCGACCATGGCCTCCTTCGGGTCTCCCGAGTGCTCGAAATGCTCTTTGGCCGAGGCCAGCAGGAAGACCGTGTAGTCCATCGCGATCGCGAAGATCATCGCGAAGAAGAAGACCGGCGCCCAGGCGTCGAGGAAGCCCTGTGACTCGAAGCCCATGAAGCCGGCACCCCAGCCGTCCTGGAACACCAGTCGGGCGACCCCGAAGGCGGCAGCGGTCGAGAGCAGGCTCGCCAGCGTCCCGAGCAGCGCGATCAGCGGGGCCTGCAGTGCGACGAGCAGTAGCAGGAAACCGAGCGCGAGGATCACGCCGATGACCAGCGGCGTGGAATCGTCGAGCTGCGTCTTGAGGTCGAGGTTCTCCACAGCAGCGCCGCCGACGTACGCGGAGGAGGGCAGCTCGGCGCGGAGCCGGTCGACGGTGTCGCTCAGTGCAGGGTCGGAGGGGTCGACGGTCGGCACGGCCTGGATGAGGGCGTAGGGCGAGCCGTCGGCGGCCGGAACCGCAGGCATCGCTGCGGCGATACCGCGGTCGTCGGCCAGGACGGCGGTCGCGGGCTTGGCCTCGGTCTTGTCGACCACGATGGTGAGGGTGCCGGGGGCACCGTCGCCGAAGGCGTCCTGGACCAGGTCGTAGCCGACCCGTGCCGAGGCGTCCTCGGGCAGGACCTTGATCGAGGGCATCGCGGTTTTCAGGCCGAGGATCGGCGCGGCAAGGGCGAGCAGCACCACGAGGGCGGCGAGGCCGAAGGCGATGGGCCGCTTCCAAAGGCGCTCACCCCAGGCGGCGAACTTCGGGGAGCGGTGCTCGCCCGAGCGCGACCAGGATAGGGAAAGCTTGTTGATGCGCAGGTCCAGCTTCGCCAGCACCAGCGGTAGCAGGGTGAGGGTGGCGAGGAGCACGAAGACGACCGAGAGCATGATCCCGCCAGCCATCGACCGGAACGACGGTGAGGGTACGAGCATCACGGCAGACAGTGAGATGAGCACGGTCGCGCCGGAAAGGAGCACCGCCTTGCCGGCGGTGTCCATCGTCTCGGCGATCGCACGCTGCGGAGTGCTGCCTGCGCGCGCCCGGGCGGCGCGGTAGCGGACCACGATGAAGAGCGCATAGTCGATGCCCAAGGCGAGGGCGAACATCATCGCGAAGTTCATCGCCCAGATGGAGACCGGGACGACGTGGTTGATCAGCACCAGGGAGCCGGCTGAGGCGACGAGACCGGCCAGGGTCAAGATCAGCGGGAGCCCGGCAGCGACCAGTGCCCCGAAGGCGAGCACCAGGATCGCGAGCGTGACCGGCCAGGAGAACATCTCGGACTTCAGCATGGCGGAGAGGTTGGCTTCGTTGAAGTCCGACCAGAGCAGCGAGGCACCGGTCGGGTTCACCTGGATCTGCGATGTCGAGAGGTCCTGGAGCGGGCCTTTGAGGTCGTCGGCGACCCGGACCATCTCGTTGGGGTCGGCGTTCGCTCCGGCGAGGAGCACAGCGGTGGTGCCGTCCTGGTTCAGGGTGGCGCCAGGCTGGGGCTGGACGACGTCGGCGATGCGGGGATCCTCCTCGAGCATCGCTGTGGCCCGGGCGAGTACCTGGTTGCCGGCGGCCGAGGTGAGCGGGCCGTTTGTGGAGTGGACGACGACCTGGATCGCGGTCGAGGCGTTGCCGCCGAAGTGCTCCTGGGCGAGCTCGCGCGCGGTGACGGAGTCGGACCCGTTGGCCTGCCAGCCCGCGCCGGAGAGCTCGGTCTCGACGCGGGGTGCGAAGGCACCGAGGCCGATGATCACGAGCAGCCAGACGACGGAGGTGAGGCGTGCGTGGTGGGTGACCCGCACTCCGAGGCGGCCGAGTGGGCCCGGTCGGTGGCCGAGGTCAGGGTCAGGTGTGGTTGCGGCGTGGCGGCGGGTGGCCGTCGACGTCATGGCGCGATCCGTTCGTGTCGAGGGTTGTTGTTGTACGAGGAGATTCGAGGATCAGATGGGTGCTGGCAGTGCCTGGGTGGCGGTGCAGGCGGCGATGCCGAGCACCAGGACGGTGAACGCTGTGGAGAGCTTGGAGGTGTCGATGCGGTCGGCCGATCGGGCACCCGCGATGCCACCAGCGGCCGACGCGGCGGTGGGAGCCGCGACCAATCCCCAGTCGGGTGCGGTCCCGACACCGGCACGCACCGCGAGGACGGCCGCACCGCCGATCCCGACGAGTCCGAAGGTGACGCCGACGGCGACCGGAGAACCGGTGGTCGCCTGCAGCAGGGTCACGCGTCGGGACCGACCAAGTGCAGGCCGACCTCCTCGGCGTTCTCGAAGCTGTCGTCGATCGCCACCAGGCGACGACCGGCGGCGTCGAGGACCGAGGCCGCGACGCTGGCCCGGTAGCCGCTGGCGCAGTGCACCCACAGCTCACCCTCGGGGACGTCGTCGACGCGCCGGGGCAGCTCGTGGATCGGAATGTTGAGCGCACCCTTGATCCGGGTCTTGTCGTACTCGTCGGCACGGCGGACGTCCAGGACGACCACTGGCCGGTGTCGGCGTACCTGCTCGAGGTCGGCGAAGGTGCCGGTCGGGAACGAAGCGAGCTCGCGGTCGGTCCAGGCCCGGGGGCCGCCTGTGGCCTGCGCCGCAGGCCGGTCGATGCCGATCCGGACGAGCTCGCGCTGGGCTTCGGCGACGTCCTCGGGGGTCTCGCCGAGCAGGGTGATCGGGGTGCCCCAGGTGATCAGCCAGCCCAGGTAGGTGGCGAACGCGCCGTCGAGGCCGAAGTTGAGGGTCCCAGGGGCGTGGCCGGCGGCGAACGCGGTCCGGTTGCGCAGGTCGACAACCCACTCCCCGGCCTCGATGCGCCGGCGGAGCTCGCCGGGGTCGGCCTGCGCTGGGGAGGTGAGGTCTGGTTCGGAGGGCCCCTCAGCGTTGGCGGGCATCATGTGGGCGTAGTAGGCGGGGAAGGCGCCGAGGCCGTCGAGGAGCTCGCGGACGTAGGTCTCCTCGTCCTGGGTCAGCACGGGGTTGGACTGCTTCTCCTGCCCGATCGTGGACTCGGTCGCATCGGACTGGGTCGCGGCGCAGAACGATCCGAATCCGTGGGTGGGGAAGAGCTCGGCCGCGTCGGGCAGCAGGTCGGCCAGCTTGTGGGCCGAGGCGTGTTGGTGACGGACCAGCGTGTCGGTGTGTTCCTCGCCGAGCAGGTCGGGCCGGCCGGTGGCGCCGTAGAGCAGCGAACCACCGGAGAACACCCCGACCGTGCCGTCGCTGCCTGCTGAGGCCTCCGCGTCTGTCAGCGCGTAGGAGAGGTGGGTGAAGGTGTGGCCAGGTGTCGACAGCGCGGTCAGCTGCATCCGACCGCCGACAGCGACCGTGTCGCCGTCACGGATCGGGGTGCGCTCGAAGGAGACCTCATCCTCAGCATTGACGTGGTACGCCGCGCCGGTGCGTTTGGCCAAGGCCAGGCCGCCGGTGACGTAGTCGTTGTGGATGTGGGTCTCGAACACGTCGGTCAACCGCACCTGATGCTCATCCAGTAGGTCCAGGACGCGGTCGATGTCGCGTTGTGGATCGACCACGAAGGCCACCTCGCCGTCGTGGACCACGTAGCTGCGGTCGCCGAGCGACGGCGTCTCGATCGGAGTGATCGTCAGGTCGGTGCTCATCAGGCAGGCTCTCCTGTCGTATCGGGGGTTGAGGCGCACGGTGCAGATCAGTTGGGTCGGGACGTGCCGGTCTCGACCGAAACATACACACCCCGGGGGGTATTCCAAAACTGTCGGAGTGGCTCTCACGACCTCGACGACCAGCACCTGGAGGAATACCCTTGGGGGTATAGTCGTTGGGGTGAGTGCGGCCCCCAGACCGGGGAGCCTGAAGCAAACACGGAAGGTATCGCCATGGCCACCATCGAGCTGAACGCAGCGAACTTCGAGAGCACCGTGAACAGGGGCGACGTCGTCTTCGTCGACTTCTGGGCAGCCTGGTGCGGTCCGTGCCGCATGTTCGCCCCGGTGTATGAGAAGGCCGCGGCCACCCATCCCGACATCGTGTTCGGCAAGGTCGACACCGAAGCCGAGCAGGCGCTAGCCGGTGCCGCGCAGATCACCTCGATCCCGACGCTGATGGCGTTCAAGAACGGCGTCCTGGTGTTCTCCCAGCCCGGCGCCCTGCCGGCCGCGGCGCTTGAAGAGCTCATCACTGCCGTACGAGGCCTCGACGTCGAGGCCGCCCTCGCCGAGCAGAAGCGGAGCGCCTGATGACGAGCTACACCCTCACCACCCAACTCGCCCAGCCCTACGCCACTGCGGTCGAAGCAGTCCGAGCCGCGCTCACCCAGCAGGGCTTCGGCATCCTGACCGAGATAGATCTGAAGGCCACCCTGAAGACCAAGCTCGACGTCGACGTGGCGCCCCAGGTGATCCTCGGCGCCTGCCGGCCGGCACTCGCCTACGAGGCACTGAGCGCCGAGCCCTCCATCGCCGCGGTACTGCCGTGCAACGTCGTGGTCCGCGCGCTGGACGAGGACACCACGATCGTGGATGCGTTCGACCCGGACGCGATGATGGGACTGGCCGACAACGACGCACTGAGCGCCGTCGCCGCCGACGCCAAACAGCGAATCACCGCCGCGTTGACGTCATTGGACTCACTCGTGGGGGACTGAGCGCTGCCGCCAGGGAGCGGAGCACCTCAGGGGCCACGCGGTAGTAGGCCCACTTGCCGCGTTGCTCACGGGTCACCAGGCCCGCGTCGACCAGGAGCTTGAGGTGGTGGGAGACGGTCGGCTGGCTGAGCCCGACGGGGTCGGTCATGTCGCAGGCGCACGCCCCGCTGTCGGACGCCGCGGCGATCATCGAGAGCAGCTTGACCCGAGTCGGGTCGCCGAGCGCCTTGAACATCCGGGCAAGCGTCTCGGCGGCCTCGTCGCTGACGATGCCCGCGGTCACCGGCGAGCAGCACGCCGCCAGCATGGACGGCTCGAGCACTGGGAGCGTCGAAGGCATGGAAGCATTCTGACTCATCCATTGACATTTGTCGATGCATGTCTACGATGGTCGTATCGATGATCATGAATGTGAGGAGTGGGGAATGAGTGACGTGCCTGTTGTGGTGATCGGCGCCGGCCCGCAGGGCTTGGCCGCGGCTGCACACCTGCTGGAGCGTGGCCTGGAGCCCCTCGTGCTGGAGTCCGGCCTTGAGCCTGCCTCCGCGATCGCGGAGTGGGGTCATGTCCGGCTCTTCTCGGCATGGCCCGAGCTGATCGACACCGCCTCGGCGCGGCTGCTCGAGCCGACCGGGTGGGCGGCACCGCAGGAGGGCTACCCGACCGGCGCCGAATGGATCGACGGCTACCTGGCCCCGCTGGCCAAGGTGCTGGGAGACCGGGTCCGCTACGACGCCCGTGTCACCGGCGTCTCCCGCAAGGGCCGCGACCGCCTCGTCGACGCGGACCGTGCCCAGCAGCCGTTCACCGTCCACGTCGTCGACAGCGGCGGCGTCGAGTCCCGGCTGGAGGCGCGCGCCGTGATCGACGCCTCCGGCACCTGGCGGCGACCCAACCCCGCCGGCGCCGACGGACTGCCGGCACTGGGCGAGCGGGGGGCGGGGGAGCTGATCTCCTACCAGGTGCCCAACCGCGCCACCCCGGAGCGGTACGCCGGCAAGCGCACCGTCGTGGTGGGCTCGGGCGACTCGGCGTTCAACGCCATCCACGAGCTCGTCCAGATCGCCGCCGACCACCCGGGCACCCGGATCACCTGGGCGATCCGTCGCGTCGTCAGCGAGGGCACCTTCGGCGGCGGCGCTGCCGACCAGCTGCCCGAGCGCGGAGCGCTCGGCCAGCGGGCCAAGCAGGCCGTCGAGTCCGGCGCGGTCGAGCTCGTGACCGGCTTCCGCACCGCCGAGATCCGCCGCTTCGCGGACCAGGCGGCCCTCCTGGGCGAGGACGGCCGAGAGCTCCCCGCTGCTGACACCGTCGTCGTGCTGACCGGCTTCCGCCCCGACCTGTCGTTCCTCTCCGAGATGCGACTCGATCTCGACCCGACGCTGGAGGCGTCGCGCAGGATCGCGGCCGAGATCGACCCGAACATCCACTCGTGTGGGTCGGTCCAGGCCACCGGCGCCGCGGACCTGGCCCAGCCCGAGCCGGACCTGTACCTGGTCGGGATGAAGTCCTACGGTCGGGCGCCGACGTTCCTGGCGCTCACCGGCTACGAGCAGGTCCGCAGTGTGGTGGCGGCACTGGCCGGTGACCACGAGGCCGCGGCCCGCGTCGAGCTGGAGCTTCCCGACACCGGTGTCTGCGGCGGCGCCGGGGTCTTCGACGACCCCGACAGTGCAGGCGGCGGCTGCTGCGCCCCGGCGCCGGCGGTGTTCGAGATCGGACGGGCCCCTGTCAGCCTCTGACCTGGCCGAGGCGTGGAGTCAACCACGCGCCGTGGTCGACTCCCCGCACCCAGGCGGTGCCGGACGGATGCTCGTGGCGCTCTGTGTGAGCGTCACGATCAGCTACGGCGTCCTCTACTACGCCTTCACGGTGCTGGCCCCGGCCATCTCCGCAGACACCGGCTGGTCGCCCACCGCGGTCACCGCGGCGTTCTCCGCGGGCAGCCTCACCGGCGCCCTGGCCGGCATCGCCGCTGGGCGGCTGCTGCAACGACGGGGCCCGCGCCTGGTGATGACCGCCGGCAGCCTGCTCGGCGCCAGCGCCGTCGCCGTGGTCGGTCTAGCCCCGAGCTACCCGGTGTTCGTCCTCGGGTGGCTCCTGGTCGGGCTGGCCGGCGCCGGCACCTTCTACCCACCCGCCTTCGCGGCGCTGACCCACTGGTACGGCGCCGGGCGGGTGCGCGCCATCACCACGCTGACGCTGGTGGCCGGCTTCGCGTCCACGATCTTCGCCCCGCTCACCGCGGCGCTGGGGGAGTGGGTCGGCTGGCGCGACACCTACCTGATCTTGGCGGCACTCCTGCTCGTCGTCACGGTGCCGGCGCACGCGCTGACCCTCCGGCTCCCGTGGCACCACGACGCCGGCACGAGCCACCGACGAGCCGACCGGGACGTCCTGACCAGCAGGACGTTCCTGCTGATCGCGGTCTCGGGCACCCTCGCCTCGCTCGCGATGTACGCCTCGATCGTCAACCTCGTCCCGCTGCTCCTCCACCACGGCGTGAGCCTCCAGCTGGCCGCGTGGGTCCTCGGGCT
Source organism: uncultured Actinomycetota bacterium (assembly GCA_963747435.1). GTDB lineage: Bacteria > Actinomycetota > Actinomycetes > Propionibacteriales > Nocardioidaceae > Marmoricola_A. Next base: position 103,125 of record CAVVFK010000005.1, read on the forward strand.
CAGCGGCGCGGGCCAGGTCGCCGGCCGCCTGGCCTACCCGGCGCTGGACCGATTGCTCTCGCCCAACGCCAGATCGGCCGCCGTCATGGGGGTCATGGGTGCCACGCTCGCGGCCCTGGCGCTGGTGCCGGGACCCGCTCTCGTGCTGGTCCTGGTCGCCGTGCTGGGCGGCGCGGCCCGCGGCCTGTTCACCCTTGTCGGCGCCACCCTGGTCAGCGACCACTGGGGCTCGCAGCGGTACGCCGCGATCAACGGCGTCTACCACGCGCCCAAGGGGGTGGCGGCGGCGCTCGCGCCCGCCTTCGGCGCCGGCGTCGCCGCGATCACCGGCGGCTACCCGGCGATGTTCGGAGTGCTCGCCGCCCTGGCCCTCGCCGGTGCGGCGCTGGCCGCAAGTGCCGGCGACCCCACCGTCGCGCGCAGGAACGCCGAGGCCCGTCAATAGCGCAACCCGCCGTCGGGGGTTGCTGGTGCCCGTCGGCGGGTCGATATCGACGGTCACCTCGAGAGCGTAGCCACGGCGGATCTCCCCGTGAGCTGATTTGCGGCAGGGTATCGATGCCTGTCAACATTGATCCATGTCGAACTCTGCGACCGTGGAGCGCGAGCTCCCCCTCGCCGGCGATCCGCTGGCGTGCTGCGTGCCCCTGGCCCGGGAGCCGATCAGCACCGAGCAGGTGGCTGGCGTGGTTCCCATGCTCAAGGCGATCGCTGACCCCACCCGGCTGCGGCTGCTGTCGCTGGTGCTCTCGCACGAGGGCGGCGAGGCGTGCGTGTGCGACCTGCTGCCCTTCTTCGATCTCTCGCAGCCGACCATCAGCCACCACTTGAAGGTGCTTCACGAGAGCGGCCTGCTGGACCGCGAGAAGCGGGGCACGTGGGTCTTCTACAAGGCGCGACCCGCGGCGATGGCTGCCCTGGGGGACCTCTTCACGAGCGGCTCTCCCCAGGAGGCGTTGGCATGAGGGACACCGTGCGCGAAACCCCCGCCTCCGGTGCGGACGGCGCGGTCCTGCAGCGGCTCTCGACCCTCGACCGGTTCCTGCCGGTGTGGATCGGCGTCGCCATGGTGGTGGGCCTGCTGCTCGGACGCTGGGTGACCGGTCTGGACGACGCACTCGCCGCGGTCGAGGTCGGCTCGGTCTCCCTGCCCATCGCCATCGGCCTGCTGGTGATGATGTACCCGGTCCTGGCCAAGGTGCGCTACGACGAGCTCGGCCATGTCACCGGCGACCGCCGGATGCTCGGCACCTCGATCCTGCTCAACTGGGTCATCGGCCCCGCGTTGATGTTCGCGCTCGCGTGGCTGCTGCTCCCGGACCTGCCGGAGTACCGCACCGGGCTGATCATCGTCGGCCTCGCCCGCTGCATCGCCATGGTGCTGATCTGGAACGACCTCGCCTGCGGCGACCGCGAGGCAGCGGCGATCCTGGTCGCGATCAACGCGATCTTCCAGATCCTCGCCTTCGCGCTGCTCGGCTACTTCTACCTCCAGGTCCTGCCCGGCTGGTTGGGCCTGGACCAGGCCGCCCTGCACGTCTCGATGTGGGACATCGCCAAGTCGGTGCTGATCTTCCTCGGCATCCCGCTGCTGGCCGGCTACCTCACCCGCACCTTCGGGGAGCGCGCCAAGGGCCGCGAGTGGTACGAGACCACGTTCCTGCCCCGCATCGGACCTGCGGCTCTGTACGGGCTGCTGTTCACCATCGTGCTGCTGTTCGCCCTGCAGGGCGACACCATCATCAACCAGCCCCTCGACGTCGCCAGGATCGCGCTGCCACTGCTGGCCTACTTCGCCCTGATGTGGGGTGGCTCGATGCTGCTGACCAAGGCGCTCGGCTTCGACTACGAGCGCGCAACCGCGGTCTCGTTCACCGCGGCCGGCAACAACTTCGAGCTCGCCATCGCCGTCGCGATCGGCGTCTTCGGCGTCGCCTCCGGGCAAGCACTCGCCGGGGTCGTCGGACCGCTCATCGAGGTGCCCGTCCTGGTCGGACTGGTCTACGTGAGCCTGTGGGCCCGTCGCTTCTTCACTGAGAGCACCCCGACCCGTACCCCTACAGGAGCGTGAGGATGTCTGCCATGAACTCCAACCCGGTGACCGGGCAAACCCCACAGGTGGTCTTCGCCTGCGTGCGCAACGGTGGCCGGTCGGTGATCGGTCGAGTGCTCACCGAGCACTACGCCCGAGGTCGGGTTCGTGCCGAGTCCGCCGGCACCCAGCCCGGCGAGCACGTCCACCCCGAAGTGGCGCAAGCGCTGCAGAAGCTCGGACTGGACACCTCCGAGGAGCACCCCAAGGTGCTCACCCACGAGACCGTCGCTGCCAGCGACCTGGCCATCACCCTCGGCTGCGGCGAGGCGTGCCCCTACGTCCCCGGCGTGAAGTACGTCGACTGGCCGGTCGCCGACCCGGGCGGCCAGGACGAGGAGACCGTCCGCGGCATCATCGCCGACATCGACCGACGAGTCCGGGACCTGCTCACCGACCTGGTGCCGGACCTCGAGCTGCCCCCCTCTGTGCTCGGCTCACGCTCCGATCCGAGCCATCCTCCCGTCGAGGCCCGCTGACCTCTGCCGCCGCGGCCCGGGTCCAACGGCTCTGGGGCGCTGACGGCCGCGCGTCCCCCGCGGATGCTGGGGTGGGGCCCGTCCGGAGAGGCCGTCTCAGACCGGAGGGTGCGGGTCGTACTGGATGGCGCGCCGGACCTCGCGTGCACGCTCGGTACCGGCCAAGCGGGCGAGCAGGTGCAGGGCCATGTCGATGCCTGCGGAGACTCCGGCGCTGGTGATCAGGTCACCGTCGTCGACGAACCGGGCGGCGACATCGGTCTTGACGGTGGGGTCGATCTCGGACAGGAGGTTCAGTGAGGCCCAGTGCGTCGTCGCCGGCCTACCTTTCAGCAGTCCTGCGGCGGCATACACCAGGCTCCCGGTGCACACCGAGGCCATCAGCGGGACCGCCGCGCGTTGCTCCCGGATCCAGTCGAGATGCTCGGGGTCGCGCAGCAGCCGTCGGGTGCCGTGTCCACCGGGGTGGATCAGCACGTCGAGGGCGGGGGCATCCTCGTGGGAGTGGTGGGCACCCAGGACGAGGTTCTTCGCGCCGATGACATCGGCCCCGCCTGCCGACAGGCACGAGATGGACCAGCCGTCCTCGGGGTGGTGCCGGGTCCAGTACGAGAGCACTTCCCAGGGGCCGACGGCGTCGAGCTCCTCCACGCCGTCAAAGAGCAGCAGCCCGATGTGACGCTGTGCGGAAGTCTCCTCGACACTGACGGTGTCAGGGTGAAGGTCGGGGTGAGATTGGTTCTGCACGTGAGGCCTCCTGGCGTTGGGTGATCGATCGCGCCGACTGGTTGGAGACAAGGCGTCCCGTGCGGCTGCTCTCCACCCTCACGGCCTGACCGCGGCGTCGCCCCGGCCAAAGCGCCGGGTTTGACCTCAGCTACACGGACTGGGCGGTAGTACGGTCGACGCGTGCTAGTCGGCCGCGATCTCGAGACCGCGCACTTGGCCGCACTCCTCGACCACGCTCGTCACGGGTCCTCGGCCAGCCTGGTGGTCAGCGGTGAGCCCGGCGTCGGCAAGTCAGCGCTGCTCGAGGAGTTGGTCACCAGCGCAGGTGAGGTCCTGGCGCTGCGAACCCAGGGCCTCGAGGCCGAGTCGCCCATGGCGTTCGCGGCCCTGCACCGGCTACTTCTTCCGGTCATGCGCCTACGCGAGCAGCTCCCCGCCCCACAGGCCCGGGCACTGCGCGTCGCGTTCGGTGAAGCAGACGGCCCTTCGATCGAGCCATTCCTGGTCGCTGTCGCGACGTTGTCGATGCTGACGGCAGCCGCCGAGGAGAGCACCGTGCTGTGTGTCGTCGAGGACGCGCACTGGCTCGACTCCGCGACCGCGGACGCGCTGCTGTTCTGTGTGCGCCGGCTCGGCGCGGATCGCGTGCTCGTGGTGTTCTCGGCCCGCGACGGGGCAGCGAACCCGTTCCGCCCCGACGGCATGGGTGAGCTACAGCTGACCGGGCTCGACCCGGCGGCTGCGCGAGAGCTCCTCGACCAACGCCTGGGTGACGCGCCGGCGCCAGGGGTCACCGAACGGCTCATCGCCGAGAGCGGCGGCAACCCATTGGCACTGCTGGAGCTGCCGACCGAGCTCAGCCCAGGTCAGCTCGGCGGGTCCTCGCCGCTGCCGGCGCAACTGCACCTCACCACCCGCGTGGAACACGCCTTCCTTGACCGCAGCCGACTGCTGCCGCCGTCAGTACAGGCACTGCTGCTGGTCGCGGCCGCCGACGACACCGGCGACTTGGCAGTCCTCCGCCGAGCGGCCTCGAGCCTCGGCGTGGGCGAGCAGGCTCTCGAGGCCGCCATCTCCTCTGGACTCCTCATCGCCGAGGCAGAGTCAGTGAAGGTGCGACACCCACTCGTCCGCTCGGCGCTCTACCAGGCCGCCACCGGGAAGCAACGACGCACGGCCCACCGCGCGTTGGCCGACGCCCTGGCCGGTCTCGGAGACTCCGACCGCGAGACATGGCATCGCGCCGCCGCCACCGAGGAGCCCGACCCCGAGGTCGTGGCGGCGCTCGAGCGCCTCGCATCCCGCGCGGAGCGTCGCGGAGGCTACGCCGCCGCGATGACCGCCTACGAACGAGCCGCAGCGCTGAGCTCTGAGACGCCGCAGCGTGCCGCGCTGACATTCGCTGCCGCCCGCACTGCCTGGGCTAGCGGGCAGGCGGCCGCGTCCCGGATGCTGCTCTCCACCGCGCGGGCTGCCGCCACCGACCCAGTACTGCTCAGCGACATCGCGCGCCTCAGAGGACACATCGAGGTCAACATCGGCTCAGCGATCGACGCCCACCAGATCTTCATCGACGCCGCACGCGCCGTCCACGACACCGAACCTCTACGTGCCCTGGAGATAGCCGTGGCGGCCGCCATCATGCGCACCTATGCGGTCGACAGCGGCGCCGCCCTTCCATCGGGAGAGATCGTCGTGGATCCCTCGGCGGGCGACAGCCCTCGAACCAGCTGCCTCAAGCAGATGCTCGTCGCCATGACTCTGACGACCGAGGAAGACTGGTCCGGCGCCGTCGCTGCCCTTGACTCTGCCCTGTCGAGCGGGGAGGAGGTCGACGACATCGCCGTGCTGGGGAACCTCGGCAACGCCGCTCTGCAGCTGGGTGATGACGCTGCCCAACAGCACTTCTACACGCGGGCACTCTCACGAGCCCGGGACCGCGGCGACGTCACGTCCGTGGTCTACGCCCTCCAGCGGCTGTGCTTCGGCCATCTCGTCGGCGGGGACCTCGCCGCCGTGCGCATCAACGCAGAGGAAGCGCTGGCGCTCGGGCAGAGCATCGGCGAGCGCGCGATGACTGCCCCTCCGATGGCCTGGCTGACCCTGCTCGCAGCGCTGCAGGACCGTGACGACTACGACGGCCGGCTGCGAGACCTGGACGAGATCGTGGCGGCGTGCCCTCTGGGCATCCTGACCGACCCTGTGCACGACCTCACCCGCTGGGCCAAGGGGATCCACGCAGCCAGTTCAGGCGACACCTTCGGCTCCCTTCATCACTTCAGTCAGTTCCGACTACCCGTCCTGGCTCGGATGGCCGCCGTTGAGCGCATCGACGCAGCGGTACGAGGCGGCGAACCCGCCCTTGCCCGCCGGTGGATCGAGGAGCTCGCTGGCTTCGCGGAGGCCACCGGCAGGGCGTGGGCCCTGGCCGCCATCGCCTACGGGCGTGCCATGACAACTGGGGAGGCGGACGAAGTGGAGGCTCAGTTCCAGGACGCGCTCTCCCACCACCAACGCGCCGGTCGCCGCCTGGACGAGGCTCGCACCCATCTCGCCTACGGGGAGTGGCTGCGTCGCACCCAGCGTCGTGTCGACGCCCGCCAACACTTGCGGCACGCCCTGGAGACCTTCGGCGACGAGCACGCTGAAACGCTCGTCCGCCGCGCGACCCAGGAGCTGCGCGCCTCCGGGGAGACCGCGCGCAAACGCGACGTCTCCACCCAGCTGCAGCTCACTCCGATGGAGCTCAAGGTCGCCCAACTCGTGTCCTCCGGGCTCTCCAACAAAGAGGTCGCAGCGCAGATCTGGGTCTCCCCACGCACCGTGGCCTTTCACCTGCGCAACGTCTTCGCCAAGGCAGGAGTCACCTCGCGCGGCGAGCTCGCCCAGCTCGAGCTCACCTAGCTAGGCGCCACCCGCAAGGGATGCATCCGGGCGGTGTCGGCGCACCTGCTGGGCGACATCCTCGTCAACCAGGTCGGCGTTGAGCGCGATGGCGGCCGCGGACCCTTCGCCCGCGGCAGTGATGACCTGGGCCCGCGGGTTCGCTGCGTTGCCGGCCACCCACACCCCGGGCACGCTCGTCGCCCCCGTGCTGTCCGCCGTGACCCAACCGTCGGCGTCGAGCTCGCAACCCAGGCCGACCAACAGCTCGGCGTTCGGCACGAACCGTGGCCGCACGAACACCGCCGCCCGCTCCACGACACGACCGTGCGCTACTTCGACACCACACAACGCGTCGCCCTCCACGACGACCCCTGTCACCAGTCCGTCGACCACGCCGACCCCGCGTGCGCCGAGCTGTACACGCTGCGTGCCCGTGAGGTCGGTCGTGTGAGCGAAGTAGACGACGTCGCCGGACCACTGAGCCACGAGCAGTGCATGAGGGACCGACTCAGCCGATCCGCCCAGCACACCGAGCGGCTGGTCACGTACCTCGTAGCCGTGGCAGTACGGGCAGTGCAGGACGTCGCGACCCCACCGTGCCCACAACCCCGCGACGTCCGGAAGCTCATCACGCAGGCCCGTCGCGACCACGATCCGCCTGGCGGTCAACCGGTCTCCATTGTCGAGCAGAACCTCGAAACCTGACTCGGCTGTCCCCGACACTGCGGACACGGTCCCGGCGACCAGTTCGGCGCCGTAGCCCGTCACCTCGGCACGCCCTGTGGAGAGGAGCTCCCGCGGTGGCAGGCCGTCACGGGACAGGTAGCCGTGCATGTGTGCGGCGGGTGCGTTGCGCGGTTCCCCTGCATCGACCACCGCCACGTTGCGGCGCGCCCTCGCAAGCACGAGTGCGGCAGAGAGGCCAGCGGCGCCGCCACCGATGACCACCACGTCGTACCCGCCCATGTCAGCGACACTGCACCCGAGGATCGCCGCGTGGCAACCGGTGTGGCTCCGGCCCTGTCCATTGCGTACTGCAATGCGGCATCTTGACCGGACTCACGGTTCCCGACGGCCTGTGCCCGCAGGCGGCGACCGTGGCAATCCCGGCCATCTGACCGGGGTGAGCAAACCCATCTCCGACCACGCTCGACAGCAGAAGCCACCTCTGTGAGAGCGAGACCGTCATGAGTGTCGACATCCACCACGTCAGCCACCGAGAGGACACCGCTGCAGCGTCGACCGAGCCCAAGACCGGCCCGCTGGGCCGCATCATCGCCGGCTCCCTCGCCGCCGGCGCCGTGGCCGCCTTGGTCCTCAGCCTCGTCGTCTTCGCTGGCGGCACCGAGAGCCTCATCACCGGCTCGATGCTCACCGGCTTCGGCCTCGGGTGGGCGCTGCTCGCAGCGCTCGCCAACCGCTGCACCACCCGGCCCCAGCGCTGGGCGTTCGTCCCGGCGGCCGTCATGGGCGCCGCCGGCATCGCGCTGGTCGTGTTCTCCCCCGGCTATGACGCCATGACCCGGCTCAGCTGGGGGTGGCCGCCGGTCGTGCTGGCGATGGCGGCGTGGATGTTCGTCCAGGTCTGCCGGTCAGTGACCGGCGCCGGACGCTGGATGCTCCTCCCCGTCGTGGCTGTCTTGGGACTCGCGTCCGTGGGCACCACGTACGAGAACCTCGCCGAGCACCGTGACCAGGGCACCTACGCCGCCCCCGGCAAGAGCTACCAGGTCAACGGTCACCGGATGCATCTGGACTGCCGCGGCCACGGCGCCCCCACTGTCGTGCTCTCCAACGGCCTGGGTGAGATGTCCGCCTCCTGGGCTCGGATCTCCGGTCCGTTGGCCGACACCACCCGGGTCTGCGCCTACGACCGCCCCGGGCAGGGCTGGAGCGAGGAGACCACCCACCCCCAGGACGGCGCGACCGCTGCGAAGGACCTGCACACCCTGCTGGCGATGGCGGGCGAGACCGGCCCCTTCGTGCTGGTCGGACACTCGACCGGCGGCACGTACGCCATGACCTACGCCGCCCGGTACCCCGACCAGGTCGCCGGGATGGTGCTCCTGGACAGCTCCAGCCCCTACCAGCTCACCGAGATCGCCGCCTACCCCGGTCAGTACGCCGTCATGCGCCGCGGCCTCGCGCTGCTGCCCACCCTGGCCCGCCTCGGTGTGACCCGGCTGGTTCCTGCCCCCCACCTGCCCGACCCGGCGGGCGCCCAGGTCCAGGCACTGACGTCGACGGCGAAGGCCGCCCGGAACGGACGCGACGAGATCTCCATTGCTCCCCGCGTGTTCGACCAGGCCCAGGCCCTGACCACGCTCGGCGACCAGCCGCTCGCCGTGCTCACCACGTCCGAGTCCCTCACCGGCGCCGGCTGGTCAGACGCCCAGGACCAGCTAGCGGCCCTCTCGACCAACCGAGTTCACCGCACCGTCGTCTCCACCCACGCCGGACTCGTCGCGGACAAGGCGCCCGCGGCGCAATCGGTCCGCGCCGTGACCGACGTCATCTCCGCGGTCCGCACCGGCAACGCCCTGGAGCAGAGCTGACCACACACCCCGACTGACCGAACCTGCCCACCCAACCCGAGGAGATCTGATGTCGCACACCGCCCAACCAAGCCCCGCGGCCACCCACCACGACCGAACCCCCGCACCGCACAACGAGCCAGCCCACGAGGACAGCGGTCCGAAGAAGTCCTGGGCGCTGCTCGCCATCACCCTGGCCGCGCAGATCTTGGTCGTGCTCGACATCTCAGTGGTCAACACCGCCCTGCCCTCCATCGGCAGCGCCCTGCATCTGCAGGGCAGCCAGCTCCAATGGCTGGTCACCGCCTACCTGATGATGTCCGGCGGCGGCCTCCTCCTGGGCGGCCGGATCGCCGACCTGCTCTCACGGCGCCGGGTGTTCCTGACCGGGCTGGGCCTGTTCACCGCTGCCTCCCTGGTCAGCGGCTTCGCCGACTCAGGCACCCAGCTCATCGCAGCGCGCGCCGTCCAGGGACTCAGCGCCGCCCTGCTCACCCCTTCGGCGATGTCGCTGATCGTGACCACCTATACCGGCACCCAGCGCAAGACCGCGCTCGCCATGTGGGGTGCCGTGGGCAGCCTCGGTGTCGCGGCCGGAGTCCTCCTCGGCGGCGCACTGACCACGTGGGCCGGCTGGCAGGCCATCTTCTGGATCAACGTCCCGATCGGCGCCGCGGCACTGCTCATCGGACGCCGCATCATCGCCAAGGACACCGCCGTGCGACCCAAGACTCGCGACTTCGACCTCCCGGGCGCCGCGACGGTCGTCGGCGCACTGGCCACCCTCATCCACGCAATCAGCGGCACCACCACCCACGGCTGGGCTTCGGTACCGACGGTGACCTCGCTGGCCGTCTCAGCGGTCCTGCTAGGTGCGTTCCTCAAGCTCGAGCAGCGCGCGAGCAGGCCTCTGTTCCCGCCGCACATCTGGAAGCTCCAGGCCCTGGTCTCGGGCACCACGGTGATGCTCGGCGTGACCGGCATCCTGGTCGGCACCGTCTTCCTGACCTCGATCTTCGTCCAGACGGTGCTCGGCTTCTCTGCCCTGGAGACCGGGCTCGGGTTCCTGCCATTCGCGTTCGCCATCACCGCTGGCACGCTGGTCGCCCAACACATGCAGGCCCATCTCTCACCGCGCGTGATCGCCACCATCGGACTCCTGATCGCCGTCGCCTCGGCGCTGTGGCTCTCCACCGCTGGCATTGACGCGCAGTTCGCGACCGACGTCCTCCCCGGCCTCTCCGCGCTGGGTCTCGGTGTCGGCATGGTGTTCGTGCCCGTCTCGGTGACATCAATGGCCGGCATTCCCACGTCCCACGCCGGGGTTGCCTCAGGGTTCCTGATGACCGGCCACGAGATCGGCGCCGCGCTCGGGGTCGCCATCCTGTCCGCGGTCGCAAGCAGCGCCGGCTCACTGGTCACCGCGGCCGGTGCCGCCGACGCATTCTCGGCGGGGTTCGTCGGCGCCGCCGTCATGGGCGTCATCTTCGCGGCCTTCGCACTGCTGCGGATGCCCGCCGCCCGCGTGACCGGCGGCGGTGGCCACATGCACATGCACTGAGGCGACACGACCTC
>CAVVFK010000006.1:0-916283 GCA_963747435.1 uncultured Actinomycetota bacterium
TGGCCGTGCTGCTGCTCGCCTGGGACGCCGGTTCGGACGCCGACCAGGTGGGAGCGCTCGACTGGGTCCACGCCGCGGTCTCGGTGCTCGGCTACCTCGTCGTCAGCGCCGGCGTCGCCGCACTCGGCGTGCTGCGCGACCGCAGCCACCTGACCGCCATCGCGGTGGTCGCGCTGGTGATCTTCACGACCTTCCAGAGCTTCGCGGTCTTCGCCGCGATCATCCAGGGCGCCTGGCTGTTCCTCTTCATGGGGCTGATCCTCGCCGGCACCGGCTGGCTGGCCGACCGAGCCCGCCGACACCTGGCCGAACAGCTCGGCGACGTGGCCGGTGACGCCGCGATCCCCGGAGGTGTCCGATGAACCGCACACGACTCCTGTTCGTCCTGCCCCTGCTGCTGGTGACCCAGCTGGTGCTGGTGGCCGTGGGTGTCTGGCCCCAGCTGTCCGCTCGGGCCGTCGGCGACGAGATCACGCTGCGGGTGCGCCCGGTGGACCCGATCGACCCGTTCCGCGGGGCGTACGTCGCGCTGAGCTACCCCGACCTGCGCGCCAGCGCTGCCCGGGGCGCCGGCGGCGGCCTGGGGACGATGGAGGACGGAGAGTCCGGGCCGGTCTACGTCGCGCTGCGTCAGGAGGGCGAGGTGTGGGTGGCCTCGGACTGTCAGCCGTTCCCGCCCCGCGGACGGCACCTACCTGCGCTGCTCGGACCGTTCATGGCAGGTGGAGTGCGGCATCGAGAGCTGGTTCCTGCCCCAGGACGAGGCTCGCGCCCTGGAGGACGCCGTCGCCGCCGGCACCGTCGTCGCCACCGTCAAGGTCGACGGCCGCGGCAACGCCGCCCTGGTCGACGTCTCTGCCTCGTGAGGGGTGCCGGAATCGAGTGCCCACCCCCTGGCTAGGCGCTGGCCCGGACCGGCGGGTCGGCGAGCAGCAGCCCCACTCCCGTGACTGCTGAGAGGCCCGCCGCCAGCCCGAATACGGTCGGGGCGCCCGCCGGCCCCATGAGCAGTCCCGCCAACGGCGGCCCCACGACGCCACCGAGCGCGAGGCCCAGGATCACGACCGTGAACGCCGAGGCGGCCGAGGCCGGGAAGAGCCGTGCCGTCCAGAACGAGAGCAGGGCACTCGCGGCCATCACCGCCACGCCCTGCAGCCCAGCCGAGGCGAGCACCGACGGCCATGCTGCCGGCGCCACCGCAGGCAGTACCAAGGAACAGGCAGAAGCGGCGAACACCAGGCCCAGCATCGCCCGCAGCCCGACTCGCGCCTCCGTCGCGGCCGTCGCCAGGCCCAGCAGCCCGGCGATGCCGTAGGCGATGAAGAGCACCCCGGCGGCACCCTCGGTGGGGACTCCCGCCAGTCCCCCGGCTTCGGCGAGCCGATCGGCAGCGAAGGTGAGGTAGACCGCAGAGGTGACGCCGAAGGAGAACGCCGTGCCGACCGGCCACGCCAACGGTGGCCCCAGCCAGCGGACCGTCCTCGGGGTGGCCCCCGTCTCCCCTTGCCGGCTGGACATCGGGGGCAGCAGCAACAGCGCGAGTACACCGGCGATCAGGGCGGCGACGGCGTACCCGGCCATTGCACCTCGCCAGGAGAGGCCGGCTGTCACCACGACGAGCTCCGACGCGCCGGCCGCCGCAATTCCGACCGTCGTGCCCGTGCTCACCCATGACAGTGGCGTGCCGCGGGCCGACTCGGGCAAAGCCCTCGCCGCGGCATCGTTGAACGGGCTCCAGCAGAGCCCGGCACTGGCTCCGGCGACGATCAGCCCGAGGGCCAGGACCCCTACTCCCTGTGCGAGGGTCGCTACGGCGAGGCCCGTGGCGGCGCACGCGCATCCGAGCAGGACCGGGACCCGGGGACCGCGAGCGGCCACGAGCCAGCTTCCCGCGAGGGCGGCGACCAGGAACGCGGCGAAGATACCCCCGCTGATCGCCCCCGCGACCCCGCGGGAGAGACCGAACTCCTGCGTCAGCTGCGGCAGGTGCAGTCCGAAGCCCATCCGTGCAGGGCCGTAGGAGACAGCGGTTGCAGCGAACCCTGCGATCGCGATGTCGCGACCGGTGAGGGGGTCGTGGCGCCCACGGTTCAGCATCAGGGCGTGGGCTGGATCGGCGTGGAAGGGCATCGTCGCCTCGTCTCGCGGGGGACCGGGACACGGGCCTAGATGCCCGCAGTGGACCTGCGGCAAACCGGGCGCCGGGTGAGGTCCAGCACTCGGCGACCAGGCGACTCAGGCCAGGTGCGTCACCGGCGCAGGCCGCACCGACACCGGGATGCCGTTGAGGAAGGCCATCCCTGCGAGCCGCTCGAGGTCGCTCGGGTCGGTCGAGGCGAGCTCGTTGACGTTGACCCCGCCCGCGGCATTGGCCTGCTGCCATCCCCCGTCGTGACCCCAGCCGTGGGGTACGGCGACCGTGCCCTGCGACATCTCGTCGCTGAGCATCGCCGCGATCTCGATCAACCCGTGACGTGAGGCGAGCCGGCAGGTCTGGCCGTCCTCGATGCCGGCGTCGGCGGCGTCCTTGGGGTGGATCCGCATGCCGTGGGCGCGCTTGCCCCTCATCAAGGTGGGCGCGTTGTGCATCCAGGAGTTGTGTGACTTCAGCTCGCGCAGGCCGATCAGGCGCAGCGGGTAGGCCTCGTCGGTGGGGTCGCTGGGCAGCGAGGCGATCTCGGTGCTGATCTCGGCCGGGTTCAGCCGCACCTTGCGGTTGCGGTGCTTGACCACGTGGCGCAGCCGACCGGTCGGCAGCTCCTCGGCCAGCACCAGGCCGTGCGGGTGGGCCTTGAGGCTGGCCAGGCCGAGCCGGTTGCGGCTGCCGAGGCGTAGCGCGACGTCGAGGAGCAGCTGCGGAGTCATCGTCGGCAGCCGGCGTCGCACGGCCGCGGCAACCCGGCCCGCGAGCCGTCCCACCCCGTCGGGCACCGGGCCGGGCGACAGCAGGCGTGTCGGGGTGAAGGTCGAGATGCCGAGCCGGTCGGCGAGGTCCTCGATGATCTGCCACTCCTGCCGCGCCTCGCCGTACGGCGCCACGACGGGCTCGGCGTACTGGATGAACGGCTTGGTGAAGAACTGCATGAACGCCACCGGGGCGTCGTCGCGCTCCAGCCACGTGGTGGTGGGCAGGACGTAGTCGGCGTGCTTGTTGGTCTCGTTGACGTAGAGGTCGAGTGAGACGTGCAGGTCCAGCCCAGGCAGCGCCTCGGCGAGCTCGCGACCGTTGGGCACCGAGAGCACCGGGTTGCCGGCGGAGACGAAGAGGGCTCGCAGCTGCCCCGAGCCGGGCGTGGTCATCTCCTGGGCCATCAACGCCGCGGGGAAGGTCGACAGCACGTCGGGGAAGCCACCGATCCTCGAGTGGCGCCGACCGTACGACACGATCCCGGCGCGGCGACCGAGCTCCTCGACGGGCAGCACGGGGTCGCCGAAGACGGCGCCACCGGGGCGGTCGAGGTTGCCGGTGACCAGGGTGAGCGCGTCGATGAGGTAGGCCACGAGCGTCCCGTGGCGCCCGAGGCAGGAGCCGGTGCGGCCGTAGACGGCGGCGCTCCCCGCGGTCGCCAGGTCGCGGGCCAGTCGGCGGACGCGGTCGGGCTCGAGGCCGGTGACGTCGGCGGTCGCCTCCGGGGCGTACGAGGTGACTGCGCAGCGCAGCATCTCCACGCCCTGCGACTGGCGACGGATCGCCTGCTGGTCCTCCAGCCCCTGCTCGAAGATCACGTGCAGCAGCGAGAGCAGCAGCCACGCGTCGGTGTCGGGGCGCACGGGCAGGTGCTCGACGAGCTTCGCGGTCTCGGTGCGCCGCGGGTCGACCACGACGACGCGACCGCCGCGACCCGTGATCGCCTTGAGCTGCTCCCTCATCCGCGGCGCCGAGATCAGCGACCCGTGGGAGACCACCGGGTTGGCGCCGATCATCAGCAGGAAGTCGGTGCGGTCGAGGTCCGGCACCGGCACCGACGTCGCCGCGCCGTACAGCAGGTGGCTGGCCACGAACCGGTTGTTCACGTCCTGGGAGCCGGCGCTGTAGACATGGCGCAGACCGAGGGCGAACGTGAAGCCCTGCAGCCACAGCACGTGGGAGTAGGAGAAGGCGGCGGGGTTGCCGAAGTACCACCCGACGCCGTCGGCTCCGTGCTCGGCCAGGACCGCCGTCAGCCGGGCCGCGATGTCGTCGAGCGCCTCGTCCCAGCCGACCTGCTCGAAGCTGCCGTCGGGGGTGCGACGCAGCGGGTGGAGCACGCGGTCGGGGTCGTTCTGCACCTCGGTCATCGAGATGCCCTTGGGGCAGGAGAAGCCTCGCGAGAGGGGATGCTCCTGGTCGGGGCGGAGCTTGACCAGCCGCCCCTCCTCCACCGTCGCGATCAGGCCGCACTGGGCCTCGCAGATCCGGCAGTAGGTCACCTGGTCAGCCATCAGATTCCGTTCTTCGCATCGACGCATCGTGCCACGCGAGGTGACGCCGCACCCGTCCGAGACGGTCCGCGTTCCGAGGGACGGCCAAGTCCCCGCTCAGCGCAGCCCGGTCAGGTCCCGTAGACGGGCTCGGGGTCGGGCCCCTTGCCGATGAGGTCGCGGATCGCGGGGCCGACGTCCGCGGGCTCCCAGCGGCGTCCGATGTCGATGGTCTCACCGTGGCGCCAGCCGTGCTCGAGGGTGAGCTTGCCGCCCTCGGACTCGATCACCCGCCCCGTGATGTCACCGGAGTCCTCGCTGGCGAGCCAGGCGACCAGCGGGCTGACGTTGCCCGGGTCCATGGCGTCGAACCCGTCCTCGGGCTTGGCCATGGTCAGCGCGAAGGCGGCCTCGGTCATTCGGGTGCGGGCTGCCGGTGCGAGCGCGTTGACCGTGACGCCGTACCGCCCGAGCTCGGCGGCGGCGACCAGGGTCATCGCGGCGATGCCGGCCTTCGCCGCGGAGTAGGCGCCCTGACCGAGCGAGCCCTGGAGGCCGGCTCCGGAGCTGGTGTTGATGATCCGGGCCTGGCGTGGTCGCCCCGCCTTCGACTCCTCGCGCCAGTAGGAGGCCGCGTGGCGCAGCGTGGCGAAGTGGCCCTTGAGGTGGACCCGGATCACGGCGTCCCACTCGTCCTCCGCGGCGTTGACGAGCATCCGGTCACGAAGGAAGCCGGCGTTGTTGACCAGCACGTCGAGGCCGCCGTAGGTCTCGACCGCCTGACGGACCATCGCCTCGGCCTGGACGAAGTCGGCCACGTCGGCTCCGTTGGCGACCGCCTCGCCGCCCATCGCCTCGATCTCGGCCACGACATCGGCGGCCGGGCCCTCGCTCGCCCCTTCGCCCGCTCCCGACGTGCCGAGGTCGTTGACCACGACCTTGGCGCCCTGGCGGGCCAGCTCGAGGGCGTGCTCACGGCCGAGGCCTCGCCCGGCACCGGTCACGATCGCGACGCGGCCTTCACACAGTGCTGTCATTGCTGCCTTTCGTTGACGAGGGGCCGCTCCGACGTGCAGGCCTGCCCGGTCTCGCGGCGAACGCGCCTGCCCGGGCCCGGGTTGCACGTCGATGTGGCCCCGAGATCACTGGTCTCCTCGCGCAGCGGCGAGGAACGCAGGCTCCTCACCGCCCCCGTGGACGTCGATGCTCGTGCCGGAGACGTAGCCGGCGAGGGGTGAGGCGAGAAAGGCGGCGACGTTGCCGACATCGCGGGGGGTGGCCAGGCGACGCAGGGGCACCGTGCTCTCCACCCGTCGTACGCCTAGCTCCCCGCCGTAGTGCAGCTCGGTCTGCTCGGTGCGCACCATCCCGACGTCCATCGAGGTGACCCGCACCTTGGGCGCCCACTCGACGGCGAGGCTGCGGGTCAGGCTGTCGATGCCTGCCTTGGCCGCGCCGTAGGCCGCGGTGCCCGGACTGGGGCGGTTGGCACTGACCGAGGAGACGTTGACGATCGCGCCTCCGTCGGCCTGCTCCTGCATGACCCGGTTGGCGCCCTGCATCAGGAGCAGCGGCGCGAGCAGGTTGAGCTCGGTGATCTTGGAGTGGAAGCGCGGGGAGGCCTCCGCGGCCTCGGCGAACGGTGCGCCCCCGGCGTTGTTCACCAGCACGTCGAGAGAGCCGTGGGCCGCCATGATGCCGTCGAGCAACGACTGCACGCTCTCGGCGTCCCGCACGTCGCAGACGCGGTGGCCCGCGACGACCGCGGACTCGGTGCGCGGCAGGTCGGCATCGGCGACCGCGTTGCGTGAGCACGTGACCACGGTGGCGCCGGCATCGAGGAAAGCCTCGGTGATCCCGCGGCCTACCCCGCGATTGCCGCCGGTCACCAGGACGACACGGTCGGTCAGGTCGATGGTGAGCGAACTGGGCACTCGAAACCCTCCCTTGACACGCGTTGCAACGGGTGCCCAGTGCAGGAATCACTGGTTAAACCAGTGAAACCTGCAGCCCGGCCCGCACGATGTTACCAAGCAAGTGCTTGGTCGGGCCACTGACTGGATGCGGCTCCGATCGGTGCTAGGCTGACCAAGCAAGTGCTTGGTTGGATCCATGAGGAGGCTGCATGGGCGTCGAGTCGGTGCTGCGCGACGACCGCGTCCGGGTGGTCACGATGGACTTCCCGCCGGTCAACGCCCTCCCCGTCCAGGGCTGGTACGACGTCGCCGCCGCGCTCGACGAGGCGGGGGCCGACACCGAGACCCATGCGGTGGTGCTGCGCGCCGAGGGGCGCGGGTTCAACGCGGGTGTCGACATCAAGGAGATGCAGAGCACCTCGGGCTTCGACGCGCTGATCGGGGCCAACCAGGGCTGCTATGCGGCGTTCAAGGCGGTCTACGAGTGCGCGGTGCCCGTGGTGGCCTCCGTGCACGGCTTCTGCCTCGGCGGTGGGGTCGGGCTGGTCGGCAACGCCGACACGGTGGTGGCCAGCGACGACGCCTACTTCGGTGTCCCCGAGGTCAAGCAGGGCGCGCTCGGGGCGGCGACCCACCTGGCGCGGCTGGTGCCGCAGCACATGATGCGCACGCTGTACTACACCGCCCGCACGATCCCGGCGGTAGCGCTGGTGCAGTTCGGCAGTGTGCTGGAGGTGGTGCCGCGCGAGGAGCTGGACGACGCGGCGCTGAAGGTGGCCGGTGAGATCGCGGCCAACGACTCCCGCGTGATCCGCGCGGCCAAGGAGGCGCTGAACGGCATCGACCCGGTCGACGTCAACAAGAGCTATCGCTTCGAGCAGGGCTTCACCATGGAGCTCAACCTCGCCGGGGTCAGCGACGAGCTGCGCGACCGGTTCGCAGGCACCGACAAGTCACGGAGAGGCGAGCAGTGAGCACACCCCGCGACAAGCGGATGACGATCGACGAGGTCGTCGGCGAGATCAAGGACGGGATGACCGTCGGCATCGGCGGCTGGGGGCCTCGGCGCAAGCCGATGGCGCTGGTACGAGCGCTGCTGCGCTCGGAGGCCAAGGACCTGACGCTGGTCTCGTGGGGCGGCGCCGACGTCGGGCTGCTCTGCAACGCGGGCAAGGTGAAGCGACTGGTCTTCGCCTTCGTCTCGCTCGACACCGTGCCGCTCGAGCCGCTCTTCACCAAGGCGCGCCAGGAGGGGACGATCCCCGAGATCGTCGAGCTCGACGAGGGCATGTTCCAGGCCGGGTTGCGGGCGGCCGCACAGCGGGTGCCGTTCCTCCCGATGCGCGCCGGCCTGGGGTCCGACGTGCTCACCCACTCCCCCGAGATCCGCACGGTCACCAGCCCCTACGACGACGGCGAGGAGCTCGTCGCAGTTCCTGCGCTGGACCTCGACATCGCGCTGGTGCACCTCAACCGCGCCGACATGCACGGCAACGCGACCTACCTGGGCCCCGACCCGTACTTCGACGATCTGTTCTGCATGGCGGCCGACCGGGCGTACCTGAGCGTCGAGCAGGTCGTCGACACCGCGGGGCTGACGGTGGACACGCCGTACCAGCGCCTGCTGGTCAGCCGGATGATGGTCGAGGGCGTGGTCGAGACGCCCAACGGCGCACACTTCACCACCTGCACGCCGGACTACGAGCGCGACGAGGCGTTCATGCGCCAGTACGCGAGCTCGGCGAGAGACCCCGAACAGTGGGCAGCGTTCGAAGAGCGCTTCCTCTCAGGTGACGAGGCGTCGTACCAGGAGGCCGTGCGTTCGTGGCACGAGGAGGCGAGCGCCTGATGGAGGCGACACGCGCCGAGGTGTGCGCGGCGGCGATCGCGGACGCCTTCAAGGACGACGGCGAGATCTTCGGCTCCCCGATGGGGACGCTGCCGACGCTGGGGGCGCGGCTGTGCAAGCTGACCTCGAACCCCGACCTGGTGCTCTCCGACGGCGAGGCGCTGTGGCTGAGCGGGGTGCCGCCGCTGGGTGCGAAGGCCGACGTGGTGGAGGGCTGGATCCCGTTCCGCCGGGTCTTCGACGTGGTCGCCTACGGCAAGCGGCACGTGATGATGGGCGCGACCCAGATCGACCGTCACGGCAACCAGAACATTTCTTGTATCGGTGACTACACGCAACCGAAGCGGATGCTGCTCGGCGTCCGCGGCGCACCGGGCAACACGGTGAACAACCGGACGTCGTACTGGGTGCCCCGCCACTCCCCCCGCGTCTTCGTCGAGCGGGTCGACATGGTCTCCGGGCGTCGGCCCGGCTCGGGCCAAGCAGGCGGGCCCGGCGGCCGAGCGCTTCCACGACATCCACCGGGTGGTGACCAACCTCGGCGTGCTCGACGTGGGCGGCGAGGGCGGCACGCTGCGGTTGCTGTCGGTACACCCCGGGGTGACGGTCGACGAGGTGCGCGAGGCGAGTGGCTGCGAGCTCGAGGCGAGCGATGTCGTGGAGACCAGGGCGCCGTCGATGGACGAGCTGGTCCTGATTCGCGAGATGCTCGACCCGAAGGGCCTTCGCTACAAGGAAGTGCCGAAGGAGGAGTCGGCGTGATCGACCAGCTGATCTCCACTCCCCTGACCGAGCTGACCGGGGTACGCCACCCGGTCGTGCAGACCGGCATGGGCTGGGTGGCCGGGCCGCGACTGGTCTCGGCGACGGCGAACGCGGGCGGTCTCGGGATCCTCGCCAGCGCCACGATGACGTTCGAGGAGCTGGAGCACGCCATCCTCGAGGTGAAGGCGCGGACCGCGGAGCCGTTCGGGGTGAACCTGCGCGCCGACGCCGGCGACGCCCCCGAACGGCTCGACCTGCTGATCAAGCACGGGGTGAAGGTCGCGTCGTTCGCGCTGGCGCCCAAGCAGGAGCTGATCGCGAAGCTCAAGGACCACGGCATCGTCGTGATGCCCAGCGTGGGTGCCGCCCGTCACGCGGAGAAGGTCGCCGGTTGGGGGGCAGACCTGGTGATGATCCAGGGCGGCGAGGGCGGGGGCCACACCGGCTCGGTGCCGACGACGCTGCTCCTGCCCTCGGTCCTGGACGCGGTCGACATCCCGGTGGTGGCGGCCGGCGGCTTCTTCGACGGGCGCGGGCTCGCCGCTGCGCTCGCGTACGGCGCAGTCGGCATCGGCATGGGCACGCGATTCCTGCTCACCGCGGACTCCGCCGTCCCGGACGAGGTGAAGAAGCTCTACCTCTCCTACGGCCTCGACGGCACCGTGGTCACCGACAAGGTCGACGGGATGCCGCACCGGATGCTGCGCACCGAGCTGGTCGACACCCTCGAGGGCGACAGCCGGGTCAAGCGCCTGGCACCCACCGCGAAGCGGACTCTGGAGTTCAAGCGCGAGTCGGGCATGACCTGGCGGCAGATCCTGGCCGACGGTCGCTCGATGAAGAAGGGCAGCGAGCGCACCTGGTCGCAGATGATGCTCGCCGCCAACACCCCCCAGATGCTCAAGGCCGGACTCGTCGAGGGCGACACCGACGCCGGGGTCCTCGCGTGCGGTCAGGTGGTCGGTCTGCTCGACGACCTGCCGACCTGCGAGGAGCTCATCGACCGCGTGGTGACGCAGGCGCACGAGCGCCGACGGACCTGAGATCATCAGGAGACCTCATGGACATCAACGACACTGCCATCTCACTCAACGTCCCCGACGTCCGGGCCTCGGCTGCGTGGGTCACCAGTCACCTCGGCTTCTCGGAGGTGATGGCTGCCGACGGATTCGCCTCCCTGGCCCATCCGCAGGCGGGCATCAACCTGATCTACCTCAGGACCGGGTTGCCGACCTTCAAGCCGGCCTCGGCCGCCGTTGACGCCGGCGGGCTGCTCGTGGTCTTCACCGTCGACGACATCGATTCCGAGTACGCCCGACTGCAGAGCGAGGGGGTCGACATCGTCACCCCCATCGAGACCGAGCCCTGGGGCGAGCGCTACTTCCAGTTGTCCGACCCGAACGGGGTCATCTACCAGCTCGTGCAGTGGGTCGAGGCGCCGGAGACGCAGGGCGCGGAGCAGGCCTGACCCGCCCAGAAGGCGGCGCCGGGGAAGCCGAACTGGGTGGCCAACCCGGGCTGAACGCCGCGTGGTCAGTCAGCTCGGGCAGCCCGACCGAGGCGAGCTCTCCGACCGCTGGAGATCCCGGTCGCCTCGTGTAAACCTTTCGAAGGGCCTGGCGCGTACTCCTCGACAGACCGGTCCACCGGTCACGAGACACGAGAGTCCCTAGGTGGTGGGGCATGACGGACCACACGCAGTTCGACGACTTCGTCATCGCGCAGTACCGCCCCCTGCTCAGGACGGCGTACCTGCTGGTGCGGGACCGAGACCTCGCCGAAGACCTCCTCCAGACCGCCCTGACAAAGGCCTGGTTCGCCTGGGGTCGGGTCAACTCCGACCCGGTGCCCTACGTCCGGCGGATCCTGGTGACCACCTCGATCTCGTGGTGGCGGCGTCACTGGAGGGCGGAGATGCCGACCGGGGAGCTTCCCGAGCAACCTACGTCGACGACCGGTTCCTCCCCGGAGGCCCACGACCTGTGGGTGGCGATCGGTCATCTGCCGGCGCGACAGCGCGCCGTCGTCGTGCTGCGCTACTACGAGGACCTCAGCGAGGTCGAGACGGCCCGGGTCCTCGACTGCTCCACAGGTGCGGTGAAGAGCCACTGCTCCAGGGCGCTGGCCAAGCTGCGTCTCGACGCGGCGCTGGAACCCCTGGCCGACGAAAGGAGTCCCTCGTGAACACGGACGACCTCCGTTCGGTCCTTCTCGAGCGCGCGTCCACCGTGGGTGACGACGTGCCGCTCGAGGAGGTGCACGGTCGGATCGCGGCGGTGCGACGGCGACGCGTGGCTGCCGTGGCAGCCACCACGGCGGCGGTCGTCGCGGTGGCGTTGGCGGTGGCCTTGACCCGGCCCGACTCGGGGACCAGGACCGGCGAGCCGATCGACCGCGGGACGCCGACCCCCACCCAGAACTACACCCTGCTCGACACCCAGGCGGACGGCAGCGTCCCTCTCCCGGCCGGTCGGTACGCGCTGGCTCCCGACGGTGGCGGCTCGTCGTACCTCGCCGTCCTCGATGTCCCGAAGGGTTTCCTCGGGTACGGCGGCTGGGCGCTCTTTGCCGAGGAAGGCCCGCAGAACCAAGGTTTCTCCGGCGTCTCGTACCACGCTGTCGACGCGGTCCCCGAGGACGGCTGCACCAGGGACGCGGAACCGACGGACGTGGGGACGTCCCCGGACGACCTGGTCGCGGCGCTCGACGCACAGAAGCTGACCTCCATCACTGCGCCCGAACCGGTCACCCTCGCCGGTTACGACGGGTTGTACCTGGAGCTGACCGCCTCGAAGCGGATCCGGCCCGAGACGTGCACCGGCGGTGCGTTCGAGATCTGGAGCTCGGGCGCAGACGGTCACTGGTTGCTGTTCGAGCCGGGCCAGGTCGACCGGCTCTGGCTCCTCGACGTGGACGGTCGGACCGTGGTCCTCGACGCCCGCTCCGTGCCCGGAGCCGGCAAGGGCCAGGTCGACGCCGTCACCGGGATCGTGGAGTCAGTGCGCTTCGCCGACCAGAGCTGAGCCCCGAAACCCCTGCACCTCCGAGAACCAGGTCTGACGGGCGGTGAGGTCCTGGGTCCTGGGTGCTGAGTGGGACCCAACGGTTCTACCGTCGAGCGGCGAATTGCGCGACCCTGTGCTCGTCAGCACGAGAGGGGTGCCAGCGCAATGGTCGACCCGGCGCAGCGCCTGGAGGACGCGTTGGCCGCGCGCTCGCGCGGCGACTGGGCCACGGCGTACGACGTGCTGTCCTCACTTCACGAGAGCGACGGCCTGAGCGCGGACGACCTCTACGCGCTCGGCGACACCGCGTGGTGGCTCGGCCTGGTCCGCGAGACCATCCAGATCTGCGAGGAGTGCCACCAGCGCTACCTCGAGGAGGGGCGGGTGGACCGCGCCGCGATGATGGCGCTGGAGACCGCGTTCCACTGGATGATGCGCGGCGAGCCGGAGATCGGCTCCGGCTGGCTGAGCCGCGGCCGACGTCTGCTCAGCGGCCAGTCCACGAGCGTGGGCCATGGCTGGCTGGTGTGGATGGAGGCGCAGGGTCGGCTCGCCGGCGGTGACGTGGAGGGAGCTCGGGCCGGTGCACGGGAGCTGCAGCGGATGGGTGCCGAGATCGACGAGCCGGTGCTCGGGTGCTTCGGCCTCGCCCTCGAAGGCATGGTCGCGGTCCGGGGCGGTGAGGTCGAGCGCGGTCTCGAGCTGCTCGACGAGGCCATGCTTCCCGTGCTGGCAGGCAGAGTGCCCCCGGGCGAGGCCGGCAATCTCTACTGCCAGATGATCGCGGTCTCCACCGACCTGGGCGACATCGCGCGGGCACGGCGCTGGACCGAGGTCACCGAACGGTGGGTCGACGGCTTCACCGACGCCGTGATGTTCGCGGGGATCTGTCGAGTGCACCGTGCCCAGCTGCTGCGGTCGTCCGGGGACTGGGACCAGGCGCTCGTCGCCGCCGAGGCGGCGTGCCGCGACCTCGCCGAGCTCAACGTCGAGGCGGTCGGCGAGGCCCACTACGAGATGGGCGAGACCCATCGCCTGCGCGGCGACCTGGCCGCGGCCCGAGCGGCGTACGGCGCAGCGGCGCAGGTCGGCCGCGTGCCGGAACCCGGTCTCTCCCTGCTGATGCTCGAGGAAGGACGTCGCGACCAAGCCGCCGACTCGATCCGCCGCACCCTGGTGGAGCAGGCCGACCCCTTCCGTCGCGCGCGGCTGCTGGTGGCTCAGGTCGAGATCGCCTGCGCCTGCGCCGACTACGTCACGGCCGAGGCCGCGACGGAAGAGCTCGAGGGGCTCGCGACCACCTACGGGTCACCGGGTTTCCGGGCATGGGCCGACACCGCCCGCGCCGCAGTGTCCGTCGGGTGCGGCGCCCCGGGTGACGCGATCGGGCCACTGCGGTCGGTCCTGGCTGCCTACCGGAGCATGGGCGCGGAGTACGACGCAGCGCTCGCCCACGCGCTGCTCGGCCGAGCACTGGCCGCCTCCGGCGACGAGGCTTCGGGGCAGGTGGAGACCGCGGCGGCCCGACAGGCGCTGGTCGCGATGGGCGCGGTCACGCGCGCCGAGTCGCTGGCAGCGCAGGCTGCGACTCCCGAGGCTCCCGGAGCTGTGACCGCACGCGAGTGGGAAATCCTGCGTGCCGTCGCCGAGGGCCTGTCCAACCGGCAGGTCGCCGCACGCCTGGTGATCAGCGAGAAGACCGTCGCTCGCCACCTCGCCAACGCCTTCGCGAAGATCGACGTCCCCTCGCGCACCGCAGCAGCAGCCTGGGTCCACCACCACGGCGGCTGAGCGGCGCCGGAGTCGACCCACGTGCGCCGCTGCACGCAACTGTGCAGACGCGACGGGTCCGAATGCACAGTTCTCCCGACGCGCCAGGCTGCCCGGTGCCCCTAGCGTCGGGAGCACCGCAGGCGCCCTGCCTGCCCCGGCCCCAGGAGCAACCATGACCACCACGAGCTCTCCCGACCTCGACTCCCCCACCCGTGACGGTGACGTGGAGAGCGCTGCTGCCGAGCAGTTCGCCGAGCGCATGCTCGGGGTCGTCAATGACTCCGCCCTGGCCCTCCTGCTCAGTGTCGGCCACCAGGTGGGGCTGCTCGACACGCTGGCCTCCCTGCCGCCCTCGACGACGCAGGAGGTCGCCGCTGCCGCCGGACTCGACGAGCGCTACGTGCGGGAGTGGCTCAACGGTGTGACGATGGGCCGGGTCGTGGAGCACGACCCGAGCGCCGCGACGTACTGGCTGCCCGTGGAGCACGCCGCCAGCGTCACCAGCGCCGCAGGACCCGGCAACTTCGCGCGCATGATGCAGCTCATCCCGCTCCTGGCGGAGGTCGAGCCCAGGATCGTCGACAGCTTTGCCACCGGCGGCGGCGTCGGATACGAGGCATACCCCAGGTTTCACGCGCTGATGGCCGAGGACAGCACGGCGACCCACGACGCCGGGCTGCTCGACCTGGTCGTCCCGGCAGTGCCGGGGCTGCGCGCGCGACTCGGGTCCGGGGCCGACGTGGCCGACATCGGCTGCGGATCCGGCCACGCGGTCAACCTGCTCGCCCGCGCCTTCCCGGCGAGCAGGTTCACCGGCTACGACTTCTCGCCCGAGGCGATCGAGGCGGCGCGTCGCGAGTCCGCCGAGTGGCGGCTGACCAATGCCGAGTTCGTGGTGCGTGACGTGGCCGATCTCGGCGTGCAGGCGTCGTACGACGTGGTGACCGCGTTCGACGCGATCCACGACCAGGCCCACCCCGCCCGGGTGCTCGGCAACGTCGCAGCGTCGCTGCGGCCCGGCGGTACCTTCCTGATGGTCGACATCGCCGCATCCAGCCACCCGCACGAGAACCTCGACCAGCCCGCTGCGACGTTCCTCTACACCGTCTCGCTCATGCACTGCATGACCGTCTCCCTGGCCCAGGGCGGCGACGGACTCGGCACTGCGTGGGGGCGGCAGACCGCTGTGCGGATGCTCAGCGAGGCCGGCTTCAGCAACGTCGACGTGCTCGAGATCGATACCGACCCGTTCAACAGCTACTACGTCGCCACCCGGGGTGAGGAAGCCTGACGTGCCGGTGTGGTCTGACGGTCACCTGGTGACGGCCAGACCACATTGGTGCCATCGCCCGTGCCTCTGGGCCCTGGCAGGACGACGTGTGGAGGAGTAGACCGGACAAGAAGTCCGCTGCCATGAGGAACCAGAGCACCGCCTCGGGAGTCGTCATCCTCGAGGAAAGGGGCGCGACATGGACACACCGGTCCCCGAGCAGCTCAGCTTCGGCACAGGTGTCCGCCTGGACGAGGTCTTCCTCGTCAGCTACCAGCGCCTCGTGGTGCAGCTGTACGGCGTCGTCGGCGACCTGGTGGAGGCCGAGGACGTCGTCCAGGAGGCCTTCGTCCGCGCCGTCGCCGCCGGCCCCCGGTTCACCAGCACCGCCAACCCCGAGGCATGGCTGCGGACCACGGCGATCAACCTGCATCGGAGCCGGTGGCGCAAGCTGCGAAACCTCTCCCGGATCAAGGAGCGCGCCGCCACCGCCCCACAGGACGTGCCCGGCCTCGATGACCGGCTCGACGTCATCACCGCCCTGCGGTCGCTGCCCGCCGAGCAGCGTGAGGTCGTCACCCTCCATCACCTCGCAGACCTCCCGGTCTCCGACATCGCGCAGGAGCTCGGCCTGCCGGTCGGCACCGTCAAGTCACGCCTGAGCCGGGGCCGCGAGGCCCTCGCCCAGATGCTCAGCACCGATGAGGAGGTCGGCCATGTCTGACCTGAAGATCCACGAGTTCCGCGAGCGCGCCGAGCGGGGCCTCGCCATCCCGGACTTCGCTGAGATCGAGCGGCAGGGGCGGGCGCTGCGCCGCCGCCGGGTTGCCGGGGTCGTCAGCGGACTCGCCCTGGTGCTGGTGGCCGGCGGCGGGATCGCGGCGATGACTACCGAGCGCACCGACGGGATGCCCCCGGTCACGCCGGACGCACCGACGCCGGCTGCACCCCCGTGGGACGACGGCGTGCGCACCACGATCGACCGCGGCGAGGTGATGCTGGCGCCGGGCACCTCATCGGTCGTCTACGGCGGGGTCGAGGTCGGCTTCCGGGCCCCCAGTGAGGACTGGGAGTGGTGGGACGTGGGAATGGGGCTTCGCCGGGCTGGGGACGACGCCAATCGGTACGCCGAGACGGTCTTCTTCCTGCCCCGCGCGACCGCCCGCCTCCAGCCGTGCGCTGCCGGTCGCTCACAACCCCTGGGCACCGACACCGACCGGCTGGTCGCCAACGTGGCGCCGCTGCTCGACCTGGCGCACTCCACGGTGACGCAGGAGCCCCGCGTGGTCACCGCATTCGGCGGCACCGCGGTGCACCTGCAGCTGGAGGCCACGGCCGGCTGCTCGGAGTACGGCACGAATCCGGCGCAGCTGCGCGGCGTGATCAACGGCAGCCAGTTCGACTCCGGGTGGCCCGGGCGCCGCCTGCTCGATCTCTGGCACGTCGTGGTCCCCGGGCCGGAGCCGCAGTCGCTGCTCGTCGCCAGCTGGGACCTGGGCGGCACCAGTAGGAACGATGCCGAGCTCCAGGCCCTGCTCGACTCGATCGAGATCGGGGCGGCCGGCTGAGTCAGGATCACTGAGCCGGCGAGCTCTCACCGGCTGGGCGCAGGACCCGGCCGGTGCCGTTGAGCAGATGGGCCTGGATGGGCGCCTCGACCACGGGGCCCTCGCCGTAGGACCAGTCCGCGTCGGTGGCCACCAGTCGTACGCCGGCGGGCGGTCGCCAGAGGCGCACAGGTCCTCGGAAGGCGCGGACCCGGTCGGCCACCACCACCGCCGCGTCGAGCGGCATCTGGTGGTCGATGCCGAGCGGCAGGCAGACGTCCTGGGTGTGCAGCAGGATGTCGGTCAGCGGCTCCAGCTCACTGATGAACGGCGCCCGTCGCCGCGAGCCCAGGAACCCACGCAACGTGGCCACGATCTCCTCGTGGGTGAGCGGGCTGCGCAGCGCGGTGTGCTTGATCATCGCGTTGTAGCGCAAGCCGTACCGCACGCTGGGCCACAGCAGGTCGCGCAGCCGGGACTGTGCCATGCACAGGTGCGCGCCGACGTCGCGAACGCGCCATCCCTCGCACAGACTCGGGTGCTGCCACTGGGCGGGGCTCAGCGACTCGAGTAGGTCGGCCAGCCAGGCTCGCTCGCGGTCGATGTGCCCCCAGATCGTCTCGCTGTCCATGTCGTGTCGCCCATCTGCTGCATTAGACAGATTATCTGTCTAATCTGGCACGGTGAGCACTCACGGTCAACACCCCGGTCTCGGCATCCTGCTGTTCGTGGCCAACCGTTCCCTGGAGCAGCGGGCGCACGATGCCGTGCTCGCCGCAGGCATCAGCGACATCACCCTCGCGCAGGCCCGCGTCGCAGCCAGGATCGGCCCCCAGGGGACCCGCGTCTCGGACCTCGCCGAGCAGGCCCGGGTCACCAAGCAGACGGCCGGCTTCCTCGTCGAGCAGCTCGAGGCGGCCGGGTACGTCGAGAAAGTGCCCGACCCGACTGACGGTCGCGCACGGCTGGTGCGCCTGACCAGGCGTGCTGACGAGCTGGTCCGGGTAGCCGACGCGGCGGTCGAGCGCACCCTTGCCGAGTGGGCCGGTCTCGTCGGGACCGAACGGCTCCAGCAGATGTACGACGTCCTGCGTGACCTACGTGAGATCACCGATCCGTGGCGGTGACGCACCGCACGCGGTTGTACCGCGCGGTGAGGGTCCTTCACGATGGTCAGGCCGAGGAGAGGAAGGTTCTCATGGACGACCTGAGCAGTCGAACGGCCCGCGAGGTCCTCGACGACCATCTGGGCATCGCCAACAGCTGGGTGGGTGAGCCCTTCGAGCGCGTCCTCGAGGAGGACCTGCGGCGCAACGTCGCCGAGGACATCGTGGTCCTCATCAACCGCGGCGTCTTCCACGGTCACGACGGCGTCCGGCAGCTTGCATGGATGCTCGCCGAGGAGCTGCCTGAGCACCAAGCCTTCGCGTACACCCATGTGGCTGCCGAGGGACGGGTGGGGCTCCTGGAGTGGGCCTACGAGGACAGCCAGGTCCGGGTCCGCGACGGAGTCGACTCCTTCCTGATCGAGGGCGGCAAGATCATCGGCCAGACGATCCGCTACACCGTCGAGACGAAGTAGCCGGCGCGTCCGGGTCGATGGGGCCGGACGCCGGCGGCCTGCTACCGGGGACGACTCGCGGCCCCGGGGAACCCGAACTCGGTCGTCACCCCCGGGCTGAACGCGACGTGGTCGGGCGCCCGACCGGCCAGGTCCGGCAGCCCCACCGACGCCATCAGCTGGTCCTCCAACGCCAGCACCTCCGCGTCGTGGACCGGCCAGACCCCGTGCCGATTGGGGACGTACAACGTCCGGCCCCACCACCGCACGTGCAGGCCCCACCGCGCACTGACGAAGTCGTCGAGCTCGGTGCTCTCCCGCCGCGCTCCGGCACGGATCACGATGTGGCTCTGCGCCCGCCGGCGCGGCACGCGGAGCCGGGCGTCGTAGGAGTGCTCGTCACCGTTCCGGTCGTGACGCATCCACGCCCATCGGTACGGCAGCCCGAACGCGGCCCGCGCGCCGAGCACCACCGCCGCCCGGCTGGCGTCCAGGCTGAGGAAGACGATGCCGCGTCGCCCGGTCTCGTCGACCGAGTAGAGCCGCACGTTGGTCTCCAGGAAGGTCCCGAACCACGGGACGCCGGGGCCGCGCGAGATGCCCGCGTCGACCATGCGGAACGGGATCAGCCCGACATAGGTGACGCCGTTCAGGACGTCGGGCCGCACGCCAGGCGGCATCAGGTGCGCGACCGTCCCGGGGTCGACCGCCCAGTGCAGGAAGGTCAGGTCGCACCAGCTCTGGTTCATCATGACCGGACCAGCCATCAGCGGCGCATCCGCGGTCACGGGCTCAACGCCGGCGTCGTCCACGAGGTCACTGTAGGCAGCAGGTCGATGCCGCCCCCGACGATGCCTCCACCCGGTCGCCCGGACTCATCCGGTCCTGCCGTGGGTACTGTCCTCGACGAGGCCCGCCAGGTGGCCTCACCGGTCTCCAGAACGATCTCAGGAGGTGGCGTGTCCTCAGGCTCGCAGCCCAGGGCCGCCGCCGGCTCCACGGACGACACGATCCACGACAGCACCGCCTTGGAGGTCGCGGCCCGCGCCGGGCTGGTCATCTACGGCCTGCTGCACCTGGTGTTCGCCTATGTCGCGATCCGGCTGGTCCTCACCGACGCCTCAGGTAGCGCGACGGGCACCGGCGCGCTCGCGCAGCTCGCGGAGAAGGACGCGGGTCGCTGGACGCTGGGCTTCGTGGCCGTCGGGCTGGCGCTGCTGGTGGCATGGCAGCTGATCACCGCGGCTGTGGGATACCCCCACGACGAGGGCGTGCGCCGCCACGTGCTGCGCCTGGGCGCGCTGGCGAGAGCGGGGGTCTACGGCTACCTCGCCGGCGCCTCGGCCCGGCTGGCCCTGGAAGGGAAGTCCGGTTCCGGTGGCAGTCCCGACTCGATGAGCGCACGGCTGCTGTCGGCCCCGGCCGGCCCCGCGATCCTCACCGCGATCGGTCTCGTCGTCGCCGGGGTCGGCATCGGGCAGGCCGTCTTCGGACTCTCGAAGGGGTTCCTCGGCCAGCTGGACGAGAAGGCCAGGTCGCGCGACCGACGGATCTCCATCATCCTCATCGGTCAGATCGGCTACACGGCGAAGGGGCTCGCGCTGGTGCTGGTCGGCGGCCTGGTCTGCTGGGCAGCGTGGACCCACGACCCGAAGAAGGCCGGGGGGCTGGACTCCGCCCTGCTGAGGCTGCTCGGTGCCGGCTACGGCAAGCCGGCTCTGGTCGCGATCGCGATCGGCGTCGCCTGGTTCGGCATCTACACGCTGATCCGCTCGCGTCACCTAGCCGCCGACACGATCACCTCCTAGCTCCGACGGGCAGCGTGCCTCAGTGCTGCAGGTCGCGGTAGTCGGGATGGGCCGCGAGCCAGTCGCGCACGTACCAGCAGCTGGTGGTGACGCTGCGCCCCTGGCTGCGCGCCTGGTCCATCACGTGCTGCACGAGCATCCCGGCAAAGCCCTGTCCCCGGTAGGCGGGGAGCGTCACCGTGCGCGGGATCATCATCCGATCCGCCGATCGGTGGTAGTCCACGAACCCTGCGACGTCGCCGTTCACGAGGATCTCGTAGCGGCCCTCCTCGGCATTGTCCCGGATCTGTGGTGCCAGTGCGGTGTGGTGTGAGGTCATGCCATCCAAAACACTCAAAGCGCCCCCGGGCATTCCCGGACGACGGGCTCAGGACAGCGCCGGGTCGAGGTCGGCGTAGCGGTGGAACCACGGCTGCGCCTCCTCCAGCTGCGCGGCCAGCCGCACCAGCAGCGCGTCCGAGGCCAGCCGGCCCACGAACTGCACCCCGAGCGGGAGACCGGCCGCCGTCCAGTGCATCGGGACGGAGATCGCCGGGCGCCCGGTGAGGTTGGCGAGCTGGGTGTAGGGCACCCAGCCGAGGTTGTCGGTGATCATCTGCTCAAGCACGCCGGTGGCGTGCAGCGCCTTGCCCGCGCGCACCTTGGCCAGCACGCGGGACGCGGTCTGCAACGCCTTGGGTGTCTGGATCGAGCCGACCTCGATCGGTGGCTTGGCCAGCGTCGGGGTGAGCAGCAGGTCGTAGCGCGCGTGGAAGTCCTCCAGCGCGTGGATGTAGTCGTTGATCCGGCCCAGAGCGTGGAAGAGCGGGGCGACACCGGCGCTGCGACCGATCTCGGACATGGCGAGCGTGTCCGCCTCGAAGGCGCTGTCCCCCACGCCGTGGCGGCGCTTGGCGTCGCTGACCTGACCGTGCAGCTGAGCGAACCAGATGGTCAGGAAGTCCCGTGCCAGCGCTGCGTCGTCGTGGGGCGGTGAGACCTGCTCGACCTCGTGGCCGAGCTCGGTGAGCAGAGCCACGGTCCGGTCGACAGCTGCAACAGCCTCGGCGTCGGGGTCGGGGTTGATCGCCGAGGAGCAGGAGAAACCGATCCGCAGCGCCGTGGGCCGCTCGTCGAGGCGGTCGAGGAACGACTCGGGCCGACCGGCCGCGTAGGCGGCGTAGCGGTCGGGAGCCCCGGCGATCGACTCCAGGAGCCCAGCGGTGTCACGCACGGTCCGCGAGACGACGCCCTGGGTGGCCATGCCGAACATCGGCTCGCTGGTCTGCGGCCCGTACGGCGTCAAGCCCCGGCTGAGCTTGAGGCCGACCAGTCCGTTGCACGCCGCCGGAATGCGCACCGAGCCTCCGCCGTCGTTGGCGCCCGCCGCCGCGACGATGCCCGCGGCCACCGCTGCTCCGGACCCGCCGGAGGATCCCCCCGGCGTGTGCGCGAGGTTCCACGGGTTGCGGGCGACACCGAGCAGCGGGTCCTCGGTGATCGCCTTGGCGCCGTACTCCGGGGTGTTGGTCTTGCCGAAGACCACCAGCCCCGCGTCGAGGAAGCGCTGGGTCACGACCGCGTGCTCGGTGGCGATCTCACGCTCGAGGGAGCGCGAGCCCTTCGTCGTGGCGAACCCGGCGACCTGCTGGTCGAGGTCCTTGACCAGGAACGGCACGCCGGCGAATCGGCCCTCCGAGGGCTCGGCGAGCTGCTGGTCGGCCGGCTCGTCGAGCGGGGTGACGATCGCGTTGAGCTTCGGGTTCACCCGCTCGGCGCGCTGCCGAGCCAGCGCCAGCAGCTCGGCGGGTGTGACCGAGCCGTCGGCCACGAGCCCGGCCAGCGCGGTCGCATCGGAGGTGAGGTACTGATCGAGGTCCACGGGGCCACCCTAGGGAGTCCCCGAAGCCTGCACCTCCGGACGCTGACCCGAGCAGCCGGGCCGTCGAGCTGCACCTGACCGACTACGAGCGGAGCACCTTCGCCATCGCCTTGCCCTTGGCCAGCTCGTCGACCAGCTTGTCGAGGTAGCGGATCTTCCGCATGAGGGGGTCCTCGACCTCCTCGACCCGGACGCCGCACACGACGCCGGTGATCGCCGAGACCTTGGGGTTCAGGTGGGCCTCGGCGAAGAAGTCCTCGACCGTCGACCCGGACTCGAGGTGCTCGGCCAGCGTCGTCTGGTCGAAACCAGTGAGCCACTCGATGACCTCGTCCAGCTCCGCCTGCGTGCGACCCTTTCGTTCGACCTTGTTGAGGTAGGCCGGGTAGACCGACGCGAACGGCATGGTGAAGATCCGGTGCACCGGTCGGACTCTAGTGCGCCCCGTCGCGCAGGTGCCGGTCGAAGAACCGTCCCGCGGCCTCCAGCTCGTAGGCCGGGACGCCGGTGTGGCCACCCAGGTTGGCGTGCAGCGTCTTCTCGCTGGACCCGAAGGCGTCATAGAGGTCCAGTGCCTGCTGCCGGTTGCCCCCGGCGTCGTCCCACTGCAGGAGCACCTGAAGTGGCACGGCCACCTCTCGAGCCTCCTCCACCAGGGCACGCGGCACGAAGGTCCCGGCGAAGAGCACCGCCGCGGCGATCCGCGGCTCGACCCGCGCCAGTCGGATGCCGAGCCCGAGGAGACCACCGTCCAGACCGACCGGGCCGCTGATCCCCGGCTGCCCGAGGAGCATGTCGAGAGCGGCCTGCAGCTCGGGGACGGCCTGGTCGACGAGTGGGAGGACCAACCGGTCGACGATCTCCTCGATCGGCGCTCCGGCCGCCATCGCGGTGCGCAGATCCGCTCTGGCCTGGTCGGCCGTCGGCGACCGGGGTCGGTCGCCGCTGCCGGGGAGCTCGAGCGTGGCCGCGGCGTAGCCGTGCGCTGTGACGTAGTAGCGCGCTCGCCCGGCGACGCGGGCATACATCATGTCCAGGCCGCCGGGATGACCCACGAGGATCAGCGGAGACGGACCGGAGGTGGGTCCGGACGTCCAGAGGACCCCCGGGATGTCGTCGAGGGTGAAGCGGCGTTCGAGGACTCCGTCGTCGAGTCGCCGCTCAGAGGTGAGGTGCATGGTCGTGCCCTTCGGGAGTGCTGACGGCGCTCCCGGACGACCTACCGTCCGACCGTGACTCCAGAGGGGAGCACCAGTGACGAGACGTTCACGGGTACCACCTCCTCGCTCCACCGCACGGCTGCCGGAACAGGCTAGCAGCGTGCGGGCCCTCAGGAGCGGCGCAGGTTCACCTCCATCCACCGATTCACGCTGCCGAGCACGCCGCCTCGTCGCCACCAGGGCGCCCTTGTCCGCCGGATGCTCCCAGGCGCGCGAGGAGATCCCAGGCAGACGGACGTGCGAGCGGGCAGGGGTGCGAGCCATGGGCTGATTCTCACTGACGGCAGGTCAATTCCGTCGCCGTTCGCCGCTCCGGCTCACCGCGGGGGTTCCCGGGAGGGCGTCGACCGGCCTAGCCTTGGGGTGACTCCAGGGAGGGAGCCCATGAAGAAGCTCAGCCTCGTCCTCGCGGCCCTCGTCGTCGCCCTCGCGGGAGCCGTATCGGCCCCCGCCGGCGCAGCGCCCCTCCCGCTCGTCGACGAGGTCGGCGGCACGGTGAGCGGTCAGCTGGTCGACTCGACGTCGGGCAGGCCGGCACGGTTCGTGCTCGTCATCGCCTACCAGGAGGACTACTCCACCGTGATCGGCGCGACCCTGACCAGCCGGGACGGCAGCTTCGCGCTCGAGGTGCCCGACGAGGAGCTCGCGCTGCGCTTCGTCCCCATCTTCCGGCGTTACGAGAGGGGATGGCTGGCCTGCGACAAGACCGTCGTCCCGACCACGGGCGAGTCCTGCACGACCGGCCCCGGCGACCTCGGCCCGATCCAGCTCGACCGTCGCTGAGGCTCGCCAGGACTCACAGCCGGCTCCCAGACGCGACCCAGGGACACCGCAGTCCGGCCACGCCTCGTTCTCACTCCCACCACCACCCCGCCGACACCGAGCACCATCCAGCAGACTGGCGCGGTGCTCCATCGACATCCGTTCCTCAGCCTGGTCACCGGTGTCTACCTGCTGTTCGTGGCGTGGCTGACCCTGACCCCGCAACCGATCGGCTCCGACCAGGTGGAGCTGATCGAGCGCGTCCTGGACGCCTTGCACCGGCGCGGATACGTCGAGTCGCTCGACTACGACCGCCTGGAGTTCCTGGCCAACATCGCGCTCTTCGTGCCCGTCGGGATGTTCCTCCTGCTGCTCTTCGGAGCCGGCGGCTGGTGGGTCGCCCTCATCGTGAGCTTCGCGATGACCGCGGGCATCGAGACCGCCCAGCTCGGTATCCCGGGCCGGGTCTCGGACGACCGCGACCTGCTCGCCAACGGCATCGGGGGCGTTGTCGGCGTCGCGGTCGCGCTGGTGCTCACCCTGCCCGCCACGCTGCGCCGACGACGGCGCAAGCAGCGTCGGCTGACTCAGCCGACGCGTTGATGCCGGGGTCTCACTGCCCGGACGCGAAGCCGATCTGGTTGCCGTCCGGATCGCGATAGGTCACCTTGCGCACGCCGTTGTCGTAGGCCTCGACCAGGTCCGGCGAGATGCCGCGCTTCTCGATCCCGCGCAGCCGCAGGTCGAGCTGCGCGGGGTCGTCGATGAACAGCGCCACCTCGCTGTGCCCCGCGCCGGAGGCCAGCCGCAGGAAGACCGATCCGTGGTCGGCGAGCTGCCAGACCACCTCGGTGTCGTTGGGGCGCATGCTCGGCGGTGCGCCCCACAGCCGCTCGTGCCAGGCCGTGGCTGCCTCGAGGTCGGAGACGGCGATTCCTGCGAAGAGGTGGAGGCTCATGCGCCAGCACGCTAGTCGCTCTGGGCGCTGCCCCCTGGCTTTGGCATGGTGGGTCCATGACGGTTCGAGAGTACGGCGCGTGGCCCTCCCCGCTCGCCGCGAGCGATGTGTTCAGCTCCACGATCGGCCGCGGCGCGTGCATGAGCGCGGACGGCGTCGCCTACTGGGTGGAGGTGCGCCCCGGCAACGACGGACGGGCACTGTTGCTCCGCGACGACGGCTCGGGGCCCACCGCGATCTCGCGTGAGGAGCACGACGTCCGCACCCGTTTCCACGAGTACGGCGGGGGTGCGTACGGCGTCACCCGCGACCAGGTGGTCTACGTCGACTTCGCCGACCAGCGGGTGTGGCGCGTTGCGGTCTCCACCGGCTCCGGGCCCCATCCGATCACCCCGGAGGCGCAGGGAGCTGTGCGTTTCTCCTGCTTCCGGATCGACGAGTCCCGCGGGGTCGTCTGGTGCCTGCGCGAGGACCAGCGTGACCCGGCGCTGGAGCCGGTGACCTCGATGGTGACCCTCGACCTCGACGGCCCGAACCACGACTTCGGCACCACGGCGGTGGCGGGCCGGGAACGCCCCGTCGACGGCGAGGAGCTGCCGGCCGACGTCGACAGCCCTCCGGACTTCCTGCTCGACCTGCAGCTCTCCCCCGACGGCTCCCGCATCGCCTGGGTGTCCTGGAACCACCCGGACATGGCGTGGCACGGCACCTGGCTGCGAGTGGCGCGGGTCGACCAGGACGGCGCGCTCGCCGACCATCAGGTCATCGCCGGGAGCCGTCAGGAGTCGATCGAGGAGCCCAGGTGGCGCAGCGACCACGAGCTGCTCTTCCTCTCCGATCGCACCGGCTGGAGCAACCTGTACCGCGCAGAACTCGCCAGCGCCGGTGGGGTCGACCTCACCGCGATCACCCAGGACGAGCTCGAGTACGGCCGACCACGCTGGGTCGCCGACATGGGCGCCTACGACGTGCTGCCAGACGGCCGGGTCGCCTCGACCCGCTGCGTCGACGGGTTCACCGGCCTGGTGGTGCTCGACCCGCAGACCGGCGACCTGAGCGAGGTGCCGACCGGGCTGGCGTACGTCGCCGAGGTCCGGGCGCTCGACGCCGACCACGTGCTGGTGGGCACCGGGATGTTCATGGCGCCTCGCGAGGCCCTGGTGGTCGACCTGCGCGACGGGTCGCTGAGTCCGGTCGGCGACGCCGAGCGCGCTGCGCCTCCCGAGAGCCTGGCCAGCACCCCCGAGCTCGTCAGCTGGGGGGTCGAGGACGGCGCCAGCGCCAGCGGCTACCTCTACCGGCCCCGCAACGGCAACCACACCGGCCCCGACGGGTCACGCCCACCGCTCATCGTCACCATCCACGGCGGCCCCACCGGCGCCGCCATCCCGGGCTACACCCAGGAGCGCGCCTACTGGACCAGCCGTGGCTTCGCGGTGCTCGACGTCAACTACGGGGGCTCCACCGGTTTCGGGCGAGCATTCCGTGAGCGGCTGGAGGGGATGTGGGGCCTGGTCGACGTCAGCGACATCGTGGCGGGCGTGGAACACCTGGTCCGGCTCGGTGAGGTCGACCGCGAGCGCGTGGTGACCCGTGGCGGCAGCGCCGGTGGTTACACCACGCTGATGCTGCTGACGAGCTCGTCGGCCTTCGCCGCCGGCACCAGCCTGTTCGGCGTCACCGACATCGGCGCCCTCGCTCGCGACACCCACAAGCTGGAGTCGCGCTACATGTGGCGCCTGGTCGCACCGTGGCCGCAGGGGCGCGCGGTCTACGACGAGCGCTCACCGATCAACCAGCTCGACCGGCTCCGCACGCCGCTGCTCATCCTGCAGGGTTCCGACGACCGTGTGGTGCCGCCCAACCAGGCCGAGATGCTCGCCGAGTCGCTGCGGGCCCAACGACTCCCCGTCGCGATGATCATCTTCGACGGCGAGGGACACGGCTTCCGTCGCCCCGAGAACCAGGTCCGCTCGCTGGAGGCCGAGCTGTCGTTCTACTGCCAGATCCTCGACCTGCCACACCCGGAGGACCTGC
Organism: uncultured Actinomycetota bacterium; assembly: GCA_963747435.1. GTDB lineage: Bacteria > Actinomycetota > Actinomycetes > Propionibacteriales > Nocardioidaceae > Marmoricola_A. The sequence continues at coordinate 26,734 of CAVVFK010000006.1, forward strand.
CCCGGCTCGAGGTCGAGAACCTGGCTCAGTAGCGCTCGGCGAGCAGCCGCGGCCCGCGTGCCGTCCATCGCGCACCGCCCCCAGCAAGCCATCTAGTCCAATTCAGGACCTGGTTGGGGATTTGGTCCCGAAACGGTCTTCTTGGTGCGACGCTGAGGTCATGACGGGGACGCCGCAGACCACTCTCGACTCCGCGCGTGAGGATGTCCTGCGCCGCTACAACGTCCACGACCTGGGCCCGCGTCGGCAGCTGCAGGCCCTGGCCGACCTGGCGGCGATGGTCTGTGACGCGCCGATGGCGGCGATCAGCATGATCGGGGAGACCGACCAGCACCGGGTCGCCACCGTCGGCATCGATCGCGGGGTCTGCACGCGCGACGGCACGCTGTGCTCCACCTCCCTGCTGGAGTCCGAGCCGGTGCTGGTGCCGGACGCGCGGCTCGACCCCCGCTTCGCCGACAGCGCGTTCGTCACCGGCGAGCGCGGCGCCATCCGGTTCTACGCCTCGCACCAGCTCCGAACCCCGGGGGGAGTCACCTTCGGCACCATCTGCGTCTTCGACCGCGAGCCTCGCGAGCTCTCGGCGATGCAGTTCAGTGCGCTCGGGACGCTGGCCGAGCAGGTCGTCGACGTGCTCGAGCTGGAGCTGCTGACCGTGAAGCTGGCGCGCGCCAACATGCGACTGGCCACGAGCAACGAGCGGCTGGGGGACTTCGCCGGTCAGCTCAGCCACGACCTCAAGAACCCGCTCGGTGCGATGACCATGGCGCTGCGGATGGCCGAGGGCGCCCTCGAGCGACTTCCCTCCGAGCAGCGCACGCCCCTCACCGGGTTGCTCGAGAACGCCGGGCGCTGCACCGGCCGGATGACCACGATGATCGACAACCTGCTCGACTACGCCCGTAGCGGCGCGGACCCGATCAAGGTGCCGGTCGACCTGCGCCTGGTGGTCGAGACCGTGCTCGAGGACCTCCACACCCAGGTCGCCGGCTACACCATCACGATGACCGGGCTGCCGGTCGTCGAGGCCGACGAGCTGCAGATGCGGGTGCTCCTGCAGAACCTGATCGGCAATGCGCTGAAGTTCACCGCGCAGGTCGAGAACCCGGTGGTCTGCGTGCGCGGTCGACGCACTCCCGAGGGGTGGCGGCTCGAGGTCCTCGACAACGGCCCCGGTATCCCGGAGGCCGACCGGGAGCGCGTCTTCGAGCTCTTCGCGCGCGGCGACAAGACCTCCCCCGGGTCAGGCATCGGGCTCTCCACCTGCCGCAAGCTGGTCGACGCCCACGAGGGACGGATCGGTGTGGAGGAGGGCCGCACCGGCGGCACCCTGGTGTGGGTCGAGCTCCCCGCAGCGCCCGCGTCGGCCCCGGGCGTCGCGGCGCAGGCGGTGCAGGCCAGCGCCTGAGGCGTCAGTCCCTCAGCTCACGCCGGCAGGCCCGCTCGAGGGAGCGGTGTCGCCGCCAGCGCTGCATCAGCCCCGCGGCCGGCGGCCGCCCGACGCTGCGAGGGGCCCGGTCAGCCTGGAACGACGCGCCGTCCCACTCCCCCTCCCACGACCACTGCCCCCACTGCTCGAGGTCGGGGAAGGAGAGGTCCTGCCCGAAGAGCACCGCAGCTCCGGCGCCGGGCGTGCCGCGCCGGACGTCGACGTCGGCGAGGGAGCCGGGATCACCCAGAGCGGGTTCGTCGATCCGCGCGAGCGCCACGTCCACCACGCCGCTGCCCTGCTCGACCGCCAGCAGGTGGTCGCGCGCCGACTCGCGCAGCTCGAACGGCTCGACGTCGACCACGTCCAGGTCCACCAGCACCCGCGGCAGCCACCACCAGTGCTCGCGCCGCAGGAGCGCCGAGTCGGCGTAGGCCCGCGCGGGTGGCCACCGCAGCAGCTCCTGGTCGACCAGCTCCTCGCTGAAACGCCTCCCCTCCCGGTCCTCGGAGAGCCTCGGGTGACACCGCAGCGCGAGCGGCTCGAACGCGGACCCGGAGCCCCGAGGCTCGGTGAGGGTCAGCACCACGTCGCCCGCCGCGGAGGCGATCTGCTCGGCCACGCTGCGCCGACCGAAGGGGAAGGCCAGCACCGGGCCGCGCGGTCCGACCAGGGGCAGCACGCCGCGGACCCGGACCGCACCCGCGACGACGTAGGACAGCTCACCGACGGACGCGGCACGGACCGCTCGCAACGCATCGGGGCGGACCACATTTTTACTTTAGGGCCTCCACGATGTGACCTGCGCCATGAATCGGGGAAGGGTGACGAAGGAGGTCCGACCCGATCTCCCGGTCACAGCACCGACGCCCAGCCCCCGGGCAGAAGGAGTGGACCATGCCCGCCATCGTGATCGCCGCCGTGGTCGGCGTGATGTTCTACCTCGGTCACCGCTACTACTCGCCCTACCTCGCGGAGAAGGTCTACGGCCTCGACCCGGCTTTCGTCACCCCGGCGCACGAGTTCTCCGACGGGGTCGACTACGTCCCCACCAACAAGCACGTGCTCTTCGGCCACCACTTCACCTCGGTGGCGGGCGCGGCGCCGATCGTGGGACCGGCGATCGCGGCCTTCTGGGGCTGGGGTCCGGCGCTGGCCTGGATCGTGCTCGGCACGATCTTCGCCGCCGGCGTGCACGACATGGGCTCGCTCGCGGTCTCGGTGCGCCACAAGGCCCGCAACATCGGCACCATCACCCACGACATCATCGGCAACCGGGCCCGCACGCTCTTCCTGCTCATCATCTTCTTCCTGCTGACCCTGGTGAACGCGGTGTTCGCGGTGGTCATCGGCAACCTCTTCGTGGCCAACCCCGGCGCGGTGATCCCGATCTTCGTGGAGATCCCGCTCGCGATCGGGATCGGCCAGTACATCTACAAGACGCGCTCGGCTGCCCTGGTCCCCTCCATCGTCGGGGTGGGCGTGCTCTACGCCTTGATCTGGGTCGGCCAGAAGGTGCCGATCGAGGTGACGGGCCTGGCCGACGCGCTCGGCGTGGACAACCCCCGCAACATCTGGGTCGTGATCCTCTTCGCCTACACCTTCGTTGCGGCGCGACTCCCGGTCTGGCTGTTGCTCCAGCCGCGCGACTACATCAACTCCCACCAGCTGTTCATCGCGCTCGGGGTCATCGCGCTCGGCATGGTGGTCGGCTGGAACACCGTCGTGGCCCCGGTGGTCAACGACGTCCCCGAGGGGTCGCCCTCGATCTTCCCGTTCCTCTTCATCACCATCGCGTGTGGGGCGATCTCCGGCTTCCACTCGCTCGTGGCATCGGGGACCACCGCGAAGCAGATCGACAAGGAGCAGGACGTTCGACACGTCGGCTACCTCGGGGCCCTGGGTGAGGGCTCGCTGGCCACTGGAGCCGTTCTTGCCGTGACGGCCGGCGTCGCTGCCACCCGGGCCGACTGGGACGGGCTCTACAGCGACTTCGAGACCGCGTCCGGCGGGGCCGTGGGCAACTTCGTCAACGGCGTCGGCGTCTTCGCCAACAACCTGGGCGTCCCGATGCAGCTGGCCACCATCTTCGCCGCGGTCGTGGTGATCTCCTTCGCCGCGACCACGATGGACACCGGGGTGCGGCTGCAGCGCTACATCGTGCAGGAGATCGCCGAGATCGCCGGGTGGCACAAGCTCGCGAAGAACCTGACCCTCGCCGGTCTGGTGGCCGTGGTCGTCCCGATGGCGATGGCCCTGCTCCCCGGTGGCGGTGAGGCCGGCTACACCTTCGGCGTCCTGTGGCAGCTCTTCGGCACCACGAACCAGCTGACCGCCGGGCTCGCGCTCGCCGTGGTGGCGGTCTGGGTCACCCGCAACGGACGCAGCGCGATCTCGGCCATCGTGCCGCTGGTCTTCCTGCTGGCCATGACCTCGTGGGCGCTCATCGTCAACCTCAAGAACTTCATCGAGGCCGACAAGTGGGTGCTGGCGCCCCTCGACCTGCTGATCTTCGTGCTGGCGATGTGGCTCGTCGCGGAGTCGGCCGTGGCGATGCGCCAGGCGAGGTCACGGGCCGCCACCGATTCGCGAGAGCGTGACCCGTCGACGCCGAGAGGCAGGTGAGCATGACCCAGGTCGTGCTGATCAGGCCGTGGGCCGACGCCCGCGCCGGTGGCGGCTGCTGCAGCGGCGAGGTCCGCGAGCACCTCGCGCACGACGTGGTCGGCGAGACCTACCGCGCCCTGCGGGCGGCGCGTCCTGACCTCGACGTCCAGGTCGTCGGGGCCGGCAACACCCTGTGGCTCGCCCCCACCGTCTTCCGCTCGGCCCGACGTCGGGGGTCCGCAGTGGCGACGGCCGCGCTCGCCGCGGCACGCGCCAACCGCCCGGGGGCGGTGATGGTCGACGGGGTCACCATCGGCCACCTCGACGACCTCGGCGCGAACGGCGTGGTGGCGGCTGTCTCCGACCACGCGCGGCACCACCTCACTCGTAGCGAGGCTCCTCACCCGGCCCCGGGTGAAAGGGGCGGCTCTCCTCTTCCTCGAGGCTGAGCTTGCGGGCGATCGTGTCGGGGCCCTTGCTCTTCTCGAAGATCACCTGGATCCGTTCGAAACCCTTGTGACGCATCGACTTCGCGTAGCTGTCGTAGGCCCTCAGGTCTGCGTCGGTCAGGGCGACGCGGTCGGTGAAGGGGGTCAGCAGGGCACGCGGGTAGAGCTGCTCGCGGACCACGACACTGACCTCCACCCCGACGACGAACGAGAGTGCGACGAGGAAGAGCAGGCCGACCAGCCCGAGCACGAGCGCGAAGATCCCGTTCATCTCGCTCGCCGCGTTGATCACGCCGGTGACGTAGACCGCTCCGACGAACTGGAGCAGCTGCCACAGCACCGCGGTGACCACGGCGCCGGGGAGGCAGGTGCGGAACGACGGGCGACGAGCGGTGGTGTAGCGCATCATCAGCGCGAGCACCGCTGCGGTGATGACCACCGCGGTCAGCTCACCGATGCGCTCCACCCAGGTCTCGACACCGGGCTGCAGCGAGCCGAGGTTCGACAGGCCGATCGAGAGCACCGCGGTGGCGATGACCGCGGTCCCGGCCAGCAGGAAGGACAAGAAGCCCCGGTAGCGGCCCACGAACCAGTTGAAGCGGCTGTTGCGCGGCACCGCCCAGGCGACGTTCAGCGCGTGCTGGGACGCCGCGGCCAGCCCGAGGACGCCGTACGTGGCCGCCAGCCCGCCGATGACGACCGCGCCCGCGCTGCCCTGCAGGCCCCCCGGTCGTCCGAGCTGGGTGCCGACGACCGGGAAGGTCCGCAGCGCGCTGTCCAGCAACGCCTTCTCGAGCTCGGGGTTGCCCTGGAGCAGGAAGCCCAGCACGGAGGACGCGATGAGCAGGAGGGGGAAGATCGCGACGAAGGCGTAGTAGCTGATGATGGCCGCGAGGTAGGCGCCCTGGTCGTCGAAGAACTTGTAGACCACGCCGATCGGCAGCCCCAGAAGGCGGTGTCGACGCTGGTAGGCGTCGAGCCGGTCGACGAAGTCGTTCACGTGAGCACGCTACCGATCCCCGGCTGGATTTCCGGGGAACCGGGACCCACCGGTCACGGTGAGACGCGCTTCTGGAACTGCAGCTCGCGAGCGAGGATCCGGTAGCCGAGCCGCTCGTTGATCGAGATCATGTGGTCGTTGGACTCGGCGTTCCAGGTCTCGATGGTCTCCAGCGCAGGCTCCGCCTCGGCCAGCCATCGCAGCATCTCGGCCTTCAGGGCGAGCCCGAGCCGGTGCCCTCGATGAGCGGGCACCACCGTCGTGTCCTCCTGGTGGCCTCTCGCCGGCTCCCACCGCTCGACCGAGACCGAGCTGTGTCCGGCCAGCTCGCAGGTCCCGCGGTGGCGCGCGACCACGCGGTAGCTGGTGTGGCCGCGCAGGGCGGCCGAGCGCTCGAGGTCGCGCAGCCGTCGGGGGTCGTAGACGTCGTCCTCCAGCTCCAGATCGTCGCGAGGGGCATCGTTGATCGACGCGGCCATGTGGCAGTAGTCCTCGAGCATCTCCTCGGGGAGGGGCCCCGTGATGCGCAACAGGTCGTAGTCCCCGGCCTCCTCCGCCGCCGCGGCGTGCAGCTGATCGACGATGCCCGGCTCGAGCTCGGCCAGCACCTGCCGCCGGATCACCGCCTGCGACTTCTTGTCATAACCATGGCCGAGGACGAAATCGACGCCAGGGGTGCCGTCCCAGGCGTCACTGCCGAGAACTGAGCGCCCCGCCGACCTCGCCTCACCTTCGAGGTGATGGAGCATCGCGGTCCCGAGCCCTCGTCCTCGGTGCTCCGGATGGACGGTGACGCCCAGCCACGCCAGCTCCGGGTTGTCCCAGCCGGGCAGGTACATCGTGCCGCGGGCCACGACCCGACCGGCCTCGAGCCCGACGTAGGCGGTGTTGGGCACCATGTCCCAGCCGTAGCGATCGTTCGCCGTCACGGTGCGAACGCTCTGCGGGTGCAGGAAGGGTGCGTCGACCTGCCGCGCGGCCTCGATCAGGCCGGCGACCCGGGTCGTCTCCACCCCGTCGTCGAGGTCGGCACGGCGCAGCTCCACCGGCCCACTGTGGCACCAGCGACTTCGCCTCGCGACCGGTTATCGCCACTGCTCACCCCAGGCGTTCGATGATCGTCACGTTGGCCTGGCCGCCCCCCTCACACATGGTCTGGAGCCCGAATCGCCCCCCGGTGCGCTCCAGCTCGTGCAGCAGCGTGGTCATCAGGCGGGTGCCGGTCGCGCCGATCGGGTGGCCGAGCGCGATCGCTCCCCCGTTGACGTTGGTGCGCTCCAGCGGCGCCCCGGTCTCCTTGGCCCAGGCCAGCACCACCGGGGCGAAGGCCTCGTTGCACTCGAAGAGATCGATGTCGTCGATCGACATGCCGCTGCGCTCCAGCGCGTGCTTGGTCGCGCGGATCGGGCCGGTGAGCATCCACACCGGGTCGTCGCCACGAACCGACAGGTGGTGGATCCGCGCGCGGGGGGTCAGACCGTGGTCGGTGAGCGCGCGGGCGGAGGCGATCAGCATCGCGCTCGAGGCGTCACTGATCTGGGACGACACCGCGGCGGTCAGCCGCCCGCCGTCGACCAGGGTCCGCAGGCCCGCCATCTTCTCCCGAGAGGTGTCGCGTCGGGGCCCCTCGTCGGTCGCGACGTCACCGAGCGGCTCGATCTCCCGGTCGAAGCGTCCCTCGTCGATCGCGCGGATCGCCCGCTGGTGGGACTCGTAGGCGAAGGCCTCCATGTCGTCTCGGGTGACGTCCCAGTGCTCGGCGATCATCTCCGCGCCCCGGAACTGGCTGATCTCCTGGTCGCCGTACCGCTTGGCCCACCCCGGCGACTCGGCGAACGGGGTGGTGTAGCCGAACTGCTGACCCACCAGCATCGCGGAGGAGATCGGGATCGAGGACATCTGCTGCAGTCCACCGGCGACCACGAGGTCCTGGGTGCCGGACATCACGCCTTGAGCGGCGAAGTGCACCGCCTGCTGGGAGGAGCCGCACTGCCGGTCGATGGTGACACCGGGCACCTCGTCGGGCAGCCCGGCGACCAGCCAGGCCGAGCGGGCCACGTCACCGGCCTGGCCCCCGACCGTGTCGCAGCAGCCCATCACGACGTCGTCGACCGCGGTCGGGTCGACACCCGACCGGTCCATCAGCGCACCGAGGACGTGCGCACCCAGGTCCGCGGGGTGGACCTGGGAGAGGCCACCGCCCCGCCTGCCCACCGGGCTCCGGACCGCGTCGACGATGTAGGCCTCGGGCATGCTCACTCCTGGTCTCGGGAGGGTCGGGACGCGATCCCGTCGAGCAGGATCGCGAGGTACTGGTCGGCAACGACCTGGGCGCTCATCGCCCCTCCGGGTCGGTACCAGCGCACCGCCACCCAGACGGTGTCTCGGATGAAGCGGAAGACCAGCTCGGCGTCGAGATCCCCCCGCAGCGCCCCGGACCGGACGCCCTCGTCGAGCAGGTCGACCCACATCGCGCGGAACCGACGGTTGTGCTCGCCGAGGTAGGAGAACCGCTCGAACTGCTGGAGGTGCGCAGCGTCGTTCTGGAAGATCGCGACCTCGTCGTGGTGCTGGTCGATGGCGTCGAACGACGCCCGCACGATCGCGTCGATCTTGTCGCGCACGTCGTCATGGGTCGCCAGGATCTCGTCGTAGGACGCGAACAGCTGGGTCTGGAAGGACGAGAGCAGCTCGTCGACGATCGACTCCTTGGAGTCGAAGTGGTGGTAGAGCGAGCCGGACAGGATGCCCGCCGCATCGGCGATGTCGCGCACCGTGGTGTTCTTGAAGCCGCGCTCGGCGAAGAGATGCCCCGCCAGCCGCATCAGCTCGGTGCGCCGCGACGCGGTGGCCCCCGTCGACCCGCTGGCGTCGGCGGTCGGGCCGGTCGAGGGCGTCATGCGCGCTGACTGCTCACGGAGACGACCTCACCGGTCAGGTAGGTCGAGTAGTCGCTGGCGAGGAACACCATCACGTTGGCGACCTCCCACGGCTCGGCTGCGCGACCGAACGCCTCTCTCTGCTTCAGCTCGGCGAGCAGCTCCTCGGAGGTGACCTTCGCCAGGAAGGGATGCATCGCCAGGCTCGGCGCCACGGCATTGACCCGGATCCCGTGGGGTGCCACGTCGAGCGCCGCACAACGGGTCAGCGCCATCACCCCGGCCTTGGCTGCGGCGTAGTGGGCCTGACCCTCCTGTGCTCGCCAGCCGACCACCGAGGCGTTGTTGACGATGACGCCCGGCTTGCCCTCCGAGACCATCCGGGCCGCCGCGGCCCGCACGCACCGGAACGTGCCGGTGAGGGTGATGTCGAGGACCCGGCTCCACTCCGCGTCGGTCATCTCCAGGATGTTGGCCGTGCCCCCCAGGCCGGCGTTGTTGACCATGATGTCGACCCCGCCGAACTGCTCCGCGGCATCCAGCAGCTCGGTGACCTGGGAGTCGTCGGTGACGTCACAGACTTGAGTCACCACGCGATCTGGACCGAACTCTGCCCTGAGCGCTTCTTGTGCCTGCGACAACCGCCGTTCGTGCGTGTCGGAGACCACCACGCCGCGGGCCCCCTCCTCGAGCATGCGCCGGACCACGGCTGCCCCGATGCCCGCGCCGGCGGCGGCGGTCACCACGACGCACTTGTCCTCCATCAGGCCGTGGCCCGGCACGTAGTCGGGCGCACGTTGCTCGATGCGGGGCTGGGTCGCATCGTGGCTCACGTCAGTCATCGGGCCTCCCAGGCCGGCTCGCGGGGAAGACCGAGCACCCGCTCGGCCAGGATGTTGCGCTGGATCTCGTCCGAGCCGCCGTAGATCGTGTCGGCGCGGGTGAAGAGGAAGAGGCGCTGCCACTCGTCGAGGCCGTCGGGCGCGAGCACCGCGTCGATCCCGCGCACGGCCATCGCGAGCTCGCCCAGCGCCCGGTGCCACGGCGCCCACAACAGCTTGGAGATGCTGGCCTGCTGGGGCGCCTGGTCCTCCGAGAGCGTGCGCAGGGCGTTGAGCCGGATCACCTCGAGCTCGATCTCGGCCGCCTCGAGGCGGTCCCGCAGCAGTGGGTCGTCCCAGGCGCCGTTCTGCTTCGCCAGCTCGACCAGCGCCGCCAGCTCGCGGCGGAACATGGTCTGCTGGCCGATCGTCGAGACGCCCCGCTCGAGCCCGAGCGTCCCCATTGCCACCCGCCACCCGTCGCCGGGTCGCCCGACGACCATGTCGGCCGGGGTGCGGGCCCCGTCGAAGAAGACCTCGTTGAACTCCGAGGTGTCGGTGAGCTGGTTGATCGGGCGGACCTCGACCCCGGGCTGGTCCATCGGCACGAGCAGGTAGGACAGGCCATGGTGACGCTGCGACCCGGGCTCGGTGCGCGCGAGGACGAAGCACCAGTCGGACTGGTGGGCCAGAGAGGTCCACACCTTCTGCCCGTCGACGACCCACTCCTCGTCGGTCGAGCCTGCCGAGACCAGGCGGGCGCGGGTCTTGACGTTCGCGAGGTCCGAGCCCGCGTCGGGCTCGGAGTAGCCCTGGCACCACAGCTCCTCCACCGCGACGATCCGCGGCAGGAAGCGCTGCTGCTGCTCAGCGGTCCCGAAGGCGATAAGGGTCGGTCCGAGCAGCTCCTCACCGAGGTGGTTGACCCGACCAGGGGCGCCGGCAGCGGCGTACTCCTCGTGGAAGATCACCTGCTGGAAGAGCGGCAGACCGCGGCCGCCGTGCTCGGTGGGCCACCCGATGCAGGTCCAGCCGTGCGCCGCGAGGTGCCGGTCCCACGCGAGCCGCTCCTCGTAGGCCTCGTGCTCGCGGCCCGGCCCGCCCCGGCCCCGCACCTGCGCGAAGTCGCCCGCCAGCGACTCCTCGAGGAACGCGCGGACCTCCTCGCGGAAGGCCTCGTCGGCGGCGCTGTCGCTCAGGTCCACGTGGGCCACCCTACCAAGCACTTGCTTGGGACAACATGGTCCGGAATCGCTGCTTTGCGGGTCCTCGGAGGTGCCCCCTACTTCTGCAGGGTGCCGGTGACCTTCTGGTCGTCGGCGCGCCCGGCCAGGCAGACCACCTTCGCGTTGACCGACCCGGGTGCCGGTGTCAGGGTCTCGATCGTGAGCTGCGCCCCCCGCGGAGCACCGGCGTAGTTCCGCAGGGCGTCGCGGCACGTGGCCTGGGGGCTGTCGACCGACCCGAAGCTCGCGCCGACGACCTCGAACCGGTGTGGTGTCTCACAATTGACGGTGAGGAGCCGGTCGACCGATCCCGCAGGCAGCGACGCGACGCATGCCCCCACCTGCACGAGTGTCCAGGGGACGGGAATCGCGTTGACGGGTGCCTCGGTCGTCGCCTCCGGGTCCGGGAGGTCCGGGCCCGGCGCGTCCAGGCAGGTGGTGCCGAGCTCGAGCTCGTCCGCAGCGGCAATGCGAGAATCGGGCGGCCCGTAGAGGTCCAGCCGCTTCTCATAGATCGTCTGCAGGATGTCCACCCGGGCGGCGTCGGGCTTGTCGCCGAAACCCGTCATGGCGCACCCCTCGAGTGTCTGGTAGCGCTGGTCACCGTCGCTCTCGAAGCCCACGGCGTACATCGCCGCGATCTTGCCGAAGCTCTCGTCCTCGACGCAGTCCACGACCAGGCTCGCTGCGGCCTCAGCGCCGACGTCCTCCCCGACCTGCAGGATCTGCGGCAGCTCGACACGATCCACCACGCAGTCCACTCCGGGGCCGGTGAAGCCAGGCAGCAGGTAGGTCGTGAGGTCCTCGGGGGTCTCCAGCTGCGTCTCCGGGTCGGTGAAGGGCTCGATGGCGCTCGGATCACCGTAGACCGGTCCCGCCGCATCGAGAGCCGCCGATGCCGCGCCCGACTCCGGATCCTCACTGGTGCGGTCGCTGCCCCCACCACATCCGACCAGGACGCTCGCCGCCGCACCTGCCACCGCCAGGCTGCGCATCCTCCCCCGCACCCGAGCGCGATGACGCTGGTCCACTCTCGTCCCCTCCCTCTCCGTCCCCCCGAAGCGGGTAGCCGAATCCAAGCAGAGCGTCCGGGGGGCCGCATGAGCCGGAGGTCCCGCGACCCGGTCGGACAGGTGCCTCAGCCGGGAGGGGTCGTTCAGAGGTCGACCGGTCGAGGCATCGAGGTTTGCTACCCTACCAAGCACTTGCTTGGGCCCAGTCGTCAGGAGGTCGCCGTGCCCGACTCACAGGCCGCCCAGACGGTGCCGGCCATCCTGCAGGCGGCGGCCCGAGCGTGGCCCGACCGCCCGGCGTACGTTGCCGGCAAGTCGACCCTCACCTTCGCCGGCCTGCTCGACCGGGTCCGGGCGATGGCGCGTGGGTACCTCGCCGAAGGGCTGAGCAGCGGTGGCCGAGTGGTGCTGTGGGGGCCGAACAGCATCGACTGGGTGGTGCACGCCCTCGCCGTGACGTATGCCGGCGGCGTCCTGGTGCCCGTCAACTCCCGCTACACCGGCCACGAGGTGGCTGACCTGGTCGGTCGCACCCGCGCTCGGCTGGCGGTCGTGGCAGACGGGTTCCTCGGGCGCACCCAGGTCGCCGACCTCCAGGCGGCCATGGAGGCAGCAGGCATCCCCCAGACCTGCCGGGTGGTGAGGTTGGGCACCGAGATCGACCCCGGCCCGATCGACGACGCCGATGTCGACGCCCGCGCGGCTGCGGTCTCCCCGGACGACGTCGCGGACATCCTCTTCACCAGCGGCACGACCGGCCGCAGCAAGGGGGCGATGAGTGCGCACCGGCAGAGCGTCGGCGTCGCGCGCGCCTGGGGCGAGCTCGGCGGCGTGACCGCGCATGACCGGTACCTCGTGGTCAACCCGTTCTTCCACTCCTTCGGCTACAAGGCCGGCATCCTCGTCGGGCTGGCCACCGGCGCTTGCCTCTATCCCCTGGCGAAGTTCGACGTCGAGCAGACCATGGGCCTCATCGAGGACGCCGCGATCACGGTGCTGCCCGGTGCGCCCACGATCTACCAGTCGCTGCTCGACGCCCCCGGGCGCTCGCAGCGCGACCTGAGCTCGCTGCGGCTGGCCGTGACCGGCGCCGCAGTCGTCCCCGTGGCCCTGATCGAGCAGATGCGCGAGGTGCTCGCCATCAACCAGGTCGTGACCGCCTTCGGCATGACCGAGGCGGTCGTGGTCACGATGTGCCGCGAGGACGACGACGCTCAGACCGTCGCCACCACCTGTGGCCGCGCGATCCCCGGCATGACGATCGCCACCGGCGACAAGGACGAGCTGCTGGTGCGGGGCGACTTCGTGATGCTCGGCTACCTCGATGACGAGGCGGCCACCGCCGAGGCCATCGACCCCGAGGGGTGGCTGCACACCGGTGACGTCGCGTGGATCGACGACCGCGGCAACCTCGCGATCACCGATCGGCTCAAGGACATGTACATCTCTGGTGGGTTCAACGTCTATCCCGCCGAGGTGGAGCAGGAGCTGGCCCGCCATCCCGGCATCGTGGAGGCCGCGATCGTCGGTGTGCCCGACCACCGGATGGGTGAGGTCGGCAAGGCATTCGTCGTACGACGCGACACCGAGCTCACCGCCGAGGACGTTCTGAGCTTCGCCCGGGAGCGGCTGGCCAACTTCAAGGTGCCCCGCCAGGTCGACTTCGTCGACCTGCTGCCACGCAACCTGTCGGGCAAGGTGCTCAAGACCGAGCTGCGAGCAGCGACGGCGCGGGCCTGATGGACCTCGAGCTGACCGAGAAGCAGGCTGCCTTCCGCGAGGAGGCCCGGGCCTGGCTGGCCGAGCACGTGCCGGCTCGCCCCTTGCCCTCGATGGACACCGAGGAGGGGTTCGCGGCCCACCAGGAGTGGGAGCGCGAGCTCGCCGGGTCCCGCTGGTCAGTGGTCTCCTGGCCCGAGCAGTACGGCGGGCGCGGCGCGGACATCGTGGAGTGGGTGCTCTTCGAGGAGGAGTACTACCGCGCCGGCGCGCCGGGGCGGGTGAGCCAGAACGGGATCTTTCTGCTCTCCCCCACGATCTTCGAGGTCGGCACCCCCGAGCAGCAGCAGCGCTGGCTGCCCTCGATGGCGACCGGTGAGGTGATCTGGGCCCAGGCGTGGTCCGAGCCCGAGGCGGGGTCCGACCTGGCCTCCCTCCGCTCCACCGCCACCCGCGACGAGCAGCGCGGCGGATGGGTGCTCAACGGCCAGAAGACGTGGTCCTCGCGAGCGGCGTACGCCCACATGGGCTTCGGGCTGTTCCGCAGCGACCCTGGCAGTGAGCGGCATCGGGGCCTGACCTACCTCGTCTTCCCGCTGGACGCCGAGGGGCTCACCGTGCGCCCGATCGCCCAGCTCGACGGTGAGCCGGGCTTCGCCGAGCTCTTCCTCGACGACGTCTTCGTGCCCGACGCCGATGTGCTCGGTGAACCCGGCCAGGGCTGGGCGGTCGCGATGAGCACCACCAACAGCGAGCGCGGACTCTCGCTGCGCTCCCCCGGCCGGTTCTGCGCCACGGCCGACCGACTGGTCGACCTGTGGCGGTCCGGTGGCGCCTCCGCCACGTTCCGCGACCGGGTCGTGGACGCCTGGTTGAGCACCGAGGCCTACCGGTTCTACACCTGGGGCACGGTGACCCGGATGCTCGACGGCGACGACGTCGGCTTCGGGGCCTCGGTGAACAAGGTCTTCTGGTCCGAGCTCGACGTCGCCATGCACCAGGCGGCACTGGACCTGCAGGGCCCGCAGGGTGAGGTGGTGGACCCCTGGAGCGGTGGCTACCTGTTCTCGCTCTCGGGCCCGATCTACGCCGGCACCAACGAGATCCAGCGCAACATCGTCGCCGAGCGGATCCTCGGTCTGCCGCGGGAGGCCCGCGGATGAGGTTCACCCTGACCGACGAGCAGCGCGGCTTCGCCGACTCGCTGGAGGAGATGCTTCGGCGCGCCGACACGGTCTCGGTCGCGCGCTCGTGGGCGGCCGGTGACGGCGAGCCCGGCCTCACGCTCTGGCGCCGACTGGCCGACCAGGGCGTCTGCGCGCTGGTCGTGCCCGAGCAGGACGGCGGTCTCGGCGGCACCGGCGTCGACCTCGTGGTGGCCCACGAGGCGCTCGGCCACCACCTCGCGGTGGGGCCCTGGCTGGAGGCGGTCTACCTCAGCGGTGCGCTGTGCGGCAACGCACTCGCCTCGCTCGTCGAGGGTGCGATGCTCACCGTCGCGCTGCCCCCGGTGACGCCGTACGCACTGGACGCCGATGTCGCCGACACGATCTACCTCGGCTCCGAGCCCGCCTCCCCCGGGGAACGCGTCGGGTCGATCGACCCGACCCGACGACTGTTCCGGGTGGAGCCGGCCCCGGCCCCGGTCGAGGTGGTCGAGGTGGTCGAGGCAGGGTTCGACCGGGCCGTCCTCGCCTGTGCCGCCCAGCTGCTCGGCTGTGGCGAGCGGCTCCTGGGCGACACCGTGGGGTATGCCAAGCAGCGCACCCAGTTCGGTCGAGCGATCGGGTCCTACCAGGCGATCAAGCACTCGCTGGCCGACGTCCGGATCGCGCTCGACTTCGCCCGCCCACTGCTCTACGCCGCGGCGCTGGGGCAGCTCCCGGCCTCCGCCGCCAAGGTGGCATGCGGCGACGCGGCGACCCTGGCTGCCCGCGTCGGCCTGCAGACCCACGGCGCGATCGGCTACACCGGGGAGTTCGACCTCGGTCTGTGGATCACCCGGGTGCGCGCGCTCGTCGGCGCCTGGGGCGACGCCGAGCTGCACCGCGACCGGCTGGCGAGCCACCTCACCGGGGGGCACTGATGCACTTCGCCCGCTCCGAGGAGCAGGACCTGCTGGCCTCGACGCTTCGAGCCCTGCTGGCCAAACGCTCCGACAGCGCCGCGGTCCGCGCTGCGATGACCTCTGAGCAGGGCTACGACCCTGCACTGTGGAGACTGCTCTGCGAGCAGGTGGGGGTCGCGGCCCTGGCCGTGCCGGAGGACCAGGGTGGCGTCGGCGCGTCCCTCGTCGAGACCGCCGTCGTGCTCGAGGAGCTGGGGCTGAACCTCGCACCCACCCCCATGCTCGGCACCGCGATCCGCACCGCTGGGCTGCTGCTCGACGACTCGGCCGACCACGCCGACGAGCTCGAGCAGCTCGCTGCCGGCGAGGTGCGGCCGTGTCCGCTCGGCTCCGTGGTGCTCGACCCGGAGGCACCCGTGGCCACGCTCGACCCGACGCTGCGACTCGGCCCCGGCGACGGACGCGCGCTCTCCCCTGCCCTGCTCGACGTCGCGGCCACGCTGATCTCCGCGCTGCAGGTCGGAGCGATGCAGCGCGGGTTGGACATGACCGTGGCCTACTCCCAGGAGCGTCACCAGTTCGGTCGACCGATCGGCTCCTTCCAGGCACTCAAGCACCGCATGGCCGACATGCTCGTGCTCGTCGAGGCCTCGCGATCCGCGAGCTGGGCCGCCACCGCCGCCGCGGCGTCCCACCTCACCGATCCCTGCGACGACCGCGCGACCACCCTCGCGCAGCGCGCACGCGTCGTGCGCCGCTACGTCGGTGATGCCGCCCTGCGCGTCGCCTCCGAGACCGTCCAGCTCCACGGCGGGATCGCCATCACCTGGGAGCACGACGCCCACCTGGTCTTCAAGCGCCTCCACTGCCTCACCGCCCTCGCCCGCGCCACCGCCACCTGACCCACCGATAGATCCGGCCGATCCCGGCCGGTCGGCCGGTGCGGGTGGACGAGTCCCGGGGCGCGCGTCAAGAGGCGTGGGCGCCGCGTCGCCTGGCTGGCCGACAGCCAGAGCCCCGGGCGACACGGCGTCAGCGCGCCTCGGGGCACGGCCGCACGTGCCGGTCGGCCGGTCGGACCGAACCACCGACGTCCTTCCCAGCACGCCACCGGCACGGCATAGTCACCGGGTAGGGGACGACACGGGAGGGTGAGCTCCATGGGGACACGCAACATCGAGCAGCACCGCGAGGAGATCGACCACTTCATGGCCGGTCTGGTCAAGCGCAACCCCGGCGAGCCGGAGTTCCACCAGGCGGTGCAGGAGGTCGCCGAGACGCTGATCCCCCACATCGAGCGCCACCCGGAGTACAAGGAGGCGCAGATCCTGGAGCGGATGACCGAGCCCGACCGGGTGGTGATCTTCCGGGTGACGTGGGAGGACGACGAGGGCAACGTGCGGGTCAACCGCGCGTGGCGGGTGCAGTTCAACAACTCCATCGGTCCCTACAAGGGTGGTCTTCGCTTCTCCCCCGACGTCACCTTGTCGGTGCTGAAGTTCCTCGGCTTCGAGCAGACGTTCAAGAACAGCCTCACCACGCTGCCGATGGGCGGCGCCAAGGGTGGGGCGAACTTCAACCCCAAGGGCAAGTCCGACCGCGAGGTGATGCGGTTCTGCCAGTCGCTGATGACCGAGCTGCACCGCCACATCGGCGAGGACGTGGACATCCCCGCCGGCGACGCCGGGGTCGGTGGCCGCGAGATCAGCTACCTCTTCGGCCAGTACAAGCGCCTGGAGAACAGGTTCACCGGCACGATCACCGGCAAGGGTCTCGCCTTCGGCGGCAGCCTGGTCCGCACCGAGGCCACCGGGTACGGCGCGGTCTACTTCATGCGCGACATGCTCGCCGAGGCCGGGCAGGGGATGGAGGGCAAGCGCGCAGTGGTCTCGGGGTCGGGCAACGTCGCGCTCTACGCGATGGAGAAGCTCGCCGAGCTGGGTGCGGTCCCGGTCACCGCGTCCGACTCGAGCGGCTTCGTCCATGACCCGGGCGGCATCACCGGTGACCGACTGGCATGGCTGAAGGACCTCAAGGAGAAGCGGCGCGGCCGGATCAGCGAGTACGCCGAGGAGTTCGGCTGCGAGTTCCACGACGGCGCCACCCCGTGGAGCGTCGGCGGTGAGCTGGCCTTCCCGTGCGCGACGCAGAACGAGCTGGGCCAGGACGACGCGAAGCAGCTGATCGACAACGGGCTGGTGGCGCTCGCGGAGGGCGCCAACATGCCGTGCGAGATCGACGCCGTCCACGACCTGCAGTCGGCGGGGGTGCTGTTCGCGCCGGGCAAGGCGGCCAACGCCGGCGGCGTCGCGGTCTCGGGGCTGGAGCAGAGCCAGAACTCCCAGCGCTACTTCTGGTCGCGCGAGGAGGTCGATGACCGGCTCCAGACGATCATGTCCAACATCCACCGCAAGTGCGTCGAGCACGGCCAGGGGGTCGACGGCCCCGATGGCTCCGACGGCGGCATCGACTACGTCACCGGAGCCAACATCGCGGGGTTCACCAAGGTCGCCGACGCCATGCTGGCCTACGGCCACATCTGAGCGAGCCTGCGAGGCACAGCCTGCGTCAGCCGATCGGCTCCCGCTCCTCCTCGACCAGGTCGCGGACGTCGACCTGCTGCGCGCGACGGGCGGCGAGCGCGCTGACCGCGACGGCGGCCACGCCCCACATCAGCAGCGTGAAGGCGGCGGCCACGACCGACTGCGGGCCGTCGAGGACGGTCGCGGCGAGGCCGTCGGCGGCCCGCGGGATCGGCAGGACGGCGTTGAGGAAACGCAGGGCGGCCGGCGCGGTGTCGACCGGGATCACCCCACCCAGCGAGACGATCTGGAGCCCGGCGAACCCGATCGACCAGATCCACCCACGTCGACGACCCAGTGCGGCCACGAGCGCCTGGTTGACGGCGACGAACGCGGCCATCGCTCCCAGCATCAGTACCAGGGCGAGCACCGGCGTGCGCAGGTCGACGCCGAGCACCAGCAGGGCGCCGTAGAGCAGTCCGACCTGTGCCGCGCCGATCAGCAGCCCGGGCCGCAGCCCAGCCAGGGCGAGGCGACCCGCCGAACGTGGACGTGAGAGCAGCCAGGTGGGCAGCGCCGGGCGCAGCAGGTAGGTCACGAACGCTCCCAGCCACAGTGCGACGGCGATCGCGCCAGGAGCCAGCTGGCTGGCGCCGTTCGGGGAGTCGCCGAAACGCTCGGTCTGGGCCGACACCGGCGCGGCGATGACGTCGGCGAGCTGACGGCTCTCCTCGTCGTCATAGGTGGGGATCTCCTGCGCGCCTCGCTCGAGGCCACCGGCGAGCTGCTGGGAGCCGTCGTCGAGCCTGCGCCCGCCGGAGGCCAGGTCGGTGGCGCCGTCGGCGGCCTCGTCGGCCCCGTCGGCGAGCTCGGCGCTGCCACCAGCCAGCCGATCGGCGCCGGAGGCGAGCTCGCGGGTGCCGCCGGTGAGCTTGTCGGCCCCGTCGGCGAGGTCGCGGCCACCGCGGGCGAGCCGGTCGGTGCCCGACTCCAGCTGCGGCATGGCGTCGGCGAGGTTGCGGGTGCCCGCCGCCAGGCGCCGCGAGCCGCTGGCGAGCTGCTTGGCGTTGCGGTCGTCGACGCCGACGGCGCGCTGGGTGGCCAGGCACAGACGCGTCGCGCGGGCCGCGACGAGCGGGTCGGCGCACTGGTCGGCCCAGCCGCGCAGCAGCTTGGTGTAGGGCACCACACCGTCGCTCAGCTTGCGGGCTCCGTCGGCCAGCCGGTCGGTCTGGCGGGGCAGCGGATCGGTCTTGCGCGAGAGCGTGCCGAGTCCACCGGCGAGCTTGTCGGCACCGCGAGCCAGCTTCTTCTGGCCGCCGGCGAGGTCGTCGGCTCCGCGCGCGAGCTTGCGCTGCCCGGCGTTGAGGCGCTCGGCTCCGGTGGCGAGCTGCTCGAGCCCCCCGGAGAGCTCCGAGGCCCCTCCCGCGAGCTTCGAGGTGCCGTCGGCGAGCTTCGAGGCGCCGTCGGCCGCGTCGCCCAGCTTGCTGCCGAGCTTGCCGGTCTGCTCGTAGAGGGTGTCGAGGTACAGGGTGGTGACCTTCTCGCCGAGCCGGTCCGCGGCCACCTGTCCCACCTGGTCGCTGACCTGGGAGATCAACGCCGAGCTCTTGTCGTTGCTGCGCACCGTGATCTCCGCCCGCTCGGGATCCTTGCCCCGCAGCGACTGGTCGAGCTGGCGCGAGAAGTTCTTGGGGATCGTCAGGACGGCGTAGAAGTCGCCCTGCTCGAGGCCGCGGCGGGCGTCCTCGCGCGAGGTGATCTCCCAGCCGAGGCTGCGCTGCTCCTCCTGCTGGGGCTGGGTGAGCCCGGCGGCGAGCAGTCGTCCGCCCGCCACCGGCTGCTGGCCCTTCTTGATCACGGGCTTGTCCAGGTTCACCACGGCGGCCGGGATCTGCTCGACCTGCTCGGCGCGGTCGGCGAGCGACCAGACGATCAGCGAGCCGAGGAACATCGGCAGCGCCACCACCGCGATCAGGAGCCGGTGGCGGGCGAGCATGGTCAGGGTGGTCTGCAACGACCTCACTGGAGGACCTCCTCGCGCTCGGGGGCGCGGTCGAGGGTGAGCACGGTGGTGGGGTCGACCGCGAGCTCCTCGAGGAGCTCCTCTCGTACGGCGAGGACGACGGACCCTCCGGCGTCGGTGAGCCGGCGAAGCGCCGCGGGGAGGGCGTCGGGCACGGCCGCCTCCGCGGTCAGGTCGACCAGTGTCAGACGCGCGGGCCGGGTCGGCACCTGGTCGTCGATGCCGACGCGCGCTCGCACGGCGGCGCCCTCGGTGGGCAGGAACCTGTCGAGCACGACCAGTCGGCCGCGGTCGAGCCGCACCCGCCCGGCCAGTGCGGCGACCAGGGCGCGCGACGCGGTCACGTCGCCGCTGACCAGGGCGAGCTCCCCCTGCGCGAGGACCAGGTCCGTCTGGGCGAGGACCGGCTCGCCGCTGACCGGGTCGTCGACGGCGACCCCCTCGGCCCGGACGGTCGCCCGCCCGTGCTGCTGGGTCCACTCCTCGTGCTCGAGGTGGTCGGCGAGCCCCTCGCCCTCGACGTCCAGGGAGGGCAGTCGCCGGTCGAGCCAGGCAGGCAGGGTCCAGGCACGGTCGCCGAGCAGCGCGAGGACGGCGGGGACCAGCGTCATCCGGACGACGAAGGCGTCCACGAGGACGCCGACCGCGAGCCCGAAGGCGATCGGCTTGACCGAGGCGTCGCCATGGGGGACGAAGGAGGCGAAGACCGCGATCATGATGACCGCCGCAGCCGTGACCACCTGGGCGCTGGAGACGAACCCGCGCTCGATGGCGCCGGTCGCGTCCTCGTGGTGCACGTAGTCCTCCCGCATCCGAGCCACCAGGAAGACCTCGTAGTCCATGGCGAGCCCGAAGAGCACGCCCATGAGCATGATCGGCAGGAACGACGGCACGGGCCCGAGCTTCTCGACGTTGAACAGCTCAGCGAGGTGTCCCTCCTGGAAGACGAGGACCACGGCACCGAAGGACGCGCCGACGGAGAACAGGTAGCCCAGCGTCGCCTTGAGCGGCACGGCGATCGACCGGAAGACGATGGTGAGCAGGAGCAGCGACAACCCGACCACGACCAGGCCGAACGGCAGGAGTGCCTTCGAGAGCCGGTCGGAGACGTCGATGGTCACGGCGGTCTGACCGGTGACCAGCACGTCGGTGACCTCGTAGCGGTCCTCGATCTGCCCGGCCCGGTCGCGGATGTCGCGCACCAGGTCTGCGGTGCGCGGGTCGGTCTGCCCGTGCTCGGGGATGACCTGGACGATGCCGAGGTCGGCCTTGCGGTTGGGCGTGGTCAGCGCGATCGCCTCGACCCCGTCGATGCGGCCGAGGTCGCGGCCGATCTGCTTCATCACCCTGACCGGTTCGCGGGTGCGCACGATGTCGGCGGTGACCAGCAGCGGTCCGGTGAACCCCGGGCCGTACTCCTGCGCGATCAGGTCGTAGGTGACGCGCTCGGGAGAGTCCTCGGGAGCTGATCCGGTGTCGGGCAGGCCCAGCGCCAGGTCCTTGCCGGGGAAGGCCAGCAGGAGCAGGCCGATGATGCCGACCGCGAGGGTGACGGCCGGTCGGCGGATGACCAGCCCCACCCACCGTCGGCCGGTGGTGCGGGTGTGCCGGCGCGCTGTGCGGGGCTTGGGCCGCAGCCGCTCGCCGGCCGTGGCCAGCAGGGCGGGCACGAGGGTCAGCGCGACCGCGACGGCGACGGCGACCCCCGCCGCGGCCGCGACACCCATGAGGGAGAGGAAGGGGATGCGGGCCACGACGAGACCGCACAGCGCGATGACGACCGTGACACCGGCGAAGATCACCGCGCTGCCGGCAGTGGCGACACTGCGAGCGACCGACTCCTCGACCTCCATGCCCTCGGCGAGCTGGTCGCGGTGCCGGGCGGCGAGGAAGAGCGCGTAGTCGATGCCGACCGCGAGGCCGATCATCATGGCCAGCGACGGCGTCGAGGTGTTGATGGGCACGAAGCGGGCGACGATGACCAGGGCCGACATGGTGACCCCGACGCCCATGATCGCCGTCAGCAGCGGCACCCCTGCGGCGAGCAGGGACCCGAGGGTGATCAGCAGGACGACCAGTGCGACCCCGAGTCCGATCGCCTCCGTCGGTGAGACCGGCGTCGAGGTGGTGGTGTACATCTGCCCGCCCAGGTCGACCTCGAGGTCCTGCGGGCTGCCGGCGGCCTCGGCGATCTCGTCCTGCAGCTCCGGGGTGACCTTCTCCAGCGGGATCGTGAGCTGGACCTGCACGAGCGCGTGCTCGCCGTCCTCAGAGATGGAGAGGTCGCGGGTGTCCTGGTCGAACGGGCTGACGGCGAAGCGGACCTCGTCGATGGTGCGCATCTGCTCGAGCCGCTGCTCGATCGGGCGGCGGTAGTCGGTGATGTCGCCACCGTCGGGCGCGGAGTACACGACCTGCCCGAGGGTGCCACTCACCTCGGGGAACCGGGTCTCGAGCACGTCGATGCCCTGTTGGGACTCCGTGCCCGGGATGGAGATCTCGTCGCTGAGCTGTCCTCCGAAGGCCGCCGCCATGCCCCCCATGACGCCGAGCAGCACGACCCAGGCGAGCACCACCCGGCCGGCGTTGCGGGCGATGCGTCGCCCGAGGCGGAACAGGAACGAGGACATGTTCAATATGGTACTGTATTGAATACAAAAGCGTATCGAGAGCCGTTGCGATCTGGCTCACGCCGCACGGAGAGGAACCGCCCATGAGCGCGCCTGCTCCCCCCGCACGCCGGAGCCGAGCCAACACGCGCGCCCGGCTCGTCGAGTCCGCGGTCGACGTCTTCGCCGAGAAGCCGTTCGGTGCGGTCACCGTCGACGACCTGGTGGGGGCAGCCGGGTTCACCCGGGGCGCCTTCTACTCCAACTTCGGCTCGATCCAGGAGCTGTTCCACGCCGCCTACGCGCTGCACAGCGACGCGATGATCCGCCTGGTCGGCGGGGTGCTCGACCAAGCACCCGCCGAGGACTTCGACCTCGGCTCGCTGGAGACGCTGTTCACCGCCCTGGAGCCCTACGGCCAGCGATGGTTCCGCCTGCACCAGGAGTTCACGTTGCTCGCGGTGCGCGACCCCCAGGCCCGCGCCCTGTTCCTCGGCCACGTCGCGGACTTCGAGGGCCCGATGCAGGAGCTGTTCGGCCAGATCCTGGACCTGCTCGGCCGCGAGCCGCTCACCGACCTCGCGCAGATCAGCGAGGCCCTGATGGCGCTCTACCTGCACGCGCTGGGCACGGCCCAGCTCGGTGCCGGCAACCTGACGGTGGGCTCGCTGGTCTCCGACCTGCTTCCGCCGTTGCTGATGGCGCTCTCCCACCCCCGCTGAGGCTCTCCTCGGCCCGTCGACTCCCCCGGGTCAGCGCTCGTGCACCGCCGCCGACGCCGTGACGACTGGACGGTGCAGACGGAGGCCGGCCACCCGTCCTCTGACTCCGCGGAGCAGAACATCACCTGAGCCTCGGTCATGCTCCGTGGATGCAGATATCGTCGTGAGTCGGGACATGGCGCAGCACGGGCAGGGGGAGAGGAGGCTGCGATGGGGATCGGTGTCCCCGACATCACCGATGCCGAGGAGATCGGCTCGGGCGCTTTCGGCGTGGTCTACCGCGCGCGTCAGGAGTCCTTCGACCGCACGGTCGCGGTCAAGGTGCTGGCCAACGTCGAGGTTGGCAGCGAGGCGCTCGCGCGCTTCGCCCGCGAGGTCCGGGCGGTGGGCCGGCTCTCCGGACACCCCAACATCGTCGCGGTCCACGCCCACGGCACCACCGAGTCCGGCAAGCCCTACCTGCTCATGGAGTACTGCCAGCGCGGCTCGCACGGTGACGCGCTACGCAAGGGGCGGCGCTACTCCTGGGACGAGGCCACCTCGGTCGGCCTGGCCATGGCCGGGGCCCTGGCCACCTCGCACCAGGCCGGGATCCTGCACCGCGACATCAAGCCCGACAACCTGCTCATCGACTCCTACGGGGTCAGCAAGCTGGCCGACTTCGGCATCGCCCGGGCCAGCTCGCAGGCCTCGGTGACCAAGACCGGCATGCTCACCGGCTCCCCCGCCCACATCGCACCAGAGCTGATCGCCGGACAGCGCCCGACACCGGCCAGCGACCTGTACTCACTGGCCTCCACGATCCACACCCTGGTCACCGGCGAGGCGCCGTTCGTGCGCGAGAGCGACATCTCGATCCTGCCGCTGCTGCAGCGCATCTCCGCCGAGCCACCCCCACACCTGCGCCAGTACGGCGTCCCGGCCCCGGTCGCGGACCTGCTCGACCGAGCCATGGCCAAGCGCCCCGAGGACCGACCCACCGACTGCGCCACCTTCGCCCGCGACCTGCAAGCCGCCCGCAGCGCCGCCGGAGTCCAACCCGGCACCTACCAAGTACTCGCCACCCCCGGCGCCGAACCCGTCGAGGACCTCGCCGACCAGACCGTGGTCCCCCAGGGGCAGACACACGCTGAGCGAGAGCAGGCCTCGGGCGGTCAGGCCATCGCCGCGGCGTCGCCAGCGAGACGCCGGTGGTGGATCGCCGCCACCACGGCGGTCGTCCTCACAGCAGGACTGGGACTCGCCATCGCCATCGCCAGCTCAGGCGACGAGGACTCTGCGGGGAGCAGCAGCTCACCGTCGCCGGGCCCGTCGGGGACGCCGTCGTCCACGTCGGACGGCCCAGCGACAGCAGACGACGCCCAGCTCCTGGGCATGGCATTTCCGGTGGTGAACTCATCACGGTGGAGCTGCGAGGAGTCAGAGAGCGGCGACGGCCTTCGCTACTCCGAGATGTGCGAGCGGCCGGGAGCGAGGGTGTGGCTCCTCCTCTGGGAGACCCAGGACGCCGCCGACCGTGACGGTCTACAGATGGCCAGGTACTACCAGGACGCCGGCACCCTCCGGCACAACTGGAGCTGGACGATCGGCCCGCAGAATCAGGGTCGCCTGGTCGAGTCCACGGCGACCGGAGAGTACAGGTACGAGTTCGACGCGTACTACGACGCAGCGCCGTTCAGCTTCCAGATCTACGGCCAGAGTCGCAAGCAGGTGAATTCGCTGTTCCGGAACCTCGGGGTGAAGACGGGCAGCGACCTGGCCGCGCTGACGACACCGTAGGCGGCTGCACGGGGAGGTCCCCAGCCCCGTGAGAGGCGTCATACCGCCCGTCCCGAGGCGCTGCTAGCGTCCCGCGCATGCGCTCTGCCAAGGACTTCTTCGCTCCGCTCGCCGTCGGCGCCCCCGACCCGGTCCGCCAGGTCCCCGCGCGCCCCAGCCGCGCCATCCACTTCTTCGACCCCGGCAACCCCAAGATGGCGGCCAAGGTGCCCGACATGGTGGGCAAGGTCGACGTCCTGCTCGGAAACCTGGAGGACGCGGTCAAGGCCGAGAACAAGGAGGTCTCGCGCGAGGGCCTGGTCGAGATCGGCAGATCGACCGCCAATCTCGGAGGGCAGAGCGGCCCCACCCAGTTCTGGACCCGGATCAACTCGCTCGACTCCCCGTGGGTGCTGGACGATCTCACGACCCTGGTGCCGGCGATCGGCGACAAGCTCGACGTGATCATGGTGCCGAAGGTGCAGGGCGCCGAGGACATCCACTACGTCGACCGGATCCTCGCCCAGCTCGAGGCCAAGGGCGGGATCGAGCAACCGATCCTGGTCCACGCGATCCTCGAGACCGCGCGCGGCGTGGCCAACATCGAGGAGATCTGCGGCGCCAGCCCCCGGATGCAGGGCCTCTCGCTCGGACCGGCCGACCTCGCCGCCGACCGGCGCATGAAGACCACCCGCGTCGGTGGTGGTCACCCGGGCTACCTGGTGCGCCAGGACCCACCCAAGGACGCAGCCGGTGACGCCGACGTCAGCGCCGACCGGGCCACTTACCAGCAGGACCTGTGGCACTACACCATCGCGCGCATGGTCGACGCGTGCGCGATGCACGGGATCTACCCCTACTACGGCCCCTTCGGCGACATCGCCGACACCGTGGCCTGCGAGGACCAGTTCCGCAACGCCTTCCTGCTCGGCTGCGTCGGCGCCTGGTCGCTGCACCCCAAGCAGATCGCGATCGCCAACAAGGTCTTCTCCCCCAGCGTCGAGGACGTCAAGCACGCCAAGCGCGTCATCGCCGCGATGGGCGACGGCACCGGCGCGGTGATGCTCGACGGCAAGATGGAGGACGACGCCTCAGTCAAGCAGTGCAAGGTGATGGTCGCCCTGGCCGACGAGCTGGCGCAGATCGACCCCGAGCTGAAGCAGCAGTACGACGCCATCGAGGTCGACTGAGACCCCACCCGGCTCTCACATGTCGCGCAGGGTCAGCGCGATGCGCGCTCCTTCGGGCAACCTGCCGGGCTCGACCAGGGCGACCCAGCCGCCTCGGTCCAGCACGAGCTCGATGACCTCGTCGACCACGTCGTCGATCACGTCGGGCGCCTCCACGTCCTCGGCGAGCTCGAGACGCTCTGGGTCCTCACAGATCCGGGCCGGCACGAAGTACGTCGGGTCGACCGCGAGCATCTCCACCCGCTCCCAGTGCGCCGCGCGCCACACGCCCTGGACTCCCATCACGGCGCGGTCCTGGCCGATGCGCTGCTCCAGCAGCGAGAGCGCCTCGGCCTCACGGCCGGCCAAGTAGTCCTCGAGGAGCGGGCGGGTCAGCTGCGCGATCTCCTGGGGGGCTCGGCGCAGATGGTTGCCGGTCACGGTCCCGGCCAAGCGCGACAGGTGGCGCGAGGCCCGGGTGAACGCCGACGCGGTGGGTTCCGCGCCGGCGACCACCACGGGAGCTGGATGCAGCCTCAGGTAGGCCCCCAGCGCCTCGTCCACCCGCCGCAGGAACCTGAGATCGTCACGGGGCCTGGGGATCGGCTCGTCGGCGACGAAGGGGAACTTCGACCCCAGCACCGGGGTTGCGGTCGTTCCCTGCACCTCGAGAAGTCGGGCCTCCTTGGTCGACACCAGCAGCACGAGGTGACGCGGCGTGCGGTGGAGGGCGCGGACGAGGTCACGGGTCGCGAACGTCGGATCCACCACGACCCGCTCCTGGAGGCTCACGGGGAGGGTCAGCAGGTCGGCGTGGTTCTCGCTGGCGAAGACCGCCACGGATCGCTCGGCCGGGAGCTCTGCTGCCCGTTCCAGCAGGTCGCGCAGCGAGTCCTCGATCAGGGTGGTCGCAAGACCCTCCGCCCGGAGACGTCCTACTGCCTGCTCAGCCTGGAAGCGCAGCTTGCTCAGCGTCTCGCGGTCCATGCGCGGTCCCGCTTCGCTGTTGGCCAGCAGGGTCACGCTCGGGTAGGCCCGCATGCTTTGCAGCACCAGGACGCGGTCCGCCGAGATCGGTGGCTGCGGGGGCAGAGCCGGGAGCGTGGCCTCGGCGGGCAGGGAAGAAACGGTGTGGGTCATCGAAGGGTCCTCTCGTCGGTCAGGCAGCGAGCCTGTGGCGACGAGGTCTCTCTCGGTCGCGGCCGGGGCGACGCCCCGGCACCGGGACCGAATGCGCCGGGTGTCGTGGGACACCGTGATGACGACGCATTCTCGTAGGAGATACTCCCCTCGTGACTGCAGCCTAGGGCACGGCTCCAAGTCCGGCCCGGCGCAGCGACCAGCGTGACGACCGACCCACAGACGAGGCGACGATGACCGACACGACCTTCCGCCCGCGCCGCTCGGTGCTCTACATGCCGTCCTCCAACGAGCGGGCTCTGGAGAAGGCCAAGACCCTGCCCGTCGACGGCTTGATCCTCGACCTCGAGGACGCGGTCGCCCCCGACGCCAAGCCCGGTGCGCGTGAGAACGCCGCCGCCGCAGCGGCGTCCGGGGAGTACGGGCGCCGCGAGGTGACGATCCGCGTCAACGGCATGGACACCGAGTGGCATGCCGACGACATGGCGGCCGCCTGCCAGGCCGGACCCGACGCGATCGTCGTCCCGAAGGTCAACAGTGCCGATGCGGTGCTCGAGCTGGTCGAGACGATGTCGAAGCACGACGCCCCCGAGCACACCAAGCTCTGGGCGATGATCGAGACGCCGTACGCGATGCTCCACGCCGAGGAGATCGGAGCCGCCGCCGAGCGGCTGACCGTCTTCGTCATGGGCACCAACGACCTGGCCAAGGAGCTCTATGCCGAGCACGTCCCGGGCCGGCAGTCGCTGCTCACCGGTCTCGGCCTCGCACTGCTCGCGGCACGAGCCACCGGGGTGGCGATCGTCGACGGCGTCTACAACGACGTGAAGGATGAGGAGGGCTTCCTCGCCGAGTGCCGGCAGGGCCGCGAGATGGGCTTCGACGGCAAGACCCTGATCCACCCGGGCCAGGTGGCCGGGGCCAACGAGGCCTTCGCCCCGTCGGAGAAGGCAGTCGAGGATGCGAAGGGCATCCTGCAGGCCTGGGAGGACGGCAAGGGCTCAGGCGTCGTGACCTACAACGGCCGGATGATCGAGAAACTGCACGTCGAGTCGGCCCAGCGGATCCTCACCATGCACGAGGCGATCCAGAAGCTCGAGGCCGAGGCGTCCTGAGGTCGGGAGGTCGACGCAGCCCATGAGCGTGCGGGTCGAGCGCGACGGTCCGGTCACCACGGTGGTGATCGACCGTCCGCAGGCGCGCAACGCCGTCGACGGGCCCACCGCGCTGGCGCTGGCGGAGGCCTTCCGCGCCTTCGACGCCGACGACGCGGCCGCGGTCGCCGTGCTCGCCGGAGAGGGCGACACCTTCTGCGCCGGCGCCGACCTCAAGGCCGTCGGCGGGCCCGACGGCAACCGGGTCACCACTGAGGGTGACGGCCCGATGGGACCGACCCGACTGCGGTTGACGAAGCCGGTGATCGCCGCGATCGAGGGGCACGCCGTGGCAGGCGGCCTGGAGCTGGCCGTCTGGTGCGACCTGCGCGTCGCCGCTCGTGACGCGGTGCTGGGCGTCTACTGCCGCCGCTGGGGCGTGCCCCTGATCGACGGCGGCACCGTCAGGCTGCCCGCGCTGATCGGCTTCAGCCATGCCATGGACCTGATCCTCACCGGCCGTGGCGTCGGCGCGCAGGAGGCGCTCGCCATGGGTCTGGTCAACCGCGTGGTGCAGTCGGGGACCGCGCGGCTCCACGCCGAGCGTCTGGCCCACGAGATCGCGGCGTTCCCGCAGCGCTGCCTGCGCAACGACCGGCGCTCGGCGGTGGAGGCCCAGGGCGTCCCGGAGGAGGCCGCGATGGCCCGCGAGCTCGAGCTGGGCGTGGACTCACTCCAGGACGTCATGGCCGGACTGGATCGCTTCCGCTCCGGGGAAGGACGCCACGGCGCGTTCTGATTGCCTGTTGCTCAGGTGGAGTGGCCGCCGCCCTCGTCCCGACGGGTGAGGGCTGCGGCGAGCCGCGGCCCGGACTCGATCACCAGGACGTCGGACCCGGTGGGGATGCCCGCGTCCCGCAGCGCTCCGAGGACCGAGACGATCACCTCGTGCTGGGCGGTGCGGGTCTCCATCTGCCGGGCCCCGGACCAGAACCTGAGCTCGAGGTCCACAGTGGCGACTCCCACCCCGCTCAGCAGGGCCTGGGGCGCGGGCTCGTCCTGGACCGAGTCGGCGAGGAGCATCGCTCGCTCTGCCACCTGTCTGGCCTGCTCGAAGTCCGCCTGATCATCGATGGTCACCTTCACGCTCGTCCGCACCGACTCGTAGCCGGTCTGCACCGTGACCAGATGACCGTGCAGGACCGAATTCGGTACGAGCACCTTGCGGCCGTCGAAGGTGCGCACCGCGGTGTTGCTGAGGTGGATCTCGGTCACCGTGCCGGCCACCTGGTCAACCTCGATCTGGTCGCCGACCCGGAACGCGTCGCGGGCGAGGATGACGATGCCGGCGAACATGTTGCCCAGCACGGTCTGAAAGGCGATGCCGGCTGCGATCGACACGATGCCGATGCCACCCAAGGCGTTGACGGGCTCCACGCTGGGGAACGTCACCGTGACCGCGGCGACGAAGGCGAGGACGACCACCAGCCACTGCGCGACCAGGCCGAGCACCCGCTGCGAGCTGGGGCCGCTGCCCCGCCATCGCAGGACGAGCGCGGTCGCCACCCTGATCAGCCACGAGAGCAGCACCCCGCCGAGGAGGACACCCAGACCGAGCACGACGTTGTCGAGAGTGACCGGCGGCAGTCCGAGATCGTCGACCATGGCGCCACGGTAGCGGCGAGGCTCAGTCGGGTGTGCAGCTGAACTGGCGGCGGTACTGCTGGGGGCTCAGGCCCCTGGTCCTGGTGAAGTGATGACGCAGGGCAGCGGCGGCGGCGAACCCGACGTCGGAGGCGATGCGGTCCACCGGGCGGTCCGTGGTCTCCAGCAGCTCCTCGGCGCGCAGCACGCGCTGCGTGGTGAGCCACGCGTGAGGCGTGGTGCCGGTCTCGTCACGGAACCGTCGCGCGAAGGTGCGCGGTGACATCGCCGATCGGCTCGCGAGGCTCTCCACGGTGTGGGGCTGGTCCAGGTGCTGCGTCAGCCAGGTCAGCAGCGGGCCGAGGGTCTCCGCGTCGCACTCGGGCACCGGGGTGCGGATGAACTGCGCCTGCCCGCCGGCCCGTTGCGGGGGCACCACCATGCGGCGCGCGACGCTCGCCGCGGCCGCAGCGCCGTGGTCGCGACGCCACAGGTGCAGGCAGGCGTCGATCCCGGCCGCCGTGCCGGCGGAGGTGACGATCGGGCCGTCCTCCACGTAGAGCACCTCGGGCACGACGGTCGCGGTCGGGAAGCGTCTTGCCAGCAGCTCGGTGTAGACCCAGTGGGTCGTGCACTCCCGCCCATCGAGCAGCCCCGCGTCCCCGAGCACGAAGGCCCCCGAGCACAACGACAGCACCGTGGCCCCCCGCGCGGCTGCCGCCGCGATCGCCTCGAGCATGGCGTCGGGGACCCCGACCGTGTCGCCGACCGAGTGCTGCACTGCGGGCACGCACACCAGGTCCGCGCTCGCGACTCGGTCCAACCCGTCGTCGACGGCGATGCCGAACCCCGAGGCGCTGCGCACGGCGGGCGTGGCAGCACACACGGCGAAGTCCATGACCGGGAGACCCTGCTCGGAGCGATCGACCCCGAATGCCTCGCACACCACGCCGAGCTCGAACGCGGTCGACCCGTCGGCGACCAGGGCGACGACGTCGGTGGGCATCGGCCCATCGTGGCACAGAAGTGGCAGAGAATCGATGCCAGTGACATCCCTGCCACGCCCGCGATCGCGGGCAGCGGCTCCTCAGTCGTCGGCGTGGGCGTGGGTGCCGTAGCCGCCACGGAAGAACGTGAGCGGCTGCGGCGCCTGCTCGGTGCCCCCGCCGTATCCGAGGTCCCGCACCCGCCCGACCACGATGTAGTGGTCACCGGCCTCGTGCACGCGCTCCACGGTGCAGTCGACGTAGCCGATGACACCGTCGAGCAGGGGCGCACCGGTCTTCGACGGGGACCAACCCACGCCGTCGTACTTCTGGTCGCCCTTGGTGGCCATGGCCGTGGAGATCTCGCTCTGGTCGGCGGCGAGCAGGTTCACGCAGAAGTGACCCGCCTGGCGCATCAGCGGCCAGGCGCGTGAGGTCTTCGCCGGGCAGAACAGCACCAGCGGCGGCGACAGTGACACCGAGCAGAACGACTGGCACGTCATCCCCACCGGCTCACCCGCGCTGACCGAGGTCACGACGGTCACTCCGGTCGCGAAATGACCCAGCACGTCGCGGAACCGTCGTGCCGCCTGGGCGGCCTCCGGGTCGTCAGGGAGGGGGGTCTCCTCGCCCAGCCGGAACTGGAAGTCCATGTCGCCGAGGAACTGGTCGATCAGCCCCGGCGAGGGCCACTCCTGCGCGGCTTCCGGATTCATCCCCTCGGGAAGACTCATGTCTGGTTGCTCCGGACTGCTCACCAGGCCCACCCCTCAGCCTCCGCTGAAGTCGTGGCCCCAGTAGCTGACCGCCGTCGACTCACGTGCCACCCAGGTGCGGTCATCGACCATCAACCCTTCGCAGCCGTACTCAACGTCGAACCCTCCCGGAGACTTCACGTAGAACGAGACCATCTGGTCGTTCATGTGTCGTCCCAGTGTCGCACTGAGGGGGACCTTGTGCTTGCGCACCCGCTCCAGCGCTCGCCCGACGTCGTCGAGCTTGCTGACCTCGAGCATGATGTGCACGCACTTGCTCGGGTTGGGCATCGGCAGGAATGCCAGGCTGTGGTGACGCGGGTTGCAGCCCAGGAACCGCAGCCACGCGGTCGACCCCGGCTCCTTGCCGACGAACTCCCCCGGCATCCGCATCGAGTCGCGCAACCGGAAGCCGAGCACGTCGGCGTAGAACCGCAGCGCCTCCTCGTCGTCGCTGACCGGCACCACGATGTGGCCCATGCCCTGCTCGCCGGTCACGAAGGTCTGCGCGTACGGCGTCACCACGGGCCGCCGCTCGTAGGTCGCTCCGTGGAAGAGCTCGAAGACGTTCCCGAAGGGGTCGGTGACTCGCACCATGCCCTCGACCCGGCGCTCGGCCAGTTCCTCCGGCGTCGCGGACTCGACCTCCACGCCATGGTGCTTGAGGTGGTCGACGGCCTCGCTGAGGGCGCGGTGGTCGGCGACCTCCCAGCCCATTGCCTCGAGCCGGTCGTGCTCACCAGGCTCGATCACCAGCCGCGCCGACATCTCGTCGATGCGGTAGTAGAGGTTGTCCTCGCTGGGGCCGCGGCCCTCGGCCAGCCCCAGCACCTTGCCCGCGAAGAGCCGCCACTGGTCGAGATCGGTGCTCGCCACGCGGACGTAGCCCAGCGACTTGATGTCGATCATGGCTTCCCCCCGCTGGTCGAGCTCGTCGAGACCCGGTGACCGGCGAGGAAGGCCGTCGAGATCTGGCGGAACTCGTCCGCGGCCTCGATCTGGGCCCAGTGCCCGCACCGGGGGAACACGTGCAGCCGGGCCTTGGGGATCAGCTTCAGCGCCACCATCGCGCCGTCGAGCGGGTTGACGCGGTCCTCACGGCCCCAGGTCAGCAGGGTGTGGTGGCGCAGCCGGTGGGCCTCGCGCCACAGCATGCCGTCCTCGGCGGTCTCGGGGTTCCAGAAGCTCATCCCCATGCTGGCCATCGCCTCACGCGCGCCGGGCGCGGTGGCGTCGGCGTAGCGCTCCTCGACCAGCTCGTCGGTGACCAGACTCTGGTCGACCACCATGGTGGAGATGAAGGCCCGCAGCGCCTCTCGCGACGGGTTGGCGCCGAAGTCCATCAGCCGCTGCACACCCTCGGTGGGGTCGGCGTGGAAGACGTTGAGCGAGAGCCCACCAGGGCCCATCAGGACCAGCCGCCCGACGCGGTCGGGTGCCATCAGCGCCAGGCGCATCGCGGTGCCCCCACCCAGGCTGTTGCCCAGCAGGTGGCACCGCTCGATGCCGAGCTCGTCGAGCAGGCCGATCACGTGCTGGGCGGCGAAGCGGTAGTAGTTGCCCTCCACCGCCGGCTTGTCGGAGGCCGCCGAAGCCCGGCTGGTCGACCAGCAGGGTCCGGAAGTCCTCGGCGAAGCCCGGCAACGCGGAGCCGAAGTTGCTCCACGCCGAGGCACCAGGGCCGCCACCGTGCAGCATCACCAGCGGCAGTCCGCCGCCGGTGTCCGTCGGTGCGCCTGCCTCGTGGTAGCTGAGGGTGAGTCCACGCACCTCGGCCTTGTGCCGGGTGCCGTCGCGGGTCAGCGGCTCGGTCATCGGCTCGGTCATCGGCTCGGTCATCGGCTCAGTACATCCCCGGGTCGATCTTGTGGCCGAACTCCAGCGAGCCGAACATCGACAGGGCACGCTCGGGGTCGTTGGCCGCGTGCACCCGGCCGGCGTGGGCGTCGCGCCACGCGCGCTGCAGGTAGGTGCCCTCGGTCAGCGCCCGCCCGCCGGAGGCCTCGAACATCATGTCGATCGCCCGGATGCCGCGCTCGCTGGCGATCACCTGGTCGCGGCGCACCTTGAGCCGCAGCTGGAGCGGGATCTTCTCGCCGCGCTCGACGCAGGCCATCAGCTCATCCAGGTTGTGCATCTGCAGCACCCAGGCGGAGTCGATCTCGTTGGCCGCGCGAGCGATGCGCACGGTGGCGTAGGGGTCCTGGGAGGTCTTCTCCGCGAGGTAAGCCGCGCGCACCCGCTTCTGCTGCATCTCCACATGCTCGTGGTAGGCGCCGTAGGCCATGCCGATGATGGGCGTGGAGATGGTCATGGTGAAGACCGAGTGGAAGGGCAGCTTGTAGAGGTCGGCGGTGTTGACCTCCTGGCCGGGCCCGAAGCAGCGTCCGGTGTCCGACATCGACAACGTGTTGGCCTCGGGCACGAAGACGTCCTCGACGATGACGTCGTTGGACCCAGTGCCGCGCAGGCCGACAACGTTCCAGACGTCCTCGATGGCGTAGTCACGCCGCGGCACCATGAAGGTGCGGAAGTCGACGACGTTGCCCTCGGCGTTGAACACCAGGCCGCCGAGCAGCACCCACTGGCAGTGGTCGCAGCCCGAGGAGAAGGACCACCGCCCGCTGAGCTGGAAGCCACCCTCGACCTGCTGGGCCTTGCCGGTCGGGGCGTACGACGACGACAGCCGGGTCTCGGGGTCCTCGCCCCACACCGCCTGCTGCGCCTCGTCGGCGAAGAGCGCGACCTGCCACGGGTGAACACCGACGACGCTGGAGACCCATCCGGTCGAGCCGCACGCCCCGGCGATCTCCTTGACCGCGGTGTAGAACACCTGCGGGTCGGCCTCCATGCCGCCGTAGCGCTGGGGCTGCAGCAGCCGGAAGAACCCGGTCTCGGCGAGCTCCTTGACGTTGGCGTCGGGGACGACACGCAGCCGCTCGGCCTCGTCGGCACGCGACCGGAACGCAGGAAGCAGGTCGCGGACACCGTCGAGGACCTGCTGGGTCCCACCGGTCACCTGAGCAGTCATGGGGTCTCTCCTGTCGTCGTGCCGAGCCGCACGATCCAATACTAGAACACGTTCTCGTTTCTCACACTACCGCGCGCTTCGCGTGCCACTCCAGCACTGAATCATCAAAACTGAAACCTGTTACAGTTTTGTTCGTGACCGATGACGCCCAGATCACCGAGGTCGACGTGCTCGTGGTCGGAGCGGGCGGGGCAGGCCTGACCGCCGCACTCACCGCGCACGAGCAGGGGCTCGACACGCTGCTGGTGGAGAAGAGCGAGTACTTCGGCGGCAACACCGCACGGTCCGGCGGCGGGGTCTGGGTGCCCGGCAACTACGCGCTCGAGGCGGCCGGGGTCGACGACACCCCCGAGCGGGCCAAGCAGTACCTCGACTCGATCGTCGGCGACGACGTGCCCAAGTCACGGCGCGACACTTTCATCGACCGCGGTCCGGAGATGATGGACTTCGTGCGCGACCACACCCCGGTGCGCTTCTCCTGGGTGCCGCAGTACGCCGACTACCACCCCGAGCAGCCCGGGGGTCGGCCCGGCGGTCGCAGCGTCGAGCCCGACCCGATCGACGGCAACATCATCGGCGAGGAGCTCGACCGGCTCCACCCGCCGTACACCAAGGCGCCGGCGAACATGGTCGTCAGCCAGGCCGACTTCC
Organism: uncultured Actinomycetota bacterium; assembly: GCA_963747435.1. GTDB lineage: Bacteria > Actinomycetota > Actinomycetes > Propionibacteriales > Nocardioidaceae > Marmoricola_A. The sequence goes on from CAVVFK010000006.1 coordinate 62,052, forward strand.
GCTGGATCAGCCTCGGCTTCCGCACCCTCAAGGGCCCGTGGACGATGCTCAAGGTCTTCGTGCGTCGGTTCCTCGCCATTCTCACCGGCAAGCGGCTCCACGGCATGGGCAACGCCTTGGTCATCGGCCTGCGCAAGGCGCTGCTCGATGCCGGCGTCCCGCTCTGGTACGCAGCGGAGCTGAGCGACCTGGTGGTCGAGGACGACCGCGTCGTGGGCGCGCGGCTGCTGCGTGACGGCGTCCCGGTCGAGGTGCGTGCCCGGCGCGGGGTGATCCTCGGCAGCGGCGGGTTCGAGTTCAACCTCGAGATGCGCCAGAAGCACCAGCCCTCCCCGATCACCACCGAGTGGTCGACGGGAGCGCCGTCCAACACCGGCGGCGGCATCAACGCCGGCATCGCAGTCGGCGCGGCCACGGCGCTGCTCGACGACGCCTGGTGGGGGCCGACGATCCCGCTCCCCCGTGCCCCCTGGTTCTGCCTGGCCGAGCGCAACCTGCCCGGCTCGATCATGGTCAACGGCGCCGGCCGGCGGTTCATGAACGAGGCGCTGCCCTACGTCGAGGCCGTCCACGAGATCTACGCGGGTGAGGCCACGGGGGTGCCTCACGTGCCGTGCTGGATGGTGGTCGACCAGCGCTACCGCAACCGCTACCTCTTCGCCGGGCTCGGGCCACGCCAGCCGTTCCCTGGCCACTGGATGAAGAGCGGTGTGGTGGTCAGGAGCAGCACCCTGGAGGGCCTCGCGGAGAAGATCGAGGTGCCTGCGGACGCGCTGTGCGAGACCGTCGACCGGTTCAACGGCTTCGCCACCTCCGGGGTCGACGAGGACTTCCACCGCGGCGAAAGCACCTACGACAAGTACTACTCCGACCCCACGGTCGAGCCGAACCCCTCGCTGCACGCCATCGACCAGGCCCCCTTCTACGCGGTCAAGATCGTGCCCGGCGACCTCGGCACCAAGGGCGGCCTGGTCACCGACGAGCACGCTCGCGTGGTCCGCGCCGACGGGTCGGTGATCCCGGGGCTGTACGCGGCCGGCAACACCTCTGCCTCGATCATGGGCCACACCTACCCTGGTCCGGGTGGCACGATCGGTCCCGCCATGACCTTCGGCTACCTCGCCGCCCTCGACTGTGCTGTAGTTCGCTGATGCCCATTGATCTGGACCAGGCGCTCGGCGCCCAGCTGCCCGAGCACGACTTCACCTGGACCGAGTCCGACGTGCTGCTCTACCACCTCGGGATCGGCTTCGGTTCACGACCGGGTGACAACGTCGACCCAGCGGCGCTGTCCTTCACCTACGACGACGACGCGTTGCAGGTGCTGCCGTCCTTCGGGGTGGTGGTGCCGACGTTCCACGACACCGACCCGCCCTCGGTGAGCTTCCCCGGCGTCGAGGTCGACCTGGCAAAGGTGGTGCACGGCAGCCAGTCGATCCAGGTCCACCGCCCGATCCCCACCCACGGGTCCGGGACTCTGCGCACCACGATCGCGGAGGTCTGGGACAAGGGCTCTGCCGCGGTGGTCGTCCAGGAGGGCACGGTGCTCGACGAGTCCGGCGAGGCCCTGTGGACCACGCGCTCGAGCATCTTCGCCAAGGGCGAGGGCGGGTTCGGCGGCGAGCGCGGCCCCTCGAGCAAGACCGAGCTGCCCGACCGCGAGCCCGACCTCGACTCCTCCTATGTGGTCACCCCGCAGCAGGCGATGCTCTACCGGCTCTGCGGCGACCGCAACCCGCTCCACGTCGACCCAGGTTTCGCCGAGCGGGCCGGCTTCCCGGCACCGATCCTTCACGGACTGTGCTCCTACGGCATCGTGCTGCGCGAGGTGGTGCAGGGGATGCTCGACTCCCACGCCTCGGCGGTGCGCTCCTTCGGAGCTCGGTTCGCCGGCATCGTCTTCCCCGGGGAGACGATCCGCGTCCGGGCCTGGGACGAGGGTGACCGGATTCCGGTCAGCGCCACCATCGCCTCCGAGCACGAGGAGCGCGACGGGTCCCCGGTGCTCGCCGACTGCGAGCTCACCCGCAGCTGACCTGCGGGGAGCGTGACCCGGCTGGTGCTGGGTCGTTGAGATCTGGGTAAGACGTCCACGCTCGTTCTGCACCGACTCGGGGAGACTCCATGACCCGCACGCTCCGACTCCTCGCCGCAGCCGTCGTCTCGGCCCTGGTCGCGGCCACCTTCACCGCGCAGCCGGCCTCGGCCGTCGTCGGCGGACGCTCGGCGAAGGACGGCGAGTTCCGGTTCATGGTCTCGATCCAGGACAAGGGCTCCAGCGGCAGCGAGGGCCACTTCTGCGGCGGCTCGGTGATCGCCAAGCGCTGGGTCCTCACCGCGGCGCACTGCATGCAGGGCGAGAAGCCCGGGGCGATCCAGGTCGCCGTCGGCCGCACCGACCTCGAGGAGACCGGCAAGGGCCAGACCCTCGGCGTCGACCGGATCCTGGTCCACCCCAAGTACGCCACGACCGGCACGTTCGACGCCGCCCTGATCCACACCAAGCAGCGGATGCGCGTGCCGCGCATCGCGCTGGTCCCCCGCGACAACAACCGGCTCGAGCGCGACGGCGCCCACGTCCGTGTCAGCGGCTGGGGCACCGAGTTCTTCGGCTCCCCGATCATCCCCTCGCGGATGAAGACCGTGGCGCTGAGCACCGTCGCTGACGCGAACTGCACGACCAACGAGCCCGACTTCACCGCGGCCACCGAGATCTGCGCCGAGGAGCTGGGCGGAGACTCCTGCCAGGGCGACTCGGGAGGCCCGCTGTTCGGACGGCTTCCGAACGGCCGTCGGGTGCAGATCGGCATCGTCAGCTACGGCCTCGGCTGCGCGACCCCGATGTTTCCCGGGGTCTACGGCGAGGTCAACAACCCGTCGATCAACCGCTTCATCAAGCGCAACACCCCGCTCTGAGGCTCAGGCGAGAAACGGCGCCGGGTCACCCACACCGACCCGGACCACCTCGGGGTAGCCCTCGGTCCAGTCGACGACGGTCGACGGGTCCTCGCCACACGGGCCGGCGTCGATGACGGCGTCCAGCTCGTGGTCGAGCTCCTCCTTGATCGACCAGCCCTCCGTCATCGGCAGCTCCTCGTCCCGCAGGATCAGCGTGCTCGAGAGCATCGGCTCCCCCAGCTCGGTGAGCAAGGAGCGCACGACCGGGTGGTCGGGGATCCGGATGCCGACGGTGCGCTTCTTCGGGTGGTAGAGCCGCCGGGGCACCTCCTTGGTCGCCGGGAGGATGAAGGTGTACGGCCCCGGGGTCGCCGCCTTCACCGCCCGGAAGGCGGCGTTGTCGAGCTTGACCAGCTGACCCAGCTGGGCGAAGTCCGCGCACACCAGGGTCAGGTGGTGGCGCTCGTCGAAGCCCCGGATCCGGCGGATCCGCTCCACCCCGTCGTAGTTGTCGATCCGACAACCGATTGCGTAGCAGGAGTCGGTGGGATAGGCGATCACGCCGTCCTCCCGCAGGATCTGCACCACCTGGCCGATGCTCCGCGGCTGCGGGTCGACCGGATGCACGTCGAAGTACCTCGCCATGGGCTCAGCCTAGGTGGGAACCCTGTCCCTCGCGCGAGACCTACGGCCTCTCTGCCGCTCGAGCGCTGGCACCCGGGCGAAGCAGGGCCCGTGACGACTTGCGAGCGCCGCCGGCCGGCTCAGAACTCCGACATCTTGTCCCAGCCGTCGCGATCCGGGAGATCGACGTAGAGGATGTCGGGGCGCTCGGCAATGTACTGCTTCGCGTCGCCGCCGACCCCGTGCTGGAAGTGCTCCGAGTTGACGTGCGCTTCTCCAGCCGCTGCGTCGTCGAAGGCCTCGATCGTCAGGATCGTGTCGGGGTCGTCGACGCTGCGGTAGTGCTCGTAGAACTTGTTGCCAGGCTCGGCGCGCGTCGCGTCGGTAAAGGCCTGGTGAGCCGTGAGGTAGGCGTCCGCCGAGCCGGGCTTGAGCTTCTTCTTCACGGTGATGTAGATCAAGACGTTCTCCTCGGATCGGGTGGGCGGGCAGGAGGTGCCTGCCCTGACTCGCACTCTGGCACGGTTTGCCGCACATGGGGTCGGCCCCAGCCCGGTCACCAGCCCGATGATGTGGGGCGCGTGGTGAGCTTGTCGACGTGTGGCACGCCTCTGGCCACCGGAGTGGTGTCCTACGTCGAGAAGCTCGGTCCCGCGCGGGTCATGAGCGACTCGCGGCACGGTCGGGATTCATCTTGGCGCGAATGCGTACGTCCAGCGGACCCGATGCGCGGGATGAGCGTCCGGTTGCGGACCGAGGGCTAGGTAGGCGAACTGTCTGCGGCGGAAGTACTGGCTGGGCACAATCCGTTTCATGAGCACCGCCTCGACTGGAAGCGAGTCAGCTGCGACGACCGCCCCCGACATCCTCCTGTCTGGGCTCTTCGGTGCATTCGCCATAGGCACCGTCTGCTTCCTCGTGTGGCAGTTGCTGGCTCTGGCGGTCCGGCAGTTACCAGTGTCGCGACGCTCGGGTGTGGGCGAGCATTTCGACGTACGGCACCGCTTCACTGACCAAGATGGTGCCGTACGTCGAGAAGCTCGGTCCGTGCAGGCGATGATCGGGTCATCGCAGCACTTCGATCGAGCAGCGCGGTCCGGGCGCCTTGGCGAGACGCGCGTCAGCGGTGAGCAGGGGCGTGTCCAACGCCTCGGCGAGGGCGACATAGGCGGCGTCGTAGACGGTCAGGTTGTCCCGCAGCTCCCAAAGGCGCAGGACCAGTGATGCGGACCGGACGCGGTCGATGGGCAGCGCGACGAGGTCAGTGAGGGCGAGGTTGGCGCGTCGAAGGTCGAGGTGGCCCCCGACGAGCCGGCCCCTGAGAACCGAAGTCACCTCCAGGTCGATCAGGTCGGGCGCAGCCAGGCTCTCCCCTCGCAGACGCTTCCGCGCCCTGTCGCCGTCGGTCGCATCGTCAGCCAGCGCACTTGCCAGCACGCTGGCATCAACGACGAGCACGCTCTGACCGCAAAGCCTTGGTGGCTTCCTTCAACGGAGCCGATCCCCCGGAACGGCCCGACGCTCGATCGAGAATCTCATCAACGGTCGGCTGACCAGCCTCCGCGATAAGCCTCGACCGGAGATACTCCTGCAGTGACTGGTGCGCGGCGGCGGCACGCTGCCGGAGCACGGCGTGGGTCTCGTCGGGCACATCCTTGATCTGAACACTGGGCATGGCGCCATTATGGCGCCTACAGCGCCAATCTACAACCGCGCAACCCTCGCCATGGGAGTGCACTTCCTACTTCCGGGGCAGCCCGCATGACGATCGCTGGCCGGGGACCACTTACCGGGGACGCACAGACGCATATCCATCTGCGATCGATCCGGGCGCGCTACTTGTCGTGGGTTCCTTCGCGCAGCGACTCGGTGAGCGCCACGAGCAGACGCGGCCATCCCCCGGCTGTGCGCGAGAGCAGCTCGTAGATGTCGACGTCCGCCGGAAAGGCGTCGGCCGCCATGCGCAGGTCGTCCTCGGTCAGCTCGTGCGTCAGGACCAGCCGCGTCCCTTCGGCGACGGGTGTCAGCTCGTAGGTCACGAGCGAGTCGGGATTGAGGTGCTGCCAGAACGTGTGGGCGAAGACGCGAGGCGGCTCGAGGCGCACGATCCGGTCCACGACCCGGTCACCGGTCTCGTGGTGGCTGACGTACTCGCCGTCGACGCGGAGGTCGATCTCCGGACGTGTCCCCCACCAGCGGCTGATCTCGTCCGGGTCGGTGACGGCGCGCCACACATCGTCGATGGGGTGGGGCAGGACGCGCTCGTAGCGCAGCGTGATCCGGTCACCGTTCCTATGGACGGTCTTGCTCATGTGCTTCTCCTGTCGAGGTGAGACTGCAGCTTGTCGAGGCGGCGCGTCCACATTTCGTCGAAGCCTCGGACCCACGCGTCCAGCTCGCGCAGACCGGTCGGCTCGAGCTGATAACGACGGCGCTGCGCATCGACTCGGCTGGAGACCATGTCCGCGTCACGGAGCACGCGGAGGTGCTTGGAGACCGTGGGCTGGCTCGTGCCCAGCGCTGCGACCAGCTCTCCCACGGTCTGTTCGCCGGTGCGCAGCTCTTCGAGGAGGCGCCGTCGAGTCGGGTCTGCGACAGCGGTGAACGGATCCATGCTGCGTAATATGCCTCATCGCGTATATGCCGTCAACGACATATGACCTCAGGAGGTACGTCCCGACCCTCCGGCGCCCACTTCCAGCAGCACGCTGTTCGGCATGAGCATGCGGTTCGGCCGACTAGCGTCTTCAGGTCTGGAGGCGGGTGAAGCGGAGGCGGCCGTCGGGTAGTCGGCTGGTCTGGTAGCGGGTGTCGTGGGCGGCGGTGTGGTGCCGGGTGCAGAGGGTGAGGCCCTTCTCGACGCTGGTCCGGCCGCCGTGGAGCCAGGGGTCGTCGTGGTGGACGTGGCACCAGTTGGCGGGGATCTCGCAGCCTTCGGCGCGGCAGGTCTTGTCGCGGGCGAAGATCACGCGGCGCTGGGCGCTGGTGTGGAAGCGCTTCTCCCGCCCGTAGTCCAGCGGCTGGGAGGCACCGTCGAGGACGACCGGCACGATCCCGGCCTCACAGGCGAGCCGGCGGGCTTCGGCGGGCGAGAGCCGGTGCCCGGTGAGCAGGTCGGCGGACTCCAGGCCGCCGAGCAGGGTCTCGATGCTCATGGTGACCAGCACGGTGGCGTTGACCCCGCCGGTCTGCGGCAGGTTGCCCGCGGGGTAGCGGGAGATCAGCTCGACGAACGCCTGGCCGAGGAGCTCGGCGTTGGCGACCTTCTTGCCGCTCGCGTCCTCGCGGACATACGGGTCAGGGCGCCGTGGTGAGGCGAAGGCGTTCAGCGCGGTGAGCAGCTGGTCGCCGGCCAGGGTGGGGATCGCGCCTTTGAGGTGGGTGACGCCGTGCTCGTCGGCGTAGATCTGCAGGAAGCAGCTGCGCTGCGCTGCCCGTTCTTCTGCCTCGAGCTGCGTGGCCAGGCGTTCCTCGGCGGCGTCGGGGTCGATCACGTCGATCAGGTGCTTGGCGAGCAGCTTGAGCTTCTTCGGGCCGAAGTCACCGGCTTGTTCGAGCAGGTGCAGCTCGGCCTTCTCCCGACCCTCCGGACCCACCGACGCGGGGAGGGCTGCGAAGGCGTCGAGGATCACCTCGGCCTGGGCCTGGGTGACCTGCCCGGCGGCCAGTGCTGCCTCGGTGCGGTGGAAGTCACCAGACAGCAGGCCCGCGACCTTGAAGTCGCGACGAGCGCGTCGGTGGTCCGAGGAGGAGGCCTCTGCCCACCAGGCCTCGGTCACAGCCTCGTGCGGCGCTCAGTGTGTCCTCGCATCGGGCATGGTCGAGCACGCGCAGCCGTAGCGCGGCGATGCGCGACTCGGCCTTGGCCAGCAGCACCGCGGCATCGGCTGCCTGCCCGGGCTCCAGGCCGGCCGCGGAGCCGCTCATCACCTCGTCGAGCACCTGGTGCAGCCGGGTGCTGAAGGCGGTGATCGGATGGGTGTCCATGGCCTTGAACCTACGGGTCGGCACCGACAGTTTCGGGTGCTGTTTGTGCAGGTCAGGAGATGTTTTCGAGAAGATCTGTGCGCCAGTTTTCGCCGGCACTCGGGTGGGAGGCTTCGAGGCTCGTCGCACCACCACCGCGAGAGGCGTGGTCTCGACGGGTCGAGCGTCGAGGGGACTGGGTCAGCGCTCGCCGAGGACCAGGCCGCTGGTCGGGACACCGGTGCCGGCGGTGACCAGGACGTGCTGGGCGCCGTCGACCTGGTTGACCGAGCTGCCGCGGACCAGGCGGGCGGCCTCAGCGATGCCGTTCATCCCGTGGATGTAGGCCTCGCCGAGCTGGCCGCCGTGGGTGTTGAGCGGCAGCCGGCCGCCCAGCTCGATCGCTCCGTCGGCGATGAACCCGGGCGCCTCACCGCGACCGCAGAAGCCGAGCTCCTCCAGCTGCATCAGCACGTACGGCGTGAAGTGGTCGTAGAGGATCGCGGCGTCCATCCGCTCAGGCGTCAGCCCCGACTGGCGCCACAGCTCCCGCCCGACCACCCCCATCTCGGGGATGCCCAGGTCGTCGCGGTAGTAGGAGGTCATCACGAACTGCTCCTCGGCACTCCCCTGCGCCGCGGCGAGCACCGGGACGGCGCCCTGGGCGAGGTCGCGGGCGCGCTCGGTCGTGGTGACCACCAGCGCCACCGCGCCGTCGCTCTCCTGGCAGCAGTCCAGGAGCCGCAGCGGGTCGGCGATCATGCGTGAGGCCTGGTGGTCCTCCAAGGTGATCGGTCGTCGGTGGAACCACGCAGCCGGGTTGGTCGCCGCGTGCTTGCGGTCGGCGACCGCGACGCGACCGAAGTCCTCGCTGGTCGCGCCGTACTCGTGCAGATAGCGACGCGCCTGCATCGCCACGGTGGCCGCCGGCGTGCTCAGACCCATCGGGTAGGAGAAGGCGTTGTCCAGACCGTTGGTGTTGACCTGGGCTGCGGCCCAGCTCTGCACCTGCCCGAACCGCTGCCCGGAGCGCTCGTTGAAGCCGCGGTAGCAGACCACGGTGTCGGCGACGCCGGTCGCGACCGCCATCGCCGCCTGCTGGACGGTGGCGCACGCCGCTCCGCCGCCGTAGCTGATCCGGCTGAAGAACCGCAGCTCCCCGATCCCGAGCTCGCGGGCCACCGCGACCTCGGAGCTGTTGTCCATCGTGAACGTCACCAGCCCGTCGACGTCGCCCGGCTCGAGACCGGCGTCGGCCAGAGCGTCGAGCGTCGCCTCACAGGAGAGCTGCAGCTCCGAGCGGCCGCTCTCCTTGGAGAACTCGGTGGCACCGATGCCCGCGATGCTCGCCGCACCCCGCAGCGCGCTCATCCCTGACGCCCGTCGGGAAGGGCCACCACGACCTGCGCGGTGACGTGGGACCCCATCGGGACGGTGCCGACCACCTCGATGACGTGCCGGGTCTCACCCTCGACCTCGACCTGCTCAAGCACCCGCCCGGAGAAGGACAACGTGTCGCCCGGGTGTGCCGGGGCTCCGAGGCGGAGTCGACAGGCGCGGACCGAGGCGCCCTGGCCGGCCCACTCGCCGACGTAGCGCTGCACCAGGCCTGTGGTGGTGAGGATGTTGAGGAAGATGTCCTTCGAGCCGTGCCCTTGGGCGAGGTCGCGGTCGTGATGCACGTCCTGGAAGTCGCGCGTGGCCAGAGCAGTGGCGACCACGAGCGTCGTGGTCACCGGCAGCTCCCAGGTGGGGAGCACTTCTCGGTGATCGAGCTTGTCGAGATCTCCCTCGGTCGTGGTCTCGACGGGCGCTCGCAAGCTCGCTTCTCGACCTCCGAGTGGCCGCCACACCGGCAGCGTCAGCTCGTCGTCGACCCGTTGGAATTCCACCTGCACCCGGGTGCCGATCAGCGAGTCGTCCACGCTTGCGGGGTCGAGGCCCACGACCTCGCCGATCATCCGCACACCCTCGTCCAGCGCCACGACCGCGAGCACGAGGGGCAGCGTCTTCCCCGGGATCTGCGGCGCGTGGTGCACCACGTAGGAGTGCACCTCGCCCACCCCGGGCGAGACGACGTGGTCGCGCCGGGCCTCCCCGCACGCGGGGCACAGCGGCCCCGGCGGGTGGCGGAGGGTGCCGCAGGCGGCGCAGGTCTGGATCCGCAGCTCCCCCAGCGCCGTGCCCTCCCAGAAGTACGCCGTGTCGCGGTTCATCATCGGGCGCACCGTGCGGGCGGGGTCCGAGAGGTCAGCCGAGGTCGAGCGCTTGGCTGGCTTGAACTTCAGCACCCGGAAGAGCATGGTCGCCACCTGCTCCTCGCCCACTCTCCACACCGCGCGGGTGGTCACGAAGTAGCCCTCACCAACCCCTGTGCGCTTGGGTCCCACCACCGACTCGAGCTCGGTGGTGATGGAGACCCGCTCCCCTACCCGCACCGCTCGGTCGTAGGTCTGGTCGCAGTTGGTGCCCAGCACCGAGATGAAGCCCGCCCGGTCGAGGACGCTCATCATCCCGTGCAGCGGGTCGTCCTCGGAGCGCGTGCCCCCCAGGCCCGGCATCGTCCACACCTGGGCCATCGCCGGCGGCGCCTCACCCTGCAGCCAACGAGGGTCGGGGTCGCCGATCGCGTCGAGCCAGGTGTTGATCTGGGGCTGGTTGACCTCGTCGCGCGCCGGCCGGGGCTCGGTCGCGCCGCGTGCCTTCATCACGTCCGCAGCCGCCATCACCTCGTCGTGGGTGAGCGTCATCGGGGCACCCGCGGCATCCCGAGGCCGAACATGCACACCAGCTCGCGCTGCACCTCGTTGACGCCGCCACCGAAGGTCAGCACGAGGTAGCGCTTGGCCTGGGAGTCGAGGTAGTGCATCAGCTCCGCGGTCGCCGGGTCGGCCGGGTCGCCGTAGCGACCGACGATCTCCTCCACCAGACGACCGACGCGCTGCAGCCGGTCGGAGGCGAAGACCTTGCTGGCCGACGCATCGGCCACCGCGGGCTCGCCCTCGGCCGCGGCAGTGGCGATCTGCCAGTTCAGCAGCTCGTTGACACGGAAGCACGCCGTGATCTCCGCTAGCAGGTCGCGCACGTCGGGCTGCTCGGCCACGCTGCGCCCGTCGGGGGCCGTGTGTCCGAGCGCCCACTCGTGCACCAGGTCGCGCAGACCCTCGAACCGGCCGGCTGGGGCGAGCATCACCCGCTCGTGGTTGAGCTGGGAGGTGATCAGACGCCAGCCCTGGTTCTCCTCCCCGACGAGCATGTCGAGCGGGACCTCGACGTCGTTGTAGTAGGTCGCATTGACGTGGTGGGAGTTGTCGGCGGTGATGATCGGGGTCCAGGAGTAGCCCGGGTCCGTGGTGTCCACGATCAGCACCGAGATGCCCCGGTGCTTGGGCGCGTCCGGGTCGGTGCGCACGGCCAGCCAGACGTAGTCGGCGTCGTGGCCTCCGGTGGTCCACATCTTCTGCCCGTTGACGACGTAGTGGTCGTCCACTCGCTTGGCGCTGCAGCGCAGGGAGGCGAGGTCCGTGCCCGCGTCGGGCTCGCTGTAGCCGATCGCGAAGTGCACGTCGCCGCGCAGGATGTCGCCGAGGAACTTCTTCTTCTGCAGGTCCGACCCGTGAGCCATCAGTGTCGGGCCGACGGTCTGCAGCGTGACGGCGGGGAGATGGACATCCGCGCGCGCGGCCTCGTTGGCGAAGATCTGCTGCTCGATCTCGCCCAGCCCTCGACCGCCGTACTCGGTGGGCCAGCCGACGCCCATCCAGCCGTCGCTGCCCATCTGCTTGATCAGCCGCCGGTAGGTCTCACCGTGGCGCTCGGTCAGCAGGGTGTGGCGGTCCTCGGGCGTCATCAGCTGGGCGAAGTAGTCGCGCGCCTCCTGCTTGAACCCCCGCTGCTGCTCGGTGAGCTCGAGGTTCTTGCCGTCGGTCTCCTGCGCGGGCACCGCGGCCAGGGTCTGCCGCGTGCCCCCGAGCAGGCGCACGACGTCCTTGACCTGCGCGGAGTAGCGCGGCATCGGGTAGGTGATGTCGACCCCCATGCCGCCGTGGACGTGGTGGCAGGTGTGCATGGCCTCGTGACCCTCGGTGCTGAGCCAGTGCGCCGCGACGGCGAGGTCGTCCGCGGCGGGCAGCCCCTCGCCGACCCGCCAGGCGGCGGACTGCGCGGTCAGCCCGACGGTGCGCGAGGCGATGTAGACGTCGGCCAGCTGCATCGCCACGGCCTGGAACTGCGCCAGCGAGCGCCCGAACTGCTGCCGCTCCTTGACGTAGGCCGCCGTGAGCTCGGTCGCGCCGGCCACCAGGCCCTCGCCGAGCAGGCAGAGCCCCGCGACCAGGAGCTCGCGCGCCGTCCTGGCCGCCTGGACCGCGCCGGCGGTGCCCGGCGGTCCGCCCAGGAGGTCGTCGTCGGAGACGGCGACCGCCGTGAGTCGCAGCGTGTGCTCGGGCACCTCACGCGCCGAGCGGGTCTCGAGCAGGTCGATGCCGTCGGCGTGAGGATCGATCGCGACCACGACCGGCCCGCCGTCGCCAGCGGCACTGACCAGAACGACCTGCGCATCGACCGCACCGCGGACCCCGACCTTGACCCCGTCCAGGCGCCACCCGTCGCCGTCGCGGCTGAGCCGTGTGGCGGGGTCGAGCGGGAACGCCGACCCCGGCTCGTTGGTCGCGGCGCACAGCCGGCTCCGTCCCTGGGCAACCCCGTCGAGCAGTCGCGCGGCGTCCGGCGCGGTGGCCGTCCTCGCCACGGCCAACGCGCAGGTCGCGGTCTCCCACACCGGGAGCAGGCTGGCGTGACGCCCGACCTCACGGAGCAGCACGCCCACCTCGGGCAGGCCCAGCCCCTCACCCCCCTGCTCGGTGGGCACTGGGAGGGCGAGCATCCCGGCCTCGGCCAGGTCTGCCCACTCGACCCCGTCGCGGGCCAGGAGCTCCGAGGCGACGTCGCGCACTGCCTCCTGGGTCTCGGTCAGGGCGAACTGCACGGCGCCTCCTGGTCACGGCTGACGGTCGAGAAACTGAAACGTGTTCTAGTCTAGCCGCGCCCGCCGCTGCCGCAACCGCGGCAGACCGGGACTACTCCGGGTGGTTGTCCGGGTCGTCGCCCATCTCGAACTGCGTCGTCACGCCCTCGTACATCAGGTGGGCGACCATGCCGTCCGCCGCGTGGGGAAGGTTGTGGCAGTGGTCCATCCAGACCCCCGGGTTGTCGGCCACGAAGCCGATCTCGTAGCTCTCGCCGTTCTCGACGTCGAGGGAGTCGACCTGCCACGAGCTGCCGGTCACCGGCTCACCGTCGCGCGAGAGGACCGTGATCCGGTGGCCATGCAGGTGCATCGGGTGGACCTCGGCGGAGTGGTTGCCGATGGTCATCCGGACCAGGTCGCCCTCCTGCACCATGAACATCGGCACGTCGGGGTAGAGGTGGCCGTTGATGCTCCACCAGAGGCCGGGCCTGCCGTCGAGGAAACCCGGGCGGCGTCCGATGTCGTAGGTGAAGTCACGGTCGAAGGAGTCGTTCTCCGCTGCCTCGCGCAGTGCCGCATCCTCATCGGAGGGTTCGCCGTAGTCGAGGAAGTCGAGCCGCTCGTCGGGCTGGTCCGCCAGGGGCGGACCCGACCCGCCGACCAGGATCGAGGTGTCGCCCATCTGCAGCCGCGTGCCGCCGGGCGCCACCACCACCTCCACGTCGGCACGACCGCCGGCCGGGATCCGCACCGAGACGTCCTCGACCTCGCCGGGCTGGTTCACCTCGTGCCCATCGGTGGCCAGCACTCGGAACGACGCGTCGGGAACCCACACGCTGAGCGGGCTGTTGTCGGTGTTGACCACGCGGACCCGCACCCCCTCGCCGGGGTCGGCATCGACCTCGACGGCGTCGTCGTAGCCGTTGACCCTCCGGACCCCGGCGTAGGTGTGGACCACCGCCATGACGTCGTCACCTCGCTGGGCGGCGCGCTGCGCCGCCCGCTCGCTGGGGTGGACGACCAGTCCGCCGAAGAGCCCCTTCACGACCTGCTCGTGGGAGACCTGGTGGGAGTGGTACCAGTAGGTGCCGGCGTCGTCGGCGACGAACCGGTAGGTGAACGACTGGCCCTCGCGGACCGCGTCCTGGGTGACGCCGGCGACTCCGTCAGCGGCGTTCGGCACGTCGACGCCGTGCCAGTGCAAGGTGGCGCCACCCTCGACGTCCTTGTTGGTGAACCTCACCTCGACCAGGTCACCCTGGACGGCGCTGATCACCGGACCGGGGGTCGAGCCGTTGAGCGCGTAGCCGTCGTACTCGGTGCCGTCGGCGAGGGTGACCTGCTGCTCGGTGGCGGTCAGGTCCATGGTCACGTCCGGCTTGCCCGCCAGGTCACCGGTGAGCTCGCTGACGTCGAGCGTCTCAGTCGCTGCGGCCGCTGCTGCCGAGACGCGGCTGTGGGCGGCGGTGTGGGCGATGTCGCCGTGCCAGTGGTCCACGGCCTCGCCGCGGGCGCCGTGGGCGAACTCCTCTCCTCCGCCGAAGTCGGGGTAGCCCATCTCCATCGCCGTGTAGGACGACGGCAACCTGCTTGACCACCACTGCCAGGCAACGAAAGCGAGGATCAGCGCGGCCAGGGCCGGGCTGATCCTCGCCAGGAGCTTCTTAGGCATTCACGGGCGCTCGTGGATCGGTCACGACGGCCTCGGGGGACTTGGCCTTCACGCCGGCCATGACCGCCGTACCGAAGAGGATGAATGCGTTGATCCCGTGCAGCCCGCCGATGAACGCGATCTCGTGACCGAAGATCCCCAGGGCGATCTGGACGATTACCAGCAGGAAGATGGCGACGGCGAACTTGGTGGACCCCGGGTGCTTGGCGATGATCCCGATCACCAGCGTGATCAGGGCGACCAACGGGATGAGCGTGGTGCCGTTCATGCCGTGCAGCATCAGCCCGATGAACTCGGGGAAGGGCGCGTCCCCACCCTCGAAGGCATCGTCGAAGACCTGGCTGGTCGCCGAGTTGCCGTCGTCGATCCACGTCGCCAGCCCGAAAACGCCCCAGACGATGAAGAACGCCTGCAGCATCACCAAAGCGGCGATGAGGAAGGAAAGGACGCGGAAGGTCTTGGTCATGAGTACCCCTTGCTGAGGGCCACAGTGGGCCGACACGATGACGAGGTCATTGTTCGCCCCTTTGGTCTGGACCGCCAGGAACCAGTGGTCGCGTGTCGTCGCGACTGAGGTCCCTAAATACCGCGAAACCCCAGGGCGCGCCGTTCAGCTGTTGTCGGCGGCGTCGACGGCGTCGACCGCCTTGCCCAGCTCCTCCAGCTCCACCGGAAAGTCGTCGGCCAGCTCCCACAGCCGCGGCATCTGCTCACCGCAGGCGATCAGACCCACGTGCAGCCGCCCGTCGCTGGAGACCACGGTGATGTTGAGTCCCGCCCCGTGGAAGACCGGCCCCAGCGGGTAGACCCCCTCGACCTTGCCCCCCATGAAGTACATCGCGGTCGGTGGACCCGGCACGTTGGAGACCACGAGGTTGTGGACCACCGGGTGCTTCTCGGCCAGTCGCAGCGAGGAGTAGAGCCGCACCGCTGCGGCGAAGGTGAACGGGGCGGCCAGCTCGGCCCAGTCCTGCAGGGCACTCGCCGGGATGGCGCCCTGGTGGGCCTTGGCCTTCCGCGTGCCCGCCGAGACCTGCTTCAGGCGCTCGACGGGCTCGGCGACGTCGGTGCCCAGCCGGGTGAACATCGCCGAGACCTGGTTGGACCCCTCGGCTCCCGAGCTCTCACGCACCGAGACCGGGACGGTCGCGAGCAACGACTGCGCCGGCAGCTCGCCACGATCCTCGAGGTAGCGGCGCAGCGCACCGCCCACCAGCGTCATCACCACGTCGTTCACCGTGCTGTCGGTGGCACGTTTGACCCGCTTGACCTCGTCGAGGGACAGGTCGACGAAGGCGACCGTGCGGCGGCCGCTGATCGTGCCGTTGAACGACGTCCGGGGCGCGGTCAGTGGCGCAGCCATCGCGGTGCCCTGCGAGGCGCGGTTCACCGTGCCCCCCAGGGCCTTCACGCTGGGCAGGAGCAGCCGGGCCGCGGTCAGAGGGCGGGCGGCCCGCCGCAGCAGCCCGCGCCCGATCAGTCCCAGCTCGCCCGGGGCGCGTACCGACTCCGGGATGGGCGGCACCTCGGGCAGCTCGGGCTCGAAGCTGGCCAGGTGCGCCAGCAGGCCCATCCCCGACATGCCGTCCACGGTGGCGTGGTGCATCTTGGTGAACAGCGCGATCCGGCCGTCGGCCAGCCCCTCGACGACCCACATCTCCCACAGCGGGCGTGCCCGGTCCAACGGGATGCCGGCCAGGTGGCCGCAGAGCGTGGCCAGCTCGCGGCTGTCGCCCGGGTCGGGCAGGGCGGCCCGGTGGACGTGGCGCTCGATGTCGAAGTGGTCGTCGTCGACCCAGACCGGGTGGTCGAGGTCGAAGGGCAGGTGACGCAGCTTCTGCCGGAACTCCGGCACGGCCCGCACCCGCTGCTCGATCGCGTCGCGCATCGAGGCGAACGAGTAGCCCTCGGGCACGGTCTGGGGGTCGATCACCAGGACGCCACAGACGTGCAGCATCTGCTCCGGCGTCTCGAAGTAGAGGAAGGAGGCGTCGAGTCCGCTGAGCTGCTTCACCCCGGCATCCTAGACCGTGCGAGAACGTGTTCTACCCGGCTCGGTCGACTCCTCTGGTCGATAGTGGTGCCATGCACCAGCTCCCGCTCGACGGCTACACCGTGGTCTCGCTCGAGCAGGCCGTGGCCGCGCCCCTGGCCACCCGCCACCTGGCCGACCTCGGGGCCCGGGTGATCAAGCTGGAGCGGGTCCAGGGCGGCGACTTCGCACGCGAGTACGACGCCGCGGTCGACGGGTTGGCCTCGCACTTCGTCTGGCTGAACCGGGGCAAGGAGTCGGTCGCGGTCGACGTCAAGACCCACCGCGGCGCCGAGGTCGTGCGCCGGCTGCTGGCCGAGGCCGACGTCTTCGTGCAGAACCTCGCGCCGGGTGCCCTCGAGCGGCTCGGCCTCGCCGCCGAGACGCTGCGCGCAGAGCATCGGGCGTTGGTCGTGGTGAACCTCTCCGGCTACGGCCGCGGCGGTCCCTACGAGCAGCGCAAGGCCTACGACATGCTCGTGCAGGCCGAGACCGGGCTCGTCTCGGTCACCGGCACCCCCGAGACCGCGGTGAAGGCCGGCTTTCCCGCGGCCGACATCGCCAGCGGGCTCTACTGCGTCCAGGCGGTGCTGGCGGCGCTGCTACGACGGGAGCGCACCGGTGAGGGCGCCACCGTCGAGGTGTCGATGTTCGAGGCCACGGCCGAGTGGCTGGGGCACCACCTCTACGTCCAGCTCCACACCGGGGTGCAGCCCCCGCGCATGGGGCTCAGCCACCCGGCGATCGCCCCCTACGACGCCTACCCCACCCGCGACGGCGAGGTGCTGATCGGGATCCAGAACGACCAGGGCTGGGCCACTCTCGTGCGCGAGGTCCTGGAGCGACCCGACCTGGTGGACCACCCGTCGTACGCCACCAACCAGCTGCGGGTGGCCCACCGCGCATCCTGCGACGCCGTCGTGGCCGAGCAGACCCGTCGCTTCACCACCGCCGAGCTGGACGCACGGCTGCTCGCGGCGGGGGTCCCCGCAGCCCAGGTGAACGACCTCGCCGGGCTCGTCGACCATCCGCAGCTGCAGGCACGGGACCGCTGGCGAGAGGTGGCCACCGAGCGCGGACCTGTTCGCGCGCTGCTCCCGCCAGTGACCTTCACCGACGTCGAGGCGGCGATGGGCGCCGTGCCCGCACTGGGCGAGCACACCGAGGCGGTGCTGACCGGGCTCGGGTACGACGCCGAGGAGATCGCCGCTCTGGAGCGCGACCGCGTGGTGGGACGACGGCCGCCGTCGAGCAGCGAGGCTCCCGGCGACGTCTAACGTGTGGAACATGTCCTACCTGCGACGCCAGCTGATCACCTCCGCCCTGGTGGCCAACGCCGTGCGGCCCGTTCCCGGGGTCGTGGCGAGCGTCCCGGCGATGTTCGGCGGGTGGCTGGTCTCCGAGCTCGCACCGCACGTCATCGCCGGCACGGCCGTCGACACGGGACTGGAGATCACGCGACGCGGCAAGAGCCCGCGCCACGCACTGCTCGGCCTGGCGAACATGGCGGCCCTGGGCTTCCTGCTGCAGCAGGGCAACCGGTCGCAGGAGCTCTTCGAGGGGGCGCTGGCCGAGACCCTCGGCGAGGACTACCGCGAAAAGCTGAGCCCCGAGCACGACCTCGACTGGCGCACGCCCCTCAAGCAGCTGGCGTGGCCGTTCCGCATTCCCACCGCGCACCTCGACGTGCAGAAGAACATCTCCTACTGCGACGAGCACGGCGGTCGCGGGCTGCTCGACATCTACCGGCCGCAGGGTGAGCTCGAGAAGGCGCCGGTGCTGCTCCAGGTGCACGGCGGCGGGTGGATGATCGGCAAGAAGGATCAACAGGGTCTCCCGCTGATGCGCCACCTCGCCGCTCGCGGCTGGGTGTGCGTGGCGATCAACTACCGGCTCTCGCCGCGCGACGCCTTCCCCGCCCACGTCGTCGACGTCAAGCGCGCGATCGCCTGGATCAAGGACAACATCGCCTCCTACGGCGGCGACCCCGACTTCGTCGCGATCACCGGTGGGTCCGCCGGGGGGCACCTCACGGCGCTCACCGCCTTGAGCGCGAACGACCCGGCGTACCAGCCTGGGTTCGAGGACGCCGACACCACGCTCCAGGCCGCTGTCCCGTTCTACGGCGTCTACGACGTTGCCGGCGCCACGGGTCACAAGAGCATCGAGTTCCTGCGCGACATGTTCCTGGCGCCTGTGGTCATGCAGACAACATTCACCGACGACCCCGAGCTCTTCGAGCAGGCGTCGCCGATCCTGCGGGTGCGCAAGGACGCGCCGCCGTTCTACGTGATCCACGGCAGCAACGACGTGCTCGCTGAGGTCCGGCAGGCACGCGAGTTCGTCGACGCGCTGCGCGAGACGTCCGACGCCCCGGTCTGCTTCTCCGAGCTGCGCTACACCCAGCACGCCTTCGACGTCTTCCCGTCCGTGCGCAGCCAGCACTCGGTGCGCAGCGTGGAGCGGTTCCTCACCTGGGCGCTGGCACGTCACCGGGGCGAGCCCACCGACCCCGACGCCACCTGGGACGCCGATCGCGAGACCACGCCCGGCTGAGCCATCAGCGGGGCAGGCCGAGGATCCGCTCCGCGGCGACGTTGCGCAGGATCTGGGTGGTGCCGCCCGCGATCGAGAGGCAACGCGTCAGCAGTGCCTCGTGCACCGCGGCGTCGGCCTCCTCGGAGCCCAGCAGCACCTCGTCCCCGAGCATCTCCACGACCAGCTCGGCGGAGTCCTGCCGCTCGACCGTGCCGAGCAGCTTGACCACGCTGGACTCCGCGCCTGGCCCGTGACCCGTCACCGAGCGCAGCACGCTGCGCAGGCCGAGCGCCTTGACTGCCGCGGACGCGGCGACAGCGGCCCCGACGCGCAGCCGCAGCACCTCGGGCGCTCCTGCTCCGCCGGCGGTCCCGAGCAGCCGCAGCGCCCGCTCGACGTTGCCCCCGAAGCCGCGGTCCGACATCGCCACCCGCTCGTTGGCCAACGTCGTGCGCGCCAGCGGCCATCCGCCGTCGACCTCCCCCACCACGCAGTCGTCGGGCACGACGACACCGTCGAGGAAGACCTCGTTGAAGACCGCGTCACCGGTCAGCTCACGCAGCGGCCGGATGTCGATGCCCGCCGAGGTCATGTCGACCAGGAAGTAGGTGATGCCCCGGTGCTTGGGAGCCTCGGGGTCGGTCCGCGCCAGACAGATCGCCCAGTCGGCCTCCGCGGCCAGAGAGGTCCACACCTTCTGCCCCGAGAGCACCCAGCCGCCCTCGGTGCGCTCGGCCCGGGTGCGCAGCGCGGCGAGGTCGCTGCCCGCGCCGGGCTCGCTGAAGAGCTGGCACCAGGAGATCTCACCCTCGAGCGTCGGAGCCAGGAACCGCGCGTGCTGCTCGGGGGTGCCGTGGGCAAGGATCGTGGGCGCGGCCCACGCCCCGATGCCCAGGACCGGCTTGCTCAGCCCGGCACGCTCGAGCTCCTCGTCGACGACCAGCTGCTCGACGGGCCCCGCGTCGCGACCGTACGGCGCCGGCCAGTGCGGCATCGCCAGCCCGGACTCCACGAGCGCATGGCGTCGGCGTGCCGGCTCCTGAGCCGCCACCTGCTCGACCAACGGCGCGACCTGCGAGCGCGCAGCCTCGCCCTCGTCGCCGAGGTCGATGGACACGGTCCGTCGGAGTCCACCGACCGCGAGGTCGGCCAGCCGGAGCCGCCACCGGTCGGCGCCGCCTGCGAGCAGTCGGTTGGACAGTGCCCGACGCAGGTAGAGATGCGCGTCGTGCTCCCAGGTGAAGCCGATCCCGCCGAGCACCTGCACGCAGTCCTGCGCGACGCCGACCGCGTCGTCAAGGGCGACCGACCCCGCGACCGCTGCCGCAAGACCGCGCTGCTCCGACGACTCGCCCCAGGCACGTGCCGCGTCCCAGGCGACCGCGGTCACCGCCTCGGTGCGCTCCAGCATCGAGGCGCACAGGTGCTTGACCGACTGGAACGAGCCGATCGGACGACCGAACTGCTCGCGCACCGCGGCGTAGGCCGCCGCGGTGTCGAGGCACCAGCGCGCGAGGCCGGCTGCCTCGGCGGCGAGGAGCACCACCACGGTGTCCTCGACCAGCCCGGGCTCGAGGGACACCTCGAGCAGCGGGGCAGCGCCTCCCGGGTCGACGGCCGCGACCCGGGTGGCGAGGTCGTGGAGTCGGCCCGGGGTCAGCGAGACCTCGGTGGACCGAAGCACCTGCCAGCGCCCGCCGACGGGCACCAGGACGTGGCTGGTCAGGCCGGCGCCGAGCACCGCACCTCCCGGACGCGTGCCGACACCGATCGTGACCTCACCCTCGGCGACACCACGCAGCAGGTCGGCCGCCTCGGGCACGTCGCG
The DNA here is from genome assembly GCA_963747435.1 of uncultured Actinomycetota bacterium. Taxonomy (GTDB): domain Bacteria; phylum Actinomycetota; class Actinomycetes; order Propionibacteriales; family Nocardioidaceae; genus Marmoricola_A. The sequence goes on from CAVVFK010000006.1 coordinate 82,579, forward strand.
CAGCGCCATCGCGGCCGCCGCCGTCGGGGTCAGCGACCCGGGGACCATGGCGGCCGCCGCGGCCTCGACCGCGACGGCGAGATCCAGCAGCGACCCGCCGCCGCCCCCGTGCGACTCCGGCAGCGCGATCCCGGCGAGGCCCAGGGCGGCCACGCCCTTCCCCGCCTCGGCGAAGGCGGCCGGGCCCGCCGACTCCGAGCGCTTGACCGCCTCGGTGGTCGACTGCCCCGACGCCCAGTCGGCGACCGCCTGCGCGAGCGCGCGCTGCTCCTCACCGAGCCCGATCGCCATCCCTGCTCCCACCCTGTCGACGTCACGAACTAGAACCTGTTCTCATTCTCGCAGGCCCGACCCCCCGGCGCCAGACGGAGCCTGACAGGATCGGGCCCCGTGACCGAGGAGCTGACCCCCGACCTGCTCGCCGCAGCACGCGCGGCGCGCGGCTTCATGCCCGACGACGAGGGTGCGTTCCTGCACCGCCACGCCGCAGCGGCTGCTCCGGAGGGCCCGCTGCTCGAGGTGGGCTCCTACTGCGGGAAGTCGACGGTCTACCTCGGCGCTGCCGCCCAGTCGGCCGGGAGCGTGGTCTTCGCGGTTGACCACCACCGCGGCTCGGAGGAGAACCAGGCGGGCTGGGAGCACCACGACCCCTCGCTGGTCGACCCCGCGGTCGGGCTGATGGACACCCTCCCGGTCTTCCGGCGCACGATCCACGACGCGGGCCTGGAGGGGATCGTGGTGGCCCTGGTCGGCAGCTCCGCGACTGTGGGGCGCCACTGGCGCACTCCCCTGGCCCTGCTCTTCGTCGACGGGGGCCACGGGCAGGACCCGGCGCACACCGACTACGAGACCTGGGCACCCTGGGTCGCGCAGGGCGGTCTGCTGCTGATCCACGACGTGTTCCCCGACCCCGCGGACGGCGGCAGACCGCCGTACGAGATCTACCGACGGGCGCTGGCGGACGGGTTCACCGAGGTCGACGCGTGCGGGTCGATGCGGGCGCTGCGCCGGAGCAGCGGAGCAGCCGGCGAGCCGGTCGGGCAGCGCCCTGCCTCCTGAGGGCTAGTGGCGAGCCGGCTCGGAGGACCGGGCCGCGTGCGGGCAGCCGCAGTCCAGCGCGATCGGTGCGGGCTGGGCGGGCATCCGCTCCCCGCGGAAAACCCCGGAGCCGGGCGTGGTGCGTGACAATGCGTCACAGGCCAGGACCACCGCGGCCGAGGTGTAGGTGGTCTGCTCGTGGGGCCAGAACACCTCGTCGGTGAAGACGTAGCCGGTCCAGTAGAGCCCGCCCCCGTGACGGGTGTGCTGCATGGCGGTGAAGAGCTCCTCGGCCCGCTCCCGGTCGCCGACGTTGTCCAGCGCCATGACCAGCTCACAGGTCTCGGCTCCGGTCACCCACGGGTTGGCGTCGACGCAGCGCGCCCCCAGGCCGGGTTCGACGAAGTCGTCCCAGCGGCTCTGCAGCAGCTCCAGCGCCGCGCGGCCCCGCAGCGGGCCCCCGAGCACCGGGTAGTACCAGTCCATCGAGAACCCGGACTTGTCGAGGAAGAGGTCGCGGTGCACCTCGAGCGCGTGGCGCAGCCGCCCGGCCGCGAGCTCCCACGCCGGCTGGGGGTCGTCGACGAGGTCGGCGAGCGCGAGTCCGGCGCGCAGCGAGTGGTAGATGCTCGAGGACCCGGCGAGCAGCGCCTCGCGGTTGACCTGGCCGTCGACCTGCTGGGACCAGGCGATGCCGCCGTACGGGAGCTGCAGGCCGACCACGTAGTCGAGCCCGGCACGCACGACGGGCCAGTAGGAGTCGAGGTGACCGCGGTCCGCGGTGAGCAGCCAGTGGTGCCAGATGCCGACCGCGAGGTAGGCCGACATGTTGGTGTCGCCACTGGCGTCCTCGACCTCGGAGCCGATCACCTTCATCGGCCACGAGCCGTCGGCACGCTGCACGGCGCGGCACCACTCGAAGGCCGCCTCCGCGGCCTGCACCTCGCCACCCAGCATCAGCGCCATCGCACCCTCGACGTGGTTCCACGCGTCGATGTGCTCCCCCACGGCCCAGGGGATGCCCCCGTCGGGCTGCTGCACCTGGGCGATCGCCGCGGCCGTCTCCACGGTCTGCACCGCGCTCATCACCCCGGGGAGCTCCGGCGGCACCCAGCGGGCAGGAGGTGGCGTGGTGGACACGGTTCAGAGCCCGCCCTGCACCGGCGTCGCGGGCTTGTGGAGGTAGAGCACCATGCTCTTGCCGATCAGCGGGTCCAGGACCCGCTCGGCCAGCCGGGTCGCCACAGGACGCTTCTCGATGTCCCACACCAGCACGCGGTGGTAGGCCTTCGCGAGCGGGTGGTCGTCGTTGGTGACCCCCACCGCGCACTTGACCCACCAGTAGGGCGAGTGCAGGCCGTGGACGTGGTCGCGCCCGACGACCCGGAGCCCGGCGCGCTCCAGCTTGGCGGCCAGCTCGTCCCCGCGGTAGATCCGCACGTGGCCGCCCTCGACCTCGTGGTAGGCGTCCGACAGCATCCAGCAGACCTTCTCGGGCAGCCATCGCGGCACGGTCACGGCCATGGTGCCGCCGGGGCGCAGCACCCGCGCCAGCTCAACGATCGCCGCCTCGTCGGCCGGGATGTGCTCGAGCACCTCCGCGGCCACCACCCGGTCGAACTCGCCGTCGGGGAAGGGCAGGTTCAGCGCATCGCCCTGCTTGACGTCGGCCTCGGCCGTGGGCGGGAGCCCACCCTCCTCGCGCATCGCCGCGAACCACTCGCCGACCGTGGCCAGCTCGTCGGCATCCTGGTCGAGCGCGATCACGTCGGCGCCGCGTCGGTACATCTCGAAGGCATGGCGGCCGGCCCCGCACCCCATGTCCAGGACCCGCTCGCCGGGCAGCAGACCCAGCCGGTCGAAGTCGACGGTCAGCATGCTCTAGGAACCCTTCTTCTGCTCGTGCTCGAACTGCGCGATGACGCGCTCGTAGGCAGCGACGGTGGCCTCGGCCACCGAGCGCCAGCTGAACCGCTCCTCGACCCGCCGTCGGCCCGCCGCACCCATCCGGGCCCGGCGCTCGGGGTCGTCGAGCAGCGTGCCGATCGCTCCCGCGAGCTCCTGGACGTCACCCGGCGGCACCAGCAAGGCGCACTCCCCGTCGTCACCCACGACCTCGGGGATCGCACCCGCCCGGCTGACCACCAACGGGGTCTCGCACGCCATCAGCTCGGCCGTGGGCAGCGAGAATCCCTCGTAGAGCGAGGGCACGCACGCCACCTCGGCCGACCCCATCAGCTCGACCAGCTCCTCGTCGCTGAGCCCGTGGCGGAACTCCACGGCGTCGCCCAGCCCGAGCTGCTCGATCAGCTGCTCGGTGCGCCCGCCCCGGGCGGGCTTGGTCACCAGCACCAGGTGCACCTCGCGCTCGGTGCGCAGCTTGGCGACCGCTTCGAGCAGGGTGGCCACCCCCTTCATCGGGGTGTCGGCACTGGCCATCGCCACGAGGCGACCCGGCACCCGCGGCCGGGTCGGCGGTCGGAACCCCTCGTCGACGCCCAGCGCGATGACCTCGATCCGCTCGGGGTCGACGCCGAAGTCCTGGGCGATGTCGCGCCGAGAGCTCTCGGAGACGGTGAGGACCAGCGGCACCCGCCGCGCGACCTTGGCCTGCATCCGCAGGAAGGAGTACCACCGGCGCAGCGCCAGCCGCTTGCGCAGCGGGGCGTGGGCCAGGTCGACCTTGCGGTCGAAGGTGATCGGGTGGTGGATCGTCTCCACGAAAGGCAGCCGCTCGGCGACGTCGAGCATGCCGTAGCCCACCGTCTGGTTGTCGTGGACGACGTCGAAGTCGTCGGTTCGTGCGGCGAGGACCTTGGCCACCCGACGGCTGAAGGTGCGCGGCTCGGGGAAGGCGGCGGTGAGCATCGCCAGGAACTCGTAGACGTCGGTGAGGTCGCGGAACTCGCGCAGCCTCGGCACGCGGAACGGGTCCGGCTCGCGGTAGAGATCGAGGCTGGGCACCTTGGTCAGACCCACGCCCTCGTCGAGCTCGGGGTAGGGCTGGCCGGAGAAGACCTCGACGTCGTGGCCGAGAGCCACGAGCTCGCGGCTGAGGTGGCGCAGGTAGACGCCCTGACCGCCACAGTGGGGCTTGGAGCGGTAGGACAGGAGTGCGATGCGCACGCGAGGACTTCCCTTCGGGTCGACTGCTCCCGAGTGCTGCAGCCCCGAGACGATCGCGCCGGTCCACCGGGTCCAGGGCCTCGCGGCGCTGCGGACGCACCCGCCGGATTCGCCGACAGCACCACCCGGACCAGTGGAACGTGTTCTCATTCTAGATGGTTCCTGCGCTAGCCTAAGCCCCGGAGTCGCGGCACGCTCGAGGAGGTGGGCATGACCACAACCGGCACGAACGACACGGCCGGCAGCACGTCGGGCAGCACGGCCGGCGCACCGGCGGCCTCAGGCACCGCAGGAGCTGCCAAGGGCGAGGAGCTGGGGTCCACCGCGCAGCGCGAGCGGCGCAAGCGGATCCTCGACGCCACCATCGACCTGGCGAGCGCCGGAGGCTTCGACGCCGTGCAGATGCGCGCGGTCGCCGAGCAGGCAGATGTCGCGCTGGGCACCCTCTACCGCTACTTCCCCTCCAAGATCCACCTGCTGGTCTCCGCGCTGGGGCGCCAGTTCGAGGAGAACGGCGCGGCGATCGAAGGGCGCCCGGTGCAGGGCTCCACCGCGCACGAGCGGGTGATGACGGTGCTGCGCCGCTCCAGCAAGGGCATGCAGCGCACCCCCAAGCTGACCGAGGCCCTGACCCGGGCCTTCATGTTCGCCGACGCCTCCGTGGCCCAGGAGATCCACTACGTCGGCATGCAGGTCACCAAGATCCTGATGCGCGCCATGGCCGACCCCGCCACCCCCTACGCCGAGCACGAGCCCGGTGAGGAGGAGCTGGCGGTCGCCAAGGTGATCGGCGACGTCTGGCTGGCCAGCCTGGTGCAGTGGGTCACCGGCCGCGCGAGTGCCGACGACGTCGACAAGTCGATCGACGTAGCCGTTCGGCTGCTGCTGCGCCCCTAGCTCGCCTCGAGCCGGCGCCGCTGCTCCTCGACGTCGAAGTCGGGCTCGGGCCACTCCAGGCCCATGTCTCGCAGCGCCTCACGCATCAGCGTGGCCACGGCGAGGCGCGCGTACCACTTCCGGTCGGCCGGGACGACGTACCACGGCGCCGCCTCGGTGCTGCAGCGCTCGATCGCGAGCTCGTAGGCATCCATGTAGCTGTCCCAGAGCTGGCGCTCGTCGACGTCCTCCGGCGTGAACTTCCAGACCTTCGCCTCCTTGTCGAGGCGCGCCAGCAACCGGTCGCGCTGCTCCTCCGGGGAGATGTGCAGCATCACCTTGAGCACGGTGACGCCCTCCTCGCTCAGACGTCGCTCGAAGTCGTTGATCGCCTCGTAGCGCCGCTCGATCTCCTCGGCCTCGGCCCACTCGTGGACCCGCACGATGAGGACGTCCTCGTAGTGCGAGCGGTCGAAGATGCCGATCAGCCCCGGCTCCGGCACCTCTTGTTCGATCCGCCACAAGAAGTCGTGCTGTCGCTCCTCGTCCGTGGGGGCGCCGAAGCCTGTCGGGCGCACCCCGCCGGGGTTGAACAGCGCCACCGCGTGCTTGAGGATCCCGCCCTTGCCGGAGGTGTCCATGCCCTGCACCACGAGCAGGAGCCGACGGTTGCCGCCGGTGTAACCGTCGGCGGACAGCTTGGCCTGCAGGTCGCGCAGCTCGTCGTCCATGTCGGCCAGCGCCTTCTTGCCCTGCTTCTTCTTGCCGTCGAAGCCAGGGGTGGCGCGGGTCTCGATCGTGGCGAGGTCGAGGCTCCCCTCGGGGGCACGCAGCAGCGTGCGGATGTCCTCCATTGCCGCAGGCTACCCACGCCGAGGCCCGGGCTACCCCGAGTCGCCCCGCGTAGGGTCGGCACGTGGCACCCAGTGACTCCGGCAACGCGGCCGCGCCGCGCGAGCTCTCCGGCCTCCCCGTCCCTCCCCCGTTGCAGCCGATGCTGGCCAAGTCGGTGGCGTCGATCCCCGACCCGGGCAGGTACGACGACGAGGACCACCCGGGGCTGCTCTTCGAGCCGAAGTGGGACGGCTTCCGGTGCCTGGTCTTCAAGGACGGCGACGAGGTCCACCTGGCCAGCCGCAACACCAAGCCGCTGACCCGCTACTTCCCCGAGGTGGTGCAGGCGATGCGCGACCAGCTCCCGGCGCGGGTCGTCCTCGACGGCGAGCTGGTCGTGGCGCGCGGTGAACGCCTCGACTTCGAGGCACTCCAGGAGCGCATCCACCCGGCGGAGTCCCGGATCAACCTCCTGGCTCAGCAGACACCGGCGTCCTACGTCGCCTTCGACCTGCTGGCCGTCGGCGACGAGCCCTACGCCGAGCAGCCGCTGGCCCTGCGCCGCTCGGCGCTCGAGGCGGTCTTCGAGGCCGTCGTGGCCCCGCTGCACCTGACCCCGGTGACGATGCAGACCGCCCTCGCGCGGGAGTGGTTCGACTCATTCGAGGGTGCGGGCCTCGACGGCGTGGTCGCCAAGGCGTTGGCGACGCCGTACCGGCCCAACGCGCGGGCGATGCTCAAGATCAAGCACGCCCGCACCGCCGACGTCGTCATCGCCGGCTACCGGCTGCACAAGACCTCCACCGACGACAAGCCACTGCTCGGCTCGCTGCTGCTGGGCCTCTACGACGACGAGGGCAACCTGCGTCACATCGGCGTCTCCGCCTCGTTCACCCAGGCCAAGCGGGCCGAGCTCTACGAGCTGATGCAGGAGCACCTGCTGGCCGACGGCGAGGAGCACCCCTGGGGGCGGTGGGCGGAGATCACCGCCAGCGGCGAGAAGGTGCCCGGTGGCGGCAGCCGCTGGAACGCCGGCAAGGACCTCACCTTCGTGCCGGTGCGACCTGACCTGGTGATCGAGGTCGGCTACGACCACATGGAGGGCGAGCGGTTGCGCCACACCGCCCAGCTCAAGCGCTGGCGGCCCGACCGCGATCCACGGTCCTGCGGTTACGACCAGCTGGAGGAGCCGCTCTCCTACGACCTCGCCGACGTCCTGGGCGCCTAGCCCTGCTTGGTCATAGGCTGAGGCCATGGATGCCACCTCGACGTACGACGTTGTCCTGCTGGTCGAGAAAGCGCTCAGCGACCTCGACGCACGCCAGGTGCGCGGGTTGCACGAGGAGATCGAGCAGCCCGTGCGCTACCACGTGCTGCAGCCCGTCGACGACGCCGCGGAGCGGATCGAGGCGGCCATGGGTGCGCTCGCGACCGGCGACGCGCTCGCCGGACCGCCGATGGCGATGGATCCCCAGGACGTCGACGAGCTGCAGCACGAGCTCCTCGACGCCGCTCGAGAGGAGCTCAACGGCTCGCTCGGAGCCCTGGAGGCGTGCGGCGCGCAGGCGCAGGGCGAGATCGTGACCGAGGAGCCGGTGCATGCCCTGGTCGACAAGGTCCAGCAGGTCGAGGGCGCCGAGGTGATCGTGCTCACCGGCTCCCACGTGGTCTCGGAGTTCTTCCACCTGGACTGGAGCTCGCGCGCCCGGCGCAAGCTCGGCGTGCCCGTGCTGCACCTGCTCGAGCACGAGCGCTTCGACGAGCAGGCCGGTGGCGGCGAGGGCGTCTCGGGCATGTGACGCCGGCCCCGCACCACCCGGGGCTCACTCGATGCGGTTGCCCTCGTCGTCCCAGTGGGACCGCACCTTGCGGCTGGGCTGCACCCGCGGTGGCTCGCCGGGCATCTTGGGGTAGTCGGGCGGGTAGTTGAGCTCGCCGAGCCCGTTGTCGAGGTCGGTCTGCCACAGGTCGAGCAGCGGCTGCAGACTGCCGACCGCGTCGTCGATGCCGGCCATCGGATCGCCGTTGTCCCGCAGTCGGTCGGGCACCGTGTACAGGTTCAGCGTGCGCGGGTCGAGGCCGTCGAGCTCCTCCCACGCGACGGGGGTGGAGACCGGGGCGCCGGGGATCGGGCGCAGCGAGTAGGCACTGGCGATGGTGCGGTCGCGGTTGTTCTGGTTGTAGTCGACGAAGATCCGCTGCCCCCGCTCCTCCTTCCACCAGGCGGTGGTGACCCCGGGGTCGCGCCGCTCGAGCTCGCGGCCGAGGGCGATCGCGGCGTGCCGCAGGTCGACGAAGTCCCAGCGCGGCTCGATCCGGGCGTAGATGTGGACGCCCCGGTTGCCGCTGGTCTTCGCCCAGCCGGTCAGCCCGAGCTCGGCCATGAGGTCGCGCGCCACGAGGGCGACGCGAGCGGCGTCGGAGAAGTCGGTGCCCGGCTGGGGGTCGAGGTCGATCCGCAGCTCGTCGGGGTGGTCGGTGTCGGCGCGACGCACCGGCCACGGGTGGAAGACGATCGTGCCCATGTGGGCTGCCCAGGCGACCGTGGCGATCTCGGTGGGGCACAGCTCGGTGGCCGCACGGCCGGAGGGGAAGGCGATCTCGACGCCCTCGACGAAGTCCGGCGCGCCCTTGGGGATCCGCTTGGAGTAGAAGGCCTCTGCGTCACGGTCGTTGCTGCGAGTCGCCAGCCGCATGCCCTCGCGCACACCGCTGGGCCAGCGCTCGAGGGCGGTCGGGCGCTCGCACAGCGCCCGCATGATGCCCTCCTCGACAGCGAGGTAGTACTCGACCACCTCGCGCTTGGTGACCTCCGGGCCGTGCTCGGTGGCCTCGTAGACCACGCGGTCGGGGCTCGAGACACGCACGGTGCGCTCCCCCGCGCTCAGCTCGACCGCCTTGCTCGCCATGGGATCACTCTGGCACGCGCGGGTAGGCTCACGGCCATGAGCTACACGGTGGAGAAGTCAGACGACGAATGGCGTCAGCAGCTCGCGGACGACGAGTACCACGTGCTGCGCCAGGCCGGCACCGAGCGTGCGTTCACCGGTGAGTACACCGACACCGAGACCGAGGGGGTCTACGCCTGCCGCGCCTGTGGCAGCGAGCTGTTCCGCTCCGACCACAAGTTCCACTCCCACTGCGGCTGGCCGTCGTTCTACACCCCCCTCGCCGAGGACCGCGTGGAGTACATCGAGGACCGCAGCATGGGGATGAAGCGGGTCGAGGTGCGCTGCGCCAACTGCGGCTCGCACATGGGCCACGTCTTCGAGGGCGAGGGTTACGACACCCCCACCGACCAGCGCTACTGCATCAACAGCATCTCGCTCACCCTGGAGCCCAAGGGCTGAGCGCCTGTGCGCGCGGGTCGGTTTCCGCGCACAAGACCGCACATTGACGCTTTGCGGCCCCTGCGCGGGTCGAGTTCCGCGCACAAGACCGGTCACCGACGTCGCATAGCTGGTCAGCGCGCAGGCGTCGTGCAGGTTCGGTCTTCTGCACGGAAGTCGACCCCAGCGCCGGGCGTACTCGCGCAAGACCGATCTTCTGCACGGAGATCGACCCCAGCGCCGGGCGTACGCGCGCAAGACCGGTCTTCTGCGCGAAGACCGACCCCAGCGCGGGTCAGGGCAGGTCGGCGAGCAGCTCGGGGACCGAGCACAGCCGCCCGGTGTAGAAGGGGATCTCCTCGCGCACGTGCCGCCGCGCCGTCGAGGCACGCAGCTCACGCATCAGGTCCACGATGCGGTGCAGCTCGTCGCCCTCGAACGCCAGCAGCCACTCGTAGTCGCCCAGGGCGAAGGACGCGACCGTGTTGGCCCGGACGTCGGCGTAGCCGCGCGCCATCTGCCCGTGCTCGGCGAGCATGGCGCGACGCTCCTCGTCGGGCAGGAGGTACCACTCGTAGGAGCGCACGAATGGGTAGACGCAGACGTAGCGACGCACCTCCTCGTCGGCGAGGAACGCGGGGATGTGGCTGCGGTTGAACTCCGCCGGCCGGTGCAGCGCCATCTGCGACCACACCGGGTCGAGCCGCCGACCGAACGCCGTGCGACGGAAGCGGTGGTAGTGCGCCTGGAGCAGGTCGCTGGACGCGGCGTGGGTCCAGACCATCACCTCAGCGTCGGCACGCAGGCCGGAGACGTCGTACACACCCCGGACGGTGACGTCCTCGGCCATCTCCTCGAAGAGCTTCTCGACCTCCCGCGCCTCCGCCTCACGGTCACCCTCACGCTCGGGTCCGTCCAGCCGGTCGCGCAGGTGGAAGACCGACCACATCGTGTAGCGGATCTGGTCGTTGAGGTCCTTGGCCCGCTTTCCGCGGTTGGCCGGTCGGGCAGCTCCCTCGGGTGCGTCGCTCATGCCCCCAGTCTCCCAGAGGGGGTGGCGGTCCGGTTTCCCAAGGTCTGTTGCTCACCTGGCACTTCCCACGAGGTACTTCTCGTGGGAAGTGGCAGGTGGCCTACATACCTTGGGAAACTGCCGCCGCCGCCTGCTGCCCCGAGGCGATGCAGGCCGGGATGCCCACCCCGTCGTACGCGGCGCCGCACACCGCGATCCCGGAGACAGTCGCCACAGCCTCCTTCACCCGGCGCACCCGGTCGAGGTGCCCCACGGCGTACTGCGGCAGTCCGCCGCCCCAGCGGGTGACCTCCGCATCGACGGGCGGCACCCGGATCCCGACCAGGTCGGCCAGGTCGGCGCCCGCGAGCGCGACCAGCTCCTCGTCGCTGCGCTGCAGCTCCTGCTCCTGCCGGTGCCGCCCGACCGAGACCCGCAGCAGCGCCAGGTCGGGGGCACTGCTCGCGACCCACGCCCACTTGCGCCAGGAGAAGGTCGAGGCCTTCACCAGGCGCCCTTCCACCGGCGGCACCAGGAACCCGGACCCGGTCACCTCCGGCATCGCCTCGCGCGGGTACGCCAGGGTGATCACGGCCATCGAGGCGTACTCCCACTGCGCGAGCTCGGCCGCGGCGGCCGGCGAGGCCTCGGCCAGCAGCCGCGCGGCAGCGGGCGCCGGCGTGGCGAGCACCACCGCGTCGGCCTCGACCACCTCAGGGGCTGCTGCCGACCCGACCAGCAGGCGCCACCGCTGGTGCGCGAGACCGGTGAGCTCGCGCACGGTGACCCCGGTGCGGACCGCCACCTGGGGGGTGGCGGCGAGCAGTGCGTGCGGCAACCGCCCCACTCCTCCGTCGACCCCGGCGAAGACGGGCGGGGGGTCGGCCGGCCGCGACGCGAGCGACTCCGCGACCGCACGGCTCAGCCCCGAGCGTCCGTCGAGCAGCTCGGCGACCTGCGGCATGGTGGCGCGCAGCGACAGCTCGCGCGCGTGGCCGGCGTAGACCCCACCCAGCAGCGGCTCGACCAGTCGGTCCAGGACCTCGGCCCCGAAGCGGGACTCCACCAGCGCACCCACGCTGAGGTCGCCCTCGGGTGCCGTCGCCGGTCGGGCGAGGTCGCCCCGCGCCGCCTCGATGCCCTCGGGTGAGACCAGCCCCGCCAGGGCCTCGAGGTCCGCCGGGACCCCCATGATCGTGGGAGGCATCGCCCGCAGCGCGCCCCGCGACCAGACCGATGCCTGGATCGTCTGGGGGTGGACCAGCGAGTCCGCGAGCCCGACCTCGCGGACCAGGTCGACCCCTTCGGGCCGCCGGTTGAGGATCGACTCAGCACCCAGGTCGACCTGGTGGCCGGCCACCTCACCCAGTCGCAGCTTGCCGCCGACCTGCGGGGACGCCTCCAGCACCAGGACGTCGGATCCGCTCCGTGCGAGCGCCCTGGCCGCCGCCAGCCCCGCGATGCCGGCGCCAACCACGACGACGCGCGGTCGCGTCGTGGCGGGCTCGGTCACAGGGGGCAGGCTCACAGGGGGCACGCTCACAGCCTGGCAAACCCCTGATCGTGACGGGAACCCGATCCCCTCCGGCTGCGTCACATGCTCGACAGCCCCGCCACCTGGCGGCGCGCGCAGCAGCAGGAGGACGCCATGCGCTCACGACCCGCCCGACCCCACCGCGTACGCCGAGCCCTCGTCATCGCCACCGCAGCGGGCGTACTCGCACTGGCCGGCTGCAGCGGCGCTTCCCAGAGCGACTCGGTCGATGCCGGCGCGGTGGCCGAGGAGCCGGCCCGCCCTCGGCAGGACGGCCTGGCGTCCTCGGCCGAGGACGGTGCCGGCGTCGGCGACAGCGCGGTGGTCGACGAACTCCACAGCACGACGTCCACCGACAACGCCGCGTCACCGGCGGCCCGCGTCGGGCCCAGCGAGTCAGTGATCCGCACGGGCCAGGTCACCCTCACCGCCCAGGACCTCAACCGGGCGCTGGACGGGGTCGAACGCCTGGTCCAGCGCTACGGCGGCCACCTGGCCCAGGAGCGCACCCGCAACGACGAGTCCGGCCGCACCCAGCGCACCGACGTGGAGCTGCGCGTGCCCTCGAAGGACTTCCGCACCGTGCTGGAGGCCCTGGAGGAGGTCGGCAAGGTCCAGAGCGCGACGACCAAGGAGGAGGACGTCACCACCGAGGTGATCGACGTCGACTCCCGGATCCGCACCCAGGAGGTGAGTCTGGGCCGGCTCCGGGCGTTCCTCGGTCGCGCCACCACCGTCAGCGCCACGATCCGGCTCGAGTCGGAGATCGCGCGACGCGAGGCCGACCTGGCCTCACTGCGCGCGCAGCGCGACTACCTCGAGGACCAGACGTCGCTCTCGACCATTGAGCTCACGATGCACTCCGCGCCGGCGCGTGCGGCAGCCGCTCAGGACCCCCTCGACAGCGCGGGCTTCCTCACCGGGCTGAGCAACGGCTGGCACGCGCTGCTCGACGTGCTCGTGGTCGCCGCGACCGTGGTGGGCGTGGCGATCCCGTTCGCCGTCCTCGTGGCGCTCGTCGGCGCGCCCCTGGCGGTGTGGCTGCGCTGGTCGCGCCGTCGGCAGACACCTGCCGGACCGACGACCCCCGAGCCCGCCGCCTGAGCCCGCCGCGGGTGCACCTCCACGCACAAGACCGGACATCGACCTCGTACGGCGCCTGTGCGGGTTCACAACCGCGCACAAGACCGGTCACACGCGCCGGGTGGTCTCGTGCACGAAGTCGGTGAGTCGAGCGAGCTGGTCGGGATCGGTCGAGGGCAGCACACCGTGACCGAGGTTGAAGATGTGACCGGGCGCTTCACGACCCGCCTGCAGCACCTCACCGGCGCGCGCCAGCATCACCTCGGTCGGGGCGAAGACCAGCGAGGGGTCCAGGTTGCCCTGGACGGCGCGGCCGCCGACCCGTCGTACGCCGTCGGCGAGCGGCACCCGCCAGTCGACACCGACCACGTCCGCACCGGCCTCACCCATCAGACCGAGCAGCTCACCGGTGCCGACCCCGAAGTGGATCCGCGGCACCCCGAGCTCGCCCGCCTGGGCGAGGACGGCGGCGGAGTAGGGCATCACCAGCTCGCGGTAGTCCTGCGGGGACATCGCCCCCGCCCAGGAGTCGAAGAGCTGCACCGCCGAGGCGCCCGCCTCGACCTGCACCGACAGGTAGGCCGCGGCGATGCCACCGATCTTGCGCATCAGGGCGTCCCAGAGCTCCGGGGCGCCGTACATCATGGCCTTGGTGCGGGCGTGCTCCTTGGACGGGCCGCCCTCCACGAGGTACGAGGCGACCGTGAACGGCGCGCCGGCGAAGCCGATCAGCGGCGTGGCTCCCAGCTCTGAGGTCAGCGCGCGCACGGCCTCGGTGACGTAGGGCACGTGGTCGGGGGTGAGGTCGGGGATCCGCTCGACGTCGGCCAGCGTGCGCACCGGCTCGGCGACGACCGGCCCGACCCCTGGCTTGATGTCCAGGTCGACGCCGACGGCCTTGAGCGGCAGCACGATGTCGGAGAAGAAGATGGCGGCATCGACCCCGTAGCGGCGCACCGGCTGCAGGGTGATCTCGGTGATCAGGTCGGCGCGCATGCAGGACTCGAGCATGCCGACGCCCTCGCGCAGTGCGCGGTACTCCGGCAGTGATCGACCGGCCTGGCGCATGAACCACACCGGCGTGTGCGGCACCGGCTCGCCGCGCGCCGCCCGCACCAGGGCGGAGTTGGCCGGCGACCCCGGCGCCGGGTCGTCGAGCGACGGTGACGCAGGGGGCGTGGTCGGCGCGGGGGGCATGGGCACAGTCTCGCAGAGGAGCCGACGCCGTCCGCACGGGCTCGGCACCGGCCCTGACCTGCGGCAACGAGCTGGACCGCCCTGGTCTGGGTCGCGTGTCCTGCTGCCGCCGACCCGGGCCGCGACCTACTGTGGATGCATGGCAACGCGCGTGCCGACGACGGCTGACGTCTCCGGGGTGCCCCCGGAGTTCCGCGATGCCGTGCAGCAGATGCACTCCGCTCGGCTCCGCCCGGAGCTGCTGTGCGAGGAGATGCCGGCGCCGCAGCGCATCGCCCCGTTCTCGTCCGCGCTCGCTGCCGACGTCGTCGTCGACGGGGAGGAGATCGGCACCGGTCGCCTCGTCCTGCTGCACGACCCTGCGGGCAACGAGACCTGGGGAGGCACGTTCCGCTGCGTCGCGTACGCACGCGCAGAGCTCAGCGACGACTTCGCCACCGACCCGGTGCTCGCCGACGTCGCGTGGACCTGGTTGGTCGAGGCGCTGCAGAACCACGACGCCGAGCACCGCGCCCCCTCGGGGACGGTCACCCGGGTGATCTCCGAGAGCTTCGGGCAGATGGCGGACGAAGGCGGTCAGGCCCAGCTGGAGGTCCGTGCGTCCTGGACGCCGCTGGGCGACATCAGCCCGCACGTGCTGGCATGGGGCGACCTGCTGGGCGCCTCGGTCGGTCTCGAGCCGGTGCCGGAGGGTGTGGCCACGCTCGCCGGCAGGCGGTCAGCCCGCCGCGACGGATGAGTCCCGAGCCGCAGGCCGACACCCCGGCTCCGGCCGAGCCGCCTGCAGCGCCCCCCGCACCTCTGCTGGAGCTGCGCGACGGCTTGCCCCCCGTGGTCGAGGACGACCAGTCACTCGCCCAGCGCGCGGGCGACATCGCCGCCGGCTCCGGCCCGGTCGCCATCGACGCCGAGCGGGCGTCGGGCTACCGCTACTCGCCGCGCGCCTACCTGGTGCAGCTGCGCCGCGAGGGCGCCGGCACCGTGCTGGTCGACCCGATCGAGATCGACGACGTCTCGCCGCTCGTGGAGGCGCTGAACGGGCCGGAGTGGATCCTGCACGCCGCGACCCAGGACCTGCCCTGCCTGCACGGTCTCGGCCTGCGACCACGGTCGCTCTTCGACACCGAGCTGGCCGGCCGCCTGCTGGGCTACCCCCGCGTCGGCCTGGCGACGCTGGTCGAGGAGCTCACCGGCCGCCGGATGCGCAAGGAGCACTCGGCGGTCGACTGGTCGCGCCGCCCGCTGCCGAGTCCGTGGCTGGAGTACGCCGCGCTCGACGTCGAGGTGCTGGTGGAGCTGCGCGACATGCTGCACGAGCAGCTGGTGGCGGCGGACAAGTGGGAGTGGGCGCGCCAGGAGTTCGAGCACCTGCTTGGCTTCACCGAGCTCCCGCAGCGGGTGGACCCCTGGCGACGCACGTCGGGCCTGCACAAGGTCCGTGGGCGGCGCCCGCTCGGAGCGGTGCGCGAGCTCTGGCTGACCCGGGACGACCTGGCGCGCAGCCTCGACGTGACGCCGAGCCGGCTGCTGCCCGACAGCTCGATCGTCGCCGCGGCCTCGGCGATGCCGACCTCCGCCCCCGACCTCAAGGCGCTGCCGAGCTTCAACGGCCGCGGGGTCAAGCCCCACCTGCAGCGGTGGTTCGCCGCGATCGAGCGAGCGCGCGCGATGCCGGAGAAGGAGCTGCCCCCCACAGCCCGACGCCACGAGGGTCCGCCACCGCCGCGGGCCTGGGCGGAGAAGGACCCCGAGGCTGCGGCCAGGCTCACCGCGGCGAAGGACTCGCTCAAGGCACTCTCAGCGGACCTCTCGGTGCCGGTGGAGAACCTGGTGACCCCCGACTTCGTACGGCGGCTGATGTGGGAGCCGCCCGCACCGGCCAAGGTGGCCGGCTCGCTGGCCGCCCTGGGCGCGCGTGCCTGGCAGGTCGAGCTCGTGGCGCCCCTGCTCAGCGAGGCGATCACCGAGGCGAGCACCGCGACCATCACCGAGGCGAGCGCCGAGGCGGCCGGCGCCACCGAGCAGGCCGAGGCCTCGCCGGGATCCTAGGAGCCGGACTCCTCCTCCTGCGGGGTCTCCTCCTCCTGCGGGGTCTCCTCCTCGCTCGACCCGAACCAGCCCTCCGAGCGCTGGTCGAGCGCGGGCAGACGCCGGTCCAGCGTGCGGTCCACCGGCTTGCCGCCCTCGGTGAGGCCCGCCACCAGGCTCTCGAGCCGGTCTGCGACGTCGTGCCAGGCCGGCGAGAACGGCATCAGCCCGCTGCGCTTGAGCGATCCGAGGAACACCTCGACCGACTTCGGCGGTTGCCCCTGCTGGGCGAAGACCGGCCCGAAGGCGACGTCGAGGTTGGCCGGCAGGACGGCACCGGAGCGCGCCAGCGTGGCCGAGCCCTCGTCGCCCGCGGCGTAGGCCGCGAGGTCGAGGGCGGCCTCGAGCTGCTCGCTCTCGTCGTCGATGCACAGCCCGGCGATGTCGGCCACCGTGCGTGCGGAGCCGAAGCTGGGCATCGGCATCACGTCGAAGGGGACCTTGCCGCGCCGCAGGGTCGGGACGTCGGCGCGGGTGCCGAAGCGCATCGCGAGGTCGCCCCGAGCGAACTTGCGCAGCGCAGCCTGGTCCTGCTCGGAGTCCGTGGTGAGCACGACCCGGTCCTGGCGGGCCAGGCGGACGTACGCCGAGATCGCCTCACGCGCCTCGTCGGAGTCGAGGGTGAGCGTCGTGGGGTCGTCGACGTCGTCGACGATCTCACCGCCGGCGCTGCGGATCAGGGCGGTGAGGACGCGGACGTCGTAGGGCAGCTGGAGGGCGCGGAAGCCCGCGTCGTCCTCGTGCTCGCGGGCGATGATGCGCGCCGCGGCCGCGAAGTCCTCGAAGGCCCAGCGCCCCTCGTCCGGCAGCGGGACGCCGCGGATCTCCAGGTCGCGCGGGCGCACGTCGTCGGTGTTGACGAACAGCACGTGGGGGGAGATCTCCAACGGCATGCACTGCAGCCGGTCGTCGGCGCTGAAGGCAGTCAGCGCCAGGCGCTGGTAGCCGTCGCCGAACTGGAGTCCCCGGTCCTCGAGGTCCTGGTCCACCGGGTACAGCCGCCCACTCTGCAGCAGCTGTGGCAGATCGGCGCTGTCGACCAGGAAGATGTCCGGAGCACCCTGCGGACCTGCCGGACCCGTCGTGCCTGAGGGCGTCGGGGACGTGGACTCCTCGGCCGCCGCGGGCGACGGTGAGGGATCGACGCCGAGCGCCTCCTGCGCCGCCTGCGCGGCCTCGTGCCGGTCGTCGTAGCCGGTGACGCTGACCCGGTGACCGGTCTCCTCGCCGAAGGCCTGGGCGATCTCGCGGAACGCGCGCACCGTCCCGCGCTCCCCGAAGACCGCCAGCCGCACGGGGCGGGTCTGCCGCTCGGGGGTCGCCGAGGCCGATCCGCTCTCGAGGGTCGGGTCGTCGGTGGGCGCGGCGCTCTCGGTGCACGAGGCGAGAGCCGCGGCCATCAGCAGAGCCGACAGGACCGCGACCGGTCGGCGTGCCACCCCCGCGCCTGGTCGTGCGTCGAGCGCTCGACGACGTGCCACGTTTCCTCCCCTCGCTGTGGCGGCCAACGCTAGCGGAGGAGGACACGCCGGACGCCTCGCGGCGCCGCCGACGTGGCGGACTCCACACCTAGAGTGGTGACGCCGCTCTGCTCCGCAGAGCAGTCCGGGACCCCGCCGGGGTCCGCGTCCCAGGCGTCCCGAGGAGACACCCAGATGAGGCTGTCACGGCCACCGGCGACGCTCGCCGCAACCCTGCTCGGAGTGCTGCTCGCGCTCGGGACAGCCGGGTGCTCCGACGACTCGCAGCCGACGTCGCAGGAGGCCGAGACCGAGGAGACCGAGTCGGTCTCACCCGCCTCGCCCGACACCACCGAGCCGACATCGACGATCAGCCCCGGCGAGTCCGCCACCTCGGAGGCGACCGAGACCTCCGAGCCGAGCGGGACCGACACGGCGGGCCCGGTCGACCCGGCCTCGATGCTGCTGCCGGCCGGCCGGATCGGCAAGCTCAACGCCGAGTGGCGCTGGAGGGCGGCCAACGACTTCGACACCGAGCCCAAGCGGCTCGTCGCCTGCCACCGGGCCGCGCTGATCGACGTGGGCGCCGAGGAGGTGGCGGTGCGTGAGTACACCTCCGACCTCGACGCCAACACCTCGGCCTTCCACCTGGTGGCCGCCCTGCCCGACGAGAAGACGGCCGAGCGGCTGTACGCCGTGCTGGAGTCATGGCACTCGGGGTGCCAGCGTCGCCTCGAGGCCGCGGCCAAGGGTCGCGACGGCGTCAAGGTCACCGATCTCGAGCCGGTCGAGACCGGTGCCGACGACGCCGCGACCTACGTCATCTTCCAGCCCACCGCGACCGGCAGCGCCCGGATCGAGAACGTCGGCATCGCGCGACAGGGTCGTGCGGTCGTCATGGCGGTGGTCAAGCTCGAGGGCCAGGACTTCAACTACCCCCGCGGTCGCACCCCGGCGGCGGTGACCCTGCGCAACGCCGGCCCCACGGGTTGACGCTCCGATCGTGAGCGAGCAGTCCCGGCCCCACCACCGGCCCGCCCTGCCGGGGGCAGGCCACTTCGACGCCCTGCTCGGAGGTGAGGACCCTGCGGGCGCGGCCGAGGCCGGGGAGCGGCTCGCGACCCTGCTGGTGCGCGGCCCCCGTGACGGGGGTGACGCCGCGGTCGTCGAGCGGCTGGTCCACCTGGCCGAGACCGAGGGGCTCGACGACCTGGCCGCACTGTGGTCGCGGGCGCCCGCGGAGAGCCTGGCCGGATGCCTGTGGCGGCTGTTCCTGCTGCGCTCCTGGGTGCACGCCGACCCCGTCGCCGCCTCGCGCCAGTTCGACCTGGGCCGCCGCGAGTCGCCCGTGGCCGAGGTGGTGGCAGGCGTGCCGTCGCCACCGGGTCCGCAGGAGGTGCGCCAGATGGCCGACGAGGTCCTGCGCGGCATCCGGGTGGGTGACTTCGCCGACACCCTCTTCCGCGCGGCTGCCTTCACACATCTCGCGGCCGTGGGGCGTGCCCACCTCGACGGCGAGGAGGAGCACAGCCATCAGACGAGCCTGTCGGCCTCGCGACTGATGCACATGGCAGAGCAGCTGCAGATCGCCGGACGGCTGGAGCTGGCGGGCCAGCTGGACTGAGCTGGATCGAGGGACTCGCCGGATCCGGGGTTGGGATCTGTCCTCGGGCACCTATGCTGGGATGCGCGTCGGGCCGTGGCAGCCCCGGGTCCCACAATAAGCCGCTGCGAGCGGCCACGCGCCGTGAGGCGCTCCCGGCCCGGCGCACAACCTCCTCGGTGCGCCTCAGCCGATCTCGACCACGGCGTGGACCCCCGCGTGGTCCGAGGGCCACATCCCGATGGCCTGGCGCTGCTCGGCCTGCGTCCCGAGCACCTGGGCCGAGACCACGCGCGCCCCACGGACCCAGACGTAGTCGATGCGCTGGTCGAGCTGCGACTCCGGGTTGCGCAGGTCGGGGCCCTGGCAGCAGGTCCAGCCGGGGTCGGCCCCGTTGACGCTCCACGCGTCGACCAGCTGCGGGGGCATGCCGACCTCGTCCGGCAGCGCGTTGAAGTCGCCCACCAGCACCAGTGGCGCGTCGAGCAGGTCGGCGCAGGCGGCGAGCAGCTCGTCGCGCTGGTGGTTGCGCGACTCGGCGTCGTAGGCCTCGGTGTGGGTGTTGACGAAGCCGAGCTCGTGCTCCCCCACCCGACACCGCACCCCGCACCAGCCCCGGTCGATGGTGATCGAGCGGGTGCCGAGCGTGTGCACCCGATGGGCCTCCTCGAACAGCCCCTCGCAGGCCTCGACGACCTCGACCCGGGAGTCGGTGCGTCGCAGCACGAGGTTGGAGCCGCGCAGGTGGATCGGGATTGCCTGCCCGTCCAGGGTGAGCTCGCCGTCCCCGGCGAAGGTGGCGACCTCGCTGACGGTCTCGAAGTCCGCACCGGCCTGGGCCAGGGCCTCGATGATCACCGCCTCGAAGTCCCACAGCTCCTCACCGGCAAGGGTCCAGCAGCAGACCTCCTGCAGGCCCACCAGGTCGACCTCGTGCTGCACCAGGCTGCGCGCGACCTGCGAGGCCCGCTCGGGGAACGAGGTGGCCAGGAGCTGGCGCTGCACCTCGGCCAGGTTGGCCTCGAGCTCGGGCTGCGCCCGCTCCCCCAGGATCAGGCTGAGGTCCGCCCCGAGGTAGAGGTTGTAGGAGGCGACGCTCAGCGGCTGCGGCACGGATCAACGTTATCGGCGTGGGACCGGTGGCGGGCCGACTCGGGCAAGCCCGGCTAGGGTCCTGCACGTGGAGCCCAGCGATCCCGCAGACCCGGTCGTCCCGGCCTACGAGCCCGAGGCCGATGGGCTGCCTGACCCGGGTGAGGTGGTGTGGACCTGGGTGGCCTACGAGGACGACCCGAGCCAGGGCAAGGACCGACCCGTGCTCATGCTCGCCCTCGCGTCACAGGAGCGCTTCTACGGACTCCAGCTGACCAGCAAGGACCATGATCGCGACGCCGCTCAGGAGGCGTCCTGGGGCCGCTACTGGATGGACGTGGGTTCGGGCGACTGGGACCGTGAGCACCGCCCGAGCGAGGTGCGCCTGGACCGGCTGCTGCTGCTCGAGCTGCAGGAGGTACGTCGAGAGGGCGCGGCGCTGGCCGAGGCGGTGTTCCGTGCGGTCGTCGAGGCCGCGCGCGGGCACCACGCCGAGCTCGCTGCGCTCGCCGACTGAGCCGACCCGTCGACCCGCGCCCGGCTCAGGCGGTGTCCAGGGCCTTGCGGATCCGGACGTCGGAGACCGGGCGCGCGGTGCCCAGGTGCTGGGCCCACAGGCTGACGCGGTACTCCTCCAGCAGCCACCGGACCTCGCGCAGCGTCGCTGGCTCGGGCTGGCCCGGCGGGAGCGCGCCCACGCGGTGCAGGTAGGCGTCCTGCAGGGGCTGCACCTGGGCACTGAGCTGGGCGTCACGACGTGGGTCGGCGGAGAGCCGCTCGCGCCGCGCGAGCACCGCGGCCAGGTAGCGCGGCAGGTGGCGCAGCTCGGAGCCGGCCTCGGCGACGAAGCCGCGGCCCACCAGCCGGGCGACCTGGCTCTGCATGTCGGTCATCGCGGGCAGCACGGTGAGGTCCACGGAGCCGCTGAGGGCTCGTTCGACCTCGCGCCACCGGGCGAGCACCGCCTCGGTCTCGACCAGGACGCGTGCGGTGACCTCGTCGAGGTCGGACGCGACCCGGTCCCGCAGGGCTGCGAACGCCTCGGCGTCACGGACCGTCCCGCCGTTGCGGTCCATCAGCTCCTCGCAGGCGGCGAGCACGCAGTCCGAGACCAGCTCGCCCACCGCCGGGTACGGCGACCCGGCCAGCGCCAGCTTGCGCCGGTTGTCCAGGCCCGCCAGCAGGGCGGGTGCGGGGTCGGGGCAGGTGAGTGCCAGTAGCCGCCGCACTCCACGTCGGTGGTGCGCCTCCTGTGCCGCCTCGGAGCCGAGCACCCGCAACCCCACGGTGGTCCCCTCGTCGACCAGCGCCGGGAAGCCACGCACCTGGTGCCCGGCCCGCGCCTGCTCGAACGACTCGGTGACGGTGCCGAAGGCCCACGTCGTCTCCCCGGTGCGGCTGTGCTCGGAGGCCGACTCCTCCAGGGCCTGCTCGAAGCGGTCGCGCAGCGGCGCCTTGAGCGCAGCCAGCTCCTTGCCCCGTGCCACTTCCTGGCCGGACCCGTCGAGCACCCGGTAGGTCGGGCGCAGGTGGGGGGCGAGCCGAGCCAGGTCCCAGGCCTGGCGCGGCACGACGTGACCGCTGCGCGAGCGCAGGAACCGCTCCAGCGCCTCCAGCAGCGGCTCCTCCCCCGGCGGCACCGCCGCCAGGAACTCGCGCGCCACATCGGGCGCCGGCACGAAGTTGACCCGCAGCTGCTTGGGAAGCGATCGCAGCAGGGCGGTGACCAGCTCGTGGCGCAGTCCGGGGACCTGCCACGACAGCGCGTCGTCGGGCAGCTGGTTCAGCGTCTCCAGCGCGACGTCGACGGTGACGCCGTCGTCCTCGGCGCCCGGCTCGAAGTGGTAGCGAAGCGGCAGGGAGACCGATCCCTCGAGCCACTGGTCGGGATAGTCGCCCTGGTCGACCTCGTCCGCGGTGTCGTGGACCAGCATCGCCGGGTCGAAGGTGAGCAGGTCGGGCTGCTCGCGCCGCGCCTGCTTCCACCAGGTGTCGAAGTGCGTGGCCGAGACGACCTCTCGCCCGACCCGCGCGTCGTAGAAGTCGAAGAGCGTGTGCTCGTCGACCACCAGGTCACGACGTCGGGCACGGTGCTCGAGCTCCTCGGCCTGCTCCAGCAGCGCCCGGTTGTCGTGGAAGAACCGGTGCCGGGTGCGCCACTCGCCGTAGACCAGGGCGTGACGGATGAACAGCTCACGGGAGAGCTCGGGATCGATCGCGCCGTACTGCACCAGCCGGTCGGCGACCAGCGGCACGCCGTAGAGGGTGACGCGCTCACGTGCCATCACCGCCATCCGGCGGCGCGACCAGTGCGGCTCGGAGTGGCTGCGCTTGACGAGTTGGGCGCCGAGGCGCTCGGCCCACTGCGGCTCGATCGCTGCGTTGACACGGGCGTAGAGCCGCGAGGTCTCCACCAGCTCCGCCGACATCAGGTACGCCGGCTGCTTGCGGAAGAGCCCTGAGCCCGGGAAGACCGCGAAGCGGGTGTTGCGAGCCCCGAGGTAGTCACGCTTGTCGGGGTCGCGCAGTCCCACGTGGGAGAGCAGCCCCGCCAGGAGTGCCTGGTGCACCGCGTCCTCGTCGATGCTCTCCCCGCTCGAGCGCCCAGCGCCGGTCGGGCCGGTCGAGCTCGTCGAGACCAGCCCCACCTGCTTGGCCGTGCGTCGCAGCTGGGCCTCGACCTCCTGCCACTCCCGGATCCGCAGGTAGTTCAGGTGCTCGGCGCGGCACATCCGGCGGAATGCGCTCGAGCCGAGGTCTCGCTGCTGGGTGCGCACGTGACGCCAGAGGTTCAGCAGGGTCAGGAAGTCCGAGCGCTGGTCACGGAAGCGCGCGTGGAGCTGGTCGGCGTGGGCCCGGTGCTCCACCGGGCGCTCGCGCGGGTCCTGCACCGAGAGCGCTGCGGCGATCACTCCGACCTCGCGCAGGACCCCGAGCCGGGAGGCCTCCACCAGCATCCGCGCCTGCCGGGGGTCGACCGGGAAGGCCGCGAGCTGGCGTCCGACCGAGGTGAGCCGGCGTTGCTCGCCGACGTCACCCGGGCTGCTGCCCCGCAGCGCTCCCAGCTCGTCGAGCAGCTGCAGCGCCGCGGTGACCTGGCGCCGGTCGGGCGGGTCGAGGAAGGGGAAGCCGGCGATGTCTCCCAGCCCCAGGGAGATCATCTGCAGGATCACCGAGGCGAGGTTGGTCCGCAGGATCTCGGGATCGGTGTAGTGCGGCCGGGACTCGAAGTCCTCCTCGGAGTACAGCCGGATCGCGACGCCGGCCGCGACCCGGCCACACCGCCCGGAGCGCTGCTGCGCCGAGGCCTGGCTCACCGGCTCGATCGGCAGCCGCTGGACCTTCGCGCGCAGCGAGTAGCGCGAGATCCGCGCCCAGCCGGTGTCGACGACGTAGCGGATGCCGGGCACGGTCAGCGAGGTCTCGGCGACGTTGGTCGCCAGCACGATGCGACGTCGGGTGTGGCGCTCGAAGACCCGGTGCTGCTCGCGGGCGGAGAGCCGGGCGAACAGCGGGACGACGTCGACCTCGTCCCGGTGACTGCGCCCGCCGCCCCAGGACTCCCCGGTCAGCACCTCCGCGGTGTCCCGGATCTCGCGCTCTCCGGGCAGGAACACCAAGATGTCGCCCGGCCCCTCCCCCATCAGCTCGCGGCAGGCGTCGACCACGGCCTCGGTCTGGTCGCGGACCACGGCCTCGCCCTCGTCGTCGTCGTACCCGTCCTCGACCAGGGGGCGGTAGCGCAGCTCGACCGGGTAGGTGCGCCCGGAGACCTCGATGACGGGGGCCGGCGTGCCGTCGGGCCCGGCGAAGTGGCGCGCGAACTTGTCGGGGTCGATGGTCGCCGAGGTGATGACCAGCTTGAGGTCGGGACGTCGGGGCAACAGCTGCTTGAGGTAGCCCAGCAGGAAGTCGATGTTGAGGCTGCGCTCGTGCGCCTCGTCGATGATGATCGTGTCGTAGGCGCTCAGCGTGCGGTCACGCTGCAGCTCGGCGAGCAGGATGCCGTCGGTCATCAGCTTGACCAGGGTGTCCGGTCCCGAGTGGTCGGTGAAGCGCACCTGGTGCCCGATCACGCCGCCGGCCTCGGTGCCGGTCTCCTCGGCGATGCGCTCGGCGACGCTGCGCGCGGCGATCCGGCGAGGCTGCGTGTGCCCGATCATCCCGGCGCGCCCCCGGCCGAGCTCGAGGCAGATCTTGGGCAGCTGCGTGGTCTTGCCCGACCCCGTCTCGCCCGCCACGACGACCACCTGGTGCTCGCGGATCGCTGCGGCGATGTCGTCGCGCCGCTCGCTGACCGGCAGCTCCTCGGGGTAGACCAGCGCCGGGACCAGCCCGGCGCGACGCTCGACCTCCTCCGGCGGGAGGGAGCGTGGACGTGCCGCTCCCGGCCTACGGCGCCGACTGGAGCGGCGCGAGCTCCCCCTGGCCTGCGGGGTCACTCGCCGCGCAGCAGGGGCGGGGCGATGCTCGCGGTGGGGCGCGCGGTGAACAGCGCTGCGGGTCGACCCCGGCCGCGCTGCACCGACCTGCCGGTGGGGCGCAGCAGGCCGGGCACGCCGGTCACCTTGCGCTGGAAGTTGCCCGCGTCGAGCTCGACGCCCCACAGCTGCTCGTAGACCTCGCGGAGCTCGGTGACGGTGAAGCTGCGGGGCAGCATCTGGGCGGCGAAACCGGTGCGCTCGACCAGGAGTGCGGCGCGCGAGAGGGCGTCGTCGAGGATCTCGCGGTGGTCGAAGGCGAGCTTGCGTGGGCGGCTCGCCTCGGAGACCGGCATCCACAGCGCCTCGTCGGCGTCGTCCGCGCCCTCGACCTGCACGCTCGCGGCGAGTCCGGTGAGGAAGGCGGCGCTGACGACACGACCGCGGGGATCGCGCTTCGGCGCGCCGTACGCTCCGAGGTGGATGAGCCTCACCCGGCTCGGGCTGACCCCGGTCTCCTCCTGGAGCTCGCGGGCAGCGGCGGCGGCGAGGTCCTCACCGGGCTCGACGAACCCGCCGGGGAGCGCCCAGCGACCTTGGTAGGGCTTGCTGCCCCGGCGCACCACCAGCACGCTGAGGCCGTGGCCAGGGTGGAGCGTCAGGGCCACCACATCGGCGGTCATGAGGATGGACTGCGGCTTCGGCACGTGTCCAGGATACTTGTCCGCCCTACAACTACGCGACGTGGGTTCAGATCGCCGATGCCTGCGCGAGCGCTGGAAGTGCGGCGGTGAGGGTCGCCAGCAGCTCCGATCGCGACATCGCGGCCGGGTCGGCGAGCCAGGTCAGCACGGTCTCCTCCACCAGGGCCGACCAGCCGCGCACGATCAGCCGGGACCGGGCGTCGTCGCGCAGCCCCACCAGGGCGAGGAACGGGGCATAGGAGGGGTCGAAGATACGGGTGGTGAGGATGTGACGGGAGGTCTCGTAGATCTGCTGGTAGGAGGCGTCACCACCGGCCGCAGCGCGCACGAAGGCGAGATAGCCGTCGTGGTTGTCCGCGACGAAGTCGACGTAGGCCTCGAGCGAGGACTGCATCTGCTCCAGTGGCGACCCGACACCGCTGGGCGAGGTGCTCTCGATGACGCGCGCCGACATCCGGCGGAGCACGGCGAGGTTGAAGTCCCGCTTGTTGCTGAAGTAGTGGTACAGCAGCCCACGCGAGATCCCGGCACGCTCGGCGAGCAGGTCGATGGAGAGCTCGTCCAGGCCGCAGTCGGAGAGCAGCTGCACGCCCAGGTCGAGCAGCTGGGTGCGCCGCTGCTCGGGGTTCAGTCGGACACGGGTGCTCATGACCGGCATCCTAACTGAACGCGATTCAACAACGTGGTGGACATCACTGAACCCTGTTCAACAAGTTATTGATACTTGTTCAATAGCTTTCCTACGATGAGGTTCATGACCTCCTCGAGTCTTCCCGAGCACGTCCACACCCTCGTCGTCGGCGCCGGCTTCGCCGGACTGGCGATGGCGATCAAGCTCAAGCAGGCCGGTGACGAGGACTTCCTGGTCATCGAGCGCGGCGAGGACGTGGGAGGGACCTGGCGCGACAACACCTACCCCGGCGCAGCGTGCGACGTCCCCTCGCAGCTGTACTCCTACTCCTTCGCGCTCAACCCGCACTGGAGCCGGTCCTTCTCCCCCCAGCCGGAGATCCAGGACTACATCCAGCAGGTGGCCGAGGAGTCCGGCACGTTGAGCCATTTCGTCTTCGGCACCGACGCCGAGGAGGCCACCTGGGACGAGGAACGAAACGTGTGGCAGGTGCGCACCTCGCGAGGCGACCTGACCGCCAAGGTCATGGTCTCCGCCGCCGGCGCTCTCTCCGACCCGCGCAACCCCGACATCGAGGGATTCGACTCCTTCCAGGGTGAGGTCTTCCACTCCGCTGCCTGGAACCACGACTACGACCTCACCGGCAAGCGGGTGGCCATCATCGGCACCGGCGCCTCGGCCATCCAGATCGTCCCCGAGATCGCGCCGCAGGTCGGACGGCTCGACGTCTACCAGCGCACCGCGCCGTGGGTGATCCCCCGCAACGACCGGCCCTACACCGGTGTGGAGAAGCTGGCGTTCAAGCACCTCCCCGGCGTGCAACGGCTCTACCGCACGGCGATCTACTGGGGCCGAGAGCTCTACGTCCCGGCGTTCACGATGGCCCCGCAGCTGGCCTGGCCCGCCAAGCAGCTGGCCCTGCGCAACATCAAGCGCGCGATCAGTGACCCGCAGCTGCGCGAGCAGGTGACGCCGGACTACCAGATCGGCTGCAAGCGGATCCTGATCTCCAACGACTACTACCCCGCACTGGCCCGCGACAACGTCGACCTCGTCACCGACGGCATCGAGCGCGTCACCGCGAACGGCATCGTCACCGCCGACGGCGTGGAGCGAGAGGTCGACGCGATCATCGTCGCGACGGGCTTCCACACCACCGACCTGCCGATCGCCCACCACGTCACCGGACGTGAGGGCATCACCCTGGCCGAGCACTACCAGCGGGTCGGCATGCAGGCCTACAAGGGCTCCTCGGTGCACGGCTTCCCCAACCTCTTCTTCGTCGTGGGACCCAACACCGGCCTGGGGCACTCGAGCATGGTGTTCATGATCGAGTCGCAGGTCCGCTACGTGATGGGCGCGCTGGGGCACCTGAGGCGTTCGGGCGCGAGCGCCGTCGAGCCACGACCCGAGGTGCAGGCCGACTACGTCGAGGACCTGCAGCAACGCATGCAACGCACGGTGTGGAGCGCCGGTGGCTGTGCCAGCTGGTACCTCGACTCCCACGGCCGCAACGTGACGCTGTGGCCACGGGCGACCTTCACGTTCCGCCTCCTGACCCGCCGTTTCGACCCGGGTGCCTACCAGGCACCGCACCACGCCCCGGTCGACGAGCCGACCCTCGAGGAGGTCATGGCATGAGCTGGAGCACCGACAAGGTCGTGGTCATCACCGGAGCCTCGTCCGGGATCGGCCGCAGCCTCGCTCTCCACGCAGCCCGGCGCGGAGCCCAGGTCGCGCTCAGCGACGTCGACCCCGCCGGACTGGAGGAGACGTCGCTGCTGGTCAAGGAGGCCGGCGGCACCGCGCCGCGCACCGACCTGCTCGACGTTCGTGACCGCGACGCGTGGGCGACCTACGCCGAGGAGCTGACCGGCGACCTCGGCCGGGTCGACGCCCTGGTCAACAACGCCGGCGTCGCGCTGAACGGCAACGTCACGGACATGACCTACGACGACATCGAGTGGGTCATGGACATCGACTTCTGGGGCGTGGTCAACGGCACCAAGACCTTCCTGCCCCATCTCATCGCCTCCGGCGACGGGCGGCTGGTGAACATCTCGAGCCTGTTCGGACTCATGTCCGTGCCCGGGCAGTCGGCGTACAACGCCGCGAAGTTCGCGGTGCGCGGATTCACCGAGGCCCTGCGTCAGGAGATGCTGGTCGAGCGTCACCCGGTGAAGGTGACCTGTGTGCACCCGGGTGGGATCAAGACCGCGATCGCGCGCAACGCCCGTGCTGCGGCCGGCGCCGACCAGCGCGCCAACGCCGAGCTCTTCGACCGCTACCTCGCCCGCACCACCGCCGATGCCGCGGGGCTCGACATCCTCAAGGCCATGGAGGTGGGCAAGCCTCGGCTTCTGGTGGGTCTGGACGCCAAGGCCCTCGACCTGCAGGTCCGCGTCCTGGGCTCGGCCTACCAGCGCGTCGTGGCGGCGGTGACCGGCGCGGGCATGCGGCGGCTCTCCGGTTGAGCACTTCCCGGCCGGCCGGGTTCGTGCCACCCTGGGCCGGGTGAAAACACCTGTTGTCAGTCGGCTCCTGCTCTCCGGAGCGGTGGTGGCGGCCGGAGCCCTGCTGGTGCCGGGCATCTCCGGCTCCACCTCGGCGCAGGACGAACCGCCGCTGCGACCCACTCCCCAGGCACGATGCAACAGCGGCTCGAAGCCCGAGACCTCGATCCAGGGCCGGGTGCCCACGCGTGACTACGACAACGGCCGAGCGGCCCGCGGGTACACCTGCAACACCCGCCAGGTGTCCCGGATCGGCGCCAGCGGCGGCTTCAAGACCATCTACTACCGCGACCGGTCGCGGCACCGCTGCGTCTTCTACGACTCGACCCGGATGGCGCCGACCGACTTGCCCTACAACCTGTCCCAGGGCGGCTTGGGCACGTTCGTGGTCGCCGTGGGCAAGGCCGGGAAGCCCCGCCAGACCGCGACCCTGCAGACCGCCGCCAACGCCTCGCCGCACGAGTCGCTGCTGCTGAACCAGCGGCGGGGCCTGCTGGTCGCCGTCGCCGGCAATGCAGCGACCTTGCCTGGCCAGCTCGACGTGTACTCGGTCAAGCAGGACTGCCGCCACCCGCGGCTGCTGGCCACCCGGCCGTTCGCCGGCTTCGGCCACGAGAGCGGGTTCGCCGCGGACGGCAAGACCTTCTACGCCTCCGGCACGTTCTCCTCCCTCGGCGGGAGCGGTCCGGTCATGAGCGCGATCGACCTCTCCGACCCAACCCAGCCCGAGACGATCAAGACCTACAGCGGGCCGGTCTACCACGGGCTGCGGCTCAGCCCCGACGGCAACACCATGTACGTGGCCAACATCGGCTCACCGCAACCAGGTGGGCGCGTGTCCGACGGTGGGCTGCGGGTGCTGGACGTCAGCGAGATCCAGTCGCGGAAGCCCGACCCGGAGATCACCACGATCTCCGACCTCACCTGGCGACAGGGCTCGATCCCCCAGCACGCCGACGAGCTGGTGATCTCGGGGCGTCGCTACCTGCTGGAGGCCGACGAGTTCGCCAACTTCTCCCTCGGCCTGGGCCTGGCGATCTCGGGCGGCTACGAGGACGACGCCCCGGTCGGAGCCGCCCGGCTGATCGACGTGCAGAACCCCGCCAACCCGTTCGTCGCCTCCAACCTGCGGCTGGCGGTGCACCAGCTCGCCAACCGTGACGGGCCGCAGCAGAACGACCCGGGCGCCCGCAACCCCATCTCCGGCTACGCGGCCCACTACTGCTCCGCACCGCGGCGCACGAACCCGGGCATCGTGGCGTGCAGCATGATCGGCAGCGGGCTGCGGATCTTCGACGTCCGCAACCCGGTCAAGCCTCGCGAGGTCGGCTACTTCAACCGTCCGAGCCTGCCCGGCGAGCGCCTCAACAGCGTCGACGGTGGCGCCTCGGCCATGTCGGCGCCCGCCTGGGACCTCAAGCGCCGGCTGGTCTTCTACACCGACTCCTACCAGGGCCTCTTCGCCGTCCGCCTGGCCAAGAAGATCGTCCCCACCCACTACTACCACTGAGGCGAACCCCACCGCCCATCAGGCCGGACGCGACCAGTCGCGCTTGCCCGACCTGACGTGATGGTGGGCCGGACAGGTGGGCGCCTCGTCGCCCGACGCACGCCGGCAGTCAGACACGGGGCGACACGGCGACAGCGCGTCCCACCGTTCGCCTGGCCGGTTCGGGCACCACCCCAGAAAGCACGAGGCCGGCCCCACTGCCCATCAGGCCGGACGCGACCAGTCGCGCACTTTGCCCGACCTGACGTGGTGACCGGGCCGGACAGGTGGGCGGTGGGGCGCAGCGTCAAGGAGGCGTGGGCGCCTCGTCGCCCGACGCACGCCGGCAGTCAGACACCGGGCGACACGGCGACAGCGCGTCCCGCCGTTCGCCTGGCCGGTTCGGGCACCACCCCAGAAAGCACGAGGCCGGCCCACCACGGGTCCGGCCTGATGTTCGGTGGAGCTGAGGGTGCAGCTGAGGGGACTCGAACCCCTGACCCCCTCCATGCCATGGCCGGAGGTCCACAGAGCCGCTACCAGCTGCGCCCCGGCGCAGCCACGCACCGGCCCAGAAAACATCGGTGGAGCTGAGGGGACTCGAACCCCTGACCCCCTCCATGCCATGGCCGGAGGTCCACAGAGCCGCTACCAGCTGCGCCCCGGCGCAGCCACGCACCGGCCCAGAAAACATCGGTGGAGCTGAGGGGACTCGAACCCCTGACCCCCTCCATGCCATGGAGGTGCGCTACCAGCTGCGCCACAGCCCCGCCGCCCCGATCCGCGGACCTGCGGCCCGCCGGAGCAACCACGCGATCCTAGCCAATGGCCTCCGTGGACGCGAAATCGCCCCGACCGTAGGACATCAGCCGCGGGCGGTCGACGCCCTCGGGCAGCACGACGGAGCACCACTGGCAGTTGTCGAGGACCCCGAGGCTGAGCGCGGACTCCTGCGACCACCCGAGAAGGCCGGCGAGAGCCAGCTTCATCGAGGCGCCATGGGTGACCACGATCCCGGCCTCGCCGGGCGCGAGCGAGGCCAGCGACTCGCGTGCTGCCGGCACGATCCGCTCCCAGACGGCCGCCACGCTCTCCGCGCCGGGGACCAGCGGCAGCTGCTCGAGAAACCCCATGCCGGGTCGCAGCGCCGGCCAGCGTTCGGCGGCCTCCTCGAGGGTCAGTCCCTCCCGCTCCCCCGCGTCGAACTCGCGCAGCCGCGGGTCGTGCTCGACCTCGAGCCCGCACGCCTCCCCCACGTACGCCGCGGTCTGCCGCGCCCGGACGAGGTCGGAGGACCAGACCCGGTCGGGGCGCAGCTCGGCGAGGAGCTGGGCGACCCGCTTGGCCTGGTCGTGACCGACCTCGTCGAGCTCGACCGGGGCGTGTCCCTGGGCGCGCCGCACGTGATTCCACGAGGTGCGCCCGTGGCGCAGCAGCACCAGCCGACGAGGCTGCGCCCGACTCGCTCCTGGGCTCACTCCTGGGGACCGCGCGCCGCGGAGACCGACTGGGGCAGCTCCACCAACGGGCAGTCGCGCCAGAGCCGCTCCAGGGCGTAGAACTGGCGCTCCTCCTCGTGCTGCACGTGCACGACGATGTCGGCGTAGTCCAGCAGCACCCACCGCCCCTCGCGCTCGCCCTCGCGTCGCACCGGCTTGGCGTCGAGGCCGCGAAGCCGCTCCTCGATGGCGTCGACGATCGCGCCGACCTGGCGCTCGTTGCGCGCCGAGCACAGCACGAACGCGTCGGTGATGATCAGCTGGTCGCTGACGTCGAAGGCGACGATCTGCTCCGCGAGCTTGTCGGCGGCCGCTTCGGCTGCGGCGCGGACCAGCTCGACGGCTCGGTCGGTAGCGGTCACACCAGGTCCTTCCTTGGCGCAGGGTGCCGGTGGGCGCCCTGGTCGGGGTGGTCGCGGTAGAGCTGGTACTTCGAGATGTACTGCACCACACCGTCGGGCACGAGATACCACACGGGCTCACCGCGAGCGGCTCGCGCACGACAGTCGGTGGAGGAGATCGCCAGGGCCGGGATCTCCACGATCGTCACCCGGTCCTGCGGCATGCCGTCGAGGCTCGCGGAGTCCATGGTGTAGCCGGGACGGGTGCAGCCGACGAACTCGGAGAGCTCGAAGAGCCGCTCCGAGGAGCGCCAGCTCAGGATCTCCTGCAGCGCGTCGGCGCCGGTGATGAAGAACAGCTCGGCGCCGGGGTGCTGCTCGGCGACGTCGGCCAGGGTGTCGACGGTGTACGTCGGCCCCTCGCGGTCGATGTCGACGCGCGAGACGGTGAAGCGCGGGTTGGGGGCGGTCGCGATGACCGTCATCAGGTAGCGGTGCTCCGCGGCGGTCACGGGCCGGTCGGCCTTCTGGTAGGGCTGGCCGGTGGGCACGAAGACGACCTCGTCGAGGTCGAACCAGGACTGCACCTCGCTGGCGGCGACCAGGTGGCCGTGGTGGATCGGGTCGAACGTGCCGCCCATGACCCCGACTCGACGCGGCCGGGCAGCCGGGGTCTCCGGGCCCACGGGGCTCACCGGGTCTCCGAGCGGACGATCACGGGCGACTCACGTGTGGTCGCGTCCCCCGCCGATGAACAGCACGACCAGGAGCAGGCAGAGCAGCCCGCCCAGCGCGACACCGCCGATGACGTAGGGGTTCACGCTCTCCGCGCCGCCGGACTCGCTCATGCTGACCAGACCCGACGTCACGCTCGCACTCAGACTCGATGCCATGGCGGGAGCCTACCGCGTGGCGGGACCCGCTCAGCGCACGTGCCCGTGGCCGGTCACGACGTACTTCGTCGAGGTCATCTCGGGCAGGCCCATGGGTCCGCGGGCGTGCAGCTTCTGGGTGGAGATGCCGATCTCGGCGCCGAAGCCGAACTCCCCTCCGTCGGTGAAGCGGGTGCTCGCGTTGACCAAGACGGCCGCGGAGTCGACCGCAGCCACGAACCGGCGGGCCGCGCTCTGGGAGTCGGTCACGATCGCCTCGGTGTGGCCGCTGGAGTGGCGCCGGATGTGGGCCACGGCGGCGTCGAGGGACGGCACGACCGCCGCGGCGATGTCGAGGGTGAGGTACTCGGTGTCCCAGTCCTCGTCGGTCGCGGGCACCACCTGCGGCTGCTGCGCGACCTGCTGGTCCCCGTGGACGGTGACGCCGGCGCCCTGCAAGGCCGCGACCACGCGTGGCAGGAAGGCCTCGGCGATGTCCTGGTGGACCAACAGCGACTCGGCGGCGTTGCAGACCGAGGGACGATGGGTCTTGGCGTTGAGCACGATCTCCAGCGCCATGTCGAGGTCGGCCGCGGCGTCGACGTACACGTGGCAGTTGCCGACGCCGGTCTCGATCACCGGCACCGTGGACTCCTCGACGACCGAGCGGATCAGACCCGCGCCGCCTCGCGGGACGAGGACGTCGACGAGCCCCCGCGCGCGCATCAGGACCTTGGCGCCCTCGTGCCCGGTGCCGGGCACGAGCTGCACGCAGTCGGCGGGCAGTCCGGCGCGGGCGACCGCCTCACGCAGACAGGCCACGATCGCCTGGTTGGAGCGCGCCGCGCTGCTGGAGCCCCGCAGCAGCGCGGCATTGCCGCTCTTGAGGCAGATCCCGGCCGCGTCGACGGTGACGTTGGGGCGCGCCTCGTAGATGATGCCGACCACGCCGAACGGCACCCGCACCTGGCGCAGCTCCAGGCCGTTGGCGAGCGTGCTGCCACGCACCACCTCGCCGACCGGGTCGTCCAGGGCGGCCACGTCGCGCAGACCCTGGGCCATGGCGGCGATCCGGCCCTCGTCGAGCGCCAGACGGTCGAGCAGCGGATCAGGCGTGCCCGACTCGCGGGCTGCGCCCAGATCGGCGGCGTTGGCCGCGAGGATGCCGGGCGTGGCGTCGAGCAGCGCCCCGGCCATCGCCTCGAGGGCCGCGTCCTTCACCGCACGGGTCGCCAGGGCCAGGTCGTGGGAGGCGAGACGGGCGCGCGCGGCCACCTCGCGTACGGCGCTCTCGACGTTGGCGTTCATGGCACCAGGGTAGGTCCGGGCCTCGGGTGAGGCCGCCGCGCGTCGGCGTCAGCGCAGCTGGGGTGTGACGGTGAGGTCGGAGAGGTTGTCGAAGCGACGCCGCTGGCGGTGCAACGGGCGCTCGACGATCTCCAGACCCACCACTTCCCAGGCGGGGAGGTTGGCGCTCTCGCGGTGCTCGTTCCACAGCCGCAGGGCCAGCGATCCGACGTCGACGAGGCTCTCGCCCTCGTCCCAGTAGGTGATCTCGGCGGTCTCCTCGTTGAAGCGCACCCCGGAGAGGAAGGGGCGTTCGGCCACCAGCCGACCGAGGGCGGCACGGATCATCAGGGGCTCCATCGAGTCCCCCGACAACGTGATCGTCACGTGCCACAGACGACTGCTGCTGTTCACCGCACTCCTACGTCGCGCGCTGGCTGACCTGATGGTCAAGCCTGCCCAGAAAAGGGTCTCCGCGTCCCCCGAACCTGGCAGAAGTTTGCCCACGATCGTGAGGTTTCACGCACCGATCGCGCGTCCGGGTGACGGTTGTGACGAGTGGGGCAGAATCGACGAACGGGGATGTCTCGGGCGCAGTCGCCTCAGCGCCTGGCGAGCACGACGAGGTCGTCGCGGTGCACGACCTCTCGCTCGTAGTGAGAGCCCAGCTCGCGGGCCAGCTCGCGGGTGGAGCGCCCGGCGAGGGACGGCAGGTCGACGGAGTCGTAGTTGACCAGGCCACGAGCCACGACCCTCTGCTCACCGTCGACCAGGTCGACCGGGTCGCCGCTGGCGAAGCTGCCGTGCACCGCGACGATGCCCGCCGGGAGCAGCGAGGCCCGCCGCTCCACCACCGCACGCACCGCGCCGTCGTCGAGCTGGATCCGACCGCGGCCCTCGGTGGCGTGGGCCAGCCACAGCAGCCGGGTGGGGCGACGGCGTCCGGTGGGGTGGAACAGGGTGCCGACCGGGTCGCCGCGCAGCGCGTCGCCGGCCATCGCAGCAGAGGTCAGCACCACCGGGATGCCGGCACCGGTGGCGATCCGGGCGGCCTCGAGCTTGGTGCGCATCCCCCCGGTGCCGACGCCGGCGGAGCCCGAGCGGCCGATCTCGACCCCGGCGAGGTCGTCCTCGCCGTGCACGTCGCTGAGCAGGGCGCTGCCGGCGCGGTCGGGGCTGCCGTCGTAGAGACCGTCGACGTCGCTGAGCAGCACGAGCAGGTCGGCGTGGACCAGGTGGGCCACCAGCGCCGCGAGCCGGTCGTTGTCGCCGAAGCGGATCTCGGTGGTGGCGACCGTGTCGTTCTCGTTGACGACCGGGACGACGCCGAGCTCACGGAGCCGGGCGAAGGTGCGGTAGGCGTTCTGGTGGTGGCTGCGGCGGGTCACGTCGTCCACGGTGAGCAGCACCTGGCCGGTGGTGAGGCCGTGGCGGGCGAACTCCTCGGTGTAGCGACGCACCAGCAGGCCCTGCCCCACGGATGCCGCGGCCTGCTGGGTGGCGAGGTCGCGGGGGCGGCGCGCCAGGCCCAGCGGGGTCAGGCCGGCGGCGATGGCGCCGCTGGAGACCAGCACGACCTCGGCGCCACGCTCACGGGCACCGGCGAGGCTGGTGACGAGCTCGGCGATGCGGGCGTCGTCGACGCCACCCCCCGGTGTCGCCAAGGAGGAGGAGCCCACCTTGACCACGATGCGCTGGGCGTCGAGCACCTCCGGCCTGGTCACGCATCGTCCTCGTCGGGCTCCGTCGCAGAGAGCCGCCGGGCGACGTCGGCGCGCGCCTCGCCCTCTTCACGCTGGTCGTACTCGGCGTCGATCGCGCGGCGTCGGGTCACCGAGTCACGCTCCTGGGTGAACCGCTCGTCGCGGCCACGCCCGCCGGCGAGCACGCTGTCGCCGGCGTCGACCATGGGCCGGAAGTCGAAGACGACCGCGTCGGGGTCGGCGCCGATGAGCACGGTGTCTCCCTCGACGGCTCCCAGCTCGAGCAGCCGGTCCTCCACGCCGAGCCGGTGGAGCCGGTCGGCGAGGAAGCCGACCGCCTCGTCGTTGGAGAAGTCGGTCTGGCGCACCCAACGCTCCGGCTTGGTGCCGCGCACCCGCCACGCCGGGCGGTCGGACCCGGTCGGATCCTCGGTGCGGGTGACCTCGAAGTCCGACCCCGAGTCCGCTGCCTGGGGCCGCAGCACGATCCGGGTCGGCTCCTCGGCCGGCCGCTCGGCG
The DNA here is from genome assembly GCA_963747435.1 of uncultured Actinomycetota bacterium. Lineage (GTDB taxonomy): Bacteria > Actinomycetota > Actinomycetes > Propionibacteriales > Nocardioidaceae > Marmoricola_A. The sequence continues at coordinate 118,830 of CAVVFK010000006.1, forward strand.
CGGGCCCGGGAGACCACCTGGGCCATCGCGAAGGACAGCTCGCGCAGACCCTCGCGGGTGACGGCCGAGACCGGCAGCACCTGCAGGCCGCGCGCCCGCAGGTCGTCGATCACCATCTCGACCAGGTCGCGCCCGTCGGGGATGTCGATCTTGTTCAGCGCCACGAGGCGGGGTCTGTCCTCCAGCCCGCCGTAGGAGGCCAGCTCCCGCTCGATCACGTCGAGGTCACCCAGCGGGTCGCGCTGGGACTCGAAGGTCGCCATGTCGATCACGTGGACCAGCGCCGCGCACCGCTCGACGTGACGCAGGAAGTCGTGCCCCAGCCCACGCCCGTCGCTGGCGCCCTCGATCAGCCCCGGCACGTCGGCGACGGTGAAGGTGACCTCTCCCGCGCTCACGACGCCGAGGTTGGGCACCAGCGTGGTGAACGGGTAGTCCGCGATCTTGGGGCGCGCCCGGCTCAGCGCCGCGATGAGGCTGGACTTGCCTGCGCTGGGGAACCCCACCAGGCCGATGTCGGCGACGACCTTGAGCTCGAGGGTGACCGCGAGCTCCTCGCCGGGCTCACCCAGCAGGGCGAAGCCGGGCGCCTTGCGCTTGCCGCTGGCCAGCGCGGCGTTGCCGAGACCGCCGCGTCCGCCGCGAGCGATGACGACCTCGGTGCCGGCGCCGACGAGGTCGGCGAGCACCTCCCCGGTCTCGTCCCGCACGGTGGTGCCGTCCGGGACCGGGAGCACCAGGTCCTCACCGTGGGCGCCGTTGCGGTGACCACCGGCACCTTGGCCGCCGTGCTCGGCCTTGCGGACCGGGCTGTGGTGGTAGTCGACGAGGGTCGTGACGTCCGGGTCGACCCGCAGCACCACGGAGCCCCCGGGCCCGCCGTTGCCGCCGTCGGGGCCGCCCAGCGGCTTGAACTTCTCGCGGTGCACCGAGGCGACGCCGTGGCCGCCGCGGCCGGCCAGCAGTCGCAGCTGGACCCGGTCGATGAAGGTCGGGACGGCCACGCAGACCTCCTGACTTCTCCACGTTGCTGGGCTGGGGACGGGTTCGGACGGTTGGGTGAGTGTGGTCGGGGACGAGTCTCGGCTCGAGACGCGCAACAGGCGCCCTGCTGACCAGCAGGGCGCCCGTGACGAAGGTCTGTCCGACCCGCTGGTGGGTCCTCTAGGAGGTCGGGACGATGTTCACGACGCGACGGCCGCGCTTGGTGCCGAACTCGACGCTGCCCGGGACGAGTGCGAACAGCGTGTCGTCGCCGCCGCGCCCCACGCCCTCACCGGGGTGGAAGTGGGTGCCGCGCTGGCGCACGATGATCTCGCCGGCGTTGACCAGCTGACCGCCGAAGCGCTTGACGCCGAGCCGCTTGGAGTTGGAGTCGCGACCGTTCTTGGTCGAGGCCGCGCCCTTCTTGTGTGCCATGGTCTGTGCTCCTGAAGTGGTGAGACGTGCGTCAGCTGGCGGAGATGTCGGTGATCTTGACCTGGGTGTAGCGCTGGCGGTGGCCCTGGCGCTTCTTGTACCCGGTCTTGTTCTTGTACTTCTGGATGATCACCTTCGGACCCTTGGTGGCGCCGAGGACCTCACCGGTCACGCTCGCGCTGCTCAGCGCGGAGGCGTCCGCGGTGACCGACTGGCCGTCGACCAGCATGACCACCGGCAGGGTCAGCGACTCACCGACCGAGGTCGCGACCTGGTCGATCTCGATGACGTCCCCGACGGAGACCTTCTGCTGGGTCCCGCCACTGCGCACGATCGCGTACACCGCGACTCACTCTCCTCGGTCAACTCACACGTTCGATGGGCGCGCTCCACTCGGGAGCGAGATCTCTGCTGGTGGGCTCGGACGTGGCCGCGACCTGTCCGTGTCGTCCTTGCGTCCGCCACGGTGCGACCACGACGCTCGGCGCGCCGACGCCACAGTCTACGGGCGGGCCTCAACGACGGTCAAAACGGCCTCGCCCGCGCAGCAGCGAGCCCATACGCCTTCAGGGCGAGGTGCCCGACGTGGCGCCGGCGGCCTCCTGCGAGTCACCGGAGTCCGAGGTCTCGGTGCCGGCCCCGGGGCTCGCTGCCGCAGGCTCCGGCGCGCCAGGCGGCCTGGCGGCCCGGTTGGCACCGCGGCGACGGGTCGAGGTCACGATCTTCGGCGTGCTGTCCACCGGTGCCGGCGGCTGCTCGGTCGGCTCGCTCGGCCGAGTCGGCTCGGTCGGCTCGGTCGGCTCGTTCGGACTGAGTCGGCTCGGTCGAGTCCGCCGGCTGAGTCGAGGCGGTCGCCTCGGTGGACGTGCTCGGCTCCGGGGTGCGAGGCGACCCGGCGGCCCGAGTGGCGCCGCGGCGTCGGGTCGAGGTCACGATCCTCGGCGTGCTGTCCACCGGTGCCGGCGGCTGCTCGGTCGACTCGCTCGACTCGGTCGGCTCGGCCTTGGCCTCGGCGCTGGTGTCGGGTGTGGCGTCCGGGACTTCGCTGTCCCCAGCATCGGAGTCGTCGGTCTCATCGGACTTGTGCGCTGCCATCGCGGCGAACTCAGCCGGCGAGGGCCGCTTGCCCTGGCCCTCCTCCTCCTGCTTGGCCTCGGACTTGTTCTTGCCGCCCTGCTTGCCCTTGCCGGAGCCCCCGGACTTCCCGGAACCGTTGCCGCCCCCGTTGTCGCCGCCCCCGTTGCCGCCGTTGCCCGCGTTGTCCCCGTCGGACTTGCCGCCACGTCCCCGTCGTCCGCGACGCGAGTCGTCGTCCTGACGCGACTTCTTGGGCTCGACCGGCTCGGCGTGGACGTGCACGCCGCGTCCCTGGCAGTGGTCACAGGTCTCGCTGAAGGCCTCGAGCAGGCCGGTGCCGATCCGCTTGCGGGTCATCTGCACCAGTCCCAGCGAGGTCACCTCGGCGACCTGGTGCCGGGTCCGGTCACGGCCCAGGCACTCGATCAGCCGTCGCAGCACCAGCTCCCGGTTGCTCTCCAGCACCATGTCGATGAAGTCGATGACGATGATTCCGCCGATGTCACGCAGCCGCAGCTGGCGCACGATCTCCTCGGCCGCCTCGAGGTTGTTCTTGGTGACGGTCTCCTCGAGGTTGCCCCCCGAGCCGGTGAACTTGCCGGTGTTGACGTCGACCACCGTCATCGCCTCGGTGCGGTCGATGATCAGCGAGCCGCCGGAGGGGAGCCAGACCTTGCGGTCGAGCGCCTTGTTGATCTGCTCGTCGATGCGGTGCGCGGTGAAGGCGTCGCCCTCGGTGTCGTCGTGCTTGGTCAGGCGGTCGGACAGGTCGGGAGCGACCTGCTCGACGTAGCTGCTCACCATCTCCCAGGCATCGTCGCCGGAGACGACCAGCTCCGCGAAGTCCTCGGTGAAGAGGTCTCGCACGACCTTCAGGGTGAGGTCGGGCTCGGAGTAGAGCTCGGTGGGCGCCGAACCGGAGCCCGACTCGACCTTCGCCGAGATGTCCTCCCACCGGGCCTTGAGCCGTGAGACGTCGCGGCGCAGCTCCTCCTCCGCCGCGCCCTCGGCCGCGGTGCGCACGATGACGCCGGCCTCGGAGGGCACGATCTCCTTCAGCAGCGTCTTGAGCCGGTTGCGCTCGGTGTCGGGCAGCTTGCGACTGATCCCCGAGGTGTTGCCCTCCGGGACGTAGACCAGGAAGCGTCCCGGGAGACTGATCTGACTGGTGAGGCGGGCGCCCTTGTGGCCGATCGGGTCCTTGCTGACCTGCACCAGGACCGCCTGACCGGGCTTGAGGACCTGCTCGATCTTGCGGTCCTTGCCGCTGACGTTGCCGGCGCCGAGCGCGTCCCAGTTCACCTCGCCGGCGTAGAGCACCGCGTTGCGCCCACGGCCGATGTCGATGAACGCCGCCTCCATGGAGGGCAGGACGTTCTGCACCTTGCCGAGGTAGACGTTGCCGATGAGCGAGGTCTGCGACTCCCGCGCTACGTAGTGCTCGACGAGGACCTTGTCCTCGAGCACCGCGATCTGGGTGAGGTCCTTGCGCTGTCGGATCACCATGGCTCGCTCGACAGACTCGCGTCGGGCCAGGAACTCCGCCTCGCTGATGACCGGTGCGCGTCGCCGGCCGGCCTCGCGCCCCTCGCGACGCCGCTGCTTCTTGGCCTCCAACCGGGTGGAGCCGGTGAACGCGGTGATCTCGTCCTCGGCGGACCGCGGAGAGCGGACCCGGGTGACGGTGTTGTCCGGGTCGTCGGAGGATCCGTCGCCGCCGCCCTCGCCGGAACGGCGCCGCCGCCGGCGGCGGCGGGAGGATGCCGAGCCCCCGCCCTCACCTGGGGAGTCGGAGCCGGAGTCGTCGGACTTCTCGCCCTTCCCGCTGGAGTCGGAGTCGGAGTCGGAGTGGCCCCCGGAGCTGTCCTGGTCGCCCTCGGAGCTGTCCTGGTCGCCCTCGGAGCCGTTCTGGTCGCCGTCGGAGCCGTTCTTGCGACCGCGTCGGCGCCCGCCGCGACGACGTCGCCGACGGTTGCCGCCCTGGCCGCTGTCGTCGCCGGAGTCGTCGCCCGTGTCGTCGCCCTGGTCGCCGTCCCCTCCGGAGGTGGCGCGCTCGGCGTCGGGCGCGTCGCCGCTCACGCCCGCCTTGCCGGTCTTGTCGCCGCTCGTGTCGTCGGAGGCGGGGGCCGCTGAGGCGTCGTCGTCGCGCTGCTTCCCCCCGGACCTCGTGGCGCCCGACTTCTTCGCGGTGGTCTTCTTCGCCGAGGTCTTCTTGACCGGGGCCGAGTCCGCGCCGGACTCATCGGAGCCGCCGCCGTCGTGCGTGGTCGGGCTCGAGCCGTCGCTCTGGTCGTCGCTCTGGGCGGCCTTGCTCGTGCGCTTGCGGGGGGCGCGCTCCGCCGGAGGCGGCTGGAAGAGGAGTCCCGTTGCCGGCGCCCCCTCGGCAGTCGAGGGCGGCGTCTCGGAGCCACTCTCACCAGCCTGGAAATCTGGCTGCCCCGGGGCGGCCTTCTTCGTGGCGGCCGTCTTCTTCGCGGCGGCCTTCTTGGCCGGGGCCTTCTTGGCCGGGGTCTTCTTCGCCGTCGCGGTCGTCTTGGCGGCGCTCGACTTCCTGGTCGGTGCCTTCTTCGCGGTCTGGGCTTCGGACTCAGCACCGGCAGGCTCGGACCCGACGCTCTTCTTCGCCGTGCTGCGCTTGCGCGTGGTGGTCGTCACCGGTGTGGTCGTGGGTGTGGTGGTGTCCCCGGACTCCGGGGCCACGTCGGGATTGTGCGCCATCAGGCTCCTAGCCGTCAGGCGCGGCAGCGCCTGCGGCGGTTCAGTCGCCGGCCACCGATGCCTCCGGCGGCCGACTCAAGCTTGCAGTCGGTACGACGCCGACAGGCGAACCTCCGGCACAACCGCGGTCGGCGCTACGCGTCGCGGTCGGCTGCCAGCGGGTCCCCTACTGCGCCGGTCTCCTCGTCCAACGGCCCCTGGGCCAAGCGCTCGGCGAGTACTCCGGGCGCCACATCCAACCCAGCGACCTCGCGAAGACCAGCGAGGACGTCGTCAGGTCTCACAGACGGCGTGCCGTGCCGCAAGACAACCTCGAGTATGGCACAACCTGGATGCTCAGGCGTCGCCTCGACGAGCTGGGCGGCGACGACCGCCGCTCGGCAGTCGAGGGATCGCAGCCCTTTCTTGGTCATCCGCTCCACCAGGATCTCGGGCGTGTCGAGGAAGCGGGCCAGCGCCGAGGAGGCAGCCTCGTGCGTCGTCGCGACCAGCACCAGGCGCCACCGGCTGGCCTGCATCCGGTCTGCGAACGCCGGGCTGCGCGCCTCGACCACCTCGACCACGTCGAGCCCCGGGGGCAGCGAGGCGTCCACCCGGTCCCTGACCTCGTCGGGCGCCAAGGTCTCGCGCAGCCCGATCTCGAGGTACTCCGCCTCGCTGGCCGCGCCTGTGGGAGCCGCCCCGGCGTAGGAGATCCTCGGGTGGGGGTGGAAGCCCGAGGAGTAGGCCATCGGGATCGCCGCCCGCACGAGTGCGCGCTCGAAGGCTCGGGCGAAGTCGCGGTGGCTGGTGAAGCGCAGTCGCCCTCGCTTGGCGTAGCGCAGCCGGAGCCGCTGCACGGGAGGTGCGGCCTGCGGGGGTTGGCGACGGGGTTCGGGCACGGCCGGGCAGCCTACCCGGGCCAGATCTCGGCACGGTCAGTAACCTGGGGCCGTGGGCAACCTCGTGGTGACGACCGGTCGACTCCTTCTGCCTGCGGACTTGGAGCGACAGGCGCTCACCGTGGCCGAGCACCGGATGGGCGCCCTCGACGGCGGCTTCGACCTCGACGTGGCACAGCATGTCGATGAGCTGAGCGACCTGGCGGCCTATGCCGGCGTGGCGCTCACCCGGGACGGCGACTGGCTCACCGTGTCCACCGACCTGCGCGGCGACCCGACGTGGTCGGAGCAGGCCGAGGAGTTCTACCGCTCGCTCTCCGGCTTCGTGCGCGAGGGGCAGGTCAACCTGCGCGCCCAGGACGGGTCGACCTGGTCCTACCAGTACTCCGCGGGCGGCGTGGAGCGCAGCCGCACCCAGCCGGCCGACGCGCCTGCCTCCTCGGCGGGCACCGCACCCCCCGAGACGCCGGGGCCGGCCACGCAGCCTGTGCCCGAGGCAAGTCCCGAGCCAGGGCCCGAGCCCGAGCCCGATGACTTCATCGACTACCCGGGGCGCGAGCCTCGACCGGACAGCCCTGCCCCGTCGGCCCCGTCCGAGCCACCCGCATCCCCGGTGCCGTACGCCGAGAGGCCCCCCGACGGGCCTCCGCAGAGCTACCGGGAGATGCGGCTCCCCGACGACGATGACGCACGCCCCTCGGCGCCCGGGCGTGCACTGCTCATGACCGTGGTGCTGATCGTGGGCGTGCTGCTCATCATTGGACTCGCCCTGCTGGTCTCCGGCTTCTAGCCCGACCCCTCGCGGGGCTCACACCACGCTGAGCGGCAGCAGCCGCTGGCCGGTGGGGCCGACCTGGATCTCGGTGTCCATCTCCGGGCAGACGCCGCAGTCGTAGCAGGGGGTCCAGCGGCAGTCCTCGACCTCGGCGCCGTCGGGGTCGAGCGCCTGCTTCCAGTCCTCCCACAGCCAGTCCTTGTCCAGCCCCGAGTCGAGGTGGTCCCACGGGAGCACCTCGTCCTGGTCGCGCTCCCGGGTGGTGTACCAGTCGAGGTCGACGCCGGTGCCGGCGAGGCCACGCTGCGCGGCGGCCTCCCAGCGCTCGAAGGAGAAGTGCTCACTCCAGCCGTCGAACCGTGCGCCGTCGCGCCAGACCTGCTCGATGATCCTGCCGACCCGGCGGTCGCCGCGCGAGAGCAGGCCTTCGATGATGCCGGGGCGGCCGTCGTGGTAGCGGAAGCCGATGGCGCGGGCGTACTTGCGGTCGGCGCGCACCGTCTCGCGCAGCTTGGCCAGTCGCTCGTCGGTGGTCTGCCAGTCCAGCTGGGAGGCCCACTGGAACGGGGTGTGCGGCTTGGGGACGAAGCCGCCGATGCTCACCGTGCAGCGCACATCGTTGCGTCCGGAGACCTCGCGCCCCTTGGCGATGACCTTCTTGGCGAGCTCGGCGATCTGGAGCACGTCATCGTCGGTCTCGGTGGGCAGACCGCACATGAAGTAGAGCTTCACCTGACGCCACTGGTGGGAGTACGCCGCGGCCACGGTGCGGATCAGGTCCTCCTCGCTGACCATCTTGTTGATGACCTTGCGCATCCGCTCCGACCCGCCCTCGGGGGCGAAGGTCAGGCCCGAGCGCCGGCCGTTGCGGGAGAACTCGTTGGCCAAGGTGATGTTGAAGGCGTCGACCCGGGTGGAGGGCAGGGACAACGAGACGTTGCTGCCCTCGTACCGGTCCGCGAGGTCGGTGGCCACCTCGCCGATCTCGGAGTGGTCGGCGCTGGAGAGCGAGAGCAGGCCCACCTCGTCGAAGCCCGATCGGCGCACACCGTTCTCGACCATCTCGCCGATGGTGGTGATGGAGCGCTCCCGGACCGGCCGGGTGATCATTCCGGCCTGGCAGAACCGGCAACCGCGGGTGCAGCCCCGGAAGATCTCCACCGAGTAGCGTTCGTGCACGGTCTCGGCCAGCGGGACCAGCGGCTTGCGGGGGTAGGGCCAGGCGTCGAGGTCCATCAGCGTGTGCTTGCGCACCCGCTCGGGGACACCGGGCGCGGTGGGGCGCACCTGGATCAGCGAGCCCTCGTCGTCGTAGTCGACCTGGTAGAACCGCGGCACGTAGACCGAACCGGACACCGCGAGTCGCCACAGCAGCTCCTCGCGTGGCGACCGGTCCTCCCCCCCGGGCCGGCCCTCGTCCTGCCACTCGCGGATCACCTCGGAGATGGCCAGGACCACCTCCTCACCGTCGCCCACGACCGCGGCGTCGAGGAAGTCCGCGACGGGCTCGGGATTGAAGGCGGCGTGGCCGCCCGCGATCACCAACGGGTGGTCGTCGGTGCGCTCGACCGCGTGCAGCGGGATGCCCGCGAGGTCGAGCGCGGTCAGCAGGTTGGTGTAGCCCAGCTCGGTGGAGAAGGAGACACCCAGGACGTCGAAGGCGCCGACGGGGCGGTGCTGGTCCACGGTGAACTGGGGGATCTCGTGCTCGCGCATCACCTGCTCCAGGTCCGGCCACACCGAGTAGGTGCGCTCGGCGAGGATCCAGTCGCGCTCGTTGAGCACCTCGTAGAGGATCTGGACGCCCTGGTTGGGCAGCCCCACCTCGTAGGCGTCGGGGTACATCAGCGCCCACCGCACCTGTGCGGACTCCCAAGGCTTGGGCGTGGAGTTCAGCTCACCGCCGACGTACTGGATCGGCTTGCTCACCTGAGCCAGCAGCGGCTCGAGTCGCGGCCACAGCGAGGTGGGAGCGGTGCTGGTGGTGCTGGTGGCGCTGGCGCGGGCAGAGCGGGACATGCAGACCCTTCGGTCTCGAGGCTCGGGAACCTCCTCAGGGTACGTCAGGCCCGCCCAGCGCTCAGTACCGTGAGCGCGCCCCGTGGTTGTGCGCCACCCCCAGGCCCATCGACCGCTGCGTGCGCAGGTGGATGTTCTGCAGCAAGCCGACGGCCATCAGCGCGGCGAACATCGAGGAGCCGCCGTAGGAGACCAGCGGGAGCGGGACGCCGGTGACCGGCATGATGCCCAGGCACATCCCGATGTTCTGGAACGCCTGGAATCCGAACCAGCAGGCGACACCGGCCGCGGTGAGCCGTCCGAAGATGTCGTCGGCGTCGGCGGCGATGGCCAGGGCCCGCCAGATCACCACCGCCAGCAGGATGATCAGCAGGCCGGCACCCACCAGGCCCAGCTCCTCCCCGGCCACGGTGAAGATGAAGTCGGTCTGCTGCTCGGGCACGAACCCCGCCCTGGTCTGTGATCCGTCGAAGAGCCCTTGGCCGAAGACACCTCCGTTGCCGATCGCGGTGCGGGCCTGCTCGGTGTTGTAGCCGGCCCCGCGTGGGTCGAGCGCCGGGTTGGTGAAGGCCAGGAACCGGTCGAGCTGGTACTCCTTGAGCAGGCCGCCCTGCACCGCGACCACCGCCAGCCCCACGCCGCTGAGCACCAGCCCCAGCAGCCAGCGTCGACCCGCACCCGAGGCCGCGACCACGCCGAAGACCGTCGCGAGCAGCACGAGCAGCGTGCCCAGGTCGGGCTGGAGCAGGATCAGCGCGGCGGGCACCCCCGCCAGCGCCAGCATCCCGACGATGTCGAGGTCGTCGACCACCCACTGGCGCCACGAGCCCTCGGTGCGCTCGGCGACCCACAGTGCCATCATCGTGACCACGGCGAGCTTGGCGAACTCCGAGGGTTGGATGGACATGCCGCCCACGATCAGCCAGGAGCGCGACCCGTTGATCGTGCTGCCCATCGCCAGCACCAGCACCAGGCCGATCAGCGACGCGGCGTAGACCAGCGGAGCGAGCAGTCGGACCCAGCGGTGGTCGGTGGCAGCGGCGAGGACGCACAGCACGACTCCGATGGCGATGTTGACCAGGTGCCGGCGCATCAGCGCCTGGGGATCACCGCCGGTCAGCGAGTCCCGCTCGACGGTGGCCGACCAGACGAGCAGGGTGCCGAGCACCAGCAGCACGGCGGTGACGGCCAGCAGGATCCAGTCCAGCCGCGGGACCCGCGCCAGGGTGGACTCGGTGCGGATCCGCCGACGAGGCGGGCTCATCAAGGCGGTCACGAGCTCTTCTTCCTCACGTCGGGCGGCAGGATCGACCCGTCCTTGGCGAAGACCGGGAGCTTCGAGGGCGGGGCGGTGCCGGGGATCGCCGCCTGTCGGGGCTGCACGGACTCGCCGCGGACGCCGTACAAGGTCTCCCAGATCTTGCGGATCGCCGGGCCCGAGGTGCCCGAGCCGGTGCCGCCCTGGCTGACCATCATCACCACGACGTAGTCCTTGGTGTAGGAGGCGACCCAGGAGGTGCTCTGCTTGCCGTAGACCTCCGCCGACCCGGTCTTGGCGCGCACTCGCACCTGGTCCAGGGGGAAGCCCACGAGGCGCCAGGACATCGTGCCGACCCGGGCGACGTTCTGCAGCGCCTGGTCGAGGAAGGACAGGTCGGAGTCGGAGATCTTGACCGTGCCCTGGACCTTCGGCGCGATCTCGCGCGTGACCGAGCCGTCGGGACTCACCACGGCCTTGGCGACGCGTGGCTCGTAGAGCGTGCCGCCGTTGGAGATCGCGGCGTACCCGCGGGCCAGCTGCAGCGGGGTCACCACGGTGTCGCCCTGCCCGATCGCGAAGTTGACCGCGTCCCCGGCTCGGTAGGCGTAGCCCTCCACGCAGAACTCGCGCGCGAAGCGGTGCAGGAAGTCGTAGCCCGGCTCCTTGCCGACCTTGCAGTAGTAGTCCTTCATCGACTCGTAGTAGTCGCGTTTCCACTGCCGGTCGGCGATGCGGCCCGTGGCCTCGCCCGGGATGTCGATGCCGGTCTTCTCGCCGAAGCCGAAGGTCTGGGCGATCTCGACGAGGGGGTCCTTGGCGTCGACGTCGTCGACGTCGCTGCCGTACTTCTGCCAGAAGTTGTAGCCGACCCGGTAGAAGAAGGTGTTGCAGGAGACCTCGAGCGCCTTCTGGAACCCGATGTAGCCGTAGGCGCCGGACTCGTAGTTCTTGAACACCCGGTTGCCGACCTGGAAGCCCGAGGAGCAGGGCAGCGTGGTGGCCTGGCTGTAGCCGTTCTGCAGGGCGCCCACGGTCATGAACGGCTTCCAGGTCGAGCCCGGCGCGAACTGACCTTGGGTCGCCCGCGAGAGCAGCGGGGTGCCCGCCTTGTCGGAGTAGAGGCGCTTGAGCTGGCGCGAGCTGATGCCGTCGACCCAGACCTCCGGGTCGTAGGTCGGTTGGCTCGCCATGGCGACCACGCGACCGGTGTCGGCCTCGAGCACCACGGCGGCGCCGGAGTCCGCGGCGTAGAGCCGCCCGGTCACCGGGTCGACGGTGGCGCGTGCGGTCTTGATGGTCTGGGCGAGCTGCTGCTCCACCACCGCCTGCACCCGGGCGTCGATCGAGGTGACCACGGTGTTGCCGACGCGGCCGCGCAGCTCACCGGAGTCACCGAGCACCCGGCCCATCGAGTCCACGGCCACCTGCTTGTAGCCGGGGAAGCCCCGCAGGTCCTTGTCGTAGGCCCGTTCGATGCCGGCCCGGCCGACGACCGAGGCGCCGTGGACCGACTCGTCGTCCTTCTCCTGCGCCACGTCGAGCTCGCCCTCGGTGATCGGGCTGAGGTAGCCCAGCAGGTGAGCGGCGTTGATCCCGAACGGGGAGGGGTAGGCACGCACCGTCTGCCGCTCGACGAGGATCGAGGGGAAGTCCTCGTTCTGCTCCATGATCGAGAGCGCGGTCTGCTGGCGGATGTCGGTGGCGATGGGCACCGGCTGGTAGGGCGAGCCGTTCCAGCACGCACCGGCCTTCGAGCCCTCTTGACCGCACAGCACCAGACGGTCGCGGATCCCCTGGGGCGTCGAGCCCACGGACTTCGCGACCCGCCGGACCAGGCCGTCCTGCACCTCCTCGGGAAGCTTGCCGAACAAGGTGCGGTCGACGGTGACAACCCACGAGGCGCGGTTGGCCACCAGGGGGCGTCCCATGTCGTCGACGATCAGGCCCCGGGCCGGCTGCACCACGACCTCGCGGATCGACTGGTCGGCTGCCTTGGCCTGGTAGTCGTCGCCGGAGGAGACCTGGAGGTACCACAGCCGCCCGAGCAGGGTCAGGAAGAGCGCGAGGACGAGCACGAGGATGACCCCGAGTCGATTGCGACCCAGGGTGCGGCTCCGGACTCCACCGGTGACCGGCTCGCCCGTGCGGTAGGCGGTGATCGTCGCCACGTCAGGCCACCGCGACCTGCTCGGGTCGCAGGCGGCGGAACATCCGGATCGCCAGCGGGAGCACGAAGGGCGCCAGGAGCACGTCGTAGAGCACCGCACGCGGCAGGACCTGCAACGCCTCAACCGGTGTGGTGGCGGGGTCGCCGGTGACCAACCCCGTCAGGGCGTACACCGAGGTGCCGACGAACGAGCAGGCCGCGACGGTGACCAGCGCACCCACCGTGGAACGCGCCGTGTCGGTGCGCACCCGCCCCGCGAGGTAGCCGACGACGACCAGCGCGAGGGCCCACCGGCCCGCGACGTGCTCGGCCGGAGGCAGCAGGTCGGCCGCCAGCCCACCCACGAACCCCAGGGCGACAGCGAGCTCAGGGCCGCGAGTGAGACCGGCCGCGACCACGATGAGCAGAGCGAGGTTGGGCACCACGCCGTCGAAGGAGAAGTAGCCGAAGAAGCTGACCTGGAGCACGACGGCTACCAGAAGCACCAGCGCGAACACGAGACCACGCATCGCCTTCATCAGCGACCTCCCCGCGCCGGGACGCCTGCGCCGGTGGGGTCTCCGGCCCGGATCACCGTGCGGTCGCTCTTGGTCCGCTCGGTCACCACCACGCCGACGACGTCGAGGGAGGAGAAGTCGACGTAGGGCTCGACGACCGCGTGCTTGGCCTGCTCCAGCGGGCTGGAGTAGACCTTCTGCACGCTGCCGATCGGCACGCCGGCGACGTACGGCCCGCCCCCGCGGCTCCCCCAGCTGACCACGACGTCGTCCTTGCCGGGGGTCTGGGAGTCGTCGACCAGGTCCAGGTCGAGCCGGCTGGTGCCGTCGAGCGAGCCCCGCCCCTGCAGGAAGCCGACCTCGGCGTTGGAGCCGAGCCGCGCTCCCACGGTCGAGCGCTGGTCGATGACCAGCAGCACGGTGGCCGACCCACGACGCACGTCGATCACCCGGCCCACCAGTCCGTCGTTGTTGAGCACCGTCATGTCGGCCCGCACGCCGGCGTCACGACCGGCGTCGATGGTCACGGTGTGGCTGAAGCTCTGGGCCGGACCGATGGAGACCACACGGGCCGGCACCATCGCCAGGCCCGAGCGCTTGGAGGAGGTCAGAAGACCCTCCAGCTCGGCGGCCCGGTAGCGCAGCTGGGAGGTGGTGTTCACCTGGCCGCGCAGCCGGGCGTTCTCGGCCTCGAGCTCGCGCACGTCCGCGCGCAGCGAGCGGTTGGAGGCGAAGAACTCCGGGATCTCGTGCAGCGGGCGGGCGACCGTGGCTGCCGACTCCTGCGCCGGGCCCAGCGCCTCGCCCAGCACGCCCCGGACGGGGTCGAGGGGCGAGTCCTGCCCGCCCTGGGCGTCCACGGCCATCACCGTGACGCTGGCCAGGGCCATGACGCCGACGAGCGAGCGCGACGTGCGCCGCTTGCGCTCCTCCGACGTGCGCGGAGCCTTGCGCCTCACCACTTCTCCCTCACCCCTCAGCGACGGTTCTCGGAGACCAGGACCTGCTGGAGCGCCTCGAACTCCTCGACGCACTTGCCCGCCCCCAGAGCGACCGAGTGCAGCGGGTCCTCGGCGACGTGCACGGGCATCCCGGTCTCGTGACGCAGCCGCTCGTCCAGCCCGCGCAGCAGTGCGGTGCCGCCGGTCAGGACCAGGCCGCGGTCCATGATGTCGCCGGCCAGCTCGGGCGGGGTCTGGTCCAAGGTCGTGCGCACGGCATCGACGATGTCGTTCAGCGGCTCCTCGATCGCGTGGCGCAGGTCGCTGCTGGCGACCACCGCGGTCGTGGGGAGGCCCGAGACCATGTCGCGGCCGCGGATCTCGGCCTCCGGCTCCTTGGTGAGCGGGAAGGCCGTGCCGAGGGTCATCTTCATCTCCTCGGCAGTGCGCTCACCGAGCAGGAGCGAGTGCTCCTTCTTCATCCACGCGATGATCGCCTGGTCGATGTCGTCACCGGCCGTGCGCACGCTGAGGCTGGTCACGATGCCGCCGAGGGAGATCACCGCGACCTCGGTGGTGCCGCCGCCGACGTCGACCACCATGTTGCCGGTGGCCTCGTGGACCGGGAGTCCCGCACCGATCGCGGCCGCCATCGGCTCCTCGACGATGTAGACCCGGCGGGCACCTGCCTGGTAGCCGGCCTCCTTGACCGCGCGCTGCTCCACCGCGGTGATGCCGCTGGGGACGCAGATCACCAGGCGGGGCTTGGCGAAGTAGCGGCGGCGGTGCACCTGCTGGATGAAGAACCGCAGCATCTGCTCGGTGGCGTCGAAGTCGGCGATGACGCCGTCCTGGAGCGGCCGGATGGCGGTGATGTTGTCCGGCGTGCGCCCCAGCATCCGCTTGGCTTCGTGACCGACCGCCAGCACCTCACCGGTGCTGGAGTTCAGGGCGACCACGCTGGGCTCGTCGAGCAGCACGCCCTTGCCGCGGACGTAGACCAAGGTGTTGGCCGTGCCGAGGTCGACGGCCATGTCGCGTCCGATGAAACTGTTCGCCATCGCAGGTCCGCACTCCCGTCACAGCTGCTGTCATCGGCAGCGTAGGCAGCACAGACCCCGTGGCCGGGGACGACACGCGCTTACAGCGAGGGGAACCAGATGCCGATCTCGCGCTCGGCGGACTCCGGGGAGTCGGAGCCGTGGACGAGGTTCTCGCGGTTGGACAGCGAGTAGTCGCCGCGGATCGTCCCGGGAGCGGCCTTGCGACCGTCGGTGGCGCCGTTGATCCCGCGCACCACCTCGATCGCCTGGTCGCCCTCCAGCACCAGGGCCACCAGCGGCCCGGAGGTCACGAAGGCCCGCAGCGGGGGGTAGAAGTCGCGATCGACGTGCTCGGCGTAGTGCGCGTCGGCCAGGGACTCCTCGATGGTGCGCTGCTCCATGGCCACGATGTGCAGGCCGCGGTCCTCGAACCGGGAGAGGATCGCGCCCACCAGGCCGCGACGCACCGCGTCCGGCTTGAGCAGGACGAGCGTGCGCTGGGCGGTGTCGGAGACGTCGGGCTGTGCAGGCATGGCCGCGAGCCTAGCCAACCGCGCCGGGCCCTCCCGTGGTCGGTCCCGCGGTTGGCTCGTGACGGCCCGGGCCGGCCTGCTCGCGCTCGTGCTGGGCGATCCGCTCGGCGCGCTCCCGGTCGATCTTCGCGCCGAGCACCCAGCACCCGCCGTAGAGCGCGGTGAAGACGACACCCAGGCCGAAGAGCCACGGCGTCGCGAAGCCCGCTACGAGGGTCGCCAGCTGGGCACCCCAGCCGATCGCGCCGCCACGGGAGCCGCGCATCGTGGCGGCTCCGGCGAGACAGAGCAGCGGCAGGCCGATGCCGATCAGCAGGCTCATCGGGGTGGACAGGTCGGTCAGGGGCAGCAGGACCGAGGAGACCGGCACCAGGGCCACCGTCTGGAGCCCCAGGATCCCCGCGCACATCGAGCGGCGCACCGACCCGAGCCGGTCGTGGCGACCCGCCGAGGCGGTCTCGTCGTGCTCCTGCTCAGGCATCGGTCCGGTCCGGCGTGGATCGCTTGAGCAGGGTGCGGGCCTGACCGGCGGTGATCACCGAGCCGGTGACGAGCACGCCGCCCGAGCCGATCGACTCGCCCAGGACGCCCCCGGTCTCGGCCATGGAGACCGCGGTCTCGATCGCGTCGTCGAGCCGTGGGGCGACGGTGACCCGATGCTCCCCGAAGATGTCGCGAGCCACGTCGGCCAGCTCCTCGGCGGGGAGGCAGCGGTCGGTGGTGTTCTGGGTGCACACCACCTCGGAGAGGACCGGCTCGAGCTCCACGAGGAGACCCTCGACGTCCTTGTCCGCCATGACCCCCAGCACCCCGATGAGGGGGTCGAAGGTGAAGAACTCGCGCACCGCCTCCACGACAGCGGCCGCGCCATGGGGGTTGTGCGCTGCGTCCAGCAGGATCGTCGGACCTCGGCGGATGATCTCCAACCGACCGGGCGATGCCGCGGCGGCGAAGGCCTGCTCGACGACCTGACCGGTCAGTGCGCCAGGGCCGAGCAGCGCGTGCGCCGCGGTCAGCGCGAGCGCCGCGTTGTGGGCCTGGTGGACGCCGTACAACGGCAGGAAGAGGTCCTCGAAGGTCAGGTCGTCCACGCCGAGGTTCACCATCTGCCCCCCGACCGCGGGCACCGCGCTGGTCACCCCGAAGTGAACGCCCTCGACCAGCAGCTGGGCGCCGACCTCGCGGGCGCGCTCCACGACGACCTCCATCACCTCCTCCTCCTGGGTGGCGACGACCGCGACGGAGTTCGGCTTGATGATGCCGACCTTCTCGCGCGCGATCGCGGTCGGTGAGTCGCCCAGGTAGCGGGAGTGGTCGACCGAGATCGGCGTGATGACCGCGACGTCGGCGTCGATGACGTTGGTGGCGTCCCAGGCGCCGCCCATGCCGACCTCGACGACGGCGACCTCGATCGGAGCGTCGGCGAAAGCGGCGTAGGCCATCGCCACCGAGGCCTCGAAGAAGCTCGTCGGATGCTCACCCTGCTGGTCGACCAGGTCGACGTACGGCGCCACATCGCGCCAGCCGCGGACGAATGCCGCCTCGGTGAGCGGCTCGCCGTCGACGCTGATGCGCTCGCGCATCGACTCCAGGTGTGGGCTGGTGAAGCGGCCGGTGCGCAGGCCGGCCCCGCGCAGCAGGTCGTCGACCAGCCGAGAGGTGCTCGTCTTGCCGTTGGTGCCGGTCAGGTGCACCGAGCGATAGGCCCGCTGCGGGTCTCCCAGGAGCTCCACGAGCGCTTGGATGCGTTGCAGGGAGGGGTCGAGACGGGTCTCGGGCCAGCGGGCGAGGAGCGCGCGCTGGACATCGTCGTAGGCCGCGCCGGGGTCGTCGGTCGCGCCGGGGGAGGTCTGTGCCATGGCGGGTCGAGTCTACGGGCGTCGGCGAAGCACTCGGCGAGGCGATGCAACCGGTGACGCCGCTCGCGCGTGTGTGGTGTGTCAGGGCGCTCGCGCCGTGAACGGGTGGGACAGGATCGTGGGATGCCGACGTCAGCGCAGCAGCCGGACTTCACCGAGTTCTACGAGGCGACGTGGCCCCGCACCGTCGCCTGCGCCTACGCGGTGACCGGCGACCTCGGAGCCGCCGAGGAGGTCGCCCAGGATGCCTACACCAGTGCCTGGACGCGCTGGAGCAGGATCCGCGACTACGACGACCCGGGTTCCTGGGTGCGCCGCGTAGCGGTGCGCCAGGCGATCAGCCGCTGGCGCCGTGCCCGGACCGCGCTGCGGCACCTGGTCGGCCAACGCGACACCGAGCACCACCCCGCGCCGGACGAGGACACGCTGGTGCTGGTCGATGCGCTGCGGAAGCTGCCCGATCCCCAGCGTCGGGCAGTGGTCCTGCACCACCTCGCCGACCTCCCGGTCGCGCAGGTCGCCGAGGTGGAGCGCTGCCCCACCGGCACCGTCAAGGCTCGGCTGGCCCGCGGCCGCGCCGCGCTGGCCGAGCTCCTCGGGGAGCCGACCGATCCCCCGTCCGCCGACCAGACACATCAGACCGGTCAGGAGGTCCCCCATGCCTGAGACCCGCGACCCGATCCAGGCGCGCTTCGACGCGCTCGCCGCCGACGTCAGCACGCTCGCCGGCCCCGGCGACGCCGAGCAGCCGGTCCGCGTGGCTCGTCGCCGCCGACGCACGGCCATGGCGGCCACCGCGGGCGCGGTCGCCGCCACTGTGGTTGCCGGCAGCCTCGCGGTCACCGGCGTCGTGGGCGGCGGAGGCGAGGAGTTCCAGCCGGTGACCCCCGGTGACGACCCGCTCACCGCGGCCAACCTGGTCCGTTGGCTGCCCGAGGGGAAGACCGACCAGATCCTCGTCGCCGACATCGCCGGGTTCACCGGGTCGCCCGGGATCGACGTCGACGACGACACCGAGGTCGCGGCGGGCGGCTACATCAACAGCGCCTTCCTCAAGCTGCAGGTGGCTCCGTTCGGCGACCTGCTGTGGCGTCGCCTGGAGACCTACGTCGGCACCGGCAGCACCAACATCTACGTGGTCGGCCTACCCGCCGCCAGTGCGCGAGCGCGCGTCGAGCGGGCGGGGTGGCGCTCGTCCGACGACGGTGTCTACCGCCCCGGGCCGGACACAGGCTTCCGGCAAAGCGTGGCGGCCAAGAACGTCCGCGTCGACGACGCCGGCGACGGACGCACCGTCGTGGTGGTGTCCAACGACGCCGAGGTGGTGCCGGACGTGCTGAGCGGGGACCCACCGGCGCCCACGCAGGAGGCACAGGACCTCGCTGCCCTGGGGGGCACGCTCGGCTACTCACTGCCGATCCTGGAGGACACCCCGTGCGAGCTGAAGACGGTGAGCGTGACCTCGCCGACGACAGCGCGCGCACTGTTCACCCCTCCCCCTGGCCTCCACCCCGCCGAGGTGTCACCGGACGACCTGACCAAGCCGTACGGCGTCTCGGCGGTGAACGAGGTGGCGCCCTACGGCGACCAGGTCATGGCCGAGCTGGAGATCGACGACCCCGGTGTCCCCATGGAGATCAGCCGGCGACTCGGACTGCCCGGAACCTCGATCTGCTGATGCTCGATTCGCCGCCCGTGGCGGCGGCTTCGTAGGATTCGGGCCATGACCCAGAGCCAGCCACAGCCCGCGACCACGCCGACGCCGACCGCCGGCGCCGGCGTACCGGAGCGACCGGCTCTGGAGGGGCTGGAGCACCGGTGGTCGGCCGCCTGGAAGGACCAGGGGATCTATGAGTTCGACCGCTCACGCCCGCGCGAGGAGATCTACTCGATCGACACCCCTCCGCCGACGGTCTCGGGCTCGCTGCACGTGGGTCACGTGTTCTCCTACACCCACACCGACCTCATCGCCCGGTTCCAGCGGATGCGGGGCAAGGAGGTCTTCTACCCGATGGGGTGGGACGACAACGGGCTTCCCACCGAGCGTCGGGTGCAGAACTACTACGGCGTGCGCTGCGACCCCTCGTTGCCCTACGACCCCGAGTTCACCCCGCCCGAGAAGCCCGACCCCAAGCGGCAGCTGCCGATCAGCCGCCCGAACTTCATCGAGCTGTGCGAGGAGCTGGTGGTCGAGGACGAGAAGGCCTTCGAGGCGCTGTGGCGCCAGCTCGGGCTCTCCGTCGACTGGTCGCAGACCTACACCACGGTCGGCCGCGACACCCAGGCGCTGTCCCAGCGGGCGTTCCTGCGCAACTTCGCTCGAGGCGAGGCCTACCTGCAGGAGGCGCCGACGCTGTGGGACGTCACCTTCCAGACCGCGGTCGCCCAGGCCGAGCTCGAGTCGCGTGACTACCCGGGGCACTACCACCGGGTGGCCTACCACCGCGCCGATGGCTCGCCGGTGCACATCGAGACCACGCGGCCCGAGCTGATCCCCGCCGTGGTCGCGCTGATCGCCCACCCCGACGACGAGCGCTACCAGGACCTCTTCGGCACCACGGTCACCTCCCCGGTCTTCGGCGTCGAGGTCCCGGTGCTGGCCCACCAGGCGGCCGAGCCGGACAAGGGCGCCGGCATCGCGATGTGCTGCACCTTCGGCGACCTCACCGACGTCCAGTGGTGGCGCGAGCTGGATCTCCCGGTCCGCACCGTGATCGGCCGTGACGGGCGCTTGCACCGAGAGACCCCGGACTGGCTGCGTCACGCCGAGGCGCCGTACGGCGAGCTGGCCGGCAAGACCGCGTTCAGCGCCCGGGAGGCGATGGTCGCGCTGCTGCGCGAGTCCGGCGACCTCGACGGCGAGCCCACGCCGACCCAGCGGATGGTCAACTTCTACGAGAAGGGCGACAAGCCGCTGGAGATCGTCTCCACCCGTCAGTGGTACCTGCGCAACGGCGGGCGCGAGGCGGACCTGCGCGCGGAGCTGGTCGAGCGCGGCTCCGAGATCGAGTGGGTGCCCTCCCACATGAGGCACCGTTACGAGAACTGGGTCGGGGGGCTCAACGGTGACTGGCTGATCTCGCGCCAGCGCTTCTTCGGGATCCCGTTCCCGGCGTGGTACCCGCTCGACGACGAGGGTGAGCCCGACTACCAGCACCCGCTGCTGCCGCGCGAGGCCGACCTGCCGATCGACCCCTCGACCGACTGCCCGTCGGGCTACGGGGAGGATCAGCGCGGCAAGCCCGGCGGCTTCGTGGGCGACCCCGACATCATGGACACCTGGGCCACGTCGTCACTGACCCCCCAGATCGCGGGCAAGTGGGAGTCGGACCCCGACCTGTTCGACCGGGTGTTCCCCATGGACTTGTGCACCCATGCCCACGACATCATCCGCACCTGGTTGTTCTCCCGGGTGGTCCGGTCCCACTTCGAGCACGGCTGTGTCCCCTGGAGCCACGCGCTGATCTCGGGCTTCGTCGTCGACCCCGATCGCAAGAAGATGTCGAAGTCCAAGGGCAACGTCATCGTCCCCACCGAGATCCTCGACAAGTACGGCGCCGATGCCGTGCGGTGGCGTGCCGCGACTGCCCGCCCGGGGCTCGACTCGCCGTTCGACGAGACCCAGATGAAGGTCGGGCGCCGACTGGCGATGAAGGTGCTCAACGCCTCCCGGTTCGTGCTCGGGAGCGTCCAGGCCACCCAGACCGAGTCCGGCGCGGTGACCGAGCCGATCGACCGTGCCCTGCTGGCGGCGCTGGCCGGCACGGTGCAGCGGGCCACGACCGCGTTCGAGGCCTACGACTACACCACGGCCCTCGAGGTCACCGAGCGCTTCTTCTGGACCTTCTGCGACGACTACGTCGAGCTGGTCAAGGAGCGCGCCTACGGTGAGCGCGGCGACGCCGCAGCCCACTCCGCCCGGGCGGCCCTGGCCATCGCACTGCACGTCCAGCTGCGCTTGCTGGCGCCGTTCCTGCCCTACGTCACCGAGGAGGTCTGGTCGTGGTGGCAGGAGGGCTCGGTGCACCGCCAGGCGTGGCCGGCCGCGGGCGACCAGAGCGCTGGGGAGCCGGCCATGCTCAGCGCGGTCTCGGAGGCACTCACCGCGCTGCGCGGGGTGAAGTCGCAGGCCAAGGTCTCGATGCGCACCGAGCTGAGCGAGGTGAGCATCACCGCCGACGAGCAGCTGCTGGCGCTGCTGCGCCAGGCCGGCGACGACCTCGCCGCCGCGGCCAAGGTGGTCGGCGAGCTCGCCTACCTGCCGAGCGAGGAGGGCTCGGGCGCGACCGGACCGCCGATCCACGTCTCGGCCGAGATCGCGAGCCCCTGAGCGCCCACCCCGCAGCGTTCGCCGGCAGCGAACCGCGGTTGCCGCCGCGCCCCCGCCCGAGTTCGATGGGGTGGTGCGGATCCTCGTCCTGGGCGGCACCCGGTTCCTGAGCCGCGCCGTGGTGCGCGCCGCGCTCGACGAAGGCCACGACGTCCTCGCCGCGTGCCGGGGCACCGAGGCCGTGCCGGACGGCGCCACCCACCTGCCCCTCGACCGAGCAGGCGGCACCGCGGGCCCCCTGGCAGAGCTCGCGGGTGTCGAGGCGGTGGTCGACGTCGCCCGCACGCCGTCCTGGGTCGAGCGCGCCGTCGCGGCACTCCCCCGTGCCCACTGGGTCTTCGTCTCCTCGGTCAGCGTCTACGCCGAGCATTCCACCCAGGACCTCGGGTCCACGGACCTGCCCCTGCTCCCCGCGATCCACGACGACCGGGACCCCCTGGAGTCGCCGGAGGTCTACGGCGCGATGAAGGTCGCCTGCGAGCGGCTCGTGCAGCAAGGCACCGACTCCTGCTACCTGGTGCGCCCAGGTCTGATCGTGGGTCCGGGTGACCCGTCGGGCCGGTTCACCTACTGGCCGGTGCGTCTGGACCGGGCCCGGCAGCGGCCCGGCCCGGTCCTGGCACCCGGCGACCCCGACGACCTCAACCAGGTGATCGACGTGCGCGACCTGGCCGCCTGGATCGTCTCGGCCGCCGCGCGCCGAGTCACGGGTGTGGTCGACGCCGTCGGGCCGGTGCACTCCCGGTCCGACCTGCTCGCCGCGGTCGCCGACGGCGTCGGCGCCGCTGACCCGGACTGGCGCTGGGTGTCCAGCGAGCGGCTGCTCGAGCTCGGCGTCGAGCCCTGGATGGGGGCGGGGTCGCTGCCGCTGTGGCTCCCCCCGGAGCATGCCGGTCTGCTGGCGCACGACCCGGCGCCTGCCCGCGCCGCCGGGCTGGAGGTGCGACCGGTCGCCCGTACGGCCGGCGACACCCTGGCGTGGTGGCGCGAGACCGACGGCGCGCTCACCGGGCTCACCGAGGCGCAGGAGGCCGACCTGCTGGCTCGCGCCTAGAGCACGCCTAGGTGGGTGAGCAGGATCCGCAGCCCGATCAGCACGAGGACCACTCCCCCGAGCAGCTCGGCACGGCCACCCAGTCGCTCCCCCACCCGCGAGCCGACCTCGACCGCGATCCACGACAGCACGAAGGTCACCACCCCGATCAGCGCCACCGCGGGGAGCACGGCGACATCGAGGAAACCGAAGGTCACCCCCGCGGCCGCAGCATCGATCGAGGTCGCCACCGCGAGTGGCAGCGTGGCGCGCACCGTGAGGCGCCCCGCGCCGGCCGCCTGCGCCTCGTGCTCGGCCTGCTCGCCCAGGCCCTCACGCGCCATGTTGACCCCGATGGCCGTGAGCAGGCCGAAGGCGATCCACGGCGCCACCTGCGCGACCGCGTCGGCGAACCAGAACGCAAGCACCCAGCCGAGCACCGGCATCAGGGCCTGGAACAGGCCGAAGGCCCCGGCCGCGAGCAGCGCGTCGCGCAGCCGAGGTCGGCGCAGCTGCAGACCGAGCGCCAGCGAGACCGCCACGGCATCCATCGCCAAGGCGACTGCGAGCAGCAGCAGCTCGAGGGGGCTCATCGACAGATCTCAGGGAAGCGCGTCGCGGCGGGCGACGCCGGCAGGGTCAGGCCGACTTCTTCTTCTTCGGGTCGGCGCCACGGGGCACGATGGTGGGCTCGGCCTGCTCACGCACCACCTCGTCGGTGATGATCACGCGCTCGACGTCCTCCCGGGAGGGCACGTCGTACATCACGTGGAGCAGCACCTCCTCGATGATGGCGCGCAGCCCGCGGGCGCCGGTGCCGCGCTCCAACGCCTGGTCGGCGACAGCGTCGACGGCCTCGACGGTGAACTCCAGCTCGACCCCGTCGAGGTCGAAGAGCTTCTGGTACTGCTTGACCAGCGCGTTGCGCGGCTCGGTCAGGATCTGCACCAGGGCCTCGCGGTTGAGCTTGTCGACGGTGGCGATGACCGGCAGGCGGCCGATGAACTCGGGGATCAGGCCGAACTTGAGCAGGTCCTCGGGCATGACCTCGGAGAAGATCTGCTCCAGGTCACGCTCCTCCTTCGTGGCGAGCTCGGAGGCGAACCCGAGGGTCTTGCGGCCGATCCGCTGCTCGACGATCTGCTCCAGGCCGGCGAACGCACCGCCCACCACGAAGAGGATGTTGGTGGTGTCGATCTGGATGAACTCCTGGTGCGGGTGCTTGCGCCCGCCCTGCGGCGGCACCGAGGCGGTGGTCCCCTCGAGGATCTTCAGCAGCGCCTGCTGCACACCCTCACCGGAGACGTCACGGGTGATCGAGGGGTTCTCGGCCTTGCGCGCCACCTTGTCGATCTCGTCGATGTAGATGATGCCGGTCTCGGCCTTCTTGACGTCGTAGTCGGCGGCCTGGATCAGCTTGAGCAGGATGTTCTCGACGTCCTCACCGACGTAGCCGGCCTCGGTGAGCGCGGTGGCGTCGGCGATCGCGAACGGCACGTTGAGCATGCGCGCCAGCGTCTGGGCCAGGTAGGTCTTGCCGCACCCGGTCGGCCCGATCACCAAGATGTTGGACTTGGCGAGCTCGACCTGCTCCTCGCGGCTGCGGTGCCCGGCGACCCCGACCCCGGCCTGCACCCGCTTGTAGTGGTTGTAGACCGCCACGGCCAGCGACTTCTTCGCGGTCTCCTGGCCGATGACGTAGGAGTCGAGGAACTCCACGATCTCGCGGGGCTTGGGCAGCTCGTCCAGACCGACCTCGTTGCCGTCGGCGAGCTCCTCCTCGATGATCTCGTTGCACAGGTCGATGCACTCATCACAGATGTACACCGCAGGACCGGCGATCAGGCGCTTGACCTGCTTCTGACTCTTCCCGCAGAAGTTGCACTTCAGCAGGTCGCCGCCGTCACCGATGCGTGCCATCGGCACGCCTCCTCCTCATCGGGGCCCACGAGCGCACGCTCGCCCGGACCGGGTGGATTGACCGTGCGGGTCCAAAACTAACCCGCGGGGGCCGGCCGCGGGGCAGGGACACGGTCAAAGGTCGGGACCCGTTCTCTGCCAGGCAGGCTCTCACGGGCCGAGCCGCTCAGACCCCGGCGAGGGAGGACTTGCGCGACTCGAGCACGGCGTCGATCAGGCCGTACTCCACGGCCTGCTCGGCGGTGAGGATCTTGTCGCGCTCGATGTCCTGGCTGACCTGCGCCACGTCCTTGCCGGAGTGCTCGGAGATCATCTGCTCGAGCAGCTCGCGCATCCGCAGGATCTCGTTGGCCTGGATCTCGATGTCCGACGCCTGACCGTAGGTGCCCTCGGTGTAGGGCTGGTGGATCAGGATCCGGCTGTTGGGCAGCGCCAGGCGCTTGCCCGCCGCGCCCGCGGCGAGCAGGATCGCCGCGGCCGAGGCCGCCTGCCCCAGGCACACCGTCTGCACGTCGGGCTTGATGAAGCGCATCGTGTCGTAGATCGCGGTCAGCGCGGTGAACGAGCCACCGGGCGAGTTGATGTAGATCTGGATGTCGCGGTCGGGGTCCATCGACTCCAGGCACAGCAGCTGGGCCATCACCGCGTTGGCGATGTCGTCGCTGATCGGGGTGCCGAGGAAGATGATGCGGTCCTCGAACAGCTTGGCGTAGGGGTCGATGCGGCGGATGCCGTAGGACGTCCGCTCCTCCCATTGCGGGATGTAGTAATTCACGTCAGTCCTTAGTTCTTGCCGTGGGCCGGGCGGCCCTGGTCGGCGACCTGGCCGGCGTTGGCGACGACCTTGTCGATGAAGCCGTACTCCTTGGCCTCCTGGGCGGTGAACCAGCGGTCGCGGTCCGCGTCGGTCTCCACCTGCTCCAGCGGCTGACCGGTGTGCTGGCTGATCAGGTCGAAGAGCACCTTCTTGATGTGCAGCGACTGCTGGGCCTGGATCTTGATGTCGGAGGCCGAGCCCCCCATGCCGCCGGAGGGCTGGTGCATCATGATCCGGGAGTGGGGCAGCGCGTAGCGCTTGCCCGGCGCTCCCGCGCACAGCAGGAACTGCCCCATCGACGCTGCGAGGCCCATGGCGACCGTGGCGACGTCGTTGGAGATGTAGTTCATGGTGTCGTAGATCGCCATGCCGGAGTCGACCGAGCCGCCCGGCGAGTTGATGTACAAGAAGATGTCGCCCTCGGGGTCCTCGGCGTTGAGCAGGAGCATCTGGGCACAGATCGCGTTGGCGTTCTGGTCGCGCACCTCCGAGCCCAGGAAGACGATCCGCTCCTTGAGCAGCCGCTGGTAGACGTTGTCGTCGAGCCCGTAGGAGGGCACGCCGCCGTTCATCGAGATGTCGGAACTGGAAGTCTCACTCACGGGCTCGACACTAGCCGCCCGCATCGACCAATCCACGGGCGACCCGGGGTTGTTCGCGGACAGCGGACGAGCCGGACTCAGGCCCTCGACCCGGCTCCGGACTCCACCTCGGCCTTGAGCGCCTCCAGGCTGCTGCGCATCCCCGCCTCCAGCTCGTCGGCGTGGGAGGCGCTGCCGCCGAGCGCCAGCGGAGCGAACACTCGCGAGAGCACCGTCAGCCCCGTGGTCACCGGTCGGCGCTGCACCAGGGACGTCCCCGCGACCTCGGGGGTCAGCTCGAAGACCCAGCGCGCCCCGCTGGAGAGGGTGTCCCAGGCGAGCAGGCGGCCGGGCTCGAGCGCCACGATCCGGTTGCGGGTGGGCCACACGACCGGGCCGCGGCGGTTGATGCCGACGTACTGCGCCCCCGGGGCGAGCTCGCCTCGGCCCAGGCGCACCATGCGGACCAGCTCGGGACTGCGGGCGGGCATCCGGGAGAAGTCCACGAGCGCGCGCCACACCCGCTCGGGCGGGGCGTCGATGTGGACCTCGGCGCGGAGCTCTCGATCGGGACCGCTGGGCGACGTCATGCCAGCCAGTCTCGCATTGCTCGATCGACCTCAGGATGGTTGAGCAGCGAGAAGTGCGAGGCGTGCGAGACGTGGAGCACCTCGGCGTCGGGAAAGAGCTGCAGGCTCGCGCGCAGACCGACGCGGCGCATCCCGTGGGCCGAGCGCCGTCGGACCAGCAGGTCGCCGAAGATGCGGCCCCAGGGCGCCCGCGGAGAGCCCACCTCGGCGGACACCAGGCGGTAGCGCACGTGCGGCAGCGGCGGCAGGTCGGGCAGGCCCCGCTCCAGATCACGGATGCCGGGCGAGCGGTGCTCGAGGATCCGGTGGATGCCGGAGGTCTCCTCGAGCAGCCGCAGCAGCTGCGAGCCGTGTCGGGTGCCCAGAGCCAGATCGGCCCCGAGGTGAGGGGTGCCGAGGGTGACCATGTCGCTGACCCGGTCCACCCACGGGTTCGGTGAGGGCGTGGTGACCGCACAGGCCGAGCGCATCACCAGTCCCCCCATGCTGTGCCCGACCAGGGCCACGCGGCGCACGGGGACCGGCCAGTGGTCGACGAGGTCCTGCAGCAGCGAGGTCAGCGCGACCCCGTTGGTGTTGACTCCCAGCCCGGTGTTGGCGCGCAGGTAGACCGGCGTCCAGCCGCTGGTGCTCGCGAGCCGGGAGCCGTAGGTGCCGCCCAGCTCCTGGGACCGCAGGCCCCAGTTGCCCTCCTGCTCGCCCAGGCCGTGCAGGAAGACCACCACCCGCGAGGTCGCGCCCGGGAAGGCCGCGGCGAGCTCCGGCGGCGTCGGGCGGACCACCGCGCCGCCGACCCGGATCGACATCTGCAGCGCCAGGTGGGGGTGGTCGGTGTGCAGCCGCTCCCCGATCAGGCCGTTGACCGCGGACTGCAGCGCCCGACCCGCGGCGGAGTCGTTGAGCCGCGGGCCGACCTCGGCGCGCCCCAGTCGCGTGAGTCCGCTCCCCGCGGCGCGCAGCGCGAGGCTGAGCGAGCCGTAGACCCCGCGCGAGACCCCGTCGTGGACCGTCTGCAGTCCCCGGGCCGAGCCCTGCGTCGCGCGGTTGGTCAGCCCGAAGACCCGCCTGGCCACGGCCATGTGGGTCTCGCGCACGGTTCCGACGATGAGCTCATCGGCATACGCCGCGGCGAGCGCGGCGGCGTCCAGCAGCCCCGGATCCGGGTGGGCATGGACGTCCTGGTGGGGGGCTGCTGGGGCGACGGTGCCCGGACCGGGCGCGGCGGCAGTCACCGGCTCAGTTTGAGTGAACAGTCGTACACAAGGCAAGAGGGACACACCGCGCGGTGTGTCCCTCGTGCCGAGCGAGCTGGTCGGCTCAGGCTGGTCGGCTCAGGCGTCCTCGGCGGCGGCCTCGGCGTCCTCGGCGGCGGCGTCGGCCTCGGCGGCGTCGGCGGGGTCGCCCACCGTGCCGTCACCGCGCAGGTTCGCCAGGTCGAGCACGGCGCCGGAGTCGTCGGTGACCGTGGCGCCCTCGACGATCGAGGCCAGCGCCTTGCCGCGCACGACCTCGGCCACGAGCTCGGGGATGTGGTTGTGCTCGAGCGCGTGCTGGATGTACTCCTGCGGGTTCTGGCCCGACTGCTGCGCGCGACGCATCATGTGCTCGGAGAGCTCCTGCTGCTCGGGCTGGATCTCCTGCTCCTTGGCGAGCTGGTCGAGCACGAACTGGGTGGCGACGCCCTCACGGACCTGGCGCTCGAGCTCGGCCTCGAACTCCTCGACGGTCTGGCTCTCGTTCTCGATGTACTGCTCCATGGTCATGCCGGCCATCGCGAGCTGCTGCTCGATGTTCTGACGGCGGGCCCCGAGCTCGTCGGCGACGACCCCGTCCGGGACCGGCACCTCGACCATGTCGAGCAGCTTCTCGACCACCGCGTCACGGGCCTCGGCGGCCTGGTCGAGGCGCTTGCGGTTGCTGATCTGGGTGCGCAGGTCGGCGGTGAGCTCCTCCATCGTGTCGAACTCGGAGGCCATCTGGACGAAGTCCTCGTCGAGCTCGGGGAGCTCCTGCTCCTTCACCGCCGTCACGGTTACCTCGACCTCGACGTCCTCACCGGCCTGGGAGCCGCCGGCGAGCGCGGTGGTGAAGGTGACCGTCTCCCCCGCGGTCTTGCCGGTGACGGCCTCGTCGAGCCCGTCGAGCATGCCGCCCTTGCCGATCTGGTAGCTGATGTCGCTGGCCTCGCCACCCTCGACGACCTCGCCGTCCTGGCGGGCCGTGAGGTCGATGACCACGAAGTCGCCCTCCTGGGAGGCGCGGGAGACGTCGACCAGCGTGCCGAAGCGCTCGCGCAGCGACTGCACCTGCTCATCGACGTCGGCGTCGGTCACCTCGACCGAGGGGACGGTCACCTCGATCCCGCTGAGGTCGGGCAGGGTGATCTCCGGTCGGATGTCGACCTCGGCGGTGAACTCGAGGGCCTCGTTGTCCTCCAGGCGGGTGATGTCGACCTCCGGCTGGGCCAGGGGCTCGAGCTCGTTCTCCTGCAGTGCCTGCACGTAGAGCTGCGGGAGGGCCTCGTTGATCGCCTCGTCCAGCACGGCGCCACGGCCGATCTGCCGGTCGATGATCACCGCAGGCACCTTGCCGCGACGGAAACCGGGGACGTTGATCTGCTCGGCGATCTTCTTGTAGGCCGCGTCCAGACTCGGCTTCAGCTCCGAGAACGGCACCTCGACAGTCAGCTTCGCCCGGGTAGGGCTCAGTGTCTCGACGGCGCTCTTCACAGGTGTGTCTCCTCGATCGTGGTGTTTCTCGGTGGTGCTGGGTCGGGCCCATCGGGCTCGGTCGGGGCGACAGGACTCGAACCTGCGGTCTCCTGCTCCCAAAGCAGGCGCGCTAGCCACTACGCTACGCCCCGGTCAGGCAATCCTCGGAGTCTAGTCAGCCGCCCCGGGGCTGTCGAAACGCGCTCCCGCGGAGGGGGCGCGTGAGACGGGTGTGGCAGGATGACCCTGCTCGCGCCGGGCCCTGCTCAGTACGGCCGAGCAGCGCGGATGTAGCTCAATGGTAGAGCCCCAGTCTTCCAAACTGGCTACGCGGGTTCGATTCCCGTCATCCGCTCCACCTCACCGCGACACCCCACCGCGACATGGGCCGGGTCCGGCCCGGACCCGGCGCTCACGCCCGGCGGTGCAGCACCACCAGGGCGCAGTCGTCGCCGACCGATCCGAGCTTGTCCACCAACGGTGCTGCGCACCCCTCGAAGCCGGTGCGCAGCAGTCGTTCGCCCTCCCCCAGCAAGTTGTCCAGCCCGATCGCCATGTCGCGGCCCGACCGCTCGATCAGGCCGTCGGTGAACAACATCAGCGCGTCGCCAGGATGGAGCCGGCCCTCCACGACGGGGTACGTCGCGGAGCGGACCAGGCCCAGTACGGGCCCCTCCTGTCCCTCGTACATCGTCCAGCTCCCGCTGCCATGGCGAAAGTGCACGGCGGGCGGATGACCGGCCGACCACAGCCGGAACGCTCCGGTGTCGAGCCGCAGGCTGAGGTGGACCGCGGTGGCGAACCCCTCCTCCCAGTCCAGCTCGACCACGAAGTTGTTGGCGCGGGAGAGGAACTTGCTCGGCACGACGGACCCCAGCAGCGCGCCGAACGCACCCGAGAGCAGCAGCGACTTGGGCCCGGCCTCGAGGCCCTTGCCCGACACGTCGACCAGCGCGAGGTCGAGCCGGTCATCGGTCACGGTCTTGCGGGTGACCAGGAAGTCACCGGAGAAGCTGGTGCCCCCCGAGGACCGGATCGCCACGTCGGCGTACCAGGGTCCGGGCAGCTGCGGCACGGTGCCCTGCTTCGTCAGACGGTCGCGCAGGTCGCTGAGGATCGCGTCGCTGCGCGAGCCCCCGACCCCCAGGCCCGAGCGCCGGTGAGCAACGAGGATCACGACCAGGCACATCACGATCGCTGCGAGGAACGAGACCAGGCGCCGCACGGGCACGTCGGGGCCGTAGGAGTAGAGCGTCTCCGCTGCCAGCAGCCCCACCACGATCACCGCCAGCCAGGTGGTGCGCCGCGGGGAGAGGAACAACGTGGCCAGGAGCAGCGGGAAGATGAGGACGATCGCGGTGACCTGGACGTAGAAGAACAGCAGCAGGACGCCAGCGCCCGTCAGGGCGTAGAGGGCGAGCAGCAAACCGCGCTCGTCCTCGCGCAGCCAACGGCGAGCCGTGTCCGCGCTCCGAGCCATGACGGGACCCTAGCCGGGCCCTGCGGCTCTCGGACGGACCCCGGCGGAGGCGAGCCTCAGGCGGGAACCGGCGGCAGCGGGGGGAGATCCCCGCCGTGCTCGTAGTCACTCATCATCGCGATCCGGCGCACGTGCCTCTCCTCACCGGAGAAGGGGGTGGTCAGGAAGACCTCGATGAATCCGGTCAGGTCGTGCAGCGCGTGCATCCGCCCGCCGACCGAGACGACGTTGGCGTCGTTGTGCTCCCGCGCCAGCGCCGCGGTCTCGGTGCTCCACACCAGGGCGGCCCTGATCCCGTCCACCTTGTTGGCGGCCATCTGCTCACCGTTGCCCGAGCCCCCGACGACCACGCCCGCCGCCTCGGTGCCGTCCGCCAGGTCGGCTGCCACACCCTCGGCGGCGCGCAGGCAGAACACCGGGTAGTCGTCGAGGGCGTCGTAGTGGAACGGGCCGTGGTCGACGACCTCGTGGCCCTGGTCGGCGAGCCACCCCAGGAGGTGGTCCTTCAGCTCGAGGCCGGCGTGGTCGGAGCCGATGTGAACGCGCATGGCCGGAGTGTTGCACGCTCGCCGGGCCGCGCCTGCCGGCGTCTGCTCAGCCGTGCTGGCGCACGAAGCCGGCGATCGCGCGCACGGTGGGCTCGGAGGCGTCGAAGGCCTCGGGGCGTCGCAGGAACCCGTGGAGCTGACCGAGCACCCGCATCCCGGCGACGTGCACCCCGAGGTCGGCCAGCCGCGTCGCCAGCGACTCGCCCTCGTCGCGCAGCGGGTCGTGCTCAGCGGTGACGACCAGTGTCGGCGGCAGGGAGTCGAGGCGGTCGGACTGCAGCGGCGCCAGGTCCGGGTGCTCGAGGTCCTGCGGTGATCCGGCGTACTGGTGCCAGTACCACTCGGCCTCGCGGGGGTCGAAGCCGTGGGCCTCGGTGCGGTAGGAGTCCCACCCCGCAGTCGGGTCCAGGAACGGGTAGGTCAGCGCCACGGCCCCGAACCAGCCGGGGTTGCGCAACACCGCGACCAGCGCGAGGTTGGCGCCGGCGCTGTCGCCGTGCACCGCGCGCGGTCCCGGCCCCACGAGCCCGGCCCCCGCGCCGTCGACCCAGCGCAGCACGGTGTCGACATCGTCGGGAGCCGCGGGAAACCGGTGCTCGGGCGGCCGGCGGTAGTCGACGCTCAGCACCGCGCGACCGGTGCGGTTGGCCAATCGGCGCGCCAGGGAGTCGTGGACCTCCACGTCGTGGAACACGAAGCCCCCGCCGTGCAGGTGGACCAGCAGACCGTCGCCGGCGTCGCCGGGCCGGTAGAGCCGGCAGGGCACACCCCCGGCGTCGACGTCGCGGACGTCGGCCACGGGCTCGCGAGGCTCGTGCGCTGCCTCCTCGCGGGCTTGGCGGCGGCTGGCCGCGATGTCGAAGTCGGGGTGCCACAGCGGCAGGCCGCCGTCGGCCCGCGCCTCGGCGAGTGCGGCACGGGCCTGCGGGTACAGCGCCACCGCCTAGCTCGCCATCCGCGCGAGCTCGTCGTCGACGACCGACGGATCGAGCTTGGTGAACACCGGTGAGGGCTTGGCCACCACCGTGCCCGGGACCACCGGCTGCCGACGCCACGGCCGGGCCCCGGAGTAGTCGCCGGTGATGATCGGGTACGCCGGCTCGCCGTCCAGCGAGGCCTCCTCGCGCAGCTGCGGCATCGGCTGGAGCGCGCCGTCCCCGCCGAGGACCACGTCGACCCGGTTGGCGGCGTGCGGCATGAAGGGTGACAGCAGGGTGTTGCAGTCGCTGACCGCCTGCGCGGCCACGTGCAGCACCGTCGCCAGCCGCTCGCGCTCCTCGGGCGCCTTCAGCTTCCACGGCTCGTTGTCCGAGACGTAGCGGTTCACCTCGGCGACCACCCGCATCGCCTCGGTGATCGCCTGCTTCTGCCGGTGGTGGGCGATCGCGTCACCCACAACGGTGAACCCGGCCTCGACGCGTTCCAGCAGCGCGCGGTCGGCGTCGGTGAGCTCCCCGGCCTCCGGGATCTCCCCGAAGTTCTTCGCGATCATCGTGGCCGTGCGGCTGACCAGGTTGCCCCAGCCCGCGACCAGCTCGTCGTTGGTGCGGCGCACGAACTCCGCCCAGGTGAAGTCGGAGTCCTGGTTCTCCGGGCCGGCGGCGGCCACGAAGTAGCGGAAGGCGTCGACCTGGTAGCGCGCGAGCATGTCGCGCACGAAGATGACGACCTGCTTGGAGGAGGAGAACTTCCTGCCCTCCATGGTGAGGAACTCGCTCGAGACCACCTCGGTGGGCAGGTTCAGCTCGCCGAAGCTGCGCGCCGTGCCGCCCTTGTCGCCCTTGCCGGAGTAGGCCAGCAGCTCCGCGGGCCAGATCTGGGAGTGGAAGGTGATGTTGTCCTTGCCCATGAAGTAGTAGGACAGGGCCGGCTCGGCGCCCTCGGACGAAGGGTTCCACCAGTCGCGCCAGCGCTCCGGGTCACCAGTGCGACGGGCCCACTCGATGGAGGCGCTGAGATAGCCGATGACCGCGTCGAACCAGACGTAGAGCCGCTTGGTCGGCTGGTCGCGCCACCCGTCCAGCGGGACCGGGATGCCCCAGTCGATGTCGCGGGTCATCGCACGTGGCCTGATGTCGTCGAGGATGTTGAGGCTGAACCGGATCACGTTGGGCCGCCAGGTGCCGCTCGCCTCACGTCCCTCCAGCCACTCACGCAGGGCGCCGGCGAGCGCAGGCAGGTCGAGGAAGAAGTGCTGGGTCTCGACGAACTCCGGCGTCTCGCCGTTGATCCGCGACCGGGGCTCGATCAGGTCGTGGGCGTCGAGCTGGTTGCCGCAGGTGTCGCACTGGTCGCCACGGGCGCCCTCGGCACCGCAGATCGGGCAGGTCCCCTCGATGTAGCGGTCGGGCAGCGTACGCCCGGTCGAGGGCGAGATCGCGCCGTACGTCGTGCGCTCCTGGAAGTAGCCGTTCCCGTAGACACCGAGGAACAGCTCCTGCACCACCGCGGTGTGGTTCCGGGTGGTGGTGCGCGAGTACAGGTCGTAGGAGACACCGAGGGAGACCAGGTCCTCGGCGATCAGGCGGTGGTTGCGGTCCGCGAGCTCCTGCGCGCTGACGCCCGCCTGGTCGGCGGCGATGAGGATCGGCGTCCCGTGCTCGTCGGTGCCCGAGACCATCAGCACGTCGTGCCCGGCCATGCGCATGTAGCGACTGAAGACGTCCGAGGGCACGCCGAACCCGGCGACGTGGCCGATGTGGCGCGGGCCGTTGGCGTACGGCCACGCGACGGCAGCGAGGACGTGGGTCATGGCGCGAGTCTAGGGAGCCCGTCCCCGTCGGGCAGGAGGGCGTCCACCGCCCTGACAGCGGTGCGGCTCCAGACGGTGTGTTCCTCACGACATCCCCCCGACCGCGCCCCCGGCTGCACGGTCGATCCCTGCGCTGTGGTCGAGGTGACACCCGGCGCGGGTGTGCGATCCGGGCTCGGGGGCACCATCATGGACCGGACGGGACCGACGGGTGCCCAGGTCGCGACGACCAAGCACCCATCACCGAGGAGGAGGGATCGCTCGCGTGATCGCGGGACGCTACTCACTCGACTCCGAGATCGGGCGCGGCGGCATGGGTGTGGTCTGGCGGGGCGAGGACCAGGTGCTCGGCCGCGAGGTGGCGCTCAAGCGCATCGGGCTCGCGCCGGGTGGCGCCAGCACCGAGCTGGTGCGCGCCGAGCGCGAGGCCAAGCTGGCCGCCAGCCTGAACCATCCGAACGTGGTGGCCGTCTTCGACCTGGTCGTCGAGGACGACGAGCACTGGCTGGTGATGGAGCACGTCCCCGCGCACAACCTGGCCGCCCTGGTACGCAAGCGGCGCGGGCTCCCCCCTGATGAAGCCGCGAAGATCCTGGGACAGGCGGCCGACGGCCTGGCAGCCGCACACGAGGCCGGCATCGTGCACCGGGACGTGAAGCCCTCCAACATCTTGGTGACCGACGCCGGTCTGGTGAAGCTCACCGACTTCGGCATCGCCCGGGCCAGCCAGGACGCGACGCTCACCCAGACCGGCATGGTCACCGGCTCCCCCGCCTACATGGCCCCGGAGGTCGCCTCGGGGAAGTCGGCCTCATCGGCCTCCGACGTGTGGGCACTGGGCGCGACGCTCTACCACGCACTCGCCGGCAAGCCGCCCTACGAGGTGAAGGACAACATGGTGGCCGCGCTCTACCGGATCGTGCACGAGGATCCGCCGCGGCTCCCCGACGCGGGGTGGCTCGCACCGGTGCTCGAGGGCACCATGGCGACCGACCCCGAGCAGCGATGGACCATGGCGCAGGTCCGTGACTACCTGCTCGCCGGCCCAGACGCTGCCGAGGTCCCCGCGCCCACGACTACCCTCCCGACGCGAGTGGCGGGAGCCGTGACCCAGCAGCTGCCCGCCGTCGCCTCGAGCGTCGCCACCGGCGTCTCGTCGGCCCTCACTCGCGGCGGCGACACGGCGGAGACCGCCGCCGATCCAGCACCGCAGGGCAGCACGTCGACCTCCGCCTCCCGTGGCGAGGGGTCGCGGCGGCGCCGGACGGCGTGGATCGTCGGCGCCGTGGCCGTGCTGCTCGGCGCCCTCGTGGTCTTCGTCGCACTCACTGTCGGATCTGGTGAGCAGGACGCCCCGCGGGCCGGGCAGACCCCGTCGGGGTCGCCGACGCCGTCGTCGCCATCCTCGTCCCCGTCGTCCTCCTCGCCGACCAGTGAGGCACCGAGCGCCGAGGAGATGGCGTCGTTCGTCGAGGACTACGTCAACACCGCGCCCCAGGACCGCGACACCACCTGGGCACAGCTCACCCCGGGCTTCCAGCGCGCCAGCGGCGGGCGTCAGTCCTACGAGAACTTCTGGAGCAACATCGACTCCGCCGAGGTCACCGACATCTCCGCCGACCCGGAGGCGATGACGGTGACCTACTCGGTCACCTATCAACGCGGAAGCGGGACGATCGACGACCGGGTCACCCTGACGCTGGTCCGCGCCGGTGACTCCTTCAAGATCGCCGCGGAGTCCTAGGAGCGCTTCCGGGCGCGCTGGTCCGAGCCCCTCGACGTGCCGGCGCCCGGCTTCTTGGCGCCTGTCTTCTTGGCGCCTGTCTTCTTGGCGCCTGTCTTCTTGGCGCTTGCCTTCTTGGTGTCCGACGCATCGCGGCCGGCGGGCTCGCCGGTCCCACTGTCCGCGTCGGTGCGCACCCGCTGCGCGACACCGATGACCGGGCTGGTCATCATCTCCAGGGCCTGCACGATCGCGGCGTGGTTGGTGGCCGCGGTCTCGAGGACGTCGGCGAGCTGGCGCTGCAGCACCGCGAACGCCGACATCGTCTCCGCGAGCTGGCGCTGACTCTCCAGGAAGAACTCCAGCGGGCGAGCCGTCGAGCCGGCCAGGTCACCCAGCGCACCGGCGAGGGCGGAGACCTGCGCCACGACCTCGTCGGGTCGCGTCACCCCGGCTCTGCCCATCTCGACCAGGGAGGCGACCGTGTCGGCCAGCAGCCCGGCGGCGGCCCGCTGCGAGCGGCCGATCATCTCCCACGGCATCTCCGGCATCTGCCCAGCATGCACCAGTCGCGACCCGCGCTGGACCACCCGCGCCCACCGGTGCGTCGTTCGCACGGGAATGCAAGCATGGCTCGCATGCCAGGCACCAATCTCACCCGGGACGAGGCGCGCGCGCGCTCGGCCATCCTCCTGGTCGAGCGCTACGACATCGCGCTCGACCTCACCCAGGGTGACCGGACCTTCGGGTCGACCACCACCATCGACTTCCGCTGCGCGGCTCCCGGGCAGCAGACGTTCGTCGACCTGGTCGACGCCGACGTCCACGAGATCGTGCTCAACGGCGCGGCGCTCGACCCCGCGACGGCCTACGCCGACAGCCGGATCACGCTGCCCGACCTCGCCGAGCACAACCAGCTGCGGGTCGTGGCGAGCTGCCGCTACTCGCGCAAGGGCGAGGGTCTGCACCGCTTCGTCGACCCGGCTGACGAGCGGGTCTACACCTACACCCAGTTCGAGGTGCCGGACGCGCGCCGGGTCTACGCCACCTTCGAGCAGCCCGACCTGAAGTCGGTCTTCACCTTCACCGTCACCGCCCCGGCAGGCTGGTGCGTCATCTCCAACACCGCCACACCTGAGCCGGCGGCCGCCGACGACGGGGCGCAGGTGTGGCGGTTCCCGCAGACCGAGCCGATGTCCACCTACGTCACCGCCCTGGTCGCCGGGGAGTACCACCGCGTCGAGGAGACCTACCAGGGCAAGCACGGGGAGATCCCGCTCGGACTGCTGTGCCGACAGTCCGTGGTCGGCCAGCTCGATGTCGAGGAGCTGCTCGAGGTCACCCGCCAGGGCTTCGAGTTCTTCGAGGCCGCCTTCGACTCGCCGTACCCGTTCGGCAAGTACGACCAGGCGTTCGTGCCGGAGTACAACATGGGCGCGATGGAGAACGCGGGCTGCGTGACCTTCCGTGACGAGTACCTGCCTCGGTCCCGACAGACCCACGCCTTCTTCGAGGGCCGCGCGAACACCGTCCTGCACGAGATGGCGCACATGTGGTTCGGCGACCTGGTGACCATGCGCTGGTGGGACGACCTGTGGCTCAACGAGTCGTTCGCCGAGTGGGCCTCCCACCACGCGCAGGTCAAGGTGACCAAGTACACCGAGGTGTGGACGGCCTTCACCAACTCGCGCAAGAACTGGGCCTACCGCCAGGACCAGCTCCCCTCGACCCACCCCGTCGCGGCCGACAACCACGACCTGGAGGCCGTCGAGGTCAACTTCGACGGCATCACCTACGCCAAGGGCGCCTCGATCCTCAAGCAGCTCGTCGCCTGGGTCGGCGAGGAGGAGTTCCTGCAGGGCCTGCGCGGCTACTTCCGCAAGCACGCCTTCGGCAACACCGAGTTCACCGATCTGCTGAGCGCCCTGGAGAGCGCATCGGGCCGCGACCTCGACGCCTGGGCCCACGAGTGGTTGCAGACCACCGGGGTGAACACGCTGCGCGCCGAGTTCGACCTCGACGACGCCGGTCGGTTCACCCGCTTCGAGGTGCTCCAGTCTGCTGCGGCCGACCACCCCACCCTCCGACGCCACCGGATCGGGATCGGCCTCTACGACCTCCGCGAGGGTCGGATCAAGCGCCGGTCGTCCCTCGAGACCGACATCGCAGGCACGGCCACGGCCGTCGAAGGGCTGCTCGGCGAGGAGCAGCCCGACCTGCTGCTGCTCAACGAGGGCGACCTGACCTACGCCAAGATCCGGCTCGACCGACGTTCGCTGGACACGCTGCTGGCCCACATCGCCGACCTGGACGACTCCCTGGCCCGGGCGCTGTGCTGGGGCGCCGCGTGGGACATGACCCGCGACGCCGAGCTGAGCGCCACCGAGTTCGTCAGCCTCGTGCTGGACGGGGTCGCTCAGGAGAGCGACATCACCGCGGTCACCGCGCTGCTGCGCTACGCCGGCACCGCCGTGGACCAGTACTCCGACCCCGACGCACGAGCAGAGCTCCACCCCACCTACGAGCAGGGGGTGCGGGACCTGATGGAGCAGGCCGAGCCCGGCTCCGACCACCAGCTCGTCATGGTGCGGGCACTCGCAGCCACCGCGCGCAGCGCGGACGGGCTCGACCGGGTGCAGGGCCTCCACGACGGCAGCGGCAGCCTCGAGGGGCTGGAGGTCTCTCAGGACCTGCGCTGGACGCTGCTCTCCAGCCTGGCCGCGGGCGGCCGCGCGGACGACGCGACGATCGATACCGAGCTGGAGCGCGACCACACCATCTCGGGGCACGAACGCGCAGCGGCGGCCCGCGCGGTCATCCCCACCACCGCGGCCAAGGAGCGGGCCTGGACGCGGGCGGTCGAGGACGAGGACGTGCCGAACGAGACCCAGCGCTCGATCGCCCTCGCGTTCCAGGTGCCGGGCCAGCAGGACGTGCTCGCCCCGTTCGTCGAGCGCTACCTCGCCATGGCCGAGACGGTCTGGGAACGCAAGGGGCCCCACGGGGCCTCCGTGGTGCTGCAAGGCCTGTTCCCGCGCGTCATCAACACCCAGGACACCTTGGACCGGGTCACGTCCTGGCTCCGCGAGAACCACGCCAACCCGGGCGCGCTGCGCTACGTGCGCGAAGGTGCGGACGACCTGCGCCGCGCCCTCGCCGCCCAGGCCAAGGACCACGAGGTCCGCACCGCCTGAGCCGACCCGGCGAGGGGGTGGCTCTGGACGCCGGCCCGGAGATCGCTGCCCGTCAGCGGTGCAGCGTGCGGGGGCTCTGCGCGTGCGCGGCGAGCATCTCGATGCCGTGCACGATGCCGTTGACGATCTCGCCGAGCTCGAAGCAGGAGGTCATCTCCGCCAGCGCGAGCGACACCTCGTCATCGGAGAGTGAGCGCCGCACCTCGGCGCCGGTGACGATCTCCACCGCGCGGTGACCGGGATCGACCATGAGCAGCACCGAACGGGAGGGGTTGACCAGCGAGGCGTGCAGCCGGTGGGCGAAGGCGCGGGGCTCGCCGTACTGCTCGTCGGCGCGACCGACGTAGACCGAGAACTCCTGGCGGCAGGCGGTCTCCGCCTCGCGGATCGCCCGGTCGATCTGGAGTCGTTGGGCCGAGGTCAGGCCGTCACCACCGGGCACCGGATCCCCCAGCGTCGTCGGTCGCCACGGCGTCGCCGTCGCGCGGGTCCGGGCCGCTGCGCGGACCGCCGAACCACTCGGGGTCGGAGTAGACCAGGTCGCCGGAGCCCCCGCGCCCCATCATCGAGGGGAGGTAGACCAGCAGGGCGATCACGGCGATGATGCCGACGATGCTGCCTCCGAGCACCAGCAGCACCGTGGCGAGACCCGGGTTGTCGGGCTCCTGCCAGGTCGAGGGGGATGCGGCTGCCGGTGAGAGCGCACCGGTGATCAGCGGCAGCGCGGTCGCCGCGCTGAGAGCGAGCACCCCGGACGAAACCCGACGACGGGTCGTCGGTCGGATCGTCGGTCGGGGCTTCGCGCGGGGCTGCATCAGCTGGCTCACGCGCTCCAGGGTACCGGCCGTGCCGGTCGACTCGACCCGGATCGACACCCCCGGTCGATGATCTCGATCACCTGGGAGAATGGCGGGGTGAGTGAACCGACCTTCTACGAGCAGATCGGCGGCATGCCGGTGATCGAGCGCATCGTGACGCGGTTCTACCAGGGCGTCGCGACCGATGACATCCTCGGGCCGATGTACCCGAGCGAGGACCTGGCCGACGGTTCGGCGGCCCGCCGCCTGACGTTGTTCCTGGCGCAGTACTGGGGTGGGCCCACGACGTACTCCGAGGAGCGAGGGCACCCACGACTGCGGATGCGGCACGCACCGTTCACCGTGGACCGGGCGGCCCAGGAGCGGTGGCTGACCCACTTCCGAGCGGGTCTCGACCAGGCGGAGCTGTCGCCCGAGAACGACGCGAAGTTCTGGGGCTACGTCACCTACGCCGCGGAGTTCATGCTCAACAGCGAGGGTTGAACCCTCCCACGCACCTTCCTGCGCGATGGGCCGTCCCCGTCGACGGCGTAGAGTCACCACAGCCTGAGACGGAGGAACCGGTGATATGAGTGATGAGCGCGGGCTCGATCCGACGACCTCCGAGGAGGGAACGGATCTGCGGCAGAGCCTGGAGAACCTCGCCGGACTGGTCAACAGCATCTACTCGCTGGAGGAGCTGCTCGGTCGGGTTGCGACCTTCGCGGTGCAGGCCATCCCCCACGCCGACGGTGCCGGGGTGACGCTGCTCCGGATCGAGGAAGGCAGGCGCCGGGTGGAGGCCCTCGCGGCCAGCGCCCCCTTCGTCGCCGAGATCGACGAGCTGCAGTACCAGGTGCTCGACGAGGGTCCCTGCATCACCGCGGCGGAGGAGGGTCGCACCGTTCGGTCCGGTTCCCTCGGGGGCGAGCCGCTCTGGCCCCGCTTCGGGCCGCGCGTGGGGCGGTTGGGCGTGCACAGCGCGCTGTCGCTGCCACTGCTCCTGCCGGAGGGACGCGTCGTCGGCGCCATCAACGTCTACAGCCGGGACAAGGATCGGTTCGACGAGGCAGCT
Source organism: uncultured Actinomycetota bacterium (assembly GCA_963747435.1). Classification (GTDB taxonomy): domain Bacteria; phylum Actinomycetota; class Actinomycetes; order Propionibacteriales; family Nocardioidaceae; genus Marmoricola_A. The sequence continues at coordinate 159,571 of CAVVFK010000006.1, forward strand.
GCCCACATCGGACAGCTCTTCGCCGCCCCGGCTGCGGTGGCCGTCCACAACGCCCAGGTCCTGGAAGCGGCCCGGGAGCTGGCCCGCCAGCTCCAGACAGCGCTGACCAGTCGCCCGGTGGTGGACCAGGCCATCGGCCTGATCCGGGGGCGCAGCGGCGTCGGCGAGGCAGAGGCGATCGCCAGGCTGCGGGAGATGAGCCATCGCGAGAACACCAAGCTCGTCGACGTCGCCGCCAGGCTCGTGGAGCAGGCCGAGGCCCGGGCGCGGGCCGCACACGCGACCGGCGACGAGTGAGGCCGACCGCCTCCGCCACCGGCGCAACCGGTCGCGAGCGGGTCGGGGAGTAGGCTGCAGGGCAGAGGGTGTGCTGCGGCCGTGATCCTGACAACGGTCTGGTCCCTCACGGCGGGTCCTCGCTGAGCGTCCGTGTCCAGGTTCGAACGATCTGCGTGCGGGAACGCTTGGCAGGGCGTACTGGTGGACATCAGCCCCCAGGTGGCGTCGGCGCTCGCGGCGCTCTCACGATCACTCGACGGTCCAGAGTCCACCTTGGTGGGCGCCGTGGAGCGCCTGTGCGCCGCGGTCCAGGCGGCGGTCGAGTCCTTCTGCGGGGTCGCGGTCATCGTGGGGACCTCGTCCCAGGTCCTGGAGGTCACGGTGCGGCCCGGAGCGTCGTCCGGAGCCATGCCGAGGGCGCGCAGCTCGCTGCGCATCGGCTCCTCGATGCTGACCAACCGGGAGCCCCGGCTCGAGCTCGTGCTCTACGCGAGCCAGGAGCGCGCCTTCGCCCACCTGGCGTCCGACGTCGCGGCGCTGGTCGAGGTCTCACCCTATGTCGTCGAGCTCGATCGGCACGTGGACGCCTTCGGCCGCTCCGACTCCCTCGACGGGTTGACCTCGGCAGCCAGCGTCGACCAAGCAGTCGGTGCGCTCCTCGGCCAGGGACTGACCCCGACCATGGCGCACAACGCCATCCGTGCCCGCGCCGAGCGTGACGGAGGCGATCTCGGACACGCGGCCCGGTGCATCGTGGAGGAGCTCGCGCGTGCGGCAACGGACGGCCGGAAGGACGAGCGGCCCTGAGCCGCGGGGGCCCTGCACGCCCTTGACCACCTCTACCCTGCGTCGTACGGTGGGGGTTCTGGGACCTTCAGACCGCCCCGACGAGTCGTGCTGTACGCCGCTCACTCGAGAGACTGTCTCCACGGACGGGCACTGCACCGGACAGCAGACGTCAGGCGTTGGTCATGTCCTCCAGGTTCCTCCCCCGGCTCCATCGCCCTGCAGACGGCGGCGCACAGACCCTGGGTGACGCGCTGGCCTCGCTCGGGCACGATCCGCACGACGACTGTCCGGCCGCGGCCGCGGGATTGGATCCCGACGTGTGGTTGGTGCGAAGCCGTCCGGTGACCGGAGCCCTCTCACTTCTGATCGTGGACTTCGGTGACTCGTTCCTCCCGGGCGCCAAGCTCCTCCGCGCGATCAACCGATGCACCCGGTCCGACCACATCCGGGTGTTGATGCGCCGAGGCGAAGACCACGGGCGTGCGCGCTCGCTGCTGCCCCTCCAGCCACCGGCGCCGCGGGCTGGGCCCACCGACGGCGCGGTGGGGGGCCGGGCAGATCCGGGAGCCTCCCGATGACCACAACTCCCGGATCTGCCCCGGTCGACACCCAGCCCGCGCTCAGACCTGGCGCACCCGGACCTGCGAGGGATCCGACATCAGCAGCTGCTTCTCACCGTCCCCGAGGGGCACGGGGCGCTGGGCATGGGGGTCGACGCGCACCATGACCACCCGGCAGGCCGAGAGCACCGCCTCACCGTCGCGGATCTCGCCCTCGACCACGAAGGACGAACGACCGGTCGAGGCGACCCAGACCCGCACGTCGTAGGGCTCCTCGCGCAGGAACATCGGCGCGCGGTAGTCGATGTCGACCGCTCCCACCACCACGGCGAACGCCGGGTCGTCGGACTCGCCGCTCTGCTCCTCGATGGACCGGGCCAACCCGAAGACCAGCTGCACGCGAGCCTCTTGGAAATACTCGACGAACTTGACGTTGTTCACGTGGCGGTAGGCGTCCACGTCGGAGAAGCGCACCGCGGCGGCGTAGTGGAACGCGGCGCGGCCCTCGGGCACGGCGACGCGGACAGTCGGGGCGAGCCGCTCGCCGCGGGGCTCGTGGAACTGCTCGAGGTAGGTCCGCTCCTCCTCGGTCAACCGGCGCGGCGACTCGGTCTCGAAGCGGTACGGCGAGAGCACCGACTCCGCGCGGAAGTACACTCGGCGCCCCTCTGGGCGTCCGGGGTCGTCGTCGAAGATCTCGGTGGCCAGCGTGAACGACGCGCCCTTGATCTCGGTGACCCACACCTCGACCGAGACCGGCTCGGCGCGGAAGACCAGGGGCGCGACGTAGGAGACGAGGTGACGCACGACGACCACGCCCTCGGCCAGCGCCTCGGCACCGCGGGAGCGGGCGTGCTCGCGCAACATGTCGACCCTGGCCTCTTGCAGGTAGTCGACGTAGGTGACGTTGTTGACATGGCCCAGCAGGTCCATGTCGGCCCAGCGCAACGGGCATCGGAACAGGTGACGGGCCACCCCGCCATGCTCGCAGAGGGGGCTAGGGTGACGCGGAGGCCCCCAGGGAGGATGCAGACGCCCACGTCCGCGCCCTTGACCGGGACCCAGACCACCAGACGTCAGGAACGGAGCCCTCATGCCCGAGGCAGTCATCGTCAGCACCGCCCGCTCGCCCATCGGCCGGGCCAACAAGGGGTCGCTGAAGGACATGCGGCCCGACGAGCTCACCGCTCAGATGGTGCAGGCTGCGTTGGACAAGGTGCCCTCGCTGGACCCCACCGAGATCGACGACCTGATCCTGGGCTGCGGGCTCCCCGGTGGCGAGTCGGGCAACAACATGGGCCGCATCGTCTCGGTGCTCCTGGGCCTCGACTCGGTCCCGGGCACGACGATCACGCGCTACTGCTCCTCCTCGGTGCAGACCACCCGGATGGCCTTCCACGCGATCAAGGCCGGTGAGGGCGAGGTCTACCTCAGCGCGGGGGTGGAGACCGTCTCGCGCTTCGCCAAGGGCACCTCGGACCACCTTCCCGACACCCGCAACCCGCGCTTCGCGGACGCCACCGCACGCACCGAGAAGCTCGCCGAGGGCGGGCAGGACTGGCACGACCCGCGCGCGGACGGCAACCTTCCCGACGCCTACATCGCGATGGGCCAGACCGCGGAGAACGTGGCACGGATGAAGGGGCTGAGCCGCCAGGAGCTCGACGAGTTCGGCGTGCGCAGCCAGAACCTCGCCGAGAAGGCGATCGCCGACGGCTTCTGGGCCAAGGAGATCACCCCGGTGACGCTGCCCGACGGCTCGGTCGCCGAGACCGACGACGGTCCGCGCGCCGGGGTCACCTACGACGCGATCAAGGACCTCAAGCCGGTCTTCCGCCCCGATGGCGTGGTGACGGCCGGCAACTGCTGCCCGCTCAACGACGGCGCCGCGGCCGTGGTGATCATGTCCGACACCAAGGCACGCGAGCTGGGTCTGACTCCCCTGGCCCGCATCGTCTCGACCGGCCTGACCGGCCTCTCCCCGGAGATCATGGGCCTGGGTCCGGTCGAGGCCTCCCAGCAGGCGCTGGCGCGCGCCGGAATGTCCATCGGTGACATCGACCTGGTCGAGATCAACGAGGCGTTCGCGGCCCAGGTCGTGCCGTCGTACCAGGAGCTCGGCATCGACATCGATCGGCTCAACGTCAATGGCGGCGCCATCGCCGTGGGCCACCCCTTCGGCATGACCGGCGCCCGGCTCCAGGCCACGATGCTGAACTCCTTGGAGCACCACGACAAGCAGACCGGCCTGATCACCATGTGCGTCGGAGGCGGGCAGGGCATGGCGCTGATCGTGGAGCGGATGGGCTGAGGCCCGCCGCGGTGCCTCAGCCGGCTCGCCGGACGGCGGCGTAGTTCGCGAGGTAGTCCTCGAAGGTGCTGCGCCCGTCGACGCGGAGCATCACCTCGTCGGCCCTGCGCAGGCTGCCCGCGTTCCAGTTGTGGGAGCCGGTCCAGGTCTGCCACTGGTCGAGCCCGGGCTGACCGATCAGGAAGTACTTGTGGTGGACGTAGTAGTCCTTCACGCCGTCGTGGTCGGTGTCCAGCCGGCTGTCGTGGCGCGCGACGCCGCCCTGGTCGAGGATCCGGCGCACCTCACGACTGATCCCGTTGTGGAGCACCGAGACGTCCGCGCCCTGGTCCTTCAGCCGCACCAGCTCGCGAGCGAGCTGCTGGCCGCGGGCGTCCTTCCAGGTGTAGACCGAGGCGCGGACGACCGCGCCCTCGGGCTGCTGCAGCGACCGCAGCGCGACGGCGACGTCGTCGGTCGCGGTGCCGCTGCCCGGGTGCGGGAAGACCGTGAGCTGGTACGGCGCCAGGTCGACCCGGCGGTACGGCGGGTCGACGGGCCGGTCGCGCATCAGCTCGCGGTGCAGCCGGACCAGCTCGTCGTACAACGGCTCCTGCCCCACTGAGGTGTAGAGGTCGGTCCACATCTGACCGATGTTGCCCGTGGCGAGGTTCGCCGAGCCCACCATGGCGACGTCGCGGGAGCCACCTGAGCTCGAGAACAGGTAGAGCTTGACGTGCATGTTGCCCGACCGCGCGGTCCGCGCCGTTCCCCGGGTGCGCACCACCGTGGCGCCGGCCCGGCGCAGTGCCCGGATCCGTGGGCTCGGCGGGTTGGTCGCGCCGTTCAGCACGATCCGCACGCGCACCCCACGCCGGGCTGCCTCGACCAGCCGGTCGGTGGTGGAGCGCATCCGCAGGGCGTACGTCGCGATCCGGATCGTGGAGCCGCGCGGGGCTCCGGCCACCGCTGCCTCGACGTGGCGGATCACGCGCAACGACGCCGCTCGGCCGCCGAGCGGGTTGTTGAAGACCGGCCCCGCCGAGACACCTGCGGCGCGCGCACCGGCGGCCCGCGAGGGCGCGCCCGTCGCCGTGCCGGCCAGGGCGCACAACAGCGCGGCCACGATGCCGAGCGCCGCGCCGCGCCGCACGCCCGCCCCTAGTCCCGGGTGAGCCGGCGGTGCGTGACCCGGTGCGGACGGGCCGCCTCGGCCCCGAGCCGCTCGACCTTGTTGGCCTCGTAGGCAGCGAAGTTGCCCTCGAACCAGAACCACTTGCCGCCATCCTCGTCGTCGCCCTCCCACGCCAGGATGTGGGTGGCGGTGCGGTCGAGGAACCAGCGGTCGTGGGAGGTGATGACCGCGCAGCCCGGGAACTCCAGCAACGCGTCCTCGAGCGACTGCAGCGTCTCGACGTCGAGGTCGTTGGTCGGCTCGTCGAGCAGCAGCAGGTTGCCGCCCATCTTCAAGGTGAGCGCGAGGTTCAGCCGGTTGCGCTCACCCCCGGAGAGGACACCGGCCTTCTTCTGCTGGTCTGAGCCCTTGAAGCCGAACGAGGCGATGTAGGCACGGGAGGGCATCTCGAAGTTCGCGACCTTGATGTGGTCGAGACCATCGGAGACGACCTCCCAGACGTTCTTCTGGCCGTCGAGCCCGCCGCGACTCTGGTCGACGTAGGAGATCTTGACCGTCTTGCCGACCGTCAGCGATCCGTCGTCGGGCTGTTCCTGGTCGGTGATCATCCGGAACAGCGTGGTCTTGCCGACCCCGTTGGGACCGATCACGCCGACGATGCCTGCCCGGGGCAACGTGAACGACAGGTCGTGCATCAGCACCCGGTCGCCGAAACCCTTGCGCAGCTTCTGCGTCTCCAGCACGACGTCGCCCAGCCGCGGACCGGCGGGGATGTTGATCTCGGAGGTGTCGATCTTGCGGTTGCGCTCGGCCTCGGCCGCCATCTCCTCATAGCGCGCCAGGCGCGACTTGCTCTTGGCCTGCCGCGCCTTCGGGTTGGAGCGCACCCACTCGAGCTCACGCTCGAGCATCTTCGAACGTTTGGCGTCCTTGGCCCCCTCGACCTTGAGCCGGTCCTTCTTGGTCTCGAGGTACGTCGAGTAGTTGCCCTCGTAGGGGTGGGTGCGGCCACGGTCGAGCTCGAGGATCCAGTTGGCCACGTTGTCGAGGAAGTACCGGTCGTGGGTCACGGCCAGCACCGCACCGGGGTAGGAGGCGAGGTGGCCCTCGAGCCACTGCACCGATTCGGCGTCCAGGTGGTTGGTCGGCTCGTCGAGCAGCAGCAGGTCGGGCTGCTGGAGCAGGAGCTTGCACAGCGCGACGCGGCGACGCTCACCGCCGGAGAGGTGGTCGACGAGCTCCTCCGGCGGTGGGCAGCGCAGCGCGTCCATGGCCTGGTCGAGCCGGCTGTCGAGGTCCCACGCGTTGGCGTGGTCGAGGTCGGTCTGCAGGTCGCCCATCTCCGCGAGGAGCTTGTCGTAGTCGGCGTCCGGGTTCGCCATCTCCTCCGAGATCTGGTTGAACCGGTCGAGCTTGACCTTGATCTCCCCCACGGCCTCCTCGATGTTCTCCAGCACGGTGCGGCCCTCGGTCAGTGGCGGCTCCTGCTGGAGCATGCCGACCGTTGCCCCGGCGTCGAGGGTCGCGTCGCCGTTGTTGGCGTGCTCCAGGCCCGCCATGATCTTGAGCAGGGTGGACTTTCCGGTGCCGTTGGGTCCGACGACGCCGATCTTGGCGCCGTGCAGGAACGACAGGGTCACGTTGTCGAGGACGACCTTGTCGCCGTGGGCCTTGCGCACGTTGCGCAGTGTGTAGACGTACTCAGCCATGGTCCGAGAGCCTACGTCCCGGCCACGGTGCCCCGCCGCTGGGTGCCCCTGAGTCAGCGGTGGGTCACCGCCGGTTCAGCGTCGGGCCACCCGCAGCGCCTCGGTGACCTCCCGATAGGCCTGGAGCTCACGGTCGATCGGGGCGAGCACGAGCTCGTCGACGACGTGTGCGATCGACTCCCGGAGCCGACGTCGCGCCGCCCGCGCCTTGGACCGTGCGACCAGACCGTTGACGAACCGACCGACCACGGCGAGCGCCAGGCCACCGCCCGCACCGACCACCAGCAGCAGGGTGGGGACCGGCAGCCCGTAGCGAGCGGGGGTCTCGGGCTCGGGCAGCTGCAGGTAGCCCATGACCACCAGCACCAGCAGCCAGAGCGCACCCGCGACCAGCGACAGCGCGAGCAGCAGCTGCACCAGCCGGGCCACGCGCCACAGCAGCGGGGTGCGCGAGACGCCGAGGTCGCTGGCCACGACCGCTCGGTCGAGCGCGTCGTTGAGGTCCTCGAGGCGGGTGGTCGAGGCCCGACGCACGGCCTGGGACCACGGCCGGGTCAGCTGCGACCCCACCTGCTCGGCGCTGGCTCGCACCGCGGTGTCCACGCGGGCCCGCTGCACCCGGGTCGGCTCCGGCATCGACGCACGCCCGAGCCCGGTGAGCTGCTTGCCCTCCGGTCCGACGTCGAGGTGCAGCCGACGCAGCGGGTCTGGCTTGAGCCGGGCCAGCCATCGGGTCGGCGGCCATCCGGTGTGCTGACCGCCGCGGCGTACGACGGAACGCTCGACCGCGTCGACCACGGTCGGCACCCCGGCAGCGTCGGCGAAGGCGTCGACCAGCTCGGCACGGTCGGCACGCCGGAGCTGGCCCGGGTCGGCGTCACCGCTCTCGGCCGCGACAGCGCCGGCGGCAGCAGCCAGGTCGGCGCGCAGCCGCTGGGACGCCGCGCGCTTGCCGCGCACGCGCTGCCGCACCAGGTCGAGCAGCTCGGGGAGGCCCTCCCCGGTGGTGGCCGAGGTGGCGACGACGGGCACCTGACCCAGGTCGTCCTCCTCGAGCCGCCGGCGCAGGTCGGCCAGGAGGGACGCCCGCTGGTCGGGCGCCACCTCGTCGAGATGGTTGAGCACGACGACCATCACCGAGGCGTGCGATGCCATCGGGCGCAGGTAGCGCTCGTGCAGCGCGGCGTCGGCGTACTTCTGCGGGTCGAGCACCCAGACCATCACGTCGACGACCTGGACCAGCCGGTCGACCTCGAGGTGGTGCTCGACCTCGGTCGAGTCGTGGTCGGGCAGGTCGAGCAGCACCAGCCCGTCGAGCCCGGCCGGGCACTCCTCGCCCGAGACCTGGTGGCGGCGCCTGACCCCCAGCCACTCCAGCACCTGGCTCGGGTCGGCGTCGCCGTAGGAGACCCCCGTCGTCTCGGCGGTCGTCGGACGTCGTCGGCCCACCTCGGCGATCCCCAGCCCGGTCAGTGCGTTGAAGGTGGAGGACTTGCCGGAGCCGGTCGACCCGGCGAGCGCCACGATGGTGTGGTCGGCGGTGATCGCCAGGCGCTCGGAGGCGCGGCGCACGACGTCCTCGGCCGACTCGACGACCTCCAGCGACAACCTGCCCCGGGACTTCTCCGCGGCGGTGCGCAGCGCCGCCACCCGCTCGTCGAGGTCGGGCCCGCCCCGCCCGAGCAGGCGTCGGGCGCCGTCGGCCAGCGCACTCATCGGGCCAGCCTCAACGCGCCCACCTCACGAGCAGCCGACCACAGCGCGTCGGTCTGCTCGCTGCTCAGCTCCAGGGTCGCCACCAGGTCGTGGAACCGGCGCGCCTCCTCGTCGTAGAGCTCGCGCGCCCGCGCCTCGAGATCGGTGCGGGCGTGCTCGGCGAGTCGACGCACGGCCTGGTCGCCGAAGACCGCCTCGAGCAGCTTCTGACCCAGCACCGCACTGCCTCCGGCGATCCCGGCCTCGGCGCCGGTGAGGCCGGCGGTGTGGGCGAAGACCACGATCATCAGCGCCACGCTGAGGCCATTGACGCCGAAGGCGAGGAAGCGTGCTGTCGAGCGTCGCTCAGCGCCCTCGCTGCGCACCAGCTCGAGCACGCCGCGCTGCCAGTCGCGCACGGCGCGCTCGGCACGGGCGCGGAACTCACGGGAGGCACGACCGAGGTCGGCGGGCGCATCGCTGAGCAGCTCGCGTCCGGCCGGGACGGCGCCCCAGGTCCAGGCGGCCTGCTCTGCGGCGTTCTCGGCGTGCTCGACGAGCAGCGACTCGAGCCCGCTCTCGACCGCGACGCTGACCCGCTCCACCTCGGCCGGCTTGCCGCGGAACCACCCGGAGACACGGTCACGCATCCGCCCCACCCCGGACTCCAGCGAGCGCAGCAGCTCGCCGGTGCCCACGAACTCCTGCCAGCGCGCCAGCACCTCGCCTCGCAGCAGCGAGCCGTCTGCAGAGGCAGTGGTGACCTCGTGCAGCGCGATGTCGTAGGCGCGATCCGCGTCGGCGACCAGCCGCGAGGCGGCATCGACCTGCGCGGCGTGGGCGGCCGCGATCTCACCACCGCGGGTCCCGGCCGATCGCACCGCTCCCTCGAGGGTCTGACGCACGATCGCGGACCGCGCGTCGCTGTCGGCCGCCAGGCCTGCCAGCCAGGCACGCACCTCACCGACGACTGCGGGAGCGAGCAGCCCGTCGTCGTCGAGGACCGACTCGGCGACCGTGAACAGTGGTGAGCGGCCGAGTCCGCGGGCGGCCATCATCTGGCGCAGGTGCTGGGAGATCTCGCCCTGCGCGCCTGGCGGCACCCGGTCGAGCACCACGGCGACCGCGGTGCTGCGCTCGGCCGCGGCCTGGAGGAACTCCCACGGGACGGCGTCGGCATACCTCGCGGCCGAGGTGACGAAGAGCCACAGGTCGGCGGCCCCGAGCAGCTGGGAGGCGAGCGCCCGGTTCTGCTGCTCCACGGAGTCGATGTCGGGGGCGTCGAGCACGGCCAGCCCGCCCGGGAGCGCGTCGACCGGCACCAGTCGCAGCGCGCCGGGGTCGTCGCTCGGGCTGGTGGTGCGCGCCAGGTCGGGCAGGATCCTGCCGGCGTCGAACCAGCGCGCGTCGTCCGGGTTGAAGGCGAGCACCGGCGAGCGGGTCGTGGGACGCAGGACTCCGGGCTTGCTGATGGTGCGGCCCAGGACGGAGTTGACCAGGGTCGACTTGCCGGCGCCCGTCGAGCCACCGACCACCGTCAGCAGCGGCGCCTCGATCTGACGCAGTCGCGGCAGGACGTAGTCGTCGAGCTGGTCGAGGATCTGGCCACGGCTGGAGCGGCGGGCGGCGACGTCGGGCAGCTCGAGCGGCAGGGCAACGGCGGCGAGGGCGTCACGCATCCGCTCCAGGGCCGCGATGCTCGTGGTGTCCGGGGCCATGGCCGGCTCGGACGCCAGGTCGTTCCCGTGGTCGTGCCCGTCGGACTCGGTCGTCATGGCGCGCTCCGGACCAGCTCTCGCCGCATCCCCTCCAGGCGCTGCACCATCTCGGCGCCGCGCCGAGCGAAGTCGTGAGGAGCACGCCCGTGGATCACCCGGTTGTGCAGGGACGCCAGCGCGATCACCTGCTTCTGGTAGTCACCCACGAGTCGCCTCCCGTCGGCGCCACCGGTCCTCGCCACGTGGCGACGGGCGTCGCGCCGCGCGGCGAGGTGGGTGAGCCAGGGCAGCTCGTGGGGCGGGAGGTAGCCCCGCCTGGCCAGGTCGTGCATGGCCCGGGCGAGCATCTGTCCCTCCCGCGCACGCGCCCAGATCGCGAGCCCGACCATCACCAGGAATCCCGGCACCATCGCGAAGAAGTAGGTGAGGACGAACGCCTCGCCGCCACCGAGCAGCGCCGACCCGTTCCACAGTGCGTGCAGACCGACCGCGACGGCGTACCCCGGCGGCAGCACCAGGACGCCCACCCAGGCCGAACGACTGGTCACCGCGATGCCGGCCGCGATCCCGATGGCGGAGGTGAACAGAGGGTGCGCGAACGGACTGAAGATGCCCCGCAACACGAAGAGCACCGTTGCCGACCCCAGCCCACCGGGGCCCAGGTCCTCACCCCCGGTGAAGGCTGCGGCGTAGTAGAGGATGTTCTCCGTGAAGGCGAAGCCGACGCCGACCAGACCGGCGTAGACCAGACCGTCGATCACCCCGTCGAGCGTGTGCCGGCGGATGTAGAGCAGCAGCAGGACGAAGAGGCCCTTGCCCGCCTCCTCGGTCAGCGGGGCCACGACCACCGCCGAGCGGGCCTCGTCGACCCCGAGGGCGAGCTGGTCGAGGGCCTGGATGAGCAGCGCGACGCTGGTCGCGACCAGCGCGCCCCAGAAGAACGCGGTCACCAGCAGCCGGCGCGGCTCGGGCTCGTAGCGGTCGAGCCACACGTAGCAGGCGATCAGCGGGCCTACCGGGACCACGGCGAGGACCAGGCCGACGGCCACGGCCCGCGGCTCGCCGCTGAGCAGCAGCACCGCGGCCATCACCAACGCCCCGAGGACCAGCGCGAGGGTGACGGCGACGGTGAAGAACAGGGCTCCGCGTTCCCCCCGTCGGCGCGGCGGCGCAGCCGGGCGGGGCAGCGCGCTGACCTGGTCCATGTCAGCGAGCGTATCCAGCGTTCGTCGGCTCACGCCCACGCTTCGGCCGTGGTTAGAGTGATCGGGTGACTGAGCAGCGCCCCCAGACCGAGGACCAGAGCGGCACCCCGAGCCACAGCGACCGCACCGGGAGCCACGACGCCGCCGTCCCGCCGGCCTACGCGGAGTTCATGCGCACCGGCTGGGGCGAGCGCGAGCTCGACCTGCCCCGCCACCCCGTCGCCGACCAGGCACAGGCGCGCCGCGAGCGGCTGCGTGCGCTGCTCCCCGGGGAGCGGCTCGTGGTGCCCGCCGGCACCTACAAGCAGCGCAGCAACGACACCGACTACCCCTTCCGGCCACACACGGCGCACACCTACCTCAGCGGCAACCAGACCAGCGACGCCGTCCTGGTCCTCGACGACGGGGAGGCCACGCTCTACGCCCGCCCCCGGTCCTCACGCGAGACCGATGAGTTCTTCCGCGACCGGGTCTACGGCGAGCTGTGGACCGGACGGCGCCCGTCGCTCGGCGAGCTCTCGGAGTCGCTGGGCCTCGCCTGCCGCCACATCGACGACCTGCCCCAGGTGCTCACCGACCCCGGCAAGACCCGTGTGCTGCGGGGCGTCGACCGCCACGTGGACTCCCTCGTCGAGGGCGACGAGGGGCGCGACGGCGAGCTCGACCAGGTGCTCTCCGAGCTGCGCCTGGTCAAGAGCCAGTGGGAGGTCGAGGAGCTGCAGCGTGCCTGCGACGCCACGACGCTCGGCTTCGAGGACGTCGTCCGTGACTGGGACGGCGCGCTGGAGCACGGCGAGCGGTGGATCGAGGGCACCTTCTTCCGCCGGGCCCGCGCGATGGGCAACGACCTCGGCTACGGCTCGATCGTGGGTGGTGGCAAGCACGCGACGGTGCTGCACTGGATGGACAACAGCGGGCCGATCCGGCCCGGTGAGCTGGCGCTGCTCGACATGGGTGTCGAGGGCGGCAACCTCTACACCGCCGATGTCACCCGCACCCTGCCGGCGCAGGGGCGATTCACCGCACTGCAGCGTGAGCTCTACTCCCTGGTGCTGCAGGCCCAGCAGGCCGGGCTCGAGGAGGTGCGCCCCGGCGCCCAGTTCCGCGACCCGCACCACGCCGCGATGCGGGTGCTCGCCCACGGCCTGGCCGACCTCGGGCTGCTGCCCTGCTCGGCGGAGGAGGCCCTCTCACCGGAGAGCCGGGTCTACGCGCGGTGGACGCTGCACAGCACCAGCCACATGCTCGGTATGGACGTGCACGACTGCGCCGCAGCCGACACCGAGGTGTACCCGGGCGGCGCCCTCGAGGAGGGCATGGCGCTCACCGTGGAGCCGGGGTTGTACTTCCAGGAGGACGACCTGCTCGTGCCGGAGGAGATGCGCGGCATCGGGATCCGCATCGAGGACGACGTCGTGGTCACCGCCGAGGGCCACCTCAACCTCTCCGCCGCGCTCCCCCGCGACCCCGACGCCGTCGAGGACTGGATGGCCGCTCTGCGCGGCTGATGCCGCCTGGTGAGGGCTCAGGCCTGGTCCAGGATGCCTCGCTCGACCAGGGCGACGGCGGCCGCGACGTCGTCGGTGAGCGGCCGGTCGGAGCGGTCCTCCTCGAGCTCCGCGGCGCACACCTCGAAGACCGCGCGCAGCGGCCCGGTCGGCGCCCGGGCGGGGTCCATCCGCAGCGCCCGCACCGCGGCGAGCAGCTCACAGCCGAGCACGAGGGGGGCGATCGCGACCATGTGCTCGCAGGCCCAGGCCGCCTGGGTGGAGAAGCTGGCGTGCTCCTCCAGACCCAGCGAGATCGCGGCGTGCCCGGTCGAGACCGGAGAGGTCAGGATGCGGGCGCGCGCCAACGCGTCGTTGGCCAGGTACTCCAGGATCATCACCCCCGAGCTGTCCACCGGGCCTGAGGCGAGGAAGGCCGGGAGCCCGGTGAGCGAGGGGTTGGTCAGCGCCGAGAGCCGGGCCGACGACAACGCCATGACCGGGTACATCGCCTGCCGGAGCGCGTCGAGGGTGGCCGAGAGCCGAGCGGTCACGAACCCGCCGTGGTGCAGCGCCGCCCCGCCCTCGGTGACCAGCGGGTTCTCCGTCGCGTCGTCGACCTCGGTCAGCACCGCGGCGCGCGTGGTCTCCAGCGCGTCCAGGAAGGGTGCGTGCACCTGCGGCACGGTGCGCAGCCCGAACGGGTCCTGGATCCGCGCCGGAGCCCAGTCAGCGGGTTGCAGCAGGTCCCACAGCCGCTGGGCCACCCGCTGCTGGGAGGCGTCGGGGCGGCCTTGGTGCACCCGCGGGTCGTAGGCCTGCAACGACGCCTGCAGCGCCACCGCCGAGAGCGCCGTCACCTTCTCGGCGGACGAGGCGAGCAGTCTGAGCCGGTGGTGCACCAGCGCGGCGGTGGCGAGGGTGAAGGCGTTGCTGGACATGAACGGGAGTCCGTCGCCGTCGTCGACAGGGGCGACCGGTGCGCTGCCCGAGCGCCAGGGGCGCTCCCCGACCAGGGTGAGCGCGAGCTGGGCGAGCGGGACCAGGTCACCGGTGCCGATCGAGCCCACGCGATACAGCTCGGGCACCGCGCCACCCGCGATCGCCGCCCCCAGAGAGCCGGCCAGTCCGGCGCTCACCCCCGACTTCCCCGAGGTGATCTGGTGCAACCGGATCGCCATGGCCGCCCGCGCCGTGGCGTCGTCGTAGGTCTGGCCGTAGCCACCGCCGTGGCTGCGCCAGAGCCGCAGCGCGGGCGAGGAGCCCGGGGCCGCAGTGATGTCCATGGGCACGGTGCGCAACGCACCCACGCCTGTGGTCAGCCCGTAGACGGCGCCCGAGCGGGCGGCCTGGCGCAGCTGGCGCTCGGCCAGGGCGATGCGCTCGACCGCCGAGTCGGTGAGCTCCACCGGCGCCGGACCACCCTGCATTGCCCACGACACGAGGTGCTCGAACAGCGACGTCGACGCCACCTCAGACCTCCCCGTCCAGGACCCGGACGCGCCGGGTCGCCTCGGCGCGGGCGGCGAGACCGGCCTCGTCGGGGTAGCCGACCTCCTCCAGCGTCAGACCGTGGGCCGGCATCACCCGGACCTCCGGGTGGCGCCGGAGTCCGGTGAGCACCCCGGCAGCCCACGCCGGGTCTCGTCGCCCCTCGCCGACCGAGACCAGGCAGCCGGTGAGCGCCCGGACCATCGAGTGGCAGAAGGCGTCAGCCACCACGCTCAGCTCCAGGCCCACCGAGGTGCGCTCGACCCGCAGCTCCAGCAGCCGGCGGACCGTGGTGGCACCCTCACGTCGCTTGCAGAAGGCCGCGAAGTCGTGCTCCCCCAGCAGGTGGGCCGCGGCGAGGTTCATCGCGTCCTCAGCCAGCGGCCGAGGCCACTCGACCACGTGGCCGCGCGTCAGGGGGTCCGAGGGCGACGGGGCATCGCGGAGCCGGTAGACGTAGCGACGCCACAGCGCGGAGAACCGTGCGTCGAACCCCTCCGGAGCCACGGAGACGGCCAGCACCCGGACATCGTGGGCCAGGACGCCGTTCAGCCGACGCTGGAGCGCCTCCTGGGGCGTCGCGGACGAGCGACCAGCGGCCGCGCGCAGCGCTGCGGGACCGACGTCGAGGTGGACCACCTGCCCGCGGGCGTGGACCCCTGCGTCGGTGCGGCCGGCGCAGGTCAGCTCGACCGGTTGGCGCAGCACGGTCGCCAGCGCGAGCTCGGCCTCCCCCTGCACCGTGCGCAGGCCGGGCTGAGCGGCCCAGCCGTGGAAGCCGGTGCCGTCGTAGGCGAGATCGAGACGCAGCCGCACCGGACCATCCTCTCAGTCGGGCGGCACCTAGGGTTGCCGCGTGCCTCCGTTCGCCCGGCTCGTCCAGCTCCTCGGCGGCTGCGTGGTCCTCGGGCTCGGCGTGACCCTTCTCCTGCTCGCCGAGCTCGGCTCCGACGGCTTCTCCACGCTGGTCTACGGCACCACCCTGGCCACCGACATCCCGTTCGTCGTGGTGAACCTGGTCGTGTCGACCGCGTTCCTGGCCATGGCATGGGCACGGGGCGTGCGCCCGGGCATCGGCACCCTCGTGCAGATCGTCGTCGTGGGCAGCGTCGTGGAGCTGGGACTGGCGCTGGTCCCGGCACCGGACCCGCTCTGGGCGCGCGCCCTGCTGGCCGCAGCGGCCCTGCCGGTGCTCGCCCTGGGCATCGCGAGCTACCTGGGCTCGCACCTGGGAGCCGGTCCTGTCGAAGCAGCCGGGCTCGCGTGGGACCCGCCGGTGCGCTTCGCCTGGAGCTACAACGCGATCCAGGCGCTCAGCGCGCTCACCGGGTGGTGGCTCGGCGCCCCGCTGGGCGTGGCCACCGCAGCCGTGGTGCTGGTCCTCGGGCCGATGGTCACCCTGGCCGGACGGATGCTCCACCTCGACGTGCACCAGCAGCGCACCGGGGAGGGGCAGTCGGTCTCCCCTGCCGGTTGACCTCGGTCTGACCTCGTCCGGGGACGGCGCAAGGCCCGCCGCGGTCGCGGGCGGAGACGACCGAGGCCCTCCCCGCCGAGCCTGGTCGGTGGGGAGGGCCTCGCGTCGGGCGACGATCAGGCCTTGTCGTCCTCGGAGTCCTCGGAGACGTCGTCGGCGGGAGCCGGCGCCAGCTCCTCGGCCGCCTCGCCTGCGGGCTCTTCCTCGGCCGCCTCGGACTCGGCGTCGTCAGAGACCTGCTCCTGCGCGGGCTCCTGGTCCACGACGGCCTCGCCGGCGCGTGCCTCGTCGTCCGCGGGCTCCTCGGCCTGCGGCGAGTCCGGCACGGTCTCGGCGGCCGGAGCCGGCGCGGCCTGCTTCGCCGGCTTGGTCGAGGCACCCTGCTTGGGCTCGTACGGCTCGGTCACCAGCTCGATCACGGCCATCGGGGCGTTGTCGCCCTTGCGGGGACCGATCTTCGTGATCCGGGTGTAGCCACCAGGACGCTCGGAGAATCCCGGCGCGATCTCGGTGAACAGCTCGTGCACCACGCTCTTGTCGCGGATGGTGCGCATCACCAGGCGACGGTTGTGCAGGTCGCCCTTCTTGGCCTTGGTGATCAGCCGCTCCGCGACGGGGCGCAGCTGACGGGCCTTGGCCTCGGTGGTGGTGATGCGACCGTGCTCGAACAGCGAGGTCGCCAGGTTGGCCAGGAGCAGCTTCTGGTGCGCCGGGCCGGCACCCAGGCGGGCACCCTTCTTGGGCTTGGGCATCGTTTCCTACTCTCTCCCGGGCCGTGTCAGGTACCCGGGTAGCGATGAGGTGGACGGCTGCCCACCTCGGGGGGGTCGGGGGCGAGGCCCCTGACGAGCGCGGCAGCGCGGCGGCGAAGCCGACGCGCTCGCGCCATCGAACTCAGTACTGCTCGTCCTCGACGTAGGCGCTGTCGTCGTCCTCGTAGGCCGCCAGGGCTGCGGTCGGGTCGAAGCCCGGGCCGCTGTCCTTGAGCCCCAGACCCATCTCGTGCAGCTTGAGCTTGACCTCGTCGATCGACTTGGCGCCGAAGTTGCGGATGTCGAGCAGGTCCTGCTCGGAGCGCGAGATCAGCTCACCCACGGTGTGGATGCCCTCGCGCTTGAGGCAGTTGTAGGACCGCACCGTGAGGTTGAGGTCCTCCACCGGCAGTGCGAGGTCGGCCGCGAGCTGCTCGTCGACCGGCGACGGCCCGATGTCGATGCCCTCGGCCTCGACGTTGAGCTCACGGGCCAGGCCGAAGAGCTCGACCAGGGTCTTGCCCGCCGAGGCGATCGCGTCGCGCGGGGACATCGACTTCTTGGTCTCCACGTCGATGATCAGCTTGTCGAAGTCGGTGCGCTGACCCACACGGGTGGCCTCGACCTTGTAGCTGACCTTGAGCACCGGGCTGTAGATCGAGTCGACCGGCATCCGGCCGATCTCGTTGTCCATGCCCTTGTTCAGCGCGGCGCTGACGTAGCCACGGCCACGCTCGACCACGAGCTCGAGGTCCAGGCTGCCGCTCTCGTTGAGGGTGGCGATGACCAGCTCGGGGGTGTGCACCTCCACGCCGGCGGGCGGGGCGATGTCACCGGCGGTGACGACGCCGGGGCCCTGCGAACGCAGGTACATCGAGACCGGCTCGTCGTGCTCGGAGGAGACCACGAGCTCCTTGAGGTTCAAGATGACCTCGGTGACGTCCTCGGTGACGCCCGCGATGGTGGAGAACTCGTGGTCGACGCCGTCGATCTTGATGCTGGTGACCGCTGCACCAGGGATCGAGGAGAGCAGCGTGCGACGCAGCGAGTTGCCCAGGGTGTAGCCGAAGCCGGGCTCGAGCGGCTCGATCATGAACTTCGAGCGGTACTCGTCGACGACCTCTTCGGACAGGGTGGGGCGCTGGGTGATCAGCACTGGTGTGTTCCTTTCCGAGACCGACCGCTATTTGACGGCCTCGAGCGGAGGGGACGGTGTCGGTGACTTGTCGGTGACCTGTCGCCGTCGTCCCCGTGGGGTTTGGTTGTGCGTGCGTGCTCGGACTGCTCGGGTCTACTTCTTGGAGTAGAACTCGACGATGAGCTGCTCCTGGATCGGCATCTCGATCTGCTCGCGCGTGGGCTCCTGGTGCACCAGGATCCGCATCCGGTCGATCACGACGTCCATCCAGCCGGGGACGATGCGCTCGCCGAAGGTCTCGCGCGCCACGATGAACGGGGTCATCTCCAACGACTTCTCCCGCACGTCGATGACGTCGTACTGCGTCACCTGGAAGGACGGGATGTTGACCTTCTTGCCGTTGACCAGGAAGTGGCCGTGGCCGACCAGCTGGCGTGCGTGGCGCCGGGTGCGGGCGAGCCCTGCCCGGTACACCACGTTGTCCAGGCGGCACTCGAGCAGCTGCAGCAGGTTGTCACCGGTCTTGCCGCCGCGACGCGAGGCCTCGACGTAGTAGCGACGGAACTGCTTCTCCAGCACGCCGTAGGTGTAGCGGGCCTTCTGCTTCTCGCGGAGCTGGAGCAGGTACTCCGACTCCTTGATCCGGCCGCGGCCGTGCTGGCCGGGCGGGAACGGACGGCGCTCGAACGCCATGTCGCCGCCGACCAGGTCGAGACCCAGGCGGCGCGACTTCTTCGTCATGGGGCCGGTGTAGCGGGCCATGTCTTCTGTCTCCTGTTCGCTTGCTGTGGGTCAGACGCGTCGGCGCTTGGGCGGCCGGCATCCGTTGTGGGGGGTGGGGGTCACGTCCGCGATGGTGCCGACCTCCAGGCCGATCGCACCCAAGGACCGGATCGCGGTCTCGCGTCCCGAGCCGGGGCCCTTGACGAAGACGTCGATCTTCTTCATGCCGTGCTCCATGGCGCGGCGGCCAGCGGCCTCGGCTGCCATCTGCGCGGCGAACGGGGTGGACTTGCGCGAGCCCTTGAAGCCGACAGTGCCGGCCGAGGCCCACGAGATCACCGCACCGGTCGGGTCGGTGATCGTGACGATCGTGTTGTTGAACGTGCTCTTGATGTGGGCCTCGCCCTGAACGACGTTCTTCTTCTCCTTGCGGCGGACCTTGGTCTTGGCCGCGGCCTGACGGCTCTTGGGAGGCATGTGATTACTCCTGTGTCTGGTGAAGTCTGGAAGTCAGCGGGTGAGGTCCGGCAGCGCTCGGCGGTCGAGCCGCGCGAACCCGGTCACTTGGACTTCTTCTTGCCGGCGACGGTGCGCTTGGGCCCCTTGCGGGTGCGCGCGTTGGTCTTGGTCCGCTGGCCGCGGACCGGGAGGTTCATCCGGTGACGGCGGCCCTGGTAGGACCCGATCTCGATCTTGCGGCGGATGTCCGCCTGGACCTCACGGCGGAGGTCACCCTCGATCTGGAAGTTGCCGTCGATCTCGTCGCGCAGCTTCACCAGCTCGTCGTCGCCGAGCTCGTGGACCCGCATGTTCGGGTCGACGCCCGTGGCCGCGAGGACCTGCAGGGCGCGGGTACGGCCGATGCCGTAGATGTAGGTGAGTGCCACCTCGATGCGCTTGTCGCGCGGGAGGTCGACACCGACAAGGCGTGCCATGTCGTAGCCCTTCCTTCGGAGAGCAGAGCGGTTCGCTCGGCTTCTCACAGCTCGTCTGGAGGTCTGAGCCCGTGTCGCGTCCCGCCGGCTTCCGGGTCGGACCCGGAGCGGGCCCCGGCCTCCAGACCGGGGGTGACACCTGCTCTCGGCGAGCCGGGAGCAGGTGAGCGATCACGATGCAGTGATGTTTTCTGTTGTTGTTCAGTTGTGGTCTCGACGGGCTCCGCCGCCGAGAAGCATCAACCCTGGCGCTGCTTGTGACGCGGGTTGTCGCAGATCACCATGACGCGGCCGTGGCGACGGATCACCTTGCACTTGTCACAGATCGGCTTGACGCTCGGCTGGACCTTCATGATCAAAGGCCTTTCGGGGTTCGTGGGGTCGGCTGGATTTACTTGTACCGGTAGATGATGCGGCCGCGTGTCAGGTCGTACGGCGAGAGCTCGACGACGACCCGGTCCTGCGGGAGGATGCGGATGTAGTGCTGCCGCATCTTTCCGCTGATGTGAGCCAGCACCTTGTGACCGTTGCTGAGCTCGACACGGAACATCGCGTTGGGGAGGGCTTCCACGATGGTGCCCTCCATCTCGATGACGCCTTCCTTCTTCGGCATGTCCTCCGCAATCTGCTCGACGTCTGCTTCTTCTGCCGGGTGGCCCGCGAACCGCCCGCCTCTGGGGCGGTGGACCTCGTGGAACGACCGCGCACCTCGACCCGCAGCGAACATCAGGAGAGATGACCGAGCGAGCAGCCGCGAGGCAGCACAGACCAGACCACGTTGGGCCGACTCGTCAGTTTAGGAGATAACTGTTCCGAAGCGTTAATCGCCTCACGATCCTCCGAGTCGGCGCCCCGGCCCGCCGCGGGCCGACTCGCAGGCGGTCCAACCCGGTCGGCGCTCCCGGCACCTGGTGAGTAGCCTACGTAGGCGATGGTGGATCTGGGCTCACGCAAGCTGGCGACGGCCGCGGCGTACGGCGGCGGCGGCCTGTCGCTGCTCGGCGGGTCGTTGATCGGGCTGATCGCGGCCGAGGTCAAGCTCGCCCGTCACGCCATCGGCATGGCCGAGGGTGACCCCCCGTCCTCCTCCGGGTGGTACGGCCACGGCCGGCCCGGCCCTGCGATCAAGGTCGCCCTGCTCGGGGACTCCTCGGCCGCCGGTTACGGCGTGGACGACGTGGAGGAGACCCCCGGGGCCCACCTGGCCTCCGGCATCTCGGAGTCGGCGGTCCGGCGCGTCTACCTGACCTCGGTGGCCAAGGTCGGCGCGCAGACCACCGACCTGCGCGGCCAGATCGACCGGGTGCTGCCGGTCGAGCCGCACGTCGCGGTCATCTTCATCGGCGCCAACGACGTCACCCACCGGCTCGGGCTGCGCACCTCCGAGCGGCTGCTGCGCGAAGCCGTCTCGCGACTCGAGCGCCACGGCGTGTCGGTCGTGGTCGGCACCTGCCCCGACCTGGGCACGATCGAGCCGCTGGCTCCCCCGCTGCGGCAGTACGCCCGCTACGCCTCACGTCGCCTCGCCGAGGCCCAGGCACGCGCGGTGCTGGAGTGCAACGGCCGAGCGGTGGCGTTGGGCTCGATCCTCTCCGACGAGTTCTCCTCCTTCTCCGACCTGCTCTTCGGCCCCGACCGGTTCCACCCCTCGGCTGCGGGATACGCCCGGATGGTCGCCGCCACCCTGCCCACGGTCATGGCCGCACTCGACATGGCCACCGACGAGCTGCCCGAGCAGCTGCGCGGCGAGCGCGTGCTTCCGCTCGCGCAGGCCATCCACGAGGCCGCCCAGCACCCGGGTGCCTCCGTCGAGCCGGTCGAGCCCGGGCCGATGACCGGCGAGCGCCACCGTTTCGCGCTGCTGCGACGCCGGCGCCAGGAGCCACACGGTGACGTCACCGGTCCGGCCGAGCACGAGGACACCTCGGGTGACCCCGCTGCGGTCTCCACGGCGCCCGACCAGCCCCAGGAGGGCCCGCAGACCTGAGGGTCGCGCGCCCCGGACGCATGACGGGCCCCGGCCGAGTCGGCCGGGGCCCGTCATGGCGTGCGCTGGGACGCCCAGGCTCAGTCGCTGCCGCGCAGGATCGCCAGGATTCGCAGCAGCTCGATGTAGATCCAGATGATCGTGACCGCGAGGCCGAACGCCGCACGCCACGACTCGCGCTCCGGCAGACCGGCGGCGATGCCGCGCTCGACGAAGTCGAAGTCGAGGATCAGCATCAGCACGCCGAGTGCCAGGCCCACGACGCTGGAGAGCAGACCCATCGGCCCGTAGCCGTTGAACCCGAAGTCGGCGGAGAAGAAGCTGAGCACGAAGTTCAGCAGCGAGATCGCCACGAACCCGAACATCGCCGCGACCACCCACTTGCGGAAGCGGTTGGTGACCTGGATGTCGAAGAACTTGTACGCCGCCAGGGTGCCGCCGACCGCGCCGAAGGTGCCGATGACGGCGCCGACGATCAGGCTCATACCTCCGTCGTCGCCGCCGAACTGGGCGACGATCACCTTGGAGAAGGCGCCGACGAACACGCCCTCGAGCGCCGCGTAGGCGAGGACCAGGGCGGGACTGACCACGCGCTTGAACGAGTTGACCATCGCCAGCCCGAAGCCGCCGAAGGCACCGAGCATGGCCAGGGTGTAGGTGATGCCGAGCGCCGCGTTGCGCTCCTCGACGTTCGCCGCGAGCACGTCGCCGGTCATGATCCAGGTGGCCGCAGCCACCACGACCACGACACCCAGGGTGATCGCGGTCTTCTGGACCACCGAGTCGATCGACATCCGGCTCTGGTCGACCATGCCGGGCGTGCCGCCCTGCCAGGTGTCGGTCGGGCCGCCGCCGTGAGCGGGATAGCCGACTGCGCCACCGGACTGCATGGTGTTGCCGTACTGGTTCTGGGAGCCGCGCCCGTTGAAGCCCTCGGACCGGTTGAAGACCGGGTTGCTGCTCTGCATGGTGTCTACCTCGCTTTGCGACGACGCCTCAAGGAATCCCCTGGGACACACCCTGGTGCAGGGTCTGCTCAATCGTAGAGACCCAACCTGAGTCAGTGCTGAGACGCGCCTGGAGCGAGGTGCATCAGGTGCGACGTGCGAGGTCTGCGACGCCGACGATGCCGGCGTCGTTGCCGAGCTCGGCGATGCGCAGCTGCGGCACCGGGCGCCGGGAGCCGCCGCTGATGTCGGCGTGCAGCGCCAGCGACAGCGGCTCCAGCAGCAACCGGCCGGCGGCGCTGACCCCACCCCCGATCACCACGACCGACGGGTCGAGGATGCTCAGCAACGAGGAGATCCCCGAGGCCAGGCCGTGCCCCAGCCCTGCCAGCAGCGTGAGGCAGTCCTCGTCGCCCTGCTGGGCGAGCTCGGTGACCATGTGCCCGGTGACCGAGGCGGGGCCGCGGGCCGCGGCGAGCAGCGCCGGCGCCTCGCCCCGGGCGACGGCCTCGCGCGCGTCGCGCTCGAGCGAGGACCCCGAGGCGTACTCCTCCCAGCAGCCGAGGCGCCCGCACTCGCACTGCCGTCCGCCACGGACCAGGGTCATGTGGCCGATCTCGGCTGCCATGCCGTGGCCCCCGCGGTAGAGCTCGCCGTCGAGCACCAGGCCGCCCCCGATGCCGGTCCCGACGGTCACCATGAGCTGGTCGTCGAAGCCACGCCCTGCGCCGTACCGTGCCTCACCCCACGCGGCGGCGTTGGCGTCGTTCTCCACGACGGCCGGCATGGCGAGACGCTCGGAGACGGTCGAGGCCACGGGCCGGTCGCCCCACTCCAGGTGCGGGGAGAAGTAGATGTGGTCCCGGTCCGCGGCGACGAACCCCGCCGCGCCGATGCCGACCGCGGACAGCTCGTGACGCTCGGCGAGCTCGTGCACCGCGTCGACGATCGCATCGATCAGCCTCGAGGCGTCGTTGGTGGGCGAGGGCCGACGCGTGCGCTCCAGGATCTCACCGTCGTCGCTGACGACCCCGGCCGCGATCTTGGTCCCCCCCACGTCGACTCCCACCGCGCACGTCATGGGCTCACTTTCCCACAGCGCGACTCAGCCGAGAGCGACCCACTGCAGGCTGCCGCCCAGCTCGACGAGGCGGAAACCGTCGGCGAGAGCCTGCAGGTCGGCCCGCTCCACCACGAACATCACCGGCCCGGCGACGTCGACCAGGAGCGCGTCGGCGCCGTCGTGGAGCGCGGCCTGGGCCGCCGACGCGACGCCGACCGGGACGGGACGACTGTCCGTGCGCCACCGCTGCATCGCCTTCATCGAGGTGAAGGCCAGCAGTGCCGTGCGGCCCGACCGGCTGGTCATGAGCACGGTCGCCATGTCCGAGCTCTTGTCCCGCACCAGGCCGTCCTGACCGACCTCGCTCTCGCCCAGCATCGCCACGACCGGCACGAGCAGCCGGGCGTGCTGCAGCACGGCAAGGGTGGCTCGGTGGGTCGAGGACTCGCGCTCGTAGGCCGCGAGCGCCTCGCGTACGGCGTCGACCGCCTCGCCGTCGTCGTCGCCGAACCCGGTGTCGAGCAGCTCCCGGCGAGGCGGGGGCGGGTCGGGCTCGGTCATCGCTCCATCCTGGCAGCACGCTCGTAGGCTGGAGCCATGGCTCCACCGACCCAGACCCTCGTGCTGACCCAGCAGATCGACTCCACCACGTGGCAGGCGCTCGGCATGGTGCTCACGCTGGTGGGGCTGATGCTCTCGATCCTGGTGTGGCGCCACGCGGGCGCCGGGAGAGGCCTGCGAGCGGTGGGCTGGAGCCTGGTGCCGCTGGCCGCCGGCCTGACCGGCGTCCTGCGCCTGGGCTGGGAGGTCCTCGACTCGGTGCTGCGCTGGGCCACCCGGCTGGTCTTCAGTCCGGTGGTCTGGCTGGGCCTGGTGGTGGCGGGGGTCGCCCTGACCCTGCACGTCACCGGCACGTTCCTGATCCGTCGCTCCTCGCGCACGGACCCCGCGGCGAGCGACGGCGGGCGCGCCGCGCTCGAAGCGGGCGGGGCGGCGAGCCCGTCCGCGCCGGCAGCGAAGCAGTCGAAGAAGCCCAGGAAGGCCAAGAACGCCTCGAGCGAGCAGATGATCGAGGACCAGGACGACATCGAGGCGATCCTGCGCAAGCACGGCATCAGCTGAGCCCACCGCTGTGTCCACCGCCGACCACGTCCTGCGTGCCGCACTGCAGCTGCCCCCGACCCTGGGCGGGCGCTGCCGGGTCGTCGCCGTCGACGGACCGGCCGGATCGGGCAAGACCACGCTGGCTGCGGCGATCGTGACGACTGCGGCCGACCGCGCCGCGGGACTCCTCGAGGTGGTGCACCTCGACGACCTCTACGACGGCTGGCGTGGGGTCCGCCACGTCAACGCGCTGGTGGCCACGGTGCTGCGCTCGCTGCACGCCGCGGGCGAGGCGGCCTACCTGCGCTACGACTGGGACCGCGCGGCGTACGCCGAGGTGCGACGGATCGACCTCCCGGACCTGCTCGTGCTCGAGGGTGTCGGATCCAGCGTCCCGGCGGTCGACCCGCTGGTGACCCTGCGGGTCTGGGTGGACGCACCCGTTGCACTGCGGCTCGACCGGGGGCTGCGACGCGACGGCGAGCACCTGCGCCCCGAGTGGGAACAGTTCCTGCGCGACGAGCAGGAGGTCCACGCCCGCGACCGGACCCGCGAGCGGGCCGACCTGCTGGTGGACGGCACGACGGGCCGGGTCAGCCCGGCGGTGGCTCGGTCGGTGGCTCCGGCGCCGCATGGGCGTCGATGAGCGCCCGGAGGTCGACGACCTGACGCCGCGCCCGGTCGCCGTCGGAGCCCTGGATGCCCATCGCGGAGAGGCTGGTGCCGTCGGCGAGGTCGAGCGTGGCCCACGGCGCTCCGGGGCCGAGCCGGACCGCGAGCACCTGCGCCCAGGTCAGGTCGTGGGAGCGGTAGCCGTTGACCACGCGAAGTCCGGTCTCGCCCGCGTCGACCCGGCACCGGCCCAGGGCGTGCCCGATCGCGACGCAGCCCAGGAACAGGGCGATGACGGTCGCGCGCTGGAGACCGTTGAAGCCGGCCTGGGCGCGCTGCGGCATGGCCAGCCAGACCGCTGCGCCCACGACGAAGAGCGCACCCCCGAAGACCCATCCCGCCATCCGCACGCCGAACGGCCGGAACCGTCGCGGCAGGCGGGGTGCCGCAGGGGAGGCGTCGCCCGTCGTCACTGCGCGGCTCAGATCCGGCAGGCGTGGATGTCGGTGGTCAGGATCGCTCGGGCACCGATGTCGTAGAGCCCGTCCATGATCGTCTGGGCCTGCTCACGCGGCACCATCGAGCGGACCGCGACCCACCCCTCCCGGGCCAGCGGGGAGACCGTCGGGCTCTCGATCCCGGGGGTCATGCCGAGCGCGTCGTCGATGCGCTCCGAGGGCAGGTCGTAGTCCATCATCACGTAGGCCCGGGCCACGAGCACACCCTGGAGACGTCGCAGGAAGACCTCACGCCCGGGGTGGTCACGCGTCGTCGGCTGACCGATGAGGACCGCCTCGGAGGCCAGGATGATGTCGTCGGTGACCTCCAGGCCGGCCTGGCGAAGCGTGCTCCCGGTCTCCACGACGTCGGCGATGACGTCGGCCACGCCGAGCTGGATGCTGGTCTCCACCGCGCCGTCGAGCCGGATGATCGTCGCCTCGATGCCACGGTCCTGCAGGTGCTGGGCCACGATGCCCTGGTACGACGTGGCGATGCGCTTGCCGGCGAGGTCGTCGGGGCTCGAGAGCACCCCGGCAGGCGCCGCGAACCGGAAGGTCGAGCGGCCGAAGCCGAGCTCGAGGATCTCCTCGGCCTTGGCCCCGGAGTCGAGCAGCAGGTCGCGTCCGGTGACGCCGAGGTCGAGGGTGCCCTCACCGACGTAGAGCGCGATGTCGCGCGGGCGCAGGTAGAAGAACTCCACCCCGTTGGCGGCGTCGGTGATCGAGAGCTGCTTGGAGTCCGAGCGCTGCTTGTAGCCGGCTTCGCGCAGCATGTCGCTGGCTGCCTGGGACAGCGACCCCTTGTTGGGCACGGCGATGCGCAGCGGAACGCCCTGCTCGGGTGCAGTCGGTTCGGGTGCGGCGGTCATGGGGTCCTCAGAGGTGTTCATAGACGTCGTCGAGAGTCAGGCCGGCGGCCAGCATCATCACCTGGGCGTGGTACAGCAGCTGGCTCAGCTCCTCGGCGGTGCGGACCGGGCCCTCGTGCTCGGCCGCCATCCAGCTCTCGGCGGCCTCCTCGAGGAGCTTCTTGCCGATGGCATGGACACCCGCGTCGAGCTGGCGCACCGTGCCGGAGCCCTCCGGGCGGGTGCGCGCCTTGTCGCTGAGCTCGTCCCAGAGCTCCTCGAACGTCTTCACCGGCTCAGGGTATCTGTGCTCAGCCTCGGAGCTCACGCAGCGTGCGCGCGGTGAGCAGGGCGGCGACGGTCGCCTCGTAGCCCTTGTCCTCGGTGGACCCCTCCAGCCCGGCGCGAGCCAGGGCCTGCTCTTCGTCGTCGCAGGTCAGCAGCCCGAAGCCCACTGCGACACCGTGGTCGAGACCGACCCGGGTGAGCCCGTCGGTGGCGGAGGAGCACACGTAGTCGAAGTGCGGGGTGCCCCCACGGATCACCACCCCCAGCGCCACCACGACGTCGTGGGTCCGGGCCAGCTCGGCGGCCACGACCGGCAGCTCGAAGGAGCCGGGCACCCGCACCACCTGCGCGGTGGCGCTGAAGTCGGCGACCGCTCGCTGCGCGCCGTCGATCAGGCCGGCCATCACCTGGTCGTGCCAGCTGGCGGCGACGACGGCGACGCGCAGGTCGGAGCAGTCGACCGGCTCGGCTCGGTAGTGCTCGGTGGGTGATCCTGGTCCACTCATCGGGCACCTCCGGTGCTCTCGGTCGTCGCGGCGGCGTCGGGACGGTGACTGACCGGGTCGTCGGGGTCGCCCTGTCCCAGGACGGAGTCGAGCGCGGGATCGGGCAGCACGTGGCCCATGCGGTCACGCTTGGTCCGCAGGTAGGCCAGGTTGTGGTCGTTCGGGTGCGGGGTGAGCGCGACCCGCTCGACGACGGGGACACCGTAGGCCTCCAGGCCCTGGGTCTTGGCCGGGTTGTTGGTCAGCAGCCGCACCGAGCGCACCCCGAGATCCTTGAGGATCTGCGTGGCCGCGCCGTAGTGCCGGGCGTCGGCGGGCAGACCGAGGTCGAGGTTGGCGTCGACGGTGTCACGCCCGCCGTCCTGTAGCTGGTAGGCCTGCAGCTTGGCGAGCAGCCCGATCCCGCGGCCCTCGTGGCCGCGCAGGTAGACCACCACGCCCCTGCCCTCCCCGACGATGCGTTGCATCGCCTCCTCCAGCTGCGGGCCGCAGTCGCAGCGCGCGGACCCGAACACGTCGCCGGTCAGGCACTCGGAGTGCACCCGGCACAGCACCGACTCGCCGTCGCGCAGCTGCTCGGGATCGCCGTAGACGAGGGCCACGTGCTCGGAGTCGTCGATGACGATGTGGTAGCCGACGGCGGTGAAGTCTCCGAACCGGGTGGGGAGCCGGGTCGTGGCGACCCGCTGCAGGTGGCTCTCGGTGCGTCGCCGGTGGTGGACCAGCTGGTCGATCGAGATCAGGCACAACCCGTGCTCGTCGGCGAAGTCGCGCAGCTCCTGGCCGCGCTTCATGGTGCCGTCGTCGTTGACCACCTCCACCAGGACGCCGACCGGGGTCAGGTCAGCCAGCCGGGCGAGGTCG
This sequence comes from uncultured Actinomycetota bacterium, assembly GCA_963747435.1. Lineage (GTDB taxonomy): Bacteria > Actinomycetota > Actinomycetes > Propionibacteriales > Nocardioidaceae > Marmoricola_A. Next base: position 187,673 of record CAVVFK010000006.1, read on the forward strand.
ACCGCAGCCTCGGTGTGGCCGCGACGCGAGAGCACCCCGCCCTCCCGGTAGCGCAGCGGGAACACGTGCCCGGGCCGGGTCAGCTCCCACGGCTCGGTCGCGGAGTCGGCCAGCGTCTTGACCGTGCGCGACCGGTCGGCAGCGCTGATCCCGGTGGTGACGCCGTCGCGGGCGTCGACCGAGATCGTGTACGCCGTGCGCATCCGGTCGCGGTTGTGCGGCGTCATCAACGGGATCTCGAGCCGGTCGAGCATCTCGGCGGGCATCGGCACGCAGATCACCCCCGAGCTGTGACGCACCGTCCACGCCATCAGCTCCGGCGTCGCCCTGCTGGCGGCGAAGATGATGTCGCCCTCGTTCTCGCGGTCCTCGTCGTCGACGACGATGACGGCCTTGCCCGCCGCGATGTCGGCGACGGCGTCCTCGATCCGGTCGAGCCGGATCGTCGCGTCCGCACCCATCACTCCTCCTCCGAGGGGTCCGCGAAGCGGGTCCCGAGCATCCGCTCGACGTACTTGGCCACGACGTCGACCTCCAGGTTCACCGGCTCGCCGGTCTGCTTGATCCCCAGCGTCGTGCGCTCGAGGGTCTCGGGGATCAGGGAGACCGTGAAGCTGCCGCGGTCGTCGTCGACCGCGACCACGGTCAACGAGACGCCGTCGACGGTGATCGAGCCCTGGGGGACGAGGTAGACGGCCAGCTCGCCAGGCAACGAGATCTCCACGACCACCCAGTGCTCGCTCGGGGTCTTGGACACCACGTCGCCGACCGCGTCGACATGACCCTGCACCAGGTGGCCGCCCATCCGGGTCTGCAAGGTCGCGGCACGCTCGAGGTTGACCCGGCTGCCGGGACGCAACGCACCGAGCGCCGTCTTGTCGAGGGTCTGCTTCATCACGTCCGCGGTGAAGGTCTCGGCGTCGTGGGTGGTGACGGTCAGGCAGCAGCCGTCGACCGCGATCGAGTCGCCGCCACCGGCGTCCTCGACGACCAGGGGGCCGCGCACGGTGAGGCGCATCGCCTCGTCCTGCTCCTCGATCGACTCGACGGTGCCGAGCTCCTCCACGATTCCGGTGAACATCAGGACTCCTGTTTCGGTGTGGTCGGGCGCGGCGCCATGACGAGCCGCACGTTGAGGTCGGGCGCCTCGCCGAGCGTCGCGACGTCGAGGACGCTGAGCCGCACGGCGTCGGCGATGGTGGTGATCGGGAGCCCCGTCAGGGAGGGCAGTCCGTCGCCGATGAACATCGGGGCGACGTAGGCGACGACCTCGTCGACCAGGTCGGACCGCAGGAAGGCACCGGCCAGGGTCGGTCCCCCCTCGAGGAACACGTGGCGCCGCCCCTGGTCGAAGAGCGAGCCGAGGACGGAGGGGAGGTCACGGGTGCCGGTCACCCAGGTCTCGGCCGTGCCGTCCAGCACGGCCGCATGGCCGGGCACCGACCGTTCCCCCACGACCACGCGCAGCGGCTGGTGGGCTCGCGGCAGCGCCTGGTCCAGGTCGTCGCGCACCGTGAGTCGGGGGTCGTCGACGAGCACGGTGCCGGTGCCGACCATCATCACGTCGACCTCCGCCCGGCGCCGGTGGGTGTCGCGTCGAGCGGCGGCGTTGCTCACCCAGCGACTGGTGCCGTCGGAGGCGGCGCTGCGGCCGTCGAGGCTGGTGGCGAGCTTCCAGGTGACCAGGGGCCGGTCGTGCTCCAGGCCGTGCAGCCAGCCGCGGTTGAGGCGCGCGGACTCCTGCGCCATCAGCCCGCTGCGCACCTCGACGCCTGCGCCCGCGAGTCGCCGTGCGCCGCCGGAGGCCGCGGGGAAGGGGTCGGCCATCGCGAACACCACGCGCCGCACGCCGGCGGCCACCAGCGCCTCGCTGCAGGGGCCGGTGCGGCCGGTGTGGTCGCAGGGCTCGAGGGTGACCACGGCCGTCAGGCCGGTGGTGTCCGGGACCTGTGCGAGGGCGTCGACCTCGGCATGGGCGGTGCCGGCTCCGCGGTGGTATCCCTCGGCCACCTGGCGGCCGGCGTCGTCGAGCAGCACGCAGCCCACCCGCGGGTTCGGCCCCAGGGGCACGCCCGGGGTCGCGGCGACCTCGAGGGCGCGGCTCATCGCCGCACGCTCGGTGTCGCTGAACACCTCGGGGGTCATCCGCGCCTCTCCGGTCCGGTCGCGGTCACCGAGGCGCAGCGGGAAGACGGTCGGCCGGGCGCTCCGCGCAGGCGGCACGCGTCCGAGCCGTGCGTGCGCTTCCCATCCGGACTCTCACCGTCGGTCCAGGACTTCCACCTGGTCAACCGGTCACTGGCTGTGACCGGGTCGCGGACTCTCACCGCCGGCTCGGAATTTCACCGACCCCAGTGCACGCGAGCTCAACACTCGTCAGGACAAGCGTGCCACACCCTCGGCGGGTCCGTCCCGCAGTGCGACCAGCGTCACCCTGGGCCCAGGGTGGGAGGCTGGGACCGTGAGCAGCACTCCGGACCGCTTGATCGGGGTCTACGACGCCGACGGGTCCCTGCGCGGCGAAGTGTCCTACGTCGTGGGCAAGCTGCTCGGACGTCGCCACTGCGCGCTGTGCGACATCACCCACTCCCCGGTGCGCCGCAAGCCGCAGTGGAACGCGATGGTGGCCGACCTCGGGGTGCGCTTCGACCTGCGCCACCGGGACGAGCTCACCGCAGCCGAGGCCGACGCCGTGCGCGGCGTCCCACTTCCCGTGGTGCTGGCCGAGGACCCCGACGGACTCCGCGTGCTGCTGGACTCACGCAGGCTCGACACCTGCGGTGGGGACGTCGACCGTTTCCGCTCGCTGCTACGCGACTCCCTGAACACCTTGCCCTGAGGCGACGCCCGGGCATGGCGCTGCACGGAAGTGCTCCGGTGCGATGAGGTTCCACAGGGCCGGAATGGGTAGGCACTGAGCATGATCGGATTCCTCGTGGCCGGACTCATCATCGGAGCCCTCGCCCGTCTCATCAAGCCCGGCAAGCAGAACCTCGGCCTCCTGGGAACCCTCGTCCTCGGCGTCCTCGGCTCTTTGATCGGTGGCCTCATCGCGCAGTTCTTCAACACCGGCAGCATCTGGGAGCTCAACGTCATCGGGTTCATCCTCGCCGTCATCGCGGCCGTGCTGCTGATCGGCGTGGTCGAGGGCTTCATGGGCAAGAACAAGACCAGGACCGCCTGAACCAGGAACCTGACCCGACGTCCCACCCGGCCCCCGTGGCCCCACCTGGCGCCGTGAGCTAGGCGCCGGCGGCCGCGCGCAGCTGCTCGACCATCGCGCCCGGGTCGTCGGCGGCGGCGAAGACCGCGCTACCGGCGACGAACATGTCGGCGCCGGCGTCGGCACAGCGCTCGATCGTCTCCAGCGACACCCCGCCATCGACCTGCAGCCACAGGGCGAGGCCGTGCTTGTCGATGAGCTCGCGGGCCCGACGTACCTTCGGCAGACACAGGTCGAGGAACTTCTGGCCGCCGAACCCCGGCTCGACCGTCATCACCAGCAGCATGTCGAGCTCGGGCAGCAGGTCCTCGTAGGGATCCACCGAGGTCGCGGGCTTCAGCGCCATGCCGGCCCGCGCCCCCTGGGAGCGCAGCTCGCGCGCCAGGCGGACCGGCGCCTTGGCCGCCTCCACGTGGAAGGTCACCGACCCCGCCCCCGCCTCGACGTACGCCGGAGCCCAGCGGTCGGGGTCCTCGATCATCAGGTGCAGGTCCATCGGGGTGTCACTGGCCTTGCCCAGCGCCTCGACCACCGGCAGGCCGAGGGTCAGGTTGGGCACGAAGTGGTTGTCCATGACATCGACGTGCAACCAGTCGGCGTTGGCGATCTTGCCCGCCTCGTCGGCGAGGTGGGCGAAGTCGCAGGACAGCAGGCTCGGCGCGATCTGGATCCCCATGGTGCTCGGCATCCTACGCAGCCAGCAGGGTGACGGAGATTACCCGGCCACCCGGGAGGGTAAGGGTTCTCTGGTCGGTGACCACCGGCCCGCAGTTCAGCGCCCCCGCTGCAACCCCAAGGGAGATTCTCGTGGACCCCATCATCTGGATCATCGTCATCGTCGTCATCGCGCTGCTCGTGCTCGGACTCGCCATGAGTCTGCTGGGCAAGAAGCGCAAGGAGCGTCACCTGCACGAGGCGACGCAGCACCGGACCGCGGCTCGTGAGGAGCTGGGCGATGCTCAGCAGCGCAAGCAGGAGGCGGCCGCCGCCCAGGCGCGCGCCGAGGAAGCCCGGCTCGAGGCCCAGCACGCAGAGAAGGCCGCCCAGCAGAGCCAGCAGGAGGCGCACGCCAAGCAGCAGAGCGTGGAGGAGCGGGTCCGCACCGCGGACAAGCTCGATCCCCGCGTCGACCACAAGTCCAACGACTACTCCCCCGACACCACGCGGCTGCACGACGAGCCCTCGCACGGCACCACCGACCCGGCCCACGGGACGGCGAGCGGCTACGACGACCGCGGCCCCGTCGGGGACACCCGCGGCACCACCCGCGACCCGAACGGTCCCGCACCTCGCACCTGAGCCCAGGTCAGCGGCGCCGGAGCAGCGCGAGGAACATCGCGTCGGTGCCGTGACGGTGCGGCCAGAGCTGCACCGTGCCGGCCAGCGGCCCCTCGCAGTCGGGCACCTCGCCCAGCACGTCTGCGCCGAGCTGCGTCGCGTCGAGCAGCTCGACGTCGTCGCGGGACCCCAGCACGGCGTCGACCACCCCGGAGGTCTCGGCCAGCACCGGGGAGCACGTGACGTAGGCGACGACCCCGCCGGAGCGCGTGGCGTCCACCGCACGCTCGAGCAGGTCGCGCTGCAGGCTCACCAGCTGCTCGAGGTCGTCGGGCACCCGCCGCCAGCGTGACTCGGGGCGGCGACGCAGCGCCCCCAGCCCGCTGCAGGGAGCATCGAGGATCACCCGGTCGAAGGTGCCTGCCTGCCACGGTGGCTGCGTCGCGTCGGTTGTCATCACCCGCGCGACTCCCTCGGGCACCGCCCGCAGCGAGCGCCGCACCAGGTCCGCGCGGTGCGGGGCGCGCTCCGCCGCCAGCAGGTGCGCGCCACGCCGGGCCGCCACCGCCGCCCACAGCGCGGCCTTGCCTCCGGGACCTGCGCAGGTGTCGAGCCACTGCTCGTCCGGGCCCTCCAGCGGGACCGCGAGCGCGGCCAGCGCCACCAGCTGGGACCCCTCGTCCTGCACGGCAGCGCGCCCGTCGCGCACCTCGGCGAGGTCGCCGGGGTCACCCGAGGCCAGCCGCACGCCGTACGGCGACCACGGGGTGGGCTCGCCCGTCACGGCGTCGAGCAGCGCGTCGCGCTCGACCAGCCCGGGGCGGGCCACCAGGGTGACGCGGGGCGCCTCGTTGTCGGCGGCCAGGAGCGCGTCGATCTCGCCGGCGCGCTCCCCCAGCGCATCGGCGAAGGCCTCGACCACCCAGCGGGGGTGGGAGTGCGCGACCGCTGCGAAACCTCGCGGGTCGGTCGCGGGATCGGGAGCCACGGCGCGCACCCAGGTGTCCAGCGGCCGCTCGGCGACCCGGCGCAGCACCGCGTTGACGAAGCCGGCAGGGCCGTGCCCGACCTCCTGGCGCACCAGGTCGACCGTCGTGCCGACCGCCGCATGGGACGGCACCCGCATCGCCAGGATCTGGTGGGCACCGAGCCGCAGCGCGTCGAGGACCGGGGGGTCGATCCGCTCGACCGGACGCCGGGCACAGCCGAGGATCACCGCGTCGTAGAGACCCTGGCGCCGCAGCGTGCCCGCCGCCAGCTCGGTGGCGAAGCCGGCGTCACGGCCCTCGAGGCCACGAGCCTTGATCCGCTGCGGCAGGACGAGGTTGGCGTAGGCGTCCTGCGTCGAGACCGCCCTCAGCACGTCGAACGCGGCGAGCCGCGCGGGGTCGACCTTCGGTCGCGGGCGCGGCGGCCTGCCGCCACTGCGTGGACCCGGTCGCTGCCCCGCGCGCCGGTCGCGCGCGCCCCCAACGTTGCGCTCCTTCATGCGCCCAGCCGTGCGCCGTCGAGGCTGACGCCGCGGGCCCAGTCGGCGGCGGGCATCTGCCGCTTGCCCGGGGGGCGCACGTCGCCCAGGAGCACCGCGTGGGTGGAGGTGCCGACGTGCACGGTGCGCTTGGTGAGGGCCACCTCGCCCGCCGAGAGCGACGGAGCTTCGCGGTCGACCGAGACCGGCCCGATGCCGAGACGGTGCCCGTCGAGCGTCGTCCACGCGCCGGGGGCGGGGGTGCAGGCACGGACCTGCCGGTCGATCGCGAAGCCGGGCAGGCTCCAGTCGACCTCGGCCTCGGCCACCTCGACCTTGGCGGCGTGAGAGACCCCGTCCTCGGGCTGGGCGCGCGCCTCGAGCTGGCCCGAGGCCAGGCCGTCGAGCGTGGCCACCAGCAGGGGCGCACCCGCCTCGGCGAGCCGGTCGAGCAGCTCACCGGCGGTGTCGCGCGGCCGGATCCGCTCGGTCAGCACGCCGTACGTCGGACCTGCGTCGAGAGCGCGCACGATGCGGAAGGTGGTCGCCCCGGTGAACTCCTCGCCGGCCCAGAGTGCACGCTGCACCGGCGCTGCGCCCCGGTAGGCGGGCAGCACCGAGAAGTGCAGGTTCACCCAGCCGAGCGGTGGGATGTCGAGCGCGGACTGCGGCAGCAGGGCGCCGTAGGCCACGACGGGACAGCACTCGGGTGCGAGCTCGCGCAGCTGGGCCTGGAAGTCAGCGTCCTTCGGGTGCGACGGCCTGAGCACCGGCACGCCGAGCTCCTCACCCAGCTGCGCCACCGGGGACGGCACGAGCCTGCGGCCGCGACCCGAGCGGGCGTCGGGGCGGGTCACGACGCCGACCAGCTCGTGGTCGCTGTCGGCGATCGCTCGCAGCGAGGGCAACGCGACCTCGGGGGTGCCGGCGAAGACGACGCGCACGACTACAGGCCCAGGCCGCGCGTGGGGTGGGGGCTGAGCTTGAGCTGCGGCATCGTCGCCTGGGCCGCCGCGTCGGAGCCGAACCAGTCGGACTCGCGGATCGCCTTCATCGCGGCGCGCTTGGTCTCGCGGTCGAGCCGCTCGACGAAGAGGATCCCGTCCAGGTGGTCGGTCTCGTGCTGGATCGCCCGGGACAGCAGCTCCGACCCCTCGATGGTGACGGGGTCGCCGTACATGTTGAAGCCGCGCGCCACCACGCTCATCGCGCGGCGGCACTCGAAGGTGAGGTCGGGGATCGAGAGGCAGCCCTCCTCGCCCAGCTGCTCGTCCTCCGAGAGGGTCAGGTCGGGGTTGATCAGGTGGCCGGACTCCCCGTCGACGTGCCAGGTGAAGACCCGCAGCCCCACACCGATCTGGGGCGCCGCGAGGCCGGCGCCAGGGGCGTCGAGCATGGTGTCGGTCAGGTCGTGCACCAGCCGCCGCAGCTCGGCGTCGAAGTCGATGACCGGAGTGGCCTTGGTGCGCAGCACCGGGTCGCCGAAGAGCCGGATCGGCTGGATCGCCACAGGGGTGCCTCTCTGAGGTTCGGGGGGTCGCGACGGGTCAGTCTACGGAAGCGACCAGGGGTCGACCTGCACCCGCACGAGTGGCAGCTTGCGGGCCGCACGGACCCCGCTCAGCTCGCGCAGCGCGCTCGAGAGGGCGCCACCATGGGCCCTCGGCACGCGGATCACCACACGCTCGGTCACGGTCCCGCCGGACGCCGGGTCGGCCACCGGGTCGGGCGCCGGACCCAGTACCTCGGCGCCGGGCGGGAGCACCAGCCCCGCGACCGCGTCGTGCAGCACCTCGGCGCTCGCGGTGAGCACCGCCAGCCTCGAGGCGGGCGGCAGGTGGGCCTCGCGGCGCTCGGCCGCCTCGCGGTCGGCAAAGCCTGCCGGGTCCCACCGCACCAATGCCTGCACCGCCGGGATCGAGGCGTCGCCGACGAGCACCACCAGCCCGCCCTCGGGGGCCGGCCGAGCCAGCGCCGCAGCGCCCAGCCAGCGCCGCAGCGACTCCTCCGCCGTGCGCAGGTCCGGGCGGGCCAGCATCAACCACGTGTCGAGCAGGATCACCGCTGCGTAGCCCCCCGCGGCCCGCGGCTCGGCCCCCGGTGTCGCGACCACGATCACGCGGTCGTCTCGGTCCTCGGAGTCCTCGAGCACCCGCTCCGCGCTCGAGCGGCGTACGGCGACCCCCGGGAAGGCGCGACCCAGCTCCTCAGCGGTGCGCCGCTCGCCGAGCACCGGCGCACGCAACCCGCCTCCGCCGCACTCGGGACAATGCCAGGTCTCGGCGACCTCGCCGCACCAGCGGCAGGAGGCGGGCACGTGGGAGCGCGGCTGCTGCAGCGGGCCCTGGCAGGCGCGGCACCGAGCCGGGGCGCGGCAGGAGTCACAGGCCAGCGAGACCGCATAGCCCGAGCGCGGCGTCTGCACCAGGACCGAGCCCCTGCTCAGCGCGTCGGTGACCGCCCGGTGGACCTCGGTGGGCATCCGCACCGAGCGGGCCCACGGGTCGCGGGCCAGGTCGTGGTCGGTGGCGCCGGCCACCACCACCCGCGGCGTGCGCTCGCGCAGCAGAGCCCGCTGCGCGCCCACCGACCGCGCCCATCCCGACTCCACCAGCACCTGGGCCTCCACACTTCGCGCGTGGGCGCCCAGCAGCACCGCGGCGCCGTGGTCGTGCGCACGCAGCAGCAGCACCTCGCGGGTGTGGGGGTAGGGGGCCCGGGGCTCGGCGTACAGGTCGTCGCCGTCGTCCCACATCGCCACCAGCCCGAGGTCGCGCACCGGCGCGTACGCCGCCGCACGCGTGCCGATCGCCACCTGCACCTCGCCGCGGGTGAGCCGCAGGAACGCCCGGTAGCGAGCCGCCGGCCCGAGGTCGGCGCTGAGGCTTACGTGCCGCTGCGCGCCCAGGGCCGCGGTCATGGCCGCGTCGAGCCGCACCAGGTCACGGTGGTCGGGCACGCAGACCACCACGCCGCGACCGCCGGCGTACGTGGCGGCCGCGGCCTGGGCCAGCCGCTCGGCCCAGTCGTCGTCCGGCAGCGCGGTCCACACCGCTCGGGGCGCTCCCGCGGCGAGGCCGGCGAGGAGCTGCGCCCCGCCGACGTAGGCCTCCCAGCCGGCCTGGGCAGGGGCGGCGGCCGGGCCGTCCGGGGCGTCTCGGCGCGGCTCCTTCTCGACGCGCGCGTGACGCGGCGGGACCGCCAGCCTCAGCACGTCGGAGCGGGTGCCGGCGTAGCGCTGGGCGACCAACAGGCTCAACCGCGCGATCTCGGGGGTGAGCACCGCCTCGCTGCTGACAGCGCGTCGCAGCGGCTGCAGCCGACCGTCGTGACTGCTCTGCGCCACCCGCTCGACGACGAAGCCGTCGACGTCCTGCCCGGCGAAGCGCACCTTGACCCGGGCGCCGGGGGCGACCGAGTCGTGCATCGAGGCGGGGACCAGGTAGTCGAACTCGCGGTCGAGGTGGGCCAGCGGCACGTCGACGAGCACCCGCGCGACCGGCAGCTCCGGCGCCACGTCGGGCCCGGAGGCTCCGTCGCGCGCCGCGGTGCGCTCGGCCTCGCGCCGCGACGCCTCGCGCACCCGCGCCAGCTCGGGGAGCAGCTCGAACTGCTCCCCGTCCTGCGGCGTACCTGGCTCGTCCATCGGGCTCACTCAACCACCCGCCCCCGACATGTCGGGGAGGGCGTCGGAATCACTGGTTACCAGTGATTCCTGCAGGCCCTCACACCCCCGCGGCGGCCTTGAGCTCGTCGACCCGGTCGGTGCGCTCCCAGGTGAACTCGGGCAGCTCGCGGCCGAAGTGGCCGTACGCCGAGGTCTGGGCGTAGATCGGGCGCAGCAGGTCGAGGTCGCGGATGATCGCGGCCGGCCGCAGGTCGAAGACCTCGCGCACCGACTTCTGGATCACGTCGTCGGAGACCACGCCGGTGCCGAAGGTCTGCACGTAGAGGCCGACGGGCTGGGCCTTGCCGATCGCGTAGGCGACCTGCACCTCGCAGCGCCGGGCCAGGCCGGCAGCCACGACGTTCTTGGCGACCCACCGCAGCGCGTACGCCGCGGACCGGTCGACCTTGGAGGGGTCCTTGCCGGAGAAGGCGCCGCCGCCGTGGCGGGCCATGCCGCCGTAGGTGTCGACGATGATCTTGCGACCGGTGAGCCCGGCGTCGCCCATCGGGCCGCCGACCACGAACGTGCCGGTCGGGTTGACCAGGAGCCGGTAGTCGTCGCTGGGCAGGTCGAAGGTCGCGAGCACCTCGTCGATGACGTGGCGCTTGATGTCAGCCTCGAGCTCGGCGTGCTCGATGCCGTCGGCGTGCTGGGTCGAGAGCACCACGGTGTCGACCCGCACCGGACGGTCCTCGGCGTCGTACTCGATGGTGACCTGGGTCTTGCCGTCGGGGCGCAGGTAGTCCATGGTGCCGTCCTTGCGGACCTCGGTCAGCCGCTCCGCGAGCCGCTGGGCGACCATGATCGGCAGCGGCATCAGCTGGGGAGTGTCGTCGCTGGCGTAGCCGAACATCAGGCCCTGGTCACCGGCACCGCGCTTGTCGATCTCGTCCTCCGACGACCCGACCCGCGACTCGTGCCCGTCGTCGACCCCCTGGGCGATGTCGAGCGACTGAGCGCCGATCGCGACCGTGACCCCGCAGCTCTTGCCGTCGAAGCCCTTGTCGGAGGAGTCGTAGCCGATGTCGAGGACCACCTGCCGGACCAGCTCGTAGACCGGTGCGTACGCCGTGGTGCGCACCTCGCCGGCCACGACCACCAGTCCGGTGGTGAGCAGCGTCTCGACCGCCGTACGCAGGTTGGCGGGATCCTGGTCGTGCTCCATGAGGTAGTCGAGCACGGTGTCACTGATCCGGTCGGCGATCTTGTCGGGGTGACCTTCGGTCACCGACTCGGAAGTGAAGAGGCGTCCGGTCACGTGCTCGATCTCCTCGGGTCTGCAACGGTTGCTGGTCCCAGCCCGCTGAAGGCTGTGCAGCCACCCTAACCAGCGGCCCGGCAGAGCTCAGTGAGCGCTCTCCCAGCGAGACACCACCGAGTCCCAGATGATGTGCGCCAGCGCCGTCTTCGACGTGCGCGGGACCTCGTGGGCACGCCCCTCGGCGTCGAGCAGCGCGACCTCGTTGTGCTCCTCGCCGAACACCTTTCCCTCGCTGACGTCGTTGACCACGAGCAGGTCGCAGCCCTTGCGCGCCAGCTTGGCGCGGGCGTGCTCGATCACCGAGCTGGTGGTGTCGCCGGTCTCGGCCGCGAACCCGACCACGACCTGTCCGGCTCGTGCCCGGTGGCGCGAGAGCTCGGCGAGCACGTCCGGGGTCTGGGTCAGACTGATCTCGGGGACGTCGGAGTCGCCGGTCTTCTTGATCTTGGTCTCACTGACAGCCACGGGAGCGAAGTCAGCGGGCGCTGCTGCCATCACCAGCGCGTCGGCGTCGTGGGAGGCACCCACCATCGCCTCGCGCAGCTCCTCGGTGCTCTCCACGCGGACGACGTCGACCCCGGCGGGGTCGGCCAGCGAGACGTTGGCGGCCACCAGCGTCACCTTCGCCCCGCGCATGGCCGCGGCCCGCGCGATGGCCACGCCCATGCGGCCCGACGACCGGTTGCCCAGGAAGCGCACCGGGTCGAGGGGCTCACGGGTGCCACCCGCCGAGACCACGACCCGGCGACCGGCCAGGTCCATGCCGCCCGGCCTGCCCGAGCCGCTGCGGGCGAGCACTCCGACGGCGAGCTCGAAGATCTCCTCGGGCTCGGGGAGCCGACCCTTGCCGGTGTCGACACCGGTCAGACGCCCCACCGCAGGCTCGATCACGAGCACGCCGCGGCTGCGCAGCGTGGCGACGTTGGCCTGGGTGGCCGGGTGCTCCCACATCTCGGTGTGCATCGCAGGAGCGAGCACGACCGGGCAGCGGGCCGTGAGCAGGGTGTTGGTCAGGAGGTCGTCGGCGATGCCGTGGGCGGCCTTGGCCAGCAGATCCGCGGTCGTCGGGGCCACGACGACCAGGTCGGCGTGCTGGCCGATCCTCACGTGGGGCACCTCGTGGACCCGGTCCCACACCTGGTCGGTGACCGGCTTGCCGCAGAGCGCCGACCAGGTGGGGGCACCGACGAACTCCAGGGCCGCGGCCGTGGGGACGACGGTGACGTCGTGGCCGGACTCGGTGAGCCGGCGCAGCAGCTCGCAGGCCTTGTAGGCGGCGATACCGCCGCTGACACCCAGGACCACGCTGGGTGGGGTGGAGCTCAGCCCCTCGGAGTCGGACGCCATGGGTCCACTGTCTCAGGTCAGGACGCCAGCGGCGCCCATCAGACCCGGATCAGCAACGAACCCTCAGAGGTCGAAGCCGTCGGCCTCGGTGTCGACGACCTTGGTCTGCACGGCCGGGGTGTCGCCGAAGGCCGGCTCGGTCTCGGGGTCGTAGTCCTCGCAGGTGAGGAGGTCCTCGTTGATCTCGCGCAGCGCGATCGAGAGGGGCTTCTCCTGCACGTGGGTGTCCACCAGCGGGCCGACGTACTCCAGCAGGCCCTCCCCGAGCTGGGAGTAGTAGGCGTTGATCTGGCGGGCGCGCTTGGCGCTGTAGAGAACCAGGCGGTACTTCGAGTCGGTCTTGGTCAGCAGCTCGTCGATCGGCGGGTTGGTGATGCCCTCGGCGGCGGGAGTGGTCGACACGTGCGTCAGCCTCACTGGATCTGTTGGGGTCTTCGGGAGCTTCAGGGCCTGCGACTCGCGCGGTCGGCGGTCACGCACAGCTCCTGACTGTCACTCACCGTGGGCGCGCGCGGGCGGGTCCAGCATCAAGGATACCAACTCCCGGGCCGCGACCGGAATCTCGGTGTTCACCACGGTCACGTCGAACTCGTCCTCGGCGGCCAGCTCCTCGCGCGCAGTGCTCAGCCGGCGCTCTCGCTGGGCCTCGTCCTCGGTGCCCCTCCTGGTCAGGCGAGCCACCAGCTCCTCCCAGGAGGGCGGGGACAGGAAGACGAACAGCGCCTCGGGCATCGACTCGCGCACCTGGCGCGCCCCCTGCAGGTCGATCTCGAGCAGCGCGTGGCGGCCCTGCTCGAGCGCCGCAGCGACCGCGGCGCGGGGAGTGCCGTACTTGGCCGAGCCGTGGACCACGGCCCACTCCAGCATCTCGCCGTCCTTGACCATGCGGTCGAACTCGGCATCACTGACGAAGTGGTAGTGCACGCCGTCGACCTCGCCGGGGCGGGGCGGACGCGTGGTGGCGGAGACCGAGATCCAGACCTCGGGGTGGTGGCTGCGCAGGTAGCCGGCGATCGTGCCCTTGCCGACCGCGGTCGGTCCGGCCAGGACGGTGAGCCGGGCGGGGCCAGTGGCCGTGCTCACGCCCCGGAGCTACGGTCGGCGAACTCCTGCTTCAGCGCCGCGGTCTGGTTGATCCCCAGCCCACGCACGCGACGGCTCTCCGAGATGCCGAGGCGCTCCATGATCTGGTGGGCCTTGACCTTGCCGACGCCGGGCATCGACTGCAGCAGGTCGAGCACCCGCATCTTGCCGATGACCTCGTTGGTCTGCCCCTGGGCGATGACGTCGGCCAGGGAGGCGCCCGAGTTCTTCAACCGGTTCTTCACCGCCGCGCGCTCACGGCGTGAGGCCGCGGCCTTGTCCAGGTTGGCCTGACGCTGTTCGGTGGTCAGTCGCGGCAATGCCACAGTCAGTCCTCGCCCTCAATGTGTGTGTCGAGTGGGGCCTCGACGTCGGTGGGTGCGGTGGTTTTCCGAATCTAGTGAGCGATGAGGATGCCTGCAAACGTGCTCCCGGCCATTGCCTGCCAGTCCGGACGGGTCACTCTCGCAGATCGACGTCGCAGACCTGGTCGGCATGGTCCTCGATGCCTGCTGTGGCCTGTGTGATACGTGGGGCGCCGAGCTGCGCGGCGGTCTGCCCGAGGCGTCGAGCGGTCTTGTCGTCGACCCCCTCGGGGGTCTCGCCGGGCCGGAAGTCAGCGGGGTCGACCCCGGCCTCCTTCACCGCCTCGACGAGGTTCTCCCAGGCGTAGACGACCGTGGCCCACTCGTCGGAGAGCTCCTCGGGGGCGACGTCACGCAAGCGCCGCAGCGACTCCAGCGTCGGGCTGAGGACGTCGGTGCCGGGCTTGGCCGCGTCACCGGCGAGACCGCGCAGCACCCCCCGCTCCTCGCGCAGCGTCGCGCAGTACTCCTCCTCGGGGTCCTCCGAGCAACCGGTGAGCACCAGCGCGCCCACCAGCAGGCCCACGCCCGCCAGGCGCCGCACGCGCGCGCTCACACCAGGGCCCGGAAGTCGTCGTTGGCCCTGCTCGCCGCTGCCCGTAGCTGCTCCCCGTCGGGGCCCGCGCGCAGCACCTCGCGACTGGTCGAGGGGATGACGTGGCGCACCGCCTCGCCGAAGATCGACCGCACCGCGTCCGCGGTGCCGCCCTGCGCCCCCACCCCGGGGACCAGCAGCGGCCCGTTGACCTCGAGCGACTCCTCCGGGGGTCGGATCGTCGCGCCCACGACCGCTCCGAGCGACCCGAGCGGCGTGGCGCCGTGGTTGCGGGCCGCGAGCTCGGCGAGCACCGTGCCGGCCACGCTCGGGCCCGCCTCGGTGCGGGCGTGCTGGACCTGGCGCCCCTCGGGGTTGGAGGTCAGGGCGAGCACGAAGACCCCGGCGTCGTGACGCTGCGCAGTGCTCAGCATGGGCTCCAGCGAGCCGAAGCCCAGGTAGGGGCTGGCGGTGATCGCGTCGCAGGCCAGAGTCGAGCGGGGGTCGAGGTAGGCGTCGGCGTAGCCCTGCGCGGTGGACCCGATGTCGCCGCGCTTGACGTCGAGCAGCACCAGGGCGCCCAGCTGACGAGCCGCGGCGACGGTGCGCTCGAGCACCGCGATGCCGGCCGATCCGTGCCGCTCGAAGAACGCTGACTGCGGCTTGAGCACCGACACCTCGCCGGCCAGCGCCTCCACCACCGTCATCGAGAACCGCTCGAGGCCCTGCGCGTCGTCGCTCAGGCCCCACTGGTCCAGCAAGGAGGGGTGGGGGTCGAGGCCGACGCACAGCGGGCCACGCTCGCTGCGCGCAGCGACCAGCCGCGCTCCGAAGCTCATCGAGGTGCCCCCTGGTCGGATCGGAGGGCTCGCTGGACGCGAGCCGGCCACACCGCGCCACCGTAGACGAAGCCGGTGTAGGCCTGGACCAGCGTGGCGCCCGCCTCGAGCCGGGCACGTGCCTGCTCGGGGGTGCCGATCCCGCCGACACCGACCAGGCACAGGTCGTCACCCACACGCGCCCGCAGCCGACGTACGACCTCGGTGGATCGCTGCGTGAGCGGCTGGCCACTCACCCCGCCCGCGCCCATCCGGGCCACCTGCTGCGCGTCGGTCACGAGACCCTCGCGCGAGATCGTCGTGTTGGTGGCGATGACCCCGTCGAGCCGCAGGGCCAGCGCCAGGTCGGCCACGGCGTCGAGGTCCTCCTCGGCCAGGTCGGGGGCGATCTTCACCAGCAGCGGGACCCGGCGACCGAGCGCCTGCGTCGCGTGGTCGGCCCGGCGCCGTACGGCGGCGAGCAGGGGCTCGAGGTGCTCCACGGCCTGCAGGTCGCGCAGCCCCGGGGTGTTGGGCGAGGAGACGTTGACCACCAGGTAGTCGGCGTACGGCGCGAGCAGCCCGGCGCTCTTCTCATAGTCCGCGACCGCGTGCTCGGCGGGCACCAGCTTGGTCTTGCCGATGTTGACCCCGACGACCGGGCCTTCGCTCCTCCCCCGCTCCTGCCGCGTCCGGGCGCGCGTCGCAAGCCGCCGGGCGACCGCCTCGGCGCCGTCGTTGTTGAAGCCCATCCGGTTGAGCACCGCGGCGTCCTGTGGCAGCCGGAACAGCCGCGGTCGCTCGTTGCCGGGTTGCGGCTGCCCGGTCACCGTGCCGATCTCGACGTGGCCGAAGCCGAGCGCCGCCAGGCCGTCGATGCCCGTGGCGTTCTTGTCGAAGCCGGCCGCCAGGCCGAGCGGCCCGGGGAAGGTCAGGCCCATCGTGTGCACCGGTGCCGCGGCCGCGCGGACCTTCTCGCCACGACGTCGCGTCGCCGGCCCGGCCGCCCGGATCGTCCGCGACGCCGCCTCGTGGGCGCGCTCGGCGTCCACCAGCGTCGCGACGTGCCGGAAGATCCAGTCGTACGCCGTCATGGGCGCCCACCGTGACCGAGATCGGACCGACAGGGCTTGTCGGGTAGATCCCAGTCACCTGATGACTGGGATCGGACCGAGAAGGAGTCAGCCGGGGATCGCGTCGTGATCGAAAGGCACCTTGAGGACGCGCGTCCAGTCCGCGACCGGGAGCGGACGCTTGTCTCGCAGTGCGTCGGCGAGGGCAGCAGCGGTGTCGTAGAGCTCATCGGGCGAGCCGAAGCCACACGCGCGGGCCAGCGCCTCGGTGCCGTACGCCGGTCCGCCCCAGTCGCGCAGCGCCGTCCAGAGCAGGTCCCGCTCGTCGTCGTCCAGGTCGACGCCGACGAGCTCGTCGCGCCCGACCATGTCACCGGTTGGCCCAGTCCTGCAGCGACCGGACGCCGATGTCGCGGTTGCGCAGCGCCTGGATGCCCTGCACCGCGGCCGCGAGGCCCTGCACCGTGGTGATGCAGGCGGTGTTGCTGACCACGGCGGCGGTGCGGATCTCGTAGCCGTCCACCCGCGCCTTTCCTCCGGTCGAGGAGGAGTGCGGGGTGTTGACGATCAGGTCGATCTCCCCGCCGCGGATCAGGTCGATGGTGGTCGGCTCGCCGTTGGGTCCGGGGCCCTCGAAGTGCTTGCGCACCACCGTGGTGTCGATGCCGTTGCGCCGCAGCACCTCGGCAGTGCCCTGGGTGGCGAGGATCTCGAAGCCCTGGTCGGCCAGCACCTTGATCGGGAAGATCATCGTGCGCTTGTCGCGGTTGGCCATCGAGACGAAGATCCGGCCCTTGGTCGGCAGCGGTCCGTAGGCCGCCGCCTGCGACTTGGCGAACGCCGCCCCGAAGGCCGCGTCGAAGCCCATCACCTCGCCGGTCGACTTCATCTCCGGACCGAGCAGGGTGTCGACCTGGGCTCCGTCGGCGGTGCGGAACCGGTTGAACGGCATCACCGCCTCCTTGACCGCGATCGGGGCGCTGCTCGGCAGCTCGCCGCCGTCGCGCTCGGGCAGCATCCCCTCGGCGCGCAGCTGCGCGATCGACTCCCCCAGCATGATCCGCGAGGCCGCCTTGGCCAGCGTCACCCCGGTCGCCTTGGACACGAAGGGCACCGTGCGGCTGGCGCGCGGGTTGGCCTCCAGGACGTAGAGCACGTCGGAGCTGATCGCGAACTGGATGTTGATCAGACCGACGACACCGATGCCGTCGGCGATCGCCTCGGTGGCCTCGCGCACCCGCGCGATCTCGCTGGTGCCGAGCGTGATCGGTGGCAGCGCGCAGGCCGAGTCGCCGGAGTGGATGCCGGCCTCCTCGATGTGCTCCATCACGCCGCCGAGGAAGAGCTCCTCGCCGTCGTAGAGCGCGTCGACGTCGATCTCGACCGCGTCGTCGATGAACCGGTCGACCAGCACCGGGCGGTCGGGGCTGATCTCGGTCGCCGCCTCGATGTAGGAACGCAGCGCGTCGTCGCCGTAGACGATCTGCATGCCGCGCCCGCCCAGCACGTACGACGGCCGCACCAGCACCGGGTAGCCGATCTCGGCGGCGATCTCGCGCGCCGCGTCGTAGGAGGTCGCCATGCCGTGCTTGGGCGCGGTGAGCCCCGCGCCGGCCAGGAGCCGACCGAACGCGCCGCGCTCCTCGGCCAGGTTGATCGCGTGCGGGGTCGTGCCCACGATCGGCACGCCGGCGGCCTCCAGACCCTCGGCCAGACCGAGCGGGGTCTGGCCGCCGAGCTGGCAGATGACGCCCGCGATGGGACCGGCCTGCTTCTCGGCGTGGTAGATCTCGAGCACGTCCTCCAGGGTCAGCGGCTCGAAGTAGAGCCGGTCGGAGGTGTCGTAGTCGGTGGAGACGGTCTCGGGGTTGCAGTTGACCATGATCGTCTCGTAGCCGGCTCCTCCCTTGCTGTGGGAGAGCGCCAGGCTCGCGTGCACGCAGGAGTAGTCGAACTCGATGCCCTGTCCGATGCGGTTGGGGCCGCTGCCGAGGATCAGCACCGCCGGCCGCTCGCGCGGCTCGACCTCGGTCTCCTCGTCGTAGGAGGAGTAGTGGTACGGCGTGCGTGCCGCGAACTCCGCCGCGCAGGTGTCGACGGTCTTGTAGACCGGGCGGATGCCGAGCGCGTGGCGCACTCCCCGCACGACGTCCTCGGGGACGTTGCGGATCCGACCGATCTGGGCGTCGGAGAAGCCGTGCCGCTTGGCCAGGCGCAGCAGCTCCGCGGTCAGCTCGGGGGCGTTGATCAGCTCCTGGGCGACCTCGTTGATCAGCGACAGCTGGTCGACGAACCACGGGTCGATGCCGGTGGCGTCGTGGATCTCCTGCGCGGTCGCCTCCGCACGCAACGCGTCCATCACCTTGCGCAGCCGACCGTCGTGGGGGGTGCGGATCTCCTCCAGCAGCGCCTCCTTGTCGAGCTCGACCACGGTGTGCACCCAGTCGAAGGGCGCCGTCCTGCTCTCCAGGCTGCGCAGCGCCTTCTGCAGGGCTTCGGTGAAGTTGCGGCCCAGCGCCATCGCCTCGCCCACCGACTTCATGTGAGTGGTCAGCGAGGGGTCGGCGCCCGGGAACTTCTCGAAGGCGAACCGCGGCACCTTGACCACGACGTAGTCCAGGGTCGGCTCGAAGCTCGCCGGCGTCTCGGCGGTGATGTCGTTGGGGATCTCGTCCAGGGTGTAGCCGATCGCCACCTTCGCCGCGATCTTGGCGATCGGGAACCCGGTCGCCTTCGAGGCCAGTGCCGAGGAGCGGGAGACCCGGGGGTTCATCTCGATGACGACGACCCGGCCGGTCTCGGGGTCCACCGCGAACTGGATGTTGCAGCCGCCCGTGTCCACCCCGACCGAGCGGATGATGCCGATCGAGAGGTCGCGCAGGTGCTGGTACTCACGGTCGGTGAGTGTCATCGCCGGAGCGACGGTGATCGAGTCGCCGGTGTGCACGCCCATCGGGTCGAGGTTCTCGATCGAGCAGACGATGACGACGTTGTCGGCCTTGTCGCGCATCACCTCCAGCTCGTACTCCTTCCAGCCCAGGATCGACTCCTCGAGGAGCACCTCGGTGGTCGGGCTGGCCGCCAGGCCGGCTCCGGCAATGCGGTGCAGGTCGTTCTCGTCGAACGCCATGCCCGAGCCGGTGCCGCCCATGGTGAAGCTGGGTCGGATCACCACCGGGAAGCCGAGCTGCTCCACCGCACCGAGGCAGTCGTCCATGCTGTGGCAGATCACGCTGCGGGCGACCTCGCCCCCGAGCTCCTCGACGACCTTCTTGAAGGACTCGCGGTTCTCACCGCGGTGGATCGCCTCGATGTTGGCGCCGATCAGCTCCACGCCGTACTTCTCCAGGACGCCGGCCTCGGAGAGCGAGATCGCCGTGTTCAGCGCGGTCTGCCCGCCCAGGGTGGCCAGGAGAGCATCGATCGGATGGCCGCGCTCTGCCTCGTGGGCGATCACCATCTCCACGAAGTCCGGGGTGATCGGCTCGACGTAGGTCGCGTCGGCGAACTCCGGGTCGGTCATGATCGTCGCCGGGTTGGAGTTGACCAGGACGACCCGCAGGCCCTCCTCCTTGAGCACCCGGCAGGCCTGGGTGCCGGAGTAGTCGAACTCGGCCGCCTGGCCGATGATGATCGGCCCGGAGCCGACCACCAGCACGCTCTGGATGTCGGTGCGCTTGGGCATCAGACCTCGCCCCCCGTCGTGCTCGCCGTTGGTTCTCGTCGGTCGGACATCAGCTCACAGAAGCGGTCGAAGAGGTAGGCGGCGTCGTGGGGGCCGGCCGCAGCCTCGGGGTGGTACTGCACCGAGAAGCCCGTGAGCTCGCCGTCGTCACCGCGCAGCTCCAGTCCCTCGACGACCTCGTCGTTGAGGCAGACGTGGCTCACGCCCAGCGTCCCGTACGGCGTCGCGACGCTGTCACCCAGCGGGACTCCGTCGGGCCACTGGACCGCGAAGCCGTGGTTGTGGGCAGTGACCTCGACCTTGCCGGTGGAGCGATCCATGACCGGCTGGTTGATGCCGCGGTGGCCGTACTCGAGCTTGTAGGTGCCCAGGCCCAGGGCGCGCCCGAAGAGCTGGTTGCCGAAGCAGATCCCGAAGTAGGGGATCCCCTGCTGCAGCGCGGCGCGCAGCAGCTCGACCTGCGCGGTGGTCGCCGCCGGGTCACCGGGGCCGTTTGAGTAGAACAGCCCGTCGGCGCCCACCGCCGCGACGTCCTCGATGGTGGCGCTGGCGGGGAGCACGTGGGTCTCGATGCCACGCTCGGCCATCATCCGCGGAGTGTTGGCCTTGATGCCCAGGTCGACCGCGGCCACGGTGAAGCGTCTCTGGCCACGCGACTCCACCACGTACTTCTCGTGCGTCGACACCTCCGAGGACAGCTCCGATCCAGCCATCTGCGCCGACTCCCGGACCCGGGAGAGCAGTGCCTCGGGGTCCAGGGCCGTGGTGGAGATGCCGACCCGCATCGCCCCGCGCTCGCGCAGGTGCCGGGTGAGCGCGCGGGTGTCGACGCCGCTGATGCCGACGACGCCCTGGTCGCGCAGCTGGTCGTCGAGGCTGCGGGTGGAGCGCCAGCTGCTGGGAACCCGGGAGGGGTCGCGCACGACGTAGCCGGAGACCCAGATCCGGTGGGACTCGGGGTCGTCGTCGTTCATGCCGGTGTTGCCCACGTGCGGGGCGGTCATCACCACGACCTGCCGGTGGTACGACGGGTCGGTGAGCGTCTCCTGGTAGCCGGTCATCCCGGTGGAGAAAACGGCTTCGCCGAAGGTCTCACCCTCGGCGCCGAATGACTCTCCCCGGAACGTGCGGCCGTCCTCCAGGACGAGCATCGCGGGGGTGGTGGCACGACGGTGCACCTCGGGCCTCCTTCTCCGCCTCACGGGACGGTTCCTTAAAGGATGTCGAGCGGTCCTGACCCTACCAGCGGCGGGGTCCGGTTCCGGGGCCGTCCACGCCCGCGCGCTCAGGTGGCGGGCGCCACCGGGGCGCGGTGCGCGAGCAGCTCCAGGTCGCGCTCGGCGTAGAGCCGGTGCTCCCACTCCTCCTCCAGGACCGCACGCAGGCACATCCGCACCGGGTAGCTCTCCGACTCCGGGTAGCCGGGCTCGACGACCGGTGTGGTCATCTCCTCCAGCCCGGCCTCGGTGAGCTCGCTGAGCAGCAGCCGCACGGTTGCGCGGCGGTCGGCGAGCACGTCGAGCACGTCGTCCAGCGACGGCCGGGCGGCGCGGTCGCGGGGTACGCCCGGGGTCTCGCCCATCTCGTCGTGGGGCAGGTCCAGCGGGTGCCAGGGAGCCGGCTCACCCAGGACGGCGCGCACCACCCACGCGTCGGTGACGAAGAGCAGGTGGCGCAACGTCTCGATGAAGGACCACTCGCCCCCCACGCGCTCGTGCAGCAGCGCCTCGTCGAGACCGCGGGCACGCTCCACGGTGCCGCGCCACAGCGCCTGGAGCAGGTCGTAGGCCTCGTGGAACTCGGTGAGGGTGGTGGCGCGCATCTTGGCGCGGCCGGGGTGACGCCGGTCGAGCTCGGCCTCGACCAGCGGAGCCACGTCGACGCCGTTCACCCGCAGGTCGGCGACGTCGCCGGTGATCTCGACGTCCACCACGCGCGCCGCCGTGATCCGTACGCCGCTGAGGTCGACCCAGTGGAAGGTGGCCCCGCTCAGCGTGGCGTCGCGGAACTGCGCGCCGCGCAGGTCGACCTCCTCGAAGCGCGAGCCGCCGAGGTCCTGCCCCCTGAAGTCCGTCATGGCGTCACCTTGTCACCGGTCGCGCGAGTCCGGAAGACCCGACAGGTCGGACATCGACGCCTCATCTCAGACCGACCATCGTCCGGGACTCGTCGTAGAGGCGGGCCGCGAGCCAGTCGTCCCGCGCGAGGTCGGCCGCCTGCTTGAGGTTGCTCTGGTCGTAGTAGGCGCCGCTGTGCCGAGCCACCTCGGGCGCGGTGGCCAACCAGGTCAGCACCTCCCCACCCTGCTCGGGTGAGGTCATGAACCGGCGAGCCACCGCGAGCACCGGCCGCGCGTACCAGGGCGCGTAGCTCCAGATGCTGGTGCCGATCGCCCCGGGGTGGAACGAGACCACTGTGATGCCGCGATCCTCCAGCAGGCCGGCGAGGTGGCGCGCATGGAGCACGTTGGCCAGCTTGGAGCGGGAGTAGGCCTTCAAGGTGTTGTAGCCACCGGACTCGAAGCCGATGTCGTCCCAGTCCCAGGTGCCGCTGTAGTGACCGCGCGAGGCCGTGATGACGATGCGGCCACCCTCGGCGACCCGGTCGGTCAACAGCTCGGTGAGCAGGAAGCCCGCGAGATGGTTGACCTGGAAGGTCGCCTCGAAGCCGTCGCCGGTGACCCGCCTGCGGTCGAAGACCGTGCCGGCGTTGACCAGCAGGACGTCGAGCTGCTCGTGGTCGTCACGGATCCGCTGGGCGGCGGTGCGGACCGAGGCGAGGTCCTGGTTGTCGGCGAGGTAGGTGTGGACGCTGCCGGCCTGGTCGCGGACCTCCTCGGCGACGGTCGCGAGCTTGTCGGGGTTGCGACCCAGGAGGACCAGGTGGTGCCCCTGCGCGGCGAGCTGCAACGCGGCCTCGCGACCGATGCCGTTCGTGGCTCCGGAGAGCACGATGGTGAGCGCCATCCCCATCCTCCTCGGTGCTGCCCTCCGGCGGCAGGCTAGCGGCTCTTCGCGGATCGCCAGACGAAAACCGGCGCAGGCTTTGCACTCCCGGGTGGGATACTCCCGCCATGCGTCAGATCCGCCAGAGCCGCAAGCTGCGCAACGTCCGCTACGACGTGCGCGGGCCGATCCTGGTCGAAGCGCAGCGGCTGGAGGCCGAGGGGCACAAGATCCTCAAGCTCAACATCGGCAACACCGCGCCGTTCGGCTTCGAGGCCCCGGAGTCGATCGTCGCCGACATCGTGCACAACCTGCCCGACTCCCAGGGCTACTCCGACTCCAAGGGCATCTACTCCGCGCGCACCGCGGTGGCGCAGTACTACCAGGCCTGCGGGCTGGTGGAGACCACCGTCGACGACGTCTTCATCGGCAACGGCGTCTCCGAGCTGATCAGCATGGTGCTGCAGGCCTTCCTCGACGACGGCAACGAGGTCCTGGTCCCGGCGCCGGACTACCCGCTGTGGACCGGCGCGGTGTCGCTGTGCGGTGGTGTCCCGGTGCACTACCGCTGCAACGAGGAGGACGCCTGGAACCCCGACCTGGCGGACATCGAGTCCAAGATCACCGACCGGACCCAGGCGCTGGTCATCATCAACCCGAACAACCCCACCGGCGCGGTCTACAGCAAGGAGACCGTCGAGGGGCTGGTCGACATCGCACGGCGGCACCGGCTCGTGGTCATGGCCGACGAGATCTACGAGAAGATCATCTTCGACGACGCGGTCCACCACCACGCGGCGAAGGCCTGCGGCGACGACGTCCTGTGCCTGACCTTCAGCGGGCTCTCGAAGGCCTACCGCGTGTGCGGCTACCGCGCGGGCTGGGTGATGATCAGCGGCCCGCAGTACATCGCCAACGACTTCCTCGAGGGCCTCACCCTGCTGGCCAACATGCGGATGTGCCCCAACGTGCCGGCCCAGCACGCGATCCAGACCGCGCTCGGTGGCTACCAGTCGATCACCGAGCTGATCGTGCCCGGCGGCCGCTTCCACGAGCAGAACCGGGTCGCCGCCGAGCTGCTCAACCAGATCCCGGGGGTCTCCACGGTCGCCCCCCGCGGCGCGCTCTACTGCTTCCCGCGCCTGGACCCCGAGGTCTACGACATCAAGGACGACGAGCAGTTCGTCATCGACCTGCTGCGATCGAAGAAGATCCTGGTCACCCACGGCACCGGCTTCAACTGGTTCGAGCCCGACCACTTCCGGCTCGTCACCCTGCCCGACGTCGAGATCCTCACCGAGGCGATCGGCCGGATCGCCGACTTCCTCGAGACCGTGCGGGACTGAGGGCTCCTGAGGCGCAAGTCCCGCCGGCGCGGCGCCACCGCCGCCGCTCCGTCCTGCTGCGAGCGCTGGAGCAACGAAGTGAGGTCAAGTGCCCCCGGACTCACTGCCCGCCCTTGCGTCGCCGTTTCCAGTCACCTGGTGACTGAAACCCACGACACAGCGGCGGATCGGCTGCCGGGCTGGTGTGTGTGGCGGCGAACGACGGGGCGCCCCGATTTGTGGCGGGAAGCGACAGGTTTGCGGCTACAAATCTGTCGCCTGTCGCCACACAACCGCGGGGCAGTGTCGTCTGCCGCCACACAGACCCAGCCACCGCGGAATCGGCGTCATCGTTGCCGGGTGAGGCGCAGCCGGGCAGGGACCGCAGGGCTCAGTCCTGCAGGGAGGCCCAGACGTCGTCGGCGAGGGTGTCGTCGCCGAGACCGCGGGTGACGACGCCGACCGCCTCGCCGCCCTCGAGTGAGAGCCAGCCCGCGCACCCTCCCGCTCCGCCCATCCCCAGGTCCTCCTCGTCGACCTGCATGCCGAGGGTCCAGGAGACCTCCCGACCGATCACCCGGTCGAGGCCGGTGGCCTGAGCAGTGATCACGCCACGATGCAGCTGCGGGCCCACCAGCTGCGCGACCGGGCCGTCGGGCGCCGCCAGGTCGGCGTAGAACCGGGCGATCCCCCGCGCGCTGGCATGGGCGGAGATCGCGGGGAACGAGCAGCGTCGGAACCGCTCGCTGTTGAGCACCTCGGTGTCGAGCAGCCCTGGCGGGCGGCCCAGCGCCGGCCCCCAGCGCGGGTCCTCGAGGTAGCCGTCTCCCCACCCGTCGAGCGCGACCACGTCGGCCACCCGCTCGAGGTCACCGACCGGCACCCGCAGGTGGACGTCCCACCCGTGTGCCGAGGCGATCCGACCCCAGCGGTCGGCCAGGTCCTCCCCCGTCGTACGACGCACCAGCGCGTCGCACAGGTGCCCGTAGGTCAGCGCGTGCTCGGCCACCGCCTCCCCCGGCGGGTGGTCGGGTGCAGCCGCCGCGAGCAGGTCGGTGAGAGCGTCCGTGTCGTCGAACGCAAGGTCGGCTGCCGCCTCCGGGAAGCACGGGAGCCCGGCCTGGTGCGTCAGCACCTGGTGCACGGTGGTGGCCGACTTGCCCTGCACGGCGAACTCCGGCCAGACCTCGGCGATGCACTGGTCGAGCTCCAGCAGCCCCTCGGCGACCACGCTGAGGACGGTCAGGGCGGCGAACGGCTTGGCCACCGAGTAGCACATCACCAGCGTGTCCGGAGTCCACGGCTCGACCCCGTCGACCGTGCCGAAGCAGTCGTCGCGCACGACGTCACCGTCACCGATGACGCACACCGCACCACCGAGTCGCTGGTCCGTCATGCGAGAGCTCAGGTGAGCTTGCCGTCCAGAACGGTCGGCCGACCCCGCAGGAAGGTCGCGACCACCCGCCCGGGCAGCTCCATCCCGGCGTACGGGGTGTTGCGCGAGAGCGAGGCGCTCTCGGTCGGGTCGACCGTGCGGCGCGCGGCCGGGTCGTAGATCACCAGGTTGGCCGGCTGCCCCTGTTCCACCGGAGCGCCGTGCCCCTGGCCGGTGATCCGCCCGATGACCGCCGGCGCCGCCGACATCCGCTGCGCGACGCCGGCCCACCCGATCAGCCCGGGGTCGACCATCGTCTCCTGCACGATCGACAGGGCGGTCTCCAGCCCGAGCATGCCGAACGCGGCCGCGGCCCACTCGCAGTCCTTGTCCTCGTGGGGGTGCGGCGCGTGGTCGGTGGCGACGATGTCGATCGTGCCGTCGGCCAGCCCCTGCCGCAGCGCCTCGACGTCGGAGCGGCTGCGCAGCGGCGGGTTGACCTTGTAGATCGGGTCGTAGGTCGCCGCGAGGTCGTCGGTGAGCAGCAGGTGGTGCGGGCACACCTCGGCGGTGACGTCCCAGCCGTTGGCCTTGGCCTGGCGCACGATCTCCACCGAGCCCGCCGTCGAGACGTGGCACACGTGCAGCCGGGAGCCGACGTGGGCCGCGAGCAGGCAGTCGCGGGCGATGATCGCCTCCTCGGCCACGGCCGGCCACCCCCGCAGCCCGAGCCGGCCGGAGAGCTCGCCCTCGTTCATCTGGGCCTCCTCGGTCAGCCGAGGCTCCTGCGCGTGCTGGGCCACGACTCCGTCGAAGGCCTTGACGTACTCCAGCGCGCGGCGCATCAGCATCGCGTCGCTCACGCACTTGCCGTCGTCGGAGAACACCCGGACGCGGGCCGCGGAGTCGGCCATGGCCCCGAGCTCGGCGAGCCGTTCGCCGTCCAGCCCGATCGTGACCGCGCCGACCGGGAAGACGTCGCAGTAGCCGCCCTCGCGGCCGAGCCGCCAGACCTGCTCCACGACGCCGGCGGTGTCGGCGACCGGGTCGGTGTTGGCCATCGCGTGCACGGCGGTGAACCCGCCCCGGGCCGCGGCCTGGGTGCCGGTGAGCACGGTCTCGGCGTCCTCGCGCCCGGGCTCGCGCAGGTGGGTGTGGAGGTCGACCAGGCCCGGGAGGACGATGCACCCCTCGGCGTCGACCACTTCCGCGTCGCCGGCGCCCAGCGCACCCGGTGCCGCCATCTCGGCGACCACGCCGTCGTCGAGCAGGAGGTCCTGCGGCTCGCCGCCGAGCACGGCGGCGTTGCGGATCAGGTAGGGGGTCATCGCGTCTCCTGGGTCTCGACCGGCTCGACCGCCGAGGGCTCGGCGAGGGACTCGCTGCCGCTGAGCAGCAGGTAGAGCACCGCCATCCGGACGGCGACGCCGTTGGTGACCTGCTCGACGATCACCGAGCGGCGCGAGTCGGCCACGTCCGCGGTGATCTCCATGCCGCGCACCATCGGGCCGGGGTGCATCACGATCGTGTGGTCGGGCAGCATCGCCATCCGACGTCCGTCCAGACCGTAGCGCCGGGAGTACTCGCGTGCGGTCGGGAAGAAGGCGTCGTTCATCCGCTCACGCTGCACCCGCAGCATCATCACCACGTCGGCCTTGGGCAGCACTGCGTCGAGGTCGTAGGAGGTCTCCACGCCCCAGGTGTCCACCCCGACCGGCAGCAGCGTGGGCGGGCTGACCAGCACGACCTCGGCGCCGAGGGTCTTCAGCAGCAGCGCGTTGGAGCGTGCGACCCGGGAGTGCAGCACGTCGCCGACGATGGCGACCCGGCGCCCGTCGAGCGGGCCCAGGTGGCGAGTCATCGTGAACGCGTCGAGCAGCGCCTGGGTGGGGTGCTCGTGGGTGCCGTCGCCGGCGTTGAGCACCGAGGAGCGCACCCAGCCGGAGTGGGCGAGCCGGTGGGGAGCGCCCGAGGCTCCGTGGCGCACGATGACGGCGTCGGCCCCCATCGCCTCCAGGGTCAGCGCGGTGTCCTTCAGCGACTCGCCCTTGGAGAGCGAGGAGCCTTTGGCGGCGAAGTTGATGACATCGGCGGAGAGTCGCTTGGCCGCGGCCTCGAAGGAGATCCGGGTGCGCGTGGAGTCCTCGAAGAACAGGTTGACCACGGTGCGCCCGCGCAGCGCCGGCAGCTTCTTGATCGGCCGGTCCGCCAGCGAGCGCAGCTCCTCGGCGGTCTGCAGGACCAGCTCGGCCTCGTCACGGGTGAGGTCCCCCGCGCTGAGCAGGTGTCGCTTCACGGTCGCTCCTCCGTCGCCTCGTCGGGCCCGGAGCCCGGCGCGGACCTGCCGACCTGATCGGCCTCACCAGGCTCGCTGTCCTCGATGCTGACGGCGTCGGTGCCGTCGGTCTCCGCCAGGCGCACGTGCACCCGTTCGCCGTAGCTGGTCGGGAGGTTCTTGCCCACGAAGTCGGCGCGGATCGGCAGCTCGCGGTGTCCACGGTCGACCAGGACGGCGAGTCGCACGGCTCGGGGCCGACCGAGGTCGTGCAGGGCGTCGAGCGCGGCGCGGATCGTGCGCCCGGAGTAGAGCACGTCGTCGACGAGGACGACGACCTTGCCGTCGACCCCCTCGGCCGGGATCTCGGTGTGCAGCAACGCCCGCGCGGGATGCATCCGCAGGTCGTCGCGGTACATCGTGACGTCGATCGAGCCCACCTCGACCTCGGCTCCCTCGACCTCGCTGATGCGGGCGGCGATCCGGTGCGCCAGCGGCACCCCGCGCGAGGGGATGCCGAGGACCAGCAGGTGCTCGGCGCCCTTGTTGCGCTCGATGATCTCGTGGGAGATGCGGGTCAGGGCCCGGGAGATGTCGGCCCCGTCGAGGACGGTGCGGCCGTGGGCGTCGGCGCCTGTGTCACCGGCGCCTGTGTCATGGGCGATGAGGTCGGGGGGTGGGTCCGTCCCCTCACCGACCTGGGTGTCGTGGTGGGGAGCGGAAGCAGTCACCTGCGCCGGACCTCCTTCTCCGCCTCACGGGACGGCTCGTTAAAGGATGTCGATCGGGCTCACCCTAACAAGATCGTCGTCACCAGCGAGGTGACCGACGGGCGGGTCGGGGTGGACCCGAAGCCGAACCCCGGCTCGGGGCTCACCGGGGCCAGCGAGCCGAGATCCTGGCCGCGCCAGCTGCCCGAGGCGGCCGTGATCGGGTGCAGGTCCGTCGCGCCGTAGAACTCCCGGCGTCCGCCGCCTGCCGTGCCGCGGGTGCGGACCCCTCGCATCGCCACCCGGGCGACCGGATCCGTCGCGAGGGTGAACCTCGGGGCGGCGGCCAGGGACGGCGGCACCAGCCGCAGCAGGCGGCCCAACGATCTGCGCCCGCCCACCTCGATGCGCAGGTCGAGGCCCGGGGCGGCGACCTGCCAGACCCAGGGGCCGAACCCGGTGACCCGGGCGGACACCGGGCCGATCACGATGTCGTCGAAGTGGTAGGTCGCGCTGACGTAGTCGGCGATCTCGCGGTCGGGCGCCAGCAGGCGACGGGTGCCGTCGGCCTCGGCCAGCATCACGTCGGTGAAATGGTCGAAGGGGGACTCGGTCCACCGCCCCACGACGACCCGGACCCCGGCCTGCGTGCCCACCCCGGCGATGGCTCCCCGGAAGCTGTCTCGCTCGCTGGGTGATCTCCTGGGAGCTCTCACACCGTGAGGCTAGGACCTGACTCCCAACCTCGCGCGGGCTGCGCGGCCGGATCAGGTGAGACACGTCTCGGGCCGTAGCCACCCAGTCGCGACCTGTGGCACGGTTGGTCGGACCGAATCGGTCACGAAAGGCGGGGCGATGCCGAGCAGAGCGACCGGCGCACGCCGTGTGGCGGTCACCGGGGGTGCTCAGGGCATCGGGCGCGCCATCGCGCAACGGCTGGTCGACGCGGGCGCGCAGGTCGTAGTGGGAGACGTCCAGTCGGACGCGGCGCAGGCCAGCGCCGCCGCGCTCGGCTGCCTGGCTCTGCCCCTCGACGTCGCCGATGCGGGCAGCTTCACAGCCTTCCTCGACGAGGCCGCCGACCTGCTCGGGGGTCTGGACGTGCTGGTCAACAACGCCGGGATCATGCCGATCGGGCCGTTCCTGGAGGAGAGCGACCGGCTCACCGACCGCACGGTCGACGTCGACGTGCGGGGGGTGCTGATCGGCACCAAGCTCGCGGGACGCCGCTTCCTCGCCCAGGGCGAGGGCCACGTGGTCAACATCGCCAGCATCATGGGCACGATCGCCTCGCCCAACGCCGCCACCTACTGCGCGGCCAAGTACGCCGTGGTCGGCTTCGGTCATGCGCTGCGCCAGGAGTGGCGCGGCACCGGAGTCCATGTCTCGACGATCTGCCCGGGGTTCGTGCGCACCGAGCTGATCGCCGGCATCCGCGCCCCTGCCTCGATCGAGCGGTTCGTGGTCGTCGACCCCGAGCAGGTCGCCGACGAGGTGGTCGCCGTGCTGCGGCGTGACCGCAGCCAGACTGTTGCGGTGCCCCGACCAGCGGGGCTCACGGCCCGGGTCAGCAACAACCTGCCGCTGGGGCTGCGTGACTTCGTCTTCCGCCTCAGTGGCGGCAACCAGGTGACGACCGGGCTCGACAAGGCCGCCCGGGAGACCTATCAGCGCAAGATGGAGGGCTAGTGAGATGAGCATCACCGAGCAGCGACCCGAGCTCACCGGCGTCGGTGGCGTGCCGGAGACGGCGCTGAGCCAGGCCCTCCTCGCCACCCTGCCACCCAACGACTCCGAGGCTCCCTGGACGGTCAACTGCTCGTCGGTGCTGTGGACGATCCGCCCCACCCGAGCCGCCTCGCAGGCGCTGCCACCGGCACTGCGGGGACGTCGCGGTGTGGTCGTCGTCGGCGGCATCGTGCGTTACCTCGAGACCCCCGTCGGACCCTACGACGAGGTCTTCGGGATCGTGATGAGCGGCTACGGACGCAACGCCGTCGGCACCGTGACGTTCATGGCGGTCGACTCCCCCGAGAGCCTCGTGGGTGGTCGGACCAACTGGGCCATGCCCAAGACGCTCGCGGCCTTCGAGGGGCCCCTCGCCAGCGGCGAGACGGTCGTGGCCACGGGGCAGGACAGCCTCGGCTGGCGGGTCGGCGCGCGGCCCAGGGTGCTGGGGCCGAAGGTGCCGGTGCGCAGCAAGGCGATCACCCGCCAGGAGTTCCCTGGCGGGATCGTGGGCGACAGCCGGCTGAGCGCGCGCGGCACGGCACGTCCGGCGGTGGTCGAGGTGGAGGTCGAGTCCGACGGCCCGCTCGCACAGTGGTTCCGGCCCGGCAAGCACCTGGGCGCGGTCGCCGAGGGCGTCACCTTCACCCTGGGCGTGCCCGAGCTCACCACGGGCTGACCTCGCTCAGTCGGGCGACTCGCGCTCGGTCGGTCGGCCCAGGGCCGACAGGGCCTGACGCACCACGCCGTGCCAGGTCGGGTAGGCGTAGATCATCGACTTCAGGGTGCTGACCGGGACGCCCGCATGGATCGCGGTGGTGAGCATCGAGAGCACCTCGCCGCCCGCGGGCCCCACCACGGTGCCCCCGAGCAACCGGTCGCCGCTGGCCACGAGCTTGACGAACCCGTCGTTGCCGGCGCCGTGCAGAGTGCCTCGCGAGGAGTCCTCGTTGTCGACGACACCGATGTCCAGGTCGTCGTAGCCGGCGTCGCGCGCCTCCTGCTCGGTCATGCCGACGGCCCCGACCTCGGGGTAGGTGAACGTGACCCGCGGGACCGCACAGTAGTCCGCCTCCGGGCCGTCCTGGCCCAGCAGCTGGCGGATCACGATCGCGGCCTGGTACTTCGCGACGTGGGTGAACAGGCCCTTGCCGACCATGTCGCCGACCGCCCAGAGCCCCTCGACCTGCTCGCCGTCGTCGTCGAGCACCCGCAGACGTCCGTCCACGTCGACGAACTGCTTCCCCTCGGTGTCGATGCCCACGCTCTCGAGCCCGATCTCGGGCAGCCCGGTGTCGCGTCCGGCCGAGACCAGGAGGCGCTCGGCCCGCAGCTGCTCACCGTCCAGCTCGACGACGAACTTGCCGCCCTCGTGGCGCACCGAGGTGATGTCCACCCCGGCCCTGACGTCCATGCCGTCCTCGCGCAGCACCGACGCCATCACCTCGGAGGCCTCGGGCTCCTCCTTGGTGAGGACCCGGCCGGCGACCTCGAGCAGCGTGACGTCGACGCCGAAGCGCACGAAAGCCTGCGCGAACTCGCACCCGATCGGGCCGGCCCCCACCACGATCATCGATGCCGGCAGCTCGGTGACCTTCACGATGTCCCGGTTGGTCCAGTACGGCGTGTCCGCCAGTCCGTGGATCGGTGGGGCGGCGGGGGCAGTGCCGGTGCCGAGCAGCACCCCCATCTCGGCGGTGTGGCTGGTGCCCTCGACCTCCACCTGCCGCGGGCCGGTCAGCCGGGCCTCACCGTGCAGCACGGTCGCACCGGAGGCCTCGAGCCGCTCGACGGACTTGGTGTCGTCCCAGTGATGGGCTCCCTCGGCGACCCGTCGGGCCACGGCCGACCAGTCGGGGTGGACGTCGCAGTCCCCTGCCACTCCTGGAGCCTGCAGCGCGGAGGCGACGGCGCTCGCGCCGCGCATCATGATCTTGCTGGGGATGCAGCCGTAGAAGGGACACTCACCACCGGCCAGGTGCTTGTCGATGGCCAGCACCCTGAGCCCGGCCCGCGCGAGCTTGATCCCGGCGAACTCCCCGCCGGGCCCGAGCCCGACCACGATCACGTCGTACGTCTGCGCCATGGCCCTACCCTGCCCGATCCGGCCCAGCCGCACCCACGGTGAGCTCTCGGAGGTTCAGGTCAGCCGCGCAGGGTGTCGCGGTCGCGCAGGACCGCGGCTAGCACACCGTTGACGAAGGACGGCGACTCGTCGGTGGAGAGCTCGGTGACCAGCTCGACTGCCTCGGCGACGGCGACCTCGCCGGGGACGTCGGTGTGCAGCAGCTCATAGACCGCGAGCCGCAGCGCGTTGCGGTCCAACGCCGGCATCCGCCCCAGCTCCCAGCCCTGGGCGTAGGTCGCCAGCACCTCGTCGAGGCTCGGCTGGTGCGCAGCCACGCCCCGCACGAGGGTGGCGGTGAACTCCGCGACCGGCGGGTCGTTGTCGTCGAGACGCTGCTGCAGCGTGCCGTCGAGGGAGAGCCCGCGCACCTCGCTCTCGTAGAGCACGGTCAGTGCTCGGGAGCGCGCCTTCGAGCGGCCCGAGCGCGGCTTGACCCGGGACTCGTCGGGGGCGGGCACCTCGCTCAGTTGACCCGCCCGAGGTAGCTGCCGTCGCGCGTGTCGACCTTGACCCGCTCACCGGTGGTGATGAACAGCGGCACCGAGATGGTGTGGCCGGTCTCCAGGGTGGCCGGCTTGGTGCCGCCGGTCGAGCGGTCGCCCTGCAGGCCCGGCTCGGTGTAGGTGATCTCCAGCTCCACCGACGCAGGGAGCTCGAGGTAGAGCACGCGACCCTCGTTGGTGGCCACGATCGCCTCCTGCTGCTCGAGCAGGTAGTTCGAGGCCTGACCCACCGTCTCGGGGTCGATCTCGAGCTGGTCGTAGGTGCTGGTGTCCATGAAGACGTAGTTGGTGCCGTCGTTGTAGAGGTACTGCATGGTGCGCTTGTCGACGTTGGCGACCTCGACCTTGACGTCGGCGTTGAAGGTCTTGTCGACCGTCTTGCCCGACTCGATGCTCTTGAGCTTGGTGCGGACCACCGCGCCGCCCTTGCCGGGCTTGTGGTGCTGGAACCAGATGACCTGCCAGAGCTGGCCGTCGAGGTTCAGCACCATGCCGTTCTTCAGGTCGTTCGTGGTCGCCATGCGCGCAGGAGCCTTCTCGTTCGGGTCGGGTGTCGGGTGGGCCGTCCCGCTGTCGCGGATCGCGTCGTACGACGCGGGGTGGCCGAGCGGACTCACCATACCCGGCACCCGCTGCGGGCTCCGAATGCGTACGCTGCCTGGGGTGACGTGGTTCTCCTCCCCGGCCGAGGCGGCTGACCAGCTCTCCGGTGCCGGCTACCTCACCGACACCCCGACCGCGACCACGGCGTACCTCACCGGCGCCCTGGAGAAGCCGCTGCTGATCGAGGGGCCGGCCGGGGTCGGCAAGACCGAGCTGGCCAAGGCAGTCGCCCGCGCCACCGGTGCCGAGCTGGTCCGGCTGCAGTGCTACGAGGGGCTCGACGAGGCGCGGGCGCTCTACGAGTGGAACTACAAGAAGCAGCTGCTGCGGATCCAGGCCGCGGCCGCGCTGTCCCAGGCCGACGGCACCACCTCCTCGGCGCAGGACATGCTGGACCAGGAGATCTTCACCGAGGAGTTCCTGCTGACGCGTCCGCTGCTCACCGCGATCCGGCGCGAGCAGCCCACGGTGCTGCTGATCGACGAGGTCGACAAGACCGACGTCGAGGTGGAGGGACTGCTGCTCGAGGTGCTCAGCGACTTCCAGGTGACGATCCCCGAGCTCGGGACGGTGCGCGCGGTGCGGCGACCGTTCGTCGTGCTCACCTCCAACGCCACCCGCGAGCTGAGCGAGGCGCTGAAGCGTCGCTGCCTCTACCTGCACCTGGACTACCCCGATGCCGAGCGCGAGCGCTCGATCGTCGAGCAGCACGTGCCCGAGGTGGACGAGCGGGTCGCGCGGCAGGTGGTCGAGCTGGTGGCGGACCTGCGCGAGCTGGAGCTGAAGAAGGCGCCCTCGATCGCCGAGACGATCGACTGGGCCCGGACGCTGGTGGCCCTGGAGGTCTCCGACCTCGACGAGGAGGCGGTCCAGCGCACCTTCGGGGTGATCCTGAAGCACTCCTCCGACCAGGAGAAGGCCCTGGCGGCTCTGCGCGGCCACCGCAGCAACCACTCCACCCGTGCCCGCCCCGCGCGGCGGGCCTCCCGGAGCTGATCCGGCGTGAGCGTCCTCGACCGGCACATCGAGTTCGTCGAGGCGTTGCGAGCCGCCGGGTTGCCGGTCTCGCTCGCGGAGGACCTCGACTCGGTGCGGGCCGCCGGCGCGGTCGGTCTGGGCGACCGCGAGGCGTTCCGCTCCGCCCTGGCCGCGACCCTGATGAAGCGGGAGACACGGCGCGGGGTCTTCGACGCGATCTTCGACATCTACTACCCCCCGGTGCTGGGCCACGGCGTCGGCCGCCAGGGCGACCCGCTGGGCCCCGACGACGACACCCACCCGGCACAGCAGCACGACGGGGAGCCCGCAGGTGACCCTGAGGAGGCCGAGGATGGCGACCCGGCCGCCGAGCTCCGCGCGTTGCGCGACGAGCTGGCACAGGCCATGGCTGCGAGCGACCAGGCGACGGTCACCGAGCTCGCGCGCGACGCCGTCCGACGTTTCGGCCACCTGCCCGACCGGGGGCGCGGGCTGTCGTCCTGGTCGTCGTACAACACCCTGCAGAAGCTCTCCCCTGACAGCCTGGTGCTCCGCCTGGCCCAGGCGCTGATGGAGGGCAGCGACGACCGCCAGCCCCGCACCGAGGCGCTCGCGATGGCGACGGCCGCCTCGCGTGTCGAGCGGCTCGAGCGTTCGGTGGAGGCCGATGTCAGACGTCGGATCGCCGAGGAGAAGTCGGCCGACCACGTGGCCCGGACGACGTTGCGCCCTGCCCTGGACCAGGTCGACTTCTTGTCAGCTCGACGCGTGGACGTCGATGAGATGCGACGCCAGATCTACCCCCTGGCACGGCGGTTGGCGACCAGGCTGGCGAAGGAGCAGCACCACCGCCGACGCGGCCCCTTGGACTTCCGGCGCACCATCCGGGCGTCCATGGCCACCGGTGGGGTGCCGGTGACCACCCACCACCGACCCCGACGGCCCCACCGCACCGAGCTCGTGGTGCTCTGCGACGTGAGCGGCTCCGTGGCCAGCTTCGCCTCGTTCACCCTGATGCTCGTCTACGCGCTGCGGGAGCAGTTCAGCAAGGTCCGGGCGTTCACCTTCGTCGACGACGTGCACGAGGTGACCGACGACTTCGTCCCCGGCGCCGACCCCGAGGAGACGATGCGGAGACTCACCGAGTCGGTGCGCCACGCCTCGCTGTGGGGACGCACCAACTACGGGCGGGCGCTGCGACGGTTCCACGAGCTGCACTCCGACGCGATCGGCCCGAAGACCACGCTGCTGGTGCTCGGTGACGCCCGGTCCAACTACACCGACCCCGGGCTGGAGCCGCTGCGCGAGATGGTGCGGGCAGCACGCCACGCCTGGTGGCTCAACCCCGAGCACCGGCGGCAGTGGGACACCGGGGACTCGGCCGCCACCGACTATGCCGGCCTGCTGGCGATGGTGGAGTGCCGCAACCTGACCCAGCTCCAGGAGTTCGTCCACGACATCGTGTGAGGCTCACCCTGGGCTCTTGGTGGCCTGCCCCACCTGGCCATGACCACGAGGGACCCCAGGAGATCGAGCACAATGAAGATGAATCGTGCGGTCAACGCGCTGGCGGCGGCGACTCCGGCGGTGGTGATGGTGGTGGCGCAGGCAACGAAGACGGCCTCTCGGACCCCGATTCCGCCCGGCGCTCCCACCACGAGGAAGCCCGCCACCCAGGAGATGGCCGTGGCGAAAGCGATGTTGGCGAACACCGCTTCGTCGCCCCCCAGGGCGAGCACCACGAGGTAGGTGGCGGCCGATATCAGGAGCCACGTTGGGAGGTGGGCCAGGATGACCAGCACCAGCCGTGAGAACGGGACCGGATCGGCATCCTCACGACGCATCCACCTGGTTGCCCAGAGCCGTCGGGCAACCGGTGAAGACAGAAGGCCCGCCCCAACGGCGACGAGCGCTACGGCGCCCCATGCGGTGGCGCCAGCGGGTCCTCGGCTGAGCCCTCCCGAGCTCGCTGCGAGCAGCGCGACCAGGAGTGCCGCCAGGTAGGTCGCTGCCAGTGAGTAGACCACC
Organism: uncultured Actinomycetota bacterium; assembly: GCA_963747435.1. GTDB lineage: Bacteria > Actinomycetota > Actinomycetes > Propionibacteriales > Nocardioidaceae > Marmoricola_A. Next base: position 224,077 of record CAVVFK010000006.1, read on the forward strand.
GAGAGATACCCCAGGGACCGGGGTACGCCGTCGCGTCGCGCCAGCTCGGCCCGGCCGATGACGTTCCAGACGCCGCCCGGCACGTACTTGCCGAGCTGTCCCAGTAGTACCACCGGAACGTCGCGGCCAGCGGGCGGTCCTGACCGAGGAGACGCAGGCACCACCACCATCCGAGACCGATGGCGAGAACGCGGGCGCACCCGCGAACACCGCCAGGGTGAGGAGCCACAGATCCCCGGACGCCAAGCTGGCGCGTACGTCGGGCCAGGCCGCGGCCAGGGCCCATGTCACGAATCCCAGGCCGAGCAACCCGATCGCCAGGCCGATCCCTCGCGCGAACCTGCTGATCGTCATCGAAAGGACGATGTGGAACGAGGCGACTCCTGCGCCACCCTTCGTGACGAGCCCAGGACGCGGTGTCTGAACCAGGTCACGTAGCGCCCGACGAACGGTTTCAGCTCTCGCGTCAGCTTGCGCCAGTAGAGGAGCCGGTACCGGCGGGATCGCTGCAGGCTCAGCTTGGTCGTGAGCTCGCGATGGAAACGCGAGACCTCGTCCCGACTCACCGGCGCCGTCTCCGCCCAGTTGGGCCCGACCATGTCAGGGGTGGCCAGTCCGTTCTCGCGGCGGAACTGGGCGTAGGAGTAGGCGAAGTCACCGTGTGCCACCCGACTCTTCAGCGAGTCCCGGATCGCGTCCAGCCCAACCTCAGTCAAGGAGATCCGCCGGATCGCTCCATCTCACGCAGCAGCTCGTCGGCTTCGGGACGGCGGTTGATCACCAAGCTGACTCCCGTGCGGGTCGACAGGGTCTCGGGCAACCACGCGTCACCTACGACGACGTCAGCCAGATAGTTGACGTGGTTGACGCACAGGTGACACCGAGGGGTGTTGAACGTGCGGTCGAACGCGACCTGATATCCCACGTTGAGTCGACGGCTCACCGCGACCTCCTCGTCCCCGGCACTCATCCTCACCTTGCCGACCGGTCCGCCGCCCCGGTACGAGATCTCGGTGATGTCCTCGAGGGCCAGCGAGTTGTACGACGCCAGCGCCCGCACCGCGTGCCACGTGTACTGCCAGCCACACAACAGGCCGATGGTCATGGCCAGCTTGTCCAGGATCTCCGGCGCGTGACGTCGCGCGTAGTTGTGGAGCCCCTCGAGCTCGCAGGGAATCGCAGCCAGTGCAACCGGCCCCGGCGCGTCGCGGATCAGCGGGATGACGCGGTCCTTCGGCAGGTTGTGGTAGATCGAACCGGGCAGTGCGTCGATCTCGTCGGAGCTCGTGATCAGTGCGGGGGCGAACTCGAGACCGGCCACGTGCTTCATCACCACGACTCCGACGACGCGTCCTTGATCGAGCAGCTCGCGCAGCAGCTCCTTGATCAGGGCGCCGGAGCTTGCCGCCAGGTTGCGCTCGGCATCGGTGCTCTGAGCCAGCACGACGCTGGTCACGACGCCATAGGGCGTCGGGTCCCGGCCGGGGAACAGCTCAGCGTGCAAGGCATCGAAGTCGACGGCCACAGCCGGGCAGACCTCAGCGGCGGCCCGACCACCGGCGTGACTCGGCTGGAACATCTGCTTCACCGGATCAAGTGTCAGCTCGATCGACGGATCAGCCGCGACACAAGCCCCGCAGGCAATGCAGAGATCGCTGTCGATGACTGCCTGCAGGTCGAGCGCCTCGTGATGTCCCATGGCCGGGAGCCCCTTCCGATCGAGGTCCGACGACGTGAGGTGTGTGTGCTGGGTCGCGGCGCTCACCGAGCATACGCTGGAGCGGGCTCGACACCGGGCACCTTGACGATTGGGGACTTCGTGCATGTCGCGCTGGTGGGGGGCACGCTCTGGGGGAACCGCGGGGCGGAGGCGATGGTCGAGACGACCATCGGCCTGATTAGCGAACGCGACCCCGGGGTGGAGTTCACCGTCCTGTCGTACTTCCCGGACGAGGACCGGACGCTCGTGGACGACGAACGAGTGCAGATCGCGTCCGCGACACCGGCAGCGATGGTGGTGGACTGCCTGCTCGCCGCTGTCGTCCGGGTGCTGCAGCTCGTGGGGGTGCGGCTGCCGGATCGACTGCTCCCAGGTTCGCTCGCAGCCGTGCGACGGGCGGACTGCCTGCTCGACGTCTCCGGGATCGCCTTCCATGACGGACGCCTGGCTGTGGTCGTCTACCACCTGGTGAGCGTCTGGCCGGCGTTCGCGTTGCGGGTGCCGGTCGTCCGACTCTCACAAGCGCTGGGGCCGTTCGAGAACCCGGCCAACAGGGCCGTCGCCCGCTGGACGCTTCGACGGACGCAGATGACGTTCGCCCGGGGCGACAGGTCCGCAGCCTTCGTCCGGAGTCTCGGGATCCCGCCCGCACGTTGGTCGCAGGCGCCCGATCTTGCTTTCGCATTTCGTGACGACATGGCGTTGACCAGTGAGAACGACGCTCGCCTCGCTGAGGTCCTCGCGCACCTCGTGGAGGTGCAGTCCGTGGACACCGCCGTGGTGGCGCTGGTTCCCAGCTCCCTGGTGGCCAGTCAGGCCGAGCGGCGCGGCACGGACCACGTCGCACAGCTGGCCGTGTGGGTGCGCAGGCTCGCGGCCGCGGGCCACCACGTGGTGGTCATGCCTCACGCCACCCGGGAGGGGTGTGCGGCATCTCGGAACAACGATCTCGTCGTCATCACCCGACTCCACAAGCTGCTGGCGCAGGATCCCTGTGCCGACGACGTGAGCTACGTCGACTTCGACGTCAATGCCGCATCGATCCGGCGCCTGGTCCGTCGGTGCGACATCATGATCACCTCCCGGTTCCACGCCATGGTTGCCGCTCTGGCCGAGGGCGTCATCCCGGTCACGGTCGGGTGGAGCCACAAGTACCTCGAGGTCCTGGAACCGTTCGGCTCTGAGGATCTGGCCTGCGACTTCAAGGACGTGGGGACCGACGTCGTGGAGCGGACACTGGCCCTGCTGCACGACGACGTGCGCGCGCGGGAGATCCGAGGACGTGCGGCAGAGATGGGGCTGCAGGCACGAGCACAGGTCGACACCGTGCTCGCCCTGCTCGATCACTCGGCGCGACCTTCGAGCGACGCGAGCTGAACCCCCAGGCGCGCGGTACCCGAGATCAGGGCCACGTCCACGACCTCCCCCTCGTCCAGCGAGCCGAGTGGTACGACGACCTCACGCATCCCGGACGAACCCTCCAGCCGCATCGCCTCTGCCCCGTTGACCATGATCCGGCAGGGATTCTGATGTGCCAGGCGCAGACGCAGGGACGCGGCGCCACTCGACCTGGCGGTGAAGGCGATCTGGGCGATGTCACCGATGGTCTGGACTCCGTCCTCTGCTCGGCGAGTCGTCCAGCCTCGGTAGAGCAGGTCCCACCCCTCGACTCCCGCCCCGAACTCGATCGGCCCCTCGGGTAGCTCCGCGAGTGGCAGCCGGCACCGCAAAGCTTGCGACATCGTCAGCTCGTGGCGCCTCAGGCTGCGCGTCACCGCTGCCACGGGCTCACAGTTGTCGGGGACGATGTCGAATCGCTCGAGCACAGCGGTGAACTCCGGCTCCACGGGCACGACACCGTCGGCGGGCGCGTTCGGGAGGTAGCGCGCGAGCGGACCGATCTCGTCGATGCGACAGTCTTCGTTGCCGTCGAACCCGTACCTCTGGGCAACGCCACGGGAGACGAAGGGAGAGCACACGATGCGCCGCCCGGTGGGCACCTCAGGGGCGAGCTCTCTGATGCTGGTGCGCCAGAAGTCGGTGTCGGGTGCGAGCCCCCCGGCATCGGCAACCGGGGTGAAGAAGGTGTACCCGTAGGGAAAGAGCCTGACCTGGGCGACGAGAGGCACGAGCAGGGCCAGGGAGACCACCGCTGTGACCGGCGCCGCTCTCCACCGCACCATCCCCGGCCGCGCGCACAACCAGGCCACGCCCAGACATGCCAGCACTGCGACGGCAGGCGCGGCGAAGAGGAGCTGCCTGAGTCCGTTGTACAGGTCGCTGCCCTTGATCAGCGCCAGCGCCGGGAGCAGGCCCGCCTGGCTGATGACCGGGGCAAGAGCGGCGCGGTTGGTCCAGCAGACCGTGCGAGCGAGCACGACGCCGATCAGCGCCAGCGCGAGCAGCCCCAGTGGCACCTGGAGCAGCACCTGCGCGGGGATGTAGAAGCGGTTCGACTGGGCGCCCCCTCGGTACTGTGCCGAGGCCGCTGCCGATCCGATCAGCAGAGTCAGCGGATCGCCGAACAGACGCGGATAGACACCGGCGACCGCTGCCAGCCCAGCAACGGGCGCGACCACCAGGACGGTGAGGGAGCGCCACGACCCGGCGCCGCCCCTGACCCGCGCCGCCACGATGGCCGCGGTGATGAGCACTCCGCCGGCGATCCCGGCCAGATCCCCGGTCTGGTCCCGACGGCGAGCACAGTGCCCGCGACGAGCAGGACGGACGTAGCGGCCAACCTCGACCATCGTTCGCGGCCGACCACCAGCACCTGACCAGGCCCAGGTCACCAGGGCGTAGCCGGCCGCCACGGGGATGTCCTTGATGTTCATCATCGCGTGACCGCTCCACACCGGGATCGACGCGAGACCCGCGACCGCGACCACCGCCCAGTCCCAGCGACGAAGTAGAGCATGGGTGATCGACGCAACCCCCGCCATCGCGACCAGTGACAAGCACGCCACTCCGACGTGACGCCAGGCGACGGCGGCTGCGCTCAGCTCGGGCGAACCCACGTCTCACTCCCGGCCGCGACGAGAGTGCACAGTGAGCTCCGATCGGCGCGTAGACAGCGCGACCTAGCGAGGGTACGCCACGAGGTCGTAGTCGGTGAGGAACACCGTGGTCGAAGAAGTTCCTCAGCGCCCGCGGATGTCGCCAGGCGTCCGGTCTAGGCACCGATGAACAGCAGGAGGATCAGGCGGATGACGGCGACGCTGACCGCACGAGAGCGCGCGGGGCGGGCGCGCGCACCGACATGGGGGCGCGGCGGCGGCGTGGTCACGGCGGCGCGCGTCGCGCGTGCACGATCACCGGCGAGCAGGCGGACAGGAGCAGCTGCAGACCGACCAGGAAGAACAGCACGCCCGCGATCAGGAGTGGCCGTCCTCCGATCGCCTCTCCCCGATCTTGAGCACCGTGAGGTACAGCAAGATGCCCATGCCGACGAGGAGGCTCAGCCCACCCAGGCCCCCGAACAGGTGGGAGGGGCGATTCTCGTAGGACATGAGGAAGCGCATGGTGAGCAGGTCCATGAATCCGCGCCAGAAGCGGGCGACGCCGTACTTGGAATGGCCGTGCAGCCGGGGATGGTGCTCCACCGTGACCTCGGTGACTTTGAACCCCATCCAGTGGGCCATCACGGTGAGGTACCGGTGCAGCTCTCCGTAGAGCATCGGCGAGACCTGTCGAGCGACCTGCGCCCGCATCAGCTTGAAGCCGGAGTTGAAGTCACGTCCCGGCGCACCCGAGAGCCACGCCGTCGTGCGGTTGTACAGCCTGGAGGTGGTGCGCTTGACGAAGCGGTCCCGGCGGACCAGGCGTGCCCCGGTGACCAGGTCCGAGCCGGCGTCGAGCGCCGCCGCGAGCCGTGGCAGCTCAGCCGGGTCGTCCTGCCCGTCCGCGTCCATCATCGCCACCGAGGTGGCTCCTGAGGCGAGGACCTGATCGAACCCCTGGCGCAACGCCGCGGCCTTGCCCAGGTTGCGGCCCAAGGAGAGCAGCTCGATCTTGGGATCCTGCGCCTGCAGCGCCTCGACGGTCTGCACGGTGTCGTCGGTCGAGCCGTCGTCGACGACGAGCACTCCACCCTCGCGATCGAGCAGCTTGACCTGCTCCATGATCGCGGGGATCACGACAGCAAGGTTCTCGCTCTCGTTGAGAGCGGGCACCACGACTCGGAGCACCGGCTTCCTCCCGCAGATTGCGGCGAGTCGCACACCAGCAGCCGTCGTCGTGGGCAGATCGCCCGCTTGACCGGGGTGCGGGCGGCTCAGCCGTAGGGCTCAGCCGTAGGAGGAGCTCGAGGACGCTCCGGCGATGATGATGAGAGCGAAGAACAAGATCCCCAGGACGCTGAGGATGGTGCCGATCAGGCCGGTGACGAAACCGGCGGTGGCGATGCCCTCACCGCCCAGCTGACCACCGGACTGGGCGATCTCGCGCTTGGCGTTGCGACCGACGATCATCGCGGGGATGCCCGTGAGCAGCCCGCAGAAGACCAGCGAGATGATGCCGAGCACCAGCGCGGTGGTGGCCGACCCGGGGGTCGGCGGTGCCACTGGGCCCGTGGGCGTCCACTGGGCCTGACCCTGGGCAGGGGCCTGACCCCACTGACCCTGCTGACCCTGCTGAGCCGGCTGGCCCGACCCCTGCGCGGCCGGCGTGCGGTGGTCGGTCCAGGTCGCGCCGTCCCAGTAGCGTTGGTGCGAGGAGTCCTCGGGGTCCGGGTACCACCCGGGGGGTGCCTGGTTGCTCATGGGTCCTCCCTCGTCGCAGCGATTCCAGAGGGAGCCTAGCCCAGCGCGGCCCCCATGCGTGGGACCCGCTCAGCGCTGCGCGACAGCGCGGAAGGCCTGCTCGAGCAGGGCCTCGTCCGGGCCCTCGAGCACTGCCGGCCGGGCGAGGGCCTCGAGCACCAGGAAGCGCAGGGTGTTGCCACGCGCCTTCTTGTCGATGCGCATCGAGGCCAGCAGGTCGGGCCACGCGGCCCCCGCGTACGAGGTGGGCAGGCCCACCGCCTCGAGCACCGAGACGTGCCGGGCGGCGGTCTCCTCGTCCAGACGCCCGGCCAGCCGCGCCAGCTCGGCCACGAAGACCATGCCGATCGACACCGCGGCGCCGTGCCGGAAGCGGTAGCGCTCGGCGCGCTCGATCGCGTGGCCCAGGGTGTGGCCGTAGTTGAGCACCTCGCGACCAGGATGGGCGCCGGAGCCTCCGGACTCCCTGAAGTCGCCGGCGACGACGTCGAGCTTGACCTGGATGGCACGCTGCACCAGCTCGCGCAGCTCGGGCGACCCGACCTCCAGCGCGGTCTGCGGCGAGCGCTCGACCAGCTCCAGGATGGCGGGGTCGGCGATGAAGCCGCACTTGACCACCTCCGCCATCCCGCTCACCAGCTCGTTGCGGGGCAGGGTGCCCAGGCTCTCCAGGTCGCACAGCACCCCGGCCGGGTGGTGGAACGCGCCGACGAGGTTCTTGCCCTCCGCGGTGTTGATACCGGTCTTGCCGCCGACCGCGGCGTCGACCATGCCGAGCAGGGTGGTGGGCACGTGGACCACTCGCACACCGCGCAGCCACGAGGCGGCCACGAACCCCCCGAGGTCGGTGGTGGCTCCTCCTCCGAGCGTCACCACGGCGTCGGAGCGGGTGAAGCCCTCCCGCCCGAGCACCCCCCAGCAGAAGGCGAGGACCTCGGCGGTCTTCGCGGTCTCGCCGTCGGGCACCTCGAGCGCGTGCACCTCCCTCACCGAGGCCTCCAGCGCGGAGCGCGTCTGCTCCGCGCGCTCGCGCAGGGCACCGGGATGGATCAGCGCGACCCGTTCCACGCCGTCACCGAGCATCGACGCGAGCTGCGAGGCCACCCCGTCGCCGACGACGACGTCGTAGCCCTCGGGGCCGGGCAGGGTCAGCGTCGTCGAACCCGTGTCCGAGTCAGTCATCCGACCCCTCCTGCTGCTCCACCCACCGCCGTACGTCAGCGGCGACGTCCTGCGCCGAGCGCCCGTCGGTGTCCACCACGTGGTCGGCGGTCTGCTCATAGATCGGCAGGCGCTCGTCGAGGATCGCCTTGACGCGGGACCGCACGTTGCCGAGCAGCAGTGGGCGGCCGGTGCCCAGACCGACCCGCTTGACCGCGTCGGAGAGTCCCACCCGCAGGAACACCACCCGCGCCGGGGCCAGCGCCTCACGGGTCTCCGCGGACAGCACCGCACCGCCACCGACGGCGAGCACCCCCGCGTGCTCGCCGAGTGACCTCGCCACGGCGGCCCGCTCGAGCCGGCGGAAGTGGTCCTCACCGTCGTCGACGAAGATCTCCGACACGCTGCGCCCCTGCGCCTCCTCGACGTCCTGGTCGGTGTCGCGCAGCTCGACACCCCATGCCTCGGCGAGGAGTCGACCGACCGTGGACTTGCCCGCACCCATGGGGCCGATGAGCACGACGCGGGGTCCGCTCACCGGAACCTCAGCGTGTCCCGGTAGGACTCGACGTTGCGTCGGGTCTCCTGCACCGAGTCGCCGCCGAACTTCTCCAGGACCGCGTCGGCGAGCACCAGGGCCACCATCGCCTCGGCCACGATGCCGGCGGCAGGGACCGCACAGACGTCGGAGCGCTGGTGGTGGGCCACTGCGGCTTCACCGGTGGCGACGTCGACGGTGCGCAGCGCCTTGGGCACGGTCGCGATCGGCTTCATCGCGGCACGCACCCGCAGCACCTCGCCGGTGGACATGCCACCCTCGGTGCCGCCGGAACGTCCCGAGGTACGCCGGATGGCGCCGTCGGCGCCCTTCTCGATCTCGTCGTGTGCCTGGGAGCCGGGGGTGGCGGCGAGCTCGAACCCGTCTCCGACCTCGACCCCCTTGATCGCCTGGATCCCCATGAGCGCAGCCGCGAGCCGCGCGTCGAGCCGGCGGTCCCAGTGCACGTGGGACCCCAGACCGGGAGGCAGGCCGTGGACCACGACCTCGACCACCCCACCGAGGGTGTCGCCCTCCTTGTGCGCCCGGTCGATCCGCTCGACCATCGCCGCCGCGGCGTCGGGGTCGAGGCACCGCACCGGGTCGCCGTCGAGACGGGCCACGTCGTCGGGTGCGGGCACCGAGCCTGACGGAGCCTTGACCTCGGCGAGCGCGACGACGTGGGAGACGACCCGCGCCCCGGTCGCCTGCTCGAGGAACGCCGACGCGACGCGGCCGAGGGCCACCCGGGCCGCGGTCTCGCGCGCCGAGGCACGTTCGAGCACCGGGCGCGCCTCGTCGAAGTCGTACTTCTGCATGCCGACCAGGTCGGCATGGCCGGGACGAGGCCGGGTCAGCGCGGCGTTGCGTGCCATGCCCTCGAGCTCGACCGGGTCGACCGGGTCGGCGGCCATGACCTTCTCCCACTTGGGCCACTCGGAGTTGCCGATGCGCATCGCGACGGGGCCGCCCTGGGTCTCGCCGTGGCGGATGCCACCGATGATCTCCAGCTCGTCGGCCTCGAACTTCATCCGCGCTCCCCGCCCGTAGCCGAGCCGGCGGCGCGCCATCGCGTCCTGGATGTCGCTCGAGGTGATGCGGACGTGGGCGGGCATACCCTCGAGCACCGCCATCAGGGCAGGTCCGTGGGACTCCCCCGCCGTGAGCCAACGCAACATGGGCGACAGTCTCCCATCCCCCTCGGCTGGGGGGCGGCGGTGCCCGGTTTCCCAAGGGCTGTGGCCCACCTGCCACTTCCCACGAGGTACGTCGCGTGGGAAGCGCCGGCTTCTCGAGGGAAGTGGCGCGCAGCGCGCGGCCTCAGGGCGTGTAGATGTCGACCACCGACTGGCCGAGCAGCACCCCCACCACCGCGCCGATCAGCATGAACGGCCCGAACGGGTAGGACTTGCGGTTCACCACGCGCAGCAGCGAGAGCACGCCGCCACCGACGCCCCCGAGGAGGAAGGCAGCGAAGAGCCCCACCAACAGCTCACCCCAGCCGAGGAACCCCAGCGCGATGCCCAACAGCCCCGCCAGCCGGACGTCGCCGTACCCCATGCCGGCGGGGTAGATGACGTGCATCAGGTGGAACATCCCCCCGGCGACCAGCCAGCCGAGACCGGCCCGGACCAGGTCGCTCCAGTCCCCGAGCGCACCGGCGACCAGCGCCAGCACCACGACCACGCCGTACGACGGCGCGATCACCCAGGTGGGCAGCAGGCGCGTGTGCCAGTCGACGATCGAGAGCGCGACGCCCACCGGCACCAGGTAGGCGGCGATGAGCAGCGCCGGGTCCCAGCCGAGGCGGGCACCGATCGCGCCGCCGACGACGGCGCAGGCCAGCACCGCGCGCAGCATCAGCCCCGGTGAGGCCGCGATGTCGGCGTAGAGCCGCTTGGGCTCCCCCGGCTCCTCGGCAGGCCGAGGGGCGGGCTCGGGGATGCTCTGGATGAGCCGCGGCACCCCGGTGCCGGTCAGCGCGCCGTACGCCGCCATCACGGCTGCGGCACCGAGCGACCAGGTCACGGCTCAGACCCTAGAGGAGGCCGCGTCGCAGCGTGGCCGGCGCGACCGACGAGCCGGTCATCAGCTCGACCTGGAGAGCGGCCTGGTGGGTGAGCAGGTCGAGGCCGTCGACCAGCGGCACGTCCGCGCCCTTGGCCGCGGTCATCAGCGGCGTCGGCCAGGGGTCGTAGACCACCTCGAACACCACGCGCGGGGAGGCCTCGAGCAGCGCCGCGAGCAGCGGAGCGGTCTGCGCCGACGCCGGCACCGTGGACACGACCACGTCCACCTCGCCGAGAGCGGGAGGTTCATCAAGTCGTGCCACGTCGAGCACCGGTGGCCGCCGATGCCTGGCGACCGCGTCGAGGGTGCCGGCCGCCCGGTCCGGCGAGCGGACGAGCAACCTCGCCTCCCGGCAGCCGAGGTCGGCCAGCGCGAGGAGCAGCGACGCCGCGGTCGCTCCCCCGCCGACCACGACCGCCCGGTCCACCGGACCGTCGTAGCGCTCGCGCAGGGCGGCCGCGGCCCCCGGCACGTCGGTGTTGTCACCGAAGCGTCGACCGTGCGCCAGCACGACCGTGTTGGCGGCCCCCGCCAGAGTCGCGACCTCGGAGACCTCGTCGAGCAGGGGCATCACCGCGCGCTTGAGCGGCATCGTCAGTGACAGGCCACGCCACGAGGCGTCACAGCCGGCGAGGAACCCCGCCAGGTCCGTCTCGACGACGTCGACGGCCTCGTAGCTCCAGTCCAGCCCGAGCTCGTGGTACGCCGCCCGGTGCAGCTGGGGCGAGCGGGAGTGGGCGATCGGCCTGCCCAGGACCGCGCAGCGATGCTGGGTCGACGCGGGTCCCGGGATCAGCACCGGTCCGAGGACTCGCAGAACTGCGCGAGGTCTTTGTTCTTCCACTCCAGGAACTGGTCGTAGTCGTCGGTGAAGAGCGTCTCGCCGGTGTCGAGGTTGACCGTCACGTAGTAGATCCAGTCACCCTCGGTCGGGTGGGTGGCGGCCTCGATGGCGTCGTCGCCCGGCGACTCGATCGGCCCAGGGGGCAGGCCCGGGTTCTTGCGGGTGTTGTACGGCGAGTCGACCTTCAGGTCCTTCTCGGTCAGACCGAGCCCCAGGTCGCGGCCCAGGGCGTAGTTGACCGTGGCGTCGATCTGCAGCAGGCCGTCGGTCTCGTCGGTCTCCAGCCGGTTGTAGATCACCCGGGCGACCTTGCCGCGGTCCTGGTCACGGTTGGCCTCGGACTCGACCAGGCTCGCGATCGTCATCAGCTCGTGCGGGGTGTAGCCCAGCTGCTTCGCCGAGGCCTCCAGGTCGGCGTCCTGCGCCGCCTGGCGCCAACGGTCGACCATCTCGGCCAGCATCTGCTTGGGCTTGGCGTCGGGCCCGAAGGCGTAGGTGGCCGGGAAGAGGTAGCCCTCGGGGTTGCCGTCGGCGTACGGCGGCAGACCGATCGCGTCGCCGTCCTTCGCCGCGGACTTGAACCGGGCCAGTGAGAAGTCAGTGCCCTTGGCCAGGGCCTTGAGCACGTCCTCGACGCGCAGTCCCTCCGGGATGGTGACGCTGTTCTGCACCAGGTTGTCGGGGTTGACCAGGATGTCGAGCGCGTCCTGGGCGGGCAGCTCCTTCTTCAGCTCGTAGAAGCCCACCTGGATCGAGAGCGCGTCGTCGTCGCCGGCGGCGGCCTCGGTGAAGGCCTCGACACTCTTGACCACGCCCGTGGTCTTCAGGTTGCGGCCGATCTCCGAGGTGCCCTCACCGGCCCTCACCTCGAACACGACCCTGCCGACGCCGTCACCGGTGTAGTCCTCGGGTGGCGCCATCAGCTCGGAGAGCTTCTCGCGCCCGAGCGCGAAGGCCACCGCGGCCGCAGCCACCACCAGGGCCGTGACGACGACCAGCACGAGGCAGCTCTTCAGGCTGCCGCGGCGCCGGCGCTGGTGCTGGTGCGCCTTGCCGATGTCGCCGAGCAGCCCCTCCTCGTGGGGCGGCTCCGCGGTCTCGACCTCGTAGGACGATGCCCCGGCACCGCCGAAGAAGCCCTCTCCCAGGGGTCCCCTGTCGTCATCGGGGGTCATGGCTCTCCTGTTCCCGCGCTCACCCGGCTCGTCACTCCGGGACATCGCCGCCTCCACCAGCCGGGTGCTCGGCTGGGACCAGCTCTCCGGGCGGGCTTCCCGTGCTCCGCTCGGTGTCCAACGCATTCTGCAAGATGATGACCGCTGCCGCTTGGTCCACGACCTTACGGCGTTTCTTCCCCCGCCGCCCCTGGGCGCGCAGCTGCGACTCGGCGGTGACCGTGCTCAGCCGCTCGTCGCACAGCCGCACCGGGGTCGCCTGCCCGTGCTCGCCCAGCACGCGCACGAGCTCGACGGCGTAGGCCCGCGCCTTGCCCGCTGCTGGGCCCTCACCACCGCTCAGCGAGCGGGGCAGCCCGACCACCACCTCGACGGCGTCGGCCTCGGCCACGTGGGCGACCACGGCGAGGAGGTCACCCTCGCCGCGCGCCAGCGTCTCCACCGGGGTCGCGATCAGGCCCGACGGGTCACACGTGGAGACCCCGACACGCACCTCGCCGACGTCGACCCCGATGCGGCGTCCGGTCCTCACTCGTGCTCCACGGGCCCTCAGCCGTGCAGCGAGCGCGTGATCTGCGCACGCACGTCGCTCAACGCCTGCTCGATGCCGCCGGCGTCGGTGCCGCCGCCCTGCGCGACGTCGTCCTTGCCGCCCCCGCGACCCCCGACGGCCGGCGCCGCGGCGCGCAGCAGGTCGTTCGCGGAGAGGCCGCGCTCGCGCGCGGCCTCGTTGGTCGCGACGACGATCGAGACCTTGTCCTCGGCAGCGCCGAGGATCGCCACGACGGCGGGCTTGGCGGCCGGGATCCGACCGCGGACGTCGATCACCAGCTTGCGCACGTCGCCGGCCCCCGCGCCCTCGGCGCGGTGACCCACGAAGTCGACCCCCCCGAGGTCCTCGGCGGACTCGGCCATCTTGCCCGCAGCCGCCAGCAGCTGGGAGAGCCGGACCTGCTCGATCTCCTTCTCCGCGGCGCGCAACCGCTCCACCAGGTCGGCCACCCGCTCCGGCAGCTGCTCGGGTCGCGCCTTGAGCGCCTCGCTCAGCTGTGCGACCAGCACGTGCTCGCGGGCCAGGAATCGGTAGGCGTCGGCGCCGACCAGGGCCTCGACACGGCGTACGCCGGAGCCGATCGAGGACTCGCCGAGGAGCTTGACCACGCCGAGGTGGGCCGACCGCGCGCTGTGGGTGCCGCCGCACAGCTCGCGTGCCCAGTCACCCACCGAGACCACGCGCACCTGGTCGCCGTACTTCTCCCCGAAGAGGGCCATGGCGCCGGACCTGACCGCCTCGGCCTGGGTCATGACCTCGGCCTCGACCGGGAGGTCAGCCAGCACCAGGTCGTTGACCCGGGCCTCCACGTCGTGCAGCACGGAGGTGGGCACCGCGCCGCTGGCGGAGAAGTCGAACCGGAACCGGCCCGGCGCGTTCTCCGAGCCGGCCTGGGTCGCGGTCTCACCGAGCGCCTCGCGGAAGGCCTTGTGCACCATGTGCGTCGCGGTGTGGGCGCGGCTGATCGAACGCCGCCGCTCGACGTCGACCAGGCCCTGGGCCTGCTCCCCGACGGTGACGCCGCCCTCGAGCACCCGCGCGCGGTGCACGATCAGCCCGCTGATCGGCGACTGCACGTCGATCACCTCGATCCGGCCGCCGCCGGTCAGCTCGATCACACCCTGGTCGGCGAGCTGCCCACCGCCCTCGGCGTAGAACGGCGTGCGGTCGAGCACCAGCTCGACCTCCTCGCCGGCGGCCGCCGACTGCGTGCCGGTGGACCCGGCCAGGATTCCGCGCACCACGCCTTCGGAGACCACCTCGTCGTAGCCGGTGAAGGTGACCGGGCCCGCCATGGCGTCGGCGATCTCGCGGTAGACCGACGCGTCGCCGTGCTGGGACTTCTTGGCCCGGGCGTCGGCCTTGGCACGCGCGCGCTGCTCGTCCATCAGCCGGCGGAAGCCGGGCTCGTCGACGCGCAGCCCCTGCTCGGAGGCCATCTCCAAGGTGAGGTCGATCGGGAAACCGTAGGTGTCGTGCAGGGAGAAGGCCTGTTCACCGGTGAGCGAGGCCCGGTTCGACGTCCGTGCCTCACGCACAGCCAGGTCGAAGATCTGGGTGCCGGAGCGCAGCGTCGCCCGGAACGCGTCCTCCTCGGCGTAGGCCACGGTGGAGATGCGCCCCCAGTCGCTGTGCAACGCGGTGTAGGTCTCGCCCATGCGATCGCGGCTGACCGGCATCAGCTCGGGCAGCACCCGGTCCTCACAGCCGAGCAGCCGCATCGAGCGCACCGCGCGGCGCAGCAGGCGTCGCAGGACGTACCCCCGGCCCTCGTTGCCGGGCGTCACCCCGTCGGCGATCAGCATCATCGAGCTGCGCACGTGGTCGGCGACCACGCGCAGCCGGACGTCGTCGCCGTGGTCGGCCCCGTACCGGCGCCCGGACAGGTCCTGGGCGCGCTCGATCACCGGGAACATGACGTCGATCTCGTACATGTTCTGTCGGCCCTGGAGCAGGTAGGCCACACGCTCCAGACCCATGCCGGTGTCGATGTTCTTCCTCGGCAGCGACCCCGCGACGTCGAAGTCCTCCTTGGAGCGGACGGCGCTGAGCTCGTCCTGCATGAAGACCAGGTTCCAGAACTCGAGGTACCTGTCCTCCAGGGCCGTGTCCATCGCGGTCCCCATCGCCTCCCAGTCGGCGTCCGGGCCGTACTCCGGGCCGCGGTCGTAGAGGATCTCCGAGCAGGGGCCGCCGGGGCCGGGGACGCCCATCGACCAGTAGTTCTCCTTCGGACCGAGCTTGACGATCCGCTCGCTGGGGAGACCGGTGACCTGCATCCACAGCGCCAGCGCCTCGTCGTCGCCCGCGAGCACGCTGGGGTGCAGCCTGCCCTCCTCCAGGCCGAAACCGCCCTCGCCGACGGGCTTGGTGACCAGCTCCCAGGCCAGCTCGATGGCTCTCTGCTTGAAGTAGTCACCGAAGGAGAAGTTGCCGCACATCTCGAAGAACGTGCCGTGACGCGTGGTCTTGCCGACGTCCTCGATGTCGGGGGTGCGGACGCACTTCTGCACGCTCACCGCGCGGTCGTACGGCGGCCGCTCCTGACCCAGGAAGTAGGGCTTGAAAGGCACCATGCCGGCGTTGACGAAGAGCAGGTTCGGGTCGTCGAGCAGCAGGGACGCCGACGGCACGGCGGTGTGGCCCCGGCCTTCGAAGTGCGCGATGAAGCGCCGTCGGATCTCCGCGGTGTCCATGTCTGTGTGGTCCCTCCTGGTCTCGTGCCACCGGGGCGGGTGGCTGCGTGGCTGCTCGGTGGCGTGCGAGGCCGATCCTCCCAGGCGGACCCGCGGCCCGCCCAGCCGGTTTGTCTCGCTCACCCGAGTCCGACCGGCGCTGGGCCGCTCAGCGGCCGCCGGCGCGTCCCGCGGTGCGGGTCGGAGCGAGCTCGCGCACCACGCTCGTGTGCTCGCCCGGGAGGAGCGCAGCCCGGGTCGGCGCCGGCGCCGTCGCGGGTGCCAGGGCGAGCCGTGCGCGCAGCTCGCCCTCCTTGTCCACCATGCCGGCGGCCAGCTCGGCGCGCAGCACCGCCGCTCCGGCGAACCAGCCGGTCAGCCGGTCGTGCACCCCGTCGAAGGTCACCGCCTCGACGGCGCGGCGCGCCTGCCCGGCGACGTAGACCCCGGCCGCGGTCCCGGCGACGAACCACAGGGTGCGCATCAGGCCGCGTCCTCCGTGCTCCGAGCAGGCTCGGCGCCGTTGGAGACCGGGCGCTGCGCGCGCACCGCCCGCACCAGTCGACGCGCCTCGCGCAGCTCCTGGCGGCGGGTGCGACGCGACCGGCGCCGGGCCACGTGGGCCTCCGCCGCCGCGCGGTCCCGGTTCTCCTCTGACAGCGCCCGTCGAAGACCGTGGCCGAACGCCAGTGCCTTGACCCCGACCTCGGCAACGCGGCCGCCCCAGGCCCGGGAGGTGTCGACCTCGGACAGTCGGGCCACCGCCTGCTCCTCCAGCGCCTCGACCACCGCCGTGCCGGTGACCGGGCGCATCCGAGGCTCGACCTGGCGCGGGGGCACCGAGGTGAGCTCGGCGGCGTCGGCGGCGTCGCTGAGGGTGGTGATGACGTACTCCCGCTCCGCGTCGGCCGCGCGCCGCGAGCCGTGGACCTGCCTCGCCAGCCCAGCCACGGCGTCGGCGAGCTGAGCGACCTCCCGCTGCGAGGCCGCCAGCCGCGCCTCGAGCAGCTCACGGGACCGGGCGTTGCGTCGCACCGCCGCGGTCGCACCCGCCAGGAGCAGGACGGCCAGGAGCAGGGCTGCACCCACGCCGAGAGCCGTCACCTGGGTCTGAGTCATGGCGGCGACCCTACCCCGGAGCCGCCCGTGGCGGCCCCCCTGACGATGCCGCGCAGCCGCTCCCACCGGGTGCGCACCGCAGCCTCCGCGCCGTGGTCGGTGGGGCGGTAGTAGTCGGCATCGGCGACGACGTCAGGGGCGTACTGCTGGGTCGCCACCCCGAACGGCTCGTCGTGGGCGTACTTGTAGCGCGACCCGTGCCCCAGGTCGCCGGCTCCGCGGTAGTGGGCGTCGCGCAGGTGAGGCGGGACCTGGCCGATCTTCCCCGCGCGCACGTCGGCCTCGGCGGCGTCGATCGCGGCGATCACGGCGTTGGACTTGGGCGCGACCGCCAGCGCGATCACCGCCTGGGCCAGGTTGAGCCGCGCCTCCGGCAGGCCGATCAGCTGCACCGCCTGCGCCGCCGCCACGGCCGTGGTCAGGGCGGTCGGGTCGGCCAGCCCGATGTCCTCGCTGGCGAGGATCACCAGCCGCCGCGCGATGAACCGCGGGTCCTCCCCGGCCTGGATCATGCGCGCCAGGTAGTGCAGCGCGGCGTCGGCGTCCGAGCCGCGGATCGACTTGATGAAGGCGCTGATGACGTCGTAGTGCTGGTCACCCTGCCGGTCGTAGCGCACCGCAGCGCGGTCGACCGCACGCTCCGCGGTCGGGAGGTCGATGCAGGCCTGGTCGACCGCGGCAGCAGCACCCGCGGCCGCCTCCAGGTAGGTCAGCGCACGCCGCGCATCCCCTCCCGCCAGGCGGACCAGGTGGTCCACCGCGTCGTCGTCGGCCTCGAGCGTTGCGGCCAACCCACGCTCGTCGGAGAGCGCGCTGTGCAGGACCCCGCGCACGTCGTCGTCGGTCAACGGCTCCAGCGTCAGCATCAGAGAGCGGCTGAGCAGCGGTGAGATCACCGTGAAGTTGGGGTTCTCCGTGGTCGCTGCGACCAGGCTCACCCAGCGGTTCTCCACACCGGGGAGCAGCGCGTCCTGCTGCGCCTTGGTGAAGCGGTGCACCTCGTCGACGAAGAGCACGGTCTCGCGACCGGTGCGCACCAGCAGCTGCCGAGCGGTGTCGATGGCGGCACGGACCTCCTTGACGCCGGCGGCCACGGCGGAGACCTCGACGAAGTGCCGGTCGGTCTGCTGGCTCAGGATCGCTGCGATCGTCGTCTTGCCCGTGCCCGGTGGCCCCCACAGGATCAGCGCCATCGGCCGGTCTGCCTCGACCAGCTGCCGTAGCGGCGAGCCCGGCGCGAGCAGGTGCTGCTGTCCCACCAGCTCCTCGAGCGTGCGCGGACGCATCCGCACGGCCAGCGGAGCCGACTCGTGGGCGTTGCCGGCCAGCGAGCCGCCACCGCGGGCCGACGCCGCGCTGTCGCCACCCGGGTCGTCGTACTCGAACAAGCCCTCCACGCGCCGACCCTACGACGGGGGGTCAGTCGTCGGTGACGCCCACTACGTCGCGGACCTCCGCGAAGTGGCAGGCCGAGGGGTGCGGGTGAGCCTCCCGCTCGACCAGCTCGGGCTCTTCCTCAGCGCACTTGTCCTGCGCCTTCCAGCACCGGGTGCGGAACCGGCAGCCGGACGGCGGATTCGCCGGCGAGGGAAGATCTCCGCTGAGCACGATCTCGTCGCGCAGACCTCGCCTCCGGGGATCGGGGACCGGCACCGCCGAGAGCAGCGCCTGGCTGTAGGGGTGGGTCGGGTTCTCGTAGAGCTCGTCCTCGTTGCCCACCTCGACCACCTTGCCGAGGTACATGACCGCCACCCGGTCGGCGATGTGTCGCACGACGGAGAGGTCGTGGGCCACGAAGATGTAGGAGAGGTTGAACTCGGCCTGCAAGTCCTCCAGCAGGTTGATCACCTGGGCCTGCACCGAGACGTCGAGGGCGGACACCGGCTCGTCGCAGATGATGACCTCGGGCCGCAGGGCCAGTGCACGCGCGATCCCGATCCGCTGGCGCTGGCCGCCGGAGAACTGATGCGGGTAGCGGTTGAAGTGCTCGGGGCTCAGACCCACGGTCTCGAGCAGCTCCTGCACCTTGCCCTTGACCTGGCCCTTGGGAGCGGCGTCCTTGTGGATCCTGAAGGGCTCTCCGACGATGTCGCCGACGGTCATGCGGGGGTCCAGCGAGGCGTACGGGTCCTGGAAGATGATCTGCACGTTGCGGCGCACCCGTCGCAGCTCACGCTCCTTCATCCCGACCAGCTCCTGGCCGTTCAGCTTCACCGAGCCCGACGTCGCCTTCTCCAGGCCGATCAACACCCTGCTCAGGGTGGACTTGCCGCACCCGGACTCCCCGACCAGCCCCAGGGTCTCGCCACGGCGCAGGTCGAGGGTCACGCCGTCGACGGCCTTGACCTGGCCGATGGTGCGCTGGAAGACGATGCCCTGCCGGATCGGGAAGTACTTGCGCACGTCGACGGCCGACAGCACGACCTCACCCGAGTCAGGGGCGGACCGCGCCGTGGAGGTCTCGGAGGCCTGGGGCTGCTCAGTCACGGGCGCGAACCTCCTCGTGGTAGTGGCAGGCGCTGCGCCGGCCTTGACCGATGTCGTAGAGCGGGGGCTCCTCGCTGAGGCAGTTGTCCCGGGCGAAGGTGCACCTGGGGTGGTAGGAGCAGCCGGAGGGAAGCCGGGTCAGGTTCGGCGGCAGCCCCTCGATCGCGGCGAGCTGTTTGCCCTTCATGTCCACCCGCGGGATCGAGTCCAGCAGCGCCCGGGTGTAGGGGTGGGCCGGGTCGTCATAGATCGCGTTGACCTCGGCCTGCTCCACCACGCGACCGGCGTACATGACGCAGATGTCGTCGGCGACGTCGGCGACCACACCCATGTCGTGGGTGATCAGGATCATCCCCATGTCCCGCTCGCGCTGCATCTCCTGCAGAAGTCGCATGATCTGGGCCTGCACGGTCACGTCGAGCGCGGTCGTCGGCTCGTCGGCGATGAGCACGTCGGGGTCCAGGGACAGCGCCATCGCAATCATGACCCGCTGCCGCATGCCCCCGGAGAACTGGTGGGGGTAGTCGTTGACCCGATCCTTGGCGCTGGGGATGCCCACAAGGTCGAGCAGCCGCGCGGCCTCCTTCTTGGCGTCCGAACGAGAGGTGCCCCGATGCTTGCGGAACAGCTCCCCGAGCTGCCAGCCGACGGTGAAGACCGGGTTCAGCGAGCTGAGCGCGTCCTGGAAGACGATGCCGATCCGGTTGGCGCGCACCGAGCGTCGTTGGGCGTCCTCGAGCTTGAGCAGGTCGACCCCCTGCAGCAGCACCTCACCACCGGTGACCTTCGCCGGGGGTGTGTCGAGGATGCCCATGATCGCCTGGGCGGTCACCGACTTGCCGCAGCCCGACTCCCCCAGGATGCCCAGGGTGCGCCCCGAGTCGAGCTGGAAGTTCACTCCGTTGACCGCTTTGGCCACGCCCTCGCGGGTGTGGAACTCGACCTTGAGCTCACGGACCTGGAGCAACGGCGCCTCGGGCTTGAAGGTGACCCCGGAGATGTCCTTCTTGGGCTTGCGGGTCGTGTCATCGGAGAGCGTCTCCACAGAGCTGGGCTTCGCCATCACTTCCCCCTCGGGTCCAGCGC
The DNA here is from genome assembly GCA_963747435.1 of uncultured Actinomycetota bacterium. GTDB lineage: Bacteria > Actinomycetota > Actinomycetes > Propionibacteriales > Nocardioidaceae > Marmoricola_A. The sequence continues at coordinate 244,265 of CAVVFK010000006.1, forward strand.
GTCGCGCAGCACGTCACCCAGCAGGATGAAGCTGAGCACCGTCATGATCAGGGCAATGCTGGGGAAGACCAGCAGGTGGGGGAGACCGGTGACCGCGAGCTCGGAGCCCTCCGCGATCGTGATGCCCCAGGAGATCGCCGGCGGTTTCAGGCCGACGCCGAGGAAGGTCAGCGTCGCCTCCGCGGAGACGTAGGTGCCGACGTACAAGGTCGACAGCACGATGATCGGCGACAGGGTGTTGGGCACGATGTGCTTGCGGATGATCCACCAGTTCGAGGCCCCGATCGCCCGCGACGCCTCGACGAAGTCGCGGTCGCGCAGCGAGATCACCGTGCCGCGTACGATCCGGGCCATCGACGTCCAACCCAGGACGATGAGCACGATGGCCACCGTCCAGATGCTCTGGCTCTTCAGCAGGGCCAGGAAGACCAGCGCGCCCAGCAGGAAGGGCAGCCCGAGGATCACGTCGGTGAAGCGCGAGATGACCGTGTCGGTCAACCCGCCGTAGAAGCCGGCCACGGTTCCGAGGGCGCCGCCGATCAGCGCGGTCGCCGCGGTCACGACGACGGCGATGACGATCGAGGGGCGGGCGCCGTAGATCACGTGGGTGTACATGTCGCACCCCAGCACGGTGGTCCCGAACCAGTGGCCGTTGCCCGGCGGAGCCTTGTTGTCGGCCAGGACGCAGTTGTCCTTTTCCATGGTGGTCCACAGGCCCGGGAAGGCGGCCCAGGAGAGCACGATGAGCATGATCACGAGGGCGAACCAGAAGATCGGGTTGCTGCGAAGCGTCACCCAGGCGTCGCTCCAGAGACTTCCGCTGGTGCTGACGGCGTCGGAAGCGCCCGTGTCGACGGCGCCGGCGTTCTCACTCATAGCGGATCCTCGGGTCGAGCACGGCGTACAGCAGGTCGACGAGCAGTGAGGCGACCAGGAACACCAGTGTCAGCAGGGTCACCACGGCGACGATCACTGGGGTCTCGCCACCGCGGATGGCGACGTAGGTCAGGCCACCGATGCCCGGGATGTTGAAGATGCCCTCGGTGATCAGTGCGCCCGCCATCAGCAGCCCGATGTCGAGGCCGATGTAGGTCACCACCGGGATCAACGAGTTGCGCAACGCATGGATACCGACCACCCGGGAGCCGCTCAGTCCCTTTGCCCGGGCCGTGCGGACATAGTCGGACCCCATGGTCTCGATCAAGCTGGTCCGGGTCAGCCGGGCGATGAAGCCCAGGGACAGCCCACCCAGGACGAAGGCCGGGACGATCAGGCTCGCCCATGGATGGTCGGGCTGGTAGCTCGGCGAGAACATCGCCTCCACCCAGGGTGGCGCGCCGATCTCTCGGACCTTGTTGCCGATGTAGACGCCGGTGAGGATCTGGGTCAGCACACCGAGGACGAAGACGGGGACCGAGATCAGAAGCACGGTGGAGACCCGCACCAGGTTGTCGACGAACTTGTCCTTGCGCAGCCCGGCGACGACGCCGGCGAAGATCCCGACCAGGGTCTCGAACACCACTGCCAGAGCAGTCAGTCGCAGCGTGATCGGGGCAGCACGTGCCACCAGGTCGGTGACCTCCTGCCGGTTGAAGTCGGTGCCGAAGTCGAGGTGCGCGTAGTTGACCAGTCGGTCGAAGAACATCGAGAAGCACGGGTTGCCGGTCTGTTGCAGGCAGGGGTCGTCGAGTCCGAACGACCTGGTCAGCGCGGCGATCGTCTCCGGCGGGGGCTGACGGTCCCCGAACATGGCGCGGACCGGGTTGCCGCTGATCTGGAAGGACAGCGTCTGCAGGTAGTGCAGCAGGAACATCGTGCCCAGGAGCACGGGGATGAACTGCAAGAGGCGTCTGATGGTGTAACGGCCCACGTGTGCCCGTCCTTGTCGATGAGCTCTCCGGCGCGCGCCGATGGCGCGAGCGAGGCGAGTGCGGGTCCCATGCTAAGGGACCCGCACTCGCCCGCGCGATCCTTCGTCAGGTCAGCTGGTGACCGTGACGTCCTTCAGCAACAGCTGGTCGAGCGGGCTGTAGCCCACGTTCTCGACGTTGTCGCTGTAGAGGGTGAACGTCTTGCCGAACCACAGCGGGATGACCACCACGTTGTCCAGCACGATGTCCGCGGCCTCCTGGTAGATCGGGATGCCCTCCTCCGCGGTCGGGGCGGCGTTCGCCTCCTCGATCTTCTTCAGGAACTGCTCGTGCTCCGGGCCGCTCCACTTGCCGTAGTTGGTGCTACCGGCGCCGTAGAGCGGGTCGAGGTAGTTCTCCGGCGACGGGTAGTCGGGCAGCCAGCCCAGACGGTACGGACCCTTGACCTCGCTCTGGGTGTCGAGCGTGTTCAGGTACGGGGTGAACGGCTGGGACTTCAGCTCGAAGTCGATGCCGAGGTCCTGCTTCCAGCCCTGGGCAATGGCCTGGACCCAGCCCTCGTTGCCACCGTCGTTGTTGAACCAGATCTCGATCGGACCGTCGATGCCGCCGGCCTCCTCCAGCAGGTCCTGGGCGCGCTGCGGGTCGTACTCGCAGAACTCGCAAGCGTCGTCGCGGCTGCCCGGCACGAAGCCCGGGATCACGTCGGTCGCCGGCTCGTAGTCACCGTTGAGCACCCGGTCGATGATCGTCTCCCGGTCGATCGCCAGGGACAGTGCCTGACGGACCTTCACGTCCTGGAACTCCTCGACGTAGAACGGGATGCCCATGTAGGTGTAGCCGCCGTCCTCGAACTTCTCGATGTTGTCGGGGTACTGGGCCTCGGCCTGCTGGCGCTGGCTCGGGTCGACCCGGTCGATGATGTCGAGGTTGCCGGCCTGGTAGTCGCGGTAGGCGGTCTTCAGGTCGGAGTAGATCTTGAACTCGATCTCGTCGGCGTTGCCGTCGGTCGCCTCGTCGGAGTAGTCCTCCCAGTGCTTGAGGGTGAGCGACTGGTTGTGCGACCAGTTGTCGAACTCGTAGGGACCGTTGCCGATCGGCTTCTCGTTGCAGGCCTTGATGTCCTTCTCGCACTCCTCGGCCATCGGGGCGAAGGCCGGCGTGTAGCTCATGACCAGGGGCCACTGCGAGAACGGCGCGGAGAGCTTGACCTCGATGGTGGAGTCGTCGACCGCCTTGAGGCCCGAGAGCTCCTTGGCCTTGGGCTTCTTGCCCTGCATGTCGTCGTAGCCTTCGACCTTGTTGAAGAAGAAGCCGACCTGGGTCGCGTTGGGACCGTAGGCGGCGTAGTTCCAGCCGCGGATGAAGGCGTCGGCATTGACCGGCTCACCGTTGTGGAAGGTGAAGCCGTCCTTGAGCTTGATCGTCCAGGTCACACCGTCCTCGGACTCGATCGACTCAGCCATCGCGAGCTGCTGCTCGTTGCTCTCGGGGTCCACGGACAGCAGCCCGGTCCAGACCAGGTTGATCACCTGCGAGCACCCCGAGCTGTAGCAAGCGCTCGTGGGTGCGAAGGCTTCTGGTTCTTCGAGGTTGACGCTGAACGAACCGCCAGCGCCACCTGATGCATCGCCCCCGCTGTCGCCGTCGTCCCCGGAGCCGCCACCGCAGCTCGACAGGAGAAGAACGACAACCGCGGGGAGGGCGAAGCCAGTGAGAAGCTTCGATCGCCTCATGAGGGAGTCCTCCAAATGGGTTTCCGTGTGACCTGCGCCGCACTCGCGACGCAGGTCGATACTGCACCACATCCGGCAGCGAAGGGCCCCCTCGGGTGTGACTTGCGTCCCGTTCGTGCCCAAACCGTTACCTGCCCCTTGCAGGGCTGACGCTTCGCGTGCCGGGCCGGCTCAGGTGCCCGGCGTCCCCCCACCGGGCGGCGGCTTGCGCGACGCGTCGACCCCGGCCTCGGCACGCTGCTCAGCCGAGATCCGGGCCGGCGCCCCGGTCAGCGGGTCGTAGCCGCCCCCGGTCTTGGGGAAGGCGATGACGTCGCGGATCGAGTCCGACCCGCTCAGCAGGGCGCAGATGCGGTCCCAGCCGAAGGCGATGCCGCCGTGCGGCGGGGCGCCGTACTTGAAGGCCTCGAGCAGGAAGCCGAACTTCTCCTGGGCCTCCTCCTCCCCCAGCCCCATGACGGCGAAGACCCGCTTCTGGACGTCCTCGCGATGGATACGGATCGACCCGCCGCCGATCTCGTTGCCGTTGCAGACGATGTCGTAGGCGTAGGCCAGGGCACTGCCGGGGTCGGAGTCGAAGGTCTCGAGACTCTCGGCCTTCGGGGAGGTGAACGCGTGGTGCACCGCGGTCCACGCGCCGCCCCCCACGGCCACGTCGCCGGCCGCGGCGGCCTCGTCGGCAGGCTCGAACAGCGGCGCGTCCACGACCCAGCAGAACCGCCACGCCGACTCCTCGAGCTGCCCGGTGCGGCGACCGATCTCCACCCGGGCGGCCCCGAGCAGTGCGCGACTCGACCTGGGGGCACCTGCGCCGAAGAAGATGCAGTCCCCCGGCTGGGCCCCCACGTGGGCGGCGATCCCCTGCCGCTCGGCGTCGGAGAGGTTCTTGGCCACCGGGCCGCCCAGCTCACCGTCCTCCTGCACCAGGACGTAGGCCAGGCCTCTGGCCCCCCGCTGCTTGGCCCACTCCTGCCAGGCGTCGAGCTGCTTGCGCGGCTGCGACGCCCCGCCGGCCATCACGACCGCGCCGACGTACGGCGCCTGGAAGACCCGGAAGGGGGTCTCGGCGAAGAAGTCGGTGCAGTCCACCAGCTCCAGGTCGAGGCGCAGATCGGGCTTGTCGGTGCCGAAGCGAGCCATCGCCTCGGCGTAGGTCAGGCGCGGCATCGGTCGATCGATGTCGTGCCCGATCAACCGCCACAGCCGCACCAGAAGCTCCTCGGTCAGCTCGATGACGTCGTCCTGGTCGACGAACGACATCTCCACGTCGAGCTGGGTGAACTCCGGCTGGCGGTCGGCGCGGAAGTCCTCGTCGCGGTAGCAGCGCGCGATCTGGTAGTAGCGCTCCAGTCCCCCGACCATGAGCAGCTGCTTGAAGAGCTGGGGACTCTGCGGCAGCGCGTACCAGCTCCCGGGCCGAAGCCTCGCGGGCACGAGGAAGTCACGGGCCCCCTCAGGGGTGGAGCGGGTCAGCGTGGGGGTCTCGACGTCGACGAACCCACGCTCGTGCAGGAGCTCGCGCGCGGCCCGGTTGACCTCGCTGCGCAGCCGGATGGCGCTCGCCGGGCCCGAGCGGCGCAGGTCCAGGTAGCGGTGGGCCAGCCGCACCTCCTCGCCCACGTCCACGTGGTCGCTGATCGGGAAGGGGAGCGGGGCCGCTGCCGAGAGCACCTCGACGTCGGTGGCGACGACCTCGACGTCACCGGTCGGCAGGTTGGGGTTCTCGTTGCCGGGCTTGCGGGCGGTGACCTCACCGGTGACCTGCAGGCAGTACTCGCTGCGCAGCGAGTGGGCGACCGACTCGTCACGGATCACCACCTGCACCACGCCGCTGGCCTCACGCAGGTCGATGAACGCCACACCCCCGTGGTCACGACGGTTGGCCACCCAACCGGCCAGGGTGACGACCTGACCGACGTGCTCGCTGCGGAGGGTGCCGGCTTCGTGCGTGCGGATCAACGTCCTGCTCCTTCGTCGTGCGTGATGTCCGAGGTCGAGACGACCCGCGGCCTCAGGTCACCCTCCGGCGGCATCCAGGTCGCGGGGTCGGCGTCGTGCTGGTCTCCGGAGCGGATGTCCTTGACCTGGTGGGCGGCCTGGGCGGCCTGGTCGCCCGGGAACCAGACGAACGGGATGCCTCGGCGCTCGGCGTAGCGGATCTGCTTGCCGAACTTCTGGGGCGCGGCGGCCACCTCGCAGGCGATGCCGCGGCCACGCAGCTGCTGGGCGAGCGCGTCGCAGCTCGGCCGTGCGCCCTCGTCGGGGAGGGCGACCAGGACCACGCTCGGGACCTGGCGGTCGGCGCGCAGCCCGATCCGCTGCGTCAGCGGCACCAGGAGCCGGGTGACGCCCAGGGAGATCCCGACGCCGGGGTAGGTGGTGCGACCGTCACTGGCCAGCGAGTCGTAGCGCCCACCGGAGCAGATGGACCCGAGCCACTCGAACCCCTCGAGCCGGGTCTCGAAGACCGCACCGGTGTAGTAGTCCAGCCCGCGGGCGATCTTGAGGTCGGCCACGACCCGAGCCCGCCCGTCGGACAGGTCGGCGCACCCGCGCACCAGGTCGGCCAGCTCGGCGAGCCCCTCGTCCAGCAGCGGGTGCTGCACCCCGAGCGCTCGTACCTGCTCGACGAACGAGTCGTCCTGCGTCGCGATCCCCGCGAGCGCGAGGCACTGCTCGGCCTGCTCCGGGGAGAGGCCCGCCTCGGTGGTGAGCAGCCCGGCCACCTCCGCGGCGCTGAGCTTGTCCAGCTTGTCGATCAGGCGCATCGCCTCGTCGGGCTCCGCGACCCCGAGACCGAGGTAGAAGCCCTGGATCAGCTTGCGGTTGTTGACCTGCAGCGTCAGGCGCGGCAGGAACTCCAGGCGGCGCAGGCCGTCGAGCATGACCCGGGCGACCTCGACGTCGTGGTGCAGGCCCAGCTCGTCTCGACCCACGATGTCGATGTCGGCCTGGGTGAACTCGCGGTAGCGGCCCTCCTGGGGCCGCTCACCGCGCCAGACCTTCTGCACCTGGTAGCGCCGGAAGGGGAACTCGAGGTGACCGGCGTGCTCGAGCACGTAGCGCGCGAACGGGACGGTCAGGTCGAAGTGCAGCCCCAGGCCGGCGTGGCCCGCGCTCGAGGACTCCTGGAGCCGGCGCAGGACGTAGACCTCCTTGGAGGTCTCCCCCTTGCGCAGCAGCTGGTCCAGGGGCTCGACCGCTCGGGTCTCCACCGAGGCGAAGCCGTGCAGCTCGAAGCAGTCCGTGAGCGCGCGGATCAGCTGCTGCTCGGCCATCCGTTGGGCGGGCAGCAGCTCGGGGAAGCCGCTGAGCGCGTTCGGCTTCGGCATCTGGTCCTCTTCGAAAGACGGTCTGGTCAGGGGCGGGGAATCGCTGGGACGTACAGCTCGCGCGTCCTCAGAGACCGCGGGCCGGCGGCGCCACCGGTGCGCCCTCGCGGAGCAGCTCCAACAGGAACGGATTGGTCGCCCGCTCCCGCCCGATGCTGGTCTGCTCCCCGTGGCCCGGGAGCACCGCGACGTCGTCGGGCAGCGTGAGCACCTTGGCCTCGAGGCTGCGCAGCATCGTCGGATGATCACCGCCCGGCAGGTCGGTGCGACCGATGGACCCCGCGAAGAGCAGGTCACCGGAGAACATGACCTCGCTGACCCCGGTGGTCGGCTCGTCGTACGGGGTGCGGAACGTGATCGAGCCCGGCGTGTGACCCGGAGCATGGTCCACGGTGAAGCTCAGACCTGCCAGCTCGATGTCGGTGCCGTCACCGATCTCACGCACGTCGTCGGGCTCGGCGAACTCGTACTGCCCGCCGAGCAGCATGCCGGCGGTCTCCCGCGACATCCCCGCCATCGGGTCGCTGAGCAGGTGACGGTCATCGGGATGGATGTAGGCCGCCGCGTCGTAGGCGCCCGCCACGGGCTGCACGCACCACATGTGGTCGATGTGACCGTGGGAGACCAGCACGGCGACCGGCTTCAGCCCGTGCTCGCGCACCACGTCCGCGACGCCCGTCGCGGCGTCCTTGCCGGGGTCGACGACCACGCACTCGGCGCCGGCCTCGGTGGCCACGACGTAGCAGTTGGTGCCCCAGGGGCCGGCAGGGAATCCAGCGATGAACACGGGAGGCCTCCTGTGCGTCGCGGGCCGTGTCGGGCCGTCCGGGTCAGGGGTGCGCGTCCGCACCGCTCAGGGCGCGCTCCCGTCCGGGCGCGCCGGGGCCGAGCCTACGAGCCGACCCGCCGGGGGACCAACTCATTCCCACCGCGCAGGGCCTGTGTGGCCGGTCATACGATGGCGTCGACGACCGCTCGCGCGCCCCGCGCGACCACTCAGCACCGCTCGCGGATGCCGACAACAAGGGAGACGCTCCCGATGACCGAGACCCCCGACCAGGCCGCCAGCTCGGCCCCACCAACAGAGCCGGCAACAGACCCGGCAACGGCTACCCCGGACGCCACCCCGGCTGCGCCTCCCAAGCCCGCCCCACCACGGCCGATGCCTCCGCGCGGTGCTCGTGGAAAGCGTGCCCCCCGGCCGCCCCGCGGTGCCGCAGCAAGCGCGCCCCCCGAGCCGCCACTGCCTCAGGTCACCGAGTCCGACCCGACACGGTGGGGACGTGTCGACGACGAGGGCAACGTCTACTGCCGGGTTGGCGACGGCGAGAAGCATGTCGGGCAGGCGCCGGACATGTCGGCCCACGACGCCCTGGCCTTCTACGGGCGCAAGTACGACGACCTGCGGCTCAAGGTCGCGATGCTGCGCCACCGCCTCGAGACGGGACACGCGGCCCCCGACGACGCCGTCCGGACCATGAAGCACCTGCGCACCGAGATCGCCGAGGCCAACGTCGTCGGTGACCTGGCCGACCTCGACGCCCAGCTCGCCGGTCTCGACGAGCAGGTGTCGCGGGCGCGCGAGGAGCGCAAGGCCCGGCGCGCCGAGCAGCTGGCCACGGCCAAGGTCGAGAAGGACCGCATCGTCGCCGACGCCGAGAAGATCAGCACCGGCACCGACTGGCGCCACGGCGCGGACAAGCTGCGCTCGCTGCTCGAGCAGTGGAAGGCACTGCCGCGCCTCGACAAGCGCACCGATGACGAGCTGTGGCACCGCTTCTCCTCCGCCCGCACCGCGTACACCCGGCGTCGCAAGGCGCACTTCGCCGAGCAGGCCGAGAAGCGCGAGGGCGCCAAGGGCGTGAAGCAGAAGCTGATCAAGGAGGCCGAGGCACTCTCCGGCTCCACCGACTGGGGCCCCACCTCCGGCGCCTACCGCGAGCTGATGCGCCGGTGGAAGGAGGCCGGTCCCGCCCCACGCGACGTCGACGACGACCTGTGGCGTCGGTTCCGGGCAGCGCAGGACATCTTCTTCGGCGCACGCGATGCCGCCAACCGCGCCACCGACGCCGAGTACGCCGCGAACGCCGGGGTCAAGGAGCAGCTGCTCGCGGAGGCTGAGGCACTGCTTCCGGTGAGAGACCTGGCCCGCGCCAAGACCGCCTTCCGCGACATCGCCGACCGCTGGGACGCCGCCGGGAAGGTGCCTCGCGAGCGGATGCGCGACCTCGAGGGCAGGATGCGCAAGGTCGAGCAGGCGATCCGTGCGGTCGAGGACCAGGCGTGGAAGAAGTCCAACCCGGAGGCGCGCGCCCGAGCCGCCGACACCGTCGCCCAGCTGGAGGCCTCGCTCGCCGAGCTGGAGCAGAAGCGGTCCAAGGCCGAGGCCGCGGGCAACGAGCGCAAGGCCGCCGAGCACGCGGCCGCGATCGAGGCCCGCGGGCTCTGGCTGGAGCAGGCCCGAGCCGCAATGGAGGAGTTCTCCGACTGAGCCGCTGTGCGACGTGTGGCTGGGTTGGGGTTGGGTGCCTCACCGGCCTCCCGCGGCACTGGCCCTCGGTGCCGGGGAGGTCGGACGGGCATCGTGGCACCACCCCGCTCAGCCACCCGCCCGACCGAGAGTCAGCTGGTGACGCGTTGGGCGTCGAAGACGCCTTCGACGTGGCGCACGGCGCGCAGGAGGTGCCCGAGGTGGGCCGGGTCCCCCATCTCGAAGGTGAAGCGGCTGCGGGCCACGCGGTCGCGGCCGGTGGTCAGCGTGGCCGACAAGATGTTGACGTGCATGTCGGAGAGCACCTTGGTGATGTCCGACAGGAGCCGGGCCCGGTCGAGGGCGTCGACCTGGATGTTGACCAGGAACATCGACTGCGCCGTAGGTGCCCACTCGACCTCGACCAGCCGCTGCGGCTGCTGGCGCAGGGACTCCGCGTTGACGCAGTCGGTGCGGTGCACCGAGACCCCCTGGCCGCGGGTGACGAAGCCGAGGATGTCGTCGCCGGGGACGGGCGTGCAGCACTTGGCGAGCTTGACCCAGACGTCGGTGACACCCTTCACCACCACGCCGGCGTCGCCCGCGGGACGGCCCTGGGGCTGGGTGATCTGGACGCCCTCGGAGAGCTCCTCCTCCGCGCCGACGTCGCCGCCGTGCAGGTCCACGACACGACGCACGACGGTGCGTGCGCTGATGTGGCCCTCACCGACCGAGGCGTAGAGAGCGCTGACGTCGGCGAGCCTCAGGTCCTGTGCGACCGACATCAACGTGTCGCGGGTGAGGACCCGCTTGATCGCGACGCCCTCCTTGCGGATCAGTCGGGCGATCTGCTCCTTGCCCCGCTCGCCGGCCTCCTCGCGGCGCTCCTTGCTGAACCACTGGCGGATCTTGGAGCGGGCGCGCGGGGACTTCACGAAGGTCAGCCAGTCGCGGCTGGGCCCGGCTCCCTCCGACTTGGAGGTGAAGACCTCGACGGTGTCGCCGTTGTCCAGCGGCGACTCCAGCGGCACGAGGCGCCCGTTGACGCGGGCACCGATGGCGCGGTGGCCGACCTCGGTGTGGATCGCGTAGGCGAAGTCGACGGGGGTCGACCCGGTGGGCAGCGCCATCACGTCGCCGGCGGGGGTGAAGACGTAGACCTCGGCGGAGTTGATCTCGAAGCGCAGCGACTCCAAGAACTCACCCGGGTCCTCGGTGTCCTGCTGCCAGTCCATGAGCTGACGCATCCACGGCAGCTCATGGCCCTTGCGCTCACCGGCGGTGCCCTCGGGCGTGGAGGCGTCGGGGTTCTCCTTGTACTTCCAGTGCGCGGCCACGCCGTACTCGGCACGGCGGTGCATCTGGTTGGTGCGGATCTGCATCTCCACCGGCTTGCCCTCGGGGCCGATCACCGTGGTGTGCAGCGACTGGTACATGTTGAACTTCGGCATCGCCACGAAGTCCTTGAACCGCCCCGGGACGGGGTTCCACCGGTTGTGGATCGCACCCAGCACGGAGTAGCAGTCACGGTCGTGCTCGACCAGGATCCGCAGGCCCACCAGGTCGTAGATGTCGGAGAAGTCGCGCCCGCGCACGATCATCTTCTGGTAGATCGAGTAGTAGTGCTTCGGGCGCCCGGTGACCGTGGCCTTGACCCGGGCGCGACGCAGCTCGTGCTCGACCTGCTCGGTGACGGTGCGCAGGTAGGTGTCGCGTGACGGGGCGCGATCGGCGACGAGGCGCACGATCTCGTCGTACATCTTGGGGTGCAGGGTGGCGAACGCGAGGTCCTCCAGCTCCCACTTGATGGTGTTCATGCCGAGCCGGTGGGCCAGCGGGGCGAAGATCTCCAGGGTCTCCTTGGCCTTCTTCACCTGACTGGACTGCTTGGTGTAGCGCAGCGTGCGCATGTTGTGGAGCCGGTCGCCGAGCTTGATGACCAGCACGCGGATGTCGCGCGACATCGCCACGATCATCTTGCGGATCGTCTCGGCCTGGGCGTTCTCGCCGTACTTGACCTTGTCGAGCTTGGTGACGCCGTCGACGAGCGAGGCGACCTCCTCGCCGAAGTCCTGGACGACCTGGTCCAGGGTGTAGGAGGTGTCCTCGACGGTGTCGTGCAGCAGGGCGGCGACCAGGGTCGGCTCGGTCATGCCGAGCTCGGCGAGGATCGTGGTCACGGCTAGCGGATGGGTGATGTAGGGCTCACCGCTGTAGCGCATCTGGCCCTCGTGGGCGCGCTCGGCGACCCGGTACGCGCGCTCGAGCAGGGTGAGGTCGGCCTTGGGGTGGTTGGCTCGCACCACCCGGAACAGCGGCTCCAGGACCGGGCTGTTGCTCTGACCGCGGCCCCCGATGCGCGCCAGCCGGGTGCGCATCCGACCGGCCGCCTGCCCCGGATGGGCGGGCGTGCGGACCTGGTCTGGCGACGCGGGCTCCGAGGGGGTCGCGGCCCCACCATCGGCATCGGGCTCGGCGTCGAGCTCACCGCGGTCGTGGGGATCGGGCTCGGCCGGGGCGTCCGCCGCCCCCTCGGGAAGCTCGTCGGGGCGCGGCTCAGTGCGCAGGCCATCCTGCGGCGCGGAGCTCTGGTGCGTCACCCCGTCTCCCTTCGACCCTGGCAAGTCTAGAGGGCACACCGTCGCCAGGTGCGGGGTCGCTGGAGGGGCGTGCTAGGAAGCGGGGGTGGACGCGGCGCAACGACGGGTGAGGCTGGTTGACCGGCACCGGCTCGGGGGTGGCGCGCGGAGCGCGCTGGAGGCGACCCGGAGCGTCGTGGCGCTGCACGCCACCGACCCCGCCACGGTCTACCTCTCGGTGATGGCTCGTGCCCGCACACTCGGCATCGAGGGCATCGGAGAGGAGCTCTACGAGAGCCAGCAGCTGGTGCGGATGATGGCGATGCGTCGCACCCTGTTCGTGGTGCCCGCGCACGACGTCCCCTCGTTCCAGTCGGGGGTCTCCTCGGCCGTGGCCGCAACGATCCGTCGCCGCCTGGTCAAGGAGCTGTGCACCGGCCCCACCGACCCGGCGCTTCCCGACGACCCGGACGAGGTCGAGGAGTGGCTGCGGAGTCTGGAGCGCGACGTCGTGCGCTACGTCGAGGCCGCGGGGCCGGTCGACGGCGCCGGGATCGCCAAGGCGGTCCCGGGTCTGAGCACCGCACTGCTCCCCCGCACCACCAAGGCCTACGACGTACGGCGCGCCATCACCAGCCGGGTGCTCACCCTCATGGGCACCGACGGGCACCTGGTGCGGGGTCGCCCATCGGGGTCGTGGACCTCGCGTCGTCACACCTGGGAGTCGGTGACCGGGCTCTTCCCCGATGGTGTCCCCGACCGTGACCCCGACCAGGCACGGGGCGAGGTGGCGACCGCCTACCTGCGCGCGTTCGGCCCAGTCACCGAGATCGACGTCGCGTGGTGGACGGGCTGGGCGCTCGGCGTCACCCGCAGGACCCTCGCGGCCCTCGAGACCGTCGAGACCGGCCCCGGGCTGATCGAGTTGGCCGACGACGCGGACCCGGACGGCACTGAGCCGACCGCACCCGTCGCGGCCCTCCTGCCGGCGCTCGATCCCACCCCGATGGGCTGGAAGGAGCGGGGGTGGTTCCTCCCGGAGGACTCCACGTTGCTCTACGACCGGTTCGGCAACGTCGGTCCGACCGTGTGGTGGGACGGTGAGGTGATCGGATACTGGGCGGTGCGCACCGATGGCCAGGTCGCCACCGCGCTGCTCACCGACCGTGGTGCCGAGGCGAGCGCTGCCGTCGCCGAGCAGGCCGGCCGACTCACCACCCGCCTCGACGGCGCCGTCGTGGTCCCGTCCTTCCCCACCCCCGGAGCCCAAGCCCTCGCCGCCACCTGATCTCCGTCTCTCAGCGCACGTCCAGAGGTGGCGCAGCTGGGCGCCGCACCACGCAGCGTCTACTGGACCGTGTGGAGCACCGTGAGCGGGATGTCGCCCAGCGACGCCCGCCCCGGCAGGAACGCCAGCTCCATGAGCACGGCAACGGCATGGACCGTGCCCCCGCACCGCTCGATGAGCTCGCGCGTCGCCCCGACAGTGCCGCCGGTGGCCAGCACGTCGTCGATCACCAGCACGCGGTCGCCCTCGGTGACGGCGTCGGTGTGCATCTCCAGCGTGGCCTCGCCGTACTCCAGCTCGTAGGAGACCTCGTGGGTCTGGCCGGGCAGCTTGCCCTGCTTGCGCACCGCCACGAAGCCGGTCCCGAGGTGCAGTGCCACCGGTGCGGCCAGGATGAACCCGCGCGCCTCGATGCCGACGACCTTGTCGACGACGACCTCGCCGTCACCGTTGCGACCGGCGGCGGCCAACCCCTCGACGACGGCAGTGAGACCGTCGTGGTCGGCGAGGAGCGGTGAGATGTCCTTGAAGACGATGCCCGGCTTGGGGAAGTCGGAGACGTCGCGGATCAGGTCCTCGATGATCTCCTCGACCCGCTGCAGGTCCATGGGCCCGGCCCCTCTCCTCATTTCTTGCCGCGTTGCGAGCGTGGCTTGCGGCTGGGCTGCGGACGACCGGCCGAGGAGGTCTCCCCCAGCGGCACCGCACGACTCGAGGTGTCGCGCTCGCCGGCACTGAACCGGCCCGGGTCACCCGCGGTCCGAGGCTGGTTGCCGCCACGCGCGGCGGCCTCGTCCAGGTCCTCGGCCTCGATGCCGGCGGCCTTGGCCGTGGGACGGGCCGCGCCACCGGGCTCGTCGTGGATCGCCATGTTGTCGGCGAAGGCAGGCACGTCGGCGTAGGGGTCGACGCTGCGCCGCGAGCGGTGCTTGCGGGCTCGGGCGTCGCCGGCCTTGACGCCGGGCTCGAGCTCCTTGAGCTGCACCAGGAACGGGGTGGCGATGAAGATCGAGGAGTAGACGCCGGCGGCCATGCCGACGAAGAGGGCGAGCGCGAGGTCCTTCAGCGCACCTGACCCGAGCAGCACGACGCCGGCGTAGAGCAGCGCCCCCACCGGGAGCAGCGCGACGATCGAGGTGTTGATGGAGCGCACCAGGGTCTGGTTGACCGCGAGGTTGGCGGCCTCGGCGTAGGTCTGGTGGGTCTTGCGCAGGCGGGCGACGTTCTCACGCACCTTGTCGAAGACCACGACCGTGTCGTAGAGCGAGAAGCCCAGGATCGTCAGCACCCCGGTGACGGTCGCGGGGGTGACCTCGAAGCCGGACAGGGCGTAGATGCCGACGGTGATGGTGATGTCGTGGCCGAGCGCGACGAGTGCTGCCACCGACATCTTCCACTCGCGGAAGTAGGCCCAGATCAGCAGCACCACGAGGACGAGGAAGACCACGAGCCCGGTGAGCGCCTTGTTGGCGACCGCTGCTCCCCACGACGGCCCGATGACGCTCTGGCTGATGTCGTCGCTGCCCACGTCGACCGCGGCCTGGATCGCTTGGGACACCTCGCGGGCGTCTCCGGTGGAGAGGGGGAGGGTCTGCACCCGGATGGCGTCCTCACCGGAGGTGTTCACCGTCGGGTTCGAGGCGTCCTCGACCCCGGAGTCGTTGACCGCGTTGACGATGGTCGTGACGTCGGACTGGTCGGGGTTGCTCACCGCGACGCGGTACTCGACGCCGCCCTCGAACTCGATGCCCATGTCGAGCTTGACCACGAACAACCCGATCAGGGCGGCGGCCACGATGACGCCGGAGAAGGTGTACCAGAGGTACTTGCGCCCGACGAAGTCGATCGAGACGGTGCCTTCGTAGAGGGACTGTCCGAGCTTGGAGAGCCGGCTCATCGGGTGCCTCCTGTCAACGGCGCGGTGCGCGCCTGACCGATCCTGGCGATGCCGATGTGCTCGGGAGAGAGCCCCGACATCCGGTGGCCGCCACGGAAGAACTGGAACCTGGCGAGCCAGGTCACCATCGGCTTGGTGAACCAGAAGAACACCGCGAGGTCGATCAGGGTGCTGATGATGAGCGCGAACGCGAAGCCCTTCACCACTCCGATGGCGAAGATGTAGAGCACGACACCGGCCAGCAGCGTGACCATGTCGGCGACCACGCAGGTGTTCCGCGCGCGGACCCAGCCCTGCTCGACGGCGACCCGCATCGACTTGCCCTCGCGCATCTCGTCGCGGATGCGTTCGAAGAGCACGATGAAGGAGTCCGCCGTGACGCCGACACCGACGATCAGACCGGCGATGCCGGGCAGGGTCAGGGTGAAGCCGGCCGTCTCGCTGAGGAAGATCACGGCGGCGTAGGTCCAGGCGGCGGCGAGCCCCAGTGAGGCGACCACGACGCCGCCCAGGCCGCGGTAGTAGAGCATGCAGTAGACCAGCACCAGCGCCAGGCCGACAGCGCCTGCCCAGAGCCCGGCTTGCAGCTGGTCGCCGGCGAGGGTCGGGCCCTCGACCGTCTCGACCGGCACCTGGAAGGCCAGCGGCAGGGCGCCGTACTTGAGGCTGTTGGCCAGCGACTGTGCCTCACCGACGGTGAAGTCGCCGGTGATCTGTGCGCTGCCGTTGGTGATCGGGGTGTTGACGGTCGGCGCGGAGAGCACGGTGCCGTCGAGCACGATCGCGAACAACTCGTTGGTGCCGGCCATGGACCGTGTCACCTCGGCGAAGGTGTCGGTCGCCTCGCCGTTGAAGTCGAGGGTGACGGCGTAGTTGACCTCGTTCGGCGGGATGCCGTAGTCGGCGTCGGTCAGCTGGGTGCCCTCGATCATGGAGGGCGAGAGGAGGTACTTGTTGTCGTCCTCGTCGCAGGTGACCAAGGGGCGCGCCGGGTTGTCGACCACCTCGGTCTGGTCGGTGCACTCGAACTGGCTGAACCGCTTGATCGAGGCGGCGTCGGGGTTGCGCATCCAGGCGAGGAGCTCCTCGACCGAGGACTCGTCGGTGACCTTGGCGCCGGGCTGCGGGGCGCCGCTCGGCGTGGCTGCCGCACCCCCGTCCTTGCCGCCCGAGCCCTGCTTGCCGGACTTGTTGCCGGGCTTGTCACCCTCACCGTCGGCTGCCCTGGGCTGAGCCAACGGCACGGCGCGACCGTTCGCCGGTGACGACGCTCCCGTGCTGGGCGAGCCGCTGCCGGTCGGGGAACCGTCGGAGGACGGTGAGCCTGACGGCGACGGGGAGCCGCTCGCGTCGGGGGCGGGCGGCTGCGCCTGGTCACCGGCCCCCTGCGGGGGGGCGGGGCCGGCGGCGACCAGACGGAACCGGAGCTGGGCCTGGCGCTTGACGGACTCCACGAGGTCGTCGGGCGCGTCGCCGGGGATCTCCACGATGATCTGGTTGCTGCCCTGGATCGAGACCTCGGACTCCGCGACGCCGGTCGCGTTGACCCGGCTGTCGATGATGGTGGAGGCCTCCTTCATCTTCTCCGGCGTGATCTCCTCACCGGTCTCGGTCGAGGCGCTCAGGGTGAGCCGGGTGCCACCGCGCAGGTCGAGGCCGAGCTTGGGGCCCCAGACCCCGTTGATCCCGAGCCCGACGTACATCAGGACCGTCGCGAAGAGGACGATGAGCAGTGCGCGACCGGGCCGCTGCCGCTTGGGCGCCATCAGCGCTCGCCGCCCTCGTCGTCGCCGCGAGGCTCGGTGTCGTCGGAGCCCTCGAGCTCGGCTGTCTCCTCAGGCGGGGTGAGCTTGCGCATCACCGCTCCACGAGCGACCTTCAGCTGCACACCCGGGGCGACCTCGACCATCAGGCAGTCGCCGGCGAGCGGGTCGTCGACCTCCCCGGCGATGCGACCGAAGACACCCGAGCCGAGCATGACCTCGTCGCCGACCTCCAGCGAGCTCTGCAGCTGCAGGGTCTGGCGCTGGCGGCGCCGCTGGGGACGGATCAGAAGAAACCAGAACGCCACGACGAACAGGGCGAGCCAGGTCAGCTGGACGGCTCCCTCCACAGGGAATCTCCTCCGGGCATCGAGTTGATGAGGATGGGGCGAGCCCACGGGCCCGCGACTGGCCCGTTCCCGCTCTCGGGTGGGCGCCGCCGGGCAGTCTAACGTCCCCGCGGGCGGGATCGCGGGTCCGCGCCCGGTCGCGTGGCTCGGGCCGGGTCAGCGGTCCAGGTCGAGCGGCAGCTGAGCACCGGTCGGGGTCGGAGTGGCCAGCCCCAGGTGCTGCCAGGCGGCCGGGGTCGCCACCCGCCCCCGAGGCGTGCGCGCCAAGAACCCCGAGCGCACCAGGAAGGGCTCGGCCACCTCCTCGACGGTCTCCCGCTCCTCCCCCACGGCGACGGCGAGCGTGCCCAGGCCGACCGGGCCGCCGTCGAAGCGGCGGCACAGGGCGTCGAGCACGGCCCGGTCGAGCCGATCCAGACCCGAGCGGTCGACCTCGTAGAGGTCCAGCGCGGCTCGTGCCACCTGCACGGTGCCGACACCCGCGGCTCGCACCTGGGCGTAGTCGCGCACCCGGCGCAGCAGCCGGTTGGCGATCCGCGGTGTGCCGCGGCTGCGGGACGCGATCTCGGCGCGACCCTCGGGCTCGATGTCGGCGTCCAGCAACCCCGCACTGCGGTCGATGATCTGTTCCAGGTCGCTGGGCTCGTAGAACTCCAGGTGCGCGGTGAAGCCGAAGCGGTCGCGCAGCGGCCCCGGGAGCAGGCCCGCCCGGGTGGTGGCACCCACGAGGGTGAACGCCGGCAGCTCGAGCGGAATGGCCGTGGCACCTGGCCCCTTGCCGACCACGACATCGACGCGGAAGTCCTCCATCGCGAGGTAGAGCATCTCCTCGGCAGGTCTCGCCATCCGGTGGATCTCGTCGACGAAGAGCACGTCGCCCTCGTTGAGCCCGGAGAGGATCGCGGCCAGATCGCCGGCATGGGTGATGGCGGGCCCGCTGGTCACCCGCAGCGGAGCGCCCATCTCGGCGGCGATGATCATCGCCAGCGTCGTCTTGCCCAGGCCCGGTGGCCCGGAGAGCAGGACGTGGTCGGGCACGCGGCCGCGGTGGCGCGCGGCTCCCAGCATGAGTGCGAGCTGCTCACGCACCCGCTCCTGGCCGATCAGCTCCTCCAGGCTGCGTGGGCGCAGCGCCGACTCCACCGCACGGTCGTCGTCGTCGGCCTCCGCGGTCAACAGGGCGCGGCCTTCGAGATGCTCGATCTCGGCCGTCGTGAGCTCTTCGTCCCAGGTCATCGGCTCATGCCCTGCTGAGCGAGCGCAGCGCCTCTCGCAGCAGCGCCCCGACGTCGGGAGCGGGCCCGGCATCCTGGGCCACGAGGTCGAGCGCGCGCTGGGCCTCCTTGTCGGACCAGCCGAGTCCGGTCAGCCCGGCGCGGACCTGGGTGCGCCAGGCCGGCTCGGCGTCCACGGGGGCCGCACTCTGCTGCGGAAGGCCCGTGCCCGTGGCCACGGCGCCGATGCGGTCCTTGAGCTCGAGGATGATGCGCTGGGCGCCCTTCTGCCCGATGCCGGGCACCCGCGTCAGGGCTCGGACGTCCTCGGACCCGACTGCTCGTCGCAGGTCGTCGGGTGAGAGCACCGCCAACATCGCCTGCGCCAGCTTGGGCCCGACCCCGCTCGCGGTCTGCACCAGCTCGAAGAGCTGCTTCTCCTCCTCGTCGGGGAAGCCGAAGACGGTCATGGAGTCCTCGCGGACCACCAGGGAGGTCGCGAGCTGGGCCGGCGAGCCCGTCGAGAGACCGGCGATGGTGTTCGGCGCGCAGTGCACCTCGACGCCGACCGACCCCACGTCGAGGACCACCGAGGTCAGTCCGACCTGGGCGACCGTCCCGCGGACGAACGCGATCATCTGCTCGCTCCTCTCGCCATGGCAGCGGCGAGTCGACGCTGCGCACCTCCTCGCCACACATGACAGATCGCCAGGGCCAGCGCGTCGGCCGCGTCGGCCGGTCGCGGTGCCTCGGCGAGCCGCAGCACCCGGGCGACCATCGCGCCCACCTGCGCCTTGTCGGCGCGCCCACTGCCGGTCACCGCGGCCTTGACCTCGCTCGGGGTGTGCAGCACCACCGGGACCCCTCGCCGTGCCGCCGCGGCCATGACCACCCCACTCACCTGGGCCGTGCCCATGACCGTGCGCAGGTTGTGCTGGCTGAAGACGCGCTCCAGAGCGAGCACGTCGGGCTGGTGGCGCTCCAGCCAGGCGGAGACCTCCCGCTCCACGTCCAGGAGCCGCAGGGGCAGATCAGTTGCTGGAGCGGTCGCGCAGACCCCCACCTCGACCAGCAGGAGCGGACGCCCGACGGAGCCGTCGACCACGCCCAGGCCGCACCGCGTCAGCCCCGGGTCGACACCCATCACCCTCATGACGTGGCCTCCTGCCGAACACCTGTTCGGACGAACCTAACCGACCACACCCCCGCCCCCGGTCCAGGCACGCCGCGCAGGGAGTGATCTCGACGGGCGCTCGCAAGCTCGCTGCTCGACCAGCGATGACGACCTCAGGCGTCGAGGGAGGCCAGCACCTCGTCGGGGATGTCGAGGTTGCCGTAGACGTTCTGCACGTCGTCGAGGTCCTCGAGCGCCTCGATCAGTCGCATCACCTTCGGCGCGGTGTCACCGTCGACGGTGACCTCCATGGAGGGCACCCACTGGGCCTCCGCGGAGTCGTAGTCCAGGCCCGCCTCCTGCAGCGCCGACCGCACCCCCACGAGATCGCCCGCCTCGCTGAGCACCTCGAAGGTGTCGTCGAGGTCGTTGACCTCCTCGGCGCCGGCCTCGAGCGTCGCCTCCAGGACGTCGTCCTCGGTGACCTCACGACCCTCCTGCTGCTTGGAGAGCACGACGACACCCTTGCGGGCGAACAGGTAGGAGACCGAGCCCGGGTCGGCCAGTGACCCACCGTTGCGCGAGGTGGCGGTGCGCACCTCCATCGCGGCGCGGTTGCGGTTGTCGGTCAGGCACTCGATCAGCAGCGCGACGCCGCCGGGGCCGTAGCCCTCGTACATGATCGTCTGGTACTCCGCGCCGCCCGCCTCGGCGCCTGAGCCGCGCTTGACCGCCCGGTCGATGTTGTCGTTGGGGACCGAGGACTTCTTCGCCTTCTGGATGGCGTCGTAGAGCGTGGGATTGCCGGCAGGGTCACCGCCACCGGTGCGGGCCGCGACCTCGATGTTCTTGATCAGCTTGGCGAAGAGCTTGCCGCGCCGAGCGTCGATGACCGCCTTCTTGTGCTTGGTGGTGGCCCACTTTGAATGACCCGACATGGCCCGTCCTCTGCTCTCGGCTGCTCTCGGCTGGTCTCGCTGGCGACTCAGGCGCGCTCGCGCACGATCGAGACGAAGTAGTCGTGGATCCGCCGGTCGCCGGTGACCTCCGGGTGGAAGGACGTCGCCAGCAGGTGACCCTGACGGACCCCGACGATCCTACCCGCGACGGCTTCGGCGGCCGCGCTGTGCGTTCGCTGCGGCTCCAGGGCGACCCGGGCGACGACCTCGACCTCCTCGCCCACGCTCTCCACCCAGGGAGCCCGGATGAAGACCGCGTGGAAGGGGTCGTCGAGCCGCGCGACGTCGAGCTCTGCCTCGAAGGAGTCGACCTGTCGCCCGAACGCGTTGCGTCGCACCAGGACGTCCAGGCCGCCGATGGTCTCCTGTCCCGCGGCGCCGTCCTCGATGCGGTCGGCCAGCAGGATCATGCCGGCACAGGTGCCGAAGACGGGGAGCCCGGCCTTGACCGCCGCGCGCAGGGGGTCGAGCAGGTCGAAGGTGCGGGCCAGCTTGGCCATCGTCGTCGACTCGCCGCCGGGCAGGACCAGGCCGTCGACGGTGTCCAGCTCTGCGGGACGCCGTACGGCGGTGGCGTGCACGCCGCAGGAGTCGAGCACCCGCAGGTGCTCGCGGGTGTCACCCTGCAGCGCGAGCACCCCGACGGTGGGCCGGGTCGGTGCTCCGGCGCTCACCAGCCGCGCTCGGCCAACCGGTGCGGCTGGGGGATGTCGTCGACGTTGAGGCCGACCATGGCCTCACCCAGCCCGCGGGAGACCTTGGCGACCACGTCGGGGTCGTCGTAGAAGGTGGTGGCCTTGACGATCGCCTCGGCGCGCTGCGCGGGGTTGCCGGACTTGAAGATGCCGGAGCCCACGAAGACGCCCTCGGCGCCGAGCTGCATCATCATCGCTGCGTCGGCGGGGGTTGCGATGCCGCCGGCGGTGAAGAGCACGACGGGGAGCTTGCCGCTGCGGGCGACCTCGGCCACCAGCGGGTACGGCGCCTGCAGCTCCTTGGCCGCGACGTAGAGCTCGTCGGGCTCGAGTCCCTGCAGCCGGCGCATCTCGGCGCGGATGGTGCGCATGTGGGTCACGGCGTTGGAGACGTCTCCGGTGCCGGCCTCGCCCTTGGAGCGGATCATGGCCGCTCCCTCGCCGATGCGTCGAAGCGCCTCGCCGAGGTTGGTCGCACCGCAGACGAAGGGCACGGTGAACTGCCACTTGTCGATGTGGTGGGCGTAGTCGGCCGGGGTGAGCACCTCGGACTCGTCGATGTAGTCCACCCCGAGGCTCTGCAGCACCTGGGCCTCGGCGAAGTGCCCGATGCGTGCCTTGGCCATCACCGGGATCGAGACCGCCTCGATGATGCCGTCGATCATGTCGGGGTCGCTCATCCGCGAGACGCCGCCCTGGGCGCGGATGTCGGCGGGCACGCGCTCGAGGGCCATGACGGCGACAGCGCCGGCGTCCTCGGCGATGCTGGCCTGCTCCGCGGTGACGACATCCATGATCACCCCGCCCTTGAGCATCTCGGCCATGCCGCGCTTGACACCCTCGGTGCCTCGCGTCGGCTGCTGGTCGGTGTGCTCGGTGGGCGATCCAGTCATCTCACTCTGCTTCGTCTTCGGGGTGCGGGACCCGCGCTGGGACCGCGCGACGGGTGGGCTCTCGGGCACCCTCCAGACTACGCGGGAGCCCGCCAGGTGTGAAAACCGATTCAGCCGAGAGCGGTGGCGTAGACCGCGAGCAGGTCGTCGCTGACCCGCTTCCAGTCGAGGTGGTCGACCGCCTCGCGCGCGGAGCTGCCCAGGGCCGCCCGCCGGGCGGGATCGAGCACCAGCGCCTCCAGCCCCGTGGCCCAGGCGGGGACGTCGCCGCGCGGGACGAGGACGCCGTGCGACCCGTCGCCCAGCAGCCGGGAGAACGCAGGCAGGTCGCTGGCCAGCACCGCTGCTCCGGCTGCCATCGCCTCGGCGACCACGATCCCGAAGCTCTCCCCACCCAGCTGCGGCGCCAGGACGACGTCGGCGCGCCCGAGCAGCTCGGCCTTCGCGGGCAGGTCGACCGGGCCGAGGCCCGTGATCCGGGCGAGCACCGAGGCCGCGGGGCGGGGACGGACGCGTCTGCGCACCCGGTCGAGGTCACCGGGTCCGGCGACCTCGAGGACGACGTCCTCGTGCCGGTCGGCGACGGCGTCGAAGGCGCCCAGCGCGACCTCGAGGCCCTTGCGTGGCTCCTCGACCCGGCCCAGGAAGAGGATCCGCACCGGTCCCCCGTCGTACGGCGTGCGCTGGTGGTCGAAGTCCTCGACGTGCAGGCCGTTGGGGACCAGCGTGGGCCTCAGGTGGCAGTAGTCGGACAGGGTGCGTGCGGCATCCGGGGACACCGCGGTCCAGGCTCCGATCCGGGCGCGGACCTCCCGGGAGGCGGTCGCCGCTCCGAGCCGCAGCACCGTGGTCCCCTGCTGGGCGGTGTGCGCGGTGCCCACCACGGGGCAGGTCGCGCCGAGGACCGCGTGCCAGGTCACGCTGGGGGTGACCGGCTCGTGGACGTGCAGCAGGTCGAAGCCCTGGGACAGCCAGTCACGGGTGGCCCGGCCGGCGCTGGGCCCCCAGTGCACCCGCGCCACGGCGCCGTTCCACCGCAGTGGTGCGTCCTGACCGGTGGTCGTCACGTGGCCGGACCCGTGCCGGCGCCGCCCCGGGGCGAGGACCCGGGCATCGACGCCGCGCGCCCGGAGGGTCTCGGCCAGCTCGAGGACCTGGTGCTGCACGCCCCCGGCGACGTCGAGGGAGTAGGGGCAGACCAGGCCGACCTTCATCGCTGCGCCCGCCGACGGCCCGGGCCGCGGCTCCACGCCCTCGAACACCCGCTGCATCATGTGCCAGTCCGCGGGGTCGCGTTGCAGGGCCTCGGTGAACGCGTCGGCCACGGCCTGCATGGTGAGCAGCGGGTCCGTGGGCTCGACCTCCGCGTGGAACGTGATCCGCAGCCGCGGCCCGTCGTACGCCGTGGTGGTGGGCACCAGCGCGGCCCCGGTGCGCTGCGCGAGCAGCGCCGCTCCGACCGGGAGGCGCACGCGGCGACCGCACAGGTCGACCTCGGCAGCGGCGCCACCGAGGTGGCGGTCGGCCAGCAGGCACACGAAGCCGCCGTCGCGCAGCCGCTCCTCCAGCAGCGGGGTGGGGTCGGCGCCGCCGGTCAGCGGCAGGATCCGCATGCCCAGCCCCTCGCGGAAGGCCACGAACTCGTCGTAGAGGCGCTCGGGGCGCAGCCGCTCGGCGACGGTCAGCACCGGCATCCCGGTGGCGCAGGCCCAGGCGCCGGCCCAGTCCCAGTTGCCCTGGTGCGGCAGCACCGAGATCACCCCCCGGCCTTGAGCGTGCGGCCCTCGGAGCCGCGACTCCTCAACGGTGGTGGTGCGAGCGACCAGGTCGTGGGTCGGCCAGCGCGGCAGGCGGAAGGCCTCGGCCCAGTAGCGAAGGTAGGAGCGCATCCCCGCCCGCACCAGCGACTCCAGCTCTGCTGGGTCGACGTCGGGTCGTACGACGGCGAGGTTGCCCCGCAGCATCTGCACGCCACGGCCGTCGCGGCGGTAGGCACGCTCGGCGAGTCGCTCGAACAGCGAGAGGGTGCGGCGCTCGGGGAGCCGACCGACGGCGCGCCACGCGGCGAGGTAGCCCCAGGCCGCAGCGCGCTCCGCGGCGGTCGACGACGCGCTCACGCCTGGCCGGGGGCCTCGCGGGCCTGGGCCCTGACCACCAGGATCCGCTGGACCACGGTGATCGTGCTGGCCACGGCGAGCAGCCCCAGGGTGATCGGGATCAGCCACAGCACCCGCTCGTCGGCCCCCAGGAGGCGGGCCATGTCGGCGAGCCCGGTGACCACGAGGATGCTGACCAGCCGGTCGGCTCGCTCGGCGATGCCGACCTTGGCCTGCATGCCCAGGCTCTCCGCCCTGGCCCGGGCATAGCTGGTGACCGACCCCATCGTGAGGCAGTAGATCGCCAGGGCGGCCAGCGCTTGGTTGTCGCCGGGGCCGACGTAGTACATCGCCAGTGACCCGAAGATGGCCGCGTCGGCGACACGGTCGAGGGTGGAGTCCAGGAACGCACCGAAGTTGCTGGAACGGCCTGAACGGCGCGCCATCGCGCCGTCGATCAGGTCGGAGAACACGAAAGCGGTGATCACCAGCACCCCCGCGAGCAACCAGCCCTGGGGGAAGAAGACCACGGCGCCGACGACCACACCGAGCGTGCCGACGACGGTGACCACGTCGGGACTCACCCCAGCACGGAGCAGCCCGTTGATGACCGGGTCGAAGACGTTGGTCCAGAAGGCGCGGAATCTGTCGAGCATGGCGTGGCTCAGGCTACCGGCCGGTCTACCAGGCCTCGGCGAGCAACTCCCGGGTCTCGGACAGCAGCTGCGGCAGGGTCTTGGTCCTGCCGATCACCGGCAGGAAGTTCTGGTCCCCGGCCCAGCGCGGCACGACGTGCTGGTGCAGGTGCGCCGCGATCCCCGCGCCCGCGATGTGGCCCTGGTTGATGCCGATGTTGAAGCCGTGCGCACCGCTGACCTCACGCACCACTGCCATCGCCCGCTGCGTCAGCTGCGCGACCTCGAGGGTCTCGGCCTCGTTGATCTCGTCGTAGGCCGCCACGTGGCGCAACGGGCAGACCAACATGTGGCCCGGACTGTAGGGATAGAGGTTGAGGACCACGAAGGCGCGCTCACCGCGGTGCACCACCAGCCCCTCGGCGTCGTCCAGCCGCGGGATGCGGCAGAACGGGCACTCGTCCTCGGTGTCGACCTCGGGCTTGTTCTCGCCCTTGATGTAGGCCATCCGGTGAGGCGTCCACAGCCGGTCGAGCTCGTCGGGCACGCCGACACCGTCCTGGTGGTGGACCTGCTCGGGGTCGCTCACCTCAGACCTGCTCCCGCGCCTGGATCGACGAGACGATCCGGGCGATCGCGTCGTCCACGGCGACCGAGTTGTCCTGGCGCCCGTCGCGGTAGCGGAAGGAGACGGCCCCGGCGGCGGTGTCCTCGTCGCCGGCGATCACCATGAACGGCACCTTCTGCAGCTGGGCGTTGCGGATCTTCTTCTGCATCCGGTCGTCGGAGACGTCGACCTCGACCCGCACCCCCGCCTCCCGCAGCCGCTGGGCGACCTCGTGCAGGTAGGCGTCGTGACGCTCGGCCACCGGGATGCCGACGACCTGCACCGGGGCGAGCCAGGGAGGGAAGGCGCCGGCGTAGTGCTCGGTCAGGACCGCGACGAACCGCTCGATCGATCCGAAGAGCGCTCGGTGGATCATCACCGGGCGCTGCTTCGAACCGTCGGGGGCGGCGTACTCCAGCTCGAAGCGCTCCGGGAGGTTGAAGTCGAGCTGGATCGTCGACATCTGCCAGGTGCGTCCGATCGCGTCGCGCGCCTGCACCGAGATCTTGGGACCGTAGAAGGCCGCGCCGCCCGGATCGGGCACGAGGTCGAGCCCCGACTCGTGGGCGACCTCCTCCAGGGTGCGGGTGGCCTCCTCCCACGCAGCGTCGTCGCCGACGTACTTCTCCGGGTTCTTGGTGGACAGCTCGAGGTAGAAGTCCTCCAGGCCGTAGTCGCGCAGGAGGTCCAGGACGAAGGTCAGCAGGGCACGCAGCTCGTCCTTCATCTGCTCGCGGGTGCAGTAGATGTGGGCGTCGTCCTGGGTGAACCCGCGCGCGCGGGTCATGCCGTGCACCACGCCGGACTTCTCGTAGCGGTACACCGTGCCGAACTCGAAGAGCCGAAGCGGCAGCTCGCGGTAGGACCGGCCCCTCGATCGGAAGATCAGGTTGTGCATCGGGCAGTTCATCGGCTTGAGGTAGTAGTCCACCCCTGGCTTGTCGCCGGTCGCGTCGAGCTGGATCGGCGGATACATGCCCTCGGCGTACCAGTCGAGGTGACCCGAGACCTCGAACAGGTGGCCCTTGGTGATGTGCGGGCTGTAGACGAACTCGTAACCACTCTCCACGTGGCGCCGGCGCGAGTAGTCCTCCATCGCGTTGCGCAGCACGCCACCCCTGGGGTGGAAGACCGCAAGCCCTGACCCGATCTCGTCGGGGAAGCTGAACAGGTCGAGCTCGCGGCCCAGCTTGCGGTGGTCGCGACGCTCGGCCTCGGCGATGCGGTCCAGGTGGTCGGCCAACGCCTCCTTGGACTCCCACGCGGTGCCGTAGACCCGCTGCAGCTGGGGGTTCTTCTCGCTCCCGCGCCAGTACGCCGCTGCCGTGCGCATCAGCTTGAAGGCCGGGATCCGCTTCGTGGTGGGCAGGTGGGGCCCGCGGCACAGGTCCTTCCACGCCAGGTCGCCGTTGCGGCGATGGTTGTCGTAGATGCTCAGCTCGCCACCCCCGACCTCGACCGAGGCGCCCTCAGCTGCCTCCTCGGTGGTCGAGCCCGTCTGGACCCCACCCTTGAGACCGATCAGCTCCAGCTTGTACGGCTCCTCGGCCAGCTCGGTGCGCGCCTCGTCCTCGGAGACCACCCGGCGCGAGAACCGCTGGCCCTCCTTGATGATCTTGCGCATTCGGGTCTCGAGCCGCTCGAGGTCCTCCGGCTTGAACGGCTCGGCGACGTCGAAGTCGTAGTAGAAGCCGTTCTCGACCGGCGGCCCGATGCCGAGCTTGGCCTCGGGGTAGAGGTCCTGCACCGCCTGGGCCAGGACGTGGGCGCACGAGTGCCGCAGGATGTCGCGCCCGTCTGCGCTGTCGACGGCGACGGGCTCGACCTCGTCACCGTCGCGCAGCTCGTGGGCGAGGTCGCGCAGCTCGCCTCCCACGCGGGCGGCGATCACTTCCGGGGCCTCGGAGAAGAGCTCCCAGGCCTTCGTCCCCGTGGTGACCGCACGCTCGTCACGGACGTCGCCGATGACGGACACCTGGATCTCGGGGATCTGGGACACCTGGACTCCTTGCCGGAAACGATCGGGTTGCGGTCACCGATCGTAACGACCCGGCCGGCCGGCGCCCGCACCGCAGAGAGCGGGCGGTGGGACGCTGGGCCGACCGGGTCGTCCCATGGCGCGGCGCCTCGGCGAGCGACCACACCGCGCAGGCAGGGGTGCGGAGCTCGGGCAGCCGAGCCGAACCTGGGCGTCGGACTGGGGATCGACGTCCAGGAGCTCAGGAAGCCAAGGTGATCCTCGGGGTGATCAGAGGGTGGCGGGTGGGCTTGCGGTGCCGGGGACGCCGCTGGGTCGCCGCCTCGCGGGTCGCCACCTCGAGCAGGTGTGAGACCCGCTTCTGGATGGTCGCCGTGAGCCGGCTGCGGGTTCGTTCGTAGGCCCGCACCGCCAGGTAGACCATCGCGGCGAGGGAGCCGAGCCACACCGCAGCCGCGAGGTGCCATGCGAGTGGCGTCAGCAGGATCAGGGCGGGAAGACCGCCCAGGTCGATCGCCAGGATCCACCGGGTCCACCGGCGCGCCAGGTGGCTCAGGGTCAGTTCCTCCTCGTGCGTCCAGTGCTCAACGACGTCACGTCCTTCGTCGGTGAGTCGTCCTTCTGCGTCGAACATGATCCGGGCAAGATCTTCGTCGGTCATCGCAACCCCTCCGGTGCGAGTGCTGGGTGCAACCTCAACGGTCAAATATGGTGTCCGTCACGGATCTATCGGACATATGGCCCTTGTGTATCAGGACCAAGGTCCGTCCAGACAGGCTCGAGATAGTCATTCACAGCGCTGTCTTGTAGTCATAAATGACTAGGGTGACCCTTGCGTCCTCTCCGCAGGGTGCGGGAGACGCGCCCCGAGGGGTGGCGCCACACCACCTATCGGGCGAGGTGAACCTCGTGAACCACTGTCCAAAGCCCGACAGGGTGGGGCACCGTGGGCCCGTGACCTAGGTCTACACACGACCGGCGACAAGCGCCCCCACGCCACCTCGGGAGAGTCGGGCAGGGTCAGCCGGCGTGAAGCCCCCGAATCCGCGCCTCATCGAACCACCTGAGGTGCGCGGCGTCGGTGCGCTCGCGGTAGCGAACGAACCCCTTCGATGCGCCATCGACCGTGTGCACCGCCTGCAGCTCGCCGGGAACCCACGTGCCGTTGTCCATCAGTACCTCGACTTGGCGTGGTTGGAGTCCGGTGACCATTTCTCCAGGCTACGCCTGTTGGCACCATTTTGACCCGAGGCGCGCAAATGCGCCGCCAGCGCGAGGCGCAAGGGACAAACACACAGTGAGCCCCACGTCACCTCGGCGGATGCGGGATCGGCGTGCCTCACCGACCAGTCCTGGCCGCCGGCCTCTGCTGACCAGTGGATGACGAAGCCGTCGAGGTTCGGCAGGTCCGCGAGGTGCTGTATCGGAGGAGCCCGAATGGCAAACGCCCTGTATCCCGCGTTTCCGCAGGTCAGGGGACGTTTTAGTGCTGGTGGGCGATACTGGGTTCGAACCAGTGACCTCTTCGGTGTGAACGAAGCGCGCTACCACTGCGCCAATCGCCCCGGGCGTCCGCGAGGGCGTCGCCTCGCGAGATGCGTTGGTCACCATAGCCCACCCCTGACCCGGAGCTGGAATCCGGCCTCGCCTCTGCTCCACGACGTTCCGCTCGGGGCTCCCGGACCTGTTCGGGGCGCGACTCGATGCCGGCTGGTCCGGACCGGGCACCGACGTCCCGGGGGCCCGGGACCTTGTGCAGGGCAGTTGCACCGGCCTAGACAGCGATCTTGTCCTGGATGTCCTGTTTTCAGCGGTCCGGTGGAGATTCGTCTAGCCGTCTGGCAGGTGCCTCTGACCCTGGATACGCGCTGGTCGTAGCCCGAACGGACTATTTGATCGGGACTTTCGTCGTTCCCCTTTACGGGACCATGGTCGCGGGGCAATCTTGTGGCTGGATCAGCAAGGGCGTCGGGACAAAAGTCCTGAGAAAGATTTGCGAATCCGCGTCATAGAGGCACTGGGAGGTCGTCTCTACAGACGTAAATGCCAAAGGGAGAGGGCAGAGACCATGGAGTTCAACGTCACCAAGGCTGGGACCAGCACCGAGACCATCAGCGCGATGCTGACCCTCGAGCTCATCGACGCCGACGGCACCACCACCCCGCTCGAGACCGAGCTCAGCTACAACCCGAGCGACCCGCTCGCGGTCACCGCAGCATTCCTGACCGTCGCCGGCCGCGTCGAGTGGACCTTCGGGCGCGACCTGCTCATCGGCGGCCTCTACGAGCCCACCGGCGACGGTGACGTGCACGTGTGGCCCTGCCTGGACAACGACGCCCGCTCGGTCGTCATCGTCGAGCTCTGCTCGCCCGACGGCGAGGCGCTGGTGCAGGCCCGTGCCAGCGACATGACCAGCTTCGTGGAGCGGATGACCGCCGCCGTCGCCCCGGGCGAGGAGCGCATCGACGTCGAGGGAGCGCTCGCTCAGATCTTCGCCGAGGCTGCCTGACCTCACCCCCGCGGGTCCGCGTGGAGGCACCGGGAGACTCCACGCCCCGACTCGCAACCGCCACCTTTCCTGGCACCAGGACGGGCCGGCCCCTCCCCCGAGGGCCGGCCCGCTTCTGCGTCCGTACGGCGGCCCGGTTTCCCAAGGTCTGTGCAAGAACTGCCACTTCCCACGAGATGCAACCCGTGGGAAGTGGCAGGTGGCCTACATACCTTGGGAAGCCGTCACGGGTCCGGGTCCTCCTGCTCGCGCTCGCGCCAGGTCTCGGCGGCCCGACGAGTGACCGGGCCCGGCTCGTGCCACTCCCGCTGGTCGAGGCGCCTGACCCACTGCACGTCGCGGGTGGTGGAGGCCAGGAAGACCTCGTCCGCGCCCTGCGCCACCTCGATCGGCTCGTCGACCTCGACAACGTCGCACCACTGCACGATCAGCTCGCGGGTGATGCCGGCCAGGCATCCCGAGGCCAGCGTGGGTGTGCGCAGCTCTCCGTCGACGACGTAGAAGACGTTGGTGCCCGTGCCCTCGCACAGGTGCCCGGCCAGGTTGGTGAAGATCGCCTCGTCGGCGCCCTGCCGCGCGGCATGGGCGAGGGCGACGACGTTCTCGGCGTACGAGGTGGTCTTGAGCCCGGCGAGTGCACCTCGCTCGTTGCGTGGCCAGGGCACGGTGACCGCCGACGCCGGCTGGTCACGGGGCTCCATCGCCGAGACCGCGACGATCATGGTGGGCTCGGCCTCCTGCGCGCGTCCCGACCCCATCGGCGCGGGTCCTGCGGTGTAGGTGATGCGAAGCCGGCCCAGGGGGAGCTCGTTGTCGGCGAGCACCGCCTGCACCGCGTCGCGCAGCACCGACTCCTCGGGGGCAGGCAGACCGAGTCCGTCTGCCGAGCGCGCGAGCCGGCGCAGGTGCCGGCTCAGTGCGAACGGCTGCGAGCCCACCACCTTGACCGCCTCGAAGACCCCGTCGCCCACCGTCAGGCCGTGATCGCTGACCCGCACCGCTGCCTCGCGCGGGTCGCCCAGCACCCGGCCATTGACCCAGACCCGCGTCCCGTCGAGCGTGCTCACCGACCCACCGTAGAGCCGTGCCCAGGGGCCCCGCACCAGAGAAACGCGAGGGTGGGACCCAGAATTGGCCTCATCCGGGGCGTCGGCTAAAGTTCCACAAGCACGCCACCGGGAGGGATCTCTGCGGCGCGCGCGGACGTAGCTCAGTTGGTAGAGCGCAACCTTGCCAAGGTTGAGGTCGCGAGTTCGAGCCTCGTCGTCCGCTCGGAGAAGGGTCACCGTTCAATCCGAACCGGCTCCCTCCGCTGGTGGAGTGGCCGAGAGGCGAGGCAACGGACTGCAAATCCGTCTACACGGGTTCGAATCCCGTCTCCACCTCGCGACACAACACAACAAGGGCGATTGGCGCAGCGGTAGCGCGCTTCCTTGACACGGAAGAGGTCACTGGTTCAAACCCAGTATCGCCCACCAGTAGGAAAAGGGCCTCTGACCAGCGGAAACGCTGTTCAGAGGCCGTTCTGATCTTGGCTCTGCATCGGGTATGCATCTGATGCGCTACGGCCCGACGTGTTGTTGCAAGTCGTTCGGCTTGCGGGGCAACCGGATTCGCAGGAGAAGGAGGGCGCCACCCAGGTAGCCTTCCGCCGGAGACAACCTCACGACCACCCAAGGAAGCCGATGAATCAGCAGCAGCTGCAGTGTCCGTTGTGCCAGGGCACCGACTTCGACCAAGAGTCGTCGCGACAGGACTCCAGGTGGGGGTTCACCTCCCACAAAATGACGCTGATGATCTGCCGACAGTGCCGCTTCGTTCTGCACTTCTCCCAGGGACGATCCATCTTTGACTTCGACTGATTCCCTCGTCGCTTGCCGCACTGTGGTGGAAGGCTGAGCGAGCCGGCAGGCGCTCCGTTTGAGGATCCGCAAACGGGCCTTCCGTGGTCACTCCGCGCCCTGCTGGGCGACCGTGGCCTCCTGCTCCTCCTGGTCGCTCGTCGGCCAGGTCTTCTCGATCTCGGCGTTGAACTCCGCACCCAGGAGCAGCGCCACCGAGGAGACGTACAGCCAGAGCACGACAGCAATCGGTGTCCCGAGCTGGCGGTAGACGGCGTCCCCTGCGGCATCACCGCCCAAGGCGCTGAGCGCGAGGTACGCGCGCAGGCCCGCCGCCGCGAGGAACCACAGCAGCATGGCCAGCACCGCGCCCGGTAGGTCGCGAAGCCAGGGCGTGTGCCACGGGACGCCCACGTGGTAGAAGGTCGTCAGCCCGGCCAGGACGAGAATCCCGAGCGCCGGCCAGTACAGCCCGCTGAGCGCGCTCAGGGTCGCCGATGCGACATCGTCCGGCGCGAGCTGCTCGACCAGCCGTGGTCCGATCACCAGCAGCGGCAGCACCGTGATCGCGCCCACCAACGCGCCCAGCGTCAGGCCAAGAGCGAGCAAGCGTCGCTTCCAGGTCGGTCGAGGCGACTCGATGTCGTAGGCGATCACGAGCGTCTCCAGCGCCCGGCTCGTGGCGCGCGACCCGGTCCACAGCGCGAGCAGGACACCGATCCCGACCACGTCGGCACGGCCGGTGCTCAGGACCTGCTGGGCCACCGACTCGTAGGCGGCGTAGGTCGAGTCCGCCAGGAAGGTCCGAGGAGTCTCGAACACCAGTCGGTCGAGCTGGTCGGCCCCCTCCGGCCCGAGACGTGCAGCGACGTAGCCGAGCGACCCCAGCACCACGAGCAGCAGCGCAGGGAGGGAGATCAGGGTGAACAGCGTTGCCTCGGCGGCGAGCCCGGGCACACGGTCCCGTGCCGCGTCGCGCACGGTGCGCTCGGCGAGTCGGACCCCGGTGCGGACCGGGCCGGGCAGCCCGTCGACGAAGGCATTCGCGCGCTCGGCTCCTTGTCGCCTGCGTGACGTCAGCGTCTCCTGCACGCGAGCGGCCAGACGGGCCGCACGCGGACGCCGGCTGCGCTGCTCCTCGGGCGTCATGCGTCCAGTCTCCCGCGAGCGCTCGGGTCGCCGGCCGGCAGAAGCAACGGCTCAGCTCGTGCCGTCGAGGATCAGTCGGGCTGCTTCGTGCGGTGCGTCCCACTGCGGGAAGTGACCGCAGCGCTCGAACCAGTGCAGTACTGCGTCGGGGAACAGCTCCCTCGCGCGCGCGGCCTGTCGCGGCAGGGTGACGAGGTCGCGACGCCCCCACCCGATGGTGACGCGGCCCGGAACTGTGCCGGCTGGGGCACCCGCCTGCTTGGGCCCCTTGGTCAGAGCGTCCATGGCGGCGGCAGTCGCCGGCGCATCGGCCAGCCCCTGCACGTCCGGCAGCACCACCTCACGCGGGAGCGCCCACGGACGAGCCGAGAACTGCGCCAGCAGGAGGGTTCTGCCGATGGGGTTGCCGAGCAGTGTCGGCAACGCGCGGCGCAGCGCTCCGACGAGTGTGATCGACGGCCGCAGGGTCGCGCCGAAGACGGAGAGCTCCCGGTCGCTCCAGAAACCGCCCGGGTCCAACGCCACGGTGTCGCCGCCGACCCCCCGCCGCGCGAGCTCGAGCACCATGCGTGCGCCCATCGACTGGCCGGCGGTCGAGACCCCGTCCAGCCCCTGTTCGCCGATGAAGGCGGCGAGCGAGTCGGTCAGGGTGGCGATCGAGACCTCGCCGCTCAACGGTGGCGTCCGGCCGAACCCCGGGAGGTCGACGGCGATCACCTCACGGCTCTGTGCCAGCTCGTCGATGATGGGGCTCCAGGACCGCCACCCTGCGCCGAGACCGTGCACCAGCAGCAGCGGGCTGCCGCTTCCTCGCCGCACGTGGTTCAACGTCACGTGGAGACGCTACCCACGGACGGTCTGGCCATCCCTTGAGCTGAGACCTTTAGCTGCGCAGGTACGAGGCGCCGTTCACGTCGATGATCGTGCCCGTCGAGAACGCCGCCTCCGGCGAGGCGAGCCACAGCACCGCCGCGGCCACCTCTTCCGGCTTCGCCACCCGCCCGTACGGCGACTGGGCGCGCACCGCGTCGCCGCCCGGCCCGTCGAGGATCTCTCGCGCCATCTCGGTCTGCACGAAGCCAGGAGCCACCGTGCCCACCGAGATCCCCTCGGGAGCCAAGGCCAGGGCCAGCGACTGGCCGAAGGCGTTCATGCCGGCCTTCGACGCGCCGTACGCCGGGTTGTTCGGCTCTCCGCGGAACGCGCCGCGGCTGGAGACGTTCACGATCGCGCCGCCACCGGCTGCGCGCAGGTGCGGGACGGCGCAGAAGGCGGCGTTCGCTGCGCCCACGAGGTTGGTCGCCAGCGTCCGCGACCACGCCTCCTGCCACTGCTCGTACGACGTGGTCAGCGGCGGGTGGGCGACGAAGATGCCGGCGTTGTTCACCAGCACGTCGAGTCGGCCGAGCCGCTCGGCGGCGGAGTCGACCGCCGCCCGGACGGCCTCGGCGTCGGCCATGTCGGCCTGCACGGTCACGTGCCCATCGCCGGCCAGCGACGACACCGCCTGCTCCGCGGCGTCGGCCGACGACCCGTAGTGCACGGCCACCCGGTCGCCCTGGGCGGCGAACGCCCGCGCAATGGCGGCGCCGATGCCGCGCGACGCCCCGGTGACCAGCACGCCCCGCCCACCGCGCGCTCATCGGGCCACCTCGGCGACTCCGGCCACCAGCCGGTCGACGTCCTCGGCGTTCGTGTACGGCGCGAGACCCGCCCGCACCGCGCCCGCGTCGCCCAGCCCCAGCCACCGCGACGCCTCGATCGCGTAGAAGCTGCTGGCCGGGGCGTTCACGCCGAGCGACGCGAGGTGCTCGTACACCTCGCGTCCACTGCGGCCTGCGACGGAGAAGAACGCAGTGGGCGTGTGCCGCTTCGGCGACCCGTGCAGCTGCACTCCTGTGATGCCGCGCAGGCCCCCGAGCAACCGGTCGAAGAGCTCGGCCTCGTGCTCCTCCAGCGCCTGCATCGACTCCAGCACGCGCGTGCGCCGGTCCGCGGCCGACGACGCCAACCCGGCGAGGTAGTCGACCGCCGCGGTCGTCCCCGCCAGCAGCTCGTACGGCAGCGTGCCGAGCTCCAGCCGCTCGGGGACCTCGTCGGTCGACGGCAGCAGCTTGTCCACCGGCAGCTCCGCGAGCAGCGACGGCGACGCGACGAGCGCCCCATGGTGCGGGCCGAGGAACTTGTACGGCGAGCACGCGTAGAAGTCCGCATCCAGCTCGGCCACGTCGACCGGCGCGTGCGGCGTGAGGTGCACGCCGTCGACGTACAGCAGCGCGCCCGCCTCGTGCGCGGCGTCGGCGATCGCCGGCAGGTCGGGGCGGGTGCCGAGCACGTTCGACGCTCCCGTCACCGCGACCAGCCGGGTGCGGCCCGACAGCTCGCCACGCACGTCATCGACCGTGAGCTCCGCGGTCTCCCGGTCGAAGCCGACCCACCGCACGGTCGCGCCCACCGCCTCGGCCGCCTGCACCCACGGCCGGACGTTCGCGTCGTGGTCGAGCCGGGTGACCACGACCTCATCACCAGGCCCCCAGCCCTTCGCCAGCGCCCGCGACACGTCGTACGTCAGCTGGGTCATCGAGCGCCCGAACACCACGCCCTGCTCCTGCGCCCCCAGCAGGTCGGCGACCGCGCGCCGAGCCGCCAGCACGACCTCCTCGGCCCGGCCCTCCGATGCGGTGACGTTGCCCCGGTTCGAGATCCCCGACGTCATCGTCGAGGCAACTACCTCGGCGACCTGCCGTGGCACCTGGGTGCCGCCCGGGCCGTCGAAGTAGGCGGTGCCGTCGGCCAGGGCGGGGAAGTCACCGCGGACGCGGTCGATGTCGAGGGGCATGTCGCCATCCTCACCCACGGCCCGACGACGTCGTCGGGCCCATCAGCCGAGCTACGTCCTTCCAGCTGGACGGATGCCCGGACCAGGGCGGGGAGGTGCCGGGCAGCTCGTGAAGCATCGACCGCAGGTTGCTCGCGAGAGTCGTGACGCGGCTCTCGATGGCCTCGAAACCCCAGGAGAGCGCGTAGTCCACCGCGACGCCGAGACCGATCTTGGTGGCGTCGTTGGTCTCCCAGTTCTCGAAGCGCCGGGCGTCGGGGCGGACCTCTGGCTGCGTGCAGGTCGAGGAATGTCGCCATCCGGCCACGGTACGGCTGACGATCCGCTGGGCTCAGTACGCGTGAGCCGCCGACGTGAGCACCGGGTTGTCCACGCTCTCGAGCAGCAGGTCCAGGCCCTCGCGCGCGCCCGGCTGGCCCAGCCGCGCCCTGAGCAGAGCGGCCCAGGCGGTCAGCTCGCGCAGGCCGCGCCGTGCCGAGAAGTCCTCGAGCTCGGCCACACACTCTGCAGCCATCGGAAGGCCGCGGTCGACGGCGAACTCGGCCAGCGCGTGCAGGCAGTAGGCCTCCACCCAGTCATGGGTGTCCGCGGTCCGTCGGGAGGCCAGCGGCGCCTCCTGCAGCAGTCGTACGGCTGACTCGTCGTCGCCCCGCGCGGCCGCGACGAGACCCCGCGCGCGCAGCGCGTAGCTCTCCCAGCACGGGTCACCGACCTGGCACGACAGGGCGTACGCGTGCTCGAGGCACTGCTCGGCGGCGTCGAGATCGCCGTCCAGCAGCTCGACCTCCCCCAGCAGCGCCTGAGGGAAGGGCAGGAAGCCGGTCCACCCCAGGTCCTTGGTCTCCGCGGATGCGGCCTCCAGGACGCGACGTGCTCCCGCCAGGTCCCCACGCAACAGCCGCAACCGACCCTCCCCGGTCAGGGCGTAGGCGAGCGCGCGGCGTTCCCCCGAGCTGCGGGCCAGCCGCTGGGAGTCCGCGAACGCCGCTGCCGCTGAGGGGTAGTCGGCCTGGTCCCCCCGGCCGAAGCCGGCGTAGAGGGTGACCCAGGCGAGCAACCGCTCGTCGCCGTCCGCCAGGTCGGTCGCCTCCGCGACCCACTCCTCCATGCGCGGGTAGTGGGCCCGCAGGGTCTCGACGTACGCCAGCTCCTTGGCCGCGTTGGCGGCCACCTCGCCGGCACCGCACCGCTTGCCCATCACGAACGCCCGATGGAGCAGCGACACCGCCTCCTCGTCGCTGCCGCGGACGCCGTGGACCAGGATGGTGCCCAGCCAGCACATCGCCAGCGCCGACGGCTCCTCCCCGTGGCCGGCGGCGGCCGCCACCGCGCCGCGGAGCACCTCGACGGCACGGTCGTAGGCACCTGCCTGCGCGGCCGCGAGGCCCATGTCCACAGCGGCGAGCACCGCGGCGCGCGTCTGCGGCGGGGCGGAGACAGGCCGTGAGCGAAGCGCGTCCCCGAGGGCCGCTGAGGGGGCTCGGCCCAGCTCGGACAGGAAGAGCCGCTCGCACTCGCGAGCCCGGACCTCCGCTGCCGGCCTGTCACCTGCGGCGACCAAGGTGCGGACCAGCAGCTCGTGGCCCCGTTCCTCCAGGGGCTCGCACGCGACCAGGCGGGCAGCGAGGTCTGCGGCAGCCTCCGGGTCACCGTGCGCGAGCCGGTCGTGAGCACCCTCGTGCAACGTCGTCGCGGTCGCAGCGGCGATGCGCCGCCGTTCGTTGGACAGCCACAGCTCGAAGGCAGCTCCGGTGCGCAGTGCCACGCCCTCGAGCAGGTCGCCACCGAACCCGGGAAGCGCCGAGGCATCGCGCCAAGAACCGCGGAGCAGCACCTCGACGTCGACCGTGGTGCCGGCCCCGACGGTCCACGTCAGGGGGTCACCGGTCAGGTCGGCCGCCCCGCCGAGCGAACGTCGTAGCTGGGAGAGGTTCCAGCGAAGCGCCGCGGCAGGATCGTCCGCCTCGTCGTAGAGCAGGTCCAGCAGGCGCGAGCGGGGCACCGGGCCGCGACTCATCACCAGGTAGCTCAGGACGGCCCAGCTCTTGCTCCCCCGTGGGGCGGACCTCACCGCTCCGTCCACCTCGATGCGCGGAGCGCCGAGCAGGTTGATGCGGGTCGGCACGACCGCCTCCCACCAGGACCGACGTCAGCTCCCCGCCACCCCATCCTGCCACGCCCCGAGCGGTGCCCCTCCAGCGTCACACGCACGCGCACACGGGGCCCCAGGAACGTTGCTCCTGGACCGACCACCGGTCCACCGAACGAGAGGAACGACATGACCACGAGCACGACCACAACCACCGCAACGCCCGTCCTCAACGAGGAGATGCTGGCCAGGTTCGACGAGCGGGCGCCTGAGTACGACCGCGACAACCGGTTCTTCGACGAGGACCTGGCAGAGCTGCGGGCCAGCGGCTACCTCGACATGGCCCTCCCCCCGGAGTACGGCGGACCGGGGCTCGGGCTCGACGAGGTGACGGCCCACCAGCGACGGCTCGCCTACTACGCGCCGGCCACGGCGATCGCGGTCAACATGCACTTCTACTGGACCGGGGTGGCGGCAGACCTGCTCCGCGCCGGCGACGACAGCATGCGCTGGGTGCTGGAGCGTGCCGCACAGGGTGAGATCTTCGCGGCCGGGCACGGGGAACCAGGCAACGACCTGGGCCTCTTCGCCTCCACCACGGAGGCCCGCAGGGTCGAGGGCGGTTGGGAGTTCACCGGCCACAAGATCTTCGGCAGCCTGTCACCGGTCTGGGACTGGCTCGGGGTGCACGGGATGGACCTCAGCGACCCCGACGCCCCCAAGGTCGTGCACGGCTTCGTCCCGAGGACGGCCGACGGCTGCCGGATCGAACCGACCTGGGACGTGATGGGGATGCGCGCCACCCAGAGCCACGACACCCACCTGGACCGCACGTTCGTCGCCGACGAGCACGTGGCGCTGGTCTGTCCCGCGGGCTTCGCGGGCGCCGGACCCTTCCAGGTCACGGTCTTCGCGTGGGCGCTGCTCGGCTTCGCCCAGGTCTACACCGGCATCGCCCAGCGAGCCTTCGACATCACCGTCGAGCGCGCGCACCAGCGCACCGCCTTAGGGCTCACGCGGAGCATGGCCCACCACCCCGAGGTGCAGCACCAGGTGGCCGAGATGAGCATGGCGCTGGAGAGCATCGACAGCCATCTCCAGCAGGTCTCGCACGACTGGGCCGGCGGTGTCGACCACGGCGCCCGGTGGCCGCTGAAGATCCTCACCGCCAAGTACGTCGCGGTGACGAAGGCCTGGGAGGTCGTGGACACCGCGATGGACCTGTCCGGCGGTGCCGGGATCTTCCGCCGCAACCGCATGGAGCAGCTGTTCCGCGACGCCCGGCTCGGCCGGATGCACCCGGGCAACTCGATGGTCACCCACGAGCTGGTCGCCAAGTTCTCCCTCGGCATCGATCCCGACGAACAACCCCGCTGGGGCTGACCCATCACCCGGACGCGGCCGGCGCCACAGCCGGCCGCGTCCACGAAAGGAAGCATCATGCACGCCCTGAACGCCGAGCTGGCCGGCCACGTCGTCGATCGCCGTGCCGCGGAGGCACTGCGCCGCAGCGAGCTCCCCCGGCCGGCCGCCCGCCCGAGGCGGCGGTGGCGAAGGCCCAGCACCGTGCGCGAACCGGCGTCGGTGCGCGACCTGATGAGCCTGGTCGCGCAGCCGGTGGCCGTGGTCACCGGGGTCGGCCCCGACGGCGGGCCGGCGGGCATGACCGTCAGCTCGTTCACCTCCGTCTCCGCCGAACCCCCCATGGTGCTCTTCTGCCCGTCCCGCGGATCCCGCACCTGGGCGGCCATCGCCCCCGCCGGACGGTTCGTGGTCAACGTCCTCGCCTCGGACCAGCAGCACGTGGCGGAGGCCTTCAGCGGCCCCGAGCGGCAGCCGTTCAGCCGGGTGGACCACCGTCTCGACGAGGACGGCCTGCCCGTGCTGTCCGGCGTGCTCGCGGCGGCTCGCTGCACCACGGCCGTGGTCCGCCAGGGCGGGGACCACCACGTGGTGCTGGCCCGGCTCGACGCGATCAGCCGGGGTGGCGGCACACCGCTCACCTACTGGTCGCGCGCCTACTCCACCGTGGTGCAGCAGCAATGACCATCGACACGACCCAGGGGACCGCCACGACGCTGGCACCCGGTTCGCACGCCTCGGCCGGCGTCCGTGACGGGGCCACCGTCGTGGCCGCCTACGTGCCCTTCGCCCTGGCCCTGGGCGCGACGCTCGCCGCGACCTCCGTCGACGCCGCGACCGCGTGGTCGTCGTCCCCGCTGATCTTCGCCGGGGCGGCACAGCTCGTGGCGGTGCAGCTGCTGGACAGTGGTGCGGCCCTGCCGACGGTGGTGCTGGCCGCCCTGGTGGTCAACTCGAGGCACCTGCTCTACAGCGCCTCCATCGCGTCGTACGCACGGGGGTGGAGCAGGCGCAGCCGCGGCCTGGCGGCGTACTTCATGGCCGACCCGGTCTACGCCCTGGCGATCAGCCGGTTCGAGGGCCGCGACGACCATCCCCGGGACCGGCTGACCTACTACCTAGCGATGGCCCTGACCTGCTGGGTCGGGTGGCTGGGGCTGACGTCCGCCGGCGTGCTGCTGGCGGGCGCTCTGCCCACCGAGCTCCCCTTGGAGCTCGCGGCACCCCTGACGTTCCTGCTGCTCACGCTCCCGACCCTCAAGGACCGGGCGACCCATGTCGCGGCGGCGGTCGGGGGCGCGGTCGCGGTGCCGGCGGCGCAGCTGCCGCTGGGGCTGGGGCTGGTGCTGGCCTCGGTCGCGGGGATCGCTGCCGGCGCCGCGGCCGCGAGGAGGTCTCATGCGTGAGCTCATGACACTGGCCGTGATCGGGCTCGGCACCTATGCCTTCCGCGTCGCCTTCCTGGTCTCCGCCGACGCCCGTCAGCCGGCTGCCCTGACTCGGCTCCTGCCCTACGTGGGGCCGGCCGTGCTGGCCGCGATCACCGTGCCGATGCTCCTGGCTCCCCAGGGCGCGATCAGCGTCGGCGCCTCGCTCCCTGCGCTCGCCGCGGGAGCGGTGACCTGGCTGCTGTGGCGTCGTACGGCGGGGCTGCTGGTCCCGTTGCTGGGCGGCCTCGCCCTCTGGTGGCTGCTGACAACCCTGCTACTGGCGACCCGGTCGCCGGGCTGGTAGGCCGAACCCATGAGGCCTACGCTCGCGTCCCTCGTGTGGCCACTCCACACCGAGCGGCTGACGATCCGGCGGGCCACCGCTGGGGACCTCGAGGCGACCTGGGGCTACAGGCGTCTTCCCGAGGTGAGCCACTGGATCACGCGGGCGCCCACGACCCTCGAGCAGTACCGCAGGGACTTCGAGCGCGAGGACTCGCTCGACCGGACACTGGTCGTCGAGGTCGGCGGCCAGGTCATCGGCGACCTGACGCTGCAGGTCGAGGACGCCTGGGCCCAGGCGGAGGTCGCGGATCAGGCGCGGGGGACGCAGGCCGAGCTCGGCTGGGTGCTGGACCCGGCTCATGCGGGTCAGGGGTATGCCACCGAGGCGGTGCGCGCGATGATTCGACTCTGCTTCGAGGAGCTGCAGCTGCGACGGGTGACGGCGAGCTGCTTCGCGGCGAACGAGCTGTCGTGGCGTCTCATGGAGCGAGTCGGCATGCGTCGCGAGGTCTACGCGGTCCGCGACTCGCGTCATCGGTCCGGGGAGTGGCTCGACGGCGTGGGTTACGCCCTGCTGGCCGAGGAATGTTGACGGCTTTTGTCCATCGACACCTGGGTAGCCCGCGCGTAGCGTCGAACAGACCCCGCCGAGAGTGTCCCGGGCCGCCCCGTTCCGGGCCGGGGTCCATCCGGGGAAGAGGAAGTCCCATGAGTTATGCAGTCGTACACACGTTCACGGGTGGGACGAAAGACCAGTACGAGGCCTCCATCGCGGCTGTTCACCCAGCCGACGGGACCCTGCCCGCAGGGCAGGTGTTCCACGCGGCTGGACCCTCCGCCACCGGCTGGACCGTCGTCGCCGTGCACGAGACGAAGGAGAGCTGGGAGACCTTCCGGGACTCGACGCTGATGCCACGCATGCAGGAAGGCATCCCGGGCGGGTTCGCCGAACCCCCGCAGGAGACCGTGTTCGAGGTGGTCAACGAGGTCACAGTGGCTGCTGCTTCTTGAGCTGCACCGGACGGCAGTGACGACGCGGGAACTCCAAGGCATCGTGGACGACACCGAGGTACGAGGACTGTTCCGCCGGGCGATGACCGACGATGACGCGGGCGCCATGCGTGAAGGCATCGAGCAGATGCTGGGGCTCACCGACGGGGATGGCTTGTCGCCGGAGCACGAGCACGCCCTCCGGCACCCCGACTACGTGATGGAGATGCCGCAGACCAACGAGCGGATCCGCGGACGCGAGGCGATGCGTGCCATGCAGGAGGCCTTCCCGGTGCCACCCAGCGTGCAGCTGCGACGGGTGTTCGGGTCAGGCCGGACATGGGTGGTCGAGGGGGCCAATGACTACGAGGGCGACGTCTGGCACGTGGTCGTGATCCTCGAGCTCGACGGGGACGGGCACATCCTGAGGGACACCCGCTACTACGTGCAGGGCTCCGCGGCTCCGGAGTGGCGCGCGCCGTACGTCGAGCCGATCGACCGACCGACAGCAGAGTCCTAGGTCCGCTCCGGGCCGCGGTGAGGACCCGGGCGTGCCGCTCGGGATCCTCTATCGGGCTCTGAAGCGCGCAGTCAGGAGCTGTCAGGAATGACTGTCTGTTGGTAGAGCGCGAGCCGCCACTCGTCGTTGCGCTGGATGTACACGCTGGACATGAGACCTATGAACGCCGGCTCGTCTGATTCGCGGTACGCGGTGCCGCGGTACACCAGGGCGGCACTGCCCGGTCCGGTCTGGACGAGTCGATCGTCAGTGATGTCGTAGGTGCGCCAAGGAGGAGCCTGTCCAAGCGCGGCGATCACCGTGTCGCGATCCATGACCTCACCGTTGGCCAGCACCATGACGGCGTCCTCGGTCATGACTTGTCCGTAGAACGCATCCCCTGTGCTGTCGCAGAGCGAGTCCCATCCCTTTCGCTCCAGAGCGAGCAGTGCGCGTTGCAGGTCTTGATCCGTCATCCAGTCACAGTAGGCCCGATCGCTCCTTGCCGCTTCGCACGGGACGGCACGGTGAGCGTGTGCAGGGAGGACCTTCCCCGGACCGTCTGACGGTGGGACGATCAGTGAGGAGGTGCGAGATGCCCCGTCAGATCATCAC
Organism: uncultured Actinomycetota bacterium; assembly: GCA_963747435.1. Taxonomy (GTDB): domain Bacteria; phylum Actinomycetota; class Actinomycetes; order Propionibacteriales; family Nocardioidaceae; genus Marmoricola_A. The sequence continues at coordinate 287,350 of CAVVFK010000006.1, forward strand.
CACACCGAGCGCACCGAGCTCGCCGCTCTTCAGTCAGGGTGTCAAGGCCGGCTCTCAGGTGTTCATCTCGGCCGGTGCGACGCTCGATGACGTCGTCGACGTGGGGGTGCTGCTCACCGACCCGGGCGACTTCGGCGGCATGAACGAGGAGTACGCCCGGTGGTTCCCCTCTGGTCCCCCAGCCCGATCCGCGGCCAAGCTCGGAGCCGAGATACCAGGACTACTCGTCTCGATCCGAATGACGGCTTGCCTTGCCTGACTGCGCAGCCCTGCTTCTCAGCTCCCATGCAGCCGCGCTGCCTGCTTGGTCAGGTGGTCCCGCTCCGGTGCGCTGCGCGCCTCTCGAGCCGCGCTCGCGTAGAGCGCCGCGGCGAGCTCGATCTCACCTGCCTTCTCGCGCAGGTGCGCCTCGACCGCGGTACGCCTGGGCACCCCCGGGGGCACCTCGGCCAAGGCGGTGAGCCCGGGCCCCGCGCCATCGGCCTCCCCCACGGCCACCGCCCGGTTGAGCCGCACCACCGGGGTGTCCCGCAGCGCCATCAGCTCGTCGTACCACTCCACGATCTGCACCCAGTCGGTCTGCTCGGCGCGCTGCGCGTCGGCGTGCAGCGCCGCGATGGCGGCCTGGGCCTGGTACTCCCCCAGCCTGTCGCGTGCCAGCGCTCGCTGCAGGATCTCGATGCCCTCCGCGATGGCCGCGCGGTCCCACCGGCCCCGGTCCTGCTCGGCGAGCGGGACCAGGGCGCCGCTCGCGGTGGTGCGGGCGGCACGGCGCGCGTCGTGCAGGAGGAGCAGTGCCAGCAGCCCCTGCACCTCGGGCTCGTCGACCGCTGCTGCGAGCCGCCTGGTCAGCCGGATCGCCTCGGCGGCCAGGTCGACCTGGCCGCCATAACCCTGGTTGAAGACCAGGTAGAGGACCCGCAGCACGGTCGAGACGTCGCCCGGCTGGTCCAGGCGTACGTCGACCAGCGTGCGCTTCGCGCGACTGATCCGCTGCGCCATCGTGGCCTCCGGCACCAGGTAGGCCTCAGCGATCTGCCGGGTGGTGAGACCCCCGATGGCGCGCAGCGTGAGCGCCACGGCAGAGGCCGGGCTCAGCCGCGGGTGGGCACAGAGGAAGTACAGCCGCAAGGTGTCGTCGGTGTGCTCGCTCGTGCCCGGGGATGGCTCCTGCTCGACCCGCTGCTCACGTCCGCGACGAGCCGCCTCGGCGCGGACGCGGTCCAGGTGCTTGCGCCAGGCGACCGTGACCAACCAGCCCTTCGGGTCCTGCGGCTCCGCGGGGGCGTCGAGTGCCGCCACGAGCGCGTCCTGGACGGCGTCCTCGGCCGCGGCGAAGTCCGCACCGCGGCGCACGAGGACCCCGATGACCGCCGGCACCAGCTCACGCAGCGCGGCCGGGTCGAGCAGGCTCATCGCGCCCTACTCGGTGATCACGCTGGGTGCCGAGTCCAGGAACGGCCGCACCTCGAGCCACTCGTGGATCGGCTCACCGTCCTTGCCGGGTGCGCCCGACAGCTCTCCGGCGAGCTCGACGGCACGGTCCTGGCTGTCGACGTCGATGATGAACCAGCCGGCGATGAGCTCCTTCGTCTCGGCGAACGGCCCGTCGGTGGCGGGGGGCCGGCCCTCCCCGTCGAAGCGCACCCACAGCCCGTCCATCGCCAGCGCGTCGCCGCTGACCAGCTCCCCCGCCTCCTCGAGCCGCGCGGAGAAGTCGCGCATGAACGCCATGTGCGCCTCGACCTCGTCCGGGGTCCACTCGTCCATCGGGACGAACGGGTGTGCCTCGTCCGGGGGCGTGGTGCGGTAGTGCTTGAGCAACAGGTACTTCGCCATGAGTCTCTCCTCTGTCGATGCGGCCCATCGTGGCCGCACTCACCCCGGGGACGGAACCGGTGACCGGTTCTCGACATCGCCCGGCGTCAATTCTCTGGCGCTGCAGTGCTCACTCCAGGCTGCTGAACTTCTCCACCTTGTGCCGCTCCCCCGAGACGATCACGAGATCGTCGGACTCCACCACGGTCTCGGGCACCGCGTGGGTGAAGTCCTCCCCATGGCGCTTGATGCCCACGATGGTGACGCCGTACGTCGAGCGCGGGTGGGACTCCTCCAGCGCCTTGTCGTGCAGGCAGGACGGCGCGCGGGTCTTGGCGATGGCGTAGCCGTCCTCGAACTCGATGTAGTCCAGCAGCGCGCCGCGCACCAGGTGTGCGACGCGCTCGCCCATCGCGTGCTCCGGGCGCACGACGTTGTGGACTCCGATCTGCTCGAGGATCCGCTCGTGGGCGGCGCTGACCGCCTTGGCCCAGATGTGCGGCACCTCCAGGTTGATCAGCACCGAGGCGCTGAGGATGCTGCACTCCAGGTTGGTGCCGATGCCGATCGCTGCCCGGTCGAACTCGTGCACCGAGAGCTGCCGCATCGCCTCCTCGTCGGTGCTGTCGGCCTCCACCACGTGGGTGAGGTCGCCCGAGAGCTGCTGCACGATCTTGGGGTCGCGGTCGATGCCGAGCACCTCGAGGCCGACGTTCATCGCCTCGAGCGCCAGCGACTGCCCGAACCGTCCGAGGCCGATCACCACCAGGGGTGAGTTGTCGGCCTCCTTCTTCTTCTTAGCCAATGAGGGGCCGTCCTTCCGGGAGGCTGTAGCGCCGCGGCTTGTCGCGCAGCGCGAGCGAGGACACGAGGGTCACCGGACCCAGGCGCCCGACGAACATGAGCACCACCAGCACCATCTGGGCCGACCCGGGCAGGTCGGGAGTGATCCCGGTGGACAGGCCGACCGTGCCGAAGGCGGACACGGTCTCGAAGAGCACGTCACGCATGGGCAGGTCGGTGATCTCGAGCATGGCCAGCGTCGCGACGATCACCAGGGCCAGCGCCAGCAGCGCCACGGTCAGGGCCTGGCGCTGCACCCGCTCCCCGATCCGCCGGTCGACGACGTCGACCTCGCGCTCACCGCGCACCTCGGTCCACATCACGAAGAAGAGCAGGGCGAACGTGGTCACCTTGATGCCGCCGGCGGTGCCGGCCGAGCCCCCGCCGATGAACATGAGCACGATCGTGCCGAGCAGCGTGCCGTCGTCCATCTGGCCGTAGTCGAGGGTGTTGAAGCCGGCGGTGCGCGGCATCACGGCCTGGAAGAAGCCCGCGAGGAACCTGTCGGGCACCTCCAGCGCCCCCAGCGTCCTGGGGTTGGTCCACTCCCCCGCGGTGACCAGCACGATCCCGAGCACCAGCAGCCCGCCGTAGGTCAGCAGCGTGAGCCGGGTGTGCAGGCTCCAGCCGTCGGGGCTCGCCAGGTGGCGGCGCAGCTCCAGGAGCACCGGGAAGCCGAGTCCGCCGGCGATCACCGCCATCGCCACCGGCAGGCAGACCCACGGGTCGGAGACGTAGCGGGTCAGGCTGTCGGAGTAGAGCGCGAACCCGGCGTTGTTGAAGGCGGAGACCGCGTGGAAGACGCCGAGGTAGCTCGCGCGGCCGAGCGGTTCGCCGTACCCGAGGGCGAAGCGCAGCGTCAGCAGCACCGCCGTGGCCGCCTCGAACAGCAGGCTGGTGCGGATGACCCCGATCACGACCTGTCGCACGTCACCCAGCCCGAGGCTCTTGGTCTCCGCCTGCGCGGTCAGCCGGGAGCGCAGCCCCATCCGGCGCGACAGCACGACGCCGATGAGGGAGGCGATGCTCATGATCCCCAGGCCGCCGACCTGGATCAGCCCGAGGATGACGACCTGGCCGAAGCCGCTCCAGTAGGTCGGGGTGTCGACGGTGATCAACCCGGTCACGCAGACGGCGCTGGTCGCGGTGAAGATCGCGGTGAGCACCGGCGCTCCGCCCTCGTCGACCCGAGAGACCGGCAGCAGCAGCAGCGTCGCGCCGACCAGCGTCGCGGTGCCGAAGGCCAGCACGACGACCTGCGCCGGATGGCGCAGCAGCGGCCGCTTCGCCGGTCGCCATCGTCTTCCGCGCTCGCCGCGGGGGTGCCCCGATCCCACCATCGCCGTCCCACGACCCGAGGTCGCGGCTCAGTCCTCGTCGTCGCTGGCGAGGTCCTCGCCGTGGGTGCCGGGGCGCGGCGCCCACGGCAGCTCGTTGGAGGGCCGCACGACCACGACTTTGTCGCCGCGGGCGAGCTGGGTCACCACGGGCTCGTAGTAGCGGTGCACGCGGTTGTCCCGGACCACGGCGATCACCTGGTCGGGCAGCGTCTGCGGCTGCTTGCCGACCTCGGGCACCATGATCTCGCGCTCGGCGACCTCGAGCCCCTCGCCGTAGGTGAGCAGGTCGTCGATGACCGAGCCGAGCGACGGGCTGACTGCGGAGAGCCCCAGCAGTCGGCCGACCGCGTCGGAGGAGGTCACCACCCCGTCGGCGCCGCTCTGCCTCACCAGGTGCACGTTGTCGCTCTCCCGGACCGCCGCGACGATGTGGGCGGACTGGTTGAGCTGTCTCGCGTTGAGCACGCACAGGATCGTGGAGTCGTCGCTGTTGGTGCTGACGATGATCTGTCGGGCCTCGGCCGCGCCCGCCCGGCGCAGCACGTCGCGGCGGGTGGCGTCACCGCGGATCGCGGTCAGCCCGTCCTCGTTGGCCTCCAGCTGGGCTGCGGACGTCGGGTCGACCACGACGATGGACTCGCGGGAGACGCCGTTGCCGATCAGGGACTCGGCCGCGCTACGACCCTTGGTCCCGTAGCCGACCACGACCACGTGGTCCTTCATGCGCTTCCTCCACTGGGTGATGCGGAACATGTGCCGGCTCTCACTGGTGAGCGCCTCGAGCGTGGTGCCGATCAGCAGCACCAGGAAGGCGATGCGCAGCGGCGTGATGATGAAGGCGTTGACCATCCGCGCCTGGTCGTTGACCGGCGAGATGTCGCCGTAGCCGGTGGTGCTCAGGGTGACCGTCGTGTAGTAGATCGCGTCGGTGAAGCTGACCTCCCCCGTGGGGTCTGCGGTGTCGCGGTAGCCGTCACGGTCCAGGTAGACCAGCAGCACCGTCGCCACCAGCACCCCGAGCGCCATCAGGACCCGTCGGGCCAGGATGAACCACGGCGAGCGGATGCGAGCCGGGAACCGCACCTGGTCGAGGGCGACCTCGGGCAGCTGCGGGGTGGATGGCAGGACGTCACCCGTGTCGGGCCGGAAGGCGCTCACTGCCCGTCCTCCATGACCGCGCCGTGGATGTAGACCGCCGAGTCGCCGTCCTCCGCGCGCTGGATCGCGACGAACCGGAACTCGTCGCCCTCCTGGGGCTTGGTCGCCCCGGGGCTGCGGCGCCACTCGCCGCACAGCACGCCGTCCACGGCGCCGTCGTCGGCGCTCAGCGAGTCACCGCTCAGGCACAGCTCGCGCGTGTCCTGGTCGTAGCTGTCCACGACCGCCACCGTCTGGTCAGCCGTCTGGGGACCGGCGACCACGCCCACCACGTACCCCGCCAACAGGCACATCGCGCCACCAGCGAGGAGCAGGGGCGTCGGCAGGTTGACGTTGGCCACAGGACCAATATGTCACCGTGGGGCGTCGAACCGCGGGAGCCGGGTCGTGGACTCGTCGTCCGCATGGTCGGTGTCGAGATCCGCGTGGTGCTCGGTGTCGTGGGTGTCGACGGCGTCGAGGCCTCGGGGCCGCAGCCGCGGGATCAACGTCGTGGTCTCGTCCATGCCGTCCGAGTGCCGGCTCCCGCCGCGGTGACGGTGGCCGTCACCCTCGTCGTCCTCGAGCTCGTCGTCGAGGTGGTCCTCGCGCTGCGCGCCGGCGCCGCCGCTGCGCTGGATCCGTGAGACGGCGCGGGCGCGCAGCCGCCGCACGAGCTCGATCCGTGCGCGCTCAGGCTCGGACTCGGGCCACAGCTGGTCGAAGGAGGCGTTGAGGGCCGCGCCGATCAGCACCGCGATGGCCAGGATGTAGAGCCAGATCATGACCGCGATCGGCGCGGCCAGCGGGCCGTAGATCGAGGTCGAGTCCGAGGCGGTCACGGTCAGCACCCAGCGCAGGAGGAACGAGCCCAGCACCCAGATCCCCAGGGTCAGGAAGGCGCCGGGCAGGTTGTAGGTCCACGACGTCCTGACCGGGACCGACACGTGGTAGAGCGTGGCAGTGATGACCACGCACAGCACGACCACGGTGGGCCAGTAGAGGTGGTTCAGCACGTCGAGGCGCTCCGGGAGGATCCGGTCCACCAGCGTGGGTCCGGCCACCACCAGCGGGATCGCCACGATGCCGGTCACCAGGCCGAGGATGTAGAGCCCGAACGACAGCATCCGGGTGCGGACGATCCCGCGGTGCCCGCCCAGGCCGTACATGATCGTGACGGTGTCGACGAAGACGTTGAGCGCCCGCGACCCCGACCAGAGCGCCAGGATGAAGCCGATCGAGACCACGTCGTAGCGCGGAGACGCCAGCACGTCGTCCATCGTGGGGACGATGATCCGGTCGACGGTGAGCGGGGTGAAGACCTGCAGCGCCAGGTCGACCACCTGCGCCTTGAACTGACCGACCTTCTGATCGGTGAAGGTGTCGACCACCCAGCCGATCGAGCCGGTCAGACCGAACAGCAGGGGCGGCAGGGACAGCAGGGCGAAGAAGGCGGCCTCGGCGGCGAGACCGGTGACGCGGTTGCGCAGACAGTTGGCGACCGTGGAGACGACGAGTCGCCAGATCGTGTCCAGCCATCCGCGCACGACCGCGCGGAGTCGATCGGCGACGGCGACAGGATGCTCCACCTCGGCCGCCATGGCTCTACGGTAACGACATGGACGACTCGACCCGGGTAGCGACCAACCAGGCTCCGCCACTGGCCGGCGCCGATCTCTTCAGCAGCGACCTCGCCCTGGTCGAGGCGGTGCAGCGACACGCGTCCCCCGAGACCGCCGAGGGGCTGGTGCAGATCGGGCGTCAGGCGGGCACACAGGAGGCCCAGACCCAGGGGGCACTCGCGAATCGCCACCACCCGGTCCTCACCCCGTTCGACCGGTACGGCAACCGCATCGACGAGGTCGAGTTCCACCCCTCGTGGCACTGGTTGCTGGAGCGCGGCATCGGGCACGGCCTGGGCGCCACGCCGTGGACCAGTGACGACGAGCACGCCCACGTGCGGCGAGCGGCAGGGTTCCTCGCCTGGTCGCAGACCGAGCAGGGCCACGGCTGCCCGATCTCGATGACCTACGCCGCGGTGCCGGCGCTGCGCGTCGACGACGCGATCGCCAAGGAGTGGACCCCCCGGCTCGCCTCGACCCACTACGACTTCGGGGTGCGTCCCGCCGAGCAGAAGGCCGGAGCGCTGGCGGGCATGGGGATGACGGAGAAGCAGGGTGGCTCCGACGTCCGCGCCAACCTGACCAGGGCCGACCCGACCGCTGCGGAGGGCGAGTACCTCCTGCACGGGCACAAGTGGTTCACCTCCGCCCCGATGAACGACGTCTTCCTCGTCCTGGGCCAGGCCCCGGGGGGCCTGACCTGCTTCCTGGTGCCACGGGTCCTCCCCGACGGCTCGCGCAACCGGCTCGACGTGGTGCGGCTCAAGGACAAGCTCGGCAACCGGTCGAACGCGTCCTCGGAGCTGGAGTTCCACCGCACCTGGGCGCAGCGGCTCGGCGACGAGGGGCGAGGGGTGCGCACCATCATCGAGATGGTCGCCGCGACCCGCCTCGACTGCGTGCTCGGGTCGGCCGGCATCATGCGCAAGGCCGTGGCCGAGGCGTCGTGGCACGTGGCGCACCGGTCCGCCTTCGGCGGCGTGCTCGCCGACAAGCCGCTGATGCAGAACGTCGTCGCGGACCTCGCGGTGGAGTCCGAGGCAGCGACCGCGCTGGCGATCCGGCTGGCAGCCGCCGTCGACCGGCGCGACGAGGAGCACGAGGCTGCGCTGCGTCGGATCGCACTGCCCCTGGCGAAGTTCTGGGTCTGCAAGCGCACCCCCGCGATGGTGGCCGAGGCGCTGGAGTGCCTGGGGGGCAACGGCTACGTCGAGGACTCCGGCATGCCCCTGCTGTTCCGCGAGTCGCCGCTGAACTCGATCTGGGAGGGCTCGGGCAACGTCAACGCCCTTGACGTGCTGCGTGCGCTGACCCGGGAGCCCGGCGTGCTCGACGCGTGGATCGCCGAGGTGGGCCTCGCCTCCGGCGCAGACCCACGGCTCGACCGGGCGGTGCGCGAGACCCTGGAGCTGCTGGCCGACCACTCCGACCCGGCCTCGGCCGAGGTCGGTGCCCGGCGGCTCGCGGCCCGGATGGCGGTGTGCCTGCAGGGCTCGCTGCTGGTGCGGTTCGCTCCCCCGGCGGTGGCCGACGCCTTCTGTGCCTCGCGGCTGGGCGAGCAGGCCGGCACCTTCGGTCAGCTGCCGGCCGGGCTCGAGCTGAGCGCGCTGGTCGAGCGCACCACACCGGTCAAGGGCTGAGGGCCGCCCGGGCCGCCCGGGCCGCCGCGACGCTCGGCGCTCTGTTCCTCAAGGTTCCTAGGTGACCGCTACCGGCTCGTCGGTGTGTCCGCGCCGGCGGCCCTCGAGGTACTCCTCGTCCATCATGTCGGACTCGTCGAACGGGTCCTGGCCCGCCAGCACGTGGTCGAGCCGCTCCCGGTCCAGGGTGTTCGTCCAGTGGCCGATGAGCACGGTGGCCGCCGAGTTGCCCGCGAAGTTGGTCAGCGCCCGGGCCTCGGACATGAAGCGGTCGATGCCCACGATCAGGCCGACGCCGTCCAGCAGCTCCGGCCGGTGCGCCGAGAGCCCACCGGCGAGCGTGGCCAGGCCCGCTCCGCTGACGCCCGCCGCGCCCTTGGAGGCGATGATCATGAACAGCAGCAGGGAGATCTGCTCACCGATCGAGAGCGGGTCACCCATCGCCTCGGCGATGAACAGCGAGGCCATCGTCAGGTAGATCGCGGTGCCGTCGAGGTTGAACGAGTAGCCGGTGGGGACCACGATGCCCACGGTGCTCTGCTGCACGCCGGCGTGCTCCATCTTGGCGATCAGCCGCGGCAGTGCGGACTCCGACGACGAGGTCGACAGGATCAGCAGGAACTCACGCGCCAGGTACTTGTAGAGCTGCCACAGGCTCACACCCGTTGCGAGCCGCAGCACCAGGTTGAGCACTCCGAAGATGAACACCAGGCAGGTGAAGTAGAAGGCGAACATCAGTGTGGCCAGGCTCTTGAGCGCGTCCCAGCCGGTCTCGCCCACGACGCTCGCGATCGCCCCGAAGGCGCCGATCGGCGCCACCCACAAGATCATGGCCAGCACCTTGAAGACCAGGCGCTGGAGGTGCTCGATCCCGGTGAGGATCGGGGCTCCGGCCCGGCCCATCGACTGGAGTGCGAAGCCGACCAACAGCGCCACCAGCAGGGTCTGCAGGACCTCGCCCGAGGTGAGGGAGGAGAACAACGAGTCCGGGACGATCCCGATGATGAAGGCGGTGGTGCCTTCGGAGCCCTCGGCCTGCGCTGCCCCCTCCTTGGCCAACGCATCGTCGAGCTGCAGTCCCTCGCCGGGCTTGATGATGTTGCCGACCACCAGACCGATCGCGAGGGCCACGGTCGACATCGCCAGGAAGTAGCCCAGGGCCAGGCCCCCGACCTTGCCGACGCTGGCGGCGTTGCGAACCGCGCCGATGCCGAGCACCAGGGTGCAGAAGATGACCGGCTGGATCATCATCTTGATCAGGGCGACGAACCCCTCGCCCAGCCAGCCGAGCTTCACCGCGAAGTCAGGGGCGACGAAGCCGACCACGACGCCCAGGGCCACTGCGGCGATCACCGCCATGTAGAGCCAGTGGGTCTTGTCCCGCGTCTTGGTGCCGGATCGGTCGGTGGTGGAGCCGGATGCGTCGGAGCTCATGAGGACTTCCTCGTCTCTGGGGGCGCAGAGCTGTCGCCAGGCCATCTACCCCGGTATGACCCAGGTCACACCTCGAGGTGGCGTGGTGCCACTGGTCCCGCGACCGGCGCCCGCGTGGCTAGCCTGAACCGATGGCGGAGAAGCGGTGAGCGCGCGCAGCTGGCTGCTGGTCGACGGGGCCAACGTGGTCGGGTCGCGTCCCGACGGCTGGTGGAAGGACCGTGCGGGAGCGGCGCGGCGCCTGCACGAGCGGCTGCTGCGCGCCGACCTGCCCTACGACGAGGTGGTGCTCGTCCTCGAGGGCCAGGCCAAGGCGGGGGTGCCGGCGGGGCGCGACCTGCACGTGCGCACCGTTCACGCTGCGCACGACGGTGACAGCGAGCTGGTGCGGCTCGTGGCCGACCTGGCCCAGCGGGGCCGGTGCGCGGTCGTGACCGCGGACCGGGTCCTGGCGGGTCTGGTCACCTCGCGGGGGGCGGTGGTGATGGGGCCGTCGTGGCTCCTGGACCAGCTCGACGCGGTCGGCTGAGATGACGCTGGTCGGCGCGATCGCCATGGCGCGCCTCGACCGCCTGCTGGCCGGTGCCGGACCCGCCGAGCCGACAGCGACCTGAGCGGGGCCTGGACCACGCCGGGGTTGCCAGCGGCCCCGGACCGGAGTTGGCTCGGGGTCGAGCGGCTCGTCGAGAAGTCCGGAGGCCCCATGAACGCGACCAGCGACCTGCAGACCGTCCTCACCGACCTCCTGGGCAGGGTGCGCGAGCACGTCCACGACGTGCTCGAGGGTGCCTCGCAGGCCGACCTGGAGGCACGGCCCGCCGCGGAGGCGAACTCCGTGGGGTGGCTGGTCTGGCACCTCACCCGGGTGCTGGACGACCATCTGGCGGCCCTCGCCGGCAGCCCGCAGGTCTGGGACGAGTGGGCCTCCCGGCTCGACCTGCCGCTGGAGCACCACGACATCGGCTACGGGCACACCAGCGAGCAGGTGGCCAGCGTCCGCGCCTCCGCCGCGGACCTGCGCGGCTACCACGACGCGGTGCAGGACCGGACCGCCGAGATCCTCGCCGACCTGGCCGGCACGGAGATGGGCCGCGTCGTCGACGACCGCTGGGACCCGCCGGTGACGCTCGGCGTGCGGCTGGTCAGCGTGATCGACGACTGCATCCAGCACGCCGGGCAGGCGGCGTACGCGCGGGGCCTGCGGGCGCAGGAGGACTGACTCCCGGGGCCGGCATGGCCTGCCGTGAGCTCAGGTGAGGGTCAGGCCCGGGTAGAGCGGGTGCGCCTCGAGCATCTCGGCCGACGCTGCCCGGACGCGGTCGGAGACGCCGTCGGCGAGGGCGTACTTCGCCTTCGACGCGCTGCCGTCGGAGGTGCTGGCCGGCTCGGTGTTGGTCAGCACGTCGATGACCAGCTCGGCGACGCGGTCGAACTCCTCCGCGCCGAAGCCACGCGTGGTCAGCGCCGGCGTGCCGAACCGGATGCCGGAGGTGTACCAGGCTCCGTTGGGGTCGGCGGGCACCGAGTTGCGGTTGGTGACCACGCCCGCGTCGAGCAGTGCCGACTCGGCCTGGCGACCGGTGATGCCGAACGACGTGACGTCGAGCAGCACCAGGTGGTTGTCGGTGCCGCCGGTGACCAGGGTGGCACCGCGCTTGAGGAAGCCCTCGGCGAGGGCCTGCGCGTTGTCGGCGATCCGCTGGGCGTAGTCCTGGAAGGCGGGCTGCCGCGCCTCGGCCAGGGCCACGGCCTTGGCCGCCATCACGTGACCGAGCGGACCGCCCAGCACCATCGGGCACCCGCGGTCGACCGAGGGGGCGTACTCCTCGGTGGCCAGCACCAGGCCGCCGCGCGGACCACGCAGCGACTTGTGGGTGGTGGTGGTGACCACGTGGGCGTGGGGCACCGGGTCCTCGTCGCCGGTGAAGACCTTCCCCGCGACCAGGCCGGCGAAGTGCGCCATGTCCACCATCAGCGTGGCGTCGACCTCGTCGGCGATCTCGCGCATCTTCGCGAAGTTCACCCGACGGGGGTACGCGGAGTAGCCGGCCAGCAGGATCAGGGGTCGGAACTCGCGGGCCTTCTCCGCGACGGCGTCGTAGTCGAGCAGCCCGGTCTCGGGATCGGTGCCGTACTGCTGCTGGTGGAACATCTTGCCGCTGATGTTGGGCCGGAAGCCGTGGGTCAGGTGTCCACCGGCATCGAGCGACATGCCCAGCAGGCGCTGGTTGCCGAGCTCGGCCCGCAGCTTCTCCCAGTCGTCCTCGGTCAGGTCGTTGACGTTGCGCGCACCCAGCCGCTCCAGCTCCGGAGCCTCGACCCGGTGGGCCAGGATCGACCAGAAGGCGACCAGGTTGGCGTCGATGCCCGAGTGCGGCTGGGCGTAGGCGTACTGCGCGCCGAAGAGCTCTCGCGCGTGCTCCGCGGCGAGGGCCTCGACGGTGTCGACGTTGTGGCAGCCGGCGTAGAACCGGTGCCCCACGGTGCCCTCGGCGTACTTGTCGGAGAACCAGGTGCCCATCGTGAGCAGCGTGGCGGGCGAGGCGTAGTTCTCGCTCGCGATCAGCTTCAGCGACGCCCGCTGGTCGGCGAGCTCGGCGCGAGTGGCCTCGGCGACGCGAGGCTCGACCGAGGCGATGACCTCCAGGGCGGCGTTGTAGGCGGCAGAAACGGTGGCGGGGTCGGTCTCCGGCATGGGGCGAGCCTAGAGCGTCGCGACGAGGTACGTCGTCCCGCCTGCACGGGGCCGGACACTCGAAACCGGCCGCTTGTCCGGACGAATCTCACTTCCTGGACGTCGATCTCAGAATGAGAGACGTTCTGTTGTGCCGGACCGATCTGGTACCTGAGACTCCTGGCCATGATCACTGCGGCGACCTCTCAGGACCTCGTGGCACGACGCCACGTGGACCTCGGTCGTACCCGCAGCATGATGTGTATGTCGGCCTGAAGCACGCCAGCATCCGACCCTCCCGTCCAGCTGGCCTGCGTCCGCCGGCTGCATCCTGACAACGTCGTCGGGCCCGGAGTCTGCGCACGTGGTGCCTGCACCTCTGCTGAGGAGCCCTCTTCGATGACGACCACCGTCGAGCACCAGTCCTCGTCCGCCCGTCCCGACCGCCCGCCGCGCGGCGAGGGGCAGTGGGCGCTGGGACACCGCGAGCCCTTGAACGCCAACGAGGTCTTCAAGAAGGAGGACAACCCGCTCAACGTCCGCTCGCGGATCGAGAAGACCTACGCCCTGGAGGGTTTCGACTCCATCGACGAGGACGACCTGCGCGGTCGCTTCCGCTGGATGGGTCTCTACACCCAGCGCCGCCCGGGCCTGGACGGCTCGCAGACCTCGGCCCTGGAGCCGGCCGAGCTCGAGGACCGCTACTTCATGATGCGGGTGCGGACCGACGGCGCCCTCCTGCGCCCGGCGCAGCTGCGTGCGCTCGGCGAGGCCTCCACCCGGTTCGCGCGCGACTCCGCCGACATCTCCGACCGGCAGAACATCCAGTACCACTGGGTGCGGATCGAGGACGTGCCGGCGATCTGGGACCTCCTGGAGCCGGTGGGCCTGAGCACCACCGAGGCGTGCGGCGACTCACCGCGCCCGTTCCTCGGCTCCCCCGTCGCCGGCGTCGCCGCCGACGAGATCATCGACGCCACTCCTGCCCTGGCGGAGATCAAGCGTCGCCACATCGGCAACCCCGACTACGCCAACCTGCCGCGCAAGTTCAAGACCTCCGCCTCGGGTCACCCCAGCCTCGACGGCGCCCCCGAGGTCAACGACGTCTCCTTCGTCGGCACGGTCCACCCCGAGCACGGGCCGGGGTTCGACCTGTGGGTCGGCGGCGGCCTGTCGACCAACCCGATGCTCGCCCAGAAGCTCGGCGTGTGGATCCCCCTCGACGAGGTCGCCGACGCCTGGGAGGGCGTGGCGTCGATCTTCCGCGACTACGGCTACCGGCGCCTGCGCAACCGCGCTCGACTGAAGTTCCTCGTCGCCGACTGGGGCGTGCAGAAGTTCCGCGAGGTCCTCGAGACCGAGTACCTCCGCCGCACGCTGGTCGACTGCCCCTCCCCCGAGGCACCGACCACGAACGGCGACCACGTCGGCGTCCACGCGCAGAAGGACGGGCTGTTCTACCTCGGCGCAGCGCCGGTCGTGGGCCGGGTCAGCGGCACGCTGCTGAGCAACCTGGCCGACGTGGTCGAGCGGTACGGCGCCCGCGGAGTCCGGCTGACGTCGTACCAGAAGCTCGTGGTGCTGGGGGTGCACGGCGACGACGTCGAGGCGTTCCAGGCCGACCTCGAGCAGATCGGCCTCACCACGACTCCGTCGATGTGGCGGCGCTCGACCATGGCCTGCACCGGCATCGAGTTCTGCAAGCTCGCGCTGGTCAACACCAAGGGCAGGGCCCAGGACCTGGTCGCGGAGCTGGAGCGCCGGATCCCCGACCTCGACACCCCGATCACGATCAACCTCAACGGCTGCCCCAACGCCTGTGCGCGCACCCAGATCGCCGACATCGGCCTCAAGGGTCAGCTCGTGCGTCACGGCGACCAGCAGGTCGAGGGCTTCCAGGTGCACCTCGGCGGTGGCATCGGGCTGGCCGGGGAGCACACCGAGGCGCCCTTCGGCCGCAAGCTGCGTGCCCACAAGGTGACCAGTGCAGCGCTCGACGACTACGTCGAGAACCTCGTGCGGCACTACCTGGCCCAGCGCGAGCCGGGCGAGCCCTTCGCCACGTGGGTCGGCCGGGCCGACGACGAGGTGCTGCGCGGGGATGCCGACCTCGCCGAGGTGGTGGCGGGATGACCGCAGCGACCACCGAGCTCGCCCGTCGCACGCGCGGCAGCGACACCACCGGTCGCACGCCGGCCGAGCTGCGCGAGCTGGTGCAGGCGGTCGGCGCCGAGCTGGAGCTCGCCCCGGCCGAGGACATCGTGGAGTGGGCGGTGGCCACGTTCGGCGAGCGGTTCTGCGTCACCTCCTCCATGGGGGACGCCGTGCTGGCCCACCTCGTGAGCCGGGTCGCGCCGGGTGTCGACGTGGTGTTCCTCGACACCGGCTACCACTTCGCCGAGACCATCGGCACCCGTGACGCGGTGGCGGCCACGTTGCCGGTCAACCTCGTCGACGTCCGCCCCGAGCAGACCGTCGAGGAGCAGGACCGCGAGCACGGCCCTCGACTCTTCGAGCGCGACCCCGACCTGTGCTGCGCGCTGCGCAAGGTGGCACCCCTGCGCCGCGCGCTGGAGGACTACGACGCCTGGGCGACCGGTCTGCGTCGGGCCGAGACCCGCGACCGCGTGATCGCCCCGGTCATCGGGTGGGACGAGGCCAAGGGCAAGGTCAAGGTCTCCCCCTTGGCGCGCTGGAGCGACCAGCAGGTCGAGCAGTACGTGGCGCGGCACAAGATCCTGCTCAACCCCCTGGTGGAGGACGGCTACCCCTCGATCGGCTGCTGGCCCTGCACCCGGCGGGTCGAGCCCGGAGCCGACCCCCGCAGCGGCCGCTGGGCCGGCCGCGACAAGACCGAGTGCGGGATCCACTGATGATCCCCCGACCGCAGCACGACCCTTCCTCTGGAGGCACCCCATGACCGCACCGGCTCTAGTGGCACTGGCACACGGCAGCCGCGACCCGCGATCGGCGAGCGCCGTGCGTGACCTCGTGGCGCAGGTGCGCTCGATGCGCCCCGACCTGCGCGTGGAGACCGCCTTCCTCGACCTGTCACGGCCCGACTTCCAGACCGTCGTCGACCGGCTGGTGCGCTCCGGGGTCGAGGAGGTCGTGGTGGTGCCGCTGCTGCTGACCGAGGCGTTCCATGCCCGGGTCGACGTCCCGGCGGCCGTCGCCGAGGCCACCGCGCGCCACGAGGGCCTGCTGATCCGGGTCACCAAGGTGCTCGGCCTGGGCCAGCACCTGCTCGACGTGCTCGACCGCCGGGTGCGCGAGTCGCTGGTGGGGGCGCGGGTCCGCGAGCTCGACGGCCTCGTGCTCGCAGCGGCGGGGACCAGCGACCCGCTCGCGCTGCAGGCGATCCAGCGGCTCGCCCGCCAGTGGAGCCACCGGCACCGGCTCCCGGTCGTCCCCGCCTACGCCTCGGCCTCTCCGCCCGCGACCGGCGAGGCGGTCCGCGCGCTGCGCGCCCAGGGTCGACGCCACGTCGCGGTGGGATCGCTGTTCCTGGCTCCCGGCCTGCTCTACGACCGTGCCGCCGAGCTGGCGACCGAGGCCGGAGCGGTCGCGGTCGCCGAGCCGTTCGGGGCCGACCCCGACGTCGCTCACGTCGTCCTCGCGCGCTACCTGGTGGGCGCGGTGGAGCTGGTCCCGGTCTGACCTGGCGCCGCGAGCGGGGTCGGGCGATAGGCTCCCCGACATGAGCCAGCACTTCGATGTCGTCGTCCTCGGTGCCGGACCCGGTGGGTACGTCGCCGCCATCCGCGCCTCGCAGCTCGGCCTCAAGACGGCCGTGATCGAGAAGCAGTACTGGGGCGGGGTGTGCCTCAACGTGGGCTGCATCCCGAGCAAGGCGCTGCTGCGCAACGCCGAGCTGGCGCACATCCTGGCCCACGAGAAGGACCTCTTCGGCATCGAGGGCGAGGCCACGATGGCCTACGCCCCCACCCACCAGCGCAGCCGCAAGGTCTCAGCGGAGATCGTCAAGGGCGTCCACTTCCTGATGAAGAAGAACAAGATCACCGAGATCGACGGCTGGGGGACCTTCACCGACGCCAAGACGATCTCGGTGGAGCTCAACGACGGCGGCACCGAGGAGATCACCGGCGACCACATCATCATCGCCACCGGCGCCACCACCCGTCTGGTGCCCGGCACCGAGCTGTCGGAGAACGTGGTGACCTACGAGGAGCAGATCCTCGACGAGGAGCTGCCGAGCAGCATCGTCATCGCGGGCTCGGGAGCGATCGGCGTCGAGTTCGCCTACGTCATGGCCAACTTCGGCGTCGAGGTGACGATCGTGGAGTTCCTCGACCGGATGGTGCCCACCGAGGACGAGGAGATCTCCAAGGAGCTCGGCAAGCACTACAAGAAGCTCGGCGTGAACGTCATGACCGGCACCAAGGTCGAGAAGATCGAGGACGACGGTTCCAAGGTCAAGGTCACCGTCAGCAAGGGCGACGACGAGGAGGTCATCGAGACCGACAAGGTGCTGCAGGCGATCGGCTTCGCCCCGCGGCTCGAGGGCTTCGGGCTGGACAAGACCGGGGTGGAGACCACCGACAGGGGCGCCATCGCCATCGACGAGCGCGGCCGCACCAACGTCGAGGGGGTCTACGCGATCGGCGACGTCACCGGCAAGCTGATGCTCGCCCACACCGCCGAGGCGATGGGCATGGTCACCGCCGAGACGATCGCCGGCGAGGAGACCGTCGAGATCGACTTCGACATGATCCCGCGCGCGACGTACTGCCAGCCGCAGATCGCCTCGTTCGGCTACTCCGAGGCCCAGGCCAAGGAGAAGGGCTACGAGGTGAAGACCGCGAAGTTCCCGTTCTCGGCCAACGGCAAGGCCAAGGGCCTCGGGGACACCACGGGCTTCGTCAAGGTGGTCGCGGACGCGCAGTACAACGAGATCATCGGCGCCCACATGATCGGCCCCGACGTCACCGAGCTGCTGCCCGTCCTGACCCTCGCCCAGAAGTGGGACCTGACCGCCGACGAGGTGGCGCGCAACGTCTTCGCCCACCCGACGCTCTCCGAGGCGGTCAAGGAGGCCGTCGAGGGCATCGCGGGTCACATGATGCACCTGTGAGCGGCCACCCCCGATGAGTGAGCTGGCGCAGGTCCGCGCCACGCGCTACGTCACTCCCCTGCGCGAGGGCGGTTCGCTTCCCGGCCTCGTCGAGGCCGACGACCTGGGCATCTACGTGTGCAAGTTCCGCGGCGCCGGTCAGGGGCTGCGGGTGCTGGTCGCCGAGGTGGTGGTGGGTGAGCTCGCCCGCCGTCTGGGGGTGGACGTCCCCCGCCTCGCCCTCCTCGACGTCCCGGCCGAGATCGCCCGCTACGAGGCCGACGAGGAGGTCCAGGACCTCCTGACCGCGAGCATCGGGCTCAACCTCGGCATCGACTTCCTCCCGGGTGCCTTCGGCTACGACGTGACGAGTCGGCCCGACCCGGAGGCGGCAGCGCGGGTGCTGTGGCTCGACGCCCTGACCGCCAATGTCGACCGCTCGTGGCGCAATCCCAACCTGTTGCTGTGGGGAGGCCGGCTCTGGGCAATCGACCATGGCGCCTGCCTGTACTTCCACCACAGCTGGGACGGCGGCACCGGCTCGGCCCGGTGGTCAGCAGAGCGATTCGCCCACCAGCCCTACCGGATCGACGACCACGTGCTGGCGGGCCACGCGTCCGCACTGCCCGAGGTGGACGCCGAGCTCGCACCCCAGGTCAGCGCCGAGCTGCTCCACGACGTGCTCGCTCTGGTGCCCGCCGAGTGGCTGGAGCAGGTGCCCGGCGTCGGGCTGGAGCAGGTGCGGGCGGCCTACGTCGAGTTCCTCCTCGCTCGGGTCGATGGTCCGCGCGACTGGATCCGGGACGGTGCGGCGTGAGCCCAGTCGAGCCACAGCCCTACTCCTACGTGGTGCTGCGCTGCGTGCCACGGGTCGATCGCGAGGAGTTCCTCAACGTCGGGGTGGTCCTGTACTGCCAGAGCGCCGAGTACCTGCGCTGTGCGGTCCTGGTCGACCGGGAGAGGCTCAGCGCGCTCGCGCCTCTCCTCGACCTCGACGCGGTCGACTCGGCACTGGCAGGCATCCAGGGCGTCTGCCGGGGGGACGGCGACACGGGCGAGGCCGGACGCTCTCCCCTCGGCACCCGGTTCGGGTTCCTGAGCGCGCCCCGGAGCACGGTCGTCCAGCCGGGCCCCGTGCACAGCGGTGTGACGACCGACCCGCCCAAGCAGGTACAGCACCTGCTCGACACGTTGGTTCGCTGCTGATCTCGCGCGCCCGAGCGGGGTCGCCGCGTCGTAGGGTCGGGCCATGACGCAGATCCTGGAGTGCGGGCGCAGCATCGGTGGCGGCACCGTGGTCTTCGACATCGAGTGGGAGGGCGGCTTGAGCGGCGACCGGCTCGGGTACTGCGTCACGATCATCAGCTCCGACAACAGCGAGCAGGTCACGCTGGTCCACCAGCGCGGTGCCGGCGAGGAGGGCGCCGGCGCCGGTGAGCAGTACGTCGAGGCCGCTGGTGACCGCCGGCCGGTGACGGTCGACGCAGACGTCTCCGACGACCACGTCACCGCCCGGTTCCCCCAGGACGTCGTCGGGGTCGCGGTCGACTGGCCGGTGTGGAAGGCGGCCCTGCTCAGTGACGGCTCCCCGGTCGCCGAGGCGGTCATCGCCACCACCTGAGGTCCGGTTCGGCACCTCCCGGCACACTGAGTCCATGACGCGGCTCCCGGACCGGCCCAGGACTGCACGCCAGGACCTCCCGCGATGACCGGGCTCGCGGCCCAGGCCGCGACCGACATGCCCGGGTTCCTCGGACCCACCACGGCCCTGGTCCTCGCCGCAGGCGTGGTCGGCTACCTCAGCGTGCAGGTCAGGGTCGTGCCGATCGTCGGCTTCCTGCTCGCCGGGGTGCTGATCGGTCCCGCGCAGCTGGGCCTGGTCGCCTCCACGGAGGCGGTCGACTCCGCGGCCGAGGTCGGGGTGATCCTGCTGCTGTTCACCATCGGCATCGAGTTCTCCCTCGAGCGGCTCGCGCGGGTGTGGCGCTGGATCGTCCTGGGGGGCGGCGCCCAGGTCCTGCTGACCCTCGGCGTCGGCGCGGCAGTCGTCGGGCTGGCGGGCGGGTCGATGCAGGAGAGCCTCTTCAGCGGGTTCCTGATCACGCTGTCCTCGACCGCGATCGTGCTCAAGCTCCTCTCCGACGCCGGCCAGAGCGCCACGGTGC
Source organism: uncultured Actinomycetota bacterium (assembly GCA_963747435.1). Lineage (GTDB taxonomy): Bacteria > Actinomycetota > Actinomycetes > Propionibacteriales > Nocardioidaceae > Marmoricola_A. The sequence goes on from CAVVFK010000006.1 coordinate 307,097, forward strand.
GTGGGCGCCTGGCGCTGTCGGTCCTGATCTTCCAGGACCTCGCGGTGGTCGCCATGGTCCTCCTGGTCCCGCTCCTGGGGGAGGAAGCCTCCGGCGGCGCGGGTCCGCTGGTCCAGGCCCTGGCGACCGCGGTCGCGGTCGTGGCCGTGGTGCTCGTGGTGGCGCGCCGGGTGATGCCGCCGGTCCTGGAGAAGGTCGCCGCCGCGTGCTCGCCGGAGGTCTTCTTGCTCAGCGTGGTCGCCATCTGCTTCGGCACGGCGTACCTCACTGCCTTGGCCGGGGTGAGCGTCTCGCTGGGCGCGTTCCTGGCCGGGCTCATGGTCAGCGAGAGCCGGCACAGCACGCATGCCTTCGCCGAGGTGCTGCCACTGCAGATCATCTTCTCGGCCGTCTTCTTCGTCTCCGTCGGGATGCTGCTCGACGTCGGGTTCCTGCTCTCCCACCTGCCGCTGGTGCTCGGGGTCACCGTGGCCGTCCTCGCGCTCAAGGTGGGGAGCACTGCGCTCGCACTGGCCCCGCTCCCGGGCGTGGGGTGGCGCCAGGCCCTCGCCACCGGGCTCCTGCTGGGCCAGATCGGCGAGTTCTCCTTCGTCCTGGTCACGGTCGGGGACGAGGCCGGGCTGAGTCCGGCAGGGCTGGGCGAGCAGGGCTCGCAGACCTTCGTGGCCACGACCGTGCTGCTCATGGCGATGACACCGATCCTGGCCGCGGTGGGCCCACGTCTGCTCGGCTCCTCCGCCACGCTGCCGAAGTCATCAAGCGGGGCCGGGCGCTCGACGCAGACCCCGCAGCGGCCCACCGATCGGCAGGTGGTCTTCCTCGGCTGGGGCCCCGACTCGCTGCAGGTCGCGCACGACCTGGTCAGCCGCGACGTCCCGGTCACGATGACCACGCTGAACCCCGTCGGTGCCGGTGAGGCCGAGGAGCTGGGCGTGCGCGTGGTCCGGGGCGACTCGGTGCGGGCCCACGTGCTGACCGAGGCCGGGGTCCCCGAGGCGCGCCTGGTCGTGATCGCCGAGGACGAGCCGGTGCAGGCCGAGAGCGTGGCCAGGATCGCTCGGACGATGACCAGGGCTCGGATCGTCGTGCGCACCCAGGGGGTGGGTGGTCCCGAGCTGGCCGCAGCCGGCGTCGACCACCTGATCGATGCCGCAGCGGCAACCCGGTTGAGCCTGCACGAGACCGTGCTCGCCCAGCTCGGCGACCAGGCAGCCATCGTGCCGACCGCGGAGCGCGACGGCCCCACCTGGGCCGACCCCACCCGGGTGGTGGACGTCGTGTGGCCCGAGGACACCGGGTGCGAGCACACCGGTCAGGTGCGCCCGGTGCTCCCCGCCACCCGCGGGTGTCCGGGATGCCTGCGTGAGGGTGTCACGTGGGTGCACCTGCGAATCTGCCTGGAGTGCGGGTTCGTGGGCTGCTGCGACTCCTCGCCGGGACGGCACTCGCGGGAGCACGGATCGGTCGCAGGGCACGCCACGATGGCTTCCCTCGAACCGGGCGAGCATTGGGCCTACTGCTTCGTCGACGACGTCACGGTCGAGACGACCTGACGCCTTCCTCCCGCGGACTGACAACCTCGACAGGAGTCGGCAACCGCCGGATGCTGCCACTCAGGCAGAGATGCAGGGACGATGCGTCCTACCGCCCACTAGGTCGCGGGCGTAGAGAGCCACCGGAGACAACCGGCCCGCATGTGGTGAGGAGAAGCGGGAGTTCGGTCGGATGCGTTAGCACTCCGGAGGACGAACCGATGGAGGACGAACCGAACCATCTTGGTTCCATGGAGCTGCTGCCACGCCGGAGCCAATACGTCGAGGTACGGGGTCGCGCCGTAGCAGCGCGCCGCCGTCCATCCCGTGTGGCACTGGACAGGGACGGTCGAGCGGACGAACCTTGTCGTGTCCTGTCGTGATGACGACGCCTGACGATCGGGGTCCACATGTTGAGGCGGATCCACGCGTTCAAGGCGGCCAGCTGTCTGACGGGGTGCGTGCTGCTCGCAGGGTGTTCGTCCTCATGGACGGGTCCTGCTGACGACACACATCCGAGTGCTGCTAGCACCGGCAGCCATGGTGTTGCCGTTACCGCCAGGAGTTCAGGTCGGGGCACACCGTGGTCCGGGGTCGACCGACTCGGTGGGGGCCAAGGCGGGGGTGGCCCGCGACTAGCCGTCGGGCGGGACGGGATCGCGACCGCGGCCTGGCAGTCGCACGGCATTCGTCTCAGGCAGTCGTCTCAAGGCAAGTCGTGGGGACGGACGGAGCTCGTACCCGGCTCTCGCGGGGGGCGCGTCTACCTTCTGGGCATCGGAGTCGATCGAGACGGCACCGTGACCGCTGTGTGGAAGCGAGCGCTACGGCTGTGGGCCTCCGACCGTGTCGCAGACGGCAGGTGGTCGCGACCACAACTCATCTCCACTGGCGGCTTCGGCGGTGATCTACCGCACGTCGACTTCTCAGCCTCAGGGGCGGCGATCGTTGCGTGGAACCAGGCTGGATCGATCGCCGTGGTCTACCGCCGGCCTGATGGCGCCTGGGATGAGCGGACCTCGCTGCCAGTGCCGGACAGCCGCGCGTACTCCGCCGAGGGCAGCCCTGCGGTCGCCATGGGTTCCGGTGGTGTGGCGAGCGTGGCCTACCTCAGGGGCCGTCGCAGCTCAACACCTGGCCACGCTCGCTGGTTGGACCTCGCTCAACGCGGACGACATGGCTGGCGAACGCGTCTGACACTCGACACGCCGGCCACGGACTACCTGTCCGTAGCCCTGGATGCCGCCAATGGCCGAGATGTGCACCTCGCTTGGAGCGACCGGGAACGGGCAACCGGGTTGCTCGCCGTCCGCGTAGCTCACCCTGCCAAGGGCGACTGGGTCCAAGGCGAGATCAGTGCCCCGCCGGACCGGCCGATCGAGCTGTTGGACGTCGTCGGGACAAGAGACGGTTCCGCGTTGGTGGCGTGGGTGCAAGGCGGCTCGTGTTCACTCAGGGGCGTCCTGATGACCGCCTCCGTCACGCCTTCAGGCGAGGTCGATTCGGAACCCGTGCCGACCAGCGCCGTGGGGCGCATCTGCTCCGATCCCGTGCTGCGCGTTACGCCGGATGGCGCGGGGCTGCTCAGCTGGGCTCAGCATGGCCGGGTGTTGACGGCACTTCGGGACGCCAGCAGCACCGGTTGGGGGCCGGTGGTCGATACGGGCGCCACCTTGAGGGACAACCCGCTGCCTTGGTGGGACACCGCGATGGGACCAAACCAGAGCGCAATGATCGCCTGGACCACCCCCGGCGCGCGGCAAACCGTTGCCCGCCATACCGACCACGCTGGCCACTAGCCGCGCATGCACGTCGAGCTCGACCAGCTCAGTGCATCAGCGCTGGCTACCTTGTTGCGGCAGTCCTGTGTCACTTCGCCGCGACAATGGCGTCTACCCGCGGTCTACGGAAGAGCTCTCGCGCCACGAGTCAGCGAGTCACTTCGTCCTGGCGGCCCCGCGCGTGTGAGAGCACGCCGAAGTCGAGAAGCACGGCAACCGCGACACCGTTCGCGTCAAACCCCACCCACGCCGGATGCAGATCCTTGCCACACAGGAACGCCGCCGCCAACGTCCGTCCATCGCCCTCCATCGGAACGATCGCCTCCTCAAGCGCCCGGTTAAAGATGCCCTGCATGTACAGGTCGTCCTCGAAGAGCGGCCGGAGGGAAGCCGCGTCAGTGATCTCGTAGAAAGCTCCGAGCGAGGAATCGGAGTCGAGCTGGAACTGGCCATCGTCGGCGAGCGGCTGCCACGCGGCCACATCGGCGACCGCGCCGACCGTGGCGCCGACCGGCAACACCTCGCCGGCGCCGGTCTTGGCGCGGGTGCGCGTGATCACGATGACCGCCGTCGGGTACTCCTTTGCACCCATGCCGATCGCGGGGGCTGCGGGCGCGGCCTCCGGGAACCAGGGGTCGGCAATGGCGAGCGCTCCCCATTTCGTCGACAGCGTGGGCCCGGCCTTCGACGTCAGGGTCACGGTCTCCCGCGGGTAGCGGCGGTTCTTCGGGAAGACGTACCTGGCGCCGAGCTCCACGAGATCTTGTGGCTCCACGATGATGCCACCAGGCACGTCAGGCTGTTCAAGGCTCTCCTTCAGCCGCTCCATCACCACGGCCCGCTCGGCACGCGGCAAGGCAAGGACTGCCTCGATAACCTCGTAGATCTTCCGGCTCACCCGTCGAACGCTAGCGGCGAGTGAAGGTGACCACTCAAGATATGCGTCTCTCCGCCGCGTCTACTGCGGCTCCACTGACCGCTGGCCAGCCTTGCGATTGGCGAACGCGCGGTTCCCCAATCGCTGACGAACTGGCTGATGAGCTCCGACTCGACGCGGCACCCGCTTCGGCAATCCTCGAAACGCCGTGTCGGAAGCGCGTGACAATCAGATTCCGCGACAACAGGGTGGAGCCCATGCCCCTACCCGACCCTGCCGCAGTCTCCCGGCTGCGATGGTTCGCGCTGGTGCTGCTCGTGCTGAACGTGGTCGCGACGATCATCGCGGTCGCGGTCAACCTGCCTGCCCAGTTCGGCGGCGTTGGTACCGATGCCGGCCAGGAGTTCGTCACCCGCGGTACGGCGATTTCCGCCCCACTCCTGCCCGTATTGCTGATGGTTCTCATCGTGCTCTTGGCGCCGCGCCGGGACCGGTCCAGCTGGGCCGGAATCGCCCTGGCCTACCTCACGGCGGCTGTGGTCGGCCTCGGTGGCGTCGGCGAGATGGTCGCCGAACCGACGACGGATACCTCAAGCGCCGTGCTCACCATCTCGGGCATCGCTTGGCTGGTTGCAGCTGCCGTGCTCATCGTCCTGGCGACGACGGCGGTGGTTCGCTCGCGGCGGCCGCCAGCTGGACCTGATTGACCCCTACAGTCTCCTCCGACCGCCGGGGTGCGCCGTATCGCCGCGATTGGCCTGCGCGCAGCCGTGCTGCATACCGCCGCGAAAGTCACGCAGCCGAAGTCAGCTCGAAGCCACGTCCTGATCAGCCGAGCGAGTGACCGGGGAAGCATCGGATCTGCTTCCCATGAAGCCTGACAGGATTCACCAGAGCTGATCTGGCCGCGCCGTTGGCTGCCAGCGATGCTCGCGGGATCATGTGATGGTGCCCCCGTCCACTCATGCGCCCTCTGACCGGCGCCGCAAGCGCCCCTCGTGGCTGCGCTTCGTGCTCGGTCAGGTCAACCGCGTGCGTCGCAGTCCCGAGAGCCTGCTCTGGACACTGCGGATCACCGCAGCGGCCACGGCGAGCTACGCCCTGGCGAGCGTGCTCTTCGACCAGCACACGCCGCTGGTGGCGCCGCTGACCGCGATGCTGGTGGTCCAGGTGACACCGGTGTCGCTGCTGACCACCGGCATCGAGCGCGTGGCCGCCGTCGTGGTCGGGGTGAGCGTCGCGGTGATCCTCGCCGACCAGTTCCCGCTCACCTGGTGGAGCCTCGCGTTGGTGATCGGAGCGTCACTGCTGGTCGGGCAGGCGCTGCGCGTGCGAAACGCCCTCGTCGAGGTGCCGATCAGCGCCATGCTGGTGCTGGGGGTCGGTTCGTTCGGCGCCGAGGCCGCGGCGTGGGAGCGGATCACCGAGTCGCTGGTCGGCGCGACCATCGCGGTCGCCACCAACCTGCTCTTCCCCCCGAGGGTGGCCACCGGTGACGCGGGCCGGGCGATCGAGGACCTCGGCGCGGAGCAGGCGACGCTGCTGCGCAAAGCGGCCGGCTCGCTGCGCGAGTGCAGCGGGGACCTCAGCGAGATCGCGGGCGACTCACGCTCGTGGCTGATCAAGGCGCGCGGCATCACCCGCGACGTCCCGGCCATCGACGAGCTGCTCGAGACCGCGGAGGCGAGCCGCCGGCTCAACCTGAGCAAGCTGAGCACCTCCGACGTCTCCCCCGGCCTCAAGCAGGGGCTGGAGGCGCTCGAGCACACCTCGGTCGCCGTCCGGGCGATGTTCCGCTCACTCGCCGATGCGGTGGCCAGCGACGAGTGGGAACCGGACCAGGACGACCTCGCGCTCTTCGCCCGCGCCCTCGAACAGCTCGCCGACCTGGTGCAGACCTTCGGTCGGCTCGTGCGCGACGAAGCGGGGCGCGGCGCCGAGAGCGCCAGAGCCGGCCGCACCGAGGTCGAGACGCTGGCCGAGGCCGTCACCGCCCTGCGGGCGACGCGGTCCGACCTCGAGGCCCACCGCCGAGCAGCCGAGGTCGCGGTCGACATCGAGCTGACCGTCTCGATCCTCTCCACGGTCCGGCGTCTGCTGCGCGAGCTTGACCTCACCGAGCGGATGGCGCGTCAGGTGCAGCTGCACAAGCGCACCCGGCCACGACCGCGACGGGTCAAGCGGGCTCCGAGCGCCGACCGCGGCCCGGTGGATCCGGGCGCCCCCACCGAGCAGATGCAGTCCAAGACCGGTCACCACCGCGCCGCCGACTCCTGACCTCAGCTGAGCTGGATGTCGACCTCGATCGGGTAGGGCGCGAAGTAGATCTCGGTGTTGGGTCCGGCGTTGATGATCGCCTCGGCCTGGGTGGGGTCGATGGGTCGGCTGCCGTGCTGGTTGACCTCGAAGGCCAGGCCATGGGGGGTCATCCAGACGTAGCGGCCGGCGCCGGACTGTCGTGAGGTGTAGCCGGCGTGGGTCTTCCACTTGTGGTGTCGCCGCCCGAGTGGCCCGGAGTTGTGGGTGCCAGTCTGGCCCGGTGGTCCGCCCTGGTCGGGTGGGACGTAGGGGGTGGGGTGGTCATAGTCGACGGCTCGGGTGGTGGAGACCGCCCAGGGCCAGTAGTCACCACCGGTGATCAGGTGGACCCGTTCCTTCAACGCGGTGGGGTGCTCATACGCCGTGTGGCGGACCCGGCCGGGCAGGTCGATCACCGGCTTCACGCTGATCTGCGTGCCGGCCAGCAGCTCACGCAGGTGCTCCAGCGGGACCGGGCCGATCTCCTCGGCCCGCGCCACCCCGGGTGCGCCCTGCAGCACCGCTTCGTGCAGGTGGACGTAGAGCTGGGTCTTCGGGGTCAGGCACGACCAGTCCGCAGCTTTGAGTGCCTCGAGCAGGTCGGTGGGGAACGCGAGTGCCCGATTGCCCTCGACGTCACCATCACCCGCGGTGTGCTCCAACAGCAGGATGAGCAGCTCGGCGGGACGCGCCAGCCACCCGAACGCCGCCGCCCGGGCCTGGTCACGGGTCAGAGCCCGATCTTGGGCGGCGAGGATCTCGCTGACGCGGGTGATCGTGGCCTGCACCCAGACCGCGTCGCCGGCGCTGATCCGCGCGATCACGGTCTTCAGGCCGGCCTCGTCGGTGCGTGAGAGCGCGACGTAGCGCCGGCTGCGTTCGTGGGCGGTCCGCTGCGCGTGCAGGGCCGGGTCTGCCTCGATGACCTTCGCCTCGAGCACGTCGAGCACCCTGCGTGCGGACTCGGTGGCCAGCATCGGCGCGATCGCCGCATCCACCACCCCGACCCGCATCAGCGGCAGGTGCCGCGAGAGCTTCGCGACCCGTCGCGCCACCCAGGTCTCCACCTCGCCCGACAGGCATGCCTGCCAGCAGCGCGGCAGCCGGTGCACCAGATCCAGCACGTCGGCGATCGCGTTGCGGGTGGCCAGCACCCCGGTGCCCCGGGCCAGCGCGATCTCACCGAGGCAGAAGTCCTGCACCGGTGGGGTGCCCTCACCACCGACCTCGACCAGCACGTTGCCCACCGTGCGCGCCAGCCCGCCCTCGGGACCCCTCGTCGGGTCCACCGAGTGCACACCAGCCCACGCCAGCAGCACCAGCAGGTCCTCGACCTCCGCCAACCGACGCGCCCGCACCGCACTCGAGGAGGCCGCCAACAACCCAGCAGCATCGAGGTCGGTCAGGGCCACTGTCATGCAGCCAGTGTACTCGAGAAGATGCCTTTATTCAAACACACGTTCGACCCATCTCGCTTGCCGCGGGGTCTCCTGTGGCGTCATGGGACCACTACCCCACACCCTCGCCGGTCCGGCGCCGCGAGACGGGCGGAAGGTCGCGCGGGCGATGGTGCTCGACCCACTCGTCGATCTCGGCCCACCGGTGGTAGAGCCAGTCGATCTGGGCATCACGCCCCTCCGGCACCTCGTCGCGGGAGACCCGCCACCACCGCATCACCAGCTCCTTGTCCATGGGGAGCTCGCGCCAGACGTCGGTGATCGTCATCAGGTGATCGAGCCCGGTGTGGGCGACCAGCAGCACGTCGGAGTCCAGGTTGGCCTCCAGCGCCGCCAGGAACCCCCCGGGACGGGGGGCGAGCACGTGGCGCATCCGCTGCGCGCGGTCGGCCATGTCGTGGTGCCCACGCTCTCGCAGCTTCTCGATCGCCCGTTGCCGCCGGCCCGGGGTGAAGTTGCCCCCCTCGGGGAAGATCACGAAGGCGTCGTCCTCGTCGAGGTCACGCGCCAGGTCCGCGATCTGCGACTCGACGTCGTCGCCCGGTCGGCCCGAGACGAACCGGCTCGGCACCCGGTTGAGCAGGACGTCGACCATCGGGTCCCACGCCAAGGTGTCCTTGAGCACCACCCGTGGCTCGCGGTCGTACCAGTGCATCAGGGCGTACATCAAGATGAAGGAGTCGCCGGGACCCGCGTGGCGCGAGCACACCAGCAGCGGAGCCCCCGGCCCCACGTCGGGCGCCTCCCCCTGGGTGCGGATCGCCAGACGAAGCACCCGTCTCGCTTCGCGGAAGATGGCCACGAGGTACCACCGGGCGATCACGTAGTGCGCCCGCTCGAACCACGGCCGGCGGATCGCCCAGCCGAACCCCGAGGCCAGCCAGAGCCCGAACATCGCGATCAGCATCGCGCTCTCGAGCACCAGCTGGACCACCGCGAGCCAGAGCAGCCGCAGCGGGCGCAGTCGCCCTGCGACGAAGGGTGAGAGGACTGCCGCGCCCAGCAGCCACAGCGGCAGCCCGGTCAGCACGACGAACGTCAACACGACCACTGCCGGCGCGAACACCACTCGTCGCAGCACCACCGCGACCACGTTCGACGCCCTCACAGGGCCTCCTCCAGGTAGGCACGCGCCGCTTCGTACGCCGAGTCCATCCGCGCGCGCACTCCCCCGAGTCGCCGGTAGGCGAGCAGGGAGTCATCCTTGGCGGAGACCCCGCCCGTCGGCATGACGTGGGCCGTGACGCCCTCGGGGACCTCGCCCAGCTCACGGTGGAACCGGTGGCGCCGCGCGATCTCGAAGGAGACCCTGGCCACCTCCCAGGGCCGACGCGGCACCGAGAGCGGGCGCTCGATGCGGCCCACGTGGAGCACGAAGATCCGGCGCGCGCCACAGGTGACTGCCCGACCGATCGGGATCGAGTTCACGATCCCCCCGTCGAGGTAGTGCTCCCCCGCCACCACGGCCGGCCCGAGGAGACCGGGCACCGCCGCCGACGCCACGACGGCCTCGACCAGGGGCCCGCTGGTGAACCAGTGCTCGGCGGCCCGCTCGATGCTCGCCGCGCAGCACTGGAAGCGCACCGGGAGATCCTCGAAGCTCAGGTCACCGAGCTCCTCGTGGAGCCGCTTGCGCAGCGGCGCGCTCGAGTGCAGCCGGGTGCCGGTGCGAACCGCGCGGGACACCTGCTTGACCGGGCCGTCGGAGTAGATCTCGCGACTGCTCGCCGCGCTCTCCCACAGGCGGGCCAGCCGCTCGACGACCTCGGGCTCCGGATGGGCGGCCAGGACCGCGCCGTTGAGCGCCCCCACCGAGGTGCCGAGCACCAGGTCGGGCCAGATCTCGGCCTCGACGAGCGCCCGCAGCTGCCCGACCTCGGCGGCGCCGAGCACGCCGCCGCCCCCGAGGACGAAGGCGGTCCCGGGAGCATCGGAGGTCGAGGGCTCGGGCGTGGCTAGCCGCCGAAGGAGTGGGTCGCGGTGCACCCGCCGTCAGCGACGAACTCGGCTCCGGTGGAGAACGAGCTCTCGTCGCTGGCGAGGAAGACGTACATGGGAGCGATCGTCTCCGGAGTGCCGACGCGTCGCAACGCGACGCGCCCCGCGGCCCACGTCATGCCCTCCTCACCGGCCATGCCTCGCGTCATGGCGGTGTCGACCATGCCGGGGTGCACGCTGTTGACCCGGATGTTCTTGGGCCCCAGCTCCAGCGCCGCCGCCTTGGTCATGCCGCGGATCGCGAACTTCGTGCCGGTGTAGCCGACCAGGTGGGGCATGCCCCCCAGGCCCTCGACCGACGAGCAGTTCATGATCGATCCACCGCCGGCCTCCTTCATCACCGGCGCCACCGTCTTCATGCCCAAGAAGCACCCGCGCACGTTGATGGCGAAGAGCCGCTCGAAGTCGGCGAGCTCCATGGTGTCGACCTCGGCGAACTGGAGTACGCCGGCATTGTTGACCAGCGCGGTCACCGGGCCGAACGTCGAGCCGGTCTCGGAGACCAGCGACTGCCAGCTCTGCTCGTCGGAGACGTCGTGGTGGACGAAGATCGCCTCGCTGCCCAGCTCGTCGGCCAGGGCCTTGCCGGGCTCGTCGGCGATGTCGGCGATCGCCACCTTCGCGCCCTCGGCGACGAAGGCCCGCGCGATCGCGGCGCCCTGTCCTTGTGCGCCCCCGGTGACGATGGCCACCTTGCCACTGAGTCGACCCATGGTTCAGACCTCCATTGTCATGATGCTGTCGGCGGCGAAGCAGACCGCCGGGTCACGGTCGGCGAAGAAGCCGCCGACCTGTGCGTCCAGGTCCTTCAGGTCCCAGGTGGACCCGGAGGCGTCGAAGCGCTGGGCCACCTCGGGCGCGGCGACCAGGGCCACCATGCCGCCGTAGACCACGAACACCTGACCGGTGATGCGCTCCGCGGCAGGGCTCGCGAGGTAGGCCACCAGCGGCGCCACGTGCTCCGGCGAGAGCGGGTCGACCTCGCGCCCCGACTCGTCCTCGCCGAAGACCCCCGCGGTCATCGCGGTGCGGGCGCGGGGGCAGATCGCGTTGGCGGTGACGCCGACCCGAGAGAGCCCGCGCGCCTCGGAGAGCGTGAGCGCGGTGATGCCGGCCTTGGCAGCGGCGTAGTTCGCCTGGCCCGGCGAGCCGGAGAGGAAGGCCTCGGAGGAGGTGTTGACGATGCGCCCGTAGACCGGACCGCCCTGCTCCTTGGACTGCGTGCGCCAGTACGACGCTGCGTTGCGTCCCAGCAGGAAGTGGCCGCGCAGATGGATCGCGATCACGGTGTCCCACTCCTCGTCGGACATGTTGAACAGCATCCGGTCGCGGGTGACCCCGGCGTTGTTGACCACGACGTCGAGCCGCCCGAGCTCGCCCGCGGTCGCCGCCATCAGCGCGTCCGCCGTGGACCGCTCGGCCACGTCCCCGGGCACCACGGACGCGCGCCCGCCTGCCTCGCGGATCGCTGCGGCGGCGTCGTCTGCGGCACCGGGGAGGTCGTTGAGGACGACGTGGGCGCCGGCCGTGGCGAGCGCCTCGGCCTCTGCCCGGCCCAGGCCGGCGCCCGCACCGGTCACGATGGCGACGCGACCGTCCAGGGAGAGCGTGTCGGCCACGGCGACGTCGGGGTCCGGCATGCTCAGTCCTCGACGATGCTCAGCGCTGCCTTGGGGCAGGCCGCGACCGCTTGCTCGACCCGGCTGCGGTTCTCCTCGGTCACCGTCGGGTCCTCGATCTGCAGGTTGTCGTCGTCGTCGATCTCGAACATGTCGGGGGCGAGCGCCTCGCACATCGCGTTGGCCTCGCAGAGGTCGTAGTCGGCCTTCACCTTCATCAGCTTGCTCCTCCGGGTAGTGCGGTCATCTTGCTGTGGTCCCATGAGGCGACCTTGTCGGGTGTGATCACCACGCCCACCCGCTTGGTCACCTGCCGCTCGACGATGTCGCGGCCGAGGTCGCCGAGGTCCACCCCGCCCGCCATCGCGTGGACGACGGCGGTGCCGATCCGACGGATCTCGTCGGTCTCGCGCACGATGCGGGCGGTGCCGGTGATCGAGACCCCAGCCAGCTCCTCGTAGGCCATGCCCGACTCGACGAGGGCCGAGACCCGCGGATCACGCTCGAGGTTCTTGATCTTCTGCGAGGTGGCGTAGGTCCAGAAGCAGACCTGCTCCTCCAGCACGACGTAGAACAGCGTGGTCAGGTGGGGCGCCCCGTCCTTGCCGATGCTCGCGACCTGCACCTTGAGATTGCTCCGCAGGAACTCCTGCACCTCCTCCTCGCTCATCGCGACCGACTGCCGTCCCGACGTCATCTCAGCCCTCCGAGGAGTGTCCGGGGAACAGGTGGGCATCTGGGTTGATCGTGACCGCGGCGTTGTTGACCGCGGTCGCGGCCTCCCCGAAGCCGACAGCGATCAGCCGGACCTTGCCGGGGTAGTCGCTGATGTCGCCCGCGGCGAAGACCCGGGGCAGGTTGGTGGCCGTGGTGGAGTCCACCACGATGTGGCGCTTGTCGGTCTCCAGGCCCCACTGCTGGATGGGGCCGAGATCGGCGACGAAGCCGAGCGCTGCCACGACGGACTGCGCCGGCACGACCTGGACCTCCTTGGTCTTGGCGTGCTCGATCTCGACCGACACCAGTCGTCCGTCGTCCCCGGCGACCAGGCGGCTGACCTGGGACGTCGTGATGATCGTCGTGGACCCGGCCATGACCTTGTCCACCGTGGCCTGGTGGGCGCGGAACGCCTCTCGGCGGTGCACCAGCGTCACCGACGCGGCGATCGGCTCCAGAGCCAGCGCCCAGTCGAAGGCGCTGTCGCCGCCGCCCACGATCACCACGTCCTGACCGGTGTACGGCTCGAAGGAGGGGACGAAGAACGAGACCTCGTCACCGGGCCAGTCGGTGGCCGCGGGCAACGGACGCGGCGCGAACTTGCCGATGCCGGCGGTGATGATCACCGCCTTCGCGTGCACCTGCGTGCCGTCGTCGAGGCCGACGACCGCCGGCCCGTCGACCGAGGTCTCCAGGTGCAGCGCGCTGCGGTCCAGCAGGTAGGTGGGACTCGCGGTGGCGGCCTGCTCGGCCAGTCCGGCCACCAGGGCCTTGCCCTTGACCACGGGGAACCCGGCGACGTCGAGGATGTCCTTCTCGGGGTACATCGCGGTGACCTGCCCGCCGAGCTCGGGCAGCGAGTCGACCAGCGAGACGCTCAGCCCGCGGAAGCCGGCGTAGTAGGCGGCGTACAGACCCACCGGACCGGCCCCGACGATCAGCAGGTCGGTCTCGTGCGTTCTCACCTCGCACCGCCTCCCGACCACTCGGTCATCCGTCAGCTCTGGCACCGGGTCAGAACTGAAACGTGTTCTACTTGATCCACCCTAGTCGACCGCGTCGGACGCGGCTACGTCGAGGGGAATGCGAAGTCGTCGACGAGCCAGTCGTCGCCGCTGCGCACCAGGTCCACCGTGACCCGATTCTGCATCACGGTGGGGGTCCCCCGGCCGGAGTCACGCGCCGAGATCGTGTTGACGAAGACCAGCGTGCGAACGTGGTCGTCCTCGGCGCTGACCAGCCCGACGGCCAGCACCTCGGCCTGCTGATTGCGCTGCTGCTTCAGCGCCCGCTTGCGGATCTCCTCGATCGTGGGCGCGTAGTCCTCGCGGAACGACGCGGTGAGCAGCTTCTGCGCCGCCGCGACGTCCTCGTCGAAGTTCTCCGCGCGGTAGCTGAGCAGTGTCTCGACCTTGTCGGCCACGGCAGCCCGGGCCACCCGGCCGGCCTCCTCGTCCCGGTCGATCGCGCGCTGACGCCAGGCGACCAGCGCCGAGGCCACCAGCAGCCCCAGCACCACCAGCGCGACGACCCCGACCAGCAGCCGCGAGACCGGACGTGGGGTGCGGGTCTCGCCGGCGACAGCCGGAGGCTGGATCGGCTCGACGGGCCGCGACGGCTCAGAAGTCTGCGCCGTCGGCTCTTCGCGTCTGCGACGGGGTCGCTTGAGCAATGACACCGGTCCACCAGAGGGCGCGGCCTCTTGCGGTGGTCTCGTCGCCTCGGTGAGGTCGGACTGACAGTAGCGACACTTGATCGCCGCCGCCTTGATCGTCTCGGCGCAGTAGGGACAGGTCTTGGTGGCCTCGGACCCACCCGAGCCCAGGTCAGGACTGTTCATCGATGAACTCCAGCCCGCTCATGAGCCACCGGCCCGAGGTCCGCTCGAGCTCCACCTGGAGGCGGTACTGGCGCGGCTGCGGCGACTTGGTGTTCTTGTTCGACACCCGGGCGTCCATCGCCACGATGACCCGAGCCTGGTCGTCGCGCCGCTCCAGCAGCGCGGCGCCGTCCTCGGGGATGGCCGGAACCTGGAGCGACTCGTTGTCCTCGAGGGTCTGGCGCAGGAACGGCTCGGCGTTCTGGAACTGGTTCAGGAACGGGCCGGTCGCGCCGTCCTCGACGGTGCTGATGTAGTCGTCGACCTCGCGGTAGTCGACCGAGGCCCACGCCGTGGTCAGCGCGGTGGCGGCCTCGACCGCGGCGCGGTCCTGCTCCTGCGCGTCTTGCGCACGCCGCAGCTCGGTGACCTGCCAGGTCAGCAGGGCGGCCGCGAGCAGCACAGGAAGCACCAGCGCTACGACCAGGGTCAGTCGCTCGCGCAGAGTGCGGGGCCGGTGGTCCGAGGAGGTCACTTCTGCATCGGGCCGAGCAGCATCCACTTCCACGCATCACTCCCATAGACGTCGCTCACGGCGGCCGGTCCCGGGTCGATCCGCAGGACCGAGCCGTCCTCAGTGTGCACCTGCCCGGTGCGGGGGTCGTACGGCGCCACGCGCGAGCGAGGGCTGTTGGGCTTCGGTGCGTAGTTGCGTCCACGCATCGTGTACGGCGGTCCCTCGGCGCAGTGGGCCTTGAGGTAGGGCTTGACGTCGTTGGTCTGGTCGCCGCGACGCCACTTGCTCGCCGGCAGGTAGCCCTTGCGACAGGGCGGCGGGTCGTTGGTGTAGTCGAGGTGGACGTGGCCGTAGCCGTCCTTGGTGGTGCCGCTGAAGCCGCTGGCGATCACGACGGGGTAGGTCACGAGCAGCTGCTCGAGGTTGGGGATGCGGATCGCGGCGACCTGGTTGATCGTGACGACGTTGCCCAGCAGCACCGGCAGGGTGGGCTCCATGCCCTCGAGCAGCTTCTCGACCTCGCCCAGGGTGGCGGGACCCCCCTGGATGACGGTGCGCAGGTCACCATCGGAGCGCTTGAGGGCAGTGGTGAACTGCGCCAGACCGTCGGTGAAGTCGCGGATGTCGTCGGAGTGCGCCCGCTGGGTCCGCAGCACCGTGCGGCCCTCCTCGAGCAGCGAGAAGGTCTGCTGCTTGTTGCGCGACGCCTCGTCGATGAAGGTGGTGCCACCGTCGAGGAGGTCCTGCAGCGGCCGGCCCGTCTCGTAGAACATCTTCCCGAGCTCCTCGATCACCGTGGAGAGGTCGGAGCGGTCGACCGAGGCGATGAAGTCGTCCATGCTCAGCAGCAGGTCACCCTCGTCGACCGGCAGCGAGTCCTGGTCACCCCGGACGGTGTCGCCGTCGGCAAGGTAGGGGCCCTGCTCGCCGGACGGCTCGAAGTCGAGGTACTGCTCGCCCACAGCGGACCCGTTGTGCACGAAGACCGGGGAGTCCTTGGGCACCTTGGCATCGTCCTCCAGGGACATGAAGACCTCGACGCCCTCGCCCTCCGGCTCGAGCTTGACGACCTTGCCGATCTCCAGACCGCGGTAGGTCACCAGGCTGCCCTCGTAGAGCCCGCCGGTGCCGGGCAGGACCGCGCTCACGTCGTAGCCCTTCCCCAGGGCCCGGTCGACCAGGCCGAGGTAGTTGGCGCTGGCGTAGGTCACACCGATCGCGCTGAGCACCACGAAGGCGATCAACCGGGTGCGGACGTCGCTGCGCATCAGCGACCACCTCCGAGGAGCTGGCCGAGGTCGGTCGCCGTCCCGGTGGACCGCACCGTGATGCCGGCCGGTGCCCGCCCGAGGCCGGGCAGGCCCAGGCCCCCGTTGCCGTTGCCGTTGCTCCCGCCTGGAAGTCCGGGCACGTCGGGCACGCCGGGGACGTCCGGGACATCAGGCGGGTCCGGTAGGCCGGGGCCGCCACCACCCGGCGGGTCACCGCCGGGATTGGCCAGGAAGTTGGCCAGGTCGAGGCTGAAGACGATCTCGGTGTTGGCGTAGTCACCGTGGACGATGTTGTTGGACTCGATCGGGAACGGGAAGCTGATCGCCAGGCCGAGTGCGTCGGGGATCTGGTCGTCGGCGTCGGCGATCTCCCGCAGGATCGGAGCGAGGTGACGCAGGTCGGCGATGAGGTCCTTCTTGCTGGCACGGATCACGCGCGTGCCGACGGCGCCGAGGCGGTCCATCCCGCGCAGCATCGTGGTCAGCGCCTTGCGCTGGTCGGCCAGGATGGTCACCGCCGGCCCGAAGGCGTCGATGGCGTCGGTGACGACGTCCTTCTGCTCGTTGAGCGTGGCCGTGAGCTGGTTCATCGCCTCCATCGCGGCGATGATGTCCTCCTTCTGCTCGTCCAGCCCGCCCACCAGCGTCTCGAGCTCGCCCAGGACGTGACGAGCGCGATCCTGACGCCCCGAGAACACCTTGTTGATCTCGGTGATGATCGTGTCGAGCTGGCCGACTCCACCCCCGTTGAGGATCAGGGCGAGCGCTCCGAGCACGTCCTCCAGCTCAGGGTTGCGCCCGGTGCGGTTCATGCCGATCTCGTCGCCGTCCGCCAGCGTCCCGCGGGGGTTCGAGGCGGGTGGCTCGAGGGCGACGTACTTCTCACCGAGCAGGCTGGTCTGACGGATGTCGGCGATCGCGTTCCCCGGGAGCTCGACGTCGTCCTGGACCAGCATCGTGGCCTCGGCACGCCAGCCGACCCGCCGGATCTCGGTGATCTCCCCGACGGTGACGTCGTTGACCTTCACCGGTGAGCGGGGCACGAGGTCGAGCACGCTGTCGAACTGCGCG
This sequence comes from uncultured Actinomycetota bacterium, assembly GCA_963747435.1. Lineage (GTDB taxonomy): Bacteria > Actinomycetota > Actinomycetes > Propionibacteriales > Nocardioidaceae > Marmoricola_A. The sequence goes on from CAVVFK010000006.1 coordinate 324,054, forward strand.
GTGAGCTCGATGGAGTGGTCCTCGTCGACCGGGCTGCCCGGGAGCGGGAGGTCGTAGGCCTCGCACCCGCTCAGCGCGAGCGCGCCCACCAGCGCCAGCGCCGTCGCCGGGCCGCGCGCCCACCTGGTGAGGAGCCTGCGCTCGGGTCTCATGCGCGCCCCCCGAGGAGCTCGGAGAGCCCGCTCGCCGAGGGCTTGTCGCCGTAGCGCACCTGCTGCGTGGTGGGCGCGTCGGGCGCGCTGCGGTTGCTGGCCGGTTGGGTGATCACCGGCTCCAGCAGGGTGGAGAACAGCGTGCACGCCTCGTCCGAGGAGGGAAGCCCCCCTGCCTTGACCAGCGTGCACAGCTGCCCGTCGAGGTCGTTGACGTTGCCGTTGAAGGTGAGCCGCGAGCCGATCGTGTCGGTCTGTGGGTCGAAGGCCACCGCGAGGTTGCCGAGAGCGCTGGGCGCGACGTCGAGCACGACCTCCAGGGTCTTCTTGTAGTCGCCGATGGCCCGCAGGATCGTGGCCAGGTCGGAGAGGTCCTTGTTGAGCATCTCGCGGTTGTCGCGGACGAAGGACTCGACCTTGTCCAGGATCCCGGCCAGGTTGCTCAGGGCTGCACGCAGCTCCTGCTTCTCCCCCGCCAGCTGCTGCGACACCGCGCCGAAGTCGTCCATGAACCTGCCCACCGCGACGTCGTTGGCGGCCAGCGCCCCGGTGAAGTCGTCCAGCGCTCGCACCGTGCCGAAGAGCTCACCGCTGTTGTCGCCGAAGGTCTTCGCGGCCTTGGACAGTGCCACGATCGTGCGGTTGGCCTTCTTGCCACGTCCGTCGAGGAACTTCGCACCGGACTCGAGCACGTCGCTCAGCGTGCCGTCCTTGTTGACCCCGTTGGGCCCGAGGGCGGTGGTGAGGTCGGAGAGGCTCTTGTAGATCCGGTCCAGCTCGATCGGGGTGCCGGTGTCCTCCACCGCGATGTCGGCCCCGTCCTCCAGCTTGGCCCCCTCGGTGTAGGCAGGCGTCAGCTGCACGAACCGGTCGGCGGTCAGCGTCGGGGTGACGATGACAGCCGAGGCGTCGGCAGGGACGTCGTACTCGGCGTCGTACTCCATGTCGACGCGGATCGTGTCGCCCTCGGGCACCACCGCGGTGACCTCGCCCACCGGCACCCCGAGGATGCGGACCTCACTTCCCTCGAACAACGAGACCGCGCGGCTGAAGTGCGCGGTGACCGTCTGGGTCTGGCTGCCCCCGGTGAGCGTGAGCACCGTGCCCAGCGCGAGGACGGCCACGACGATGCCGACCACGGCCGTGCGCGGCAGGGCAGTCACCCGTGCGAGCAGGGTCGTGAGCCTCGTCATCGCTTCTCCGGGGTGAACTCGCCGCTGCCCAGCGCGCCGAGGTTGACCGCGTAGGCGTCGAACCAGGGACCGGTGCCGATGATGTTGGACAGGATGCTGGTGTAGGGGCCGAGGTTCTTGACCACACCGCGCAGCTGCTTCTCCCGCTGGGTCAGCGTCTGGGTCACCGTGTGCAGGTCGTCGAGCATCGGCCCGATCTGCTTCTGGTTGTCGTCGACGAGACCGCCGAGCTCGCGGGAGAGTCGCGCGGTGCCGAGCAGGAGGTCGTGGATGGCCTGTCGGCGCTTGCGCACCTCCTTGAGGATCTTGTCCCCCTCCTTGAGCAGCGCCACGATGTCGCCCTTGCGCGCAGCGAGGAGCTCGGAGACCGAGCGGGCCCGACGCAGCAGCGCCTCGAGCTCGTCGTCGCGCGAGGCGATGGTCTGCGAGAGCCGCGAGAGCCCGTCGAAGGTCGCGTCGGCCTCGTCGCTGGTGCGGTTCATGGTGTCGCCGACGACGTTGAGCGCCTTCTGCAGGCGCGGGATCTTGATGTCCTCGGTGGTGTCGGCGAGCCGGTTGAAGACCTTGACGATGTCGTAGCTGGCATCGGTGCGCTCCAGCGGGATCTCGCCGTCCTCGGCCATCGGCTGCTCGCCGTCGGGGCGCAGGTTGAGGAACTTCTCGCCCAGCAGGTTGAGCACCTCGACCGATGCCGTGCTCTCGGTGCCGAACTCACGTCCGGCATCGACGGTGAAGTGCGCGACGACCCGGTCGCCGGCGAGCTCGAGCTCGCCGACCCGTCCCACCCGGACGCCGGCGATCTGGACCATGTTGCCCGGTCGGAGCCCGCTGGCGTCGCTGAGCTCGGCGGTGTACGACGTGCCCCGCAGGCCGGGGAACTTCTGCAGGTTCATGGCACCGGCGAGCGCGACCAGCGCCAGCACCACCGCGATGGTGCCGATCCTGGTCAGCTCCTGGGGAGTGCGTCCGCGGCTCACTCGTCGCACCTCTTGGCGCTGGAGCTGAAGCTGAAGCTGCGCAGCTGTGAGCGGAGCTCGTCGAGGTTGCCGACGCCGGGGAGGTCGAGGACGTCGAGGTCCTTCGGCAGCCGGATGTCCACCTGGGCGGCGCAGATGTAGTAGTTGTACCAACTGGCGTAGGTGCCGGTGCGGGTCTGGTCCTCCAGCATCTCGGGCAGGTCGCGCAGCACCCGGGAGATGACCGCGCGCGTGTCCTTGCGGGAGAGCACCTGGGAGAGGCGACGCAGCTGCGCGACGTCCTCCTTGACCAGCGGCCGGGCGTCGACCAGCAGGTCCCCCAGCACCCGGGTCAGGGAGCCCAGGTTGACCACCGAGCGGCCGATCTGGACGCGGTCCTCCGCGAGCCCGCCGACCCAGCGGCGCAGCTCCTTGATGAGGTCGGTCAGCTGCTGCTGGCGGCTGTCGACCGTGCCCAGGGTCTCCTCGAGGTTGTTGATCACCTCACCCACGAGCTGGTCGCGGTCGGCGATCGCCGACGTCAGCGAGGCCGTGTGGCGCATCAGACCCTCGATCGTGCCGCCCTCGCCCTGCAGCACCTTGACCAGGTTCAACGAGAGCTCGTTGACCTGCGAGGGCTCCAAGGCGTTGAAAAGGGGGGCGAACCCGTTGAAGAGAGCGGTGAGGTTCAGCGCAGGCGACGTGCGGTCGGTGTCGATGGTCGCGCCTTGCTTCAGCTCGCTCCCGCCCTGCTTGCCCTGGGTGATGGTGAGGTACCGGTCCCCGACGAGGTTGAGGTACCTGATCTCCAGCCGGGACTCGGTGGTCAGCCGGAGGTCCTCGGCCACGGTGAACCGGACCTCGGCGTCGTCGGTGTCGGCGATCTCGACCGACTCGACGCTCCCGAGCACGACGCCCGCCACCCGGACGTCGTCCCCCGACTGCAGCATGCTCGCGTTGCGGAAGATCGCGGTGTACTCGTCGGTGGGGCCCGAGCCGATCTTGCCCATGATCGCGATGAGCATCCCGGTCATGACCAGCGAGACGACGGTGAAGACGGCGAGCTTGCCGCCGGCGACCGTGGTGGCGCGGTTCCAGGTCATGCCGTGCCACCTCGCTGGTGGACGAAGGGGCCGTACATGAACGTGGCGAGCTCCGGGATCTGCTCACTCGAACGCCCCGAGCGCATGCTCAGCAGCGCTGCGGTCGACTCACGCTGCGACGCCGACCCACCCGCGCTGGTCCCGGTGAGGCCCGAGAGCCCGCCGGGCAGCGGCAGACCGCCACCACCACCGCCTCCGCTGCTACCGCCGCCGGGCGGGGCGTAGGAGTTGCGGCGACCCTTGTCGCTGTCCATGTTGGTGCCGTTGCGCAGGTCCAGACCCGGCCAGTCCCGGGGGTAGTTGTCGGGCATCCCGTAGCACCGTGGGCCGCGCTTGTCCTTGTAGGCCGGCAGGTCGCGCTTGTCGTAGGCCCGGTGCTGGGGGTTGGGGAACTCCACGAACTGCTTGACCTTGCCCCCCTCGAAGGTCTTCTCCAGGATCGGCTTGTACACCGCGATCCCGCGCAGCAGGCACTCGAACTCCGGGGAGTACTTCTCGAGGACTCCGAGCACGGGCTCGGAGAGCTTGACCGCCTTGACCGCATTGACCTCGTTCTTGCGCAGGATCCGGGTGCCGGTGCCCGCGACGCTGGTCAGCGAGTCGAACAGCTGGGGGATCTCCTGCTTCTGGTCCACGACCGTGCGCGAGGTGACGGTCAGGTTGGCCAGGATGGTCAGCAGGTCGGGGGCGCTCACGTTGTAGGTCTGCGCCACCGAGGCCAGCAGCCGCAGGTCCTCCTCGAGCGTCGGCAGGCGCGTGTTGAAGTCGGTGACGTAGTCGTCGAGCTTGACCAAGGTGTCGCCGACCTGGTCCCCGCGCCCGTTCAGGGCCGTGGCGAGCGCCGACAGCGTCGCACTCAGGTCGACCGGGCGCACCGTGCGCAGGAGGGGGTACAGCCGGGAGAGGACCCGACCGAGCTCCACGGTGGTGGTCACCCGGTCCTCAGGGATCACCATCCCGTCGGGGATGCCGATCTCGCCCTTCCCTGCCGGTGCGTCGAGGGAGACGAACTTCCGCCCGAACAGCGTGGTCGGCAAGATGCTGGCGTCGACGTCCTTGGGCATCAGGGCTGCCGAGCCGGGCTCGAGACCCAGGGTGATGACGGCCCGGTCACCGTCCTGCTCGATGTCGCGGATCTGGCCGACGAGGACGCCGTTGTAGCGGACGTCGCCGTAGACCGCCAGCTGCAGACCGGCGCGGTCGGCCTCGAGCGTCACCGTGGTGACGTCCTTGAACACCTTGAGGTAGATCGCGGTCGACAGCGAGACCAGCAGACCCACCACCACCAGGTACACCACGCCCGAGACCACCAGCTTGCGGTGCTCCGCAGCCGTGCCTCGCGCCACCATGACCAGCATGAGCGCGCCTACCCCGTGATCCGCACGGTCGTCGTGGAGCCCCAGATGGCGAAGGTGAGGAAGAAGTCGGCGACGACGACGGTGACGATGGAGGAACGGATGGCCTTGCCGACGGCGACCCCGACACCAGCGGGGCCCCCACCCGCGCTGAACCCGTAGTAGCAGTGGATCAGGATCACCAGCACCGCGAGCACGATGAGCTTGCCGAAGCTGTAGAAGACGTCCTCGACCGGCAGGAACACCTTGAAGTAGTGGTCGTAGGTGCCGGCGGACTGCTTGAAGACGAAGACCGTGATCAGCCGGGGCGAGAGGTAGGAGGCGAACAGCGCCACGATGTAGAGCGGGATCACCGCGAGGAAGGCGGCGATCATCCGCGTGGTCACCAGGAACGGGATCGACGGGACACCCATGACCTCGAGGGCGTCGATCTCCTCGCTGATCCGCATCGACCCCAGCCGCGCGGTGTAGCCACAGCCGACGGTCGCCGCCAGCGCGATGCCCGCCACGAGCGGGGCCACCTCACGGGTGTTGAAGTAGGCGGAGATGAAGGCGGTGAACTTCGAGACACCGATCTGGCTCAGCGATGCGTAGCCCTGCAGGCCCACCTCGGTGCCGGCGAAGAAGGAGAGGAAGGCGATGACACCGACCGTGCCGGCGATCAACGTGAGCCCGCCGGCACCGAAGGCGACCTCAGCCAGGATCTTGGCGATCTCGCCGCGGTAGCGCCGGATCGCGCGCGGGGTCCAGGAGATGGCCTTGGCGTAGAACAGCAGCTGGTCGCCGTACTCCTCCAGGCGCGCGCGCCGGGCACGGACCGACGAGGCCGCGAATCCGCCGAGGCTGCCCAGCACCGCCATGGCTAGAGGCCCTGCTGCGGGATGACCTGGAAGTACACCGCGGTGATGAGCGCGTTGACGAAGAACAGCACCATGAAGGCCACGATCACCGACTCGTTGACCGCCTGGCCGACGCCGCTGGGGCCGCCGCCGGCGTTCAGGCCCTTGTAGGCCGAGACGATGGCCGCCAGCCAGCCGAAGATGGCCGCCTTGGCGATCGCGATGAAGAGGTCGGTCAGCGTGGCCAACGCGGTGAAGGAGGAGAGGAAGGAGCCGGCCGACCCGCCGGTCACGATGACGTTGAAGAAGTAGCCACCCCCGATGCCGGCCGCGATGACGATGCCGATGATCATGATCGAGACGAAGACCGTGGCCGCCACGCGCGGCACCACGAGGCGGTAGAGCGGGTCGACGCCGAGGACCTCCATCGCGTCGATCTCCTCGCGGATCTTGCGCGCCCCCAGGTCGGAGCAGATCGCCGAGCCTGCAGCACCGGCGATGATCAGGGCCGCCGCGATCGGGGCGGCCTCGCGCACGGTGGCCAGCACGGCCGTGGCGCCGGCGAAGGACTCCGCTCCCAGCTGACCGGTGAGGTTGCCGACCTGCAGGGAGATGACCGCGCCGAAGGGCACCGAGACCAGGATCGTGGGAACCAGCGTGACGCTGGTGATGAACCACGCCTGCTCGATGAACTCGGCCCACTGGAAGGGGCGCCTGCCGAACCGCTTGGTGACCTCGTAGACGATCACCGCGATCTCGCCGGGGCCGCGCATGGCCGAGGCGATCGAGAGTGCCACGCATGCCCCCTTCACGGTCACCCGAAACCAGGAATATTAGAACATGTTCTTGTTCTGTACCACCCGCTACGACGACCTCGCGCAGGGCTGTCCGATCAGCCCGCAACCCGCAGCCCCGCCCGCGTACGCGCGGCCACTGTATCCCCGCCTGAAACGCAGGGGTGACAAACCTTCGATTGCGGACCACCGAGCCAGCGCTCGGACCCGGATCGGTCCTGCCGGCTCAGCGCTGCCGCTCGTCGTGGCGGCGGCGCGGCGCGCCGTGCCGCGGCCCGGTGTGCTCGTCGAGGTAGTCAGGTGGGTAGCGCGAGGACCGCCAGAGGCTGGCGACGGTGGTGACCAGCAGGGTCGCCACGATCATCGCGAGGCTCACCTCGATCGAGATGTCAGGCGCCCACGAGATCGGCTCCCCACCGTTGACCCAGCTCAGCTCGTTGTCGTGCATGGCGTGCAGCACGAGCTTGACCCCGATGAAGCCGAGCAGCACCGCCAACCCGTAGGAGAGGTAGACCAGGCGCTCGAGCAGCGCCCCGATGAGGAAGTACAGCTGGCGCAGGCCCATGAGCGCGAAGAGGTTCGCGGTGAGCACGAGGTAGGGCTCGTTGGTCAGGCCGAAGATGGCGGGGATGGAGTCGAGGGCGAAGAGCAGGTCGGTGGTCCCCAGGGCCACGATCACGGCGAACATCGGGGTGAACAGGAAGGTGCCGGCACGCCTCACCCAGACCTTGCCGTCACCCCAGTCACCCTCCTCGGTGTGCGGCAGGACGGTGCGGGCCCAGCGCACGATCCGGTTCTCGGAGTAGTCGTCCTCGTCCTCGGGGCCCTCCACGGCGAGCTTCACCGCGGTGTAGACCAGGAAGGCTCCGAAGAAGTAGAAGATCCAGCTGAACTGAGCGATCGCGGCCGCGCCCACGGCGATGAAGATGCCACGGAACACCAGCGCCAGGATGATGCCGATGAGCAACGCCTTCTGCTGCAGCTCCCGGGGCACCGTGAACTTGCCCATGATGATGATGAAGATGAACAGGTTGTCGACCGAGAGGGAGTACTCGGTCAGCCAACCGGCGTAGAACTCCTTGGCGTACCCGCCGCCGGCGAACCCCCAGACCCCGAGGCCGAAGATCATCGCCGCACCGATGTAGCCGCCCAGTGCGACGGCGAGCTCACGCCGGGAGGGCTCGTGAGGCCGACGACCCACGATGAGGACGTCGACCACGAACACCACGGTGGTCAGGCCGATCGTGACCCACCACACCCAAGCGGGGACGTCCATGGGCACCTTTCGGCTCGGCTCGGGTCAGTCTCCCAGAACGCCGGATCAGCCTGCGCCGGCCTCCATCATCTGGCGCAGCTCCTTCTTCAGGTCGGAGATCTCGTCGCGCAACCGCGCCGCCAGCTCGAAGTGCAGCTCGGCCGCGGCCGCCTTCATCTGGTCGGTCAGCTCCTGCACGAGGGCCGCGAGCTCGGTCGAGGGCATCGAGGCGGTGTCGCGGGGCGCGTCCTGGCCCAGGGTCGGGACCGGGGCCCGGCCTCGGCCCTTGCCCTGCTGCTGCCAGGTGGCGATGAGCTCCTGGGTGTTCTCGTCCTCGCGGGCGAGCATCTCGGTGATGTCGGCGATCTTCTTGCGCAGCGGCTGCGGGTCGATCCCCCGCTCCTCGTTGTAGGCGATCTGCTTGGCGCGACGCCGGTTGGTCTCCTCGATCGCCAGCTCCATCGACGCGGTGATCGAGTCGGCGTACATGATCACCTGTCCGGACACGTTGCGAGCGGCGCGACCGATGGTCTGGATCAGCGACTTGTCGGAGCGCAGGAAGCCCTCCTTGTCGGCGTCGAGGATCGCCACCAGCGAGACCTCCGGCAGGTCCAGCCCCTCGCGGAGCAGGTTGATGCCGACAAGCACGTCGTACTCCCCCAACCGCAGCTCGCGCAGCAGCTCGACGCGGCGCAGGGTGTCGACCTCGCTGTGCAGGTAGCGGGTGCGGATGCCCGCCTCGAGCAGGTAGTCGGTGAGGTCCTCCGACATCTTCTTGGTCAGTGTGGTGACCAGGACCCGCTCGTTGCGCTCTCCCCGGAGGCGGATCTCGTGGATCAGGTCGTCGATCTGCCCCTTGGTGGGCTTGACCAGGACCTCGGGATCGACGAGACCGGTCGGCCGGATGATCTGCTCGACGACGTTGTCCAGCCCCCCGACCTTGTCGATCTCGTAGGGGCCGGGGGTCGCCGAGAGGTAGATGGTCTGGCCGATCCGCTCCAGGAACTCCTCCCACCGCAGCGGACGGTTGTCCATCGCACTGGGCAGGCGGAACCCGTGGTCGACCAGGTTGCGCTTGCGCGACATGTCCCCCTCGTACATCCCCCCGATCTGGGGCACGGCCACGTGGGACTCGTCGACGACCAGCAGGAAGTCCTCGGGGAAGTAGTCGAGCAGGCAGTTGGGCGCCGACCCCGGGCTGCGACCGTCGATGTGCATCGAGTAGTTCTCGATGCCCGCGCAGCTGCCGACCTGGCGCATCATCTCGATGTCGTAGGTGGTGCGCATCCGCAGCCGCTGAGCCTCCAGCAGCTTGCCCTGCCGCTCCAGCGTGGCCAGGCGGTCGGCGAGCTCGGCCTCGATGCCGGCGATCGCGCGCTCCATGCGCTCGGGACCGGCGACGTAGTGGGTGGCGGGGAAGACGTAGAGCTCCTTGTCCTCGGTCAGCACCTCACCGGTGACGGCGTGCAGCGTCATCAGCCGCTCGATCTCGTCGCCGAAGAGCTCGACCCGCACCGCGTGCTCCTCGTAGACCGGGAAGATCTCCAAGGTGTCACCGCGCACCCGGAAGGTGCCTCGGGTGAACGCCTGGTCGTTGCGGGTGTACTGGATCGTCACCAACCGGCGCAGGAGCTGGTCGCGGTCGATCTCGTCGCCGACCCGCAGCCGCACCATCCGGTCGACGTACTCCTGCGGGGTGCCCAGGCCGTAGATGCACGAGACCGTGGAGACCACCACCACGTCGCGGCGGGTGAGCAGCGAGTTGGTCGAGGAGTGCCGCAGCCGCTCGACCTCCTCGTTGATCGAGGAGTCCTTCTCGATGTAGGTGTCGGTCTGGGGGACGTAGGCCTCGGGCTGGTAGTAGTCGTAGTAGGAGACGAAGTACTCCACCGCGTTGTTGGGCATCAGGTGGCGCAGCTCGTTGGCGAACTGCGCGGCGAGGGTCTTGTTCGGCTGCAGCACCAGGGTCGGGCGCTGGAGCCGCTCCACCGCCCAGGCGACCGTCGCGGTCTTGCCGGTGCCGGTGGCGCCGAGGAGCACCACGTCGCTCTCACCGCCGGTGACGCGCTGCTCGATGTCGGCGATGGCGGTGGGCTGGTCGCCGGAGGGCTTGAACTCGGAGATCACCTCGAACGGCGCCACCCGACGCTGGAGATCGGTCACGGGCCTCATGTGTTCGAGCCTAACCAGCGGCACCGACAGCCCGCGGACCACGCCCACCGCTAGATTCGGCCATGTGCTCCCCCGACTCGGCGTCCCGCGCGCCACACCGCCCTCGACCTGGGAGTCAGTGAGGTCGGCGCTGCGCCGCACCCTGCTGACGGTCGTGGGGCTGCAGTTCGCCCTGGCCATCGTGCTGACCCTGGTCGACTCCTACCGGCGCCGGGGCAAGAAGCCGCGGTCCTTCCGCACCACCCGTCCCAGCGACGTCGTGATCGGCACGGGCCGTGTCACCAGCTACACGTTCGGGCAGGACCTCTACGAGGACATGTTGGCCGCCATCGCGTCGGCCCGGCACCAGGTGCTGCTGGAGTCCTACATCTGGAAGGGCGACGAGGTCGGCGAGCGGTTCAAGCAAGCCCTCTACGACGCCGCCGCGCGCGGGGTGGAGGTCTGCGCGATCTACGACGGGTTCGCCAACCTCGTGGTGTCCCCGCGCTTCAAGCACTTCCGCCGTCCGGTGCGGGTGATGCGCTACCCGGTCTACAGCGCCGGGCTCCGGTTCTTCGACCTGCGCCGCTACGGCCGCGACCACCGCAAGATCCTGGTGGTCGACGACGAGGTCGCCTTCGTCGGCGGCTACAACCTGGGCAGCGCCTTCGCCACGGAGTGGCGCGACACCCACGTGCGGATCACCGGCGACGGCGTGTGGGACCTGAAGCGGGCGTTCGCGGACTTCTGGAACCTCCACCGGCGCGAGCACCACGGCCCGCCGCTGCACGTCGACGCGCCGGCGACGTGGGAGTCGCGGATCCGGGTGCACCGCAACATCCCACGGCTCTGGATGTTCCCGATCCGCTCGATGTACCTCGAGGCGATCAATCGCGCGACGCGCAACATCTACCTCACCCAGGCCTACTTCATCCCCGACACCGACTTCGTGAAGGCACTGGTCGGGGCAGCGAGGCGAGGGGTCGAGGTGAAGATCCTGGTGCCGGCGACCTCCAACCACGTCGTCGCCGACTGGCTCTCCCGCGGCTACTACGGCGAGCTGCTGGAGGCCGGGGTCGAGATCTGGCGGTTCCAGGGGGCGATGGTGCACGCCAAGACCGCCACGGTCGACGGAGCCTGGTCGACGGTCGGGACGGCCAACATCGACCGGCTCTCGATGACGGGCAACTACGAGGTCAACGTCGAGTTCATCGACGCGGACATGGCAGCGGAGATGGAGCGGATCTTCGACACCGACCTGCTCAACTGCGAGCTGCTGACCGCGGAGGTCTGGGCGGAACGCGGGGTGCACCGCAAGTTCACCGAGGCGTTCCTCGCCCCGCTGCGCCCACTGCTCTGAGCGGGGCGCTCAGCGCAGCTCGACGTCGTCGACGAGCCAGCGCCCGTCCTCGCGCACCATCTGCATCACCACGCGGCTGCTCTCCCCCGAGCGCCGCGGCGTCGTCCCCACCCGCGTGACAGTGCGCTGGTCCACGAACATGATGACCCTCACGTGGTCGGGGTCCTCCGCGGTGCCGGCCGCGTCGGTCACCGTGCCCTCGGCGGTGGCCCTGCTCTTCTCGATGATGCCCCGCAGGGCGCGGGTCGAGGTCGAGAAGGTCTCCTCGAAGTCGTCGGTGCCGTCCTCGTCGACCCAGGCGAAGTCCTCCTCGAGGCTTCGGTGGTCGTAGGAGGTCATCGACACCGCGATGTCGGAGGCCACCGTGGTCGCCTCGGTCTCCGCCTGCTCCAGCGCCTCGCTCTCCTCGAGCCGGTCCGCCCGACGCCACAGCAGGACCGAGGTGACGACCAGCGCCAGCACGACCACCACCCCCACGACCACCATCCCGCGGGTGGAGCGGGACGAGCGGGTGGGCCTGCCCACGGGCGAGCTCATCGGACCGGCACCGGGTCGGGCGCCCACTGGGCACCTCGCTGCGAGAAGGCCAGGGAGCGCGAGCAGCTCCCCTTGTCCTGGAGCGGTCGACGGGTGGTGGTGCGCGGGCTGCGCTGCTTGGTCGGGTAGTTGCAGGTCTGGGTGTTCTGCGCGATGACGTCGAGGCGTCCCGCGCCGCCCCGCATCGCGCCGGCCAGGGCGACGAAGCCTCGAGGGAACTGTGCCATCAGCTCACGCACGTGCGGCTCGCGCACCGCGAGGACGTCGACCAGCGTGACCGCCGGGTCGAGCAGCGGCGGAAGCTGCTCGGCGGCGTCACGCACCAGCAGCCGGAACTGCTCGATCTGGCCCGGTGCCCGGTCGAGCAGTCGGAACAGGACCGGGTCGAACCGCCTGAGCCAGGCGGCGAAGGTCTTGCTCGACCGCGCGATCGTGACCAGCCGCTGCGCGTTGTCTGCGCCCACTCGCAACAGCGTGTTGCCGTTGCGCAGGACGCGGTGCACGACCGGCCAGGTGCGGTCGACCGTGCGCAGCAGGCGCGACCCGTCGCGCACCAGCGTGCGCATGTCCTGCTCGACCCCACCGATGCCGGTGCTCACCTCGCCCAGCACGGTCTTGACCTGCTGCGGGTCGATCTGCTCGATCAGCTCGTTCAGGGTGATCGACAGGTTGCCCAGCGTCTGCGGCAGGTCGACGCTCGAGGCCTTCACCGTGTCACCGTCGGCGAAGTACGGCTCCCCCTCGCTGCGGGGCTGGAAGTCGAGGTACTGCTCCCCCACCGGCGAGAGGCTGCGCACCTTGACCGCGCTGTCCTTGGGGATCTGGGTCCCCCCGGAGAGCTGCACGGTCGCGGTGATGCCGTCGTCGCTGAGGTCGATCGCGCGCACCTTTCCGACCCGGACGCCTCGGTAGGTGGCCAGCGACCCCTCGAACAGGCCGCCCGTGCGGGTCATCTCGACCTGCAGGGTCGGCGCCTCCTCGAGCAGTGGCGTCTTCAGCACCTCGGCGAAGATGTAGATCACGCAGAGCACCAGGGCGAGCACGATGCCTGCGCCGCTGAGGACGAACTTGCGCATCAGCGACCGCCCCCCACCAGGGCGTTCAGGCCGAGGCCAGGCAGCTCGCCACCGCCGCCGGGCAGGTCACCGGCGCCGGGCAGGTCACCGGGGTCGATGGGGAGCGGACCCCCGCCACCGCCGCCACCGCCGTCGCCGCCGCCGCCACCGCCGGGTCCTGGGAGGTCGACCTGGGTCTCCTCGAGGACGAACGTGGCGTCGAAGGGGATCCAGTCGCCCTCCACCGTCCGGGAGAGGAAGTCCGAGGCCTTGATCAGCGCCTGCAGGCCCGGGACGAACTGCGGCTCGGTCTTGAGGATCTCGTCCATGATCGGGCCGACCTCGCGAAGGATCTGCAGCAGGTCGGCGCGGGTCGCACCCACGACTCGTTGCGCAGTCCCGGAGAGCTTGTCGAGGGCGACCAGCAGCGCGACGAGCTCGTCGGTGTTCTCGCGCAGGACCTTCGCGACCGGCTGCACCTCGCGCAGGGCACGGTTGATCGTCATCTCCCGCGAGTCCAGGACCTTGGACGTCCTCGCGAGCGCCCGCAGCACCCGGTCGATGTCCCCGGTGCTCTGGTTGGCCTGGGTGAGGAAGCGGCTGGTCTTGCCCAGCACGCGGCGGATCGTTGGCTCACGGCCGCCCAGCGCGGTGTTGAGCTCGTCGGTGATCGTCTGCAGCTGCGAGAGGCCACCACCGTTGATGAGCAGCGACGCCGACGCCAGGGTGTCCTCGACCGTCGGGGCGGTGCTGGTCGCTCGGTCGCCCAGCTGGTCGCCGTCCTCGAGCACCGCACCCTTCTTCGCCGGTGTGACCTGGACGAAGAGCTCGCCGAGCGGGGTGTCGTAGCGCAGCCGCGCCGATGAGCCCTGTCGCAGCTCGGTGTCGGCCTTGATGTCCATGACGACCCGGGCCTTGAAGTCCTGGGCGGTCACCTCCTGCACACGACCCACGGGGACCCCGTTGACCTTCACCTGAGCGCCTTGAGCCAGGTTGAGGGCCTCGGTGAACACCGCGGTCACCCGGTAGGTGTCGCCGCCGACGTTCTTGCCGGGAAGCGGCAGGTCGGCGTAGTCCGGTCCGCAGCCGGTGAGCGAGGCGGTCAGGAGCAGGAGCAGGGCGGTGGCCAGGCGGCGCATCGTCATCCCAGACCACCTCCCCCGGTCAGGCCACCGAGCAGCGAACCCAGGTCGGGCGGCACGCTGAGACTGTCGCACTGGGACTGGATGCCCAGCTGGCTGCAGATGGTCCCGAGCAGGTCGTCGAGCTCGGGAACGGTCTGGGTGAGCTGGGCGCGCACTCGCAGGTTGTCGTTGCGCGGATTGCGGGTCCTGGCCACGTTGTCCGAGGCCATCGGCAGCACCTCGACGACCTCGGCGAGGTCCTTGCGGCCCTTCACGATGTTCTTCAGCACCGTGGTCGAGTCGTCGATCGTGCCGCGGATCTTGCTGCGGTGCTTGCGGACGAAGGCATTGAGGTCGTCGACGGCCGCCGACAGGGTGCGCAAGGCAGCTCCGATGTTCTTGCGCTCGGAGGCCAGCAGCTGCGTGGCGGCGGCCACCTGCACCACGAAGCGGCGAACGGTCTTCTCGTTGCCGGCGAGCTTGGAGGTCAGCCGGTCGAGCGACTTCATCGTGGCCACCGCGTTGTCGCTCTGCGAGGCGAACGCACGTGTCGCCGTGGAGAGCGACCGGATGGTGCGGTTGATCTGGGCGCCGCGTCCGTCGAGGTTGCGCGCGCTGATGGCAATCAGGTCCTTCAGCGAGTTGGTGGCCTTGGGGTTGTCGACCAGGCCTCCGATCAGCTTGTCCAGCGAGGCCAGCACCTTGTCGAAGTCGACGGGGGTGACCGTGCGCTCCACCGGGATCTCACCGCCGTCCTTCAGCTCCGCCCCGCCGTCATAGACCGGCGTGAGCTCGACGTAACGGTCGGTGGCGACGCTGCGGGCCACGACGGCCGCGGTGACGTCGGCGGGCAGCTTGACCTCGTCGTCGGTGATCTCCAGCTCGACGACGACGTCCTTCGCGTCGGGCTCGATCGAGGTGACCTCGCCGACCTTGACCCCGAGCACGCCGACGTCGTTGCCCTCGAACAGGCCGGCCGAGTCGGCCAGGTGCACGGTGACCGTGCGGGTGCCTCTGCCCAGGCCGCAGCCACCCAGGCAGAGCACGAGCGCGATCGTCATGAGGAACGCGAGGGTGCGGCTCACGGCACCGGGGTGGGAGGTCGTCACTGACATCCGCCTCCCCCCTCCAAGCAGTAGGTGTCGTCGTCCTCACCGGGGACGAGCAGCTCGACCCACGGCCCGTTGCCCGTCGCGTTGGCGAGGTAGCGCGAGCCCACGGCGAGGGTGTGCAGCGAGCTGCGGAGCTGCTTGTCCTTGGCCTTCAGGATCGTCAGGACCGTCTCGAGGTTGTCCAGGGCAGGCCCGAAGTCCTGGCGCGTGTCCTTGATGAGGGCACTCACCGTCAGCGACAGCCCACGCACGTTGCGCAGCAGGCTGCGAATCTGCTCGCGCCGGGTGGTGAGCTCGGAGACGACCAGGTTGGTCCGGCGCATCAGGGCGATCAGGTCACCGCTGGAGTCGGAGAGCTGGTCGGCGACGCCGCGTGAGGACTCCAGCAGGTCCCCGAGCTGACCGGACCGCTCGGCGACGACGCGCGACACCTTGTCGATGCCGCGCAGCGCAGGAAGGAACTCCGGACCGGCCGCGCGCAACGTCTCCGCCACCTCGCTGAGCGCGCGGCCCAGCAGGGCCGAGTCGAGCTTGTCCGCGGCGGCGGTGCCCTTGTCGATCACGTCCTGCAGGTTGAACGGCACGCCTGTGTGCTCGATCGGGATGTGTGCGCCCTCCAGCTCCCCCGCGCCGATCGGGTCGATGTCGAGGTAGTGCGTGCCCAGCAACGTCGCCACCTTGACCTCGGCGCGGGTGTCCTCGCCGAGCTCGATGTCGCTGTCGACGGTGAAGTCGACCACGACCTTCTTGCCCTCCAGATGGATCCCGGTGACCTTGCCGGAGTCCACGCCCGCGACCTCGACCGACTCCCCCACCCGCAGACCCGCGGTGTGCTCGAGATCGGCGGTGTAGCCCGACGCGCCCAGCTGCACCGCACTCAGCACGGTCACCAGTCCACCGAGCAGGACGGTCACGATGGTGGCGATGATGCCGATCTTGAACGGGTCCCGCTCACCGAACCCGGCGCCGAGGCCGGCAAGACCACGGCCCAGGTTCGGGAGACGCACTGCTGGGAGCCTCATCCGCGACACACCTTGGTGTTGCCCCGGTCGACCGTGCCGGTGCCGAACAGCGTGGTGCCGCGGAAGGTCAGGTCGAGGTTGCACAGGTAGGCGTTCATGGCGCTGACGTAGGACAGGCCGATGCTGACGATGCTGAGCACCCCACCGAAGGCGTCGATCGAGCGCGAGAAGAGCTCCTTCTCCCCGGCGTACATCCCCGCCAGCCGGCGCAGCGAGCCGAGGTCGGAGACGATCGGGCGGCGCGCCTCGGTGAGCAGCGAGTTGGTGGTCGCCGCGAGCCGGCTCACCGAGTCCAGCGAGCGACCGAAGACCTTGCGGTTGCGGGCGAGGCCGTCCATGAGCGCACCGAGCTCGCGGATCGTCCCGCGCAGCTCGGTGCCCTGCCCCTGCAGGTTGCGCAGGACCGGGACGAGGTTGGTCACCACCTCGTCGAAGATCTGTTCGCGGTCGCCGAGGTAGTTGGTCAACCGAGCGGTCTGCCGCAGCAGGTCCTCCACGGTGCCGCCCTCGCCCTGGAGCACCTTGATGATCGAGGAGGAGAGCTCGTTGACGTCCTCGGGCTTGAGGACGGCGAAGAGCGGCCGGAAGCCGTTGAGCAGCCCGGTCAGGTCGAACCCGGGGCTGGTGTGCTCCAGGGGCACGGTGGCGCCCGACTCGAGCCGCTCGCCGCGCTTGCCGAGCTGCACCATGGAGACGTAGCGCTGTCCCAGGAGGTTCTGGTAGCGGATCACCAGGTCGGTCGTGCTGAGCAGCGCCTGGTCCACCGAGAGGTCGAACTCGATCTCGGCGTTGCGCCCCACCACCTCGATCTTCTCCACCCGACCGACCTTGACCCCCGCCACGCGCACGTCGTCGCCGGTGCGCAAGCCACTGACGTCGGCGAAGACGGCTTTGTAGCGGGTGGTCTCGCCGTCGGTGCCGTTGGCCATGGTGTTGAAGAGCATGAGCAGCAGGAGCACCGAGATCACCGCGAAGGTGACCAGCTTGATGGCCGTGCCCCGGATGCTCATCGCGCGCCGTTCCCGGAGAGCAGGCTCCCGGCCACGAGGCGTCCGGCGGGCGCGCGGCCACTGCCGGGGCAGTTGTCGCCCCGGGCCCGTCCGTAGCGCGCACAGTCGGCCGGGGTGTAGTTGCGGTAGGTCTGCTGGATCAGGCGTCCCTCGACCCGCAGCGCCCCTCCGCTGCCCAGCGTCGGGAACTTCCTGGAGACCGCGATCACCGAGAGCAGCCCGCGGCGCAGCCCCGAGCGGCCGTCGTGGACCGCGTCGGTGACCAGCGCCCCGCGGCGGATCAGGTGGATCATCGCCTTCTCGTTCTTGGTGAGCAGCGCGTCGGTGTCCTTGACCAGCGCGAGCCCGCCGGTCAGCAGCTGGCCGAGCTCGGCCTTGCGCTCGACGAGGTGGCCCCCGACGACCAAGGCGTCGTCGACGGCGTCGAGGAGGTCCGGGGCGACCCGGCTGATCGTCTCCAGGTTGGTCGCCAGCAGCGCCAGGTCCTCGCGGATCAGCGGGACGTCAGTGCTGACCTTGTCGAGCAGCCGGTCGAGCACCTCGATCGTGCGGCCGAGCTGGGCGCCCTGACCGTCCAGGGCGGTGGCGAGGCTGGTCAGCGTCGTGTTCAGCTCGGCCGGGCCGAGCGCGTCGACGAGCCGGTCGACGCTGTCGAGGGCTCGCTGCAGCTCCAGCGTCGGCACGGACTTGTCCTGCGGGATGGTGTCACCGGCCTGCAGCGACCGCCCGTCGGCGCTCCCCTGGGCCACGAGGTCGACGAACGTCGTCCCGAAGACCGAGGCCGGCAGGACTCGCGCCTTGACGGTGCTGGGGATCCCGTCGATCTGGGTGTTGTCCATGGTCAGCGCCAGCTCCACGCCGTCCTGGTCCCCGGTCACCGAGGCGACGCGGCCGACGACGAGCCCGGCCATCTTCACGTCCGACCCGGGCCCGATGGCGCCACCGGCGGTGTCGAGGGTGGTGCTCACCCGTGAGGTGTCGGAGAAGACCCCGCTCATGCTCATGCCCATGAGGACGACGAGCAGCGCGAAGACGGCGAGCAGCATCAGGCCGCGGATCGCCAGGTCGGCCCGTGACGGACCGTCCCTCCCACTGCGGAAGACCCCCATCGCCGGCTACCCCGAGATCCTGAATCCCGGCGAGGAGCCCCAGAAGAAGAGCGTCAGCACCATGTCGAGCAGGACCACGACCACGATGGAGGCGCGGATCGCTCGCCCGGTCGCCTCCCCCACGCCCTGCGGACCGCCGGTCGCGTTGAAGCCGTACCAGCAGTGGATCAGGGCGACCGCGAAGGCGAAGATCAGGATCTTCACCACCGACAGCGCGATGTCGCGACCTTGGATGAAGGCAGAGAAGTAGTGGTCGTAGGTGCCACCGGACTGTCCGAACAGGAAGACCACGGAGAGCTCGGAGGCGACGTAGGACCCGATCAGACCGATCAGGTAGAGCGGCAGGATCGCCAGCATCGCGGCGAGGACCCGCGTGGTGACCAGGAAACGCATCGGAGGAACCGCCATGACCGCGAGGGCGTCGATCTCCTCGTGCAGCCGCATCGACCCCAGCTGCGCGGTGAAGCGGCAGCCCACCTGGGCCGCGAGCGCGAGCGCCGCGATCAACGGGGCGATCTCACGGGTGCTGACGCTCGCCGAGACGAAGCCCGTCAGGGGTGCCAGACCGATCAGCTCGAGCCCGTTGAACCCCTCGATGCCCAGCGAGGTGCCGGCCGCCACGCTGAGCAGCACCATGACGCCGATCGTGCCGCCGCCGACGATGATCGCTCCCGACCCCCAGGCGATGTCGGTCAGCTGGCGCATGACCTCCTTGGGGTACTTGCGCAGGGTCACCGGCGTGACCGCGACGGCCTGGGCGGAGAACGAGGCGAACGACCCGACGTCCGCCATGGCGTTCATGGCCCCGTCCTGGGCCCGCCCGATCGCCCCGGTCACCATCGAGGCGGGGTTGCGGCGCCCGTCGCCCTCGCTCGTGTCCTCACTCCTGTGCTCGGACATCACGCCACCGACTGGGGCACGAGCATCACGTAGGCCTGGGTCAGTCCCACGTTGACCAGGGCCAGGAGGATGACGCTGAGCACCACCGACTGGTTGACCGCGTCGGCCACACCCTTCGGACCGCCCTTCGCGTTGAGGCCCTTGTGCGCGGCGACGACCGTGGCGATGAAGCCGAAGATGACGGCCTTGAACTCGGCGAGGAAGAGATCGGTCGGCTGCCCGAAGGAGATGAAGGCACCCAGGTAGGTGCCGGAGCTGACGTCACCGGAGCCGACGGTGAGCGCGAAGCCGGTGATGATGGCCGTGGTGGCGACGACGGCGCTGAGCAGCGCGGAGACCACGATCGCGGCGACGACCCGAGGTGCCACCAGGCGGCGGATCGGGTCGAGGCCCATCACCTTCATCGCGTCGATCTCCTCGCGGACCTGTCGCGCGCCGATGTCGGCGGTGATCGCCGAGCCGACCGCACCGGCGATCATCAGCGAGGTCACCAGCGGGGCGCCCTGGCGCAGGACGCCGATCCCGTTGACCGCGCCGCTGAACGAGGACGCACCGATCTGCGAGGCGATGCCTCCGATCTGCACCGAGACGATCACCCCGAAGGGGATCGCGACCAGCATCGTGGGCAGCAGGGACACCCGCACCATGAACCAGGCCTGCAGCGTGAACTCCTGCCAGGAGAAGGAGCGGCTCAGGATGTCCCGGAACGCCGCGCGGGAGGCGTCCCACGCCAGCAGGACCAGCTCCCCGCCGGTCCGGATCCCCTGCTGGGCGCGCTCACCGAGGTCGACGGCAGTGGTCCGCGCGGTGGTCGCGATACCCGCCATCCCTGCGTCCTCCACCTCGTGCTGACGCTCCGGCGCACCACCCTGAGCTCACCCGTTCACGACGGGTCGACCCTACTCGGATCCGAGCCCCGTCGCAGGCCATCAGGACCGTGGCACAGGTGAGACCGGCGTGTGTGAGGGCAAGGTCATCCGTGGCCCGCGGCGGGGCCGGCCGAGGCCCCCCAGGGCGACCAGCACCTGCACCCGGAGCCGATGCGGTCGGTAGGGCTCGACCAGCCGCGCCATCTCCGCGTCGTCGACCGGTCGACCGGTCAACGCGAAGCCGACGTCCTTGGCGACGTGGTAGTCGCCGAAGCTGATCGCGTCCGCGTCTCCGAGCGCCCTGGCCCGGACCTCGGCGGAGGTCCACACCCCGACCCCGGGCACGGCTCGCAGGCGCCGGTCCGCCTCGGCCGAGGGCAGGGCGGCGAGTCGCTCGAGGGCGCTCGCCGAGCGCAGGACCTGGCTGAGCGTGCGGGCGCGCTGGTGGTCGATGCCGAGCTTGAGCCACCCCCACGAGGGGACCGACCGCAGCGTCTCGACGGTGGGCATCACCCGCAGCGCCAGGCCGTCGACCGGGCCGGGCGCGGGGTCGCCGTAGAGCTGCAGCAGGCGGCGCCAGGTCGCGAAGGCCTCCTTGCCCGTCACCCGCTGCTCGAAGACGGCGGGCACCAGCGACTCCACCACCAGCCTGGTGCGGCACACGCGCCAGTGCGCGTGGCGACGTGCCGGCAGCTCGAGGGCCTGGTGCAGCGGCCGGAAGTCCGACGGGTCGTCGTCGGCGCCCAGCAGCGACGGCAAGCCGTCGAGGACCCACTCCGCGCCCGGGCCCCAGGCCCGTGCCCGCACCTCCCCGATCGTGTCGAGGGGTCGCACGGCCAGCGTGGTCGGGCCCTGCGGGGTGCGGAACGTCTTCCAGGTGGTGCCGGCGACGTCTCGTCGGAAGGCGGGATCACCCCCACCACGCCGCAGCGGCGCCAGCACACGCGGCACCGGGCAGGGCCAGGCCGGTCGCCAGGTCCGGTCGATCGGGCGGTCTCGGTGCACCAAGCCAGCCTAGGTCGACCCCTCGCCGTCCTTCCCGCCCGACCAGGCTCGGGACGCGATCACCGGGGGTCGTGGAGGATGAGCGAATGCTCCTGCAACGCCTGGTGGAGGTCCACGACGACCTGCGGCGGACCCGCTCGAGAAACGCCAAGCGCGATGCGGTCGCCGAGCTGCTGGCCGAGGCCGAGCCCTCCGAGGTGGCGCTGGTGGCGACGTACCTCTCCGGTCGGCTGACCCAGCGACGGACCGGGCTCGGGTGGCAGAGCTGGCGCGACGTGCCCCCGCCCGCCGGGTCGGCGTCGCTCACGTTGACCGACGTCGACCGCGCCTTCGAGACCGTGTCCCGCGCGCAGGGGGCGGGATCGAGGGCGGCTCGGGCCGAGGAGCTGTCCCGCCTGCTCGCCCTGGCGACGGTGGCGGAGCAGGGATATCTGCGGGCGCTCGCGCTCGGCGAGGTGCGACAGGGGGCACTCGACTCGGTCCTGCTCGACGCGGTCGCCGCCGCCGCCTCGGTGCCGGTGACAGCCGTGCGCCGCGCGGCGATGTTCACCCCTGACTCCGGAGAGGTCGCCCAGGCTGCCCTCAGCGGCGGCGAGACCGAGCTCACGAGGTTCGGCCTGGAGCCCGGCCGTCCGCTGCGCCCGATGCTCGCCTCGCCGGCGCCCGACCTGGCAGAGGCGCTCGCCTCGGTCCCGGCCGGCGATGACTGCTTCGTCGACCGCAAGCTCGACGGCGTCCGGCTCCAGGTCCACCGCGTGGGCGAGGAGGTCGCGATCTACACCCGCAGCCTGGACGACATCACCGAGCGCCTGCCCGGCGTGGTGGACGCCGTCCGCGCACTCGACGTTGAGCGCGTCGTGCTCGACGGGGAGGTGCTCCTGGTCAAGGACGGCCGACCCCGCCCCTTCCAGGAGACCGCGTCGGCGGTCGGACGCACCGGCGCCCTCGCCGAGGACCTGCACGTCACCTGGTTCGACCTGCTGCACCACGACGGCGAGGACCTCGTCGACACCGCTCTGACCGAGCGGCTGCGCAGGCTCGACGCCGTGGCTCCTGCCGACCAGGTGGTGCAGCGGCTGCACCTCACGGACCCCGACGAGAAGAGCGAGGCTGCGGACGCAGCCGGCTTCTTCGAGGCGACGATCCGGGCGGGGCACGAGGGGGTCGTGGTCAAGCACGGCAGCTCGCCGTACGCCGCCGGACGCCGAGGCAGCTCCTGGGTGAAGGTGAAGCCGCGCCACACCCTCGACCTCGTCGTCGTCGCGGTGGAGTGGGGCAGTGGCCGTCGCCAGGGGAAGCTCTCCAACATCCACCTCGCCGCCCGTGGCGAGGACGGCGAGCCGGTGATGCTGGGCAAGACGTTCAAGGGCATGACCGACGAGATGCTCGCGTGGCAGACAGAGCGGTTCCTCGAGCTCGAGACGCGGCGCGACCATCACGTCGTGCACGTGCGTCCGGAGCAGGTCGTGGAGATCGCACTGGACGGGGTGCAGCAGTCGAGCCGCTACCCCGGCGGGGTCGCGCTGCGCTTCGCCCGCGTGCTGCGCTACCGCGAGGACAAGCCGGTGAGCGAGATCGACACCCTGGACACCGTGCGGTCCATGCTCTGATCCGCCGCGCACTCATCTGGGTGATCGAGCAGGGAACCGGGGACAGAACATGCGTGCAACTGCGGGTTGCACACCCGTAGCATGCCCAGGTGGCTGATCCCCGCGACCCTTCCGACCCCGGCGACCCTGGCGACCCCGGCGACCCCGGCGACCCCGCACCTCACGCTCGTCCCGACCGTCGCCGCACGGCGGCCGCGGAACGACGCCGCAAGCGGGAGACGGCGATCATCGCTGCCACCCGCCAGCTCTTCGATGCCCGCGGCGTGCGCGACGCGCAGATCGACGACGTGGCCAAGGCCGTCGGCGTCAACCGCGCGATCATCTACCGGCACTTCTCCGGCAAGGAGGAGCTGTTCGCGCTGACGCTGGTGGGCTACCTGCGCGAGCTCTCCGACGACATGACCCGGGCCGTCGACGCGGTCGGGCACGAGGCAGACCCACCGGCTCGGCTGCGCGCACTCGCCGAGGCCTTCGTCGCCTACGGCACCGCGCACCCCGCCTTCGTCGACTGCGGCGTCACCGTCCTGCGCATGGGACCCGAGCTGCTCGACGAGCTGAGCTCCTCGGCGCTGTTCCGGCTCGGCCGCGCGATGACCGAGTGCCTCTCGCGGGTCGTGCTCGTGCTGCGCGAGGGCAAGGAGTCCGGAGACTTCGCCATCGACGACCCCGACCTGGTGGCCAACACGATGTACGCCCTGGGGCTGGGTGGGCTCCAGCTGGAGCGTCTGGGCGTCGTGGTGCGCGAGACCGCCCCCGGCGTGCCGACGATCGACCCCGTCTCCTCCGGCAAGGTGGGCGAGCAGCTCGTCGAGGCGACCATCGCCCTGGCGCGCGTGGCCGACGGTCCCTGACCCGTGCCGTTGGGCCCATTGTCGCGCCCCGGACGATGACTTAGCGTGATGAGCGAGCGTCCGCGCGCCCCCCGGCGGCACAGGCTCGCCGACACGGACGCAGCGTGGAGGAGCCATGGGCACCACTCCAGCTTCACGTCGTCGGCTGGTCCCCCTCGCGGCCGCCCTGATCGCGATCCTGATGGCGGCCACCGCCCAGGCCGCGCCACTGACCCTGGGTCCGGCCTCGACAGCCTCCGGCCCCACTCCCTACTCGGCTGGGTGCGGCGGGACAGGGGAAGCCTCGGCCGACAGCGTCAACTACGCCAACGCCGAGGTGGAGACCCATCTCGCGGTGGACCCGACGGACGCGAACAACGTCGTGACTGCCTGGCAGCAGGACCGCTGGAACGACGGCGGGTCGCACGGCACTGTGGTGGGCTACTCCACGGACGGCGGCGCCACCTGGCAGCACAGCACGATCGCGTTCTCCCGGTGCGCCGAGGGGACGGGGAAGACCGGCGGCTACCAGCGAGCCACCGACCCGTGGCTGTCGTTCAGCCCGGACGGCCGCCTGCACGCCATCTCCATCGGCTTCGACAACTCCACGGCCCGCAACGCGATCCTCGCCGCGTACTCCGACGACGACGGCGCCAGCTGGAGCGCTCCGCGCGTCCTGCGCTACGACAACCCCCGAGCAGTCGGCAACAACTTCAACGACAAGGAGACACTGACCGCGGACCCCACGGACCCGGACCTCGTCTACGCCACGTGGCAGCGCATCGTGAGCCCCAGCGAGCGAGCCTCGGCCTCCGGCTACGAGAACGCAGCAGCCTTCAAGTCCTCCGCCTGGCTCGCCCGGTCGACGGACGGCGGGGAGACCTGGAAGCCCGCGCGCGAGGTGTATGCCGACCGTGGTTCGCAGACCCAGACGATCGGCAACCAGGTGCAGGTCCTTCCCGACGGATCGCTGGTCATGGGCTTCGACCTGATCCGCGCGGCCAGCAACCGACACGGCACCTACGGCTACTCCGTCGCGGTGATCCGGTCGACCGATCACGGTCAGACCTGGAGTCGTCGGGAGACGTTGGTGAACCGGCTGCTCGTCAGCGAGGTCGAGGACGAGGAGACCGACACCGGGGTTCGGACCGGCGACATCATCCCCGACTTCGCCGTCGACCACAGCACCACGGCGACCAGCGGCAACGTGTACGCCGTGTGGATGGACGCGCGGTTCAACAGTGGGGCAGCCAACGACATCCTGCTGGCCCGCTCGACCAACGGCGGACGGTCGTGGGGGGCACCGGTCGTGGTGGACCACACGCCGGGCGACGTCGACGCGTTCACGGCCATGGTGGACGTCGACGACCAAGGTCGGGTCGCGGTGACCTACTACGACTTCCGCAACGACGCCCCGGGTGACGGCGAGCTGAGCACCGACTTCTGGATCGCCCACTCCCACAACGGCGGCCAGAGCTTTCGCCGACGAGCAACGGCTCACCACCGCCTCGTTCGACATGCGGAGCGCACCGAACGCGGGTGGGTACTTCGTAGGCGACTACACCGGGCTGGACCACCACGGCACGACGTTCTGGGCCGCGTGGGTGGGCGCCAACGACGGCAACGCCGCCAACCCGACGGACGTCCTCGTCCGACGGGCGCAGTAGGTCAGCGCTCGAGGATCGCGGTGACGCCCTGGCCGCCGGCGGCGCAGATCGAGATAGCCCCGCGTCCCTCGCCGCGCTCGGCGAGGAGCTTGGCCAGGTTGGCGATGATCCGGCCGCCGGTGGCGGCGAACGGGTGGCCAGCAGCGAGCGAGGAGCCGTTCACGTTGAGCTTGTCGCGGTCGATGGTGCCCAGCGGCTCGTCGAGACCGAGGCGCTCACGGCAGTAGATCGGGTCGTCCCACACCTTGAGCGTGGCCAGGACCTGCGAGGCGAACGCCTCGTGGATCTCGTAGAAGTCGAAGTCCTGGAGCTTGAGCCCGTTGCGCGCCAGCATCCGCGGCATCGCGTAGGCCGGCGCCATCAGCAGACCCTCGCCGCCGTGGACGTAGTCCACCGAGGCCGTCTCGTAGTCGACCAGGTAGGCCAGCGGCTCCCAGCCGCGCTCCTGGGCGTACTCCTCCGAGCAGAGCAGCACCACCGAGGCGCCGTCGGTCAGCGGGGTCGAGTTGGCAGCGGTCATCGTGGCGCTCTCGCCCTTGCCGAACACCGGCTTGAGGGTCGAGAGCTTCTCCACCGAGGAGTCACCTCGCAGGTTCTGGTCGCGCTCCAGGCCTCGGAACGGCGAGATCAGGTCGTCCTGGAAGCCCTTCTCGTACGACGCCGCCAGGTTGTGGTGCGAGCGCACCGCGAGCTCGTCCTGCTCCTCGCGGCCGATCTTCCACTCCACGGCGGTCACCGCGGCCGACTGGCCCATC
Organism: uncultured Actinomycetota bacterium; assembly: GCA_963747435.1. Taxonomy (GTDB): domain Bacteria; phylum Actinomycetota; class Actinomycetes; order Propionibacteriales; family Nocardioidaceae; genus Marmoricola_A. Next base: position 349,817 of record CAVVFK010000006.1, read on the forward strand.
GACAGTCCGGTGCGGGGCTCGCTGTTCTGCGGGATCGAGGGCGCCAGGTGGGCGGGGCGCACCTTCGCCAGCGCGGCGAGGCGCTGCTGCATCGTCTTGGCGCGGTTTGCCTCGAGCAGGATCTTGCGCAACGAGTCGTTGAGCGCGATCGGTGCGTCCGAGGTGGTGTCGGTGCCTCCGGCGATGCCGACCTCGATCTGCCCGAGGGCGATCTTGTTGGCCACCGCGATCGCGGCCTGGATGCCGGTGTCGCAGGCCTGCTGGATGTCGTACGCCGGGGTGTCGGGGGCGAGCTTGGAGCCCAGCACCGACTCCCGGGTGAGGTTGAAGTCACGCGAGTGCTTGAGGACCGCGCCGGCCACGACCTCGCCGACCCGCTCACCCTCGAGCCCGTAGCGCGCCGCCAGGCCGTCGATCGCAGCGGTGAGCATCTCCTGGTTGGAGGCGTCGGTGTAGACGGTGTTGGAGCGGGCGAACGGGATGCGGTTGCCACCCACGATGGCGACGCGGCGGGTCTTGGACTGCATGACTCTCCTCGGACGGCGGATGACGGACGGCGTGAGGTTGTGACCGGCCTGACGGTTTGCGCCCCGCGTGCACGGCTAGGCTCAGGTCGTCGACCGGACAACGTTCATCCTTCCCCCATCCAACCGGGGACGGAACCGTTTGTCGGGGAGATCACGAAACATGGACTCGGAGTTACACACTGGTTACTGTCCCGAGTCCGACGAGTTGTGCACGAGATCTGGAGGACTCTCGCTGATGAGCGATCGCTACCAAAGCCTGATCAACAGCCCTGTCGGCCAGCTGCTGGCCAAGAACCTCGGTCTGCCGCAGCCGATCGAGCTCGAGCGCTACGAGGAGGGCCAGCCCCTCGTCGACGGCACCGTGGTGATCGGTGGTGCGGGCCGCTTGGAGGCCACGCTGGTCAAGGCCCTCGACGCGCTGGGCATCAGCTTCGTCAAGGAGGTCGCCGAGGGTGAGAAGTACAAGGGCCTCGTCTTCGACGCGACGGGCCTGACGTCCTCCGACCAGCTGGTGGCACTGCAGCAGTTCTTCACCGACAAGATGCGCAAGCTCGAGACCTGCCCGCGGGTGGTGGTCATCGGCACCCCGCCGGAGAAGGTCAAGGACCCCGCCGAGCGCGTCGTGCAGCGCTCGCTCGAGGGCTTCACCCGCTCGCTGGGCAAGGAGATCGGCAACGGCGGCACCGTCCAGCTGGTCTATGTGACCCCCAAGGCGGACTCCGTGCTGACCTCCACCCTCGCCTTCCTGCTCTCCCCCAAGTCGGCCTACGTCTCGGGCCAGGTCGTGCGCGTCGGCGCCATCGGTGACGCCAAGGCCGCCGAGAAGGCGGAGTCGGTGGACTGGACCAAGCCGCTGCTCGGCAAGGTGGCCGTCGTGACCGGCGCCAGCCGCGGCATCGGCGAGCAGATCGCCCGCGTGCTCCACCGCGACGGGGCCACCGTGCTCGGCGTCGACGTCCCACAGGCGGCCGACGACCTGCAGCGCGTCATGGCCGAGATCGGCGGCGACACCCTGGCGCTCGACATCACTGCCAAGGACGCCCCGGCCCGCATCGCCCACCACGTGAAGACCCAGCACGAGGGCGCCGACATCGTCGTCCACAACGCCGGCATCACGCGGGACAAGAAGCTGGCCAACATGAAGGAGGACGTCTTCGGCTCCGCGGTGGCGGTCAACCTGACCGCTCCGGAGCGGATCACGCAGGTCATGCTCGAGGAGGGGGCGATCAACCCCAACGGCCGCATCATCGGCGTCTCCTCGATGGCCGGCATCGCGGGCAACATGGGACAGACCAACTACGCCACCTCCAAGGCCGGCGTGATCGGCCTGGTCGACGCGCTGGCGCCCACGCTGAAGGACGGCATCACCATCAACGCCGTGGCGCCCGGGTTCATCGAGACCCAGATGACCGCTGCGATCCCGTTCATGACCCGCGAGGTGGGTCGTCGGCTGAACGCGATGTCGCAGGGCGGGCTGCCGGTCGACGTGGCCGAGACCATCGCCTGGTACGCCAATCCCGGCTCGAGCGCGGTCAACGGCAACGTCGTGCGGGTCTGCGGCCAGATGATGATGGGCGCCTGAGGGCAGACGAGGTCTTGTGATGACTACCAGGAAGCTGGACGACGCACCGTCCCCGCTGCCGCTGATGCTCAAGGCGGCCCTGCCCTCCGTGCCCGGGGTCTCGACGCTCCCCGGGGTGCGCAAGACGTCTCGCGAGCTGCCCGAGCTGGAGCTGGTGCGCGAGTCCGTCGCGATCGACTCCGGCAACGTGGCGGACTACCGGCGCGTGTGCGGGTTCCCCCGCAAGGACACCCTGCCCCTGCCCTACCTGCACATGCTGATGTTCCCGCTGCACACGGCGCTCATGGCCGACCCGGCGTTCCCCTACGCCGCGCTGGGTCTGGTGCACGTGGAGAACACGATCACCCGCCACCGCGAGGTCACCGCCGAGGAGCGGTTCGACATCAGCGTGAGCGCGACCAACTCCCGGCCGCACGCGAAGGGCACGCTGTTCGACATGGTCTCCCGCGCCACCGTCGACGGTGAGCTGGTGTGGGACGAGGTGTCGAGCTACCTGCGCACCGGCAAGGGCGACAAGAGCGCGGGGCAGGGCATGAAGCTCGCCACCGTCGACGGCCCCGGGGTCGAGTGGCGGATGCCGGCCGACCTCGGACGTCGGTACGGCGCGGTGTCAGGTGACCGCAACCCGATCCACCTCTACCCGTGGAGCGCCAAGGCGTTCGGCTTCCCCCGGCAGATCGCCCACGGCATGTGGTCGAAGGCGCGCACCATCGCGGCGGTCGAGAACCGTCTGCCGGAGAAGGTGACTGTCGACGTGGCCTTCAAGAAGCCGCTCTTCCTCCCCGGCTCCGCCGAGTTCCGCGTGGACCAGGACGACGACGAGATCCGCTTCGCCCTGGTGAGCCCCAAGAACGACGCACCGCACCTGCTCGGCCGGGCGCGCTGAGCGCTCGCGGACCTGGGGCTCAGACCGGCGCGATCTCAGCCACCACGGCTCGGTGGTCGCTCCCCGGCAGCTCGAGATGGGCGACGTCGGTGACCGTGAGGCTGCGCCACACGAGCACGTGGTCGAGCTGGATCAGCCGAGGCAGCCCGATGTCGCCGATGCTGCGGCGAGAGTGGTCGGGCCAGGTCGGGGACCAGCCCGAGTCCAGCAGCTCGTCGGCGCTGCGGAACCCGCGGTCGCGGTAGCGCTGCATCTGCGCGTGGTCGAAGGTCGCGTTGAAGTCCCCTGCCATCACTGCCGGGCGGCGCACCTTGATGCTCTGGGCCAGCGTGTCCTGGTCGGCCAGCCACAGCGGGATGCGTGTGGGGTTGCGCGGATGCACCGCCAGCAGGTCGACGGTGCGCTCACCCAGCCGCACCGGCACGACGAACGAGTCCCCGTTGGTGGGCACCTGCTGCGTGCGCCCCAGCGGTCGCCGGGAGAGCACCACCGTCCCGGGCTCCTCGGCGCCGGGGTCGTCAGGAACGCCGGCCACGTGAGGGTAGTCGCGTCGGAGGTCTGCGCCGGCTGCCTGCTTCCACCACGACGAGCTGATCTCCTGCAGCACGACGACGTCGGCATCGGCCTCCCGTGCCGTGCGCATCAGGTCCTCCGGTGAGGTGACGCCCCGCAGCACGTTGGCCGTCATGATCCGCACCCGCGGCGCTGCCGCCGCCGGCTGTGCGGCCTCCCCGGTGTACCAGGGGGCCAGCCACGACAGGTGCAGGAAGAGCAGGGCAGCCACCACCAGCGTGGCCGCGAGCCACCGTGCTGCCGCGCGCCAGTCGCGCGCCCGCAGCGCCCCCACGCCCACCGCGCCCAGGGCGAGCAGGCCGACCGCGTACAGCGGGGCCGCGTACGGCGCGAGTGGCACCGCACGGATCGCCCATGCGAGGTCGAGCTGGAGCAGCCGCAGCGAGGTGAGGACCGACGCGGGCACCAGGGTCAGCACCAGCAGCAGTCCGAGCAGGACACGGCGCCACCCGACCCGCGCGCGCCCAGTCCTCGATCCCACCGCCGAATGCTAGGCCCGGCGCAGGCCCAGGCGACCCAGGCTCGCGGCTAGTGCGCCTGAGCGCCGTAGCGACGGGTGATGGTCCCCGGGGGGTCCGCTGCGAAGTAGGTCAGGCTGTAGGTGCCGGTCTTGCGGTCCCACGTGCCCAGGTCGGTCTTGCCGTCGCCGTTGAAGTCACCGGTCACCGGCAGCTGGCCCGGCTTCCCCGCGGTGATGGTGGTGCGCCAGGCGCGGTCCCGCCGGCTGACGGCACGCAGGCTCCAGCTGGCGTTCGCCGGGTTGTAGACCCCGATGTCCCACCGGCCGTTGCCGTTGAAGTCGCCGGTCACCGGGATCATCGAGCTGTTGCCGAGCGAGAGGTCGCGGATGCCGCCGTCGGGCCACCGGAGCCGGAAGCGCCCGGCGCCGGGCTGGTAGATGCCGACGTCGGTCTTGCCGTCGCGGCTCCAGTCGCCCGCGATGCCGATGTCGCCCCGGCCACCGAGCTTGATGGACCGGTCCACCGACCCGTCCGACGTGCGCCGGATGAAGTTGCCGTAGAGCGCCCGGTGGACGCCGACGTCGGTCGTGCCGTCACCGTCCCAGTCGCCCACGAGCGGGGTGTCCAGGCCGCGGCCGATCTTGATCCGGTTGACCGTCTTGCCGTTCTTCTGGTTGAACCAGCCTCGCCACTTCTTCTGGAACACCCCGATGTCGTCCTTGCCGTCGTTGTTCCAGTCGCCGGCGACGGGCACGTTGACACAGTTCCTCGAGCGCGAGGTCTGCGGCATCGTGTAGACCTTGCCGTCGAAGTAGGCGGTGATCACCGTGGAGCTGTAGCGCTCCTCGAAGTGCAGGTGCGGCCCCGTCGAGCCGCCCGTGGAGCCGACGATCCCGATCAGCTGGCCCTTGTCCACGTGCTGCCCGGCGGTGACGTAGTAGTCACCCAGGTGGGCGTAGTAGGTGTACTCGTTGTTGCCGTGGCTGATCTTGACGTACTTGCCGTAGCTGGTGTTGCCCAGGTTCGTCGCCGTGCTGATCACACCGGGGGCTGCGGCGAGCACCACCTTGCCGAGGTCGCCGTCGCGGTTGAAGTCCACCGACTTCGCGCTCGGCGAGTGGTAGGACCGGGTGCTGCCGTACCACTCCTGGTTGCACGAGAACGGCATCTGGTAGTCAGCCAGCGGGGCCGCCAACGCCGTGCCCATCGCGGTTCCCGCGAGGGTCAGGGCGAGACTTCCGGTCGCGAGGACACGCCAACGAATTCGGATGCGCACGGGATCTCCTCAGCCTGACGCACGGCCGACCGTCCGTCGACCCGAGTAGTCACAGTTGTCACATCGGCAACATCTGCACCTGGAGAAACAAACGTAACCACGGTCGCGCGCCGTGTCCCGAAAACGTCGAATTCGCTGCTATGTGGTGCGGGCCGGTCGGATCAGGCCCTCCTGGGCCACGGACGCCACCAGGGTGCCCTCGACACTGAACAGCTCGCCGAGGGCGAGGCCACGGGCACCGGTCGCCACCGGCGAGGTCTGCCGGTAGAGCAGCCACTCGTCGGCGCGGAACGGCTTGTGGAACCACACCGTGTGGTCCAGCGAGGCCGCCTGCACCGAGGGGTGGTTGGGGTGCAGGCCATGGCGCAGCAGCGAGACCCCGATCAGGGTCAGGTCGCTGAGGTAGGTCAGGGCCGCCTGGTGCACGAGCAGGTCATCGGGCAGCGCGCCCGAGACCTTCACCCAGTACGCCGCCCTGGCGGGGGTTCCGTCGTCCGGCGCACCCAGGGGCGGGTTGCGGTCGGCGATGCGGAAGTCGAGCGCCGACCACTCCCTGACCCACTCCGCGCGACGCCGCTCGTCGCGCGAGATCAGCGTGACCAGGTCGACCGAGTCCTCCGGGGACGCGACGTCGATCGTGACGTCCTGGTGCTCGAAGCCCTCCTCGAGCACCTGGAAGCTCGCGGTCAGGGCGTAGATCGGGCGACCGTGCTGTCGCGCGATCACCCGGCGGGTGGCGAAGGATCGACCGTCGCGCAGCCGGTCGACGTCGTAGACGATCGGCATCTCGTGGTCCCCGGGCCGCAGGAAGTAGCTGTGCAGGGAGTGCACGGAGGTCTCCGTCGGAGCCGTGCGCGCGGCAGCGACCAGCGACTGTGCGGCGACCTGGCCACCGAAGACCCGCTGCCGCTCGGTGTCGGGCTGCCGACCACGGAACAGGTTGCTGTCGATGGTCTCCAGGTCGAGCAGCTCGAGGAGCTCTTCGGCAGAGGAGGGCATGTCCGAAGTCTCGCAGCCGCTGCGCGGGGCCGCTCAGCGGTCCCCGGGTCAGTCCTGGTCAGGGTCACCCAGGTCGGCCAGGAAGCGCTCGAACTCCTCGCCCAGCTCCTCGGCGGAGGGGATGTCCTCCTCCTGCGCCATCGGCAGCGGCTCGCCCTGGGAGTGGTGGAAGGCGTCGTACTGCTGCTCGAGGTCGCCGACGACCTGGGCGACCTCGGGATTGTCGGCCACCTGCACCGCGATCTCCTCCCCCGACGTCGAGGCGGCGGTCTCGAGGGCGGTGATGTCCAGCGCGAGACCGGTCACGACCTCGACCGACTCCAGCAGCTTGACCGAGGCCACGGGGTAGTCGGACTGGGCGATGTAGTGCGGCACATGGGCGACGAAGCCGGTCGCGGGGTGTCCCCACTCACCCAGCCTCACCTCGAGCAGCGCGGCGGCGCTGGCGGGCACGGCCAGGTCACCACGCCAGATGTTCGGCCCGATCAGCAGCTCGGAGCGGTTGGTGTGCTGGGTGACCATCGTCGGCCGAGTGTGAGGCACCGCCATCGGCACCGCCCCCACCGAGACCACGAGGCGTACCTCGAAGTGCTCGACGACGGTGCGCACCGCAGCGGCGAAGGCCTCCCAGCGGATGTCGGGCTCGGGGCCGTGCATCAGCAGGTACGGCACGTCGTCGGTGTCGCGCATCACCCGCACCACGAGCCGGGGCGCCTGGTAGCCCTCGTAGTGGTCCTCGCGGAAGGTGATGGCGGGGCGGCGGGCGCGGTAGTCGTGGAAGGAGTCGGTGTCGAAGGTCGCGACCACGCGGCCCGCGAAGTTCTCGTGCAGGTGGCTGACGGCCGAGGCGGCGGCGTTCCCGGCGTCGAGGAAGCCCTGCAGGGCAAGCACCAGCACGGGCCCGGCCCCCGATCGCTCGGCGTCTGCGAGCTCGGGGACGTCGTCGACCACGTGGACCATCGGGGACTCGCTCACGAGGGGCGCCCCGACTCGCTCGGCGCCTGGCCCACGTCGGTGGAAGGCTGGTCGAGCGCGGTCATGGTCTCCACGACGCTGCGGGCGACCGCCTGGGGCGTGAGTCCGATGCGCTCGAGGATCGCAGCGCGCTTGGCGTGGTCGAGGAACTCCTGGGGGATGCCGTGGACCCGGATCGGCGTGGTGACGCCGGCAGCGGTGAGGGCCTGCTGCAGCGTCGCACCGCACCCACCCACCACGCCGTTGTCCTCGATGCTGACGACCAGCCGGTGCTGGCCCGCCAGCCTGACCAGGTCGGGCGAGACCGGCTTGACCCACCGGGGGTCGACGACGGTCACCTCGATGCCCTGGTCCTCCAGCCGCTCGGCGACCTCGACGCCGGTGGCTGCCATCGCACCGATCGCCACCACGAGCACACCACCGGTGCCCTTGCGCGCGAGCACGTCGAGCTCGCCGACCCGGTCGATCGGCTCGAGGTCGGCCGGCGGAGGGCCCTTCGGGAACCGGACCACCGTCGGGGCGTCGTCGACCTCGACCGCCTCGCGCAGCAGCTCGCGCAGCCGCGCGCCGTCACGAGGAGCAGCGATCCGCAGCCCGGGCACGACCTGGAGCACCGACATGTCCCACATCCCGTTGTGGGAGGGCCCGTCGTCACCGGTGACCCCGGCACGGTCGAGGACGAAGGTGACGCCGCACCGGTGCAGCGCGACGTCCATGAGGACCTGGTCGAAGGCCCGGTTCAGGAACGTGGCGTAGAGCGCTACGACGGGGTGCAGCCCGCCCATCGCGAGCCCGGCCGCCGAGGTCGCTGCGTGCTGCTCGGCGATGCCGACGTCGAAGACCCGCTCGGGGAAGCGCTGGGCGAAGAGGTTCAGGCCCACCGGGTGCAGCATCGCGGCCGTGATCCCCACGACGTCGGGACGCTCGGTGCCGAGCTGGACCATCTCGTCGGCGAAGACGTCGGTCCAGATCAGGCTGCGCACGGCCTCCTGCCCGGTCTCGACGTCGAAGGGACCCGGCGAGTGGAACTGGTCGGCCTCGTGACGCTCGGCGGCGTCGTAACCGAAGCCCTTGCGCGTCATGGCGTGCACGATGACGGGCCCCCCGAAGCGCTTGGCCTGGGTCAGGGCCTGCTCGAGGGCTGCACGGTCGTGCCCGTCGACCGGCCCGACGTACTTCAGGCCCAGGTCCTCGAACAGCCCCTGCGGGGCGAGCGCATCCTTCATGCCCCGCTTGATCGCGTGCAGGACGTCGTACGCCTTGACCCCCAGGCCCGGCACGCTGCCCAGGCTGCGCTTGACCAGGTCCAGCATCGGCTCGTAGCGCGGGTCGGTGCGCAACGTGGTCAGGTGCTCGGCGAGCCCGCCGACAGTGGGGGTGTAGGAGCGGCCGTTGTCGTTGACCACGATCACCAGTGGTCGACGGCGCCCGTGGGGGCCGGCGATGTTGTTCAGGGCCTCCCAGGCCATCCCCCCGGTGAGGGCGCCGTCGCCGACCACGGCCACCGCGTGGCGGCGCTCGCCGCGCAGGGAGTAGGCCTTGGCCAGGCCGTCGGCATAGGACAGGGCGGTCGAGGCGTGGGAGTTCTCCACCACGTCGTGCTCGGACTCGGCCTGGCTCGGGTAGCCCGACAGGCCCCCCTCGGTGCGCAGCGTGTCGAACTGCGCGGCGCGGCCGGTGAGCATCTTGTGCACGTAGGACTGGTGACCGGTGTCGAAGACGATCCGGTCGGTCGGTGAGTCGAAGACCCGGTGCAGCGCGAGAGTCAGCTCCACGACCCCGAGGTTGGGGCCGAGGTGGCCACCACGTGGCGAGCAGGTGCGGACCAGCCGGTCGCGGATCTCCACCGCGAGGTCATCGAGGTCGTCCTCGCTCAGGCCGTGGAGGTCACGGGGCCCCGAGATCGAGTCGAGCAGACTCATCGGCACCGTCCTCTCCTGGTCGTCACGACTGCTGCGGCTCGGCACCTGCGGCTCCTCCCCGCTGGGGCACCACCGACGAGGCACCGTCTGCCATTCTACGGGCGCTGCGCGAGCCGGGTTCTGACCGCGACGCTACCGGGTCAGAGCCGTTCGACGAACCGGCGACCGCGAAGTGCCTCCTCGATCAGGCTCACGGCCCTGCTCACCTGTCGCACCCGGACCTGCTCGGACTGCCACGCCTGCACCGCCTGCTCGACGGTGTCACCGTGCACCACCTCGCGCAGCACGGCACGGGCCTGGCTCAGCCCGCGCCCCACGCCGAGCGCGCAGGCGTCCAGGTGGACCGCCGCGAACCGCGCGAGCACCACCGGGTGGCGCCGCAGCACCGGGTAGGACCGGAACTCCGGGGGGCACTGGTCGAGCAGCCAGCGCGTCGCGGACTCCTCCCAGCCCGGCACGGCCGGCGGGAGGACCGGGCTCGGCCAGCCAGGGGGCGAGTAGACACGGGGCATCGACCCAGGATAGCCCACCAATCGAACTCCTGTTCGAACCGTGCCTCAGGTCCACGCGGCCGCTCCACGCAACCTGCTGCACCGGCCCACCGGCCTCGATACGGTGAACCGACCAACCGTCCAGGAGGCCCTGGTCCATGACCGACCGCAGCGCGCAGCTCGCCCGGCTCGCCGAGGTGCTCGACACCGACGTCGAGGACCTCGAGCACCTCGCGCCGCTGGACGGCGCGGGCCTGGACCAGCTGCACGCCCTGGTCACCAGCAGCCTGGCGGCCGAGGACGCGCGGGTGCAGGAGGCCCTGGCGGCGACCATGCGATTCCTCCCCCGACCCCTGCGGGGGCGGGCCGGGAAGATGCTCTTCCCCGAGGGCCACAGTGACCCAGGGTGTGGTCGCAGGATGAGCGAGCTGCTGCGCGACGTCGAGCTGGTCAAGCTCGCCCACGACCTGCAGGTCGACCGGTCGGAGGTGGAGTTCCTGCGGGCGCTCTCCGAGGAGCAGCTGCGCACCCTGCGCGGCTCGGTGAACCACGCGCTCTTCGCGCCGTACGAACCGCGGTTCGCCCGCATGGCCGCGATGTCGCGCCACGTGCCCAATGCGCTGGCAGCCAAGGGCGCCCAGGCCGCCCTCGGCCCGCTGGTCTGCGCACGGGTCGCGGCGGCCATCGACACCACTCGAGCCGTGGAGCTGACCGGTCACCTGCGCACGCGCTTCCTCGCCGACATGACGCCCCACATCGACCCCTCGAAGGTCGCCGACATCGTGGCTCGGCTGCCGGAGGACCTGGTGGTGGAGGTCGGCCACGAGATGGTCCGCCGCCAGGAGTACATCCCGCTGGGTCGGTTCGTCTCCTACGTGCGGGTCGAGACGGCGCTGCGCGTGATCGCCGAGGCGCCGCCGGAGGACCTGCTCCGCACCGCCGTCTACGCCGAGGACCGGGGCGCGTTGGACACGATGATCGCCGCCGTCGAGGAACGCACCCTCGCCGAGGTGCTGCAGGCGGCCGCCGCGAGCGGCGACATCGACGACGCGCTCACCCTGATGTCGGCGCTGGCCATCGAGTCGCGCACCCGGGTCGTGGGGATCGTCGCAGCGCTGGACGAAGCGGTGCGCGAGGAGCTGATCCGCGCGGTGAGCCGCAACGACGCCTGGGACGACCTGGCTCCCGTCCTCGACGACCTCCGCGACGAGGAGGTGCTGAGCCTGCTGGACGTCCCTGCGGTCGACGACCCCGAGGTCCGAGCGGGGCTGAAGGGGGCGGTGTCGACGACACGGGCGGAGCAGCTGTTCGCGCAGCTGGAGGAGCGCCGCGGCTGAGCCGCGACTCGCGCCTCAGCCCGACACGAAGCTGAAGCGCACCTCACGCATCGGGTTGTCGACGTTGAGGTCGACCAGGCAGACGCTCTGCCACGTGCCCAGCGCCATCCGGCCAGCCTCGACCGGGATCGTGGCGTGCGGAGCGACGATCGCCGGCATCACGTGGGTGCGGCCGTGACCCGGAGATCCGTGCTGGTGGCGCCACCGGTCGTCGGCGGGCAACAGGTCCTGCATCGCGGCGAGCAGGTCGTCGTCACTGCCTGAGCCGGTCTCGATCACGGCGATGCCCGCCGTCGCGTGCGGCACGAACACGTTGAGCAGCCCGTCACCGAGCTCGCGCACGAAGCCTTCGCAGTCCTGGGTGATGTCGAGGACGACCTCGCGGTCGCCGGTGTCGTAGCGCTGCGTCGTGGTGTGCACTGCGTCGCCTCCTCGCGGCGGTGGGTGGTTGCCTCAGGTCCTCACCCGAGGATGCTACGGACGCCGAGGACGATCGCCGACGAGGCGCAGACGAGCAGCACCGCGGGCCGCACGTGGTGCTCGGCCAGACGAGGACGAAGCCAGCTCCCGGTGATCGAGCCGAGCAGCAGGAGCGGCAGCAGCCCGGCCGCCAGCACCGCGTCATGACGTCGCAGCTCGCCCGCCACCCCGAGTGCGAGGAGCGACAGGCTCGCCCCGAGCAGGAAGTACACCGCCAGCGTCGTGCGGATCTGCCGAGCCGGGCGGTGCTGGTAGAGGATCGCCATCGGCGGACCACCGATCGCGGTCGCGGTGCCGGAGAAGCCCGACACCAGCCCGGCGACCACCAGCGCGGGACGGGTCACCGGGATCCGGACGGCGCGCCAGGTCGCGATCACCGCGGCGAGCACGACCACGGCCACGACGAGCCCCAGGGACCTGACCGGCAGCGCCGCCACGGCAGCCGCACCGACGGCTGTTCCGACGATGCGCGTCGGCGTGGTCCAGCCGATCCCCGCCCAGTCGATCTCGTGGCGCTCGCTGGCCAGCGTCACCACGGGCAGCGCGATCGCGAGCCAGAGCATGACGGCGGGCATCGACTCCGGCGCCACCAGCGTGATCACCGGCGCAGCGACGAGCCCGAGGCCGAGGCCCACCATCGTCTGGGTGACGGCCCCCGCCGCGACGGCGAGCGCCACCACGACGACGACGGTGGCGCTCAGCGTGGACTCATCGGGCGGTCATCGGTTGACCAGCGAGCGGAGGACGTACTGCATGATCCCGCCGTGGCGGTAGTAGTCGGCCTCGCCGGGGGTGTCGATGCGCACGGTGGCCTCGAACTCGGTCTCGCCCGCCTCCACCTTGACCGTCCTGGGGATGGACTCGTTGAGCTCGGTGATACCGGTGATCGTGAACTCCTCCTCCCCGCTGAGCCCGAGCGACTCGGCGCTCTCGCCCTCGGGGAACTGCAGCGGCAGCACACCCATGCCGATCAGGTTGGAGCGGTGGATCCGCTCGTAGGACTCCGCGATCACGGCGCGGACGCCGAGCAGAGCGGTGCCCTTGGCGGCCCAGTCGCGCGAGGACCCCGAGCCGTACTCCTTGCCGGCGAGCACGACCAGCGGGGTGCCGGCCTCCTGGTAGTGCTGCGACGCCTCGTAGACCGAGGTGACCTCGCCGTCCTGGGTGAAGTCGCGGGTCACGCCGCCCTCTGTGCCCTCGGCCAGCTGGTTGCGCAGCCGGATGTTGGCGAAGGTGCCGCGGATCATGACCTCGTGGTTGCCGCGGCGCGAGCCGTAGGAGTTGAAGTCGCGCTGCTCGACGCCGTTGTCCTGGAGGTACTGCCCCGCGGGGCTGTCCTTCTTGATGGCCCCGGCCGGCGAGATGTGGTCGGTCGTGACCGAGTCGCCGAGCTTGAGCAGCACCCGAGCGCCCTCGATGTCCTCGACCTGCTCCGGCTCCTGCGGCATCCCGTCGAAGTACGGCGGCCGGCGGACGTAGGTCGAGTCCTCATCCCACTCGAAGGTGTCACCGTCGGGGGTCTCGAGGTTCTTCCAGCGCTCGTCGCCGGCGAAGACGTCGGCGTAGTCGTCGGTGAACATCTTCGAGGTGATCGAGGAGTCGATCACCTCCTGCACCTTCTGCGGCGAGGGCCAGATGTCCTTGAGGAAGACGTCGTTGCCGTCCTCGTCCTGCCCCAGCGGGTCGTCGAAGAGGTCGACGTCCATGGAGCCGGCGAGCGCGTAGGCGACCACCAGGGGCGGGGACGCGAGGTAGTTCATCTTCACGTCCGGGTTGATCCGGCCCTCGAAGTTGCGGTTGCCCGACAGCACCGAGACCACGGCGAGGTCGTTCTCGTTGACCGCGTCGCTCACCTCGGGGATCAGGGGTCCGGAGTTGCCGATGCACGTGGTGCAGCCGTAGCCGACGAGGTTGAAGCCCAGCTTGTCGAGGTACGGCGTGAGCTCGGCCTTCTCGAAGTAGTCCGAGACGACCTTGGAGCCGGGTGCGAGCGAGGTCTTGACCCACGGCTTGCGCTGCAGCCCCTTCTCGACGGCGTTCTTGGCCAGCAGGGCGGCACCCATCATCACCGAGGGGTTGGAGGTGTTGGTGCACGAGGTGATGGCCGCGATCACGACGGCGCCGTGGTCGACCTCGAACTCCGTGCCGTCCTCGAGGGTCACCGTGGCCGGGTCGGACGGCCGCCCTTCCGGGCTGCCCGCGGGGCGGCTGCGCCAGTGCCGGGGAGCGCCGCCGCCGTTGCCGCCCTCGGAGTGCGAGGGCGCGTCACTGGAGGGGAAGGACTCGTCGGAGGCCTCGTCGACCTTGGAGTCCTCCGCCTCGTCGGGGGTCCCCTGTGCCGGCACGCCCGCCTTGTCGCTGCCACCCTCGGTGTCGTCGTCGGCCGAGACGTAGTCGCCCAGGGCGCTGCGGAAGGCCTCCTTGGCGTCGCTGACCGAGACCCGGTCCTGCGGCCGCTTCGGGCCGGCCAGCGAGGGCACGACGTCACCGAGGTCGAGCTCGAGCTTCTCGGAGTAGCGCGGCTCGGCCGAGGGGTCGTGCCACAGGCCCTGCTCCTTGGCGTAGGCCTCGACCAGCGCCAGCTGCTTCTCGTCGCGCCCGGTCAGCTCGAGGTACTTGATGGTCTCCTCGTCGACGGGGAAGACCGCGATCGTGGAGCCGAACTCCGGGCTCATGTTGCCGATGGTGGCGCGGTTCGCCAGCGGCAGCGCCCCCACGCCGTCACCGTAGAACTCGACGAACTTGCCGACCACGCCGTGCTCACGCAGCATCTCGGTGATCGTCAGCACCAGGTCGGTTGCCGTCGACCCCTCGGCCAGCTCGCCGGAGAGCTTGAAGCCCACCACCCGCGGGATCAGCATCGACACGGGCTGGCCGAGCATGGCGGCCTCGGCCTCGATGCCGCCGACGCCCCAGCCGACGACGCCGATGCCGTTGACCATCGTGGTGTGGGAGTCCGTGCCGACCAGCGTGTCCGGGTAGGCGACCAGCTCGGTGCCGCCGTCACCGTTGTCGACCTCCCGGGTGAACGTGACGCGCGCGAGGTGCTCGATGTTGACCTGGTGCACGATGCCCGTGCCGGGCGGCACGACCTTGAAGTCGTCGAAGGCGCCCTGGCCCCAGCGCAGGAACTGGTAGCGCTCCTCGTTGCGCTCGTACTCGATCTCGACGTTGCGCTCGAACGCCTCCGGGGTGCCGAAGACATCGGCGATCACGGAGTGGTCGATGACCATCTCGGCCGGCGCGAGCGGGTTGATCTTGGAGGCGTCGCCGCCGAGCTCCTCCATCGCCTCGCGCATCGTGGCGAGGTCGACGACGCACGGGACGCCGGTGAAGTCCTGCATGATGACGCGCGCCGGGGTGAACTGGATCTCGGTGTCGGGCTCGGCGTCGGCGTCCCAGCCCGCGAGCGCCTTGATGTCGTCCTCGGAGATGTTCGAGCCGTCCTCGGTGCGCAGGAGGTTCTCGAGCAGGACCTTCAGGCTGTAGGGCAGGGATTCGACGTCGAGGCCCTGACCGGTCACCGCGTCCAGGCGGTAGATGGTGTAGGACTGCCCGTCGACCTCCAGCGTGTCCTTCGCTCCGAAGCTGTCCTTGCTCGCCATGGGCGTCTCCTCGCTGTGGTGTGACGGAACTGCGCTGTGCATCCGGTCCGAGCGGTTGCGGGACTCATCTTGCCGTTACCCGTTCCCGGCGGCCACCAGGCCCGCATTTATCTTGATGTCAAGATACATGAGATCGAGGTACGTCGTCCACCGCCGGGTGAACGCCGGCGCGCGGCCCCCGGTCGAAGGCCGCCACCACCTCGACGTGGTGCGTCATCGGGAAGGCGTCGAACGCGCGCAGCTCGGCGAGCTCGTAGCCCTGCTCGCGGAGCAGCGCGGTGTCGCGCGCGAACGAGGCGGGATCGCAGCCCACGTGGACCACGCGGCGCGGCGCCAGCCTGGCCACCCCCTCGACGACGGATCGTCGGGCACCGGCCCGCGGCGGGTCGAGCACGACGAGGTCCCAGGTGTCCCCGTCGGCGGCCAGCCGCGCCAGCTCCGAGCCCACGTGGGCCCGCCTGGTGCGCGCCCAGGGGAAGCCCGCGAGGTTCTCGCGCGCGAGGCCGGAGGCGTCGCGATCGCCCTCGACCGACACCACCACACCGCGCTCCCCCACCGCCTGAGCCAGGGGCACGCTGAAGAGCCCCACCCCGGCGTACAGGTCGAGCACGCGGTCGCCCAGGCGGGGTCGTGCGAGCTCGAGCACCGTCTCGGCGTAGACGCCGGCAGCGGCCACGTGCGGCTGCCAGAAGCCCTCGGCCAGCACCTGGAGGTCGTGCTCCCCCACACGCTCCACCACGGTGTGCCGCGCGGGCTCACCCTCGACCACGACGACGGCGTCGGGAGCCTGCACCAGGCAGTCGTCGACCCGCACCAGGTCGTGCGAGCGGTGCCGGCGCAGGCCCAGTGAGCCGTCGGGCAGCCGGTGGTAGCGCATCCGGCTCCGCCAGCGGGTGCCGTCCTCGGGCACCCGGAGCGGCTCCACCTGCACCGTCAGGTCGAGACCCGCCAGGCGGCGCAGCTGCTCGGCGACCACCTGCCCCTTCCAGACCCGCTGATGCTCGGGGTCGACGTGCTGCAGGTCGCAGCCCCCGCAACCCCCGGGGCCCGCGAGCGGGCACGGCGGCGCGACCCGGTGCGGCGAGGCCGAGCGCACCCTCACCGCATCGGCCCGCAGAAAGCGCTCGCCCACCTCGCCGTCGGTCACCTGCGCCTCGACCTGCTCTCCGGGCAGGGCGTGACGCACCAGCACGACGACGCCACCGATGTCAGGGACGTCGGCGGGAACGCGAGCCACCACCAGGCCGCCGTGGCCCACCGGACCGCACTCGAGGTCGAGCAGACGCCCCTCCAGGCTCGAGCGCCCTCGCCCGCTCGTGCGGGCCCGGCTCAATCGAAGTCCTCGTTGCTCATGTCGCTGGACCAGTTGGCATAGCGTCCAGCGACCGGCTGCTCGTCCTGACGCGCGACCCGCTGCTCACCGACGGCTGAGGAGCGCAGCTGGAAGGGCACCGAGGTCATCATCACCCCGGAGGTGAACAGCAGGCGGGTCTTCAGCCGCAGGGCGGTCTGGTTGTGCAGCAGCTGCTCCCACCAGTGGCCCACGACGTACTCCGGGATGAAGACAGCGACCACCCCACGCGGGCTCGCGGCCCGGATCGCCTTGGCGTACTCCACCACCGGCCGGATGACCTCGCGGTACGGCGAGTCGAGCACCTTCAGCGGGATGTCGATACCGCGCCGCTCCCACTCCGCGACGATCTGGTCGCGCTCCACCGGGTCGGTGGAGACCATGACCGCCTCGAGCACGTTGGGCCGGCTCGCCTTGGCGTAGGCCAGGGCACGCATCGTCGGCTTGTGGATCTTCGAGACCAGGACGATCGCGTGGACCCTCGTGGGCAGCACCTGGTCGTCGGCCTCGATCTGGAGCTCCTTGCCGACCAGGTCGTAGTGGCGCCGGATCGACTTCATGATCAGGAAGAAGGTGCCCATGGCCAGGATCGCGATCCACGCCCCCGCCAGGAACTTCGTCACCAGCACCACGACCAGCACCACGGCGGTCATGCCCAGACCGAAGGCGCTGAGCGCCCGCGAGCGCAGCGCGACCCGGCGCTCCGCGGGATCACGCTCGGTGCGCAGCACCCTCGTCCAGTGGCGCACCATGCCGGCCTGGCTGATGGTGAACGAGACGAACACGCCGACGATGTAGAGCTGGATCAGCCGGGTGACCTGCGCGTCGAACGCCCAGATCAGCGCGATCGCCAGCACCGCCAGGAGCAGGATGCCGTTGCTGAAGGCCAGCCGGTCACCCCGGGCGCCGAGCTGCCGGGGAAGGAACCCGTCCTTGGCCAGGATGGAACCCAGCACCGGGAAGCCGGTGAACGCGGTGTTGGCAGCGAGGATCAAGATGATGCCGGTGACCGCGATCACCGCGTAGAACAGCGGGTCGGCGTCGGTGAAGACGCCCCGGGCGATCTGGGCGATGACGGTGTGCTGCTCGTAGTTCGACACGGGCTCGCCGTCCACGAGCAGCCGGTCGAGCTCGTGGGGGTCGACGTAGCGCAGCCCCATCTCGCGCGCCAGGGTCACGATCGCCATCATCATCGTGATCGACAGCGCGGCGAGCAGCACCAGTGTCGTCGCGGCGTTGCGACCCTTCGGCTTCTGGAAGGCCGGCACCCCGGTGGAGATCGTCTCCACGCCGGTCAGCGCGGCGCAGCCCGAGGAGAAGGCACGAGCGACCAGGAACACCAGCGCCACCGTGGTGATGCCGCCCTCGTAGCCCGAGACCGGCTCGATCTCGAGCCCTGCGGACGGAGCTTGGGGGGTGTTGCCCTGCCACATCTGGAAGAACCCGAAGGCGGTCATGCCGAGGATGGCCACGACGAAGCCGTAGGTCGGGACGCCGAAGACCATCGCAGAGCCGCGCAGACCGCGCAGGTTCAAGGCGGCGAGCGCCGCGACGATCGCGGTGGCCACCGCGGCCTCGTGGTCGTTGAGCCAGCCGATGCCCGCCGCGGCGTTGTCGACGCTGGAGGACACCGAGACCGCGACCGTGAGGATGTAGTCGACCGAGAGCGCTCCCGCGACCGTCAGCCCGGCGTTGGGTCCGAGGTTGGCCATCGCCACCTCGTAGTCGCCGCCACCACCGGGGTAGGCGCGCACCGTCTGCCGGTAGGAGGCGACCACGACCAGCATCACCAGGCCGACCAGGGCGGCCACCTGCCAGGACCAGACGTACATCGACCCACCCGCGATCGCGAGCATGATGAAGATCTCGTCCGGCGCGTAGGCCACCGACGACAGGGCGTCGCTGGCGAAGACCGGGAGCGCCACGCGCTTGGGCAGCAGCGTCGTGCCGAGCTGCGAGGATCGCAGCTTGCGACCGAGGAGAATCCTCTTCGACACGTCTCGCAGGCCCACGAGGCTCAAGGCTAGACGACGGACCGCCGCGAGACCGACGACTGGGCCACAGGCCTCGCGGCCACGGTCCTGAGGCTCGCGACGTGGCCACGGGAGTCGACCGCGAGCACCGATCCCGCGGTGTAGCGTTCCGATCGTGCACGTCGTCATCATGGGTTGCGGCCGCGTCGGGAGCACGCTCGCGCAGAACCTCGAGCATCGTGACCACACCGTCGCGGTGATCGACTCCAGTGAGGACTCCTTCCGACGCCTGGGCCCCGGGTTCCGTGGCAGCAAGGTCACCGGCATCGGTTTCGACCGCGACGTCCTGGAGGCGGCCGGCATCCACCAGGCCGACGCCTTCGCCGCGGTGTCCAGCGGCGACAACTCCAACATCATCGCCGCGCGCGTCGCGCGCGAGACCTTCGGCATCCGCAGCGTCGTGGCCCGCATCTACGACCCGGGCCGCGCTGAGGTCTACCAGCGGCTCGGCATCCCCACGGTCGCCACGGTGAAGTGGACCGCGGACCAGATCCTGCGTCGGCTCCTCCCGGTCGGCGCCGAGCCCGACTACCGCGACCCCAGCGGCACCATCCGCGTGGACGCGGTCGCGATCAGCGAGGCGTGGGTCGGGCAGCGCACCGTGCACTTCCAGGAGCAGACCGGCAGCCGGATCGCCTGGATCGACCGGCTCGGCGAGGGCGTCATCCCCACCCGCGAGAGCGTGCTGCAGGAAGGCGACATGGTCCACATGGTGCTCCGCGAGGAGAGCGCCGAGCGCGTCTACTCCTCCTACGAGAAGGGCCCCGAGGACTGATGCGGGTCGCCATCGCCGGAGCAGGAGCGGTCGGCCGGTCGATCGCGGCCGAGCTGATCGAGCACGGCCACAAGGTGCTGCTCATCGACAAGGCGCCCGGCTCGATCCGGCCCGAGCGGGTGCCGGGCGCGGAGTGGCTGCTCGCCGACTCCTGTGAGCTGTCCTCGCTGGAGGAGGCCCGGCTCGACATCTGCGACGTCGTCATCGCCGCCACCGGCGACGACAAGGCCAACCTGGTCACCACGCTGCTGGCGAAGACCGAGTTCTCGGTCCCCCGCACCGTGGGCCGGGTCAACCACCCCAACAACGAGTGGCTCTTCACCGAGGCCTGGGGCTGCGACGTCAATGTCTCCACGCCGCGGATCATGTCGGCGCTCGTGGAGGAGGCGGTCAGCGTCGGCGACGTCGTGCGCCTGTTCACCTTCCGTCAGGGCGAGGCCAACCTGGTCGAGATGACCCTGCCGGCCAGCTCGCCCTACCTCGGCAAGCCCTGCGGCCTGGTCCCCTGGCCCGAGAACTGCACGCTGGTCACCATCCTGCGCGACGGGATGACCTACAGCCCGGAGAAGGACCAGCCGCTGGAGGCCGGTGACGAGCTGCTGTTCGTCGCCGACCCGGACGCCGAGGCCGAGCTCGCCAGCCTGCTCAATCCTGTGCAGTAGCCTCCGGCTCCGGCGCTGAGATCGGCGTGACCGGCGTGCGGTCACGGGTCAGCAGCCAGACCATGAAGCCGAGTGCAGCCAGCTGCATCGGCCAGCCCATCGCCACCTTCGCCAGCCCCAACGCTGCCACGTAGGGGTCGGGGTCCTCGGCGCTGCGCCCCGAGAGGTAGATCGGAGCCTGCACCGCGACCCGCAGCAGGCACGGTACGACCAGCGGCCAGGTCAGCCGGGTGCAGAGCTTGAGCACCTGGGGGTCCTTGCGCCATGCGAGGGGGTCGTCGGCCATCGCGCCGACCATCGCGCCGACCACCGGGAAGCGGACCAGGATGCTCAGCACCATGACCACGGAGTAGCCCGCGTTGTAGAGGATCCCGGGCAGGAAGTAGGCCAGCGCCTGCTGCGACTCCGTGCCGCCGTTGCGTCCGCCGAGGTAGACGAAGAAGATGCCGATCCCGATGCCCATGAGGGCGTTGAGCACGAACTGCACGGTGCTGCGCTGCACCAGCCGGACCACGAGCATCGCCAGCGCCAGCCCGACGCTGATCCCCAGCGCCAGGCGCAGCTCCTTGGTCGCGACGTAGCTGATGGTGAAGCAGATGGTGGGGGTGGCCGCCTCGACCATCCCGCGACGCCCTCCCAGCACCTTCGAGAGCTGCTGGCGTACGGCGGCCTCCACGGTGTCCGCCCCGATGTGCGCCTCGTGGTCGGGCCCCTCGTGGACCGGAAGCCCACGCACCTCCTGGTCGTGAACGGCGGCATCCTCACCGCCGCGCATCTCCGCTCCGCTCACGAGGCCCGCAGGTCGTAGCGCGGGTTGAACATGACGCGGGTGTCGTCGTGGACGCCGATGCGACCCTCGACCCGCAGCGAGCGCCCCGGCTCGATGCCGGCGATGCGACGCCGGCCCAGCCAGATCAGGGTCACTGCTCCCGTGCCGTCGTAGAGCTCGGCCTCCAAGGCGGGCACGCCACCTCGTGGGCGCAGGGTCACGGTCTTGAGGATCCCCTCGAGCTCGCAGCGCTGCCGGTCCTTGAGAGCGCGCACCTGCTGGCAACCGGACTTGGTCGAGCTGGATCGCAGCTCGCGGTCCTCCTCGTCGGCCTGCGTGGCCCACCGCTGGATGCTCGCGCGCAGCCCGCCGCGCTTGGCCACCTCACTCACCCGCTCTCCGGGCGTCGGCGGGCAGCTCGAGCGGCAACGGGTCGCCGGGCGGCATCGGGTCGTTGCCCCGCATCACCACGACCTCGGAGAGCTGCTGCTCCAGCAGGCCGTCGTCGTCCCACTCCTGGGCGGGGCGCCCGAAGGCAGTCACGCGCAGCAGCCACCGCGGGCCGGGGACCCCCAGCAGCATCGCGGGCTGCTGGACGGTCTCGCCATCGGGGGTCTGCCCCGCGAGCACGGTGCGAAGGGCGGAGCCGTAGGGGCCGTCGACCTCCTCGACCTGGCCGCCCTGGCGCACGATGTCCTCGCGGATCTGCGGCATCACCTCCGACCACATGTCGTGGTTGCGCGAGGCGGCGAACGGCCTGACCTCCAGCGCGCCGTCCTGCGAGACCAGCATCACCGCTGCGACGTTGCCACTGGACTCCTCGACCTGCAGGCGCAGCTCGGTCTCGGCATGACCGGGCACCGAGAGCGAGCCGAGGTGGGCGCGGCCGGGGTCGTCGTCCCCGACCGGACGCTCGGCGACGTCCCACGGGCCGCGGCCCGCCGGAGCCACCTCCTCGGTGTTCTCGTCGGTCTCGCTGGCCTGCTTCTTACGTCGTCTCATCGCTCTTTCATCCGTCCTGACCGGTCGCCGGGGTCGGCACCGCAGTGGGCACCGGGCGCTGTGTCACCGCAGCCGACCCTCCGGTCGAACCGTAGCCCCCGGCCCCCCGGGCCGAGTCGGGCAGCGTGTCCACGGCCAGGAACTGCGCGCGCTCGAATCGCTGCACCACCAGCTGCGCCACCCGGTCACCGGCCCGCAGCTCGACGGGCTCGAGCGGGTCGAGGTTGATCAGCAGCACCTTGATCTCGCCGCGGTATCCCGCGTCGACCGTCCCCGGTGCGTTGACGATCGACAGCCCGCAGCGCGCCGCCAGCCCCGAGCGGGGATGGACCAGCGCGACGAGTCCCTCCGGCAGCGCGATCGCCACACCGGTCGGCACCAGCGCCCGCTCACCGGGCGCGAGCCGCACGTCCACGGTGGTGCAGAGGTCGGCGCCCGCGTCCCCGGGGTGTGCGTAGGTCGGGACCACGGCCTCGTCGGACAGCAGGCGTAGCGGGACCTCGACCATGGGCCCCAGGGTAGACCCGGGGTCGATCGGTCACGCCCCCTGACCGGGGCCTCCCGGGCCGGGACCGCACAGGCGAGGCGCCCCTCCGGGGTGAGACGATGCGGTGGTGTCCACCAGCTCGCCGGCGCCGTCCTCGACCTACGTCGAGGCGCTGCGCGTCCCCCTGCGCTGGTGGGCCATCGCGACCATGTTCCACGCCTCGACGCTGCTGGCTCTCCTGGTGGCCGGGCTCGGGATCTGGGCGGTGGTGGTGATGGGCACGATCATCGCGCTCACCGTCGCCTTCCTGCACTCCTACGGGTCGGCCCGGCTGGAGGTCACCGACCGCGAGCTGCTGGCCGGGCGTGCCCGGATCGGCCTGGAGCACCTGGCACGACCCGAGCGGCTCGACGCAGCCGCCACCCGGCACCGGATGGGGCCTGGCGCCGACGCCCGTGCGCACCTGCTGGTGCGGCCCTACGTCGCGGAGTCGGTGGTCGTCGAGCTGGTCGACCCCCACGACCCGACGCCGTACTGGCTGCTCTCGACGCGGCACCCGGTGCGTCTCTCGCAGGCCTTGGGCGCCAGACTCGGCGGCGCGTCCGAGGTTTCCGGCGACGTTTCCGGGGACCTGGGCAGGGCAGACTGAGAAACCGGATCCGGGCCCGATCCGAGCACGGGCCTCGAGCAGAAAGGACCGCCATGGCCGGCAAGTCGCAGAACGTCGCCGCTCTGGTCGCGACCCTCGGCGCGACCGCGGTGGCGAAGAAGGTCGCGGACAAGACCTGGACGATGAGTGCGGGCAAGGAGCCGCCCACCGATCCCACCGATCCCGACGTGGAGCTGCGCGAAGCCCTGGTCTGGGCGGTGATCAGCGGCGCCGCCGTGAGCATCGCGCGGACGATGATCGCCCGCCGGATGGCGAGGTCCGACCGCCGCAAGGCGCGCGTCGCCGACGCCGTCCATCCCTGAGCCCCGGCACGCAAACAGGGCCCCGACCTGATGGTCGGGGCCCTGTCTGCGTCTGTCTGGGTCTGTCTGCGTCGCCGTGGCTGCGGAGCGGCTCAGGCGCAGTCGCGGCAGATCATGGCCCGCTCGTCGGCCAGCTGGCTGCGGTGGTGGACCAGGAAGCAGCTCATGCAGGTGAACTCGTCCTCCTGCCGGGGCCGCACCTCCACCGAGAGCTCCTCGTTGGACAGGTCGGCTCCGGGCAGCTCGAACGACTCGGCCGCTTCGGTCTCGTCCTCGTCGACCTTGCCCGAGTTCTTGTCGTGACGGCGCGCCTTCAGCTCCTCGATGGACTCCTCGCTGGACTCCTCGTCGGTCTTGCGCGGCGCGTCGTAGTCGGTTGCCATGTGTTCTCCCTACCGGTGGTCGACCGGCGTGTCTTCGTGGTCCCAGGTCGTGCGATGGACGGCCCAGCACCGTCCGGTAAGTCCATGTGCCCGCGGGGGGCTCGCGATGGTGGATTGTGCACCATGCCGGGTCATTTTCAAACTGAGGTCGGCCGCGACCCGAGCTGTGTCTGCACCATCACCGTCTGCGGGCCCTAACGCTGGGCGAAGAAGCCGCATTCCCGGGCCACCCGGAGCAGCTCGTCGTAGCCCTCGGCGGGGGCCGCCACCAGGCAGTCCCGCCCCCCTGCACCGGGCTCGAGACCGACCCGGCCACCGGCCTCCTGCACGATCAGCCCACCCGCCGCGTGGTCCCAGAGGTTGAGCCCCTCCTCGATGTAGCCGTCGGCGGTGCCCTCCGCGACCGCGCACAGCTCGAGGGCCGCCGAGCCGCGGCGCCGGATGTCTCGCACCCGCGGCAGGATCTGCGCGACCGCGGCCCCCTGGAGGCGACGATGCCGGGCCTCGTAGCCGAAACCGGTCAGCAGCAGCCGCTGCTCCAACGGCGGGACCTCACGCACCCGGATGGCCTTGCCGTCCCGGGTGGCGCCTCCCCCGAGCGCGGCGCTGTAGCCCGCGCCCGAGGCCGCGTTGACGACGGCGCCGGCGAGGGAGCGGCCCTCGACCTGGGCCGCCACGCTGACGCAGTACTCCGGGATCCCGTAGAAGAAGTTGACCGTGCCGTCGATGGGGTCGACGACCCAGGTGACGCCGGAGGCGCCGGCGACGTCGTCACCCTCCTCCCCCACCACGCCGTCGTCGGGCCGAGCCTGCAGCAGCATCCTGCGCACCAACGCCTCGGTCTCGCGGTCGGTCTCGGTGACGAGGTCGACGGAGGAGGACTTCGTGGCGGCCACCTCGACCCCGCCGCGTCGCGCCGCGTGCACGTGCTCGGCGGCCCGGCGGGCCACGGTCTCCGCGAGCGCCCGCAGCTCTCCGGGGTCCGGGTCCACCCGTGCCACCCGCACTCAGTCCTCACCGCACAGCGCGAGCCGCTCGCTGCGCGGGTTGTGGCAGCACCCCAGGGGACAGACGTCCCACGACGGCCCCAGCTCGCCGAGCGCCGGCCGCTGCACCTGCAGGCCCCGCTCGACGGCGGCGCGCTCGAGCACCAGGTCGCGCACGACGGCGACGAAGCGCGGGTCGACCCCTGCCGTCGCCGCCCGGGCGAACTCGACGCCGGCCTTCGCGGCGGCCTCGGCGGCCTCGGTGTCGAGGTCGTAGATGACCTCCATGTGGTCGGCGATGAAGCCGATCGGGCTCACGACCACCGCGCGCACGCCCTCGCCGGCGAGCTGTTCGATCCGGTCGCCCACGTCGGGCTCGAGCCAGGGCACCGACGGCGGACCCGACCGCGAGCAGAAGACCAGCTCATGGCGGACCTCACGGCCGCGGCGCTGCGCGACCCCGTCGGCGACCAGCCGCGCCACCGCCTCGTGCTGGCGAACGTAGGCCCCGCCACCACGGGACTCGCTGCGACCGCTCGCCTCGTTCATGGAGGTGGGGATCGAGTGGGTCACGAAGAGCACGACCGCGTCGTCGCCGAGCTCGGCGAGGGCGTCGGCGGTCGTGTCGACCATCGTGGCCACGAATCCGGGGTGGTTGAAGTAGTGGCGCACGCGATCCAGCCGCGGCGCTGCGTCGACCGCCGCCGCGGCCTCGTAGAGGTCCTCGCGGTACTGCCGGCAGCCGGAGTAGCTGGAGTAGGCGCTGGTGAGGAAGCAGGCCGCCCGGCGCACGCCGTCGGCTGCCATCTGCTCCAGCGTCTCGGAGAGGTACGGCGTCCAGTTGCGGTTGCCCCAGTAGACCGGCAGGTCGAGCCCGTGGTCACGCAGGTCCGCCTCGACCGCCGCGCGGAGCTCGCGGTTGAGGTCGTTGATCGGGCTGCGCCCGCCGAAGCCGAAGTAGTGCTCACCGACCTCCTCGAGCCGCTCCCGCGGGATGTTCTTCCCCCGGGTGACGTTCTCCAGGAACGGGACCACGTCCTCGGGCTTCTCCGGGCCGCCGAAGCACACCACGAGCACCGCGTCGTACGGCGTGGGATCGGCGAGCAGGGTCGCGTCGTCCCGCGGTGCGATCTCGGTTGCCATGACGGTCATCCTAGAGAGGTGATCACCACCTACCGTCGCGCGCTTGCCGTGCCCGGAGCGCTGAACTTCAGCCTCGCGGCCCTGCTCGCGCGCCTGCCGATCTCGATGATGGGCATCGGGATCGTGCTGCTGGTCACCGAGCACACCGGCTCCTACACCCTCGCCGGTCGGCTCAGCGCGGTCTACGTCGTCGGCAACGCGGTCGGGGCGCTCCCGGTCGCCCGCCTGGTCGACTCCTGGGGCCAGCGCGCGGTGCTGCTCCCGGCGGCGCTGTTCTCCGCCACCTCGTTGGGAGTCATGGTCACCGCGGTGGCCGAGGGCTGGTCGATGGGGCTGGCCTACACCA
Source organism: uncultured Actinomycetota bacterium (assembly GCA_963747435.1). Taxonomy (GTDB): domain Bacteria; phylum Actinomycetota; class Actinomycetes; order Propionibacteriales; family Nocardioidaceae; genus Marmoricola_A. The sequence continues at coordinate 375,840 of CAVVFK010000006.1, forward strand.
CGGCCGCGCTGGCCGGGCTCTCGCTGCCCAACGCCGGCGCCGCGGTCCGCGCGCGCTGGGCGCACGCGGTGAAGGAACCCCGCCTGCTGGACACCGCCTTCGCCTGGGAGGCGGTCGCGGACGAGGTGGTCTTCATGCTCGGTCCGACGATCGTCACCTTCCTCGCCGCCTGGTTCGACCCGGTCGCGGCCATGGTCACGGCCGGTGCCGCGCTGGTCAGCGGGACCGTGTGGCTGGTCTCTCAGCGCGCGACCGAGCCGCCGGCACCGCTCGAGCACGACTCCCCCGACGGCACGGACCTGCCTGCCGGGAAGCCCACCATGCCCTGGGGCCAGCTGGGCACGGTCGTGCTCTCGGGCCTGGCGATCGGGGTGATGTTCGGCGCCGCCGAGGTCGCGACGGTGGCCTTCGCCGACGAGCGGGGCCGACCCGTGGTGGCGGGGGTGCTCCTGGCGGTGTGGTCCTTCGGGAGCCTGGTCGCCGGGCTGGTGACCGGGGCACTGGCCCTGCGTCGTCCTCCGGCGCAGCGGCTCGCCCTCGGCCTGGTCGCCCTTGCCCTGCTGATGGCGCCGACGCCGTTCATCGACGGGCTGTGGGCGATGGGCCTCCTGCTGCTGGTGGCCGGGCTGTCGGTGGCGCCGACCCTGATCGCCGCGGTCAGCCTGATCCAGGCCGCGGTGCCGGCCCGTCGTTTCAACGAGGGGCTGGCCGGCTTCGAGACCGCGCTGGTGGTCGGCGTCGCCCCCGGGGCGGCGGTGGGCGGCTTCATGGTCGACCGCGCAGGCGCCTCGGCGTCGTACGCGGTCTCCGCGGGTGCGGCGGGTGTGGGCGCGGTGATCGCCGTCGTCGCGACCGTGATGACGCTGATGACGGCACGCGCACGGGCTGAGAGGATCGATCCGCGCGAGAGCGTCGGGTCGAGTCCAGGAGGCGATCAGTGAGCACCAGTCCGCTTCCCGCGGCGACCGGGCTCGGCTGGTCCAACTGGGCCGGGCTGGCCCGTGGCCGGTCCCGGGCGACGCTTCGGCCGACCGCTCCCGAGGAGGTCGCCGCGGCCGTGGGACTGGCCCGCGAGCGCGGCCTGCGGATCAAGATGCCGGGCAGCGGCCACTCCTTCACCGACATCGCGCTGACCGACGGGGTGCTGCTGGACCCGGGCGGCCTGCGCGGCGTGGTCGGCGTCGACCGCGAGGCGATGACCGTGACCGCCCTGGCGGGCACGACGCTGCGCGAGCTCAACGCCGCCCTCGACGATCTGGGCCTGGCGCTGCACAACATGGGCGACGTCGACCCGCAGACCCTCGCGGGAGCGGTGTCCACCGGCACCCATGGCAGCGGAGGCGTGGTGGGGTCGCTGTCGGCGCAGCTCGAGGCGCTCGAGCTCGTGGACGGCGTCGGGGCCACCCACCGGCTCTCCCGCTCCGAGCAGCCGGAGCTCTTCGACGCCGCCCGGGTCGGGCTGGGCGCCCTGGGAGTGATCACCACCCTGACCTTCCGGGTGGAGCCGGCGTTCGTCCTGACCGCGGTGGAGACGCCGATGCCCTGGTCGGAGGTGGTCTCTCGCTACGACGAGCTGGTCGCGACCAACCACCACGTCGACCTCTACTGGTTCCCCCACACCGACGCCTGCATGGTCAAGCTCGACAACCGCACCATCGACGACCCCGACCCGTTGCCGCGCTGGCGCACCAAGCTCGACGACGAGCTGCTCTCGAACTCGCTGTTCGACCTGGTCAACCGGGTGACCAACCGCCGACCCGGCTGGGCTCCCCGGATCAACCAGCTGACCTCGCGCGCCCTCTCCCGCAGGACCTACGCCGACGCCTCGCACCGGGTGTTCATCTCCCCCCGCACGGTGGTGTTCCGGGAGATGGAGTACTCCCTGCCCCGCGAGGCCGGCGTGGAGACCCTGGTCGAGGCCCGCCGCGTGATCGAGCGCGCGGGGTGGCAGATCACCTTCCCCGTGGAGGTGCGCTGCACCCCGGCAGACGACGCCTGGCTCTCGACCTCCTACGGTCGCGAGTCGCTCTACCTCGCCTTCCACGTCCACCGGGACATGGACCACACCGCCTACTTCGAGGGTCTGGAGCCACTGCTGCGCGAGCGGGAGGGACGTCCCCACTGGGGCAAGCTCCACACCCGCACCGCGGCCGACCTGCGCCCGGTCTACCCGCGCTTCGAGGACTTCGTGGCCTGTCGCGACCGGCTCGACCCCGACCGGATCTTCGGCAACGACTACCTCGACCGCGTGCTCGGCTGAGAGGCGGACCGGGGTGCTCGGCTGGGGTTGCCCGGTGCCACGTCAGCCTCATCAGTCACACCAGCCACACCACTGGCCACCGCGCCGATCCCCGCTCCCCGGGACCCTCCCCGGCGGTGTGTTGCCACCCGGATCCGACCCGGCCGCTGAGTAGGCTCGTGGCTCGAAGCAGTCCGACTGTGCCGGTGTTTGGAGAACCACATGGAGAGCGTCCTGCGGCCCCGCGACATCCAGGCGAGGATCCGGGCAGGTGAAGCCCCTGAGGACGTCGCGGCTGCCGCCCAGACCTCCGTCGAGCGCATCATCGGCTACGCCACCCCGGTCCTGGCCGAGCGTGCCTACCAGGCCCAGCTCGCGCAGCGGGCCTCGGTCCGGCGCCGCTCAGTGGCCGGCGCCGGCGGCACGGTCGGCAACCTCGGCGGCGCGGTCACCGCTCACCTGGAGACCCTCGAGGTGGACCCCGAGTCGGTCGAGTGGGACTCCTGGCGTCGTGAGGACGGGCGCTGGACCGTCACCGCCTCATACGTCCAGCGTGGCGACGAGCGGCTCGCCTGCTTCGCCTACGACGCCGCCGGCCGCTTCGTCATCGCCGAGGACGACGAGGCCCGCGCCCTGGTCGGTGAGCGCAGCGCCACGGCGCCGGCGGAGCAGCCGATCCAGAGCCCCGCAGTCCCTCGCCTGCGAGCCGCCACGCCGCTCGACGACGACCCCATGCGCTCCACCCTCGACGCTCCCGTCGACGAGAGCGCGGACGACGGCCAGGAGGAGCTCGGCGAGGACGCGATCGACGTGGTGATGGGCCGCCCGACCACCTCACACCAGGTCCTGGCCGACGAGGTCACCCTCGACCTGACCGAGGCCACCCGGCCGGTGCGCAGCCGGCCGAGCGGGCCCGCGGGGGCCGACACCGACTGGATGAGCACCCAGGCCTCTGAGCGGCCCGCGGCGAGCGGGCCGACCGGGACCGTCGAGCCCGACGCCCCACGCCCCGACGGCGCGCCGAAGTCCGACCCCTGGGACAGCCCGGACGAGGACGAGACGGTGGAGGGCGACGCCCGCGAGGAGGAGGAGCAGGAGGCCGAGACCCTCTTCGACGTCCCGGCACCCGTCGCCGTCGCCGTCGCGACCCCGGCCGCTGACCCCGGGTCGTCCGAGGACCAGCCTTCCTCCGAGCGGCCGCAGCGCGCCTCTCGCTCGAAGCGACGTTCCTCGGTGCCCAGCTGGGACGAGATCATGTTCGGTTCCCCCTCGGGCGACTGACCCGCCTGCTGCCGGGGGGCCGCGCTTGGTCCGGCCAGGGTGCCCTCTCGCCGTGTCGCCACTAGGCTGACCCGACACCCTCGACCGCGGGAGCGATCATGTCTTACTTCGTCACCGGCGCCACCGGATTCATCGGACGATTTCTCGTCCAGGAGATCCTGGACAACCGCGAGGGCGACGTGTTCGTGCTGACCCGACCCAGCTCCACCGCGCGCATCGAGCGCCTGACCCGGCGCTGGGGTCACGCCGACCGGGTGCACGTGGTCCCCGGCGACCTGCAGGAGGTGGCCCTCGGGGTCGACCCCGCGTGGGTGAAGGAGCACGAGGGGACCATCGAGCACTTCTTCCACCTCGCGGCGATCTACGACATGACCGCCACCGAGGAGCAGAACGAGAGCCTCAACGTCGGTGGCACGCGCAACGCGATGGAGCTGGCCGCCGACCTGGCCGCCGGCTGCTTCCACCAGGTGTCCTCGATCGCCGCCTCGGGTGACTACGAGGGCTTCTGGGACGAGACGATGTTCGACGTCGACCAGGGCCTGCCCTCGCCCTACCACCGCACGAAGTTCGAGTCCGAGAAGATCGTGCGCGAGGAGTCGGCGGTGCCCTTCCGCGTCTACCGGCCCTCCATGGTCATCGGCCACTCCGAGACCGGCGAGATGGACAAGGTCGACGGGCCGTACTACTTCTTCCCGATGCTCAAGGCGCTGCGCGACGCGCTGCCGTCCTGGACCCCGCTGGTCGGGGTCGACCTGGGCGACACCAACGTGGTGCCGGTCGACTTCGTCGCGAAGGCCATGGACCACCTGGCCCACCTGCCCGACCGCGACGGGGAGGCCTTCCACCTGGTCAACCCCGAGCCGCAGCGCACCGTCGACGTGCTCAATCTCTTCGCCGAGGCCGCCAAGGCGCCCCAGTTCGCGACCCCGGTCGACCGCGACGTCACCAAGGTGCTCCCGACCGGCGTGCTGCCCAAGGCGCTGCGTCCGGGCTCGATGATGAAGTCGGTGCTGCGCACGCCTCCGGCTCGCGCCACCCTGCGACAGACGGTCGGCCGCCTCGGCATCCCGCCCGAGGTCGTCGAGCACGCCGGCATGCCGACGTCGTACGGCGCCCGGCTCACGCAGAAGGCGCTCTCGGGCTCCGGGATCTCCGTGCCCGACCTGGAGAGCTACGCGCTGGGCATCTGGAACTTCTGGGAGGAGCGGCTCGACGACAGCCTCTCCCACGACAAGCGCACCACCTCCGAGCTGCAGAACAAGCACGTGGTCATCACCGGCGCCTCCTCGGGCATCGGCAAGGTCACCGCCTTCAAGGTTGCCCAGGCCGGCGGCGTCCCTGTCCTGGTGGCTCGCGGCAAGGACAAGCTCGAGGACATGAAGGACGCGATCGAGAACGACGGCGGCACCGCCTACGTCTTCCCCTGCGACCTCTCCGACCTCGAGGCGATCGACCAGCTGGCCCAGGACCTCGCCGAGAAGCTGCCCACGATCGACTTCCTGGTCAACAACGCCGGCCGCTCGATCCGCCGCTCGGTGACGCTGAGCCACGACCGCTTCCACGACTTCGAGCGCACCATGCAGCTGAACTACTTCGGCGCGATCCGCCTGATCATGGGGCTGCTGCCGCAGATGAAGCGCCAGCGGGCCGGGCACGTGGTCAACATCAGCTCGATCGGGGTGCAGACCTCCCCACCGCGCTTCAGCGCCTACGTCGCCTCCAAGGCCGCGCTCGACGCCTGGAGCAACGTGGTGAGCTCGGAGGTCTTCGGCCACGGCGTGACCTTCACCAACATCCACATGCCGCTGGTGAAGACGCCGATGATCGCGCCGACCAAGATCTACGACAAGTTCCCCACCATCTCTCCCGCCCAGGCCGCCGACATGATCATCCGCGCGATGGTCGACAAGCCGCACGAGGTCAACACCACCCTGGGCACCGCGGGCGCGCTCGCGCACACGCTGACGCCGAAGACAGCCTTCCGGGTGCTGAACCTGGCCTACAAGGTCTTCCCCGACTCGACGGCGGCCAAGGGCGGCCAGGCGAAGGCCAAGACCGTCGAGCCCGAGGCGACCACCCAGCAGCAGATCATGCTCGCCCGCCTCACCAAGGGCGTGCACTGGTAGGTCCGCCGAACGCGGCTGGTCGGCTGGGTGCGTCGAGACCATTCCTCACCTCCTCCTGGCGAAGGTGACCCCACCGCCTGGTCGGTACCGATGGTCGTAACCCGGGTCGTGGATTCGCTGATGGTGGAACCCGCACAGTGGGACGAGGTCGCGGTGGTCGGTCCTGCCGCCGTGGCGCCAGGGAACCTGGTGGTGGGCCTCACACCACGAGTACGGCACCTCGCAGCCGTCGGCGGCACACGTCCGGTGGGTCAGCGCCCCGGCGGTGCGCTGAGCCTCGGTGAAGAACCGGTGGGAACGGCCGAGGTCGAGCAGCTGGGACTTCCCGCCGAGGACGGCCGGGACGAGTCCTGCGTTGCAGGAGAGCCGACGGGCCTCGGCCGCGCTGATCACGTCACCTGTGTCCAGCCCCGCCGCCTGGAGCCCGTCGATCAGCGCGTCGTGGTCGAGCTTCACGATCACCGACGCAGCCACCTTGCCGGCCAGGTGGTCGGTCGGGAGGTGCTCGATGAGCGACACGAGTGCTTCACCGCGGCGACGAGCCCAGTCGAACCCCTCGGCGTGCGGGTTGCCGGTGACCCCGACCTGGTCGGTGGTGGCGCCGAGCCGGCCGCGGCGGGGCGCGGACATCTGGTCGAGGATCTTCTTCAGGATCGCCCCGGCCAGGGTGGGCACGGTTGCGGTGATCCGCATCGTGCCGTCGCCGTTGTCATGGACGTCGCAGCGGGTCCGCGCCCTCGCGGCCTCTTCCTCGTCGCGGAGCTGGGCGTCTTCGGCGGCGTCGACCTTCTTGCGGTCCCGCTCGATCGCCTCCACCGCCCTCCGGGCAGCCGCATGGAGCAGCTTGGGGTTCATGACGGTGGCCTTCTGCACCAGCGCCGCCTCGACCGCAGCGACCTGCTCAGGCGGGAGGTCCGACGGCAGCCGCTTGATGGCGTCGGCGATCACGCGCGCGTGCTTCTCACTGACCGCACCATCGGCCAGTGACTTACGGGTGCCCGCCAGCAGCTCTTCGCACAGGTCCGTCGCGAGCGTGGCCTGCCGGTAGGACTCCGCCGGCTCGGTGTTGGTCGTGGTGGCCAACCAGTCCGAGGCGGACGCCGCACCCGAGGCTTGCGGAACCCGGGCCTTGTCGGCGGCGGCGACGAACCCGAGCTTCAGCGAATGGATCCGCGAGATCGCCCGCTCACAGTCCCGCACCAGTCCGGCGTACTCACCAGCTGCGACCGGCTCGTCAGTGTTCAGGTCGAGCAGCTCATGAATCCCCTCGACCACCGAGGCCGCGCCCAGCCCCCGGTCCAGGTGGGGGAGCTGGTCGAGCAACGTCATGTCTACAGATTATCCGAACGTATGTACGAATCAAGGCCAACATGCCTCTCGGCCGAAAACTGGGGACAACGCTGCTGACACAGCGGCCTCGCGTTACCCGTGGCGCGCTCGCGCGCCACCCACCGCTGCGCCAGACCGCCATGGCCGGATCCGCGAGACAAGCACCGCACGGCTTCGACCTCGTCTAGGCTGGTCGCATCATGATGATCCTGTGTTGTCGCTGTCGCTGACGCCGCCCACGGCGGTGATGCCTCGCGTCCCCGACAGCTCGACCACCAGGAACTCTCATGACCCGCTCCCCCCTCACTGATGTCGCCTCTGACTGGCACGACGTCGTCACCGCGCTCGGTCTCCGGGTGCTTCCGCACAGCAGCTTCGTCCCGATCGACGTCTGGCTCACCGACCCTCGTCGACCTGCACGGGTGATGCGTCTTCTGGCGCGCGGCACCACGGTCCGGCTGCAGGCCTTCGACAGCGACGACCTGGCGGCCCTGATGCTGCGCTCGGAGTGCGACTGCCAGGAGCACCGGCTGGCGGGGGCCGCGGGCCGGATCGCGCTGCGGCCGGGAGCGAGGCCGCTCGAGGAGTGGTCCTACGACGGAGCCGCCGATGGCTGGACCGGAGTCACGGCGGGGATGCTGGACCGCAACGACGTCGCCCCCATCCTCGGTCGGCTCTGGCCGCACCGCGCAGAGACCAGGCTCGCCGTCCCGGCATGAGCGCCGCTGACGGCCCGCCGCCCGGCTGGGATCGCGACGTCGAGGTCGACGAGAGCCACGTCCGGTCGCTGCTGCTCGACCTGCCCGACCACCTGGCGGCGCTTCGCGACCAACCGGTCCACTTCGTCGCCGAGGGCTGGGACAACTCGGTGTGGCGGATCGGTGACGACCACGCGGCACGGATCCCGGTCCGCCCGATGGCAGCGCCGCTCGTGGTCAACGAGGCCCGCTGGGTCGAGGTCGCCACCGCGCGACTTCACCGGCTCGCGATCCCGGTGCCGGCACCGGTGCGCCTGACGCCGGCCGGACGTCACCCCCATCCGTGGCTGTTGGTCCGCTGGGTCCCGGGCGACCTGGTCGAGGGCACTCCCGTCGAGACTCGCGGCGACCTGGTCCCCTGGCTGGACGAGGCGCTCGAGGCCCTGCACCACCCGGCGCCGGCCGACGCCCCGCTCAACCCCTACCGCGGCCCCGACCTGCACGACCTCCCACCGCCACGCGCCGACGTGCTCGAGGCCGCTCGCGCGGTGCTGGGTGCCACGTCCGTGACCGGTCTGCTCCACGTCCACCAGCGGGCCTGCGAGGTCGAGCCGTGGTCAGGCCCCCGGCTGTGGTGCCACGGCGACCTCCATCCCCGGAACCTGGTCCGCGGCCTGCCCGGACGGACGGGGCAGCTCGGCCTGCTGGACTTCGGCGACGTCACGGCGGGTGACCCCGCGGTGGACCTGCAGGTGCTGTGGACCGGCTTCGACGCCGAGCAGCGCGCCGGCTCGCGGGCCGCGCAGCGCTACGACGAGCACGTCCACCTCCGGGCGCAGGGCTGGGCGGCGCGCTTCGTGCTGGGCGTCGCGGGCAACTTCCCGGGGCCCTTCACTCACACCCTCGATCACGCGGTTCGCCAGCTGCTGGAGTGAGACCTCCGGCTCAGGGACCCGTGGCGACGGGCCGCGAGGAGTCCGAGACCCACCCGCTCCACGACCCCTCATAGAGCACCGCCTCGACGCCGAGCTCGTGCAGGACCAGCGCGTGGAGAGCCGCGGTCACCCCGGACCCGCAGGCGACGCCGACGGGGTTCCCCGACTCGGCCGTCGCCAGCGCATCGGCGTGCAGCTCGCGCAGCTGCGCCACCGGTCGCAGCCGTGTCCCCTCGGCCAGGTTGTCGGTGACCGGGCGGTTCACCGCACCCGGCACGTGCCCGGCCACCGGGTCGACCGGCTCCTGCTCCCCTCGGAACCGGTCCCGAGCACGCGCGTCGAGCAGCACGCCGTCCGTGGCGATCCGGGCTGCCCCCTCTGCTCCCACGACCGGCAGCCGTCCGGGGCCTGGCTCGAAGTCTCCCGGTGCGACCTCCCCCTCGCCCTCACTGACCGGCAGGCCCAGCTCGACCCAGCGGGTCCACCCACCGTCGAGCAGCCGTACGTCGTCGTGACCGTGGTGACGCAGCAGCCACCAGCACCGGGCTGCGGCCAGCCCACCGGTGGCATCCAGCACGACCACCGGACGATCGGCCTGCACGCCACAACGTCGCATCGCCTCCCCGAAGCGCTCCGGGCCGGGCAGCGGGTGGCGCCCACGGCTGTCGACGGGCGATGCCGGCGGGTCGGCCAGGTCACCCTCCAGGTCGACGAACGCAGCCCCTGGTAGGTGCCCGGCGAGGAACTGCTCCCGCCCGTCGTCGCGGCCCAGCTGCCAACGCACGTCCAGGACGCTGACGTCGGGCAGGAGCGCCAGGAGCTCGTCGGGGGCGATGGTCGTCGGCACGCGGGCCACGCTACGGGTCAGCCGAACGGAAGCGGCTCACCGATCCGCGAGATCGCCTGGGCGCGTGCCGCGGTCAGGCGTCGCCGGTGGTGCTGGCGACACAGGACCTCGTAGCCGACCTCGGGCGGTGCACCCTCGGAGTCGTTCACGTCGCCCACGACCACCACGTCACCCTCGGTGACCATCTCGCCGTTCTCGGTCCGGGCGTTGTGCGTGGCGCGTTTGCCGCACCAGCACAGCGCCTCGACCTGGAGGCTGTGGACCCGGTCGGCCAGCTCCACCAGCCGCGCGGCGCCGGGGAACATCCGGGTGCGGAAGTCGGTGAGGATGCCGAACGCGAAGACGTCGATCTGCAGCTCGTCGACGACGCGCGCCAGCTGATCGACCTGGTCCGCGGTGTAGAACTGCACCTCGTCGCAGATCAGGTAGTCGATCCGGGACCCGTGGGTGAGCTCGTCGACGACGTGGCGCCAGAAGTCCAGCTCCGCCGGCGCCTCGAGCGCCTCACGCACCAGCCCGAGCCGGGAGGACACCCGCGCCGACCCGGCCCGGTCGTGGCTGGTGAACAGTCGGCCGACCCGGCCGCGCGCGGCGTGGTTGTGGTCGGTCTGCAGCGCCAAGGTGGACTTGCCGCTGTCCATGGTGCCGGTGAAGAAGTGCAGCTCGGCCATGTCGAAGGTCTCGAAGGTCTCGAAGGTGTCGGTCGGTGGGTCAGCAGCCCGTCGTCACCGGGTGAAGACGATCTTGCCGAAGACCTCACCCTGTGCCATGGCGGCGAAGCCCTCGCGCGCGTCCTCCATCGGCAGGCTGCGGTCGACCAGGGGCTTGGTGCCGGTCGCGTCGAGCAGCTGCACCAGGGAGGCGAGCTCGGCGCGGCTGCCCATCGTGGAACCGATGATCCGCAGCTGGAGGAAGAAGATCCGCATCAGGCCCGCGTCCTCGACGTCGGGGCCGCTGGTGGTCCCGCTGACCACGACCACCCCGCCGGGCCGCAGCGACTTCACCGAGTGCGACCAGGTCGCCTTGCCCACGCTCTCCATGACGCCGTCGACGCGATCGGGGAGCCGGGCACCGGACTCGAATACCTCGTGCGCACCGAGCTCGAGCGCGCGGCTGCGCTTGCCCTCGTCGCGGCTGGTCGCCCACACCCGCAGCCCACCGGCGCGGGCCAGGGTGATCAGGGCCGTGGCCAGGCCGCCGCCCGCGCCCTGGACGAGCACGGTGTCGCCGGGATTCATGCCGCCCTGGGTGAACAGCATCCGGTACGCGGTCAGCCACGCGGTCGGCAGACAGGCCGCCTCCTCGAAGCTCATCGACGCCGGCTTGGGCACCACGTTGGCCGTGGGCACCATGACCTTGTCGGCGAAGGTGCCGGGGTAGCGCTCGCTGAGCAGCGAGCGCTTCGGGTCCAGGGTGTCGTCGCCGCGCCACGCGGGGTCGTTGATCACGGCGTGCACCACGACCTCGTTGCCGTCCTCGTCCAGCCCGGCCGCGTCGCAGCCGAGGATCATCGGCAGTGCCTCCTGCTTGAGGCCCACGCCGCGCAGCGACCACAGGTCGTGGTGGTTCAGCGACGCCGCCTTGACGGTGACCGTGGTCCAGCCGGACGGCGGCTCGGGGTCGGGCCGCTCGCCCACCACCAGCCCCTGGAGCGGGTCGTCAGTGCTGAAGGACTCTGCGTAGACGGCGAACATGAGGCCCGAGCCTAGCCCGGCCTGCGTCACCTCAGGAGGTGGCGACCCCGTCACGTCGGGCGGCAGCTGCCACGGCGCTCGCCACGGCCGAGCCCACGCGGGTGTCGAACGGGGAGGGGATGATCTGCTCCTCGCGCAGGTCGTCGCCGACCAGGTCGGCGAGCGCGTTCGCGGCGGCCAGCTTCATGGCCTCGGTGATCGCGGTGGCCCGCACGTCGAAGGCTCCGCGGAAGATGCCCGGGAAGGCCAGCACGTTGTTGATCTGGTTGGGGAAGTCCGAGCGCCCGGTCGCCACGACCCGGGCGTGCCGGTGCGCCACCTCGGGGTGCACCTCGGGCGTGGGGTTCGCCAGGCCGAACACGATCGACTCGGCGGCCATCGACGCGACGTGCTCCTCGGGGACCGTGCCCCCCGAGACCCCGATGTAGACGTCTGCCCCGGCCATCGCCTCGGCGAGACCACCGCGTCGACCGGTCAGGTCGGCGGTCTGGGCGGCCAGGTCGGACTTCACCGGGGTCAGGTCGTGTCGCGAGCCGTGCAGGATGCCGCGCCGGTCGAGCACGGCGAGGTCCTTGATGCCGGCGGCCAGCAGGATCCGGGCCACGGCCACACCCGCAGCGCCTGCCCCCGAGATGACGACGCGGGTGGTCTCGTGCAGCCGGTCGGTGAGGCGCAGCGCGTTCTCCAGGGCGGCCAGGACCACGACGGCGGTGCCGTGCTGGTCGTCGTGGAAGACCGGGATCCGGAGTCGCTCCTTGAGCCGCTGCTCGATCTCGAAGCAGCGCGGGGCAGAGATGTCCTCCAGGTTGATGCCGCCGAAGCTCGGCGCCAACCGGGCCACGGTCTCGACGATCTCGTCGGTGTCGGTGGTGTCCAGACAGATCGGGACGGCGTCGACGCCGGCGAAGTGCTTGAAGAGCACCGCCTTGCCCTCCATGACCGGCATCGCGGCCGCGGGCCCGATGTCGCCGAGCCCGAGCACGGCGGTGCCATCGGTCACCACGGCGACGGTGTTGGACACCCAGGTGTAGTCGCGAGCCAGCTCGACATCCTCGGCGATGGCCTCGCAGACCTGCGCGACGCCGGGGGTGTAGGCCAAGGAGAGGTCGTCCCGGTCGTCGAGCCCGACGGTCGGCACGATCTGCATCTTGCCGCCGAAGTGGAGGTCGAAGACCGGCGATCCGGCGCGTGCCCCCCGCTCACCACCCGTGGTGGCCCGGGTGCCCGACTGGGTCGAGGAGTTGCTCATCCAGGCCTTCCATCGGTTGCGGTGGTCCAACAGGTGAGTCTCCCACAGCCCGAGCGTGCGCGGCTCACGAGGAGCGGCGCAGTCGTCGGGGCCTGGGCCAGACCCGGGCGGCGGCGACCGCCAGCACGTCGGCCTCGGGAACGGCGCCCACGGACCAGGAGTCCACCCCCTCACGCGGGTTGTCCCGCTCGACCCACCACCCCTGCGGCGTGCGGTGGGTGGCGCGCTTGACCGCCAGGACTCCCTCGGGCAACCGGACGACGCACACCGCGCCGCTCTTCGGCTGCACCCCGTGGTGGACCAGCAGCAGGTCGCCGTCGTGCAGCGTGGGCTCCATCGAGCGACCGTGCACCCGGGCGAACCCCCATCGCGTGTGCATCAGACCTCCCCGATCGGGGCACTGTGAGGCGTGGAGACCCACCTCCCGGGGAGCACCCAGCCGGAGTAGGGTCGCCACAGAACCGGACACGACAGCCTCACCCGACCGAAGGGAACCACATGCTCTCGCGGATCTTCGCACCGACGCTCGACGTCCACGCCCACTGCGACCTCCCCTGCGGCGTCTACGACCCGGCGCAGGCCCGCATCGAAGCCGAGTCCGTCAAGGCGATCATCGGCAAGGTGGCCGACAACGACGACCCCGACTTCCGGGCCCGGGCCATCGTGATCAAGGAGGAGCGCGCGGAGCTGGTCAAGCACCACCTCTGGGTGCTGTGGACCGACTACTTCAAGCCGCCGCACTTCGAGAAGTACCCCCAGCTGCACCAGCTGTTCAACGAGGCGACCAAGCTCGCCGGAGCGGCCGGGGCCAAGGGCACGTTCGACGCCGACAAGGCCGACGAGCTGCTGGCCAAGATCGACGAGATCGCCACGATCTTCGCCGAGACCAAGCAGGGCTGACCCCGCGCGGTCGCGCCGAGCGACCCGGCGAGCGTGCCTGCCGCACCGCGGGTGCAGCCGGCACGCTCCCGGATCGCCCGGCCGGCCTCACGAGTCTCTCGACATCTCATGACCTCGATGACCGAGCCCTTGAGCGAGCCGCAACCGCACGCCCGTCTCCGGGTGCCCGCCGACGGCTCCTACCTCGCCGTTCTGCGGACCGCGACCTCCGGCCTGGCGGCGCGGAGCCACTTCACCCTCGAGGACATCGACGACCTGCGGATCGCGGTCGACGAGGCCTGCGCGATCCTGCTGCCGCAGGCGCTTCCCGGGGCCGACCTGGAGTGTTCGTTCTGGGTGCGTGACTCCTCGCTCACCGTCGAGGTTTCCACGACCTGCGACTCGCCGCGGGTCCCCTCCGAGCACGGGTTCGCCTGGCGGGTGCTGTCTGCCCTCGCGCACGAGGCCACGGCCCACGTGGCCGGGCCCCGGCTCGTCCTCACCCTCACCAGGACTGCGGGCAACCCGTGAGCACTGCGCCCAGCGAGCCCACCGAGGACGCCTCGGAGGAGCCCGAGCCCGGAGACCTGCACGCACGCACCGCCCAGCTCTTCGCCGAGATGGGCTCAGCCACTCCGGAGCGGGCCGAGGCCACTCGCCACCAGCTGGTCGAGCTCCACCTGCCGCTCGCGGAGTACCTCGCACGCCGCTTCGGCAACCGCGGCGAGGCCCACGAGGACCTGGTCCAGGTGGCGACCATCGGGCTGATCAAGGCGATCGACCGGTTCGACTCCGAGCGCGGCGTCGCCTTCTCCACCTACGCCACGCCGACCATCGTCGGGGAGATCAAGCGCCACTTCCGAGACCGCGGGTGGACGATCCGGGTGCCGCGGCGGCTGCAGGAGATGCAGGCCGTCATCAGCTCGGCGGTCAGCGAGCTGGGCCAGGAGCTCGGCAGGTCCCCGACCGTCGCCGAGCTCGCCAAGCGCGCGGGCCTCAGCGAGGAGGAGATCATCGAGGGGATGGAGTCCGCCAACGCCTACTCCCCCCTGTCGCTCGACGCACCTGACCCGGCCGGTGAGATCGGGGCGGTCATCGAGCAGCTCGGTGACTACGACGACGCCTTGGACGCCGTGGTCGACCGGGAGACGGTCAAGCCGCTGCTGGACGCGCTGGACGCGCGGGCCAAGCGGATCCTCATGCTGCGCTTCTTCCGCAACATGACCCAGTCCCAGATCGCCGACGAGCTCGGCATCTCCCAGATGCACGTCAGCAGGCTCCTGAGCCGCACGCTCAGCGACCTGCGGCGCAAGCTGGAGGAGGCGCGCCCCGCCTGAGCCGCCCCGGTGGCCGGGTGGCCGGGTTAGTTAGCGGGCGCCGTCGCCGGAGAGCGCCTGCAACGAGTCGGGGTGGAAGATGCCGGCGAGCACGATCAGGGCGAGCACGATCAGCACGACCGCGAGGTAGGTCGTGGGGTCACCCCAGAAGCTGGTGGCCACACCCACCTGGATCAGCTGGGCGAAGACGACCGGGGACCGGGCCCAGCTGCGCCGGCGACGCAGCTGGACCGCACAGACGGCGAGACCCACGCCGTAGACCAGGAAGAACCCGGCCGTGGTGATGCCCATCGTGAGCCGCTGGCCCTCGAGCGAGGGGAGCAGGGTGACTCCTTGCAGGAGCAGCGCGCCGGCCTCCAGGCCGGCGAGAGCCGCGGCGACCGCGAGGGGCGGGGGGACCGAGGGCCCTCGTCTGGCCGCACTGACCTCGTCGCTGCTCATTCGGGGCATGCTACCGATCGGTCGGGCCCCACCGGCCCGCGAGCCGGACGAGTCGTCCCTGCGACAGCGGGAACAAACCCCGGCACGAGGCGGTTGGCGACTGTGACGGACCTGACCAGGAGTTTTGCTTGCCTGTCATCGGCAATGTTGACACCATGGGGCGTCTGGTTATGAAGGGTCTCAACCGAAACCGGCCTCAATTCGCCCCTCGAGGCGACGTGACCGGCACCGAGCGCAGGAGTGTACGACGAAATCCTGCGACCTGACCGCAGAACGTCCGTGACATGACCAACGGTCACGACAGCCGCAATTACCAAAGGAGTTCCATCGCCATGGACTGGCGCCACCGCGCAGCATGCCTGGAGGAGGACCCTGAGCTCTTCTTCCCCATCGGCAGCACCGGTCCGGCTCTGCTCCAGGTGGAGGAGGCCAAGCAGGTCTGCAATCGCTGCGACGTGCGCGAGCAGTGCCTCGCCTGGGCGTTGGAGGCCGGCCAGGACCACGGCGTCTGGGGCGGTCTGAGCGAGGACGAACGCCGCGCACTGAAGCGGCGCAACGCCCGCGCGCGGGTTCGCGCCGGGGTCTGAGCGCGGCGGTCCGCACGATCCCGCGGCCGGCGGAGGCCTCAGCCGACCGTCGAGCGCGCCTGCGCACCACCCGACCCGATCCGGGCGGTGACCGTCGCCGTCACCCCTCGTGGCCCGCGACCGGTTCCCTCGGCTCCCGCTGCGGGATTGTCACGCACGTCGAGGTGCCCGTGGAGCTCGCCCTCGACCAGCGCCCGCACGATCGAGAGCCCCAGACTCGAGCTGGCCTCGAGGTCGACGCCCGGGTCGAGCCCGCGACCGTCGTCGCGCACCTGCACGGTGAGGTCCTCCCCTCGTCGCACGACGTGGATCTCCACGGTCCCCGATGATCCGGCGAGCCCGTGCTCGACGGCGTTGTGGAGCAGCTCGTTGAGGACCATCGCCAGGGTCGTGGCGACCTCACCGGGGACGTCCCCGAACCGCCCCTGTCGGCTGGAGCGGACCCCGGCCACCCCGTCGCTCATCACGCCCAGCTCGCACACCGCAGCGACCAGTCGGTCGACGATCTGGTCGAAGTCGACCTCCTCCTCCAGACCGTGGCTGAGCATCTCGTGCACCAGGGCGATGGCGGTGACCCGTCCCTCGGCCTCCTGCAGCGCGAGCCGCGACTCCGCGCTGCCCACCCGGCGACCCTGGAGGCGCAGCAGGGCGGCGACCGTCTGCAGGTTGTTCTTCACCCGGTGATGGATCTCGCGGATCGTGGCGTCCTTGGTGACCAGCTCGCGGTCCCGGCGCCGCAGGTCGGTGACGTCACGCACCAGCAGGCAGGCCCCGAGGTGCTCCGGGGCCACCTCGCCGGTGTCGCCGGAACCGAGCAGTGGCAGCGAGCGCACGATCAGCACCGACTCTCCGTCGGAGAGCTCGGTGTCGCGCGCGCGGCGCCCGCTCAGCACCGCGCCGAGCTCCTCCTCGTCGGGTCGCAGGGAGGCCGGCACCAGTGCCCGCGCGGTCTCCGCGAGGTCGCGCCCCACGAGGTCTCGCGCGAGACCGAGGCGCCGGAAGACCGAGACCGCGTTGGGACTGGCGAAGCTGACCCGGCCCCGCCGGTCCAGCCGCAGGAAGCCGTCCCCGACCCGTGGCGAGTCGGTGTGGTCCGACCGGGCCCCCGGGAACGGGAAGAGCCCCTCCCCCACCATCCGGGTCAGCTCGCCGGCGGTCGCGAGGTAGGCCAGCTCCAGCTGGGACGGGGTGCGCACGCCCATCAGGTTGGTGCTGCGCGTGATCACCCCCAGGGTGGACGATCCTCGACGCACCGGGATCGCCTCCTGTCGCACCGGAACCGCGTCGCGCAGCTCGGGGTCCCCGCCGCGGGCCACCCGTCGGCGCTGCCAGGCCTCGTCGATCAGAGGACGGCGCCCCAGCGGGACGAAGCTGCCCAGGAGGTCGTCGGTGAAGGCGGTCGGGCCGGTGGTGGGGCGCATCTGTCCGCCGGCCCAGAAGCCCAGTCCGTCGCGGTCGGGCAGCCACAGGACCAGGTCGGCGAAGGAGAGGTCGGCGATGATCTGCCAGTCCGCCAGCAGCCGCCCGAGCCAGGTGATGTCGTCGTCGTCGAGGTCGGTGTGAGCTCGCGACAGCTCGGTCAGCGTCGGCACCGGCCCAGCGTAGGTCAGCGCGGTAGTTTGCCGTCATGACGACCTCCGAGCCGACCACTCCCCGCGAGACCTCGCCGGAGTCAGCGCAACCGTTGGAGGGGCACAGCGGTGCCCACGCGGTGGCCGCCGCCGCGGCTCACGGCGTCGAGACGATGTTCACCCTCTCCGGCGCCCACGTCTTCCCGATGTACGACGGCGCGGTCAAGGCCGAGCCGCCGATGCGGCTGCTGGACGTGCGCCACGAGCAGACGGCGGTCTTCGCCGCCGAGGCAGTGGGCAAGCTCAGCCGGGTGCCGGGCCTCGCGGCGCTGACAGCCGGCCCGGGCATCACCAACGGCGTCAGCCCGATCACCCAGGCCTACTTCAGCGGCGCACCGCTGGTGGTGGTCGGCGGGCGCGCACCGGACAACCGGTGGGGGACCGGGAGCCTGCAGGAGCTCGACCACGTGCCGCTGGTCGAGTCGGTGACCAAGAGCGCGTTCACCGTCCACGAGGCCGGCGAGGTCGCGGGAGCCGTGGGCGAGGCGTTCACCCTGGCGCGCTCGAGCCACCGCGGCCCGGTGTTCCTGGACGTCCCCATGGACACGTTCTTCGAGTCCAGCGCCGCACCGCGCCAGGTCGGGGGCACCGTCCGCGGCGCCGAGCCCGACCCCGAGGCGATCTCCGAGATCGGTCGGCTGCTCGCCGAGGCCTCGCGACCCGTGCTGGTCCTCGGCAGCGATGTGTGGGCCGACGGCGCGGAGGAGGCCGCGCTGCGGCTGGTGGAGCAGGCCGGCCTCCCGGCGATCGCCAACGGGATGGGTCGCGGCATCGTGCCCGGCGCTCACCCGATGCTGGTCACCAAGGCCCGCAGCCTCGCCCTGGGCACCGCGGACCTGGTGATCGTCGCGGGGACCCCGCTCGACTTCCGCCTCTCCTACGGCGCCTTCGGGGGCAAGGACGGCGCCCCTCCCGCAGCCGTGGTGCACCTGGCCGACTCGCCCGACCAGGTCAGCGGTCACGCCGAGCTGGCGGCCTCGGCTGCCGGCGACCTGAGCGCCGTCCTGGAGGGCATCCACTCCGCCGTCGAGCAGCAGCTGCGCAGGCCTGACTGGTCGAGCTGGGTGGAGGAGCTGCAGGCCTCGGTCGCTTCGGCGACCGAGCGCGATCGAGACCTGCTCCGGGCCGAGGCCGACCCGGTCCACCCGGCCCGGATCTACGGCGAGCTGCTCCCCCGCCTCGAGGAGGACGCTGTGGTCATCGGCGACGGTGGTGACTTCGTCTCCTTCGCCGGGAAGTACGTCGAGCCCAAGCGGCCCGGCGGCTGGCTCGACCCCGGCCCCTTCGGGTGCCTGGGTGCCGGACTCGGCGCGGCGATCGGCGCCCGGATCTCCCGGCCCTCCTCGCAGGTGGTCCTGCTGCTCGGTGACGGCGCCGCGGGGATGTCGCTGATGGACGTCGACACCCTCGTGCGCCACGACCTGCCGGTCGTCATGGTCATGGGCAACAACGCCGCCTGGGCGTTGGAGAAGGGGCCCATGCAGATGCTCTACGGCTACGACGTCATCGCCGACCTGGCGCCACGCACGCGTTACGACCAGGTCGTGACCGCCCTGGGCGGTGGTGGGGAGATGGTGACCGACCCGCGGGAGATCGGGCCGGCCATCGACCGCGCCTTCGACGCGGGCGTGCCCTACCTGGTCAACGTGATCACCGACGTCGAGGCGACCTACCCGCGCAACACCTTCGGCATCTGACTCAGAGCCGGGACAGGAACCGCTCGCGGTCCACCACGGCCCGGGTGACCTCACCGTGGCCGATGACCTGGTCGCGGGAGTCGGTCGCGCTGACCTCGAACCTCAGCGTGGCGTCGTCTCGCCCGACCAGCTCGGCGCTCACCTGCACCTGCTCGCCCACCGCGCTGGGGCGCTGGTGCTGCAGCGAGACCTGGGTGCCGACGCTGGTCTCCTGGGGGGTGAGCTGGTCGGCCGCGGCCGCGCAGGTGGCCGCCTCGGCCCACGCGAGCAGGCGGGGCGTCGCGAGCACCTCCAGGTCGCCCGACCCAAGGGTCGCCGCGGTGTCGTCGCTGGTCACGGTGAATCGCAAGGTGGCCATGGTTCCCATGCTGGCACGACACGATTTCGCGGCACGGCACCCACCTGGGACAATGGGCCGCGATCCACGAGACAGACATCGGCGAGGAGCGATCAGACATGGGCAAGACCGGACGCAAGCGCCGCGCACGACGCAAGAAGGCCGCGAACCACGGCAAGCGCCCCAACGCCTGACCCAGGCACGACGACGGCCCCCGCGATCGCTCGGCGATCTGCGGGGGCCGTTGACGTGGGTCGCTCAGCCGTCGAGGCGACGCTCGGTGACCTCGATGCGCACCTGAGCGATGCTGACCTGGATCCGCTCGCGCAGGTGGACCGGCGCCTGGTCGCAGCACGAGCGGGCGACCAGGGACTTGATGGTGCGCTCCAAGGTGTGCTCGGCCAGACAGGGGGCGCACTCGTCGAGGTGGTGCTGGATCTGCTCCTCGTCGGCGTCCTCCAGCTCGTGGTCGACGAAGAAGACCATGCGGGCGAGGATCTCCTCGCAGTCCACGTCGTGGTGCTCACCGCAGCTCATGACCCCGACCCCGCCTTCGCGTCGACCCTCATGCCACGGTCACGCGCGTAGTCGGTGAGCTGCTCGCGCAGCTGGCGCCGACCCCGGTGCAGCCGCGACATCACGGTGCCGATCGGGGTGCCCATGATCTCGGCGATCTCCTTGTACGGGAAGCCCTCGACGTCGGCGAGGTAGACCGCGAGCCGGAAGTCCTCCGGCAGCCGGGAGAGGGCGTCCTTCACGTCGGAGTCCGGCAGCCGCTCCAGCGCCTGCATCTCCGCGGACTTCAGACCTGCGGAGCTGTGGGACTCGGCGCGGTGGAGCTGCCAGTCCTCGACCTCCTCGTCCATCGACTGCTGCGGCTCGCGCTGCTTCTTGCGATAGGTGTTGATGAAGGTGTTGGTCAGGATCCGGTAGAGCCACGCCTTGAGGTTGGTGCCCTCGCGGAACTGATGGAAGGCGGCGTAGGCCTTGGCGAAGGTCTCCTGGACCAGGTCCTCGGCGTCGGCCGGGTTGCGGGTCATCCGCATCGCGGCGGCGTAGAGCTGGTCGAGGAACGGCAACGCGTCCTGCTCGAAGCGAGCAGTGAGCTCGGCCTCGGTCTGCTCGGAGCGCGTCGAGCCCTCGTCCTCGGGTGTGGGTGCTGGTGACATCGTCGACCAGCCTAGCGGGAGCGGGAGCATCGGCCACGTCTCGTGCCGCGTCGCCACTGCGTTCACCGGGACTCCTCCTGACCGTGATCGCCTCGAGTCGTGTCTCGAGTCTCGTCAGGGTGCAACGCGACCGGCGCCCGAGGGATTCCCGACCACCTCGCGGGTCACGAACTCCATCGTGGCCTCGACCAGGATCGAGAGCACCTCGGCCTGGCCCGGCTCGGCACGCGCCGGCACCTTCATCCCGTGGTCCGCCTGGGGCAGCACCGTCATCTGCACGTGGTCCGGGAACTCCTCGGGGCGCCCCATCGAGTCGCGCTCCCCCTGCACCACCAGGAGCGGGGCGCGGACCGCGAGCAGCTCCTCGACCCGGGAGCGTTCGGGCCTGCCCGGTGGGTGCAGCGGGAAGGACACCGCCAGGACTGCCGACGCCCCCAGGTGCGCCGCGGTGCGGGCCGCGCTCCGGGCGCCGGCGCTGCGCCCACCGACCACCATCGGCGTACGCACCCGGAGCTGGTCCACCGCAGAGATGAACCCCTCGTCCAGCACGCTCGGAGCCGGGGCGATCTTGCGCCCGGCGACCCGCCAGGGCTGCTCGACCCGCACCACGGTGATGCCGCTGCGTGGCAGACCCGTGGCCAGGGCCTCGAGGTCGCGGGCCTCAACACCCCCGCCTGCACCGTGACCCACCACCAGCGTCGCGACCGGGTGGCGAGAGCGATTGGTGTGCAGCCGCGCCGGACCGTGCGGAGTCCGGACCTCCCGCACCGAGGTCATCGGTCGATCCCCTCGGGGACGTCCTCCGCGGGCAGCGGCTCGAGCAGCTCGGGGCCGTTGTTGCGCACGTTGTTGACCGAGGTCGAGACGGGGTAGGCCTCCAGCCGACCCGGAGCAGCCGGCACCAGCAGCTCGCGGGGGTCGGCGTCGGACTCGGGGTCCAACCAGGCCTGCCAGCGGTCCGGCTCGACCAGCATCGGCATCCGGTCGTGGATCCGGCCCAGGTCGTCCTCGGCGCTGGTGGTGATCACGGTGCAGGTCCACAGGAACCGCGCCGGGTCGTCCTCGTCCTTCTCGGGGTCACGCCAGATCTCGTAGAGCCCGGCCATGGCGAGGGAGGACCCGTCCGTGGGACGGATGAAGAAGGGCTGCTTCAGCGGCTTTCCGGAGGCACCCTTCTGCGAGGTCTGGTACCACTCGAAGTAGCCGTCGGCGGGCAGCAGGCAGCGTCGCTTGGCGAAGGCTTGGCGGTAGGCCGGCTTCTCGGCGAGCGTCTCCATCCTCGCGTTGATCATCCGGTTGCCGATCTTGGGCTCCTTCGCCCAGAACGGCACCAGGCCCCAGGTGAGGGTGCGCAGCGACCGCTCCTCCTCGCTGCGCTGGAGCACGGCATAGACCGATTTGGTCGGCGCCACGTTGTAGTCGGGCGGCAACGGCTCGGCGAGGGTCTCGGCGACCCGGCGCCGGTCGATCTCGAACTCCTCGGCGAGGTCCTCCGGCTTGCGACTGGAGGCGTAGCGGCCGCACATGCGCACCACTCTACGGTCGCCGCGAGGTGATGCGCCGCACCGCCGGCTAGGCGTGGTCCGTCGGTGGCGCAGTGGGACCAGGGGCGCTGCCGGCCTCGTCGGCGAGGCCGGCCACGATGCCCTGGACCACCATGTCGACGACCCAGGTGAGGTCGTCGGCCGTCTCCGCCGGGGAGCGGGTCGGTTGACTCACGTGACTCAGCACGAGCCGCACCAGCGACTCCATCGCCGTCGCGATCCGGTCACTGACGACCAGCAGGTCCGGGTGGCGCTGGCTGAACAGGGCATAGACGAAGTCGGTGGCACGATCCACGAGGTCGCGGGACTGGAAGATGAAGGGCAGCAGGTCGGTGTCACCCGAGCGGCCGCCCTCGAGCACGGCGACCAGAAGATCGTCCTTCGTGGCCATCTCCAGCGCGGCGAGCACCGCGGCCCGGACGGCCTCGCTGACCGTCTCCTGCCCCGCGAACGCCCGCTGCACGGCGTCGAGGAACTGGTCGAGCTCGCGATGGATCAGCTGCTCGGCGAGCTGCTGCTTGTTGCCGAACTCGTTGTAGACCGTCTGCCTGCTGACCCCGGCCCGCTCGGCGACCTTGGCCATGGTGAGACGACGCCACCCGTCCTCGGCGAAGGCTCCGGCCGCGGCGTCGAGGAGCCGCTCGCGCAGCAGGCTGCGCACGGCCACGCGGTAGGGCTGCTCGGGGTGGGGGACGCTCACGCGGCCGATCCTCTCTCACCGGTGTCTGGGCCCCGTGCGCCGCCGCGTCCGCGACCCGACCGCACGGCCTTTCCCGCCTCCCTGCGGGAAAGGCCGTGCGGGGGGTTCATGCAGGGATGAAGTCCTGCTGCTCCCGGACACCGCAGTCGGGGCAGCACCAGTCGGGGTCGATCTGGTCGAACGGAGTGCCGGCGGGCCACCCCTCGTGGGGGTCGCCCTGCTCCTCGTCGTAGACGTAGTCGCAGGCCGGGCAGCGGAACCGTGCCATCAGGCGGCCTCCTCGACCGCCCGAGGCGGGTACGTCGCCAGGTAGTGCTCGACCTTGCTCGGCTTGATGTTGGCCCGTGAGATGTCGCCGTCGTAGTGGGCCAGCACCCGCTGGTCCATCACCCGGCGCCAGATCGCCGGCACCCAGGTCAGCACGATCATGCCGGCGTAGCCCGTCGGCAGCACCGGGGCCTCGGGGAAGTCGCGCAGCGCCTGGTAGCGACGGGTCGGGTTGGCGTGGTGGTCGCTGTGGCGCTGCAGGTGGTAGAGCAGCACGTTGGTGCCGATGTTGTTGCTGTTCCAGCTGTGGCTGGGGTTGACGCGCTCGTAGCGACCCGACTCCAGCTTCTGGCGACGCATGCCGTAGTGCTCGAGGTAGTTGACTGCCTCGAGCAGGTAGATGCCGACCACCGCCTGAAGCACCAGGTAGGGGAAGATCCCGGCACCGAAGGCGAGCATCAGCGCTCCCCACAGCACCACGGTCATCGCCCAGGCGTTGAGGATGTCGTTCTTGATCGTCCACGGGGTCTGCTGCCGGCGGCCGAACCGCTTCTTCTCCAGCCGCCACGCGCTGCTCAGGCTGCCCCACACGGTGCGGGGCAGGAACGTCCAGACGTTCTCGCCCAGGCGCGAGCTCGCGGGGTCCTCCGGGGTCGCGACGCGGACGTGGTGGCCGCGGTTGTGCTCGATGTAGAAGTGGCCGTAGGCGGTCTGGGCGAGGCAGATCCGGGCGAACCAGCGCTCGTGCTTATCCTTCTTGTGGCCCAGCTCGTGCGCGGTGTTGATGCCGATGCCGGCCACCATGCCGATCGTCAGCGCCATCCCGATCTTGTCCACCACGCCGTACTGCGGCTGGCTGAGCAGCCAGGCGGTCCACACCAGGGCGAGGTACTGCATCGGGATGAACGCGTAGGTCACCCACCGGTAGTACCGGTCGTTCTCGAGCCGCTCGATGACCTCGTCGGGCGGGTTGTTGGGGTCGGTGCCCGCGACGAGGTCGATCAGCGGGATGACGCCGTAGACGAACAGCGGGCCGAAGTACCAGAAGAAGTCGAGCCCGGTGGCCGCGACCAGTCCGCCGGCCGCGAAGGGCAGCAGCGGGATGATCGCGCCCAGCACCCAGGCGTACCGCTTGGTGTCACGCCACTGGGGGCTGTGGGGGCTCTCGGGGCTCTGGGGTCCCGAGGAGCCCGTCGAGAATGACTGGACCGACATCTGGCGCCTCCGTTTCGTCCGCTGCAGGATCGGTAACGATCCGCGCTTTACAAGATGGTATTTATTGTCAAGCCACTTGGCAAGGGTCTGCGAAATGTCCAGGAGGACGTCGTCGCGTCTCGTCGGGGCACACCCCGCTGCGAGCCGCGGGAAAAACTTCTCGGAAACCGCGTCATGCCCCGACCCCCACCACGTCCCTTCTGCAACGGGTCGCCGCGTCACCGCCTGGGAGGGTGACGCGACGCCCGGACCGCTCATCACCGCGCCACCGGCCAACCGCGACGAGGAGGACCCGATGCCGCTCTCGGTCTTCTCCCGACGCCGCGCGACGCCGCCACCCCCGGTGGAGCGTGAGCTCACCGACGTCGAGCGCCAGGCCGTGCCGCGGCACTTCGAGGCCGTCGCGGAGGCCCTGGTCGTCGCCCGATCCCCCGAGGGCGGCTGCGCCGTGGCCGGCAGCACGCTGGCGGCCGACGGGGTCAGCCTGCGCGAGGCGCTGGGGATGCTCGCCACCACCTACGACGTGTTGGGCCTGAGCGAGCCGAGCTTCACCGCGGCGGACGCGCTCTCGGTCGCGTGGAGCGAGGAGACCCTCGCCTTCCTCGGGGACGTGTCCTGCGAGGACCCGCTCACCGGGCTGGCCTCCAGCGCACACCTGCGAGCACGGGTGGCGGAGGTCTACCGCGACGCCGAGCAGGCGCGGATGAGTCCCCGCACGACCCACGCCCTGGTGATGATCGACCTCGGCTCCGACACGGGCAACGCCTCGCGCCCCGATGCGTTCGAGCAGGCACTGCTGCTGGCCGGGGCGGCCGAGATCAGCTCCACGCTGTTCACGGGGGGCGCCACGACCGCTCGGGTCGGGCGCGACAAGATCGCCGTCCTCACCCGCCGCGACCTCCACCTGGGCCGCGACGTCGCCGAGCTGCGCCACGAGCTGACCGTGGCCGGGGTGGCCCCGCACGCGAGGATCTGGATCGAAGGCCTCCCCGACTCCGCCGATGCGGCGGTGATGGTGCTCTCGGGCCTGGCCATGCTGTGACTCGCGCGGGTCGTGGGACGAGAATCGACCCGCGGGGCGAGATTTGGCTTTACCTTGGAGTCTCAGAGTCGAGAGGGAAGGCAAAATCGTGCCCTGCCGGACAGAGCGAACCAGGGGTACACTTTGTACCCATAAAGGGACGATTCGTACTTTGTGACCCACCCGGGGTCACCTACGTGCCGATCACTGCCGATGACCGAACTGCTGTCTTCTGAAGACGTCCGCAGCGACCCCGAGCTGATTGCTCTGGTGCGCGGCGGAGATCGTGATGCCTTCGGTCAGCTCTACGAGCGTCATGTCGGGGCAGCCAACCGGATGGCTCGACAGCTGGTCTCCGGCAGCGACGCCGACGACCTGGTCTCCGAGGCGTTCACCAAGGTCATGCTGCTCCTGCAGGCCGGGCAGGGACCCGACGTCGCCTTCCGCGCCTACCTGCTGACGGCCATCCGACGCCTGCACGTCGACCGGGTCCGCGGCGAGGCCCGGCTGACGACGTCCGACGACATGACCGCCTTCGACCCCGGCGTCCCCTTCCAGGACACAGCGGTGAACCAGTTCGAGAGCGGCGCCGCCGCCCGTGCCTTCGCCTCGCTTCCCGAGCGCTGGCAGCTGGTCCTGTGGCACCTGGAGGTCGAGGGCCAGAAGCCCGCCGAGATCGCACCGCTGCTCGGGATGAGCGCCAACTCGGTCTCGGCCCTGGCCTACCGGGCCCGGGAAGGACTGCGCCAGGCCTTCCTCAGCGCTCACCTGCGCGAGACCGAGCAGGAGACCTGTCGCTGGGTGACCGAGAACCTCGGCAGCTACGTGCGCAAGGGGCTCTCGCGCCGCGACAGCACCAAGGTCGACTCCCACCTGCGGGAGTGCCGCTCGTGCACCGCGATGTATCTCGAGCTCGCCGAGGTCAACTCCAACCTCGCCGGCGTGATCGCCCCGCTCCTGCTCGGCAGCCTCGCGGCGGGCTACCTCGCAGGTGTGCCCGGCACGAGCGCGGGGGGTGCGGTGGTCCTGTGGGGGCGGGTCAAGGACTTCGCCGGCGCGAACAGCGGCGCGACGGCCGTCGGCGCTGCCGCCGCCACCGTGGCCGCCGTCGCCATCGCGACGACCATGATCGGCGGGCCGGCCGACGAGGTCAGCGACAAGGAGCCGATCGCCGACGCCCCCGCCTCCCGATCCACGTCCGCGGACGGCTCGACGCTTCCCGGGCAGCGAAGCAGCGGATCGTCGGGCGGCACCGCGGGCACCGCTGGCCCCACCACGCGAACCGCCGGGCCCGCCGGACCCGCGGGAGCGATCCTGCCGGGTCAGGCCACCCCCGGCGCTCTGGAGACACTCCCGAGCGAGACGCTGTTCGAGGCTCCGCTCGAGGAGATCCTCGACGTCGACGCCACGGACGACCCGACGACCGACTCCGAGGGCTCGACCTTCCAGATCGCCGCGGCCTCGCTGGACGACGAGGCGCTCACCGTGACCCTGGCAGGCATCCCCGACTCCGCACGCGACGTGGTGGTGCGGATGACCTCCGAGACCGGACAGGTGTGGTTCGGCCAGGGTGGCCCGTGCGAGGTCGACCCACGCGACACGGCACGGTGCGCCGTCGGCACCGCTGCCCGCGTCGGGGCCTTGGGCAACGCCGCGCTGTCGAGGGCGGTGCCACCCACGGCCGAGGGCTCGATGCAGACGTTGCGGCTCCCGATCCGCTACCCCGCCAGCCTGCAGGAGGACACCGTCACGGTGAGCATCCGCCTGCCGGGCGCGGCGCAGGACGAGGTCGCCGACTCGCTGACACTGACCTTCCGCCCCACCCGCTCCGGGGGCCCCGGTGGCGGTCCCACCACGCCCACCTCCGGCAGCACCACGCCCACCTCCGGCAGCACCACGCCCACCTCCGGCAGCACCACGCCCACCTCCGGCAGCACCACCCCGACCTCCGGCAGCACCACGCCCACCTCCGGCAGCACCACGCCCACCTCCGGCAGCACCACGCCCACCTCCGGCAGCACCACGCCCACCTCGGGCAGCACCACGCCCACCTCGGGCAGCACCACGCCCGACCTCGGGCAGCACCACCCGACCTCCGGCAGCACCACGCCCACCTCCGGCAGCACCACGCCCACCTCCGGCAGCACCACGCCCACCTCCGGCAGCACCACGCCCACCTCCGGCAGCACCACGCCCACCTCCGGCAGCACCACGCCCACCTCCGGCAGCACCACGCCCACCTCCGGCAGCACCACGCCCACCTCCGGCAGCACCACGCCCACCTCCGGCAGCACCACGCCCACCTCCGGCAGCACCACCCCCACCTCCGGCAGCACCACGCCCACCTCCGGCAGCACCACGCCCACCTCCGGCAGCACCACGCCCACCTCCGGCAGCACCACGCCGACCACGACCGGCACCGACATCTCGCTGTCGCTCTCGGTGCAGAAGGGCGCGAGCCAGGTTCGGGTCACGGTCGAGGGGTTGCCGGTCGCCCACGACCGCAAGACGCTCGTCATCGACATCGCCACCGACGGCCTCAACGTCCCCGTCGTGCCGCTCGACCGACTGTGCTCGCTCGAGGACCCGACACGTCTGGTGTGCGAGACCAACGGCCGGGTCGAGCACACCGACCTGCGACTGGACACCACGGGCCTCGGCTACGGCCAGAACGTGGTGATGACCTTCAGCGCCTCGCTGCAGGGCGAGGACGACCCCGACACCTCCGACAACAGCGCGCGACTGAGTGTCAACGGCGCCGGGGCCATCGGCATCGAGGGTCAGCTCGGGTTCACCCGGGTCGTGGTGGAGGCCGCGCGCGCCATCGGGTCCAGCGTCTCGACGCTACCCACGGCCCCCGTGGCGGTCGCCCCGACCGAGCAGCCGACCACCCTGGTGGCCAAACGCTCCGACCAGCCCGGCGGGTCCCTCACGCCGAACGTCTCTCCCAGCTCGCCCACCCCGTCGAGGTCGAGTCGGACGGCGGCCCACACCGAGCCGACCCGCTCCCGCACCTCCACCCCGTCGATGGCCGCGCCGACTCCGGCCGAGTCCAGGGCTGCGAAGGTGAAGGACTCGGTCTCCCGACCCCGCGCCGAAGCCCCGCGCCACGCCGGAGAAGGCCACGCGGTCGGCGTCGACCAACAAGGACCGCAGCCCCTCGGCATCGCGCGAGCAGCAGCCGCAGGCGCCCTCGCGCACCACGTCGAGCGGCAAGGCGCCCGCGCGCGGCAAAGCCGCCAAGGCCCACGACGCCAAGCCCACCAAGACCAGACCAAGCCCGCCAAGCCCGCGAAGGCCGCCGAGCCCGCGAAGGGCCACGACGCCGAGCCTCACGGCACGAAGAAGAACGCCGGGAAGAAGCACGGCGCGACCCAGCATGAGAAGACCCGGCGTCACGGAGGACAGGGACGACACGGACGACACGGGCGACACTGACGGCTCATCCCGTCGTGTCCGGCCACGCTCATCGGGCGGCCGGCGAGCCGGCTCTAGGATGAGCGCGATGCCCCTCGACCCCTGGCCAGCGCCGACCCCGTCGACCCCGGTGCACGCCCAGGTGCGGGTGCCGGGGTCGAAGTCGCTCACCAACCGCGCGCTGGTCCTCGCCGCGATCGCGGAGGGCCCCTCCGAGGTCGGCAACGCGTTGCGCTCACGGGACACCCTGCTGATGGTGGGCGCTCTGGAGACCCTGGGCGCGCGGGTCGACACCACCGGGCCCACCTGGCAGGTCACCCCGGCGACCTGGGCCGGCGGGGGCGAGGTGGACTGCGGTCTGGCCGGCACCGTGATGCGTTTCGTGCCGCCCCTGGCCGGGCTCTGCAGCGGTCGGGTCGACTTCGACGGAGACCCACACGCGCGCAGACGGCCGATGACGGCGACGATCGATGCCTTGCGCCAGCTCGGGGTGGAGGTCGACGACGGAGGCCGGAGCGCGCTCCCCTTCAGCGTGCACGGCACAGGCGCAGTCACCGGCGGCGAGGTGAGGTTGGACGCCTCGTCCTCCAGCCAGTTCGTCTCGGCGCTGCTGCTGGCGGCTCCGCGCTACAGCCGCGGCGTCACGGTCCGGCACCTCGGTCCGCCGGTGCCCTCGCGTCCCCACCTGGACATGACGGTGGCCGCGCTGCGGGCCCGGGGAGTCGAGGTCGACGACTCCACGCAGGACGTGTGGGTGGTCACGCCGGGTCCGGTCGCCGCCCATGACGTCGCCGTCGAGCCCGACCTCTCCAACGCGGCGCCCTTCCTGGCCGCGGCCCTGGTGACCGGGGGCGAGGTGACGGTGCGCGACTGGCCTCGCGAGACCACCCAGCCCGGAGCGCTGCTGCCTGAGATCTTTGCCCGCATGGGGGCGACCAGCCGGCTCGCCGACGACGGGCTGAGGCTGACCGGCCCCCGGGGGGACCTGACCGGCCTCGAGCTCGACATGTCGCAGATCGGCGAGCTGGCACCGGTGATCGCTGCGGTGTGCGCGCTGGCCGGCACCGGGTCGCGGCTCCGGGGCCTGGCCCACATCCGGGGCCACGAGACCGACCGGCTCCGCGCCCTGGCCACCGAGCTCAGTGCCGCGGGCGCGCACGTCCAGGAACATCAGGACGGACTCGACATCGCTCCGGGGCCGATGCGGGGTCGCGTCGTCGAGACCTACGACGACCACCGGATGGCGCACGCCGCCGCCGTGATCGGGCTCCGGGTCCCGGGCGTGATGATCCGCGACGTGGCGACCACCGCCAAGACCTTCCCGGGCTTCGAGCAGGCGTGGGACGAGCTGGCCGGACCCACCGCAGGGGCCGGCGCCGGTGAGTGAGCACCGCCGCTACGAGCACCTGGACCTCGAGTCCTTCGACCGCCCGCGCCGCCACACCCGCCCGCGCACCAAGGACCGGCCCTCCTACGACGATGCCGTGGACGCCCGGGTCGTGGCTGTCGACCGGGGCCGCTTCACCGTGGTGCTGGAGCAGGAGGCGGACCGCAGCGTCATGGCGATGAAGTCCCGTCCCCTGGGCCGCAAGGGGGTCGTGGTCGGCGACCGGGTGCGCCTGGTGGGAGACGTCTCGGGCACCGACGGCTCGCTGGCGCGCATCGTCGAGGTCACCCCGAGGGAGACCGTGCTGCGTCGCACGGCCGACGACTCCGACCCGGTCGAGCGGGTGGTGGTCGCCAACGCCGACCAGCTGGTCGTCGTGGTGGCCCTGGCCGAGCCGGAGCCGCGCACCGGGCTGATCGACCGTGCCCTGGTCGCGGCGTACGACGCGGGCATCGACCCGCTGCTGTGCCTGACCAAGGCCGACCTGGCCGACCCGGCCCCGCTGACCGACATCTACCGCCCGCTCCAGGTGCCGTTCGTGGTCACGAGCCGAGACCGCGACCCCGAGGAGCTGCGCGAGCGGTTGACCGGGCGCACCAGCGTGCTGCTCGGTCACAGCGGGGTCGGCAAGTCCACACTGGTCAACGCCCTGATCCCGGGCGCCGGACGCGCCACGGGCGTGGTCAACGACGTGACCGGTCGTGGTCGCCACACCTCCACCTCCGCGGTGATGCTGCCGATGCCAGGCGTGCGGGGGTGGCTCGTCGACACCCCCGGGATCCGGTCCTTCGGGCTGGCCCACGTCGACCCCGAGGGGCTGCTGGCAGCCTTTCCCGACCTGGCCGACCTCACCGTGGAGTGCCCCCGTGGGTGCGTTCACGACGACGCCGCACCGGAGTGTGCCCTGGACGACGCGGTGACCGCGGGTGGCGTCGAGGCCGAGCGTGTGGCCTCCTACCGCCGGCTGCTGGCAAGTCGCGACGTCAGGCTGTGACGGCGCGGGCATACCCTGACCCTCATGCCGAGCAGCTTCAACGACGACCTGCGCCTGGCCCACGTGCTGGCCGACGACGCCGACTCCTTGTCGGTCGACCGCTTCCAGGCACTCGATCTGCGGGTGGACACCAAGCCGGACCTCAGCCCCGTCACCGACGCCGACCAGGCGGTCGAGGAGAGCATCCGCCGCACGCTGTCACGCGCGCGCACCCGGGACGCCGTCCTGGGTGAGGAGCGCGGCGCGACCGGTTCCAGCTCCCGGCGCTGGGTGATCGACCCGATCGACGGC
This sequence comes from uncultured Actinomycetota bacterium, assembly GCA_963747435.1. Taxonomy (GTDB): domain Bacteria; phylum Actinomycetota; class Actinomycetes; order Propionibacteriales; family Nocardioidaceae; genus Marmoricola_A. The sequence continues at coordinate 407,152 of CAVVFK010000006.1, forward strand.
ACCAAGAACTTCGTGCGAGGCGTGCCGGTGTGGGCGACGCTGATCTCGCTGATGGTGGAGAACGAGGTGGTCGTCGGCGTGGTCTCCGCGCCGATGCTGCAGCGGCGCTGGTGGGCGATGAAGGACGGTGGGGCCTTCACGGGCAAGTCGCTGTTCAAGTCCTCGCCCTGCCGGGTCTCCGACGTCTCCAAGCTCGGCGACGCCTCGTTGTCCTACTCCTCGCTGCACGGCTGGGAGGAGTCAGGCCAGCTCGACGACTTCCTGGCCCTGTCCCGGCGCTGCTGGCGCACTCGTGCCTACGGCGACTTCTGGAGCTACATGATGGTCGCCGAGGGCTCGGTCGACCTCGCCGCCGAGCCCACGCTGGAGCTCTACGACATGGCCGCCCTCGACGTGATCGTGCGCGAGGCCGGCGGACGGTTCACCGGGCTCGACGGGTGCGACGGGCCCCACGCGGGCAACGCCCTGGCCAGCAACGGGATCCTGCACGAGACGGTGCTGGGCTTCCTCGGCGCGGTCGGCGAGGACCGGCAGCAGCGTCACGAGGAGCTCGACCCCGACCTGGAGCCAGGCGAGGCGGAGGGTCGCAGCGGGACCGTCTTCGACCTCACCGCCCGACGGCGTCCGGAGACTCCACAGGGGTGATCGGGGCCGCGACCTGCGGTCGGTCCGACCGCAGGGTCCGCCACCGGGCCAGCAGCCAAGGTGCGGTCAGCAGCGCGAGCAGGTCGAACCAGCCGTAGCCACCGGCCGCCCCACTGGGCGGGTTGCCGATGCTGATGCCCAGGATCGGGTCCTCGCTCTGCCACACCCAGGTGCCCACGTGGGTGCCGACCAGCTCCAGCCACGTCACCACCACGGCGGCGCCGACGTAGACCTCGCGCGACGGCCCCCATCGCAGGAAGGCCAGCAGGCAGACGAACCAGAAGGCGCCCAGGGCGTCGGGCCGTGGCCCCACCAGGGTCCACAGCACCCACGCACCGAGCCCGGCCACCACGAGCGTGCCGACCGGGCGGAGCCGGGCCGCGACCCACGGGTGGTGACCCAGCGCGTAGGCCGAGAGGTAGACCAGGCCGTGCCCGGGCGGGACGTACGCCGGGACGTTGTCGAAGCGGTAGAGGTAGACCTCGAGCCCCGGCGAGAAGGTGTACTCGACCACCGTGGCGATGGCCACGACCACGAGCGCCTGGGCCCGCACCACGGGCCGGGCCAGGCTCAGCGCGCCGATCAGCGCCAGCCAGGTGAGCGCGCCGAGGAGGCGCTGGATGCCCAGCGAGCCGTCGGCGTCGATCAGCAGCACGAGGGTGAGCCACCCCATCATCGCCAGCGTCGCGGCCACTCCGTGCCGGGCGAGGATCGAGGGGTCGGACACCGAGCCATCCTCGCAGGTGGCCCGTGGTCGACCGTTGTGCCCAGAATCTTCCGCAGGCCCGTCCCGGTGCTCTAGGCTCGCAGCCCCACACTCCATCTCGAGGAGGGCAGGCCCAGATGCGCATCCGGGACATCGTCAGCGCCAAGGAGATCTCCGGCGTGGTCACCATCGAGCCGTCCGCGACCGTGCGTGACCTGCTCGACCTCCTGGCGGAGAAGAACATCGGCGCGCTCGTCGTCAGCGGGGACGGCCAGGCAGTGGACGGCATCGTCTCCGAGCGCGACGTGGTCAGGCACATCCAGCGCTCCGACGGGGGCGCCCTGGACGCCACCGTCGAGACGATCATGACCAGCACGGTCCACACCTGCGCCCTGGAGTCCGACCTCGACGAGGTGATGGGAGCGATGACGCAGCGACGGATCCGCCACGTGCCCGTGGTCGACGCCGACCGGCTGGTCGGCCTGGTCAGCATCGGCGACGTCGTGAAGCACAAGATCAGCGCACTGCAGTTCGAGCGCGACCAGCTCGACTCCTACGTGCACCAGAGCTGAGTCCGTCGCGCAGCAGGGTGGTCGACGGATCAGCCTGGGCGCGCACCCGGCGTCGGACCCGCTGCGGTCTCCACTAGCGTGGTCCGAATGGACAAGCCAGAGATCGACTTCCCCGACGGCCCTCCGCCCACCGACCTCGAGATCACCGAGGTGGCGCCGGGAGATGGCGCCGAGGCCACCTCGGGCTCCACCGTGAGCGTGCACTACGTCGGGGTCTCCCACTCCACCGGCGAGCAGTTCGACGCCTCCTACGACCGGGGGTCACCGCTGGAGTTCCGACTCGGCGTGGGCCAGGTCATCTCCGGCTGGGACACCGGGGTCCAGGGCATGAAGGTCGGCGGTCGTCGCAAGCTCGTGATCCCGCCCCACCTCGCCTACGGCGACCGCGGCGCCGGCGGCGTGATCAAGCCCGGCGAGACCCTGATCTTCGTGGTCGACCTGGTCGACGTGCGCTGAGGCGCCCGGTCCTCACCAGGGGACGTCGACGTCGCCCTCGTCACTGACCTGCACCGGTGGGAAGCCGCGGCGCTCCACCACGTCTCCGACCCGCAGCTGACGCCCGCGACGGATCTCGGTCTCTCCGTTGACGCTCACCTCGCCGGTCGCGATGACCAGCTTGGCCTCCACTCCGGTGTCGACCAGGTCGGCGAGCTTGAGCAGCTGACCGAGCCGGATGCGCTCCTCGGCGATCGGGACCTCACGTGGCCCCTGCGGCGGCAGGGCGCGTCGGCGGAACCACCCGCTCATGCGACCACCATCGTGATCGCGTGGATCACCACGCCCACCAGGCCGCCGACGATGGTGCCGTTGATCCGGATGAACTGAAGGTCCTTGCCCACGTGCAGCTCGATCTTGCGGGCCGCCTGCTCGCCGTCCCACTGCTCGATGGTGTGGGTGATCACCGAGGTGAGGTCGCGCCCGTACCGCTCGACGAAGAAGACCGCCAGCCCGGCTGCGCGCTCGTCGATCCGCCGGCGCAGCTCCTGCTCGGCACAGAGCCGCTCCCCGAGGCGCTGCAGCTCGCGAACACCCCGGCGCACCAGCTCGCCGTCGGGGTCGCCCAGGGCCTCCAGCAGCGCGGCGCGCAGCGCGTTCCACAGCGAGACGTACGTCGCGGTGACCTGTGGGTGCTCGAGCATGCGGACCTTGAAGGACTCCATCCGCTCGATCGTCGCCTCGTCGTGGAGCAGGTCGTCGGCGAACTGCGTGAGCAGCCGGTCGAGCGCGAGCCGGGAGCGGTGGAAGGGGTCGCGGTGGATCTCCTCGACCCACCGCACCAGCTCCAGGTGCATCCGGCCGATGACCCGCTCGTTGACCGACTCCGGGGCCCACCAGGGAGCCCGCTCGACCACGACGTCGTAGAAGGTGCTCTCGTTGGTGCGAAGCCAGTCGCCGATCTCCTGAAGCAGCATGTCGACCAGGCGCGTGTGCGCCTTGTCCTCCACGACCTCCTGGAGGAGCCGTCCCGCGATCGGGCTGATCGGCTCGGCCTTGAACCGCGGCGCCATCACCTGCTCCATGAGCTCGGTGACGTCCTCGTCCTTGACCCGCGACAGACCGGTGCGCGCGATGTCGGCCGCCTCGAGCACCACCCGACGTGAGTTGGCCTCGACGGCGAGCCACTCCCCCGCCTTGCGTGCCGGCTCGGAGTCACCCACCCGCTCCGAGACGACCCCCTCGCTGAGGAAGTTCTCGGTGACGAACTCCTCCAGGCCGCGGCCGAACATCTCCTTGCGCCGCTGCACCAGCGCCGTGTGGGGGATCGGGAGCCCCAGCGGGTGCTTGAACAGCGCCACGACCGCGAACCAGTCGGCGATCGCGCCCACCATCGACGCCTCGGCGCCGGCGTTGACGAAGCCCAGGAAGCCCTCGCGGTCCAGGGTGAGGACGTAGACCACCGCTGCGAACAGCAGCAGGCTCACCGCGACGGTGCGCATTCGGCGCAGGCCGGCGCGGCGCTCGGCGTCCATCGGTGAGTCCGTGGGCGCGAAGGCCAGCGTCATGACGCGAGGTTCCTCGGACAGTTACGGGGGTGCGCCCGCGACGGGCTCCGGTCAGGTCAGTTGAGCAGCTTCGAGGCCAGGACGGCTGCCTGGGTGCGTCGCTCCAGTCCCAGCTTGGTCAAGATGCTGGTGACGTAGTTCTTCACCGTCTTCTCGGCGAGGAAGAGCTGCTCCCCGATCTGGCGGTTGGTCAGGCCCTCGGCGACGAGCTCGAGGATCCGGCGCTCCTGCGGGGTCAGCGACCGCAGTTCTGCGGGTTCGGAGGCGCCGCCGTCGCGCAGCCGGTCGAGCACCCGCTGGGTCACGGCCGGGTCCAGCAGCGACTGGCCCTCGGCGACCTTGCGGACCACGTCGAGCAGGTCGTTGCCCACGATCTGCTTGAGCACGTAGCCCGCGGCGCCGGCCATGATCGCGGCGAACAGCGCCTCGTCGTCGTCGTAGGAGGTCAAGATGATGGCCCGGATCGAGGGGTCGACCGAGCGGATCGAGCGGCACACGTCGACACCGCTGCCGTCGGGGAGGCGACCGTCGAGCACCGCCACGTCCGGGCGCAGTGCCGGGATGCGCGCCTCGGCGTCCTTCGCCGAGCCCGACTCACCGACGACCTCGAAGCCATCCTCGGAGTCGAAGAGGTCCTTGAGACCGCGACGGACGACTTCGTGGTCGTCGAGGAGGAACACGCGTACGTCGCTCATCGAGATCCTTTGCTCTAGGGGCCAAACTCTGGAGACGAGCAGGCGCGGAACGCCCGCCCGAGCGGACGTTCCTCATGGTACTGCCATGACGCCCGGCCCGCGTGGTTCGGGACCAAAACCCAGAAGCGAGCCGGTCCGCCAGGACCGGCCCGCTTGCGTCTCCGGCGCGGGTGGGAGAGTCCGCGAGCTCGAGACCGAGGGTGCGAGCGCCGATCGGAACTGGGAGGAACCCGACCGGCTGGCATCCAGTGTGGAGCATCGGGGGGTCCCGCTGCGCTGTGGCCTTCAGCCCGACTTTGCGGGGACCTTGGTCCTGGTCCGGGCGTGTCGGGCTGCGTGGTCTCTCAGCGAGCGCTCCGCTCGCCCACCAGGGCCCGAGCCACGTCGGAGAGGACCTTCACCGGGAGCCCGGGGTTGACCGAGCGCTGCAGCCCCAGGCCGATGCCGAGGCTGAGCAGCGCGGCCGCGACCTCCTCCACGGGCATCAGCGGTGTGAGCCCGTGGGTGCGGCAGGTGCGCCCCAGCGCGCCCGCGATGACCGCTCGCAGTGCATCGTCGCGCTGCAGCAGTGCGCGACGCACGCCGGGGTGGCGGCGCGAGCGTGCCGCGAACTCGGCCTCGAGAGCCGACCACTCCGGGTCCCCCAGGCGCGCCTCGGCCCACAGGTCGAAGACGCGGATCGCCTCGTCGAACGTGGCGGCGCCGTCCAGGGCACTGAGCACGGCCTCGGCGACCTCCCCCTGGATGCTGTCGAGCACCGCCAGGCAGAGGTCGTCCTTGCCCCCGAAGTTGGAGTACACCGCCCCCTTGGAGAACCCCGCCTCCTCGGCGACGCGCTCGAGGGAGGTGGAGGCGTAGCCGTCGCGCAGGAACATCTCCCGCGCCTTGGCCACCAGCCGGGTGCGGGTCTGGGCCTGGCTCTGCGCGCGCGAGAGCCGAACGGGGGGCGAGCTGGTCACGGCGCCAGCCTAACGCCCAGGTTCCGACGGAATCCGGATACCGCCCAGGGCGGGTGGGGCCGCGGGGTCAGGTCGAGAGCACGACCGCGGAGCCGTGGCCGAAGAGGCCCTGGTTGGCCGTGACCCCGACGCGGGCGCCCTCGACCTGACGACCCGTCGCCTGACCGCGCAGCTGCCAGGTGATCTCGCAGACCTGCGCCAGCGCCTGGGCGGGCACCGCCTCGCCGAAGCAGGCGAGGCCACCTGAGGGGTTCACCGGCACGCGTCCACCGAGAGCGGTCTCGCCCGTGCGGATCAGCTGCTCGGCCTCCCCCTCGTCGCACAGCCCGATGTCCTCGTACCAGTCCAGCTCGAGCGCGGTGGAGAGGTCGTAGACCTCGGCGACGTCGACGTCCCCGGGACCCACGCCTGCCTCCTCGTACGCCGTGTGGGCGATGGAGCGCTTGAAGCCTCGCTCGGGCGGCGGCACCGCGGCGGTCGAGTCGGTGGCGAAGTCCGGCATCTCGATCCGGGTCTGGGGGTACGTCGGGGTGACCGTGCTGATGCCCCGCACCCGGACCGGCGAGGTCAAGCCGTGCCGTCGCGCGTAGTCCAGGCTGGTCAGCAGCACCGCCGCGCCGCCGTCGGAGGTGGCGCAGATGTCGAGCAGGTGCAGCGGGTCGGCGACCATCGCCGAGGCCAGCACGTCCTCGACGGAGACCTCCTTGCGGTAGCGCGCGTTGGGGTTGTTCAGTCCCGCGGCGGCGTTCTTGACCTTCACCCGGGCGAAGTCCTGCGAGGTCGCTCCGTAGAGATCGATCCGCCGTCGCGCGTAGAGCGCGAAGTAGGCGGGGTTGGTCATGCCCAGGAGCCGGAACCGCAGCCAGTCGGGATCCTCCCAGCGCTCGCCGGCGTTGGGCGCCAGGAAGCCCTTGGGTGTGGTGTCCGCCCCGACCACGAGCGCGACCTCGCTCAGCCCCGCCAAGATCCGCGCCCGGGCGGTGTCCAGCGCCTGCGCGCCCGTCGCGCACGCGGCGTACGACGTGGCGACCCGGGCGCCGTTCCAGCCCAGGGCCTGGGCGAAGGTCGCCCCGGCGACGTACCCGGCGTAGCCGTTGCGGACGGTCTCCCCGCCGACGACGAGGTCCACCTCGGTCCACGGGACACCGGCATCGGCCAGCGCGGCGCGGGCAGCCGCCACCCCGTAGGTCTGGAAGGGCTGGCCCCACTTGCCCCACGGGTGCATGCCGACCCCCGCCACCGCGACGTCGAAGCCGCTCATCGCGCCATCTCCTCGGCCGTGGCGCCCAGCGGTCGCCAGCGCCAGATCAGCCGCTGCCCCGCCTCGTCGGCATAGAGCGGCTCGACCACGAGCTCGACCGGGCTGCCCACGGTGACGTCCTCGACGCCGTACCCCTGGGCGAGCTGGCCGAGCACCACCATGCCCTCGGGCAGCTCGACCGCCGCCAGCGCGAACGGCTCGTAGTCACCCGGGGGCGCGATGTAGGGCGGCGGCGGCTGGTAGCGGGCGTCGGTGTAGGACCACACCGTGCCCTGGCGGGAGAGCGGGAGCTGCTCGACGTGGTCGCCCCCGCACGCGGGGTTGGGGCACTCGCGGCCCATCCGGGGGAACCACGTCGCACCGCACCCGGTGCATCGGGCGCCGATCAGGCGCGGCTCGACATCGGTGGTGAACCAGCCCTCGACCACGGGCGTGGCGGCTGGGGTCGGATCAGGCACGCGGGTCCTCCCGGGAAGCAAAACTGGAACGTGTTCCACATCGCGGCCATCATCGCACAGGGCGCCCGGCGTGAGACGTGGCACAATCGCGCGCCATGTCCACCGCCGAGCCACTTGCCGACGTCCTGGCCCATCCCGCCGCCAGGGCAGTGCCCGCCCGTCGCGGCCCCGCGGTGTCCTCGCTCGCGAAGCACGTCGTGGTCAGCACGACCGCGGCTGCGATGACGCCGGTCGGCCTCGGCATCGAGCTGCTCCTCCTCGGTGCCGACCGCGGCGGACGCCTGGCCGAGCGGACCTCCACGCTGCTGCGCGAACTGAGGGTGACAGCCCGGGCGACGCAGCGGGTGCTGCTGGCGCTCGCCGAGGCGATCGACGAGGGGTTCCTCGAGGAGGTGCGCGGCGGCCTGCGCACCATCTCCTCCGCCGTGGAGCTGATGGCCACCGTGAGCGAGCAGCTCGACCAGGCGCTGCCGGTGCTCGACGCCACGACACCGACGCTGCGGGTGATGAACTCGACGTTGGACCAGCTCAACGGGACGATCGCCCAGCTCGACGCCCTGCCCGGAGTCCGCATGGCGCGCCGGTTCGTGATGCGTCCGCCGGGCCCTGAATTGGCGTGACCAGCCCGCCGGAAGAAATGGGACCTTTTGCCTGCGCGGGGGGTACGGGGTCGGGACCTACGCCTCCTGGATGCGTTCCCTCGGACGGGAGAACGTGGAGGACGCACCCCACCATCCAGGAGCTGACATGAACCGGTTGAAGGAGCTCGACACCAGTGAGTGTCTGCGCCTGCTGGGACAGCGAGGCATCGGACGAGCGGCCGTCAACACTCCGGACGGACCCCACCTCGTGCCCGTGAGCTACGCCGTGATCGAGGGCACCATCGCGATCCGGACCTCTCCCTACAGCCTGCTGGGCACCTATGCCCGGGCGTCGATGCTCGCGTTCGAGGTCGACGAGCTCGACGAGGCCACCCAGCGCGGGTGGAGCGTGGTGGTGCGTGGTCGATGCCTGCTCGAGACCGACCCCACGGCACTGAGGCAGCTGCGCAGCCTCCTGCCCGAGCCCTGGGCGCCGGGCGCACGCACCCTGTACCTGCGGCTGCCCCTGGACCAGGTCAGCGGCCGGTCGGTCGGCACCTCGGCGGGGATCGCTGCCGGTCGGACCGTCAACGCCACGTAGCCTCGCACCCATGTCCCGCCACCCCGCGGACCGCCCCCCCGACACCGTCGCGCCAGCACTGGTCGAGGCGATCAACGCCCTCTCACGCACCAACGGTGCCCACGGCGCGCTCCAAGCCGTGGTCGAGCAGGCCTGTTCCCTCGTCGGCTCCGGCAGTGCCGCCCTGCTCTCCGTGGACGGGCAGGGTCGCCCCGCGCAGATGTTCCACTGCGGTGAGGAGCAGGACGAGGTCAGCCTGACCGAGCTCGACGGCATCGCCATCACCTCGCGCGGGCACACCTACGGCCTGCTCTACCTCCCCGACCAGGTGGACGGCACCGCGGTCGCCCCCGAACGCATGGATGCGGTCCGGGCGCTGGCACGGGTCGCCGGGCAGGTGCTCGACCTGGCTCGCAGTCAGGCAGCCGCCGAGCGCCGGCGGATCTGGCAGAACCATGCGGCGTCCCTGGCTGCCACGCTGCAGCCTCCCTTCGACTTCGCCCGCGCCGACCAGGCCGTGACCGACACCGCGATGCGTGCGGCCGGAGCGGTGGCCGCCACCACTGCCCGGCTGGTGGAGGGTGAGGTGCTGCTCACCTCCTCCAGTGGCTCACCCCCGGTGTGGGTGGCCGGCGAGGAGCACGACGCCGCGGTGCACGCCGTTCTCGACGGCTCGGTGGGCGAGGCCGAGGCGGGAGAGCGTCACATCGCCGTCCTCGCCTCGATGAGCACCCACCTCAACCCTGCTGCCGTGGTGGCGGTCTACTTCCCCATCGAGGCACCTCCCGACGACCGCGAGATGGACCTCGTGGCCGAGTTCGCCGAGCAGGCGGCGATGGCCCTCGACCGCGCGCAGGCCTTCCAGGACCGCGAGAAGATGGCGCTGATCACCGACCGCGACCGGATCGCGCGCGAGCTGCACGACGTGGTGATCCAGCGGCTCTTCGCCACCGGGCTGCACCTGCAGAAGTCGCGCAACCTGGTGACCGACCCCGAGCTCGAGGAGCGGCTCGCGGTCACGATGCAGGACCTCGACCAGACGATCCGCGCGATCCGCAGCTCGATCTTCGACCTCCAGGGCGGGCCGCGCAGCTCGGTGCGCAGCGATCTGCGCGACATCGTCGACGAGGCGTCGGGCGAGCTCGGGTTCACCCCCACGGTGCAGACCACGGGCCCGATCGACGCCTCCCTCACCGATGGTGGGCAGCAGGCGTTCCGCGAGATCCTCCGCCAGGCGCTGGCCAACGTCGTCCACCACTCCGGCGCCGGTCACGCCTCGGTCGAGCTCACCGCCGACTCCGAGACCTTGACCCTGATCGTGCGCGACGACGGACGCGGGGTGGGCGAGGATGCTCGCGAGCGCAGCCTGGGTCGGCTGCGGGAGGAGATCTCGGTGCGAGGTGGGACCCTCCAGCTCACCGGAGCCAGCGGCGAGGGCGCGACCCTGCGCTGCACCATCCCGACCCGCTGACCCCGACCGGACCGCCGTCGGCACTACCATCGTCAGGACCGACCGCACCCCGCCCAGAGCAGGTGACGCTGCAGTGACTCCACCCGCAGAGCCCGACCGGACCGCACCCGAGCTCCACGTGCCCACCCATCCGGTGCGGGTGGTCACCGCCTCGAGCCTGTTCGACGGCCACGACGCCTCGATCAACATCATGCGGCGGATCCTGCAGTCCCAGGGCGCCGAGGTGATCCACCTGGGGCACAACCGTTCGGTCGCCGAGGTGGTGGATGCCGCCATCGAGGAGGACGCCCAGGCAATCGCGGTCTCGTCGTACCAGGGCGGGCACGTGGAGTACTTCGAGTTCCTCGTGGAGTCCTTGGCCGAGCGGGGCGCCTCCCACGTGCGGGTCTACGGCGGCGGAGGCGGGGTGATCGTGCACGACGAGGTCACCCGGCTGGCCGAGAGCCGGGTGCGGATCTTCTCCCCCGAGGACGGCCAGCGGCTCGGACTGGTCGGCATGATCAACCAGATCGTGCGCGAGTGCGACCTCGACGTGTGGGAGCTGGAGCAAGCGCACGAGGACGCGGTGCTGTCCGGCGACGTCAGCGCGGTCGCGCGTGCCATCTCCGGAGCCCAGGCAGGCCGCCTCGGCGAGACCTTCCTGCAGCGGGTCCGCGAGGTCGCCTCCGCGCGCCCGGTGCCCGTGCTCGGCATCACCGGGACCGGCGGCTCGGGCAAGTCCTCGCTGACCGACGAGCTTGTCCGCCGGCTCCGTGTCGACCAGCAGGACAAGCTCCGCGTCGCCGTCCTCGCCGTGGACCCGACCCGTCGCAAGGGTGGCGGGGCGCTGCTCGGTGACCGGATCCGGATGAACTCGCTGGCCCCGGGCCGCACCTTCTTCCGCTCCCTCGCCACCCGTGGCGCCCACGAGCTCCCCGAGTGCCTGCAGGACGTGATCTCGATCCTCAAGGCCGGCGGGTTCGACCTCGTCGTCATCGAGACCCCGGGCATCGGCCAGGGCGACGCAGGCATCGTGCCCTTCGTCGACACCTCGCTCTACGTGATGACGCCGGAGTTCGGCGCCGCGTCCCAGCTGGAGAAGATCGACATGCTCGACTTCGCCGACGCGGTGGCGATCAACAAGTTCGAGCGGCGCGGGGCCGCCGACGCGATGCGGGACGTCGGCCGCCAGCTGGTGCGCAACCGCGAGGCGTTCGGGTCCAAGCCCGAGGACATGCCGGTCTTCGGGACCTCGGCCGCGACGTTCAACGACGACGGGGTCACCGCGCTGTACCAGCATCTGCGCGGGCTGCTGGGCGAGCAGGGCCTGACCCTCGACGAGGGCGCGCTCGAGCCCGTCGACGTGCGCCAGTCCACCCGGATCAGCCAGGTGGTCCCTCCCACGCGAGTGCGCTACCTGGCCGAGATCGCCGAGACGATGCGTGACTTCCACGCCGAGACCGAGCGGGTCGCCGAGGCCGCTGCGCGCGTGCAGCGGTTGCAGCTGGTGCGAGCGGAGCTGGCCTCGACGAGCTCCACCGACGCGAGTGCGGCGCTCGAGCCTGTCGAGGCCCTCCTGCGCGAGGCCGAGCACGACCTGCCCGACGAGATCGCCGACCAGCTGGCGCAGTGGCCCGCGGTCCTCGAGGCCTACTCCGGCGAGGAGCAGGTGGTCACCGTCCGCGACCAGGAGATCCACACCCGGCTCACGCGGGAGTCGCTCTCGGGAAACAAGGTCCGGCGCGTCGCCCTCCCCCGGTTCACCGGGCACGCCGACCTGGTGCGGTTCCTGCGGCGGGAAGGGCTGCCCGGCCACTTCCCGTTCACCGGTGGGGTGTTCAAGTTCAAGCGCGACAACGAGGACCCGACCCGGCTGTTCGCCGGCGAGGGCGACCCGTTCCGCACCAACCGGCGGTTCCGGATGCTGACCCAGGGGCAGCCCGCAGCCCGGCTCTCGACCGCCTTCGACTCCGTCACGCTGTACGGTCGCGACCCCGGCGAGCGCCCCGACATCTACGGCAAGGTCGGCACCTCGGGTGTCTCGGTGGCGACGCTCGACGACATGAAGGTCCTCTACAGCGGCTTTGATCTGGTCTCACCGACAACAAGTGTGTCGATGACCATCAACGGTCCCGCGCCCACCATCCTCGCCTACTTCCTCAACACCGTCTGCGACCAGCAGGTCGACCGGTTCACCGAGGAGAAGGGTCGTGAGCCCTCCGACCAGGAGCGCGCCGAGCTCGCTGCCCTCGCGGTCTCACAGGTGCGCGGCACCGTGCAGGCCGACATCCTCAAGGAGGACCAGGGCCAGAACACCTGCATCTTCTCCACCGAGTTCTCGCTGCGGATGATGGCCGACATCCAGGAGTGGTTCATCGAGCACCAGGTGCGCAACTTCTACTCGGTGTCGATCTCCGGCTACCACATCGCCGAGGCCGGGGCGAACCCGATCAGCCAGCTCGCCTTCACCCTGGCCAACGGGTTCACCTACGTCGAGGCCTACCTCGCCAGAGGCATGGACATCGACGCCTTCGCCCCGAACCTGTCGTTCTTCTTCTCCAACGGCATGGACCCGGAGTACTCCGTGCTCGGCCGCGTCGCCCGGCGGATCTGGGCGGTCACGATGCGCGAGAAGTACGGCGCCAACGAGCGCGCACAGAAGCTGAAGTACCACGTGCAGACCTCGGGGCGGTCGCTGCACGCGCAGGAGATGGACTTCAACGACATCCGCACCACGCTGCAGGCGCTGATCGCGATCTACGACAACGCCAACAGCCTGCACACCAACGCCTACGACGAGGCGGTGACCACCCCCACCGAGGAGTCGGTGCGCCGCGCGCTCGCGATCCAGCTGATCATCAACCGCGAGTGGGGCCTGGCCATGAACGAGAACCCGCTGCAGGGATCGTTCATCATCGACGAGCTCACCGACCTCGTCGAGGACGCGGTGCTGCGCGAGTTCGAGGCCCTCAACGAGCGAGGCGGGGTGCTCGGCGCGATGGAGACCGGCTACCAGCGCGGCCGGATCCAGGACGAGTCGATGCTCTACGAGCACCGCAAGCACGACGGCTCGCTGCCGATCGTGGGGGTCAACACGTTCGTGAAGCCCGGCGGTGACGACGTCACGCCTCAGCACGTGGAGCTTGCCCGGGCCACCGAGGAGGAGAAGAAGTCCCAGCTCGACCGGGTCCGCACCTTCCAGCAGGAGCACGGGCGCGACGCGGCCCGAGCGCTCGAGGCCCTCAAGCAGGCGGCCGCCGGCGACGACAACGTCTTCGCGGTGCTCATGGACGCCGCCCGCGTCTGCTCGCTGCAGCAGATCACCGAGGCGTTCTTCGAGGTCGGCGGCCAGTACCGGCGCAACGTCTAGCCGACGCCGCCCGGCGGAGTCACTGTGGCGTCGCCGTCACCCGATGACTGTGCAACCCGAGCACACTGATGGTGGGCGCTCAGACGAGCGGGACGAAGCGGTAGTGGCCGTGGCTCGACTGGTGCAGGCGCCGACCGCGCCGCTCGACGACCAGCATCTGTCCGGCGACCGGGATCACCATCCGGCCGTGGTCGGCCAGCTGCTCGACGAGCTCGGCCGGCAGCTCCTCGGCGTCGGCGGAGACCAGGATCCGGTCGTACGGCGCGGTGTCGGGGAGCCCGAGCACGTCCGGGTCGGCGGCCCGGATCGACGCCCAGGGCATCCCGGTCGCTGCGAGGTTCGCCGACCCCCGCTCGGCGAGGTCCTCCACGATCTCGACGCCGCGGACCGAGCCGGACGGCCCGACGAGGTGCGCGAGCAGCGCCGTCGTCCAGCCGGACCCACTGCCGACGTCGAGCACGCACTGCCCCGGCGCGATCTCGAGCAACCTGAGCATGTCGCTCACGGTGCGCGGCTGGGAGCTGGTCTGGCCGTGCCCGATCGGCAGCGGCCCGTCGTACGCCGCCTGGTCACGCAGCCGCGGCGGGAGGAACCACTCACGTGGCACGGCCTGCATCGCCTCGCTCACCCGGGTGCTCACCCGGTCGAGTGAACTCCCTCCGCGCGCGGCTCTCAAGCCCTCCGGCGGACCTGCGCCACGAGCTCGGCCATCACGTCCTCGAGATGGGTCGCCAGCGCCGCGATGTCGGGGATCTGCTCACGGCAGCCGTGCAGCCCGAGGTGCAGCGTGCCGTCCAGCGACATCGCGGTGATGTTGAGCCCGGCGCCGTCCATGACCGGTCCCAGCGGGTAGACCTCGACGAGCTTGCCTCCGAGGAAGCTCAGCGGTCCGGGCGGACCCGGGATGTTGGACACCGTCAGGTTGTGCGCGACGCGACTGCCGCGGTCCAGCAGCTTCAGGTCCGAGACCGCCCGGCGCACGCGACCGGCCAGGGGGCTCACCCCGATCTCGGCCCAGTCGTGCAGCGTGTCCGGGCCGAGTGCGCTCACGTGTCCCTTGGCAGCGGAGGCCTCGCGGTGCACGACGCGCAGCCGCTCCTCGTGGTCCGCCACGTCCGTGGCGAGCCGCACGAACAGGATGCTCACCTTGTTGCTCCCCCACGCCCGCTGCGAGGTGTCACGCACCGAGACCGGGATGTTGGCCACGAGGGTCTCGGTCGGCAGCAGGTCGCGCTCGTCGAGGTAGCGGCGCAGCGCCCCACCGCAGACCGTGAGCAGCACGTCGTTCACGGTGGCGCCGCTGCGGTGCTTGATCTCCTTCATCTCGCTCAGCTCGAGCTGTGCCAGCGCGCAGGTGCGGTGCCCGGTGACGCCACCGTTGAACGGCAGGCGAGGCGCGGTGAACGGAGCGGCCATCACTGCCCCGCGCCGGGCGAGCCGGGCGGTCCGTGCCAGCCCGGTCACCGTGTGCGGGATCAGGCGCACGATGCCGACCGGGCGCCACAGCGACTTCAGCAGCCCCTGCCCGACGAGCTCGGCGGTGGTCGGCTCGCGCCGGTTGAGCGCGCGCGCCGCGGCTTCCTCGTCGGCCGGCGCCAAGCCGCAGAGCTGGCCGATCACGTCGGCGCTCGCGACGCCGTCGACCATCGAGTGGTGCAGCTTGGCGAAGATCGCCACGCGGCCGTCGGCCAGGCCCTCGATGAACCACATCTCCCACAGCGGCCGGTCGTGGGGCATCGGGATGCCCGACATGTGCCCGACGAGCTCGCTGACCTCGCTCATCGTGTGCGGGCTCGGCACCGCGAGCCGGTGAACGTGGCGCTCCAGGTCGAAGTCCTCGTCGACCACCCACAGCGGGTGGTCGAGCCCGAGCGGGACGTGACGCGGCTTGCGCTGCAGCACGGGCAGGTGTGCCACGCGGTCGGCCAGTCGTTGTCTCATCCCGTCGAAGGAGAAGTCGTCGGGGCTGTCGGCGGGGTCGACGACGGCGAGCACGCCGATCGTCATCAGCTGCGTCGGGGTCTCGAAGTAGAGGAACCCGGCATCGAGCCCGCTCATCCGCTCCATGCCTCACCTCCCGATCGTGCGTCGGTCAGAGCGATCCTGCTGCTCGGAGCGGGCTGTGGCTAGTCGTTGCGCGGAACCGGCCGCGCGTCCTTGTCGTCGGCGCTGCCGCCCCGCCGCAGGATCTCGGCTCGGGACCGTTCGATGCCTCCGTGCTCCAGCGCCGCGATCTCTGAGGTGCCCTGCCACACCAGTCGCGAGCCGCGCTGCACCCGGACCTCCATCCGGGCACCGAGGTGCTCGATGGCGCCGGGGATGTTGCGCCGCTCGGCCGGGAGCGGCACGGGGAGCACGTGCGCGGCTCCGAGGTCGCCGGTGCCTTCGATCTCGATGCGCCAGCCCGCGCCGCGACCCCGCAGCGACCACCGCTCGTCCTGCACCTGCGCGGTCACCGGGGTCAGCACCGGGTTGCCCAGCCGCACCACGTGGCCGTCGGGGAGGCGCACCACGACCGCGGTCACGGTGGTGCGCAGCGGGCCGGTGCTCACCTCGCCGCCGGCGAACGCCACGCACACCTCCGGGTCGTCGAACCCGTGCGCCTGACCCCACCACCACGAGTCGGGGAAGCCGCCCTTGCCCCAGTTCTTCTCGCCGTACGTCGTCCAGCCGTCCAGGCTCAGCACCTCCTCACCCAGGCGTGCCTCGCCGTACGCGCGCCCGCCCAGCAGCCACGGGTGCCAGTACTGGTTCAGCGCCGGCACGGCCTGGAAGACGCTGGACCCGCCGAGGCTGCGCCGGGGCCACAGCACCTGGTCGCGCAGCTCGATGTCGAGCTTCGCGTCGGGCAGGTCGACCCGCAGCCGGTCCTGCGTGCCGTGGAACGCCTCGCCGGCGAAGGCGCCCAAGCCCTCAGGGTCGGCGGCCGCCTCCGGGTGCTCGATCGTGCGCAGGAAGCCCGACGGGTGGGCGGCGACCCCGAGCGTGGCCCAGTGCCCGTCGTCGGCGCGGTTCACCCCGTTCAACGCGAGCAGGACCCGTCCGGTCGCCGGGTCGCTGAAGCGCCAGAAGTAGCCCTCCATCGCCACTCCGTGGGACGCGGTGGGATCGCCGAAGGGAAGGTCCGCGCCGGTGCGACGGTAGGCAGCGAGCAGCCGGGATGGCAGGGAGGTCACCGCACCAGCGTGTCAGACGGTGCGATGCACCAGCAGCGGAAGCACCCGGGCGGCACCCTGCTGCCGCAGCTGCGCCGCGGCGACGGTCACCGGCCAGCCGGTGGCGCTGCGGTCGACCACCAGCAGCACGGTGCGTCCCTGCAGCGAGCCCGCGATCTGCGCTGCCGCGGGGCCGATCCGGTCTCGCCACCAGGCCGCCTCCTCGGCGGAGGACGCCTCCTCCCCGGGGGGTGGATGCTGCCCGACGTCGACCCGCTCGAGCCGGCCGACCTGTGCGACGTGGCCGACCACCGACTCCACCAGCGCCGGGCGGCCCGACACCGAGAGACCGGCGACCAGCTCCGGGCGTGAGGCCCACGCCGAGCGCCAGCCCGCCAGCACCCGCACCACGCCGTCGAGCAGCTCCTGCGGCGCCGGCGCATCGCCGCGCCGGATCGTCGCGATCGTGTCCACCCACTCGGGGGCGTCGGCGTGGATGAGCACCCGGCCCTCGTCGGCCGCCTGGTCCGGCTGGATCCGGCCTCGTGAGCCGAACGCCCCACCTGGCCACATCTTGCGCGGCTCCAGGACCTGCACGTGCCCCTTGAGGACGCCGGAGACCGCTGCCACGGTCTGCGGCTCCGGCCGTGCCCGCAGCTCCGGGGGCAGCGCTGCGCGGCACGCGGAGCAGCGGCCGCAACGCTGGGCATGAGGGTCGTCCAGGCTCCGCTGGAGCAGCTCCATCAGGCAGCTGGTCCCGGCGAGGTAGTCACGCATGATGTCGGCCTCGCGACGCCGCACCGCCACCACGCCGTCGTAGTGCTCGGCGTCGAAGCTCCACGGAGCACCCGTGGCCAGCCACCCTCCCTCGACCCGCTCCACGACCTCCTCGACGGCCAGCTGCTTGAGCAGCAGCTCCACCCGGGTGCGCCGGACACCGGTCTGCGCCTCGAGCGCGGGCACTGACATCGCCTCGGTGGACTCGCCGAGCACGGCGAGCACCGACTCCACCTCCGGTGGTCGCGGGATCGTCGCGGTCGCGAAGTAGTCCCAGACACCCTCGTCCACCCGAGAGGGCAGGAGCACCGCGTGCGCGTGGTCGATGGCGCGCCCCGCTCGGCCCACCTGCTGGTAGTACGACACCGGCGACGGAGGTGCTCCCACGTGGATCACGAAGCCGAGGTCGGGCTTGTCGTAGCCCATCCCCAGCGCGGAGGTCGCGATCAGCGCCTTGAGCCGGTTGTCCCGCAGGTCGTCCTCCAGCCGCTCACGCGTCGCCGCGTCGAGCCGACCGGTGTAGGCCGCGACCGCGACCCGGTCACCGTGGACCTCCCGCACCGACTCGGTCAGCCGCTCGGCGTCGGAGACGGTGAGCGCGTAGACGATGCCGCTGCCGGGCAGCTCGGGCAGGTGGTCCACCACCCAGGCGTAGCGCTCCAGAGGTGAGAGGTCCTCCACGACCGAGAGCTGCAGGCTCGCCCTCGCCAACGGCCCGCGCAGCACCAGTGTCGCGTCGCCGAGCTGGGTGGCCACGTCGTCGGTGACCCGCTGGTTGGCCGTCGCCGTGGTGGCCAGCACCGGGGTCGCCGGGTTGAGCCGGCGCAGCACGTCGGAGACCCGACGGTAGTCGGGTCGGAAGTCGTGGCCCCAGTCGGAGACGGAGTGGGCCTCGTCGATCACCAGGAGCCCGAGCCGCCCGGCCAGGCTGTCGAGCACGCGGCGACCGAAGCCGGGGTTGGCCAGCCGCTCCGGCGAGACCAGCAGCACGTCGAGCTCGCCCGACATCAGCTCGGCCTCCACCTGCGACCACGCCTCGATGTTGCCGGAGTTGAGGGTCGCGGCCCGCAGACCCGCCTTGCCGGCCGCCGCGACCTGGTCGCGCATCAGCGACAGCAGCGGTGAGACGACCAGCGTGGGGCCCGCGCCCTCGGCGCGACGCACCGCCGTCGCGGCCCAGTACACCCCCGACTTGCCCCACCCGGTCGCCTGCACCACGAGCACCCGGGAAGCCGGCTCGGTCAGCGCAGCCACGGCGATCTGCTGGTCCTCGCGCAGCGAGGCGCTCGGCCCCGCCATGGCCTGGATCACCTGGTCGGCGATCGCGGCGCGCTCGGGGGTCCAGCCCTCGGGCAGGGTCTGGCTGGTCGGGTCGGCGTCAGTGGCGGTGGTCTCCATCGCGCTCCACGCTAGATCAGTCCACCGACAGCCAGCGGCCGGCTGCACTCTCGCGTCGTCGTCGGGTGGATCCCGGTCACCGCGCCAGGAGGCCGTCGTGTGCGTTTGCCTGGGAGACTGACCCCATGCCTGCTGACCGCGTGATGCCGACCGAGGAGTCCGCCGACCTGATCCGACTCACCCGGGAGATCGTCGCCAAGGAGCTGGCGCCCCGGGCGGCGCAGGCCGAGGAGAGCGAGCAGTTCCCCCGCGAGGTCTTCCGCACCCTGGGCCGCGCCGGACTCCTGAGCCTTCCCTTCGACGAGGAGTACGGCGGCGGCGCACAGTCCTACGAGGTCTACCTCCAGGTGCTCGAGGAGATCGCCTCCTCGTGGGCCTCGGTGGGCGTGGGGGTCAGCGTGCACTCGCTGTCCTGCTTCGGCCTCTACACCCGCGGCACCGAGGAGCAGAAGCAGCGTTGGCTGCCCGAGATGCTGGGTGGTGAGCTGCTGGGCGCCTACGCGCTGTCCGAGGCTCACGCCGGCTCCGACCCGAGCGCGATGCGTGCGCGCGCCGAGCGCGACGGCGACGGCTACCTGCTGCAGGGCACGAAGGCCTGGATCACCCACGGCGGCCACGCCGACTACTACAAGGTGATGGCCCGCACCGGCGAGGGCCGGGGTGACATCTCCTGCTTCCTCGTGCCTGCCGATGTCGAGGGCCTGCACGCCGACCCTCCTGAGCGCAAGATGGGCCTGACCGGGTCGGCGACCACGAGCATCCGGCTCGAGGGCGTCCGGATCCCCGTGGAGCGACGGCTCGGAGCCGAGGGCGACGGGCTCCGGATCGCCCTGGCCGGCCTCGACTCCGGTCGGCTCGGCATCGCGGCGGTTGCCACGGGCCTGGCCCAGGGGGCGCTCGACGCGGCTCTGGCCTACGCGCAGGAGCGGGAGACCTTCGGGCGCCGGATCATCGACCACCAGGGGCTCGCGTTCGTGCTTGCCGACATGGCGTCCGCCGTGGACACCGCGCGGGCAGCGACCCTGCACGCGGCGCGTCTGCGCGACCGGGGCGTGCCGTTCCGCCGCGAGGCCTCGGTCGCGAAGCTGGTCGCCACCGACAACGCGATGAGGGTGACCACCGATGCGGTCCAGGTCCTGGGCGGCTACGGCTACACCCGCGACTTCCCGGTCGAGCGCTACATGCGCGAGGCCAAGGTGATGCAGATCTTCGAGGGCACCAACCAGATCCAGCGCATGGTGATCTCGCGTCACCTCGACAAGGATCCGGGCGGCACCATCACTGTCGCTCCCTAGCGCAGCCGCTCGCCCCACCAGGGCATCACGGAGCGCGGGTCCACGTCGTACGCGGCACACATCCGGCGCCCCATCTCGAGCAGCAGCTCGATCCGGTCGGCCGTGCCGGTCGAGGCCTGGGCCCGCTGCGCCAGCAGGGCGCCCTGCTCCCAGGCCGCGACGTCGCGCGGCAGTGGCAGCTGACCCACCTGCGCCGCACTGAGCTTGATCGCCCTCATGCTCAAGCCGGCCCCCGCGAAGGTCGTCGCGGCATGGACGGCGACCGGCGGAGCCAGCAGCACAGCCATCAGCAGCCACGCGGAGACACCTCGTGGCACCACCGTGATCACCGGCACCGAGGGCAGCCACTCGCCGGACTCGTCGGCGACCGCCTCGACCACCCGGCCCTGGGTGGCGAGGAGGATCTTGGGCACCCGACGGGCCAGCACCCACCGCTGCACCGCCTCGTCATCCGCTGCCGAACGCAGGTCGACCACCGGCGCTCGCCACGCCTGCTTGAGGAACCGGGTGGTCCGGGTCCCCCAGCTGCACAGCGCAGGGTCGATCAGCCCCGACGTCACCAGCGGCGCACCGTCGGGGCAGGTGGCGGCCTCGCGCACGTGAGCGCGCAGCCCGTAGTACTGGTCGCGGAAGTCTGCCGTGCAGTCGGCGACGTCGCCGATGGTCGACGGCTCACCGGGGTGCGACGCCACGTCGAGCTGCACCTCGGGCACGCCCAGCGCTCCGGCGAGCAGGTGCGACCAGGTGCCCTGCAGGTCGCCGGGAGCCGCGTCCGGGAGCGGGTCGGCGCCGACGCCGTGCCACCGCCGCACCGGCCCCTGGGCACCTCCCACCTGCAGCACCGGGGCGCAGGTCAGCACGCCGGCGTCGAAGACCGGACGGTCGGAGGCCCACAGCGACTCCAGGCTCGCCGACGCGGCCACCGCTGCGCGGACGCCGGCGGCGTCGCGCGCGGCTAGGAGCGACTGCGGCTGCACCAGCCCCACGCGGCCACCGGGACGGGTCCAGGAGATCGCCTGGTGGAGGAAGACCGCACTGAGGTCGGTGTAGGCACGGACCGCGCCGCCGGAGCGCCGCGTCAGCCGGCGCCCCACCTCGGGGTCCACCGCGGTCAGACGCTCCAGCCGGTTGAGGAAGGGCGGGTTCCCCACCACCACGTCGTACGGCGCCCCCGGCGGGACCTGCGCCAGGGCGTCGCCGAGCACCACCGGCGGCTCGGGCAGGTCGCCCTCGGCGCCGGCGTCCACGGCGGTGAGCCACAGGCTCGTGCGCGTCAGCTCGACCGCGCCGGGGTCGAGATCGATGCCGTACGACCGCGCCAGCACCTCAGCTGCCGCCACGCCACGACCCAGCAGGCGTCGGGCGGCAGCGACGAGGAAGAGTCCCGACCCGCAGCTCGGGTCGCAGACGGTCACGGCGTCTGCGCCGAGCTCGAGGATCGCCGGCTCCAGAGTCAGGTCCAGCAGGTGCTCGATCAGCCAGTCCGGGGTGAAGTAGGAGCCGGCGCCCCGACGTTGGTCCGCCGAGAGCAGCGCCTGGTGCAGCTCCCCCAGCGCGCGGGCGTCGCCGGCTCCCGGGGCGTCGTCGCAGTGGAGACGCCGCAGCGCGGTGATGACGCCGTCGGCCGGCACACCTGGCAGGAGCCGGCCGACCTCGTGGTGCGGATCCAGCTCGTGGCCCCGCTGCCGGCCGAGCTCGACCCGGAGCAGCCGGTAGATGACGAGCCGCGTCGTCGGGTCCGGTAGGGGCCGCCCGGCAGCCGCGCTCAGCAGCGACAGCGCCTCTGAGACCACCGACACCGGGGGGAGCGCCACGGCACCTCCTCCTCTCGGACACGACCAGCAGGGGCAGCATCGCACCACCCTCGCCACGTGCCATCCTTCAACGCGTGATCGCCCCGCTGCTGACCCGCGCCGAGAACGCGGCGATCGTCCTCGCGGTGCTGCTGGTCACGACCCTCGTCGCCGTGGCCTGGCTCTGGGCCACCACGGTGCGGCTGCGCCGGGAGCTCGCCGACCTGCGCGCACGCACGATGCCCGCCCAGCCGGAGTCGCGCGCCCGGGCGGCAGCGACGTGGGCGATGCGCACCGTGCTCGACGCGCCCACGCGGGTCAAGGAGCGCGGCTTCTTCGAGGCGATCCTGATGGCGCCGATCGAGGACCTGACGCGGATCGCGCGCGACGACCGCGACCGGATCGAGGCGATCACCGGCCCGGACGGCACGGTGACGGTGCTCTTCTCCGACATCGAGGGATCGACCCGGCTCAACCAGGAGATGGGCGACGAGGCGTTCGTCGGCCTGCTCGGAGAGCACGACCGGATGGTCCGCGCGCAGGTGCAGCGCCACCGCGGTCACGTGGTGAAGTCGCAGGGTGACGGCTTCATGGCGGTCTTCGGGGACGCCGACCGAGCGGTGAAGGCTGCGGTCGCGATCCGCGACAAGGCGGCCTCGGCGGGGCGCCACTCGCGCCGCAGCCCGGTCAAGGTCCGGCTCGGTCTGCACCGGGGCCAGGTCGTCTCCCGCGACGGCGACTACTTCGGCACCAACGTGGCCAAGGCGGCCCGGGTCGCCGCCCTGGCGCAGGGTGAGGAGATCCTGGTCTCGGTCGAGGTCGCGGAGGCGCTGGACGGCACGGACCTCGAGCACGTGGGCTCCCACGAGCTGCGTGGCCTGAGCGGGCAGCACGAGATCCTGCGTGTCCGCGACCGATCCTGACCACCGGCCACGACCACCTCGACGCCACCCGAGCAGCCCCGCCTACAGTGGCGGGCGATGAGCACCAGGGCCCGCCGCTTCAGCGCCGACGTCCTCGAGCGACGACCGCTCAGCGAGCACCTGGTGAGACTCACCCTGGGGGGCCACGGGCTGGACGGGTTCGCCAGCACCGGGGTCCCCGACGAGTGGGTCGGGCTGGTGGTCCCGGGCCAGTTCCAGAGCCGCTACTACACCGTGCGCTCCTGGGACGGCGACCGGCTGACGCTCGACGTGGTCCTGCACGAGCAGGGCCTGGTCACCGAGTGGGCCGCACGCGACTGCGTCGGCGAGACGGTGGAGGTCAGCGAGCCGCGCGGCTCGTTCGCGATGCCGCCGGGCGCCTCGTGGCTCCTGCTCGTGGGCGACATCACCGCGATGCCGGCGATGGCCAGGGTCGCCGAGACCGTCGGCCCCGACGGACCGGTGCTCAGCGTGCTGGCCGAGGTCACCGACGACCTGCGCGACTACCTGCCCTCGTGGGCCCAGGTCCACTGGCTGCCCGCGACCGGCGAGAGCGGGCTGGCCGACGCCGTGGCGGCACACCCGTGGCCACAGGGCGAGGGCTACTTCTGGATGGCCGGGGAGTCGGCGCAGATGCGCGCGATCCGCAAGCACCTGACGCGCGAGCGCGGCCTGCCCAGCTCCGCCTACGACGTCATGGGCTACTGGCGCCAGGTCACCCGCCGCCGGCCCCGTGCGGTGGACCCGGGGCCGATCTGGCGTGCCGGCAAGGCAGCGGGCAAGAGCGACGAGCAGATCTGGGCCGACTACGACGCCGCCCAGGACTCCGAGCCAGGGGACGGGCCATCCTGACTAGGTCGAACGATGTCCCGCTCAGGACCTCTGGCCCCGCACCGTCGCACGTGGTCCCGCCGGGGGTGCCCTTCGGCCGTGGCCCGGACACTTCACGCATCTCTAGCCTGGTGGACGAGGCCCGTGGGAACCCACTCCCGGGTCTCGGCACTGGATCGACCCACCTCGCACCGAAGTCGACCCAACGAAGGGGAACCGTCATGCGATTCGTCGCCGTCGGACAAGGGCAGCAGTTCATCTCGGCGTCTCGTCCTGCCACCACCGACTCATCCGTGGGCGCAGGCGCCGGCATGTCCGGCCTGTCCGTGGCCTGGGACCGCATCGAGCTGCCCTACGGCCGCATCGCCCTGCGCACGTCGTACGGGCTGTTCCTCTCCTGCCAGCGCGAGGGGCTGGGCCTCCCCCGGCTCACGCTGAGCTCAGACCTGGGCCCGCGCGAGGCGTTCGAGGAGATCCTGTGGCCCGAGGGTGAGATCTCGCTGCGCACCTGCGAGCTGACCTTCGTGGCCTTGGGCGAGCACCCGCGTCGGGAGCTGATCTGCAACCTCGAGGACCCCGACGAGCACGCCCGGTTCCACTACCGCGACCTTCCCCACGACGTCCTGGTCGCCGTCGAGGACGTCGTCAGCGGCCAGCCGCAGGTGCCGGACATGCCGCGGCAGTTCGCCCACACCATCGACGACCTGCGAGACGCGCCCGAGCAGCACGGTCAAGCCTGAGTACCCTGCCGCGGGTGCGGCCCTTCCTACTCCTCGCCACGCGAGCCGAGGACGCCGCGGCCGACGACGAGTACGCCGCGTTCCTCCGCTTCTCGGGTCTTCCCGAGGCCCGTCTGCGTCGGGTCAGGCTCGAGCAGACCCCCGAGCAGGTGGCGCCGGAGGACCTCGACGGCTACGCCGGGATCATCCTCGGCGGCAGCCCCTTCACCTGGTCGGTGCCCCCCGCGGAGAAGAGCTCGACCCAACGGCGCGTCGAGGCTCAGATCGACCGACTGCTGACTCGGATCGTCGCCGAGGACCTCCCGTTCCTGGGTGCCTGCTACGGCATCGGCACGCTCGGCGCGCACATCGGAGCCGTCGTGGACGCCACCTACTCCGAGCCGGTCGGCGCCGTGGAGATCGCGCTGACCGACGAGGGCGCCGCCGACCCCGTGCTCGGCGGCCTGCCCGAGTGCTTCGAAGCCTTCCTCGGGCACAAGGAGGCCATCACCAGCCTGCCGTCGAGCGCGCTGCTGCTGGCGCGGTCGGCCGCGTGCCCGGTGCAGGCCTTCCGCGTCGGAGGCAACGTCTACGCGACCCAGTTCCACCCCGAGCTCGACGTGCCCGGCATCCACGTGCGCATCGACATCTACAAGCACGCCGGCTACTTCCCCCCGGACACGGCCGAGGACCTCAAGGCGCGCTGCGCGCAGAGCTCCGTCGTGCACCCGCCCCAGGTCGTGCGCGGATTCGTGGAGCGCTACGCCTGAGCCCCCCGACGGCGCTCAGTCGTCGACACCTCGAGCCCGCAGCGCCTCGCTGAGCGCGTCCGCGTGGCGCAGGGAACGGATAAGGAACGGTGCCCCGAAGGTCCGCACGTCGGTGCGCACCCCCCGCGCCCGCTGCGCGTCACGCACCTCGGCCGCGAGGCCCGCGACCACGGGGACCGAGCGCACACTGAGGGCGAGCAGCAGCGCGAACCGCTCGGGATCGGCCCCGAGCCGCCGAAGCGGCGCCAGCACGCGCACGAGCGCGTCGACCAGCTCGGTGGTGCGCGTCGTTGTCGACACCAGCCCGGCGAGCAGCACCAGGACCAGCAGCATCGCCACCAGGCGAACGGCTGCCGGTCCACCGTTGAGCCACCACTGCAGCGCACCGAACCCGACCAGCACGAGCGCCATCGGCCTCACCTGGCGCCACAGGACCGTCGGGCCGAGCCGTGAGACGGCGTACAGCGCCAGGACACCGGCCAACGCAAGTCCCAGAGCCGTCGTGGAGTCGAGCAGCACCACACCCACTCCGGCCAGGAACAGCAGGAGCAGCTTCAGCCCGGCCGGGGCCCGGTGCACCAGGGAGGTGCCCGGCTGGTAGATCCCGACGGTGCTCACGGCCCTCCCCGCTGCGCGGCGACGAGCGCGCGGTAGTGGGTCGCCGCCTCGGCCGGGTCGCCGTCGTGGGCCAGTCGCCCCTCGTGGAAGACCAGGACCCGGTCGAGGTCCTCGAGCAGGTCCAGGTCGTGGGTGACGAGCACGACCTGCTGCGGCAGCCCACGCAGCACCTCGCGCACCGCGACGGTGTTGCGCAGGTCGAGCAGCGTGGTCGGCTCGTCGAGGACCAGGACCTCCGGCTCGGTCACCAGCACGGCCGCCAGTGCGAGCATCTGTTTTTGTCCACCTGACAGCAGGTGAGACGGGTGGTCGGCGTGGTCTGCGAGACCGAAGTCCTCGAGAGCCCGACTGACGGCATCGTCGACGGAGGCTCGATCGTGCCTGCGACGCAGCCCGAAGGCCACGTCCTCGCGCACCGTCGGCATCACGATCTGCGCGTCGGGGTCGGTGAAGCAGAAGCCCACGGTGCGACGGACCTCGGCGCCACGGCGGCTCGTGTCCAGACCCGCGACCGTGACCCGGCCGGAGGTCGGCACGACCAGCCCGTTGATCATCCGGGCGAACGTCGACTTCCCCGAGCCGTTCGCTCCGATGACCCCGATCCGCTGCTCGTCGAGCCGCACGTCGACGTCGCTCAGCACTACCCGGCGCTGCGACCCACTGCCGTAGGAGTGCCCGACCTGCTCGAAGCGGATCTCGCTCACGGCAGCACCGCCTCGACCACGACGGCCACGCCCTGCCCGCCTCCGGCAGCGATCGACGCCAGCCCGAGACCGCCTCTCCCTGAGCGCACCAGGCGGCTGAAGAGCCGGACGACCAGGACCGCGCCGGACGCGCCCCAGGGGTGCCCCAGGCCCAGCGCGCCGCCGTCGGGGCAGACCATCTCGGGGTCCAGGCCCAGCTCGGCGCAGCAGGCGAGGATCTGGCCGGCGAAGGCCTCGTTGAGCTCGACCGCGTCGAGCTCGCCCAGGCTCACCCCGGCCCGCTGGAGAGCCATCCGGCTCGCCGGCACCAGCGAGCCACCGGGGTTGGTGGGGTCGCCCGCGGTCACCGCGACGCTGCGCACCCGCAGCCCGACGAGGCCGGGCCGGTCCGCGACCACGGCGACGATCGCTGCGCCGTCGTTGATGCCGCACGCGTTGCCGGCGGTCACTGCGCCGCCCTCGCGGAAGGCCGCCGGCAGCCGGCCGAGACGGTGCGCGGTCATCGCGCCCCGGGGCCGCTCGTCGCGGGTGACGCCGGCGACGGCGACGACCTCGTCGTCGAAGCCACCGGCCTCCCGGGTCGTGTAGGCACGCCGGTGGGAGCGAGCGGCGTACTCGTCCTGCGCGGCGCGCGTGATGCCGGAGCGCTCGGCGTAGAGGTCGTTGGCCAGGCCCATGTCGGGGTCCCGATCCGCCGGGGCGAAAGGCGCGCGCTCGTAGCGCACCGGGTCCTCGCCCTCCTGGGCGGGAGCCCACATCCGCCACGGGGCGGTCGAGGCCGACTCGACCCCGCCCGCGAGCACCGGCCCCGAGCCGAGCCGGACCGCGGCCACCGCGTCGAGGATCGCCGAGAGACCGCTGGCGCACTGCCGGTCGACCGTCAGCGCCGGGACGTCGTCGCCGAGACCGGCCAGCAAGGTGGTCACCCTCGCCAGGTTGCCCCCCGGTCCCATGCAGTTGCCGAGCACCACCTGCTCGGGACGGAGCCCGGTCGCCTCAGTGAGGTCCGCGGCCACCGCCGCCACCACCGGCGCGGCCAGCTCGGCGGCGGCGACCCCGGCGAGCGCCTGACCGGCCGTGCCGATCGGACTCCGACGGGCCGCGACGACCAGGGGTGCGGCGCTCATCGCGGGCCCGCCGGTCCGAGCCGGGTGAGCCGGCCGAGCTCCGCCAGGCGACGCAGCGACGCGCGGTCGAGCTTGCCGCCCGGCGTCCGCGGAATCGCCTCGGCGCGGAACCAGACCCGGGGCCGGTGGGTCGGCGGCAGCACCGCTCGGGCGTGCTCTCGCAGGCGCGCCAGGCCGGAGCCGTCGTCGGAGACCCCGGTCACCACGGCGGCCACCACCTGGCCCAGGTCGTCGTGCGGCAGCCCGAGCACGGCCACCTGTCCGGGGGCCACCTCGCTCAGTGCGGCCTCCACGTCCTCGACCAGCACCGTGGCACCCCCGGTGATCACCGCGGCCTCACCCCGACCGCCGACAACGACTCGTCCGTCGTCGGTCAGCTCGCCGAGGTCGCCCACGGTGGCGAAGCCCTGGTCGGTGTCCACCTGAGCAAGGTACGGCGACCGGACCCAGAGCACGCCCTCCGTCGCCACCACCTCCACCCCCGGGAACGGCCGGAGGTCCAACTCGTGGGTCCCCCAGGCGACGAACGACAGCTCGGCCGCCCCGTAGTAGTGACTGACCACCGCCCCGGCTGCCACCGCTCGGTCGTGCAGCGCTCGGCCCAACCGGTCGCCGGCGACGGTGACCCTCAGCCCCGCGATGCCCCCCTCGTCGCGGGCGTCGACGGCGTCCAGGAGCCGTCGTAGGTCGGAGGGCGTGAGGTGGGCGTGGGTGGCGCCGGCAACGTCCCCGACGAGCTGAGCTCCGAGGACCCGCGCGATCACGGCGGCGAAGAGGTTCATGGTGCCGGCCATCGGGCCGGGCACCCAGAGCCGGCTGGTCCGGTCGAGACCCGTCAACCGCGCGACCACCGGGAAGGAGTCGAACCAGCTGTCGGTGGTGCGGTGAACCACCCGCGCTCGCCCCAAGAGAGCCCGAGGTGGTCAGCGCAAGCAGCTCACGGCGCTCGTGGGCAGCGAGGACCGCGGCGACCGGGTCGGGGTCGGCCAGCGGGTCGATGCCCTCAGACAGCGCTGGCCTCGCGCGAGCGGGACTCCCGCTCCTCGAGCAGACCCGGGTAGCCGCGATGGACCCCGGCTGCGACGAACGCCGCGACGACCGCCTTGAGCACGTCACCGGGGATGAAGACGCCCGAGGCCGACCCGGCCTCGGAGACCGAGAGGTCGCCAAGCGCCATCATGCCGAGGATGCCGAGCGGGTAGAGCGCCACGATGCCGCCCAGCACGTTGGCCACCACACCCCAGCGCACCTCGTAGGTCGAGCCGCGCAGCGCCCACGCCTCGGTGAGCAGACCGACGACGAACGCCGCGACCGGGAAGCCGAGGAGGAACCCGACCCGCGGGGTCGCGAAGACCGCGAGACCACCGATGCCGCCGGAGAGCAGCGGCAGCCCGGCTGCGACCAGAAGCACGAAGACCGCCATCGCCAGGAACCCGCGCCGGGCCCCCAGGATCGCGCCGGCCAGCATCACCCCGAGCGACTGCGCGGTGATCGGGACCGCACCGGCGAAGAGGAACAGCGGCGGTACCAGCCCGAGCGCTGCGACCACCCCCACGAACACGGACACCAGAGCCAGGTCACGGGAGCGATTCATGCCGCGAAGTCTAGAGCGACCGCTCTGCTCCTCGCTGCTGCGTCCCGACGGACGACCTCAATCGAGGAGCATCGGGATCAGCATCTCCTCGGGCGTCAGCGACCCGTGCATGCCGACCAACCGCGTCTCGTAGGGGAAGTCGCGGCTGCTGAGCAGCGCGGTCGCACCGCGCGCCGCCACCACGACGTCCCCGATCCGCGGCCGCACCGACGACGCGACCCCTCCGAACCAGCCCCGAGCGATCGCATCGTCCCGCACCAGCACCTCGGCGCGACCGTCGAGCTCGGCCCGCCACCGGGCGACGACGTCGTCGACGGCACCGGGGGCGCAGTAGAGGTGGCGCAGCCGCCCCTCGCCGCCGAGCAGCGCCAGGCCGTCACGCATGCCGTCGATCTCGTCGACGTCGACGCGATCGCTGGGGTCGACCATCCCGTGGTCGGCGACGACGAGGATGCGGACGTCGGCGGGCAGCTCCTCGCGCAACCGCTCCGCAGCGAGGTCGATCATCGAGAGCTGTGCCCGCCACTGGGGGGAGTCGACACCGTAGCGGTGGCCGGTCCAGTCGAGGTCGCCCTCGTACATGTAGGTCACCGACGGGCGCCTCTGCGTCGCGGCCTGGACCGCCACCAGGCGCTCGCCGAGCCGGTCGGCGCCCACGAAGTCCGCGCCACGGGAGGACGCCCGGGTGAGCCCGGACTCGCGGAACTCGCGCTTGTTGACCATGGTGACCTCGATGCCGGCGGAGACCATGCGTGAGAAGGCGGTGGGGTGCGGCTGCCACTCCTGGGGGTCGACCTGCTTGGACCACATCAGGGCGTTGAGGAGGTCGTCGGTGCCGGGGATCCGCGAGGTGTAGCCGACGATGCCGTGCGACCCGGGTGGCAGCGCGGTGCCGAGGCTGGTCAGGGACGTCGCGGTGGTGGAGGGGACCCCCGCGGTGGCCGGCTCGGACCCGTCGATCAGGCCGTGGAGGTAGGGCGCCTCCTGGGCGTGGTCCTCGAGCAGCAGATGACCGAGGCCGTCGACGAGGAACACGACGTACGCCGGGGCCTCTGGCAGCTGGTGCCCGCCGACCTCGAGGCTCTCGGCGGCCCCGTCGACGTGGTCCCCGAGCGGCCTGCCGACGGCTCGGGCGACGGCTGGCATCACCTCGGCGAGCGAGCGGTCGCCGTACGCGGGTTCGACGAAGTCGCTCATGCCGAGGTGCGGGCCGACAGGGCGGCGGCGAAGCCCAGCAGGTCGCGGACGGCTCCGGGGCCTTCGGCGGCCTCGCTGACCCGCAGCGAGAAGTCGTCGGAGGTGAGGACGCCGGTGTAGCCGTGGTCGGCCTCGCAGCTGGGGTCGGCACAGACCGCCGGCTCGAGGTCGATGCGGTTGCCCGCGCCCCAGCCGACGGTGAGCACGGCTTCGGCGGCGTCGCGGCGTCCGGCGCTCTGCTGGGCGGGGTCGGTGACCATCCGCGAGACCACGACGTTGCGCACCGAGCTGAGACTGATGGCCTCCGTCGTGGAGGAGGTGTACGGCGCGGGCAGCAGCTCGTCGGGTGCGTGGTCGTCGGTGTGGGCGAGGAGCAGTCTGCTGGCGGTGAGCACGAGCACGGTGACGTGGCGCCGCACCTCGTCACGCTCGTCGATCGTCGGCTCGTGGTGCACCAGATGGGCCTCGACCTGCTCCCCTGCCACGGCGGCGAACACCGCGTCCGCCACGACCTCGGGGAAGTAGCCGGAGGCTTCGATGGCGGCGCGCAGCGAGGCGGACCCGTCGGAGGTGTGCGGCATGTGCGCAGTCTGTCACGCGCCGCGGGGACGGCCGGCGGGCTGTCAACAGCTCGGCGTGGACCAGCGGCGGACCAGGGCCGCGGGCCGGCCTCAGCCCGGCAACGTGTCGGCGACGGGGTCGCTGAGCCGGCGTTCGAACCAGCCGCTGCGCGCGTTGGCCGCGGACTGCACCGTCGCCTCGGCGGTGAGGATTCGCGCCCCGTGCGCTCCGACCAGCACCAGCGCGAGGTCGAGGCTACGCACCTCGGGCAGGTCGTTCTTGAGACGGGCGACCTTGAGCAGGAGCTCCTCCACAGCGTCGGTGTCGACCGCGGAGCTGCCGCGGTAGCCCATGAGCAGCGGCGCCGCCTTGACCTCGCGCACCATCGAGGCGGCGTCGTGGCGGTCGAGCGGGGGGATGCGCAGGGCACGGTCACCCAGGAGATCGCTGACGAACCCCGACATCCCGAAGGAGATCAAGGGCCCGAAGAGCGGGTCCTCGTCGCCGCGGATGCTCACCGCCACTCCCGGTGGTGCGCTGCGCTGGACCACGAAGTCGGCGGTCTTCGGTGACTCGACGGCAGCCCGGAGGGTCTTCCACGCCTGCTTCATCTGCGCCGGGCCCGCGATGCCGCGCTGGACGTGGGCGAGGTCGGAGCGCTGTCGCAGCCGGTCGGCAGTCGCCTTGAGCACCACGTCCCAGCCGAGCTCCTCCCCCGCCGCGACGGCCGCCCGCTCGGACTTCACCGGGACCCGCGGCCACAGCTCGACGCCGTACGCCGCGAGCAGCTCGCGCAGCTCGTCGTCGTCGAGGCGGCGCCCATCGGCCGAGCCCAGCAGCGCGCCGGTGACGACGGTGCGGCCCCTCGCCTCGTCGACCTGGTCGGCGGTGAGGCCTTCCTCGTCGGGCCTGCTCAGCCAGGTGGCGTAGCCGACGGCCCGGCCGAGTGCGCGCACCGCGGCGTCGGGGGTCGGGTAGGACGGCACCGACCCTCGGACCGCCGTCGCCCCGCCCTCCTCGGTCACCCGGAGCAGCTCGGGAAGGCCCTGCGAGGCCAGGAAGCTGGAGAGCAGGGGCTTGGCGCTGTCGCGACCCCGGTCGGCCAGCACCCGGGCCACGGCGGCGCCGGTTGCCTCCACCGGCGGCAGGTAGACCGCGAGCACGGCGTCGACGGCGTCGTCGGCCAGCACCTGGTCGAGCGCCTCCTCGAAGTCCTGGGCCTCGGCCTGCGCACGCAGCACCGGCGTGTCCGCGACCTGGAGACCCAGGGACGCCGCGGTGTCACCGGCCAGGAGTGCGAGGGCGTCGGAGTTGCTGACCACCGCGAGCCGGTCGCCCCGAGGCAGCGGCTGGTGGGCGAGGAGCTGGGCGACGTCGAACATCTCGTCCAGCGAGTCGACCTGGATCACCCCGGCCTGGGCGAACATCGCGTCCGCAGCCTCCGAGCCGTGGTCGGAGGTGCGCACTGCGTGTCCCACCGGCACGCCCTGCGTGGCCCGGCCGGACTTGACCGCGATCACCGGCTTGCGGCGTGAGACCCGGCGGGTGATCCGGCTGAACTTGCGCGGGTTCCCCAGCGACTCCAGGTAGAGCAGGACCAGCTCGGTGGCGTCGTCCTCCTCCCAGTACTGCATGAGGTCGTTGCCGGAGACGTCCGCGCGGTTGCCGGCCGAGACGAACGTGGACAGGCCCAGGCCACGCCGGGCGACGTTCTCCAGGATCGCGACGCCCAGCGCGCCGGACTGACAGAAGAAGCCGGCCCTCCCCCGCGGCGGGAGGTCGGGGGCCAAGGAGGCGTTGAGCTGCTGGTCGGCGGCGGTGTTGATGACGCCGAGGCAGTTGGGGCCGATCAGGCGCAGCCCGTAGGTGCGGCACAGCCGCAGCACCTGACGTTGCAGGGCGCGGCCCTCCTTGCCGCTCTCGGCGAACCCCGAGGAGACCACCACCACCCCGTGCACGCCCTTGGCGGCGCAGTCGAGCACCACGTCGGGCACCGCGGCCGCCGGCACGGCGATGACTGCGATGTCGACGGGGTCGGGGATCTCGGCGACCGTGGGGTACGACGGGAGGCCGGACACGGACTCCGCGGCGGGGTTGACGGCGTAGAGCCGCCCCTGGAAGTCGCCGGTGACCAGGTTGCGCACCAGTGCCCGTCCCACGGTGTCGGCACGCCGGGAGGCGCCGACGACCGCCACGCTGCGCGCGTCGAGGAAGCGCCTGACCGACGCGGTGTCGGCACGGTGCTCCCGGGCGACCATCACCCCGATCGAGGTCAAGGTGGCGTCGATCGGGAAGCACAGCGAGACCACGCCGTCCTCGTAGCCTCCGGTGACGTGGTAGCCGGCGTCCCGGAACACCTGCAGCATGCCGGCGTTGTCGGGAAGGATCTCGGCGACGAACTCCCCCACGTCGACCTCGCGACCGACCTGGGCCAGGTGCTCGAGGAGCAGCTGGCCGACGCCCCGGTGCTGGTGTCGGTCCTGCACCAGGAAGGCGACCTCGGCCTGGTCCGGCCCCTCGCCGGTGCCCTCGAGCCGCTCGAACTGACCCACCGCGATCATCCGGTCGGCGACGGTGAGGACCAGCGCCACCCGGTCGTGGTGGTCCACGTCGACGAAGCGTCGGACCTCGCGGGGTGACAGCGTCGGCATGGCGGCGAAGAACCGGTAGTACTTCGACTGCGGTGAGACCTCGGCGTAGAACTCGACGAGCAGCTCGGCGTCGTCGGGCGAGATCGGGCGCACGTGGGCGGTGCCGCCGTCCCGCAGGACGACGTCGGCCTCCCAATGGCTGGGATAGGCATGCCCCTGCTCAGCCTCGCCGGCGCGTTCGCTCACCCGGTCCAATGTATCGGCGAACCGCCGTGGACCCGGACCAGAACCGGCGCGACGTCGGTCACGCGGCACGCGCGCGGCGGCCGTGGGGGATCACCAGGGCCCGCACGGCGTGCCCCCGGTGGACCTGTCGGAGCGACGTTGGACAATGCGCCTCATGGCACGCCGCTCCACCCGCACAGCTCCTCCTCCCCCCGAGGACTTCGAGGAGCACATCGTCGACATCGACGTCGGCGACGAGATGCGCAGCAGCTTCCTGGAGTACGCCTACTCGGTCATCTACTCCCGCGCCCTTCCCGACGCCCGCGACGGGCTCAAGC
This sequence comes from uncultured Actinomycetota bacterium, assembly GCA_963747435.1. GTDB lineage: Bacteria > Actinomycetota > Actinomycetes > Propionibacteriales > Nocardioidaceae > Marmoricola_A. The sequence goes on from CAVVFK010000006.1 coordinate 441,048, forward strand.
CGGTGCAGCGCCGGATCCTGCACACGATGGCCGACATGGGGCTGCGCCCCGACCGCGGCCACGTCAAGTCCGCCCGCGTCGTCGGCGAGGTGATGGGTCGCCTGCACCCCCACGGCGACGGTGCCATCTACGACGCGCTGGTGCGCATGGTGCAGTCCTGGGTGATGCGGGTCCCCATGGTCGACGGCCACGGGAACTTCGGCTCCCCCGACGACCCGGCCGCGGCGATGCGGTACAGCGAGTGCCGGATGGCGCCGCCGGCGGCGGCGATGACGGACTCCATCGACGAGGACACCGTCGACTTCAAGCCGAACTACGACAGTCGCGAGCTGGAGCCGGTCGTCCTCCCGGCGGCGCTGCCCAACCTGCTGGTCAACGGCGGCTCCGGCATCGCGGTGGGCATGGCGACCAACATGGCGCCCCACAACCTGGTCGAGGTGGTCCAGGCGCTGCGCCACCTGGTCACCCACCCCGCCGCCGACCTCGACGCACTGATGCGCTTCGTGCCCGGCCCCGACCTGCCGACCGGCGGCAAGATCATCGGCCTCTCCGGCATCCGCGACGCCTACGCCACCGGGCGCGGCAGCTTCAAGATGCAGGCGACCACGCGGGTGGAGTCCGTGACACCACGCCGCAAGGGCATCGTCGTGACCGAGCTGCCCTACGGCGTCGGGCCGGAGAAGGTGATCGAGCGGATCAAGCAGCTGGCACAGTCCAAGAAGCTGCAGGGCATCGCCGACATCAAGGACCTCACCGACCGCGAGCACGGCCTGCGGCTGGTGATCGAGGTGAAGAACGGCTTCAACCCCGAAGCGATCCTCGCCCAGCTCTACCGGCAGACCCCGATGGAGGACTCCTTCGGCATCAACAACGTGGCGCTGGTCGACGGTCAGCCGCGCACCATGGGGCTGAAGGAGATGCTCGAGGTCTTCCTCGGTCACCGCTACGACGTGGTCCGCCGACGCTCGCGTCACCGCCGCGACAAGGCCGCCGACCGGTTGCACCTGGTCGAGGGGCTGCTCGTCGCGATCCTCGACATCGATGAGGTCATCCAGCTGATCCGCTCCAGCGACAACTCCTCGCAGGCCAAGGAACGGCTGATCCAGGTCTTCGACCTCAGCGACCCCCAGGCGACCTACATCCTCGACATGCAGCTGCGCCGGCTGACGAGGTTCTCCCGGGTCGAGCTCGAGACCGAGAAGGACGAGCTGGAGCGGCGCATCGAGGAGCTCGACCTGATCCTCGCCGACGACAAGGAGCTGCGCCGGGTGGTCTCCGAGGAGCTGGCCGAGGTCGCCAAGGCCTACGGCACGCCTCGGCGCACGGTGCTGCTGGAGTCGGCCGGACAGTCGGTCAGTGCGGCCGTGCCGCTCGAGGTCACCGACGACCCCTGCTGGGTCTACCTCTCCTCCACCGGGCTGCTGGCCCGCACGGCCGACGCCGAGCCCCCTGGCTCGGGCGGGGCCCGCGGCACGCACGACGCGGTGGTCTCGGCGGTGCCGTCGACCGCCCGCGGCCAGGTCGGGGCGCTGACCACCCACGGGCGCCTGGTGAGGCTGGACGTGCTCGACCTGCCCACGCTCCCCCCGACGGCCAACAGTCCACATCTGCAGGGCGGACAGCCGGTGAGCATGTTCCTGGCCCTCGAGGGCGACGAGGACGTGCTGGCCCTGTGCACGCTGGCCACGGAGGGGCCGGGGATCGCCCTGGGCACCCGTCAGGGCGTGGTGAAGCGGATCAGCCCGGAGGTGCTCGGCAGGGACGGTTGGGAGGTGATCCGCCTCGCCGACGGCGACCGGGTCGTCGGTGCGACGCAGCTGCGCACCGGCAAGGAGGAGCTGTGCTTCGTCACCTCCGACGCCCAGCTCCTGCACTTCTCCGCCGACGGTGTGCGACCGCAGGGTCGCTCCGGCGGCGGCATCGCCGGTGTGCGCCTCGCGACCGGTGAGCGGGTGGTCTTCTTCGGCTCCCTGGACCTCGACGCCCAAGACCCGGTCGTGGTCACGGTGTCGGGGTCGTCCGACGCCCTGCCGGGCACCGAGGCCGGGTCGGTCAAGGTCACCTCCTTCCACGAGTACCCCGGCAAGGGCCGCGCGACCGGCGGCGTGCGCTGCCACCGGTTCCTCAAGGGTGAGGACACCCTGCAGGTCGCCTGGGTGGGCCCGGGCCCGGCGATGGCGTCGGCCGGGTCGGGTCAGCCCGTCGACCTGCCCGGCCCCGAGGGTCGGCGCGACGGCTCGGGCACTCCGGCCCCCCAGGCCATCGCCGGCGTCGCCGCTCCGCTGTCTGTCAGGCTTGCGCCATGACCCTCTCCCCGGTGCGGCCGCGAGTCCCGGCTGCCGTGGCCCTGGCCGCGCTCGCGCTCGGCGGGCTGACCGCCTGCAGCGCCGACGAGACGGAGCCCTCGGGGGAGGACGTCTCGCAGGTGCTCGTCGAGGCCAAGCAGGAGCTGGACGAGACCTCCGGGGTCAGCTTCGCCCTCTCCACCGAGGAGCTGCCCGACGGGGTCTCGGGGATCCTCGACGCCACCGGCAGCGGCACCCACGACCCGGCGGCGTTCGAGGGCACGCTGACGGTCAAGTTCTCCGGCATCACCGCGGACGTCCCCGTGATCTCGGTCGACGGCGAGGTCTACGCCAAGGTGCCGCCGCTGCAGACGCAGTGGAGCCAGATCGAGCCCGAGGACTACGACGCCCCTGACCCGGCCGCCCTGCTCGACCCCGCCGAGGGCATCTCGGCCTGGCTGACCGAGGCGACCGACGTGGAGGAGGGTGAGCAGCGCCGCGACGGGCGCGCAGTGGTCACGACCTACACCGGTCAGGTCCCCGGCGACGCGGTGGCCGCCGCGATCCCCACGGCCGTGGCCGAGCGCAGCTTCGACGCCGAGTTCCGCATCGACGACGACGGGCGGGTCGTCGGCGGCACGTTCACCGGGCCGTTCTACGCCCAGGGCGAGGAGGTCACCTACGACCTCTCGATCTCCGACTACGGCTCGACTCCCGAGATCTCCGCGCCGTGACCACCGGCCCCCGGTGATCCCTCGTGGACGACTCCCCCGCGTCTGCGGCACCCCTCACCGCTGACCCCGGGAACGGCTCAGGCCGGGTGCTCCTCGGGCTGGCCGCGGTGGCCGTTGCCTTCGCTGCCGCCGACACCTACGTGGTGGTGCTCGCGCTGCCCGACATGATGGGCGCCGCCGGGCTCTCGGTCGAGCAGCTGCAGCGCGCAGCGCCGATCATCTCCGGCTTCCTGCTCGGCTACGTCGCAGTGCTGCCTCTGATCGGACGCATCGCCGACATCCGGGGGCGGCTGCCGGTGCTCGTCGGGTCCCTGGCGGTGTTCGCCCTCGGGTCCCTGGTGACCGCCGCTGCCTACGACCTGCCCTCGATGGTCACCGGGCGGCTGCTGCAGGGCGTGGGCGGCGGCGGACTGGTGCCGGCCACGCTGGCCCTGGTGGCCGACCTGTACCCCCCGCAACGGCGCGGCGTGCCGCTCGGCGTGGTCGGCGCCGTGCAGGAGCTGGGCAGCGTGCTGGGCCCGTTGTACGGCGCGCTCGTGCTGGCCCTGGGCGACTGGCGCGACATCTTCTGGGTGAACCTCGCCGTGGGCCTGGTCCTCATGGCCGCGCTGGCCCGGCTCGGTCGCGCCGAGGGCCTCGACCGCCCCCGAAGCCGGGCGCGAGGCCTTGACTGGCTCGGCCTGGCCCTGCTCGTCGGTGCGTTGCTCGCGCTGCTCCTGGTGATGCTCCAGCCCGATTCCCTGGTCACCGACGTCGACTGGGGGCTGGCGTTCCTCGCCGTCGTCGGCGAGGGTCGGTGGCTCAGCCCGCTGGGGCTGGTGGCGATGCTCCTCGGTGTCGCCTTCTGGGTGCGGTGCTGGTTCGCCCGTCGCCCGTTGGTGGACCTGCGACGGTGGCGACAGGTGGCCTCGCAGGTCGATCTGCTGGCCGCCGGCCTGCTGGCGATGGCGCTGGGGGGCGTCGTCCTGGCCTTCGCGACGGCCGAGCCCGAGCGCCACGCCCTGTCCGCGGACGCCGAGTGGTACCTCGGCCTCGCTGCCCTGGCCGCCGTCGGGTTCGGCGTGCGCAACGCCCGAGGTCGCCATCCGGTGGTCCCGCCGCGCGCGCTGCGGGCAGCGCCGGCCTGGGGCTCGCTCGCGGTGAGCTTCTTCATCGGCGCCGCGCTCATCGCGGCGATCGTCGACATCCCCCTCTTCGCGCGCCTGACGATCTACCCCGACTCCCAGCTCCAGGCGGCCCTGGTGCTCCTACGTTTCCTGGTGGCCCTGCCCGTGGGTGCGCTCATCGGGGGCTGGCTGCTGCAGCGGGCCCCGGCCTCGGTGCTCACCGCCGGGGCCATGGCGCTCGCGGGGGTCGGCTTCGCGGTGATGACCCGCTGGGGCATGACCGCACTGGAGTCACCGTGGGCGACCGTGGCCCTGGTCGCCACCGGGCTCGGGTTCGGGCTCGCCCTGGCTCCGGTCAACGCGGCGCTCCTGGCCGCCACCGAGAACGCCGTCCACGGGGTCGCCAGCGCGCTCCTGGTCGTCTCGCGCATGGTGGGCATGCTGATCGGTATCAGTGTCCTCACCACGCTCGGGCTGCGGCGCTTCTACGCCGAGCAGGCCGACCTGCCTCAGCCGTTCGAGGTGTGCGGCGACGGGGTGAGCCGGTGCGAGGCCTTCAGCAACCTGGTGCAGCAGGCCGGGGTCGCCCAGCTGCAGACGGTCTTCGCGGGCGCGGCGGTCAGCTGTGCGCTCGCCGCGGTCCTCGCCCTGCTCCTGCGCGGGACCTCGTCTCGCGAGGTCTCCACCTCCCGTGCGATTCTTGGGGCCTGACCGATCCGTGGCTCCGGGGTGATCCCCGGCAGCGACGTCGACCGACGGGGGACGACATGGCACGACTGACCAGCCCTGCGCCACGCGCCTGCGTGGGCGCGGCCTCGGCGCTGCTGCTCGCGGGAGCGCTCGCCGGGTGCACCGGCGGCGACGACGGCTCCTCAGGGTCCTCCGAGGGGGGCTTGGCCGGCGCGCAGAGCGCTCTGGAGGAGACCTCCGGGGTGGAGATGTCGATGACCACCAAGAAGCTGCCGCAGGGCGCCGACGGCTTCACCGCGATCGAGGGCACGCTGACCGACGGCCCGGCCTTCGACGGCACCGTGAAGGTCACCGTCAACGACATCGACGCCAAGCTGCCGATGCGCGTGGTCGACGGCGCGGTCTATGCCCAGCTGCCCTACACCGAGATCTACTCCGAGGTCGACCCCGCGAGCTACGGGACCTTCGAGGTGGCCGAGCTGATGGACCCCGAGCACGGCATCGCCGGCTGGCTGGGCGCGACCGAGGACGCCGAGGAGGACGGTGACACCGTGACGGGCACGGTGCCCGGATCCCTCGTCGCCCAGCTCGTGGAGAGCGCCGACCGCACAGGAAACTTCACCGCGGAGTACCAGCTCGAGGACGACCGGCTCGCCTCGGCGACGCTGACCGGCCCCTTCTACAAGGGCGCCAAGCCCGTGAGCTACACGCTCTCGCTCTCGCAGTACGACGTGAACCAGGACATCCGCCGCCCCGACACCGCCCAGTAGCCAGGCGCAGGCACCCGACTAGGCTGCGCGACGTGGACCACGACTTCGATGACCTGCTCGAGGCCAACCGCGCCTTCAGCGAGACCTTCACCCTCTCAGGGTTCGACGGCGTCGCCCACGCGGGCGTCGCGATCGTCACCTGCATGGACTCGCGCATCGACCCTCTCGGGATGGTCGGGCTGACACCGGGCGACGCCAAGATCTTCCGCAACCCCGGTGGCCGCGTGACCGACGCGGCCCTGGAGGCACTGGTGCTGGCCACCCACCTGCTCAACGTCAACCGGGTGCTCGTCGTCCCTCACACCCGCTGCGCCGTCGCCTCCAGCAGCGAACCCGAGCTGCGCCAGCGGGTGGAGGCCTCCGCCGGCACCGACGCCACCTGGCAGCGCTTCCACGTCATCGACGACCAGATCGCCACGCTCCAGGAGGACATCCACCGGGTGACCTCGCACCCACTGGTGCCCGACTCGGTCAACGTGGCCGGGTTCCTCTACGACGTCGACACGGGGCTGCTGGCACGTCACGCCTGAGGCGCGAGAGGTCGGTCGAACCGATCACGGTGCCCCGCGAAGGCCCTACCAAAACGGGGAAAATAGTCAACAAACATGTTGTCTAGGCAGATCCTCCCCTATAAGCCGAATAGTCCGTACTAGGACATTCGTCCTATTACGGTGGTTCCTGGGAGCAGATGGCCCTCGTTGGGGAGGGCCTCTGGGGAAACAAGGGAGAACCACATGAAGCGCACTCGGCCTGCCCTCGTCGCGGGCATCACCACCCTCGGAGTCGCCGCCGGAGCCTTCGTGCCGGCCCACGCCGACGACACCACCGTCACCTTCACACTGACCTCCGGGAGCATCGCGATCTCGGCGCCCTCGACCACCCAGGACCTCGGCACCACCGGCATCACGCCGGGCAACACCACCTCGGCAGCCTTCGACGATGCGGTGAGCGTGACCGACAACCGGGGTGACCTCGTCGCCGCCTGGACGGTGCAGGTCACCGCGACGGACTTCACCGGCGACGTGACCGGCGAGACGATCTCGAAGGCTCAGGCGAACTACTCCAGCGGCGCCGTGACCTCCTCGGCCGGGCTGGTCGTCACGCCGACGATCGGCGCCACGATGGCCATCGCCTCCACGCTGGTCGGCGCCGGCACCGGCAGCAACACGGCCTCGTGGACCCCCACCGTGGGGATCACGGTCCCGGTCGGCGCCGTGGCCGACGACTACACCGGCACGGTCACGCACTCGCTGCTCTGAGTGCACTGGCTACATTGAGCGAGTGAGCGACCCTCGAGGGTGGCGCGCGCCCGCCTGGCTGACGATTGTCGTCATGACAATCGTTGCGGCGGGCGTGCTCCAGCCCGCAGCAGCCTCGACACCTCGGGCGGCGGACGACGGCAACATCGGCGTCCGCCTGCTCGAGGCACCCGTCGACCGGTCGGACGACCCGCGCGCCCGCTCGTACATCATCGACCACCTCGCCCCCGGCACCACGATCGCGCGCGAGTTCGAGGTCAGCAACACCACCTCGCAGACGCGGGTCGTCGAGCTCTATCCGGGCCCCGCCAGCATCAAGCAGGGCCAGTTCGTGGGGGCCGAGGCCGGCAAGCGCAGCGAGCTGACCCAGTGGACCTCGCTCGACCGGAGCACCCTCGAGCTGCCGCCCGGGGAGGTCGCCACCGTGCAGGCGACGATCGCGGTCCCCTCCGACGCCTCCGAGGGCGAGCGGTACGGCGTGCTGTGGGCCTCCACAGCCTCCACCGACCCCGACCAGCAGGTCCGGACGATCAACCGCGTCGGGATCCGGATCTACCTCTCCGTCGGGCCTGGTGGTGAGCCGGCGTCCGACTTCGAGATCGACTCCCTGACACCGGCGCGCACCAAGAACGGGCGCCCCTTCGTCGAGGCCACCGTGGTCAACGTCGGCGGCCGGGCACTCGACCTGGAGGGTGCGCTGCGGCTCGCCGACGGTCCCGGCGGTCTGCGCGCCGGCCCCTTCGACGTCAGGAGCGGGACACTCGCCCCCGGTGACACCGCGAAGCTGCCGGTCCTGCTCGACAAGAGCACGCCTGCGGGTCCGTGGACGGCGAAGCTGAAGCTGACCAGCGGGCTGCTCACCAAGCGCGCGTCGGCCACGATCACCTTCCCCGACCTCGGCAAGGGCGGGGCGGTCGACGTCGAGCAGGAGGAGTCGACGCCGTTCTGGCAGGGCTGGCCGTTCTGGGTCGGGCTCGCGCTGTTGCTCCTCCTGCTGGCGCTGGCGCTGCTGTGGTGGCTGCGTCGGCGCCGTGGGGACCGGGAGCCGCGCGAGACCGAGGCGCCGTCCTCGCCGTGACGCAGCGGTCTCGGCGAGAGCGGGTCAGGAGCGGACTGCTCGTGGCCGCTGTCACCGCGCTCACCGCGATCCACCTGCCCTCCGCGGCTGCTGCCCCGCGGCTCGCGCCGATCAAGCTGGCCGACGGGCTGAGCGTCTCAGCGCCGGCGAGCGCCTCGCTCGGGTCCGGTGCGGCTGGGTCCACCCTGTCGGGTCAGCTGGGCACGGTGAGCGTCGCCGCCAGCGGCACCCTCGGATGGACCGCGAGCGTCTCGGTGTCCGCTCCGTTCACCGTGACCCAGAGTGGCCAGAGCGCGACCTTCCCCGCCACCCGCCTGCGCTACTGGTCGGGGCCTGCGACCGCAACCGGCGGCGGGCTGGGCCTCAGCTGCACCCCGGGGCAGCTCACGTCGGTGCTCGCGCAGACCCTCGCGTTCACCCGCACCGCCTTCGCCTGCACCCTCGGCGTGATCGGCAGCTCCTCCGCCAGCTGGAACCCGACCCTGGTGGTGCAGAGCCAGTCCGGCGACTTCGCCGGCACCTACACCGGCACGATCACCCACAGCGTGCTGTAGTCCGCGCGGGTGCGCCGAGACGGGGAGTCGCGTGCCTACGCGTCGATCACCTCGGTGTCGATCTGGTAGGCACCCTGGAGGATCAACCCGGTGCGGCGAGTGCACAAACAGCTCCTCGCCATCCGCGACGAGGCGCCCCGGGCTCACCGGGACGCCTCGCCACGTGGCGGCCGGGTGTCTACCTGGTGGTGATCTCGATGGTCCGATCGTTCTGGCTAGCCGGGTGCTGGATGCTGACCCAGGCGCGCCGCTTGTCGGTGGGGTCGAAGTAGAGGCCGGAGAACTCCGAGCCCGTCGTCCCGTTCGACGCCCACCGGCCCAGACCCTCGCTGGCGTCTGTCAGGTCGCCGTCGCGGTTGAGGTCACGGGCGAGCCAGATGTCGTCGTCCACCCCGCCGTTGCGGTCCTCCACGATGTAGATGTTGTTGTCGTGATCCAGCGCGAGGTTGTCCGGACTGGCCAGTCCCGCACCAACCGGGGCGCCGGTCGCGAGATCTGTGGTGCCGCGGTCGGCGAAGACCGAGATCTGCTGGGCGCCCAAGTCGATGGCATAGACCTCGTTGGTGGTCGTCGTGGCCATGTAGAGCCGCTCCACGCCGTTGACACTCTGGATCTGCAGGTCCTCGGGACGCTGGTAGTCCGTGCCCTTGAACTGCTGCAGGTCGGTGGTGTTGCGACCGTCGACCGAGGTGACGCCGTTCGGGTCGGTGATGGTGATGGCGCCGGGCAGGGCCTCGCCCTGCGCGTCGGTGATCGGCATCCAGGTGTAGTCACCGGTGGCGTTGGGGGCGCTGCCGTCGCCGACCCGGAGGACCGAGGTCTGCCCGGCATCGAAGTAGCCGGCGCGACCCGACTTGATCTGGCCCCAGCTCGCCGCGGAGGAGTACCGGTACAGGCTGCCTCCGTTGACCTCGTCGATGAAGTACATGTTGTGGTTCTTGTCGAACTGGACGCCCTCGTGGGAGACCCGCGGGATCACGTTGCGGTGGTGCAGGTCGGCCTGCTCACCACCGGGCTCGGTGACCGAGTCCGCGGTGAGTGGGTTGGTGAGCTCGAAGAGCCGGCCGTAGGGGTTGGTCTTGCACCCGCTCGGGTCGGTGCACCACTCCTCCTCAGCGGTGACGTAGGTGCCCCAGGGAGTCCAGTACGAGGCGTCCCAGCGGACGTAGTCTCCTGGCTCGGGGCTGTAGAAGATGGTCTCGGTCTCTCCCGTCGCGAGGTCCGTGCGCTGGATGCCTGACTGGCCGCTCTCGAACGGTGTGAACAGGTGGCTCGCCTTGTGCGGACCGGTCTCGTTGACGGTGTTCATGTCCCAGACCCCGCTGTTGGGCTCGCCCTTGGCGAGCTGCTCCTCGACCGAGGCGATCGACCGCTGCTCGAACGCGGGGTTGCCGAACGTGATGGGCGCTGCCTCGTTCGCGGTCGGGCCGGATGAGGTCGGCAGTGGGGTGAAGTCAGAGAACCGAGTGTTGCCGGCTGCCACGGCACCGGCGGGTGCCAGCAGTGCGGCAAGGACCAGGCTGCTTGCCGCCGCCAGGCCGAGATGACGATGTTTCACGCGCGCTCCTGTGGGTGTGGAATCTGCCGCCGCCATGGCGGCACGCCCTAGGTGTACGCGGTCCCCCGCGTCGCTGGCCGTACCGGGAACGTCGGCTGGCCGAACCTCCGGTGAACAACACGGGGTCGACGCCGGGCACCGGGTGCGACCCACGTGCGCCGGTGAGTCGACTGTTCGCCGCGGTTGCCTCCCGGCCGTCATCGATCGCTGTACGTCCAGTCAAGGCGTCGCGTCGGAGAGGTGCGCTACTCGACTGTCTCGATGAGGTCGCCGGTGTTGATCTCTCCGTCACTGAGGACATCGGCGCGCAGGCCGCCGCGATGGATCAGTCCGCGCAGCGCTCCTTTGGTGCTGAGACGTTCCAGGTGCGAGCACGGCTCGCAGAGGCGCTGCCCCAGGCACTCGACATTGCCCACTCGGAAGCGTCGCCCGACCAAGGCGTTGAGGTCGATGCCGCGGGTGAGGACGTTGCGGCGCGCCTCTGCCAGGCCGAGGGTGCGACCCTCGGGCAACGTGAGGCTGTCGAGCACTTCACCCTCGATCAGGGTGAGGTCAAAGCCGCGGGCGGTGTCGCTGTCGGGGGTGAAGGTGCCCGCCTTGGCGGCATAGCGGTCACCGTCCAGTCCCCGGTGTGCGAGCGCCTTCGCATGGTCCACGATCTGCATGTCGTCGGTGGCGCGCTGCGCCAGCGCGATCGCCCTGACCGTGCCGCTCAGGTATGGAAACGCCGACGTGGGGGTCAGGGAAGCAGGGTCGAGCCCGGAGACGACGTAGCCCTCCCGGACCGGGAGCTCGGTCGCAGCGCGACCGAGCAGGCTCGGGTCCTGGGGACTCAGCACGACCCCTGACGGAGTGCCGAACATCAACACCGCCGTGGCGTCGTCAGCGCGGGCGCGTGAGCCTGCCTGCCCCACCACGGCCAACCAGTACCCCGGCCACTTGAATGAGGCAGGCTTTGCCAGCGTTACCAGTCCCGCGCCCCTGCCGGCGAGCCAGCTGCGCCAATGAGCGAGTGCCCCGAGCAGGTCCGCCCGCGGCTGGGGTACCTCGGCCATGGGCATCTCGGTGACCGATGCCAGGCAAGCGGCGAAAGCGCGAGTGAGTTCAGGGACCGCCTCGTCCTCGGGGAGATCCACCTCGATCATGCAAGGCATCCTCACACACGCTGAGGCCATGCCCGTCCCGCGTTTCCCGACCCCTGTGCCGTGCGATGCCCCTCGGAGGACAGGAGCGTCGGTAACGCGCTGATCGAGCGGATCCGCGCGGAGGTGTCAGGGACAATTTCTCGCTGAAGGCTCACCCGCTGTGGGGGGTGCGGCCCGGCGATTCGGTGAACAACCTTGGAGGGGCGGCACTGCCCACCCGGGCACGGCGATCAGCAGCCACGTCGATCAGCAGTCACGTCGATCAGCGCCCACGTCCATCAGCGCAGGAGAACCTCCATGCCTAGGCCTACCCGGTCCGATGCTCTCGACCATGTCGTGGTCGTCATGTTCGAAAATCGCTCCTTCGACAACCTGCTCGGTCGGTTGTACGAGCCCGGAGAGGTGCCGTCGTTCGACGGGGTGCTCGACAAGGACTTGAGCAACCCCATCCCGAAGTGGGCCGAGCACGGGGCGGACAATAGGCTCGTGCCGTACGGGATCGCGCCCAACATGAACACCCCGTGGCCCGATCCCGGCGAGGAGCTGCCGCACATCAACACCCAATTGTTCGGGATCCTGGATGAGGCCAATCGAGGCGTTCTGCAGCCGGAGCAGACCTTCAACACTCCGGACTACCCAGCCCGGCAGCCGAGCATGGACGGGTTCCTCACCGACTACATCAGCACGTTCACGGCCGAGTTCGGCAGACAACCGACCTATGAGGAGTACGCGCAGTACATGACGGGCTACACGCCCGAGCAGATGCCGGTCATGGCCGGTCTGGCACGCGGGTTCGCCACGTTCGACCACTGGTTCAGCGACGTGCCCTCATGCACCTTCCCCAACCGTTCGTTCTTCCACGCGGGCACCTCGTCCGGCTACGTGGTGAACCTGAGTCCGCCGGAGTCGTTCGTCGCCCACAACGACGCCGAGACGCTGTTCGACCGTCTCGAGGACCACGGGCTCACCTGGAAGGTCTACTGCGACCCCCCCTCGCACTACTCGCTGACCGGGCTCATCCACGCCCCGCGGCTGCGGGACAGGTTCGCGACGCACTTCTTCTCCACCGACCAGTTCTTCGAGGACACCGACAAGGGCGAGCTGCCTACCTACTCCTTCATCGAGCCCCAGATCATCGGCCACGCCCACAACGACATGCACCCCGCCTACGGGATGCTCACCCCGGGATTGACCTGGGACCCGCCGTCCTCGCTCATCGGCGGCGAAGACCTGCTCGCTCGGCTCTACAACGCCATCCGCTCATCGTCCTCCGAGAGCGGGTCGAACTACCTCAACACGACCCTGCTGGTCACCTTCGACGAACACGGCGGCACCTACGATCACGTCACCCCGCCTCCAGCGACCCCTCCCGACCCCTCCGCGCCTGCCGGTCAGTTCGGCTTCACCTTCGACCGTTCGGGGGTGCGGATCCCGACGTTGGCGATCTCGGCATGGATCCCCGAACGCACCGTGGTCACCGAGGAGCACCGGGCCACGTCGTTGATCGCGACCATGCGTGAGCGATGGAACCTCGGAAAGCCCTTCACCGAGCGCGACGCGAGCGCCCGCAGCTTCACCTCGATCTTCACCCTTGACGAGCCCCGCGAGCAGGCCGACTGGCCCGACATCATCGCCCGCCCCGTCGAGGAGATGGCCGAGCCACTCTTGCCTCTGTCCGCCCCCCTGAACGGGCTCGGCCAAGCTCTCTTCGGCGGCCTCATGGCCCTCGGCAAGCAGATGGGAGCTGCGGTGCCGGACCTGGACCCCGACGCGGTCATCACCGGCGAGGAAGCCCTTGCCATCACCCACGAAATGTTCGGGGACCTCTTCCCGGCTTTGCGGGCTCCAGCCAATACCTGACCGGCCCAGGTGACCGATCGTTCGCGGAGTCACCGGCAGCCCGAGGTCGCAGGCCGTGCCTGGCAGAGTCCCTGACTGGCACGACATTCTCGACGACGTGAGCGGCCAGGAGCGTCGTTGAGTGCCTCAACGGCGTCGACCTCGACGCGCCCGATGATCCTGCCTACGAACTGGTGATGTCCGTAGCGCGGAGAGAGCCATACATCGACGAGATCGCCTCAGCTCCTTCCCCATGGCACTGACCACACCACTCGCGGCATAGAAAGACGTTGAGCGCCGTGGTCTGGACGTGGGAACGTCCTCCTGATGCGCTTGTCGGGCTTGGTGTCCCATCGCAGACAGGAGGACGTTCATGAACAACGGTAATGGCGTGTCGAGGGGTGACCGCAACAGGAACGCACGGCTGGGGGCTGCGGGCAGCGGTGCCGGTGACGCAACGCGATCATCGGGATCGATCTGGCTGACAAGCAAGCAGATGGTCGTGGTGAGCGACCACGACTCCAAGGTGCTGGCTCGACGCACGTTCCGGTGCAAGGCCTGGGATCTCGGCGCCGCCTGGACTGGGCCGCGGAGCGCGCGACCGGGTCGGGCTACGCCGGGGTCGACGGTGGCCTGCGAGCCGACCGGGCACCGGTGGCGGGTGCTGGGCCAGCTGGCTGCGGAGCGGGGCATGGCGTTCGTGTGTGTGCAGCCGATGCAGACCTCGTGGGCACGGCAGGAGCGAGGACCTGACCTCGACAAGACCGACGAGAAGGACGCGGTGCTGATCGCCCGGCTGACCGCGCAGCTGCGCTGCTACGCTGCCCGAGCCGGTGGATGAGACCTGGGGCCGGCTGCGCCACCTCGGAGCGCGCCGCGAGCAGCTGCTCGACCGAGCAACGTCGCCCGCGTCCAGCAGATCCGCGACCTGCTCGAGTGCGTGTGGCCCGCCGCGCTGGGCACCGCCGCAGCAGCCGTTCCGAGTCCCAGCACGTGGGCCGCGGCGATGCAGCGTGATCGTGGACCGCGACGGCGGTGACCTGGACCCGCACCCGCACGACTGGGCTGGGCCCGGTTCGAGCGCGCGGTGCGCCGCGAGATCACCAGCGCGGCGGGCAGAGGCCGTGCCTGCGGATCGCTGCGCAAGCTCTACGCCGCGCTGGGTGACCCAGCCGGGGTGATCGCCACCGCCGCGGCGCCTTCGAGCGGATCGCGCTGGCTGATCGAGGACTGGGACAGCGACGCGCCAACGGCTGGCCGACGACCGAACGCGCATGGTCGCCGTGCTCGACGAGCTCGCAGCTCACCGAGCTGGCTGACCTCGATCCACGGGCCTGTCCGCGGTCGGGGCCGCAGCGATCCTGGCCGAGACCGGCGACCTGCACCGCTTCACCACCGCCCGGGCACTGGTCAAGCACGCCGGCCTGGCACCCCGGGAGACGCATGTCGGGCACCTTCGCCGGACGCGACCAAGCTGAGCGGCGCGGGCCGACCCCGGCCTGCGGACCGGCAGCCTGGCGCGCGGTCTGGGGAGCGCTGAAGACCAACACCGTCTACGCCGCCCGCTACCGACACCTCACCACCCGGGAGACCAACAAGCTCAAGCCGACCCAGGCCCAGACCGTGATCGCCGGCCGCGCTGCTGCGCCAGCTCCACGCCGTGGTCACCACCGGCCAGGCCTGGGACCCCGACATCGCCGCGACGGCACCCGCCGCAAGCCACGACCGCAGGCGGAGGCTGGCTGCCTGACCCCGACCAGCGCGACGGCGCGTCCACGAGCTGACGGTCGGGGCGAGCCCCACGCGGCATCGAGGACCACCGAGCACCTCGCCGCTCATCACGGGCAGCCCCGCCCGTCGTCGACCAACCCGATCACACGCTGCCGGGCACCAGCCCCGTTACAGCTATGCAGGGACCGACGACGGACGCAGGGCACCGACCAAACGCTTGACGCAAAACGCCTTACGCTGATGGTCGGACGCTCCGCTCCGACAACGGCATGAGCAACGGCTGTGCTGCCGATCGCTCGCAGATCCGCGCGGGGCGGCTGAGGGCCGTCAGTGAGGTCCGCGCAACTGCCTGGCCCGAATTGCGGCGAGGAGTCCAACAGCCGTGGTGCCCACTAGCAGGACGGCCGCCCAGGCGACTCCCCAGGAGATGAGGCCATCCGAGGCGATGTTGTCGATGAGGTCGCCGTCGAACAAGCCGGCCAGGAGACTGAGCAGGCACATCGCGCTGAGAAGGAAAGCCGCGATCACGCCCACCGGAGGTCGCGTGTTGCGCACGGCCAACCACGCGAGGGCAAGCTGTGCCGCCCCGATCGGGAGGGGCACCGTGTTCTCGGTCTCGAAGCCCCATGCCTCGTTCCACGTGTCCGCGCCAGAGGCGAGGGCGATGAAACCGCCGATCACGTCGCAGACCAGCAACCCCGACATGGCCACGAGGAGAGCTCGTCCAGAGGTCACCGACGGCAGGGACCGAAATCGTCGGAGGGGTCGAGGTCGATCGCGACCCGGCTCTCTGGACACATGGCAAGTATCGCGCGACTTGCGCTCTTCGGCGTGATCGCTCAGCGGCATGGTCGGGCTCCGCCCCGACAGCGGCGATGACGCCGTACTAGAAAGGGTTGTGCTGCTAGTCCTTCCCAGGGTGCAGTGGCGTGGCTTCCGGGTCCCTACCGAGTGCAACGACCCGGTCCTGCCGCACGATTCGGGCCTGGAAGTCGCGGGCGTGGAAGTCACCCTCATCGGGCTTCTTCGCGTACAGCAGGTAGTAGTAGTCGTTCGCTGCAACCTCTTCGCGATCTGCGACTTCGACGACGTCCCAGTGCGCGAACGCCCATTCCTCGGCCTCAGGAAGGCTGCCGGCTACTCGCAGCAGGTTCGCGTGCCGGTCGTAGACGTACCACGGCAGCACCGCGCTCGGGGGAACGCTGGCTTCGTTCGGTGGTTCGGTCATCGCGCCGGGGCCTCCTTCCGTCGCAAGAGTCTGGGCGGGACTCCGACTCCATGTTTGCATGTCCCTACCGTTCGGCCAGGTCTTCGACGAACCAACCGCGCGTGCCGATCCCCGCCCAAGGGAGAACCAGCCGGGCACCTTCGCCAGGCCTGCGCCGATCTGCTGCGCCTTCACTTCTTCGCGGGTACCACGACGACCACCACCCGTAGCGGGTCGCTGAAATTCGACCGTAAGGCGGTGTCCCCGACCGGCCTGTCATCGGCACGATCGCGCACTCAGCGGCATGGACGGACTTCGCCCCGACAGCGTTCGGACGCTTGTGTAGACACCAGCAGCCCTGTACGGTTTCCTGTACAGGAGGAGCCATGAAGACCCTGAGCTACACCGAGTCGCGAGCCCGTTACGCCGAGGTGCTCGACAGCGTGGTCAACGACCGTGAAGAGGTAGTCATCACCCGCGCCGGTCACGAGCCGGTCGTGCTCATGTCACTCGCTGACTTCGAGTCGCTGCGTGAGACCGCGTACCTGATGCGATCACCGGCCAACGCTCGTCGCCTGCTCGACGCGATGGAGCGCCTCGAGGATGGCCGCGGCGAGCAGCACGATCTGGTCGACGCCGACTGAGCATGCTGCTGGTCTGGGACGCCAACGCATGGGAGGACTACCTGTGGTGGCAGGCACAGGACCGTAGGGTCCTCAAGCGCATCAACCTGCTGATCCAAGACATCCAGCGCAACGGCAATACAGGGATCGGCAAGCCCGAGCCCCTCAAGCATGACTTCGCCGGCTACTGGTCACGAAGAATCACCGACGAACACAGGCTCATCTACAAGATCACCGACGCCGAGGTTCGCATCGCGGCCTGCCGTTACCACTACGGCCGCTGAAGAAGCCACGCGAGAAGGCGGCACCCCGCTCACGCTTCCCTCACTGACAGCGGACGGCCGCAGGCGCACGCTCCGACATCGGCATTGGTCGGACGCTCCGCACCGACAGCAGCAGATGCGGTCAACGCTCGAGCCTCGATGACAACGTCGTGTGGGCGAGCATTTCGACGTACGGCACCGCTTCACCGACCAAGATGGTGCCGTACGTCGAGAAGCTCGGTCCGTGCAGGCGATGAGCGACTCTCGGCATGGTCGGGGCGGTTGCGCGCCTGCCCTGCCGACATGAGCGCGCGCTTTCCGACAAGCGATAACCAGGCGGCAGGGCGCTGGCCCCGTGCTTTGACCAGTGGAGACGCCGAGCCTCAGGCGTCGATCATCTCGTCGCTAAGAACGTCTCGGTGACTAATGACGAACTCCTTGCGCGGGGCGACCTCGGAGCCCATGAGCAGGTCGAAAACCTCCGAGGCCACCTCGGCATCGTCGACGGTGATCCGCCGCAGGGTGCGGTGGCGCGGGTCCATGGTGGTCTCGGCGAGCTGGTCGGCGTCCATCTCCCCCAGACCCTTGTAGCGCTGGATCGGGTCCTTCCAGCGCAGCCCCTTCTTCTGCAGCTCGGCCAGCTTTCGCTGCAGCTCGGCGTCGGAGTAGGTGTAGACGTACTTCTCCATCCCCTTCTTGGGGTTGGTCAGCTCGATCCGGTGAAGTGGCGGCACGGCGGAGTACACCCGACCGGAGAGCACCAGCTCCGGCATGTACTTGAAGAACAGGGTCGTGAGCAGGGTGCGGATGTGGGCACCGTCGGAGTCGGCGTCGGCCATGAAGATGATCCGGCCGTAGCGCACCTGCTCGATGTCGAAGGTGCGCCCCGAGCCCGCCCCGACGACCTGGATGATGGCGGCGCACTCGGCGTTCTTCAGCATGTCGCCGGTGGAGGCCTTCTGGACGTTGAGGATCTTGCCCCGGATCGGGAGCAGCGCTTGGAACTCGCTGCTGCGTGCGAGCTTGGCCGTGCCCAGCGCGGAGTCACCCTCGACGATGAACAGCTCGGTGCGATCGGTGTCACCCGAGCGGCAGTCGGCCAGCTTGGCCGGCAGCGCGGAGGACTCCAGCGCGTTCTTGCGTCGTTGGTTGTCGCGCTGCTGCCGGGCCTGGATCCGGGTGCGGGAGGCATTGGCGACCTTCTCGAGCAGCACCTTGGCCTGCGCCTTCTCGGCCCGCTTGGTCGAGGTGAGGAACTTCTTCAGCTCGGCCGCCACCACCTTGCGCACGATGGTGCGCGCTGCCGGGGTGCCCAGCACCTCCTTGGTCTGCCCCTCGAACTGAGGCTCGGCCAGCCTGACCGTCACCACGGTGGTGAGACCCTCGAGCACGTCGTCCTTGACCACGTCGGGCTCAGCGACCTTGAGCGTCTTGGACTCGCGCAGCACCTCGTTGAAGGTCTTGGTGACCGCGGTCTCGAACCCGCCGACGTGGGTGCCGCCCTTGGGGGTGGCGATCACGTTGACGTAGGAGCGCAGCACCGTCTCGTAGCCCGAGCCCCAGCGCAGCGCGACGTCGACGCCCAAGTCGCGCTCCACGTCCTGCGGAGTCATGTGGCCCTTGTCGTCGAGCAGCGGCACGGTCTCGGTGAAGACCTGGTGCCCCTGGAGCCGCATGGTCTCGGTGACCGCCTCGTCGGGGGCCAGGAAGTCGCAGTACTCGGTGATGCCGCCGTCGTGCTTGAACGACTCCACGACCGGCTCGGCACCGCGCTCGTCGTGCAGCACCAGCTCGAGCCCGGGCACGATGAAGGAGGTCTGCCGGGCGCGGGTGACCAGCTCCTCCATGACGAACGTGGCGTCCTTGGTGAAGACCTGCCGATCGGGCCAGAACCGGATCCGCGTGCCGGTGACGCCCTTCTTGACCCGCTTGCCCTTGAGCAGGCCCGACTGCGCGGTGAAGGACCCCTTCGGCCCGGCGCCGTCGAAAACCCCCGGCACTCCGCGCTGGAAGGACATGTGCTGGGTGGCCGGTGAGCGGTCCACCTCGACGTCGAGTCTGGCCGACAACGCGTTGACCACCGACGCGCCGACCCCGTGCAAGCCTCCGGTGGCGACATAGGACCCCCCGCCGAACTTGCCGCCCGCGTGGAGCTTGGTGAAGACGACCTCGACCCCCGACAGGCCGGTCTTGGGCTCCTTGTCGACGGGGATGCCCCGGCCGTCGTCGCGCACCTCCGCCGAGCCGTCCTGGTGCAGGACCACGTCGATGCGACTGCAGTGACCGCCCAGCGCCTCGTCGACCCCGTTGTCGATGATCTCCCACAGGCAGTGCATCAGCCCGCGGGTGTCGGTCGAGCCGATGTACATGCCCGGCCGCTTGCGCACCGCCTCGAGCCCCTCGAGGACCAGCAGGTGAGCCGCGTTGTAGGCGTTGTCGATGACGGCCTCCGGGGTCGATCGGCGTGCGGGACCGGACGAGCCGGAATCTACCGGGCGCGGGAGTAGAATGTATTGACCGGCACGGGGGTAGCCTGCCTTCACGGGAAGCGATTTCCACGCAGGTCGGGCGGATCCGCAGCGTCACGAGGGCGTTGCCGCCACACTGAGAACAAAGCGGGTGCAGTCCACACGACCTCGGGTCCCGAACCAGCAGTGAGATGCATCATGTGGGTGTCTCAGGCGTAGGACGCCAGACTGGGGAACAGACCCGGGTGTGTGATCGTTATCCGTGGGTGACGACGGTTCTCCGGAGCCAAGCATGACTCCACCGTCTCGTCTCTCGCGCGACCAGAGAGGAAGGCCATCGTGACCACAGCAGTTGCCCCCTCCCCCCTGACCGCTGGTGACCGCTGCGATCGCTGCGGCGCCCAGGCCTACCTGCGAATCGAGCTCATGAACGGCGGCGAGCTGTTGTTCTGCGCCCACCACGGGCGTGAGCACCAGGAGAAGATCAAGTCGATCGCGGTGAACATCCACGACGAGTCCGGCAAGCTGCTCGACACCCCCTCGGTCGCTGCGGACTCGGATCGCTGAGCCGGCACCGACCCACGACTGCTCGACCGAGGCCCCGGCGCATCGCCGGGGCCTCGGTCTGTGTCCGGGATCCGGACACCCCTACCGACACCTGACCACGCCCCCACGAACCGCGAGGTGAGCATGAACACCGCCGACGCCGTCGCCGGCCTGGTGATCCTGCTCGGGCTCGTCGGAGTCGTGGTCCCGGTCATGCCGGGCCTGCTGCTCATCGCCGTGGCGCTGGTCGGCTGGGCAGCGGCGCAGGGCGGCGCGCTGGCGTGGAGCGTCGCGCTCGTCGGGCTGCTCGTGCTCGCCGTGGGTGTCACGGTGAAGTACCTCGTCGCCGGTCGGCACATGCGCGCCAAGGGGGTCCCGAACGGCACCGTGGTGGTGGGTGGCCTGCTGGGGATCATCGGGTTCTTCGTCGTCCCGGTCATCGGCCTGCCCCTGGGCTTCGTCCTGGGGATCTACCTCTCCGAGCTGGTGCGCCTGGGCTCGGCACAGGCGTGGCCCGCGACGCGCCACGCACTCACCGCGGTGGGTCTGGCGATCATGATCGAGCTCGCCGCGGGCCTGCTCGCCACGGCGGTCTGGATGGTCGGGGTGGTCCAGACATGAGCACGGTCGCCCTGGCGCTGCTGTGCGCCGCCGCCTACGGCACCTCCGACTTCATCGGCGGGGTGGTCTCGCGCCGCAGCGCCGCCTGGCCGGTGGCGTTTGTCGTGCAGGCCTCCAGCGCGGTCGCCCTGCTGCTCGTGGCGCCCTGGGTCGGCTCGGGCGCCGACCTGGCCGACCTCGCCTGGGGGGTGGCCGCGGGGGTCGGCTCCGGCGTCGGGGTCAGCTTCCTCTTCCGCGGGTTCGCTGCCGGACGGATGAGCGTCGTCGCGCCGCTGTCCGGCGTCGGGGCCGCGGTGCTTCCCGTGCTGACCGGCCTCGCGCTCGGCGAACGGTTCGGGCTGCTGGTGCTGGTCGGGCTGATCGTGGCTCTCCCGGGGATCTGGCTGGTCTCGGCCGGCGAGGACGCTCCCGGCGAGCGCCACGGGTCCAAGGCCGCATCGGCGCGCGACAACGGCGTCCTCGACGGCCTGCTGGCCGGCGTCGGGTTCGCCGTCACCTTCATCGGGCTCGGGCAGGTCTCCGCCGGAGCGGGTCTCTGGCCGCTGGTGGCCACGCAGGTCTCGAGCACGCTGACGGTGCCGGCGCTGGCGCTGGCCTTCGGCGTCCGGGTCTTCCCGCTCCCGCGCGCCGCTCTGCGCGCCTGGTACGCCGGCCCCTTCAGCGCGCTGGCCGGCCTCGGGTTCTACCTCGCCACCAGCGAGGGGCTGCTCAGCATCGCCGCGGTCCTGGCCTCGCTCTACCCCGCGGCCACGATCCTGCTCGCGGTGGCGCTGCTGCGCGAGCGCATCGGGCGTCCCCAGGTGCTCGGACTGGTGCTGTGCGGAGTGTGCGTGGCCCTGGTCAGCGCCGGCTGAGCCGACCCCTGGTCGGACGTCGCGCTCGTCCCGCCCACTCGACGGACGATCGTCCTGATCGGGAAGGCCGTTCCGCCCGAACTGGAACGCTGTCTCCGGTGTGTCCGAGTCCCCGAGGGCTCGCGCTGGGTACCCTCGAGTCCGGAGAGGCTGGGAGTGGCGGCGACTGTGGGGGTTGCCGCAACCTGTCGCAACTCAGGGGCGTGGAGTTGGATATGGGCTGGACTGGAGCAACCGACGCCGTCAGTCGCCTGCGCGAGGCGCTGCCGAAGGGCGGGCAGCTCCCCGACGACGTCTTCGAGCGCCGACACCGTGCCCTGACCACGCTGTTGTGGATCCACGCCGCGGTCCTGCCAATGATCGGCGTCCTGCAAGGCCAGACGCTGAGCCACTCGCTGCTGGAGGCATCGTTCGTGGCCGGGCTCGCCCTGGCTGCCTCGGTGCGCGGGGCCTCGCAGGTGCTGCGCAGCACCCTGACCACTGCTGGTCTCATGGCCAGCTCCGCGGTGCTCGTGCACTTCTTCAACGGCCTGATCGAGCTGCACTTCCACTTCTTCGTCATGATCGCGGCGATCTCGCTCTACCAGCGCTGGACGCCGTACCTGGTCGGGGTGGGGTTCGTGGCCTTCCACCACGGCATCGTGGGCACGATCGCGCCCGAGGTGGTCTACAACCATCCGTTGGCGATCGCCCACCCGTTCTGGTTCGCCATCGTGCACGGCGGGTTCCTGCTGGCCGAGAGCGTCGCCTGCCTGGCCTACTGGCGTACCAGCGAGCAGACCCTCGCCGCGGAGCGCCACGAGCGCGCCACCGCGGAGTCCGCCAACGCCGCACTGGCCAGGGCACACGGTGAGCTCAGCGACCTGATGGGGATGCTCTCCCACGACCTGCGCACCCCGCTGGCGGTGGTCAACGGCTTCAGCGTGATCCTCAAGGAGGACTGGGAGCAGCTGCCGAGCGAGCGCCGCGACGAGCTCCTGGTCAAGGTCGTCACCGCCGGCAAGACGCTGCAGACGATGCTCGACGACACGCTGAGCCTCGCCGCCCTCGACGCCGACGGTCTGCACCCCGAGCCGCAGCCGGTCTACCTGAACCAGGCGGTGCGCGACACCCTCGACCTGCTCGCCGACCCGCTGGTCAACCCCAGCGTCTCCGAGGTCGACAGCGCGGTGGCCATGGTCGACCCGGGCCACCTGCAGCAGATCCTCAGCAACCTGATCACCAACGCCGGCAAGTACGGCGCGCCGCCCTACCGCTTCGTCGTGCGGCGGGTGGGCGAGCGGGCGACCGTCGCGATCGAGGACAGCGGTGCCGGCGTCCCCCAGGAGTTCGCCGTGCGCCTCTTCGAGCGGTTCGCCCGGGCCGACACCCACCGCGCCGGCTCGGTCAAGGGCACGGGGCTGGGCCTCTACATCGCCCAGCGCCTCGCGATCGCCAACGGGGGCGAGCTGCGCTACCGGCGGCTCTCGCGCGAGGGCGGATCGGCGTTCACCCTCGACCTGCCCGCAGCCGTCGGCCACGCCGTCCCGCCGACACAGGCCGGCGTGCAGGTCGTGCCGCAGTCGCGGTGACCCACGCCCTCGGGCTCACTTGCAGGAGCGCACGCCCTGGTCGGGGGTCGAACCGTCGATCGTGCGGAAGGCGTAGCTGAACTCGCCCGACCCGAGCGTCAGCTCGAGCACCCCGAAGTCGGTGTCGTTGCGCGCCAGGCTGCCCTTGATCGCAGGGTCGGCCTGGTAGTGGTTCTTGCCGCCGGGCCCGGCGACGAACTGGAAGAAGCCCTTGTTGGGCGCGTTGTAGCCACCGGCGTTCTGCCGGCGGAAGCGCTCGTAGTGGTGGTCGTGCCCGCTGAGCACGAGGTCCACGCGGTGGTTGAACCCGATCTTCAGGAACGGCTTCATGAACGCCTGCGAGCCGTGTTCACCGGAGGAGAACCGGGGGTGGTGCGTCGCGAACAGGGTGCACGTGGCGGGGCGGTTGGTCAGCGACCTGCGCAGCCAGCGACGTTCGGCAGCACAGTTGATCTTGCCGCAGTTGGAGTTCAGCACGTAGAGCCGCCACTCCCCCAGCATCCGCGAGTAGTAACCCGTGGAGCGCCTGCCGGTCGGGCGACCCGAGAAGTAGTCGAAGTAGCCCGAGGCTCCTGCCGTGCGGTACTCGTGGTTGCCGGGCACCGGGTAGGTGATGGACTTCAGCGCCCCCCACGACTTGTCGTAGGCGGTGCGGAACGCCGCGAGGTTGCCCGACTCGTACTGCAGGTCACCCAGGGCGATCACGGCGTCGGGGTCGATCTCCTGCGCCAGGGCGGCGGTGTCGGCCTGGCGGCAATGGGTGGCGGTGACCGCGGAGCCCGGTGCGCACACGATGTCGCCCACCGCGACCACGCTGACCCCGTCGGCGACGCGGCTCGCGGCGGTCTCTGCCTCGGGCGACTCCGAGGAGCCGTCGCTCGTGTCCGACCCTCCGGCACAGCCGGCGAGTCCGCAGGCGACCACCAGGGCGAGGGCTCCCGCGAGGGACCGACCGACGAGCACGATGAGCACCTCTGGGGCAGGGGATGGCGACGAGACCCAAGTTACCCCGCGCGCCGCGCGGGGGCGTGGCGATCTCTCGACTGATGTGGCGCGGCCGACACCCGGGCGAATGGCACGGGCGCGGTTGGGTATCGCAAGGGTCGGGGCCTGCCCAGGCCCCGACCTCTCCATGAAAGGACCCACATGACCAACCCTCAGGACCTGGACGTCGTCGAGCTGCTCAGCCGTCAGCACGACCGGATTCGCGCAATGATCGACGGCGTGGAGAAGACCCAGGACACCGAGTCCCGGCAGGAGAAGTTCGAGGAGCTGCGCCGGTTCCTCGCTGTCCACGAGACCGCCGAGGAGCTCGTCACCCACCCTCGAGCACGCCTGGCCGACGGCGGCAACGCGGTCGTGGACGCCCGGCTCGAGGAGGAGACCGAGTCGAAGAAGATGCTCGCCGAACTCGACGGCATGAGCGTGACCGAGGCCGGTTTCTCCGGAAAGTTCGCGGCACTCAAGCTCGCGGTGCTCGACCACGCACGCGCCGAGGAGCACGAGGAGTTCCCATTGCTGCGTGCCCACGAGGACCAAGCGATGCTGGACAAGATGGCGACCGCGGTCCGGGCGGCGGAAGCCCTTGCGCCAACACACCCGCACCCGTCTGCCGGCAGCTCGATGACCACCAACCTGATGGCCGGTCCGCTGGCGTCCCTGGTGGACCGGACCCGCGACACCGTCACCAAGGCCCTGCGCTGAACCCGTGCCTCAGTGGTCGAGTCTTCGGGGCATGCAGATCCCTGGATCCCGCGGCCGATCAGCCAGACCAGACAGCCGACTTCGCTGAGAGGCGCAGAGCTCCACCCGGTTTCTTGTCGAAGGCCACTGAGACGGCAGAGAAACGAGAGCACGTCCGGTAGTTGCGGATCTCGCTGACAAAGCCCCCACTCCGGGAAATCGCCTGCCGCTTGCCAGCGATATCGAAGATGGCGTGAACTTTGGGTTTGGGCATGCCTCGCTTCACGGCTCGAAACTCGGCTCGCGTCACACATCCTGGCGTGTCAGCTTGAGCCGGCAGCGGCAACGCCAACAGGCTGACCGCCAGTACGACCGCGCCGAGGGCAGCCTTCGGTGCAGTGAACATCTGAAATCCCCCGAGAGATTGGTGCGTATGTCCCGGTCGCACCGTACGGTCCCTTTCCTCTCGGCCATATAGGCAGTTGGTCCCCAGTTCTTCGCCTCCTGCCCGCGTCGCCTGACCGCAGATCCCGCGTCGTCCATCCCGAGGTCGCGCGAGGGTGTCTTACGCTTCGTGTCAGAAGTTCACTATCGGCAGAGCCATGGGGGCAACCGTGAGCGCGTGCAAGACGCCGAGGGTCTGGGGTGGTACGCGGACCCGAGTAATCCGGGCGGAGTCCGCTACTGGACAGACACGAAGTGGGGTGACCCTACTGCCCAACGCGTACGGTTGCCGCTCCCGGAGCCGCGACAAGCGATCCGAGGTGTCGAGCCTGTGCAATACCTCGGCGTTGGAATCCTAGGCACGTTTCTCGGTGGCGTGCTTCTCGGCGTTGCCCCTGGACGGTGACCATCAGTCCAGGTAGTCGCGCAGGACCTGGGAGCGGCTCGGGTGGCGCAGCTTGGACATCGTCTTGGACTCGATCTGGCGGATCCGCTCGCGCGTGACGCCGTAGACCTTCCCGATCTCGTCGAGGGTCTTGGGCTGGCCGTCGGTGAGCCCGAAGCGCATCGAGACCACGCCGGCCTCCCGCTCCGACAGCGTGTCGAGCACGGCGTGCAGCTGCTCCTGGAGCAGCGTGAACGAGACGGCGTCGGCCGGGACGATCGCCTCGGAGTCCTCGATCAGGTCACCGAACTCGGAGTCGCCGTCCTCGCCGAGCGGGGTGTGCAGCGAGATCGGCTCGCGGCCGTACTTCTGGACCTCGACGACCTTCTCCGGGGTCATGTCGAGCTCCTTGGCGAGCTCCTCGGGGGTGGGCTCGCGCCCGAGGTCCTGCAGCATCTGGCGCTGGACGCGGGCGAGCTTGTTGATCACCTCGACCATGTGCACCGGGATGCGGATCGTGCGGGCCTGGTCGGCCATCGCGCGGGTGATCGCCTGCCGGATCCACCAGGTGGCGTAGGTGGAGAACTTGTAGCCCTTGGTGTAGTCGAACTTCTCGACCGCGCGGATCAGGCCGAGGTTGCCCTCCTGGATGAGGTCCAGGAAGAGCATGCCGCGCCCGGTGTAGCGCTTGGCGAGGGAGACCACGAGCCGCAGGTTGGCCTCGAGCAGGTGGTTCTTCGCGCGACGACCGTCGTCGGCGATCCACTGCATCTCCTCGAGCACCTTCTCCGAGATCCGCCCGCCCTTGGCGAGCTTCTCCTCGGCGAAGAGGCCGGCCTCGATCCGCTTGGCGAGCTCGACCTCCATCTCGGCGTTGAGCAGCGAGACCTTGCCGATCTGCTTGAGGTAGTCCTTGACCGGGTCGGCGGTCGCACCGGCCACCATGACCTGCTGCTCGGGCTCGTCGGTGTCATCGGACTGGTCGATGACATAGCCCTGCTTCTCGTCCTCCTTCAAGGACGGGTCGTGCTTGAGGTCCTTCTCGAACTCCGCGTCGGGGATGTCCGGCAGGACCTTCTTGCCGTCGGGGCCGATGACCGGGGCGCTGGGCACGCTGACCTCGTCGGGGGCCGCAGCCTTGGCCGCCTTGGCGGACCCTGCCGACTCGCCCTTCTTCGCCGACGCCTTGGTGGCCTTGGCGGTGCTCTTGGCCGTGCTCTTGGCGGGGGCCTTCGCGGCCTTCTTCGCCGGCTTGGCGGGCTCCTCCGCGGCCTTCTTGGCCGGGGTCTTCTTCGCGGTGGACTTCTTCGCCGCGGACTTCTTGCTGGTCGAGGCGGTGACCTTGCGCGTGGTCGAGGCGGCGGCCGCGACCCGTGGTCGGGCCCGGGTGTCCTCGCTGTCGAGAGAGACCGAGATGCCCGCAGCGGCGAGCCCCTTGAGGAGAGCCCGGTACTGCTGCGGGGCCAGGCCCGCGGACTCGGAGGTCTGCCGCACCGCGTGCGCGCTCACCTCGCCGAGGTCCTTGCCGAGGGTCATCAGAGCTTCGATGTCGGGATGGGTCAAGGCCTCTGGGGCGGCCCTGCGCGGCGTACGCGACGACACGAACTACCTCTCGTCCGGAATGTGTGAGTGCGGCACAGCGCGAGTTCTCGTCGGCCGCGACTGCCATTGTGGCACGCTCTCAGGGTTTTCCAAGGAACGGGGTGTGCCGGCCGAGGTCCCCCAACTGCGCCCGGCCAACCCTACGCGTCGGGTCACACGCTCGCCTGCCTGGCCTTGATCTTGGCGGCCTTCTTGAAGTCCCGGACCTGTTGCAGCGACTGCTCGTCGACCACGTCTGCGACCGAGCGGAACGAGCCCGCCTCGGAATAGCTGCCCGCGGCCTGCTCCCAGCCCTCGGGTCGGATCGCGGCCTGCTTGCCCAGCAGCGCCACGAAGATCTGCGCCTTCTGCTTGCCGAATCCCGGCAACGCCTGGAGCCGCCGCAGCAGCTCGGTGCCGGACCCGGCCTCGGTCCACAGCCGCGCGGTGTCACCGGCGTACTCCTCGAGCACGTGTGCCGCGAGCGCCTGGATCCGCTGCGCCATCGACCCCGGGTAGCGGTGCACCGCCGGCGGGACCGAGCACAGCGCGCGGAACTCCTCGGGATCGGCCGCGGCGATGTCACCGGGGTCGACGGAGCCGAACCGCTCGAGCACCTTGGCGGGGCCCTGGAAGGCGCGCTCCATGGGGAACTGCTGGTCGAGCAGCATCCCGGTCAGCAGCGCGAAGGGGTGCTGGTCCAGCACCCGGTCGGCCTCGGCGTCGTTGGCGATGTGGAAGCCCATGGCCCCAGTCTCCCCGGTGTCCGCGGCTTTGCCCATCCCGACGGCGCCCCTCAGCTCGGGCTCACTGCTCGATCTGCGTCGCGATCCCCGTCCCGCGCTGGATGGTCTGCGACACCGTGCACAGGCGGTCGTGCGACATCGCCACCGCGCGCGGCAGCATCTCCCGCGCCTTGTCGCCGGCCTCGCCGGGCGGGAAGCGGACCGTGAAGCTCACCTCGATGTCACCGAGGTAGTTGCCTCGGTCGTCCTTGAGCTTCTCACCCGAGCAGCGCACCTCGAACTGCTCCGGGGCAGCACGCCGGGCGGTGACCGCGTTGACGTCGACCGCACTGCACCCGGCGATCGAGGCGAGCAGGAGCTCGACCGGCGTGAACGCCTCACCCTCCCCCGTGCCGAGGGGCAGCCGCCCGCCG
This sequence comes from uncultured Actinomycetota bacterium, assembly GCA_963747435.1. Classification (GTDB taxonomy): domain Bacteria; phylum Actinomycetota; class Actinomycetes; order Propionibacteriales; family Nocardioidaceae; genus Marmoricola_A. Next base: position 469,202 of record CAVVFK010000006.1, read on the forward strand.
CGCTGGTTGCGCCACTCCATCGCCCCCTCGGGGGTGCGGACCAGCGTGACCTCGCGGTGGCCGAGCCCGGTCCCCGCGTGCGGCTGCTGCTGCCCAGTCGACTCAGTCATGCCCAGCATCGTGGCACGGGCCTGTGGACAGCGCCGTGCAGGTCCACGCGGGCTCGCGCACACTGGGCCGGTGCCTGCTGATGCCGACCTCGCCATCGAGGAGCCGCTGCCCGACGGGTTCCGGCGCGAGGTCGGATGGTTGCGCCGCCTGGAGAAACGTCGGGTCTTTCCCGCGCGGATCCAGCTGGGCCGACCCGGCACGCCCGACAGCCTGGCCTCCGACCCGCTCGGGCCGCTGCACGGTCAGCCGTGGCCGCTGCCGGGCTGGGCCGACGACGGGACCTGGCGCGACGCCTGCGAGCGGATGGTGGCCTCCTGGGTGGGGCAGCACGGTGATCGCTCACCGACGTGGTGGTGGCTCACCCGGCCGGGTCAGCCTCGGGTGCACGACGAGGACCCTGCCTGGCAGGCCGCGGCCCGGTGGGCCACTGCGGCCCACGGCCTGACCTCCCACGGGTTCGTCGTGGTCACCCGCTACGGCTGGTACGACGCGGTCACCGGCGAGACCCGGCGGTGGAAGCGGCTGCGGCTGAAGCGCTGAGCGCTGCGCCTCACGCACTGAGCTCCGGGGCTCACTCCCAGGCGTGCACGGGGGTGTTGTCGTGCATGTGGGCGCGGTAGTCGCCCAGCACCGAGCGCAGCGCGTCCTCCCGCCCCAGGTCGGGCTCACGGGTGTGGACGTTGTGCACGAACCACGACGCGGCGTTCTGCCCGGTCAGGCACCGCTGCTCGATGACGTCGAGCAGCGCGCCGGACTCCTCGTCGGAGACGCCCCACGCCTGCAGGCCCGACATCGCCAGCGGAAGCAGCCGCCGCAGCACCAGCTCGGTGGCCGGCAGCTGGCCCATCCCGGGCCAGTAGACGTGGGCGTCGATGCCGTCCAGCGCCGCCGCGTGGAAGTTCTCCTCCGCCGCGGTGAAGGACATCTTCGACCACGCCGGGCGGTCCTGCTCGGCCAGCGCCCGCACCAGACCGAAGTAGAAGGCGGCGTTGGCCAGGGTGTCGATCACGGTGGGACCGGCAGGCAGCACCCGGTTCTCGACCCGGACGTGGGGGGTGCCGTCGACCACGGCGTAGACCGGGCGGTTCCACCGGTAGACGGTGCCGTTGTGCAGGGTCAGCTCGCCCAGCCTGGGGGTGCCGCCCCCGGTCAGGACCTCGACGGGATCCTCGTCGCTGAGCACCGGAAGCAACGCCGGGAAGTAGCGGGCGTTCTCCTCGAACAGGTCGAAGATCGAGGTGATCCAGCGCTCACCGAACCACACCCGCGGTCGCACGCCCTGGGCCTTGAGCTCCTCGGCCCGCGTGTCCGTCGACTGCTCGAAGAGGACGACGCGGGTCTCGCGCCACAGCTCCTTGCCCAACAGGTACGGCGAGTTGGCGCCGATCGCGAGCTGCACGCCACTGATCGCCTGGGAGGCGTTCCAGTAGGCCGGGAAGTCGTCGGGGCTCACCTGCACGTGCAGCTGGGTGCTGGTGCAGGCCGCCTCCGGGATGATCGTGTCGGCGCTGTAGTGCAGTCGCTCGACACCGCGGATGTCCAGCTCGATGTCCTCGCCCCGCGCCGCGAGGATCTCGTCGCTGAGCAGGTGGTATCGGTGGTTGCCCGACAGGGTGTGGCGCCCCAGGTCGCGCTCCATCAGGGTCGGCAGGATGCCGATCATCGCGAGGTTGACGCCGAGCTTGTTCGCCGCATCCTCCGCCGCGTTCAGGCTGTGGCGGATGCCGTCGGCGAAGGCACCCAGACCCTGCTCGGAGAGCCGCTTCGGGGCGACGTTGATCTCGATGTTGAACTTGCCCAGCTCGGTCTGGAAGTCGGGGTCGTCGAGGGTCTCCAGCACCTGGTCGTTGCACATCGCCGGCCGCTCCTCGTCATCGACGAGGTTCAGCTCGATCTCCAGGCCGGTGGCCGGGTGCTCGGCGTCGAAGCGCGCCTCGACGAGCATCCGCTCGAAGACGTCGAGGCACTGACGCACCTTCTTGCGGTAGCGCGTCCGGTCCTCGCGGGTGAAGGACTCCTGGTCGACCTGCTCGCCCATGACGACACCCTAGAGTCCGACGGCGGGATCCGTCCTGCTCCGAGGCCGCGATTCGGTCCCACCTCGGACGATGGTGCCCCAGCAGGCCTCGATGCCACACTGACCGACATGGTTCTCGAGAAGCTGTCCCGCTTGCCCTTCGTCGCCGACCGCACGCCGCACCAGTCCCTGGAGGGCAAGGTCGTGCTCATCACCGGGGGCGGTGCCGGCATCGGCGCGGCAACGGCGCGCACCCTCGCCCAGCGTGGCGCGAAGCTGGTCCTCACCGACGTCGACGGCGAGGCGCTCCAGGCGACCTGCGAGCAGATCGCCGCCGCGCACGACGCCGACACCGTGCTCGGCGTCGACGCCGACGTGTGCGACTACGCCCAGATGGAGGCGGCCGTGGAGCAGGCGAGGAGCCGGTACGGCGGGGTCGACGTGGTGCTGGCCAACGCCGGCATCTCCTCCTACGGCTCCGCGGCTGTGGTCGACCCGCACATGTTCCGGCGCGTGATCGAGGTCAACCTGATCGGGGTCTTCAACACCGTGCGCGCCGCGCTGCCCACGCTCGTGGAGCGCGGCGGCTACGCGCTGCTGGTCTCCTCCCTCTCCTCCTTCCTGCCCGCACCGGGGATGACGGCGTACACCGCGAGCAAGGCGGGTGTGGAGAACCTCGCCCACAGCCTGCGCATGGAGCTGGCCCACCAGGGAGTCGCCGTGGGCTGCGCCCACATGTCGTGGATCGACACGCCGCTGGTGCGGGAGGTGCGCGAGGACCTCACCGCCTTCGACGAGACGCTCAAGGCCTACCCGGCCCCGTTGAACCACGTCAGCGACGTGCAGGTGTGCGTCGATGCCTTCGTCGCCGCGATGGAGCGGCGCTCACGCGCCGTGCACGTTCCTGGCTGGGTCTCCGGCATCGGCAAGACCCGCGAGGTGTTCCGCCGGATCAGCGAGTCGCAGACACTGAAGCAGGTGCCGACGCTGCTGCCGAAGATGGACGAGGAGGTGCGCCGGCTCGGCCGGGCCGGGAGCAAGCGCACCGTGGACCACTCCGGGGCCCCCTCGGGTGAGGACGCCGACCAGGGCACCGCCCCCGCCTCGCGCCGCTGATGGCAGGACCAGAGCACCTCGACGTCGTCGTCATCGGGGCCGGTCTCTCGGGCATCGGCGCCGCCCACCACCTGAGCACCGCGTTCCCGCACCGCAGCTACGCGGTGCTGGAGGCCCGAGGAGCAACCGGCGGCACCTGGGACCTGTTCCGCTACCCGGGGGTGCGCTCGGACTCCGACATGCTCACCCTGGGCTACTCGTTCAAGCCGTGGACCGACGACGTCACGATGGCCGACGGGCAGTCCATCCTGGACTACCTACGCGAGACCGCCGCGGAGTCCGGCCTCGACCCCCACATCCGGCTGCACCACCGGGTGAGCGCGATGGAGTGGTCCTCGCAGGAGGCGCGGTGGACCCTGCAGGTGCACCGCACCGACACCGACGAGGAGCTGAGGATCACCGCGGGCTGGGTGATGGGGTGCACCGGCTACTACCGCTACGACGAGGGCTACACCCCGCACTTCGAGGGACGCGACGACTTCCGCGGCGAGGTCGTGCACCCCCAGCTGTGGCCCGACGACCTCGACTACGACGGCAAGCGCGTGGTCGTCATCGGCAGCGGTGCCACGGCGATCACCCTGGTGCCGGCGATGACCGACCGGGCCGCCCACGTCACCATGCTGCAGCGCACACCGTCCTACGTGATGTCGCTGCCGGCGCGGGACGGCATCTTCAGCTCGCGGCTCGGTCGTACGCTTCCCGACCGCTGGGTCCACCGCCTCGCGCGCGCACGCAACATCGCGCTGCAGACGCTGACCTACCAGCTGAGCCGTCGCCGGCCCGGCTTGGTCAAGCGTCTGATCCAGGACGGCATCCGCAAGCAGCTCCCGGAGGGCTACGAGGTGGAGACCCACTTCGAGCCGCCGTACGACCCGTGGGACCAGCGGCTGTGCATGGTGCCGGACGGCGACCTGTTCCGCGCGATCCGGCACGGCAAGGCCTCGGTGGTCACCGACCGGATCGAGCGCTTCGACGAGACCGGGATCGCCCTGGAGTCCGGGGAGCACCTCGAGGCCGACATCATCGTGACCGCGACCGGGCTGCAGCTGCAGATCGCGGGCGGCATGAGCATCCGCGTGGACGGCGATCTCGTGGACCCCTCCCACACCATGGTCTACCGCGGCACGATGCTCAGCGGCGTGCCCAACTTCGCCCTGGTCGTGGGCTACACCAACGCCTCCTGGACGCTCAAGGCCGACCTGGTCTGCGAGTACGTCGTGCGCCTGCTGCGCCACATGGAGCGCACCGGTCAGCAGATCTGCCTCCCGGTCAGGCCCCGGACGATGCCCGAGGAGCCGTTCCTCGACTTCCAGGCCGGTTACGTCCTGCGCTCGATCGCCGAGCTCCCGGTGCAGGGCGCCGAGGCTCCCTGGAAGCTGCGGCAGAACTACCTGCGCGACGCGGTGTCGCTGCGACGCAGCGAGCTGGACGACGGCAACCTGAGGTTCTCCGGCCCGGCCGCCACGAGCGACGACTCGCGGCTCACTCCCGCAACAGGCTGACCAGGCGTCGGTCGCCCGGCTCCCACGAGCTCGGCGGGACCGCGGCCTCGAGCACCTGGGAGACGAGCCGCGCCAGACGGCAGTCGGGGTCGCTCTGCAGGGCCCGGTCGACCGCGCACCACGCCAGGGCTCCGTGTCCCTCGAGCCAGGCAGCCAGCGAGAGCAGCGCCGCGGCCGGGGCCAGCAGGTCCAGCGGGCACCGCACGACGACGTCGGTCCACAACCGCACGTGGGCAGGGGCGTTGTCACGGCTCATCGAGACCGACGCCACCTCGTGCAGCTCACGCTCGGCGAGGTCCCTGACCACCCGGGCCAGCTCCTCGGCCTGCACATCGTCGGCCGTGCCCCCGGCCCGCACGTGGGTCATGGTCCAGTCGTCGAGCCATCGCGCCTCCCCGGCGAGGTGCTCGCCGACCAGCCGGGGCATCGCTGCGTGGGCCTCGGCGACCGCGTCGACCAGGTCGGGGTCGATCGGCAGCAGGCTCTGCGCCAGGTCGTCGCGCGACCCCAGCGTGACCTGGCCCTGCATCACACCCGCCGCGGTGATCGGGTGGGAGTCCACGTCGTAGGCGACGCCCTCGAGGTCCTCGGGCCCCGGGAGGATGCGGAACCACCGCCGCCCGTCTGCGCGCAGCGCGAAGAGGAGCTCGTAGCCGAGGGCCGACAGGTCGCTCGCCACGTGCAGGCAGGCGCGGAAGGCCGCGTCCTCGTCGTCGGTGTAGGCGACCAGGGCGAACCTCACGCCGTCGTTGACCACGGCGGCGCGCGCGAACTCCTCGCTGACCGCGTCGGCCTGCTCGGCGCTCCTCGGAAGATCGATCCGGGCGAACATCGGGTGCGGACCGGGCCCGAGCAGCATCATCACCACCGACTCGTCGGGATGGAAGCCGAACATCGACGGCACCGCGGCCAGCAGGTCGGCCTCGTTCCGCAGCCGGAGGCGTGGCGGCCCCTGCTCCGGTGGGCTCGAGACTGCGCTGAGGTGGCGCGCGAGGGGGTTGCGCGGGGAACGGGCTCGATGGCTGTGAGGTCGGTGTGTGCTCATGTCGCCATCCGACGCGACCCTGCGCCGCCACGGTGACCCGCGAACCGCACCGGTGAACAACCCGGCGATGCCGCACCGGTGTCACGAGAAGTGGCCCGACGTCGGCGATCATGGCCGGGTGCGCGACGACCCGACGATCCTCCACGTCGACCTCGACGCGTTCTTCGCCTCCGTGGAGCAGCGGGACAAGCCCTCACTGCGGGGCAAGCCGGTGATCGTCGGCGGCGTCGGCTGGCGCGGCGTGGTCGCGACCGCGTCGTACGAGGCCCGCGTGTACGGCGTGCGCTCGGCGATGTCCACCCGAGAGGCCCGGTCCCGTTGCCCGCACGCCGCCTACCTCTCGGGACGCCACCACGTCTACCGCGAGGTGAGTCGACAAGTGATGGCCGTGCTGCGCGACGTCTCGCCGCTGGTGCAGCCGCTGTCGATGGACGAGGCCTTCGTCGACCTCGCCGCCGCCGGGCTGCCCGAGCCCACCATCACCGCGGTCTCCGAGATCGGGCGGGACCTCAAGGGCCGGATCGAGGAGGTGACCGGTGGTCTGAGCGCCTCGGTGGGGATCGCCACCTCCAAGCTGATCGCCAAGATCGCCAGCGACCTCGACAAGCCCGACGGGCTGGTCGTCGTGCCGCCCGGCACCGAGGCCGGGCTGATCGGCCCGATGCCCGTGCGGACCATCCCCGGCATCGGGCCCGCGACCGCCGAGCGGCTGCGCCGCGTCGGGGTCACCGACATCGAGCGCCTGCGCGGGCTCTCCGAGGCCGAGCTGGTTCGGCTCGTCGGGCAGGCGCACGGGACATCGCTTCACGCCCTGGCCCGCGCCGAGGACGACCGGCCGGTGGTCGCGGAGCAGGAGGCGAAGTCGATCAGCGTCGAGGACACCTACGAGGTCGACCTGGTGGACCGCCGCACCCTCGAAGGGCTGATCTCGCGCCACGCGGACAAGGTCGGCGCTCGGCTGCGCAAGGCACGCCTCTCGGGTCGCACGGTGACCCTGAAGGTGCGGCTGCACGACTTCACCACCCACTCCCGGTCGCTGACGCTGCCCTCACCGACCGACGACTCCAAGACCCTGGCGCGCGTGGCCCGCTCGCTGCTCGCCGACGTCGACACCAGCGACGGCGTCCGGCTGCTCGGGGTGGGGGTCTCCGGCCTGGCCGACTGGATCCAGGAGGACCTCTTCGACCTCGCCGAGCTCGGCGGAGGAGCCGGCGCCCTCGGCGGTGTCGAGGAGACCGACGCGGAGGAGTCCGCGACCCACGGTGGCGGCGTCCCGGAGACCCGGCACGGCTGGGCGCCTGGCATGGACGTGCGCCACGACGAGCACGGTCAGGGCTGGGTGTGGGGCTCCGGGGTCGGCCGGGTGACGGTGCGCTTCGAGACCGCGGAGACCGGCGTCGGCCCGGTGCGGACCTTCCCGGCCGACGACCCGGCGCTCACGGCCATCCGGCCGCCCGCCGAGGAGTGAGCCGCACCTCGTCGCCGGGCCGCACCTGGGCGCAGCGGCGCACGTCGTGCGGCACCACGACCGCGACGACCGGGTAGCCGCCGGTGGTCGGGTGGTCGTTGAGGAACACCACCGGCTGACCGTCCGGCGGCAGCTGCACCGCCCCGAGCACCATGCCCTCGCTGGCCAGCTCCCCCGCGCGTCGCTCCAGCGCCGGCCCGCCCAGCCGCAGTCCCACCCGGTCGGAGTCCGGGCCAGCCTCGTAGCGGGCCTCGGCCAGCCGCTGCGCCAGCCCCGGCGGGCAGACGTCGGCCCGCGGACCCGGCAGGCAGCGCAGCCAGGTCGGGCCGCCGAGCCGCTCGGGGCTCTGCTCCCCCGCCGCCGGCGAGGGGGACGGCGTCCCGAGCCTCAGCACGTCTCCGGGCTCGAGCGGGCTGGGACCGAGCCCGGAGAGGGTGTCGGTGGAGCGCGAGCCGAGCTCGGCGTCCACCTCGATCCCGCCGCTCAGGGCGACGTAGCAGCGCAGCCCCACGGTGGGGCGACCGAGCCGGACCCAGGCCCCTGCGGGCACCGAGACGCGACCGGCGGAGTCGACGGTGCGCCCGTCGACGGTGAGCGCGGCGGGAGCGCCCGTCACCGCGATCCCGGTGGTGGCGTGGCACTGCAGCTGCAGGTCTCCCAGCACGTTCTCGAGCACCGCGGCGTCGGCGGCGTTGCCGACCAGCCGGTTGGCCAGCAGGGCTGCCTGCGGGTCGAGCCATCCCGAGCGCGGCACCCCCAGGTGGGCGTGGCCGGGCCTGCCGGCGTCCTGGACGGTGGTGAACGCGCCGGGCGCCATCACCTCGACGGATCGGGTCATCGGCGCCCTGCCTCGACGAAGCGCACCCGCACCCCCGGCGCGAGCCTGGCGGGCGGGTCCGCGCTGCTGTCCCACAGCGTCAGGTCGGTGCGTCCGACCAGCTGCCACCCGCCCGGTGAGGCCGAGGGGTAGACGCCGGTGAACTCCCCCGCCAGGCCGACCGAGCCGGCCGGCACCCGCGAGCGGGGGGTGTCACGCCTGGGCACGTGCAGCCGCTCGGGCAGGCCGGTGCAGTAGGCGAATCCGGGGGCGAACCCGCAGAAGGCGACCCGGAACTCGGTGCCCACGTGGGTGGCGACCACCTCGGCGGTGGTCATGTCCCAGAGCCGGGCCACCTCCTCGAGGTCCTCGCCGTCGTAGACGGTGGGCACCTCGACCTGCTCGGCGCCCGAGTCCGAGCTGGGCTCGTCCCGGAGGCGTCGTACCTCCTCGACCAGCTCCTCGACCGGCCCGGTGAGCCCGTCGACGAGCACGGTCGTGGCCGCGGGCACGACGTCGGTCGCCGACCACCGACCGTCGTGGATCGCGCGCACCAGCGCGTCGTAGGTCGGCAGCACCGAGGCGGCGTCGACCTCCAGGAGCACGGCGTCCTCCCCGCAGGCCCGGACCCGGAGGTCGCTCACGTGAAGGCCACCGGCCCGAGGCCGGCGTCCTCCAACGCGCGGCGCACCCGACGGGCCGCGTCGACGGCGTGCTCGCCGTCCCCGTGCACGCACACCGAGTGGACCTGCGCCGCCAGGTCCACCGCGTTGGCCGCGATCTGCTCGGGATCCTCGACCAGTGCCCCGGGCCGGTCGCGCGGCACCAGCCGTGCGACGCCGTGCTCGTCCGGCTCCTCGTAGCCGCGGTCGGGAAACCCCTCGGTGAAGATCGCGCGTCCCGCGTCGCCGGCCAGTCGCAGCAGGGCGCCACCGGGGAGCCCCAGCACGGGGAGCGACCCCGAGCCGGCCAGCACCGCCGCGGCCTGCTCCTCGTCGTCGACCACGCGGTTGTAGAGGGCGCCGTGCGGCTTGAGGTAGCCGAGGGCCGCACCCTCCTGCTGCGCGATGCGTGAGAGCAGCGCCACCTGCTGGTGCACCCACTCGGTGAGCGTGGCGGCGTCGACGTCGGTCCGGCGACGCCCGAAGCCCTCCCGGTCGCGGTAGGACACCTGGGCCCCCACCCGCACCCCGCGGCGCGCCGCACCGGCGCAGACGACCCGCATGATCTCCTCGTTGCCCGCGTGGAAGCCGCAGGCCAGGTTCGCCGAGGTCACCAGGTCGAGCAGGGCCGCGTCGTCGGTGACCTCCTCGCCGAGGTCCGCGTTGAGATCCACCTGCTGCATGGGTGCGATTCTGCCCCCCGGGGCCCGTGCCATGCCCGCACCTAGGCTGGACCGGTGACTGAGGTTCCCGAGCAGACCCGCCCGCCCGTCGCCGACCGTCGTCCGGTCGAGCGGACCCACCACGGCGACACCGTCGTCGACGACTACGAGTGGCTGCGCGAGAAGGAGTCCCCCGACGTGCTCGCCCATCTCGAGGCCGAGAACGCCTACACCGAGGCCCGCACCTCGCACCTCGAGGGGCTGCGGGAGGCGATCTTCTCCGAGATCAAGGCCCGGACCCTGGAGACCGACCTCTCGGTGCCGGTGCGCCGCGGGGACTGGTGGTACTACGGCCGCACCCAGGAGGGCCAGCAGTACGGCCTGAGCTGCCGGCGTCCGGTCCTGGACCCCGACGACTGGCTGCCGCCGACCGTGGAGCCCGACGAGCCGGTCGAGGACGAGCAGGTGCTACTCGACGCCAACGAGCTGGCGCAGGGCCACGACTTCTTCTCGATGGGAGCGAGCTCGGTCAGCCCCGACGGGCGCCTGCTGGCCTACAGCACCGACACCACCGGTGACGAGCGGTTCACCCTGCGGGTCAAGGACCTGAGCACCGGCGAGCTCCTGCCGGACCAGGTCGTCGGCATCGGGTACGGCGCCACCTGGGACCTGGCCGGGGAGCACCTCTTCTACACCACGGTCGACGAGGCGTGGCGCCCCGAGAAGGTGTGGCGCCACCACATCGGCACCGACCCGGGTGAGGACGTCGTGGTCCACCACGAGACCGACGAGCGGTTCTGGATCGGGGTGGGGCGCACCCGCAGCGAGCGCTTCCTGGTGCTGGCGATCGGCAGCAAGACCACCAGCGAGTACCACCTGCTCGACGCGGCCGACCCCACCGGCGAGTTCCGCCTCGTGGCGCCCCGACGCCAGGGCGTGGAGTACTCCGTCGAGCACGCGGTCGTCGCCGGGCAGGACCGGTTGCTGGTGCTGCACAACGACCACGCGCAGAACTTCGAGCTGTGCATCACCCCGGTCGACGCCACCGGTCACGAGCACTGGGCGCCGCTGCTCCCCCACGACCCCGCGGTGCGGCTCGAGGACGTCGAGGCCTTCGCGGACCACCTCGTGGTCAGCCAGCGCAGCGACGGTCTGACCCAGCTGCGGGTGGTGCGGCTCGACGACACCGGCATCACCTCCGACGACCTGGTCGAGATGGAGCACCCGCTCTACACGGTGGGATCGGGCGGCAACGCCGAGTTCGACCAGCCGGTGCTGCGCTACCACTACACGACGCTGGCCACGCCCAGCGCGGTCTACCAGCTCGACCTGCGCACCGGGGAGCGCTCGCTGCTCAAGCAGACCCCCGTGCTCGGCGACTTCGACCCGGCGTCCTACGAGCAGCACCGGGAGTGGGCCACCGCTCCGGACGGCACCCAGGTGCCGATCTCGCTCGTGGTGCCGACAGGAACCGCGCGCGACGGCTCGACGCCGTTCCTGCTCTACGGCTACGGCTCCTACGAGTCCTCCATGGACCCCTACTTCAGCATCGCCCGGCTGTCGCTGCTCGAGCGCGGCATGGGGTTCGCGATCGCCCACGTGCGCGGCGGCGGCGAGATGGGGCGCGCCTGGTACGACGAGGGCAAGCTGCTGGCCAAGCGCAACACCTTCACCGACTTCGTGGCCTGCGCCGAGCACCTCGCGCGGACCGGCTGGACCTCCCCGGAGCGGCTCGTGGCCGAGGGCGGCAGCGCCGGTGGGCTGCTGATGGGCGCCGTGGCCAACCTGGCGCCCGAGGCGTTCGCGGGCATCCTGGCCAGCGTCCCCTTCGTCGACCCGCTGACCTCGATCCTCGACCCGTCGCTGCCGCTGACCGTCATCGAGTGGGAGGAGTGGGGCAACCCGCTGGAGGACCCCGAGGTCTACGCCTACATGAAGGGCTACTCGCCCTACGAGAACGTGGCGACCCGCCGCTACCCACCGATCCTGGCCGACACCTCGCTGCACGACACCCGGGTGCTCTACGTCGAGCCGGCCAAGTGGGTCGCCCGGCTGCGTGAGCTCGTCGACAACGGCCAGGACGTGCTGCTCAAGTGCGAGATGTCCGCCGGCCACGGTGGCGTCAGCGGGCGCTACAACGCCTGGCGGGACCGCGCCTTCAGCTACGCGTGGCTGCTGGACCAGGCCGGGCTCACCCCTGCAGGCGGTGCTGCGGCGCCCGGATCCACCTGAGAGTCGCCTGAGTCACACCCTCGCTGCCGCTGCTCTGCCTAAGAACTCCCTGAAATCCGGCCCTGGCAGGAAACTTCTGTCGGTGCTCGTGCGTATCACCTGTGTACGGCGGAAACGATCCGTCGTGAGGCGACGGCTCCCGACACCGGGCAGCACGCGGGACCGGCGGCTCGGAATCCCTGACACCGACGCGGTGTTCGACCAGGGGAACGGGTGCCTCCCGGCACGCAGGAGGGCCCCGAGGCCAGAGAGAGGGTGTGTGTGGTGACCACCACGACCAGCGCAAGGCCCAGCCGCGAGCGAGAGATCGAGGGCCGTGACAGCGTCGGGCTGTACCTCGACGAGATCGCTCGCACGCCCCTGCTCGACGCCGCCACCGAGGTCGAGCTCGCCAAGACCATCGAGGCCGGCCTGCTCGCCAAGGCCCTGCTCGCCGAGGGGCGGGTGGGCCGCAAGAAGGGCGGCGCCCCCAAGCGCGCCACCCAGGAGGAGCTGGAGTGGCTGGTCGAGGAGGGCGAGCGCGCAGTGCAGCAGTTCGTCTCGGCCAACCTGCGTCTGGTGGTCTCGATCGCGCGCAAGTACGGCCGCAGCCAGATGCCGATGCTCGACCTGATCCAGGAGGGCAACACCGGTCTGATCCGTGCGGTGGAGAAGTTCGACTACACCAAGGGCTTCAAGTTCTCGACCTACGCCACGTGGTGGGTGCGCCAGGCCATCACCCGCGGCATCGCGCAGCAGGCCCGCGTGGTGCGGCTCCCGGTGCACGTGGTGGAGGAGATCAACCAGGTCAACGCCGCGCGGCGCACCCTGGAGCGCCAGCTGGGCTACGACCCCGAGCCGGCGGAGATCGCCACCGAGATCGGCATGGACGTCGACCGCGTGATCGACCTGCTCGGCTGGAGCCGGGAGCACGTCAGCCTCGACACCCCACTGGACGAGGAGGGCGACACCTCCCTGGGTGACCTGATCGCCCAGGAGAGCGCCCCCGGGCCCGACCTGACCTTCATCGACACCGAGTCCCGCGAGCGGCTCAAGGCGCTGGTCGAGCGGCTCGACGAGCGATCGGCCGACATCATCCGCTGTCGCTACGGGCTCGACGACGGACGGGTCCACCGCCTGGCCGACATCGGCCTGAAGCACGGCATCTCCGCCGAGCGGGTGCGTCAGCTGGAGCGGGAGGCGCTGCAGAAGCTGCGTCGCATCGCCGACCCCGAGCTGGCTGCCTGATCCAGGCCACGATCAGGGGCGGCGCCGCAGCAGCACCGCGGTGAACTGCTGCCGGGTCCCCCACGGGGTCACGTGGTCCTCGCCGCCGGTGTCGACCAGGTCGAAGTCGGGGAACTGCGCGGCCAGCTGCTCGTGGGTGTAGCGCACGATCGGCAGCCCGCTGCAGGTCGTGGGGCCGTCGGGGCCGAAGGTCGCCACGACCGCCCAGCCGTGCGGCTCGAGGCAGCCGAGCAGGGACGCCTGGTAGTCCTCGCGCTCGTCGGGCTCGGTCAGGAAGTGATAGACCGCGCGGTCGTGCCACAGCGCGAACCGCCGGCCCGGGTGGTAGTCGAGGACGTCGGCGACCTCCAGCACCACCTCACGGCCCTGCTCCCCGATGCGCTCGCGCACGGTCTGCAAGGCCGTGAACGACAGGTCGATCGCAGTGAGGTCGCGGTAGCCCTGGGCCAGCAGGTGGTCCACGAGGGTCGACCACCCCGCCCCCACGTCGATCACCGGCTGGGCTGGATCGATGCCCGTCGCGTCGACCAGGCCGAGCGACAGCTCTGGCACCGACTGCCACCACGAAACGCCGTCGACGTCCTTGCCGTCGTGTACGCCCTCCCAGTAGCCCTGACGCGCCTCGTGGTCAGCGAGGCGAGCGGGCCCGGAATCGGTGGTGTGCTCGGCCATGTCATCGACGGTACCGACCCGCGGCGTCCTCAGCGTGCTCACCGAGGACCCCACCCGTACACGTCTATGGTGGGGCGATGGAGAGCACTCCTGTCGGGGACGTCGCCAGGCTGGTCGACGGAGGGGACATGGACTGCGGCAGCGGCCTGCTGCTGTTGATCACCCGCGCCATGCGTCGCCTCGACGAGGGGCAGCTGCTCGGGATCCGCAGCGCGGAGCGCAGTGTCACCGTGGACCTCCCGGTGTGGGCCGACCTGGTCGGGCACCAGGTCGCCGACCAGGTCGAGGAGACCACCGACGGCCCCTGGTGGTTCGCGGTGTCCAAGGCGGGGGCCACCGAGCAGTCCACCGTCTTCTCCCTCGGCGGAGCCACCCCGGTGGGCCAGCGGCTGTGGGTCTACAGCAACTTCGACTGCAACCTGGCCTGCACCTACTGCTGTGCGGAGTCCTCCCCGAAGGCTGCGGCACGCCGGTTCCCCGTCGAGGTGGCCCGCGAGGCGTTCGCGGAGTTCGAGGGCCTGGGCGGACGTGAGGTCTTCCTCACCGGTGGGGAACCCTTCATGCACCCCGATCTCGGCGACCTGGTGGATGCCGCCGAGGGGTTGCGCCGGACGATCCTCACCAACGCCATGATCTTCGGCCGGGGCCGACGGCGCGAGACGCTGGAGTCGCTGGATCGCTCCGTGGTGCTGCAGGTCAGCCTCGACTCCGCCGGCCCCGATCTCCACGACCGCCAGCGTGGGATCGGGTCCTGGGCCAAGGCGATCGACGGGATCGGGCTCGCCCACGCCCTCGGCTTCCGGGTGCGGGTCGCCGCCACCCTCTTCGACGAGGACCCCGAGGGGGTCGCGGCGCTGCACGCGCGCCTGGACCAGGAGGGCATCGACCCGCAGGATCGCGTGATCCGCCCGGTGGCCCAGGAGGGGTTCGCCGAGAACGGCGTGCACGTCTCCATCGACAGCCTCGAGCCCGAGCCGACCCTCACCGCCGACGGCGCCTGGTGGCACCCGGTCGCGGTGACCAACCCGAACATGCGCATCGCCGATGACCCGTTGCCCGTCTCCGAGGTGCTCGGAGTGGTCCGCGACACCGTCGCGGTGCAGGACGCGGCCACCGCGAGCGGCCGGGAGGTGTTTCGTTGTGCGTGACCTGGCGAGATGGCTGAGCGCTCCGGCGACGGAGGAGGTCCCGCGCCACCAGGTCTGGGGAGTCACGGTGCTGCGCATCGTGGTCGGGTTGCTGTGGCTCTACAACGTGTCATGGAAGCGGGCCCCCGACTTCGGCAAGGAGGCCGGCAACGGCCTGTACAAGTTCACCGGCTACGCGGTGGAGCACCCGGTGTTCCCGCCGTACTCCTGGGTGGTCGAGCACCTCGTCCTGCCGACCTTCACCCCCTTCGGCTGGCTGGTGCTGGCCGCGGAGACCGCGCTCGCGGTACTGCTCCTCACCGGCACCTGGGTGCGCCTGGCCGCGCTCCTGGGCATCGCCCAGTCGCTCGCGATCGGGCTCTCGGTGGCCTTCGCCCCCGAGGAGTGGCCCTGGGCCTACTGGATGATGATCGCCCTGCACGTCGCCCTGCTGCTGACCTCCAGCGGGCGCGGGTTCGCGGTCGACGGTGTGCGCGCGCGGGTCACCTCGCCCCGCCTCCTCGCCCAGGTGTGGGGTGCACTGGCGGTCCTGGTCGGCCTCTACAGTGCACTGCGGTCGCTGTCCGACCCGTTCGCCTCACGAGGTCCTGGACTGCGCTCCACCGACCTCTCGGTCAGCCTGGGTGAGTACAACCTGGTGGGGGGGCTCGTCGTCGCGGTGACCGGAGCCCTGCTGCTCGTGGCATCACGCGGGCCCTCGCCGGCAGCCGGGGCCGGGGCCGGGCTCGCCGGTCTCGGGGCACTCTCGCTCTACGCGCAGATGGGGTTCAGCGACCCAATCCTCGGCGGCTCCCCGACCTCGGCGGCGTTCCTGCTGTGCCTGGTCGTCATCGGCGTCGTGGTGGCCCTCGCCTCCTCCCGCACCACGGCCGATCCCCCACCAGCTGCAAGCCCCCACGAGTCGGTCCGCTGAGCCACTGCCGGCGCAGGTCACCCCGGCGAACGGAGGAGGAGCTCATGAAGCCACCCGACGCGCCTTCCTGATCGGCACCGCCGGGGTCGTGGTCCTCTCGGCCTGTGGGGACGACGAGGCCAGCGAGAGCGGCGCGAGCGAGTCGTCGTCGCGCAGCGGGCCACTGGGGATCTCGGCGATCCCGGACCAGGACCCCGAGCTGCTCAACCGGCTCTATCCCGCCCCGACCGACCGGTTCACCGAGGCCACGGGCCTGGAGGTCGCCTACCAGCCCGTGACCGACTACACCGCGGTGGTGCGGGCCTTCGAGGTCGGCGACATCTGCCTGGCCTGGATGGGCGGACTGACCGGAGTCCAGGCCCGAGCCCGGGTCGAGGGGGCCGACGCGATCGCCCAGCGCGACATCGACGCCGAGTTCCACACTCTGTTCATCGCCACCAAGGAGTCCGGGCTCACGGCGTTCGACGACGTGGACGGACTCTCCTCGCTCGCCGGGCACTCCCTGACCCTCGAGCCTCAGCGCGTGAGCTCGCGGTGCAGCTCGCGCACCTTCGCCTCGAGCTCGGCCAGGCTCCCGTCGTTCTCCAGCACGTGCGTGGCCATCGCGCGGCGCTCCTCACGGATCGCCTGGGCCGAGATCCGCGCCTCGGCGTCGTCTCGGCTCCAGCCGCGTTGCTCGACCATGCGCGCGACCTGGGTCTCGGCCGGGGCGTCGACCACGATCACGGCGTCGAAGTCCCCGGCCCGGCCCGACTCGGCCAGCAGCGGGATGTCGTGCACCACCAGGGTGCCGGGGTCGGCGCCGGCCTCGGCCTGCATGCTCGCCTCGTAGACCAGCGGGTGGATGATCGCCTCGAGGTCCTTGCGCGCCCGCACGTCCTTGAAGACGACCTCGGCGACGGCGGGCCGGTCGAGCTCGCCGTCCTCGGTGAGGACCGAGCGCCCGAACCGTGCGACGACCTGCTCCAGCCCCTGGGTGCCCGGGGCCACCACGTCGCGCGCGAGCTGGTCGGCGTCGATCACCATCGCGCCCAGCTGCGCCAGGATCGTGGAGACCGTGCTCTTGCCCGAGGCGATCCCCCCGGTCAGGGCGACCCGCATGTGTGACTCCTCCTGGTGAGACGTCGACCGACGGCTCAGGCGTCGTAGTCGAGCCGGACGCCTGCCCCGCGGGGGTAACTCTGACATGTCAGCACATAGCCCGCTGCGACCTCCTCGGCCTCCAGCGCGAAGTTGCGGGTCATCTCGACCTCACCGCCGAGCACCCGCGCCCGGCAGGTGCCGCACACCCCGCCGCGACACGCGAACGGCACCTCGGCGCGGGTGGCCCGCACGGCGTCGAGCACCGTGCCCCCGGTCTGCGGCACCTCGGTGGTGCGCCCCTCGAGCCTCACGCTCATCGTCTGCACGGGGCCGGTGACGGGTCGGCTCGGAGGCGGCGGTGGTGAGTCCTCGACGAAGAACAGCTCGGAGTGGACGCACCCGGCGGGCACGCCGCGCTCGGTCAGCACCTCGCGGTGGGCCTGCACCATCTCCCACGGCCCGCACAGCCAGAAGCCGGCCGCCTCGCGCCACGGCACCAGCGCGTCCAGGGTCGCGGCGAACCGCTCGCCGTCCAGTCGACCGCTGAGCAGGTCGCTGTCGCGCGGCTCCCGGGAGAGCACGTGCACGATGCTGACCCGCTCGGGGTGACGGTCCTTGAGGTCGGCGACCTCGTCGGTGAACATCGCGCTCGCGCTGGTGCGGTTGGCCAGCAGCAGCGAGAGGCTCGCACCGCGATCACGCAGGAGCGTGGTCGCGATCGACAGGACCGGGGTGATCCCCGAGCCTGCCGCCACCAGCACGTGGTGCTCGCCCGCGCCGGTCTCTCCGAGCCGGAACCGACCGGTCGGGGGCTGGGCCTCCAGCACGTCACCGGGACGAGCGCGGTCCACCAGCCAGCCGGACAGCTCACCGGTGGCCACCCGGCGCACGCCGATCCGCAGCGGCTCCCCCGGCGCGTTGCACAACGAGTAGGTGCGCCGCGCGTCCTCGCCCGGTCGCCGTACGACGAGGTGCTGGCCGGCGGCGACGTCGCTGAACCCGCCCCGCGCCGACTCCGGGGTCGACTCCGGGGTCAGGGTGAGGGCCACGGCGTCGTCGCAGAGCCGCTCGACGCGCTCCAGGCGCAGTCGGTGCCAGCTCATCGCTCCCGCACCTTCTCGAACGGCTCGCGGCAGGCCGAGCAGACCAGGATCGAGGTGCAGGGCGTCGGGCCCCGCTGCGACAGCACGGTGGTCTCGCACGCTCCGCAGCGCGGGCAGCGCACGACCCGGCCCGGCATGCCGAGGTCGGCCGGACCGGTCGTCGGCGGCGCGATGCCGGCGGCGGCCAGCCGCTCGCGGCCGCGTGCGGTGATCAGTCCGGGGTGCCAGGGCGGGCTGAGCACCACCTCGAGGTCGACCTCCAGCCCGAGGTCGCGCACGGTGCGACGCACGTCGTCCTTGATCGTGCCCATCGCCGGGCAGGCCACGTAAGTCGGGGTGAGCCGCACCAGCACCCGGCCCTGCTCGAGGCGCACCTCGCGCAGCACCCCGAGGTCGGCCAGGCTCAGCACCGGCAGCTCGGGGTCGGGCACCGCCTCCACCGCGGCGCGCACCTGGTCCTGCGTGACGGTCCCGGTCACCACGTGCCCTCCGGGTGCCGGCGGGCGACGGACTGCAGCTCGGTCACCAGGTCGGCGCGCCAGGCCGCCCGCTCGCTCGTTGCCGGGGCAGCAGGCTCCTCGACGCCGACCAGCGCCTGCCACCACGGCAGCCACCGCTCCCCGGCTACCCGCCAGGTCTCGGCCCAGTCCGCGCCCTCGACCGGGGCGAGCCTCAGCTCCTCGACCAGCGGCTGCACCCGTCGTAGGGCAGCACCGGTGCGGCGCGCGGACTCCTCGGTGCCACCGGCGAGCACACGCACCCAGCGCGCCGCGAGCTCGCGGTGGTAGCTGACCTCGACGCGGGCGCGTGCCGCGATCGCCGCCAGCACCGGGTCCGGCGAGCCCTCCAGCCCGCGCCACAGCTCGTGCCGCAGGCCCGCCCAGGCGGCGAGGCGCACCATGAGCCCGGCGAAGTCCTCGTCGGGCAGCACGGCCAGCGTCGTGCAGCTGAAGTCGTCCGCGTCGCGGAAGTAGGCCAAGCGGTCCTCGGCCGGCACCGGGGAGTCGCCCAGCTGCGGCACCGCACCCGGGTCGGCCGCGGCAGACCGCGCGTACAGCATGCGGGTCTGGCCGATCAGGTCGAGGGCGACGTTGGCGATCGCCACCTCCTCCTCCAGCTCCGGCGCGTGGGTGCACCAGCGCTGAAGGGTCTGCGCCAGCAGCAGCGACTCGTCGCCGAGCGCCCGGCACAGGGCCGCGAGCTGCCGGGGGTCCAGCCCCGCCGGCACCGTGGTGTCGACGCCCTCCAACGGGTCGTCGAAGCCACCGCCGAAAGCCCAGCGGGAGTCCTCTCCGAGCTCGGCGAGCGCCAGATAGGGACTGTCGTGGAGGTCCTCGTGCGGCTGGTCACCCGTCGTCATGTCGGCCATCACATGTGGGGGACGTCGTCGGCGACCTCATAGAAGGTCGGGTGGCGGTAGACCTTGTCCGCGCTCGGCTCGAAGAACGGGTCGTGCTCGTCGGGGCTGGAGGCGACCACGTCGACCGAGCGCACCACCCAGATGCTCACGCCCTCGTTGCGGCGGGTGTAGACGTCGCGCGCGTGGCGCAGCGCCAGCTGCTCGTCGGGGGCGTGCAGCGAGCCGACGTGCACGTGGTTCAGGCCACGACGGCCCCGCACGAAGACCTCCCACAGCGGCCACTCGCGCGTGGTCATCGCGTGGCCATCCGCTCGGCGGCCTCGCGCTCGGCGTACGCAGCGGCGGCCTCGCGCACCCAGGCGCCGTCCTCGTGCGCCGCGCGACGCACCTCGACCCGCTCGGCGTTGCACTGCCCCCCGCCGGTGATCACGCGGGTCAGCTCCTCCCAGTCGGGCTCGCCGAAGTCGTAGCCGCCCCGCTCCTGGTCCCAGCGCAGGTCGGGGTCGGGCAGGGTGACGCCGAGGGCGTCGGCCTGCGGCACGGTCATGTCGACGAAGCGCTGCCGCAGCTCGTCGTTGGAGTGCCGCTTGATCCCCCAGGCCATCGAGCGCTCCGAGTTGGGCGAGGCGTCGTCGGGCGGGCCGAACATCATCAGCGAGGGCCACCACCAGCGCTCGACCGACTCCTGGACCAGCTCGCGCTGCGCGGGGGTGCCGCGCATCATCGTCGCCAGCAGCTCGAAGCCCTGCCGCTGGTGGAAGGACTCCTCCTTGCAGATCCTGATCATCGCTCGCGCGTAGGGCCCGTACGACGAGCGGCACAGCGGCACCTGGTTGCAGATCGCGGCACCGTCGACGAGCCAGCCGATGGTGCCGACGTCGGCGTAGGTCAGCGTCGCGTAGTTGAAGATCGAGGAGTACTTCTGCTTGCCCGCGATGAGCCGCTCGGTCAGGTCGGCGCGGTCCACCCCCAGGGTCTCAGCGGCGGCGTAGAGGTAGATCCCGTGGCCGGCCTCGTCCTGCACCTTGGCGGTGAGGATCGCCTTGCGACGCAGCGACGGGGCGCTGGTCAGCCAGGCACCTTCGGGCTGCATCCCGATGATCTCGGAGTGGGCGTGCTGGGCGATCTGGCGCACCAGTGTCGCTCTGTAGGCGTCCGGCATCGCGTCACGCGGCTCGATCCGCTGCTCGCGGGCCACGGTGCGCTCGAACTGCTCGAGCACGTGCTC
The DNA here is from genome assembly GCA_963747435.1 of uncultured Actinomycetota bacterium. GTDB lineage: Bacteria > Actinomycetota > Actinomycetes > Propionibacteriales > Nocardioidaceae > Marmoricola_A. The sequence goes on from CAVVFK010000006.1 coordinate 489,568, forward strand.
ATCAACGCTCATCGACGCTCCTCGCTGCTGCGGCACGCACGGGTGGTCGCACCTCATGGACAGGCGGGTGAGGACCGCAGGGGTGACGCGGCTCACACCGCCCATTGTGCCCGATCCCCCACACCGACCGATCGGCCCCGTCGTCGCCTGCGTCGGTCGCGGGCCTCGAAGCGCCAGGTCGGGGTTCTTGGCGTGGCAGTTAATCGATGCAACGTGTCATCTCTGCCACTCGTGGCAGGCTTCATGCGGTGGCAGATTATCTGCCATGACCGACACCCTGCTCTTCGTCCTGCTGATCGCGGCCGCCACCATCGGAACGCTCGCCGCCCTGACCACCGTGGTCATCCGCGGTGACGGCACGGTCGGCCCGGGCCCCGGCCCGATGCCGCCGCGCAGCCACCCGGACGACGCCTTCTCCCCCTACCTGCTCGACCGGCGCCTGCAGCACCGCTGACCGAACTGGTCAGCGGTCCAGGTCAGCCATCGCGCGGTCCGCCAGCTCGGCGCCGGCGCCGTCGTAGATCTGCAGCACGTCGTCGGCGCCGCCGCCCCGCAGGCGGCGCGCGTCGTCGTCGTACTGCGCGACCGCGACCACCCGGCCACCGAACCCCGCCTGGCGCAGTCGCTGCAGCGCGATCGCGTTGGACCCGTGGAAGGGCATCGCGAGCACGGCGACCTGGATCTGCTCGGCCTGGGCGATGCGTCGCCAGAACTCCGCGTCCTCGGCATCGCCCTCGACCACCTCGAGCCCCTCCCCCTGCAGCCGCGCGACACGGGTCGGACTGATCTCGACCCCCAGCACGCGCAGCTCGTGCCTCGCCTGCAACCGGCGGTGCGCCGAGGCGCCGACCCGCCCCATGCCCATCACCAGGGCCTGCGCGCCACCGAGGTCGATGTAGCGGTCGTCGGGGTGGAGCCTCGACGACTCCAGCAACGGGAGCCGCCGCGCGATCGTCGGCACCAGGCTCGAGGAGCGCCGGTTGACGAACGAGGCGACGAGGAAGCTCACCGCCACTGCCACGGACAGCACCACCAGCCAGTCCTCATCGAGCCACCCGGCCGAGGCTCCGACCGCGACGACGATCAGCCCGAACTCGGAGTGGTTGGCCAGCACCAGGCCGGCGAGCACCGACGTACGGCGCCGCAACCGGGCACCGCGCAGGAGCAGCATGTAGAGCCCTGACTGCACCGGCAGCAGCATGACGAGCAGCAGGCCCAGCCCGACCGCCTGCCACGTCAGGTCACCGGAGAAGCCGATGCTCACGAAGAACCCCACCAGCAGCAGATCCTTGACCGAGAGCAGGCTGCGCGAGAGCTCCGAGGCCTGCGGCGCTCCGGCCAGCAGCACCCCGATCACCAGCGCACCCAGGTCGCCCTTGAGATGCATCGCCTCGAACAACGCGTAACCCGGCACCAGAGCCATGAAGACCCCGAACAAGGTCTGCATCTCGCCGTGCCCGAGCCGCCCCCAGACCGCCCGCACCGGCTTCACCGCCACCACGAGCAGCACCAGCAGCGGCGCCCAGGGACTCACCGGCTCGTCGCCGGTCGCCACGATGAAGACCACCGCAGCCAGGTCCTGGATGATGAGGATCCCGATCGCGGTCCTGCCGTAGAGCGACTGCGACTCGCTGCGCTCCTCCAGCACCTTGATCACGAACACGGTGCTGGAGAACGAGAGCGCGAAGCCCAGCAGGACTACTGTCGACCATCCGGCCTCGGCCAGCCGCGGCAGCCCCACCAGCCCGAGAGCCGCCAGCGCGAGGGCTCCGAGCCCGGTCGCCAGCACCATGTGCGCGGCCGCGGTCCCCCAGACCGCCCGCTTCGCCAGGGTCCGCACCTCGAGCTTGAGGCCGATGCTGAAGAGCAGCAGCGTCACCCCGAGGTTGGCGACCACGTCGAGCGCGGGCAGCTCCTGCACTCCGGCGGCGTTGAGCGCGAACCCGGCCGCCAAGAACCCGACCAGGGGCGGCAGCCGGAGCAGGACCGAGAGCAAACCGGCGGCGAAGACGGCGCCCAGCCAGATGCCGGCGGTCACGACCTCATCCCTTCCGACATGTCTCCATCATCTCGCGCACCCGCCGGACATGACACGACGCCCGCTCCCCCTAGAGGGAACGGGCGTCGTGCCGGTGGAGCCTAGAGGGCGATCACTCGCCGCCGGTGAGCTTCTCCCGCAGTGCCTGCAGCGCCTCGTCGCTGGCCAGTGAGCCCTCGTCGGGGGCGTCGCTGGTGTACGACGTGGCCTCGCCGGCCTCCTCGGCCGACTTCTTGGCCTCGACCTGCTGCTTGACGTGGGCCTCCCAGCGGGCGTGCGCCTCGGCGTACTGCTTCTCCCAGGTGGCGCGCTGGTCCTCGTAGCCCTCGAGCCACTCGCCGGTGCCCGGGTCGAAGCCCTCGGGGTAGATGTAGTTGCCCTGCTCGTCGTAGCTGGCGGTCATGCCGTACAACGTCGGGTCGAAGTCGTCGACGTCGCCGGCCGCGGCGGTGTCGTTGGCCTGCTTCAGCGACAGCGAGATCCGGCGACGCTCGAGGTCGATGTCGATGATCTTGACCATGACGTCGTCGTTGACCTGCACGACCTGCTCGGGGATCTCCACGTGGCGCTCGGCCAGCTCGGAGATGTGCACCAGGCCCTCGATGCCCTCCTCGACGCGGACGAACGAGCCGAAGGGCACCAGCTTGGTGACCTTGCCCGGCACGATCTGGCCGATCTGGTGGGTGCGGGCGAAGTGCTGCCAGGGGTCCTCCTGCGTCGCCTTGAGCGACAGCGAGACCCGCTCGCGGTCCATGTCGACGTCGAGCACCTCCACGGTGACCTCGTCGCCGACGGTGACGACCTCGCTGGGGTGGTCGATGTGCTTCCACGACAGCTCAGAGACGTGCACCAGGCCGTCCACGCCACCCAGGTCGACGAACGCACCGAAGTTGACGATCGAGGACACGACGCCCTTGCGGATCTGGCCCTTCTGCAGCTGGGTGAGGAAGCCCTGACGGACCTCGCTCTGGGTCTGCTCCAGCCAGGCGCGGCGCGAGAGCACCACGTTGTTGCGGTTCTTGTCGAGCTCGATGATCTTGGCCTCGAGCTGCTGACCGACGTAGGGCTGCAGGTCGCGCACGCGACGCATCTCCACCAGCGACGCGGGCAGGAAGCCTCGCAGGCCGATGTCCAGGATCAGGCCGCCCTTGACCACCTCGATGACGGTGCCCTCGACGACGCCGTCCTCCTCCTTGACCTTCTCGATCGTGCCCCAGGCGCGCTCGTACTGGGCGCGCTTCTTGGACAGGATCAGGCGACCTTCCTTGTCCTCCTTCTGCAGGACCAGGGCCTCGACGTGGTCACCGACGGTGACGACCTCGGAGGGATCCACGTCGTGCTTGATCGACAGCTCGCGGCTGGGGATCACGCCTTCGGTCTTGTAACCGATGTCGAGCAGGACCTCGTCCCGGTCGACCTTCACGATGGAGCCTTCGACGATGTCTCCGTCGTTGAAGTTCTTGATGGTGCTGTCGATGGCAGCGAGGAGTTCCTCCTCCGACCCGATGTCGTTGACTGCGACCTGCGGGGCGTCGGAGAGAGTAGGGGTGATCGTCATCAGGAGATGTGTTCCTTGGGGTGGATAGATGTCGTACGGGCACGCGAGGGTCCGTTTCACTACCTGACAAGAGCCGGACACTCGGTGCTCTGCACGAACCGGCGCCCTGACGGGCGAGCGAGCGGCGGGACACCTAGGTCTGTGCCTCGGGCAGACCGCACACGCAACTACCCACAGTACCGGCGCCGCGGGTAGCGAGTCCAACCGGGCGAGGGTGCCGCAGCGCGGTGGCCGGGGACCCGGCGAGGCGACCGGCGGGATGCGACCGTACCCCTGCCTCAGACCTGACGCGCAGCCCGCAGCGTGGCGGCGACGACCTGCCGGGTCTCGGCGGGATCGATCACGTCGTCGATCTCGACCATGCGGGCGGCGTTGATGGCCTTGGCGTGCTCGCGCAGGTCGGCGGTGTGGCGTCGCACCGTCTCCTCGCGCTCGTCCTCGGGCATCGCGGCGAGCTCCTTGGCCAGGGCGAGGCGGACAGCACCCTCGAGCCCCATCGGCCCCAGGTGGGCAGTGGGCCAGGCGACGGTGAGCAGCGGCCGGTGCGTGCTGCCGCCGAGCATCGCCTGGGCTCCCAGCCCGTAGCCGCGGCGCAGCACCACCCCCACCAGCGGCGTGGTCAGCCGAGCTCCCGCGGTCACCATGCGCGAGGCGTGGCGCACCAGCCCGCCCCGCTCGGCCTCGGGCCCCACCATGAAGCCCGGGGTGTCGACCAGGCTGACCACGGGAAGTCGCCAGCGCTCGCAGAGCTCGAGGAAGTCGGCCGCCTTCGCCGAGGCGTCGGAGCCGATGGCTCCGGCGAGGTGCAACGACTGGTTGGCCAGGAGCCCCACCGGGACGCCGTCGATGCGCCCGATCGCGGTGACCAGCTCGGGCGCCCAGCGATCGCGCAGCCAGGTGAGGGTGTCGGAGTCGGCGAGCACCTCGACGACCTCCCGGACGTCGAAGGCCTCCCGGTCGTTGGCGGGCAGGGCGTCGCGCAAGGTCTCCTGCGGCACCGCCGGACCACTCGGCGCGGGGGCGTCGAGGTAGCCGAGCAGCCGGCGGACCACCTCCACGGCCTCGGCCTCGTCGTCCACCACGACGTCGAGCACGCCGTTCGCGGCCTGGTCGTCGACCGGGCCGATGTCCTCCGCCCGGACCTCGCCCAGTCCTCCTCCGGCGATCATCGCCGGCCCGGCCATGCCGAGGTTGGCGTCGGGTGTCGCCACACGCAGGTCGGCGCAGCCCGCCAGGACGGCGTTGCCGGCGAAGCAACGGCCCGAGACGACCGCGATCCGCGGGACGACGCCGTGCAGCTCACCCCACAGCGCGAAGGTGCCGACCTCCAGGGCGGAGACGGTCGGCAGGTCGACGTCCCCGGGCCGGCCCCCGCCGCCCTCGGTGAAGAAGACCGTCGGCAGACCCATCCGGTGCACCAGGTCGAGCAACCGGTCGGACTTGCGGTGGCCGCGCATCCCCTGCGTGCCGGCCAGCGAGAGGTAGTCGTAGGACATCACCGCGCAGGCCCGTCCTGCGACCCGCGCGGTCCCGGCGACGAGGCCGTCGGCGGGCGCCTCCACCACCAGGTCGGCGAGGTGACGACGTTGCTCCTGGGCTGCGGTCACGAAGCGGCCGTACTCCACGAACGACCCGGGGTCGACCAGATCGGCGATGTTCTCCCGCGCCGTACGGCGCCCGCGCGCGTGCCAGCGCTCCACCTTCTCCGGCCTCGCGCCGTCCGTGGTGAGAAACCGCCGGGCCAGCAGCTCCTCGAGCCCCGTGGCGGGCGGGTCCTCATCCATGGGCTCAATCTACGGCCGCGGACCCGGAGTGAGCGCGGGCCCTCAGCCCGCGCCGTGGTAGAAGAGCAGCGTGACCAGCACACCCGACGAGGTGAGTCCGGTGCGCCGCCCGGCCGACGAGGACGAGTCGCGGCGCGCGAACCGCGAGGACTGGGACCGGTACGCCGACGAGTACCAGTCCACCCATGGCGACTTCCTCGGCGACGTCGGCTTCCTGTGGGGCCCCGAGGGCCTGACCGAGGCGCAGCTGTCGGTGCTCGGCGACGTCGCCGGCAAGGTCACGCTCGAGGTGGGCAGCGGTGCCGGGCAGTGCTCACGCTGGCTGCGGCAGCAGGGCGCACAGGCCTACGGCGTCGACCTCTCCGAGCGCCAGCTGGAGCACGGCCGCCGGCTCGACGTCGGCACCGGGCTCGCCGTCCCCTCGGCGTGTGCCACCGCGACGGCGCTGCCCTTCCTCGACGACACCTTCGACCTGGTGTTCTCCTCCTTCGGCGCGCTGCAGTTCGTCGCCGACGGCGAGGCGATGCTCGCCGAGGTGACCCGGGTGCTGCGCCCCGGCGGCACCTTCGCCTTCTCCATCACCCACCCGATCCGGTGGTCGATGCCCGACGACCCGGGCCCCGACGGGCTCATCGTCTCCAGCTCCTACTGGGACCGCACGCCGTACGTCGAGGAGGACGATGACGGACGTGCGCGCTACGTGGAGCACCACCGGACCCTGGGCGACTGGGTGCAGCTGCTCGCCGCGGCAGGCTTGCGGATCACCGCGCTGCACGAGCCGCAGTGGCCCGAGGGGCACGACCGCATCTGGGGCGGCTGGGGCCCGCTGCGCGGTCGGCTGATCCCCGGCACCGCGATCTTCGTCGCCTCGCTGGACCCGCGGTGAGGCTGAGGTCAGGTCCGGCCACCTAGGCTCAGGCGGGTGACCACCACCCATCCCAGGCGCCTGCCCAGCTGGCTGGCCGGCAGCGGCGTCATCGCCGTGGGCATGGGGGTCATGAACCTCACCAACTACGGCTTCGTCCTGGTGGCGGCGCGGATCCTCGGTCCGGCTCAGTACGGCGCCGTGGCCGCGTTGATGGGGCTCATGCTGGTGCTCAACGTCATCGCTCTGGGGCTGCAGGCCACAGCGGCCCGGCAGATCGCACGCGACCCCTCGCACCTCCCCGCGATGCGTCGCAACGTGGTCAGCGCGGCCATGCGTGCGGCGACCGCGCTCGCCGTGCTGACCGCTGCGTCCGTCCCGATCCTGGTGCCGGTGCTCCGGCTCGACGGCGCCGCCCCGGTGCTTCTCCTCGCCGTCTCCTGCCTGCCGTTGACCGTGATGGGGGGCCAGGCCGGGATCCTCCAGGGCGAGCGGCGCTGGGTGCCGTTGGCCGCGGTCTACGTCGGGGTCGGTGTCGGGCGCCTCGGGTTCGGCGCCCTGGGCATGGCGTGGCGCGCCGACGTGCTCGGCGCGATGCTCGGGGTGACCATCGGTGCGTTCGTCCCGGCGCTCGTGGGCTGGCTGGCGCTGCGATCGCTCTCGGCCGGCCCCGACGAGACCAGCGGCGCCGAGGCAGTCGACCCAGGTGCTGCACCCCCGCCCCGCCGGCTGCTGGTGGAGGTGCTCCACAACAGCCACGCCCTGCTCGCCTTCTTCGCGCTGACGAACGCCGACGTGATCCTGGCCCGCAACCTGCTCGATGACCAGGTGAGCGGGTGGTACGCCGGAGGACTGATCCTCGCCAAGGCCGTGCTGTTCCTGCCCCAGTTCGTGGTGGTCATCGCGTTCCCCGACATGGCCGACCCGGAGCAGCGCCGCCGCATGGAGCTCGGTGCCCTGGGCGTCGTCCTGGCGCTGGGCGCGGTCGCGACCTTGGGCGCCGCGGTGCTCGGTCACCTCGCGGTGCTCTTCGTCGGAGGCGCGGAGTATCAGCCGATCGAGCCGATGATCTGGGCGTTCGCGGCCATCGGCACGTTGTGGGCGATGGAGCAGCTCATGGTCTACGGCGCGGTGGCACGGCAGTCGCGACGGGCCGTGGCGGTGATCTGGGCCGGCTTGGTGGTGCTGGTGGTGGCCGCACAGCTGACCTCCTCGATCACCGGGCTGCTGTGGGTGGTGGGCTCGGTCCACGTGGTCCTGCTCGGCATCCTGATCGTCCTCAGCCAGACGGCCCACCGTCGTACCCGCATCCCCGTCTGAGCCTCCTAGGGGTCCGATCGCAGTCACCAGGTGCCTGCGATCGACCCGACAAGCACTCACGGTCCGGTCCCAGTCAGGCTGCTGAGCGCACCGCGCACTCGGCCGAGCACGCGCGGGCACGACCAAGCCAGCCCCGCTGGGCCAGCACAGCGGCCAGACCGGAGGCGGTCACGCAGGGGGCCTGCTGGATGTGGGGCCAGCCCAGTCGAACCGTGAGCAGCCCCGCGCCCGCTGCGACGAGATCTCGGGTCATGTCGCGAGCCCGGGCCGATGGGTCGCCGTGCCATGCGTGACCATCCAGCTCCAGAACCAGGCCGTACTCCGCCACGACGACATCGCGATACACCACGCCGTGCGAGGTCGCGTCCCGCACCTGGCGGGTGCCGACGGGCAGACCATGAGGCTTCAGCACCCGGCGGACCAGACCCGACTCCAGCGCCGAATGCATCCCATCGGCCACGTCCAGCAGCGCTCGCCGCAGCTGCACGCCCCGCGGGGTCCGTTGCCTGCCCGCCAAGGTCTCGAGCAGCCGCTCGGGCGTGGTGACCCGACGGTTGCAGACAGCGGTGAGGACGTCGATCGCTCGACTCAGCGAGGCGGCCTTCCCGGCCACGTCGAGAGCGGCGTCCTCGACCCGGAGTCGTGGTGGCGACCGGTGCCACTGCACGCGCGGACTCAAGTCGGTCAACCGGTGGAGGACAACTCCCTGCAGCGAGGCACCGTGACGGGGGTGCTCGATGGCCACGTGGATCGGATCTCCGGCGAGGTCCAGCGCCGACCGGTCGCACAGCGCGGCCTCTCTGTGGAACAGGACCGCAGCCCACGCCCGGCTCAGCCACGACGGTGCCCCGGTGTGGTTGATGTAGACGCCCAGGTGGATGCGGACCAGGCGCCGCTGTCTCACGAGTCGACGCAGGTCGTTGTCGTCGAGGCCGTGCACGCGCAGCTGACGTCGGTGCACCACACCGGCCTGGGCGTCGAGGAGGGATTGCAGCGTCATCGACGCAGAATCGCCCAGCCAGGGTTTCGTGTGCCCGTCCCGACGGCCCGGTGTGGACCGGCGACGCGACGGGACCCGGTGCGTCGAGAAGGGGCCCGTCGCTACCGGGTCGATCGCAGTCGCCAGGTGCCTGCGATCGACCCGACAAGCACCGAGGGTGCCGCCCCGGTGGGGGCGGCACCCTCGGTCAGGTGTCAGCGACTCAGACCAGGCGGCGACGCAGGGCGAACAGCCCGGCACCGGCCCCCAGCAGCGCGAGGCCACCGAGGGTGCGAGCCAGGTTGCGGCTCCCCTCGCCGTCCTCGCCCTGGATCTCGAAGCTGTACGCCGCCAGTCCCACGGACTGGTCGGGAGCACCGACGATCATCCGCTCGTCCTCGGCGCGCTCGGCCCCGGCCAGGATCAGGGAGTACTGCTTGCCGTACTCCTGCGCGGTCTCCTGCCCGGCCTTGACCAGCTTCTTGGTGCCTTCCTCGGACAGGCGGCTCGCACCGTCGACCAGCTGGGGCGCACCCTTCGCGGCGGTGTCCAGGCCCTTGGCCAGCAGACCCGACCCACCCGCGGCCTCGAAGAGACCGTCAGCGAGGTCCTGGGCGCCGTTGGCGATCAGCAGCGAGCCCGCCTCGGCGCGTGAGGCACCGTCGGAGAGCTGGTTCGCGCCGTCGTCGAGCTGAGCAGCGCCGTCGCCGAGCTGCCCCACCCCGTCGACCAGGTCACCGGTGCCCGCAGCCAGCTTGCTCGGCGCCAGCGTGCGAGCTCACCGAGCCCGCGTCGAGCTCTTGAGCCTCCGGCGACGCCGCGTCTGCCACCGGCTGCCAGCTGCAGCACAGCAGCGAGGCGCGTCGGGTCACAGTCCTGGCCTCCAACTGTTGCGAGTCCCCCATCGAGCCTCGACAGCACCGCCACCGCATGATTCCCGTGCGACCTGCGAGCCGAGGTCTCCCGCTCCCGTACGGGCGTGCCGTGAGCACCGGCCGCCGGGGAGACTGCACGCCGGGCACCAGCTGTGTCGTGATACCGCGTGATGGCCGGTCGAGACCTCGACACCAGCCCGACCAACTGACGCATCCGACAGGTTTGTCCGGGAGTCGTCGAGGCTCCGCTGAGCATGCTGGTTGATGGCGCACTTGCACTGCTGTGCGACGTCGGTGCAGGACCCGCGCTCGGCACCGCTGCCAGAACAGCGTCGGCGCACCTGGGTCAGAGCAGCCGCGGAGCTCCGGCCAGCCCGCCGATCGCTGTTCGGGTCACCGTTCGCCGGTAGTCCAAGCAGCGTCAAGTCGCTGTTGACCTGATCGACGCCGCCCTTGGCCAGGGGCACTCCCGAGGCGGTGCGGGTCTGCGTGGTGATACCCACCCTAGGCGGTTCAGTCGCCTGATGAGCCGGTGTCCTGCCTCTGTACGCCGGACCGGATTCCGGGGGCGGCCGGGCTCCCCGATCTGCGTGTGAGACGCACCGATGAGCAGTCCGGGTATGCCGGGCTGCTCCTGGCCACCGGCGCTGCCACCGGCCTGCAGTTCGTCGATGCCGTCAGCCGCAGCGCGAGGCCCTCGGTTCCAGCGAGCTGTCGAGCCCGCCGACGATCTGCTTGAGGCCGCCGGCCAGCTCCATCGGCCAGCCTCGGCCTGCTGGCGCCGTCGGAGAGCCGGCCTGCACCGTCGTTCAGCTTGCCGGCGCCGTCGGAGAGGTCACCGACGCCGTTGCGCAGGTCACCGGTGCCGTCGGCGAGCCGACCGGCGCCGTCCTCTAGGTCACCGAGGCCGTCGTTGAGGTCGCCGGCACCGTTGGCCAGCTTCTTCGCGCCGGGAGCAGCCTCGTTCTTCAGACCGTCCTCGAGCTGGTCGGCACCGTTGCGCAGCTTGATCAGGCCGGCCAGCAGGTCGGCCGCACCGTCGCGCAGCTTGAGCAGGTTGGAGTCGATCTGCGAGGCGCCGTCGGCGAGCTCCTCGCCGGTGTCGGCGCCACCCTTGTACGACGAGGCGGCGCTCGAGAGCGTCGGGTTGTCGAGCGGGTTGACCGGCAGCGCGGTGATGCTCGCCCCGGGGGCGACCGCATCCTTCACCTGCGCGGTGTAGCCCAGCTGCACGGTGTCCGCGCCGAGCGGCGCGAGCAGCGTCATCGTCCAGCTCAGGCGCGTGCCGCCCTCGCCGTCGCCGGCCAGGTTGGCGCCGTTGCCCTCCACCTCGCGGAAGTTGGACGGCAGGGTGGTGTCCAGGCTGCCGACCATCGGCACCATGACGTCGGCGGTCTCCTCGACCGTGCCGCCCTTGCCGTCGGTGTAGGTGATCGTCTGCGGCTGGTTGGTGACGTTCTGGACGGTGTAGACGACCTCGAGCTCGCCGCTCTCGCCGACCAGGCTCTTCGGGCTGATCGGCTCGCCGTCGAGGACGTACTCCACGCTGACCTGCAGCGGCAGGTCCTCTTCGTAGTTGCTGACCGAGCGGAAGTTCTCCTGCCCGTCGACGTCGACGTCGACCAGCTGGTTGCCGTCCTCGGTGCTCAAGCCACTGAAGCCGTCCAGGTTGCGCAGGCCGGAGAGCTCGACCGGGTTGGCCAGGTCGACCGGCCCGGTGCCGGTCAGCGCCAGCTGCTCGTAGAGCCGCTTGCTCTGCACCTCCCCGGTGGCGTCGGTGTAGGCCTGCACGGTCTCGGTGTTGACGACCTGGACGTCGCCGTCGCCGTCGTCCTCGGCGGCGACGGCAGGGAAGGCACCGGCCGCCACGATCATCGCGGTGCCACCACCGATGGCGGCGAACTTGGTCAGGGTGCGGGTGGGTCGGTGCATTGCAGCGTGGTGCCTCATCGGTTGCGGTCCATCATCGAGTCGAGGGCGACCGAGTCGTCGTCCTTGGTGCGGGTGGGCTCGTCGTCGGTGGTGGCGGGCTCGGTAGCGGGCTCGGTTGCGGCCTCGTGCTCCGGAGCGACCCATGCGGCCGCCATGAAGCCGACCGCGGTGGTGAGCAGCAGCGTGGTGGCGGTGCTGATCGAGTTGCTCAGCACCAGCGGTGGCGCAGCAGTTGTAGGTCGCCTCGAACCCGCCGGCGAAGGTCGCGACGCCCACGAGCACCGACCAGAAGGGAAGGCGGGCGAAGGCGACGATGGCGGCCAGCATGGCCAGTGCCAGGACCAGCCCCACGTAGACCGCGCGGCCGTAGTCGGTGTCCGGCAACAGGCCTGCTCTCACGAAGTAGCCGATCCACGAGATGGCGAACCCGACGACGAAGCCGAGCAGCCGCAGGCCCGCCGATCGGTCGGGCACCAGCGCGACCACGGCGCCCCCGGCGACGCCGAGCAGCGCCAGCGCTGAGAGCTCGAGGTCGAGCCACTTGCCGATGCAGACCAGCAGGAAACCTGCCACGGCCAGCGAGAGGCCGGCATACAAATCCTTGCGCACGGTGATGCGCTCCCTTCTGGACGTTTCCCCCGTCTTGTAGACGTCCCCCGTCCAGCTGTCAGGCCATGGATGGGCCCCGGACAGTCGGTGAATGTGTTGGTCATGGTGCTAGTGGTGCCACCTGGGCATCATGCAATGTTTCCCCCGTGTTTCACAATGCCACGGGACTTGGTCGATTGACCAGGTTGTGGTCCCGGTTCAGGACCTTGTCCCCCACCATGCCGGGAATTCAGGGCCCAACGAATGGCGTCACTGTACCCGAACCATGACAAATCATCCCGGTGGCGCGCCTGTCCGAACGGGGGACGCCGCCAGGGTGCGGACTCGGTGCCGCAGCGCTCAGTGGGCGGCGTCGTGCCAGCTGTGGCCGACGCCGACGGAGACGTCCAGCTCGACGGTCAGCTCCGCCGCCGCTCCCATCTCGTGGCGTACGAGCGCCTCCAGCTGCTCACGCTCGCCCGGGGCGACCTCGATCACCAGCTCGTCGTGCACCTGCAGCAGCATGCGCGAGGCCATCGTGGAGGACGTCAACGCTGCTGACAGGCGCAGCATGGCGACCTTGATCAGGTCGGCCGCAGAGCCCTGGATCGGCGCGTTGAGGGCCATCCGTTCGGCCATCTCGCGACGCTGCCGGTTGTCGCTGAGCAGGTCGGGGAGATAGCGCCGCCGCCCCAGGATGGTCTCGGTGAATCCGGTGCGGCGGGCCTCGTCGACCACGCCGGCGAGGTAGTCGCGCACCCCGCCGAAGGTCTCGAAGTACTCCTCCATCAGCTCGCGCGCCTCGGAGGTGTCGATGCGTAGCTGCTGGGAGAGCCCGAACGCGGACAGGCCATAGGCCAGCCCGTAGTTCATCGCCTTGATCTTCGCCCGCTGCTGCGGTGTCACGGCCGCGGCGTCGACGGAGAACACCCGCGCCGCGGTCACGCTGTGGAAGTCACGCCCCGACCGGAACGCCTCGATCAGGCCGGCATCCTCCGAGAGGTGCGCCATGATGCGCATCTCGATCTGGCTGTAGTCGGCGGTCATGAGCGACTCGTGGCCCTGGCCCACGACGAAGGCCTCGCGGATCCGACGACCCTCGTCGGTGCGGATCGGGATGTTCTGCAAGTTGGGGTCGGTGCTCGAGAGTCGACCGGTCGCCGCGATCAGCTGGTTGAAGGTGGTGTGGATCCGACCGTCCGGCATCACCGTCTTGAGCAGCCCCTCGACGGTCTGCCGCAGCCGGATCACGTCGCGGTGGCGCAGCAGGTGCATCAGGAACGGGTGCTCGGTCTTCTCGTAGAGCCCGGCGAGCGCGTCGGCGTCCGTGGTGTAGCCGGTCTTGGTGCGCTTGGTCTTGGGCATGCCCAGCTCGTCGAACAGCACGACCTGCAGCTGCTTGGGTGAGCCGAGGTTGATCTCCTTGCCGATCACCTCGTAGGCCTCGGCGGCCGCCTTGAGCACGCCGTCGGAGAACTCCTGCTCCAGTGCCTCCAGGTGGTCGACGTCGACGGCGATGCCGACCCGCTCCATCTCGCCGAGCACCGTGACCAGCGGGAGCTCGACGTCGGCGAGCAGCTGCGCACCCCCGTGGCGACCCAGCTCCTCGTCCAGCGCGTGCGCCAGGTCGAGCACGGCGCGGGCCTGGAGCATCGCGCTCTCCCCCGCGGTGTCGTCTCCGACCGCGTCCAGCGTGAGCTGACCTTCGTCGGCCGCGGCGGATGCCTTGAGCTCGCGCTTGAGGTAGCGCAACGTGAGGTCGGCCAGGTCGTAGGAGCGTTGGTCGGGGCGTGCGAGGTAGGCCGAGAGCGCGGTGTCGCGGTGCAGGCCACGCAGTGTCCAGCCGCGTGCGGCCAACGCGTGCGTCGGGCCCTTGGCGTCGTGCATCACCTTCAACCGCTCCGGGTCGGCCAGCCAACGCGCGACCACCTCGTCGCCAGCAGGGTCGAGACCGGCCGCGTCGACCCAGGCAGCCCCCTTCTCGCTGGCCATCGCCAGCGCGAGCACCTCACCGGTGCCGGCACGCCACGAGCCGTCCACCTGGACACCCACCGGGACACCGGGCGGGGCGTGCTCGAGCAACCACGGCTCGACCTCTCCTGCACCCAGCTGGACCATCGACAGCTCGAAGCCCGAGTCGTCGATCTCCTCCTGCGACTCCAGGGTGCTGAAGAGCCGGTCGCGCAGCACCCGGAACTCGAGCGCGTCGAAGACGCGGTGGACCTGGTCACGGTCCCAGGGCCGCACCGCCAGCTCAGGCGGCGTCAACGGCAGCTCCAGGTCGCGCACCAGCGCATTGAGCCGTCGGTTGCGCAGCACGTCGCCGAGATGCTCGCGCAGGGCCTCACCCTTCTTGCCGGTGATCTTGTCGGCATTGGCCACCACGCCCTCGAGGTCGCCGTGGGCGACCAGCCACTTGCTGGCGAACCCCTGACCGACTCCCGGTACGCCGGGCAGGTTGTCGGAGGTCTCCCCCACGATCGCGGCGAGATCGGGATAGAGGTGGGGCGGGATGCCGTAGCGCTCCTCGACCGCGGCCGGCGTCATCCGCTTCATCTCCGAGACCCCGCGCATCGGGTAGATCACCGTGGTCCGGTCGTTGATGAGCTGGAAGCAGTCGCGGTCGCCGGTGCAGATCAGGACCTCGTAGCCCGCGGCCACCCCCTGGGTGGCGAGGGTGGCAATGACGTCGTCGGCCTCGAAGCCGGGTTTCTCCAGGTAGGGGACCGACAGGGCGTCGAGCACCTCCTTGACCAGCGAGACCTGGCCGGCGAACTCGCTGGGAGAGGCCGAGCGGTTCGCCTTGTACTCGGTGTACTCCTCGGCGCGGAAGGTCTGCCGAGAGACGTCGAAGGCGACCGCGACGTGGGTCGGCGCCTCGTCGCGCAGCACGTTGATCAGCATCGAGGTGAAGCCGTAGACCGCGTTGGTGTGCTGACCGGTCGTGGTCGAGAAGTTCTCGACGGGCAGGGCGAAGAAGGCTCGATAGGCCAGGGAGTGACCGTCGAGGAGCAGCAGACGGGGTCGCTCACGCGTGGGGACGGCCATTGCGCGAGCCTAACCAGCCGCACCGACAGCTGGTACCTCGGTCGACCGGAGCGAGACCTCGGATCCAGACCGGGCCCGTGGCCGGTCAGGCCTGGCGGTTGCGGGCCCGCAGCTGGCTCCTGCGGGCCGCGACCACCTGACCCACCTGGCGGTTGCGCCGCGGCACCCGCTGGACGTTGGGCAGGCCACCGTTCTCCTTCAGCAGGCGGGTCCGCAGCGCGGTGACCGGCGCGGTGCGGAGCACCGCCACCGTCGTCATGCCCAGACGGGCCAGGAAGCGATGCCCTTCACGGTGGCCCGCGGCACCGACCACCACGACGTCGTCGATGCCGAGCTCTTCGGCCCGGGTCAGGCCAGCCTCCAGCAGGGCGCGACCGATGCCGCGCCTGGTGCGGGCCGGGTCCACCGCAAGCAGGTTGACCTCGAGGGTCTGCGCGCCGGCCAGTGGTGCCACCCAGGTGCGGTGCAGGTGCGCCGCACCCACGACCTGGCCGTCGAGGGAGGCGACCACCACGCGCGCCTCGAGATCCATGCTCAGCATCCCCAGCACGTGGGAGGCGAAGGCGCCGGGCTCCTGCGACACGGCCCCGGTGGTCTCGTGCGGAAGCAGGGGGGCCCACAATGCGTGCAGGGCAGGGCCGTCGTCGACCGACAACGGTCGCACCTCGACAGGCATTCGTGACACGTCAACCTCCCTCACAGAACCGAGGAAGTGTAGAACGATTTGGTCGGTTGACCAACATATGGGCGGAGAGGGGTGCTCGCGGTGTTCCCAGGCATCGGCACGGCGGTCAACATCGTGGCCGTGCTGCTCGGGGCCGGCGCCGGCGTGCTGCTCGGCAACCGGCTCTCCGAGCGCACCCGTTCCCTGGTCACGGACGCGCTGGGCCTGGCGACGCTGATGATCGCCGGGCTCACGGTCATCGACGTCCTCTCACCTGCTCTGCGGGCCGCCGTGGGGCCCCAGGCGCCGGTCCTCATCGTGCTCGGCTCGCTGGTGCTGGGAGGGATCGCCGGCTCCCTGCTGCGGGTCGAGGACCGACTCGAGGCCTTGGGCGACTGGCTGCGTCGGCGCCTGACCGGCGCTTCCTCCCCGGCCACTGACCCCGCCGTCGGGTCGACCGCTCGCCACCGTTTCGTCGAAGGCTTCGTCTCGGCTTCCCTGCTGTTCTGCGTCGGCCCCCTGACCATCCTCGGCGCCCTCAACGACGGCCTGGGCCGCGGCGCCGACCAGCTCTACGTGAAGTCGGCGCTCGACGGCTTCGCGGCCATCGCCTTCGCGGCGTCGTTCGGCTGGGGCGTGGCAGCCAGCGTCGTGGTGCTGGCGGTGGTCCAGGGCGGGCTGACGCTGGTCGGGGTCCTGCTCGGAGACGTCCTGCCCGCAGCACATGTCGCCGCCCTGGGCGCCACGGGCGGGCTGATCCTCGTGGCGCTGGCCCTGGGCCTGCTGCGCATCCGCCGGATCCCCGTCGGCGACCTGCTCCCGGCGCTGGTCGCCGCGCCACTGCTCACCCAAGCGGTCATCCTGCTGCGCTGAGCCCCGCCGCCGCCGCGGCAAACAGCGGGTACGAGGTCCTCGCGAACCTCCGGACCACGGAATAGGGTGAGCGCTCAAGCGGGCGCTCGGGCGTCGCGCACCGTTGCCCACCTGCACAAGGGAGTCACATGCTCGCCAGGTTTGCGCGGACGCTTCTCTCGGCGGGGCTCGCAGTGGTCGCAGCTGCCCTTCTCATGGTTCTCGGGCTCGGCGCCCTGCTGCCCGCGCACGCGGCGGACGACGGACCCGCTCCTGACGCCCCGGCCGCCTCCAACGACCCCGAGGGCGAGGGCGAGGAAGTGGTTCCCGGCGCCCCGGCCCCCTCACCCACCGCCTCCGAGGAGTCAGGCGAGTCGGCCGGACCGGCGAAATGCAACCTGCCCAAGATCAGCGACGACGACACGATCTCGATCCTCGGCCGGATCTGCGACAACCGCGACACGCCCCCCTCGCCCGTCGAGGGGGTCGTCCTGCGGGTCGAGGACGAGGCGGGCGAGCCGGTCGGCGAGGCGACCACCGCGACCGACGGCACCTTCGACATCCCCCTCCCGGGCTCCGCAGTGGAGAACCTCGGGAAGAACTACATCGTCAAGCTCGACGAGGAGACGCTGCCTGAGGGCACCGCGCTGGACAACCCCGACAGCGTGGAGCGCAAGATCTTCGTCAGCCTCGACAGCGACATCGCCATCACCTTCCCGATCGGGGAGAACACCAGCTCGTTGAGCGGTCGCCTGTCGCAGGCCGCCCAGCTGTTCGTCGGTGGCCTGGTGTTCTCCGTGCTGTTGGCGATGGCCGCGCTGGGTCTGTCGATGATCTTCGGCACGACGGGGCTGACCAACTTCTCTCACGGCGAGCTCGTGACCTTTGGCGCGATGGCCGGGTTCGCCATCGACCAACTGCCCGGCAAGATCAGTCTCGGCGGCACCGACGTGACCGTGATCGTGGCCGTCATCGGAGCGTTCGTGATCTCAGCCGGCTTCGGCTGGCTCAACGACATCGCCCTGTGGCGTCCGCTGCGCATGCGCGGCACCGGCGTCATCGCGATGATGATCGTCAGCATCGGACTCTCGATCTTCCTGCGGAACCTCTACCAGTACTTCATCGGTGGCGGGGCGCGGAACTACTCGCAGTACACCGCGGTCCGGCCCTACGACATCGGCGGTGTGCTGATCACCTCCCGCGACCTGATCGTGATCGTGATCGGCATGGTCGTGCTGCTCGTCACGACATCGCTGCTGCGCTACACCCGGGTCGGGAAGGCCATGCGCGCCGTCGCCGACAACACGGCGTTGTCAGCGGCGACCGGCATCAACGTCGAGCGTGTGATCAACGTCGTCTGGATCGGCGGAGCCGCCCTTGCCGGCCTGTCCGGGGCCCTGCTGGCGGTGACCCAGGGTTTCGACTTCCAGATCGGCTTCAAGATCCTCCTGCTGATCTTCGCCGCCGTGGTCCTCGGTGGGCTCGGCACCATCTGGGGCGCCATCGTCGGCGCCTTCATCATCGGCACCTTCGTGGAGCTGACCACCTTGTTCATCCCCGCCGAGTTCAAGTTCGTCGGCGCCTTGGTGGTGCTGATCCTCGTGCTGCTGGTCAGACCGCAGGGTCTGCTCGGCAAGGCTCAGCGGGTCGGCTGAGGCCGAGAAAGGAAAACCCATGGACTTCCAGACGATTCTCAGCCTCTCCTTGCAACAGGCGCTCGGCCCGACCGCGATCATCTATGCACTGGCCGCGATCGGCCTCAACGTGCACTTCGGATACACCGGACTGCTGAACTTCGGTCAGGCCGGTTTCATGATGATCTGCGGCTACGCGTTCGTCTCCCTGTTCACCATCTGGGGTGCGAGCCTGTGGATCGGCCTCATCGTGGGCCTTCTGCTCACCCTGGTCCTTGCACTGATCCTCGGCGTCCCGACGCTGCGGCTCAGGGCCGACTACCTGGCGATCGTGACCATCGCCGCCGCGGAGATCATCCGCCAGACCATCAGCGCCGCGAAGTTCTCCGACACCTTCGGCGGCCAGGACGGTCTGACCAACTTCATCGACGGCTTCCGAGCCTTCGACCCCTACTCCGGCACGATCGGCATCCCGGGCCTGGTGACCTGGCGCTCCTACGACTTCTACGTGATGACGGTCGGCTGGATCGTCGTGGCGCTCGCCTGCCTGGTCATCTGGGCCCTGATGCGCAGCCCGTGGGGCCGAGTGCTCAAGGGCATCCGCGAGGACGAGAACGCGGTGCGCTCGCTGGGCAAGAACGTCTACGCCTACAAGATGCAGTCGTTGATGATCGGTGGACTCTTCGGCGGCCTCGCCGGCGTCTTCACTGCCCTACGCCAGGCGCAGATCGGTCCCTCCTTCTTCGCCACCGACGTCACCTTCTTCGCCTACACCGTGCTCCTGATCGGCGGCGCGGCTCGGGTGCTCGGGCCGGTGGTGGGCTCGATCCTCTTCTGGTTCCTGATCACCGCGCTGGGCATCTTCTTCACCCAGGCCACCGCGGGACCCGACCCGTTGATCCCCACGTGGATCATGGACTCCCAGCAGGCGAGCCTGATGCGCTTCATCTTCCTGGGCCTGGGCTTGATGCTACTGATGATCTTCAGACCGCAAGGAATCTTCGGGGACCGAAGGGAGCTGGCGCTCGATGCCCGCTGAGACGAGCTCCAGTCCGCCGTTGTCCGAGGCCAGGGCGGCGCTGGCCGGCCTTGCCACCGAGCCCGGGGTGAAGAAGCCCGACCCCATCGTGGTCGCCAGCGGGATCAAGCGCCGGTTCGGGGGCCTCACCGCCGTCGACGTCGACCACGTCGAGATCCAGCGCGGCGTGATCACCGGGCTGATCGGCCCGAACGGTGCGGGCAAGACCACGTTCTTCAACCTGCTCACTGGCTTCGACCGACCCGACGAGGGTGACTGGTCCTTCAACGGCAGGAGCCTGAAGAAGGTCCAGGCCTACAAGGTCGCGCGGCTGGGCATGGTGCGCACCTTCCAGCTGACCAAGGTCCTCTCGAAGCTGACCGTGCTGGAGAACATGCGGGTAGGCGCGACTGAGCAGCGGGGTGAGTCGCTGTTCTCG
This sequence comes from uncultured Actinomycetota bacterium, assembly GCA_963747435.1. GTDB lineage: Bacteria > Actinomycetota > Actinomycetes > Propionibacteriales > Nocardioidaceae > Marmoricola_A. Next base: position 509,162 of record CAVVFK010000006.1, read on the forward strand.
GCGATGTTCGCGCCCTTGTGGCGTTCACAGGAGAAGAGCATCACCGCGAAGGCCGACGAGCTGCTCGAGCGCTTCCTGCTGATCAAGAAGCGGGAGGACTTCGCGGGCTCGCTCTCCGGAGGGCAACGCAAGCTGCTGGAGATGGCCCGGGCCCTGATGGCCGAACCCGAGCTGGTGATGCTCGACGAGCCGATGGCCGGGGTCAACCCGGCGCTCAAGCAGAGCCTGCTCGGCCACGTGAAGTCACTGCGTGACGAGGGCCGCACGGTGCTCTTCGTCGAGCACGACATGGACATGGTGCGCGACATCTCCGACTGGGTGATCGTCATGGCGCAGGGCCGCATCGTGGCCGAGGGGCCACCCGACTCCGTCATGGCCGACCAACGGGTGATCGACGCCTACCTCGGCGCCCACCACGACACGGACATCTCCGAGGAGGAGGAGCGCAAGATCCTCGCTGCCGCCGACGCCGAGATCGACGCCACCCAGGAGGAGCGCGCGGCCGCGAAGAGGCCCAAGAAGAAGGGCAAGAACGCATGAGCGAGCAGAGCGCAGAACAGGTCCCCGGCCGCAAGGAGCACTTGCGAGCCGCTGAGGGTGCCGTGCTGCGCGCCGATGACCTGACCGCTGGCTACCTGCCAGGAGTCAACATCCTCAACGGCGCCGACCTCTACTGCCACGAAGGTGAGCTGGTCGGCATCATCGGGCCCAACGGCGCCGGCAAGTCCACGCTGCTCAAGGCGCTCTTCGGCCTGGTGAAGATCGGCAACGGCACCGTGCGGCTGCGTGGCGACGACGTCACCAACCAGCGCGCCGACTCCCTGGTCGCCAAGGGCATCGGGTTCGTGCCGCAGACCAACAACGTGTTCCCGTCCTTGACCATCCAGGAGAACCTGGAGATGGGTGTCTACCAGCGACCGAAGTCGTTCAAGGAGCGGTTCGACTTCGTCGGGGAGCTCTTCCCCGCTCTGCACGAGCGGCGCGCCCAACGGGCGGGCTCTCTCTCCGGCGGGGAGCGGCAGATGGTGGCCATGGGGCGGGCACTGATGATGAACCCGTCGGTGCTGCTTCTGGACGAGCCCTCAGCCGGCCTGTCGCCGGTGCTGCAGGACGAGGTGTTCGTGCAGACCCGCCGGATCAACCGCGCAGGGGTCTCGGTGGTCATGGTGGAGCAGAACGCTCGCCGATGCCTGCAGATCTGCGACCGCGGCTACGTGATGGACCAGGGCCGCAACGCCTACACCGGCACCGGTCGCGAGCTCGCAAACGACCCGAAGGTGATCGAGCTCTACCTCGGCACGCTCGCCAAGGGCTGACTCCCCACACACCGGAGACGGTGTCGATCTGCTCGCAACGACACAGCCCCCTTCACGTCCTGGACGAACAAGCGGGGCCCGGCCCTGTCGGACCGAGCCCCGCTTGGTGCACTCAGAGAGTCAGGAGCTCAGCTCGAGCACACCGGAGACGGTGTCGATCTGCTCGCAACGACACAGCCCCCTTCACGTCCTGGACGAACAAGCGGGGCCCGGCCCTGTCGGACCGAGCCCCGCTTGGTCACTCAGAGAGTCAGGAGCTCACTCGAGCACACCGGAGACGGTGTCGATCTGCTCGCAACGACGCAGCCCCCTTCACGTCCTGGACGAACAAGCGGGGCCCGGCCCTGTCGGACCGAGCCCCGCTTGGTGACTCAGAGAGTCAGGAGCTCACTCGAGCACACCGGAGACGGTGTCGATCTGCTCGAAGGTGTTCCCCTTCTTGTACTCGAAGATGCCGTACGTACCGGCCGAGAGGCTGCCGCTGTCGTTCATGTCAGCGGGGCCGCTCTGGCCGTTGTAGTCGATGTCCTCGCCGTCGTCGAGCAGCTGCGAGCACTCCTCGAAGGTGGTGCACTCGGTGCCGCCCTGGGTGACGTCGACGATGTTCTTGCCGATTGCCTCACCTGCGTCGCTGTCGGCCGCGATCGCCGCGAGGGCGGTGATCACCACAGCGTCGTAGGCCTGCGCCCCGTAGGCGAACTCCTTGAGCTTCGGGTCCACCGACTTCAACTGGTCGTTGAACTTCGGGTCGGGGTCGGCCGAGATCGGCGTGGTGCCCTTGACCCCGGTGAGGTCGAACTTCTGGTCGGAGTAGTCGGCCAGGTTTCCGTCGACGAAGTAGAGCTGGATGTCCTGCGGGCCGACGCCGTTGGCGATCAGCTGCGGGATGATCTTCTTGGTCTCGTCGAAGGAGACCATGACCAGCGCCTCCGGCTTGGCTGCCGCGACCTTCGCGACCTCGGCGCTGAACTTCTGCGCGTCGGCGTTGTAGAGAACGAACTCGGAGACCGTGGCGCCCTTCTCCTCCAGCGTCTTCTGGACCTGCTCGGCCAGACCCTCGCCGTAGAAGTCCTGGCGGCCCATGATCGCGACGTTGTTGAAGCCGTCCTTGACGATCTGGTCGGCCAGCAGACGGCCCTGCAGGATGTCCGAGGGAGCGGTGCGGAAGTAGAGCCCGTTGTCCTCGTAGGTGTCGAAGCCCGCCGCGGTGTTGGCCGGTGAGAACTGGACCACGCCGGAGGTGGTGATCTTGTCGATCACGCTCTGGGAGACCGATGACGAGGCCGCACCGATGATGGCGTCGACGTTCTTGTTGAAGAGCTTGTCGACCTCCTGGCCCGCGATGTCGGGAGTGCCGTCACCGGAGTCGGCGTCGAACTTCTCGACGTCCTTGCCGAGGACGCCACCGGCCTCGTTGATGTCCTGGACCGCCAGGTCGACACCTGCGAACTCCGGGGGCCCGAGGAATGCCAGGTCACCGGTCGCCGGCAGCAGGCTGCCGATCCGCAGGACGCCATCGCCCTCGGCCGACGCGCCGCTGTCGCCACTGCTGTCGCTGGACGCGTCGTCCGAGGTGTCCTCGGAGCTGTCGTCGCTGCCACAGGCAGCCAGGACCAGCGACGCAGCCGCAGCTGCCGCGGCCAGTCGTACTACTCGGGTGGGGCGCTTCATGAAGCCTCCATGTGGTTCTGCCCGTGCCACGACTGACCGTGGCAACACTGTGTGGGACGCAACCTAACGTCATATCGACGCTGCGCAAGAGAGGCGCGAGTCCCCCGGCGTGTGGTTGTTGTCATTTCGTGACAACTGATGAGCACCGGGGTCGCACGGAGCCAGTGGCGGGCGTCAGCCGTCGTCCTGACCGAGCCCGGGGCCGTGTGCGACCACGCCCTGCGCGACCTCGCCCATCGAGAGTCGCAGATCCATCGCCGTCTTCTGGATCCACCGGAAGGCGTCGGGCTCGGCAAGGCCCAGCTGCTGCTGCAGGACGCCCTTGGCGCGCTCGACGGACTTGCGGGTCTCGAGGCGCTCGGTGAGCCCGACGACCTCGCTCTCCAGCGCGCTGATCTCGGCATGGCGGCTGAGGGCCATCTCGATCGCGGGCACGAGGTCGTTCTTGGTGAAGGGCTTGACGACGTAGGCCATGGCGCCGGCGTCGCGGGCCCGCTCCACCAGCTCGCGCTGCCCGAAGGCGGTCAGGATGACCACGGGCGCGATCCGCTGCTCGGCGATGCGCTGTGCGGCCGAGATGCCGTCGAGCTTGGGCATCTTGACGTCGAGGACGACGAGGTCGGGGCGCTCCTGCTCGGCGAGCTCGACCGCCGCGGCCCCGTCGGCTGCCTGGGCGACGACGTCGTAGCCCTCCTCGCCGAGCATCTCGACCAGGTCCATCCGGATCAGGGCCTCGTCCTCGGCCACCAGTATGCGCAGCGGCGGGCGGGTGGATCTCGAGGTCACCCAGGCAGGGTATCGGCCACGTGGCCGGGCAGGACGGCGGTCGGTGCCGCCGGCTCAGCTCCAGCTGGCGCGCGGGTCGGCGGATCGACGCAGCTCGACCTCGGCATCGGCGGCCTCGCCTGCATCGGCAAGCCGCTGCTCGAGGAAGAGCTCCACGTCGTTGCGCTCCACCCGGGCACGGGACAGCTCGGTCGTGGCGCTCCGGGCGTTGGCCACGGATCGCTCCTGGCTGCTCACGCGAGCCATGAGCTCACGGCCGAGGTCGAGCAGCTGCTCCCTCAGGGTCACGGGCGGGTCCTCCAGTGGGTCTGGTGACCTCACCATGCCAGGGCCGCCGGGTCTTGCCAACGCCCTTATGGGTGTGGAGGTCCCGAGATGGTCCTGCTCCCGACATATCCGGACGAGCCGTGGTCGTGGCGGTTTCCCAAGGTATGTAGCCCACCCGGCACTTCCCACGACGTGCCCATCGTGGGAAGTGCCGGGTTCTCGAGGGAAGTCGGCGCCGGAGCTCGCAATGTCCGACAAGCGCCTACATCCCTTGGGAATCCGTCCGCTAGCGTTGCTCGCGGTCTCGCGGCACGCGACGACCCAAGGCCCCGGTAGCCCAATGGCAGAGGCAGTGGTCTCAAACACCATCCAGTGTGAGTTCGAATCTCACCCGGGGCACCCCCGCTCCCTCACCCGGACCGGCGCTGGTTCAGCGCTGACGCCGGTAGGCGGGAGCCACCTCGTTGATCGCGTCGCCCATCCGGTGCACCCGCAGTGCGTTCGTCGAGCCGGGGATCCCGGGAGGACTGCCGGCGATGATCACCACGAGGTCGCCCTCCTTGACCCGCCCGATCCGCAGCAGCGCCTCGTCCACCTGGCGCACCATCTCATCGGTGTGGTCCACCGACTCGCCGATGAAGGTCTCGGTGCCCCAGGACATCGAGAGCCGGGAGCGGGTCGCAGGCATCGGGGTGAAGGCCAGGACGGGCACCGGGCTACGCAGCCGCGAGAGCCGCCGGGCGGAGTCACCGCTCTGGGTGAAGGCCACCAGGTACGCCGCCCCCACCCGCTCGGCGACCTCGGCGGCCGCCTTCGCGATCACGCCGCCGCGGGTTCGTGGCTGCCAGTCGATGGCGGCCATCCGGTCAAGCCCGTGGTCCTCGGTGGACTCGATGATGCGGCTCATCGTGCGCACCGTCTCGACGGGGAACTCCCCCACGCTGGTCTCACCGGAGAGCATCACGGCGTCCGCGCCGTCGAGCACCGCGTTGGCGACGTCGGAGGCCTCGGCGCGCGTGGGTCGAGGCGCAGAGATCATCGACTCGAGCATCTGGGTGGCCACGATCACCGGCTTGGCGTTGCGCCGCGCGGTCTCGATGACCTGCTTCTGCAGGAACGGGACGTCCTCCAGCGGGCACTCCACTCCCAGGTCACCCCTCGCGACCATGAAGCCGTCGAAGGCCTTGACCACGTCGTCGAGGTTGTCGATCGCCTGCGGCTTCTCGATCTTCGCGATGACCGGGACGTGCACGCGCTCCTCGGCCATGATCCGGCGCACGGCCTCGGCGTCGTCGGCGCTGCGGACGAACGACAGGGCGACCATGTCGACGCACAGGTGCAGCGCCCAGCGCAGGTCTTCCTCGTCCTTCTCCGAGAGCGCCGGCACCGAGACCGGCACCCCGGGCAGGTTGATGCCCTTGTGGTTGCTGATCCGTCCCGGCACCTGCACGGTGGTGCGGACCTCGGTGTCGTCCACCTCGACCACCTCGAGCCGGACCCGGCCGTCGTCGATGAGCAGCGGGTCTCCGGGGTGCACGTCCCGTGGCAGCCCGGAGTACGTCGTCGGGACGACCGTGGCACCACCCTCACCCTCCCGGTTGCCGTCGCGTCCGGCGCCCTCGCGGGTGGAGACGACCAGCTCCTGACCCTGCTTGAGGTCGATCGGCCCGCCACCCAGCCGGCCGAGCCGGATCTTGGGTCCTTGGAGGTCGGCGAAGATCCCGATGGCGCGCCCCGACTGGTCCGAGGCCTCGCGCACCATCCGGTAGACCCGCTCGTGGTCCTCGTGAGTGCCGTGGCTCAGGTTCAGGCGGGCGACGTCCATGCCCGCCTCGACGAGCTCACGGATCCGCTCGGGGGTCGAGGTGGCAGGACCAAGGGTCACCACGATCTTGGCTCTCCGCACGATTCGACCCTACTTGACCCCTCACTGAGCGGGGCGGTCCGGGCCGCCTCGGCCCAGCGGTCTCTAGACGGTCAGAGGCCGCGCGGTCGGGGGGATCGGTGCGGGCAGGGTCGAGGAGCCGGTGAGGTAGGTGTCGACCGAGGCCGCGCACGCGCGGCCCTCGGCGATCGCCCACACGATCAGCGACTGGCCACGACCGGCGTCACCGGCCACGAAGACCCCCGGCACCGAGGAGCGGTACTGGCCGTCGCGCTTGATGTTGCCCCGCTCGTCGAGCTCGACGTCGAGCTGCTCGACCAAACCCGGCTTCTCCGGACCGACGAAGCCCATGGCCAGCAGCACCAGCTGGGCCGGGATCTCGCGCTCGGTGCCCTCGATCGGCTTGAAGGAGGCGTCGACCTCGACCAGCCTCAGCGCGGAGACCCGGCCCTCGTCGTCGCCCACGAACTCGGTGGTGGAGGTCGCATAGACCCGGTCGCCGCCCTCCTCGTGAGCCGAGGAGACCCGGAAGGTCATCGGGTACGTCGGCCACGGCTGGCCGGCGGCCCGCTCCTCGCCCGGCCGCGGCATGATCTCGAGCTGGGTGATCGAGCGTGCCTGCTGGCGGATGGCGGTGCCGAGGCAGTCGGCCCCGGTGTCGCCGCCCCCGATGATGACGACGTCCTTGTCGGTCGCGAGGATCTGGTCCTCGACCTCCTCGCCGTGCGAGGAGCGGTTGGCCTGGGGAAGGAACTCCATCGCCTGGTGCACGCCGTCCAGCTCGCGGCCGGTGACCGGCAGCTCACGGGCGTGGCAGGCACCCACGGCCAGCACCACGGCGTCGAAGCGCTCGATGAGGTTGTCGCCGGTGATCTTGCCGCCGACGTCCACGCCGGTGCGGAAGATCGTGCCCTCGCGCTCCATCTGGCGCAGTCGGCGGTCCAGGACCGCCTTCTCCATCTTGAACTCGGGGATGCCGTAGCGCATCAGCCCGCCGGAGCGGTCGGCGCGCTCGTAGACCACGACCGTGTGTCCCGCCCGGGTCAGCTGCTGGGCGACCGCGAGCCCGGCCGGGCCGGAGCCGACCACGGCCACGGTCTTGCCGGTCAGCCATTCGGGGGGCTGCGGGCGGACGGCGCCGGACTCCCACGCCCGGTCGGCGATGGCGACCTCGACGTTCTTGATGGTCACCGGGTCCTGGTTGATGCCCAGGACGCAGGCGGTCTCGCACGGCGCCGGGCACAGCCGCCCGGTGAACTCCGGGAAGTTGTTGGTCGCGTGCAGCCGCTCGATCGCCTCGTCCCAGTCGTCGCGCCAGACCAGGTCGTTCCAGTCGGGGATCAGGTTGCCCAGGGGGCAGCCCTGGTGGCAGAACGGGATCCCGCAGTCCATGCAGCGCCCGGCCTGCGTGCTGATGATCGGCAGCAGCGCCTTGCCCGGACCGCCGGGGTAGACCTCCTGCCAGTCGTTGACCCGCTCCTCGACCGGACGTCGGTCGGCGACCTCGCGCCCGTGCTTGAGGAATCCTCGGGGGTCAGCCATCGTGTGTCGCTCCTTCCACCTGCTCGATGCGCCCGGCCTCGCTGCGCTCAGCCATGGAGCACCTCCATGATCCGGGCCGCGGCCTCGTCCTCGTTGAGGCCCTCCTCCAGGGCCTCCGCACGAGCGTCCAGGACCCGCTTGTAGTCGCTGGGCATCACCTCGGTGAACCGTTGCACCGAGAGGTCCCAGTCCTCCAGCAGCTCCTGGGCGATGGTGGAGCCGGTCTCCTCGCCGTGGCGCTGGACGAAGCCGCGCAGCTCCGCCACGGCGTCGTCCTTGACCGGCCCGAGCTCGACGAGCTCGGGGTTCACCAGGGTCTGGTCGAGGTCGAGGATGAACGCCACGCCCCCCGACATGCCGGCCGCGAAGTTGCGCCCCGTCGGGCCGAGCACCACGACACGACCACCAGTCATGTACTCGCAGCCGTGGTCGCCCACTCCCTCGACCACGGCGAGCGCGCCCGAGTTGCGCACGCAGAAGCGCTCGCCGACCTGGCCACGCAGAAAGATCTCGCCGCTGGTGGCGCCGTAGCCGATGACGTTGCCGGCGATGATCTGCTGCGAGGCGTCGAACCTCACTCCCTGGCTGGGCCGCACGACGAGCCGGCCACCGGAGAGTCCCTTGCCGAGGTAGTCGTTGGCGTCGCCCTCGAGCCGCAGCGTGACCCCGGAGGGCACGAACGCACCGAACGACTGTCCCGCCGACCCGGTGAAGGTGATGTCGATCGTGCCGTCGGGCAGTCCCTCGCCGCGGTACCGCTTGGTGATCTCGTGACCCAGGATCGTGCCCACCGTGCGGTTGACGTTGCGCACCTCGACCTGGGCCCGGACCGGTGACCCGTCTTCGAGCGCCTCGGCGCAGATCTCCACCAGCTCGTTGTCGAGCGCCTTGTCCAAGCCGTGGTCCTGCTGCTTGGTGTTGTGCAGGTCCATCCCCTCGGGCAGGTCGGTCGGCATGTGCAGGATCGGCTTGAGGTCGAGACCGTTGGCCTTCCAGTGGTCCACCGCCCGACGCGCGTCGATGGTCTCCACGTGCCCGATCGCCTCCTCGAGGCTGCGGAACCCGAGCTGGGCGAGCAGCTCACGCACCTCCTGGGCGATGTACTCGAAGAAGGTCACCACGAACTCGGGCTTGCCGGTGTAGCGCTCTCGCAGCACGGGGTTCTGGGTCGCGACACCCACGGGGCAGGTGTCGAGGTGGCAGACCCGCATCATGATGCAGCCGGAGACCACGAGCGGAGCGGTGGCGAAGCCGAACTCCTCCGCGCCCAGCAGGGCGGCGATCACGACGTCACGACCCGTCTTCAGCTGGCCGTCGACCTGCACCACGATCCGGTCGCGCAGGTCGTTCATCAGCAACGTCTGCTGGGTCTCGGCGAGGCCGAGCTCCCACGGGCCGCCGGCGTGCTTCAACGAGGTCAGCGGCGAGGCGCCGGTGCCGCCGTCGTGCCCGGAGATCAGCACGACGTCGGCGTGGGCCTTGGACACCCCGGCCGCCACGGTGCCCACGCCGACCTCGGCCACGAGCTTGACGTGGACCCGCGCCGAGGGGTTGGCGTTCTTCAGGTCGTGGATCAGCTGCTTGAGATCCTCGATCGAGTAGATGTCGTGGTGCGGCGGCGGGCTGATCAAGCCGACGCCGGGCGTGCTGTACCGGGTCTTGGCCACCCAGGGGTAGACCTTGTGGCCGGGCAGCTGGCCGCCCTCGCCGGGCTTGGCGCCCTGGGCCATCTTGATCTGGATGTCGTCGGAGTTGGTGAGGTACTCCGCGGTGACGCCGAAGCGGCCCGAGGCGACCTGCTTGATCGACGACCGGCGCTCGGGGTCGTAGAGCCGGTCGGCGTCCTCGCCCCCCTCGCCGGTGTTGGACCGTCCGCCCAGCCGGTTCATGGCGATCGCCAGCGTCTCGTGCGCCTCCTGGCTGATCGAGCCGTAGGACATGGCGCCGGTCGAGAACCGCTTGACGATCTCGGAGACCGGCTCGACCTCCTCGACCGGGATCGGCGTGCGGCCGAGGTCCTCGGCGCCGTGGAACCCGAACAGGCCGCGCAGCGTCATCAGGCGCTCGGCCTGCTCGTCGACGCGGCTGGTGTAGTCCTTGAAGATCTCGTAGCTCTGCGTGCGCGTGGCGTGCTGCAGCCGGAAGACCGTGTCCGGGTCGAAGAGGTGTGGCTCGCCCTCGCGACGCCACTGGTACTCCCCGCCCACGTCGAGCTTGCGGTGGGCGGACGGCACGCCGTCGGAGGGGTACGCCGTCAGGTGGCGACGGCGGACCTCGTCGGCGATGACGTCGAGCCCGACGCCGCCCAGCTTGCTGACCGTGCCGGTGAAGTAGCGGTCCACCAGGTTCTGGGACAGACCGAGGGCCTCGAAGATCTGCGCGCCGGTGTAGGAGGCCACGGTGGAGACGCCCATCTTGCTCATCACCTTGAGCACGCCCTTGCCCAGCGCCTTGACCAGGTTGCGGACCGCCTGGTCGGGTGCGGTCTCGACGAAGAAGCCGTCGCGGGCGAGGTCCTCCACGGTCTCCATCGCGAGGTAGGGGTTCACCGCGGTGGCGCCGTAGCCCACGAGCAGCGCGACGTGGTGCACCTCACGCACGTCACCGGCCTCGACCAGCAGCCCGACCTGGGTGCGCTCCTTCTGCCGCACCAGGTGGTGGTGCACCGCCGCGGTGAGCAGCAGCGAAGGGATCGGCGCCAGCTCGGCGTTGGAGTGCCGGTCGGAGAGCACGATGATGCGGGCCCCGTCGGCGATCGCGGCCGAGATCTCCTGGCACAGCTCGTCCAGCTTGCCCGCGAGCGCCTCGCCGCCACCGTGCACGTCGTAGAGGCCACGGGCGATGTGCACCCGGAAGCCGGGCATGTCACCGTCGCGGTTGACGTGGCGGATCTTGGACAGCTCGTCGTTGTCGATCACGGGGAACGGCAGGACGATCTGGCGGCACGCGTGCGGGCTGGGCTCCAGCAGGTTGGCCTCGGGCCCGATCGAGCCGGAGAGCGAGGTGACCAGCTCCTCACGGATCGCGTCCAGCGGCGGGTTGGTGACCTGGGCGAACAGCTGGCTGAAGTAGTCGAAGATCAGCCGGGGCCGCTCCGAGAGCACCGCGACGGGGGTGTCGGTGCCCATCGACCCGATCGGCTCCATGCCGGTCTTGGCCATCGGGGTGAGCAGGACCCGCTTCTCCTCCTCGGTGTAGCCGAACACCTGCTGGCGACGGGTGACCGAGGCGTGGGTGTGCACGATGTGCTCGCGGTCGGGCAGGTCGGGCAGGCGCACCAGGCCCGCGTGCAGCCACTCGTCGTAGGGGTGCTCAGCGGCGAGGGAGCCCTTGACCTCCTCGTCCTCGATGATCCGGTGCTCCTCGGTGTCCACCAGGAACATCCGGCCCGGCTTCAACCGGCCCTTGCGCACGATCGTGGCGGGGTCGATGTCGAGGACGCCGACCTCGGAGGCCAGCACGACCAGACCGTCGTCGGTGACCCAGTAGCGGCTCGGCCGGAGACCGTTGCGGTCCAGCACCGCGCCGATCTGGGTGCCGTCGGTGAACACCACGCACGCCGGGCCGTCCCACGGCTCCATGACGGTGGAGTGGAAGGCGTAGAAGGAGCGCTGGGCGGCGTCCATCTGCTCGTTGTTCTCCCAGGCCTCCGGGATCATCATCAGCACCGAGTGCGGCAGCGAACGGCCGCCGAGGTGCAGCAGCTCCAGCACCTCGTCGAAGGTCGCCGAGTCGCTGGCGCCCTGGGTGCAGATCGGGAAGAGCCGGTCGAGGTCACCGGGGATCAGGTCGCTGGCGAGCAGGGACTCCCGTGCGCGCATCCAGTTGCGGTTGCCCATGACGGTGTTGATCTCGCCGTTGTGGGCGATGAAGCGGAACGGGTGGGCCAGGGGCCAGCTCGGGAAGGTGTTGGTGGAGAAGCGCGAGTGCACCACGGCCAGGGCGGCCTCGACCCGCTCGTCGACCAGGTCGGGGTAGAACCGGTCGAGCTGGTCGGTGGTGAGCATGCCCTTGTAGGCCAGCGTGCGGGAGGACAGCGAGGGGAAGTAGACGTCGACGTCGCGCTCGGAGCGCTTGCGCAGGCAGAAGGCCATGCGCTCCAGCGTCATCTGCTCGACGTCCTTCTCCGCGGCGACGAAGAGCTGGCGGAAGGTCGGCATGACCTTGCGGGAGGTGACCCCGAGCAGGCCGGGCTCGGTCGGCACCGAGCGCCAGCCCAGCACCCGCAGGCCCTCCTCGGCGGCGATGGCCTCGACGCGCTCGCACGCGGCGGAGACCTGCTCCTCCTCGCCGGGCACGAACGCGGTGCCCACGGCGTACCCGCCGGCCGCGGGCAGCTCGAAGTCGACGACGTCGCGCAGGAATCGGTCGGGGAGCTGCATCAGGATGCCGGCGCCATCCCCGGAGTCGGGCTCGGAGCCGACGGCCCCACGGTGCTCGAGGTTGCGCAGGGCCTGGATCGCCTTGGCCACGATCTCGTGACTGGGCTCGCCGGTCATGGTGGCGACGAACGCGACGCCACAGGCGTCGTGCTCGAAGCGCGGGTCGTAGAGCCCCTGGGGCGAGGGAAAGGCCTGCATGGCAAACCCTTTCGCGTCGTCGGAGCCGCAGCGCACCCCGACGAGGGCACGAGGCGGAGGGATGGAACGCTCATCGAGCACGGTGGGACGACGTTGGCCCAAGCGAAGGCCGATGTTACTCGATGGTCGGGCGGTCAGCCCAGGCCCGCCCCCACCAGGCTGCCCACCGCGTAGGTGATGCCGGCCGCTGCCGCACCCAGCAGCATCTGGCGCAGCCCGCCGAAGACCCAGCTCACCACGGTGAGCCTGGTCACCAGGGCGCCGCACACGAAGAGCGCGGCCATCGTCACCACGACCGCGGGCCACACCGAGACCGCTCCGGCCAGGTAGGGCACGACCGGCACCAGGGCACCGATCGCGAAGGCGATGAAGGAGGAGACGGCCGCGAGCATCGGGGAGGCGAGGTCGTCGGCGTCGATCCCGAACTCCTCGCGAGCGTGCACCGCCACGGCCCGCTCCGGGTCACGGTGGATCTGGCGCGAGACCTGCGTCGCGAGCTCGGCGTCGATCCCCTTCTCGGCGTACATCTCGGCGAGCTCGGCGATCTCACCCTCCGGGTTGCGGGCGATCTCGCGTCGCTCCTTGTCGAGCTCGCGCAGGGCTGCTTCGCTCTGGCTGGCCACGGATGTGTACTCCCCCACCGCCATCGAGAACGCCCCGGCACTGAGCCCGGCCAGCCCGGCGAGGACCACGGGCTGCGAACCGGCCGAGGCGGCTGTGCCGCCCGCGACCCCGGCGATGAGGGCCACGTTGGACACCAGGCCGTCCATCGCGCCGAAGACGGCGGGCCTGAGCCATCCGCCGGTGACGTCAGGGTGCTCGTGACCGATGGCCGGCGCGGCCTCGGCGTGCTCAGAGGGCTCGGACTGGGTCATGACTCCACGTTAGTCGGGTCGTCGGTCGACTCGGGATCGGGATCGCGCAACGCTGAGGCCTCGCGTCCGGGCCTGGTCCGTGCCGACCACACGAAGAAACCCACGGCTGCCACGAACATCACCACCGAGGTCCACACGTTGAGCCGCAGGCCCAGGACGTCGTCGGCCGAGACCGGGTCGATGCGCAGCATCTCGATCCACACCCGCCCCGCGCAGTAGCCGGCGACGTAGAGCGCGAAGACCCGGCCGCCCCCGAGCCGGAACCGCCGGTCGGCCCAGATCAGCAGCAGTGCCATCACGAGGTTCCACAGCGACTCGTAGAGGAAGGTGGGGTGGAAGGTCTCGAACTCGCTGTAGCCCAGAGGCCGATGCTCCGGGCTGATCTCCAACCCCCACGGCAGGTCCGTCGGGCGCCCGAAGAGCTCCTGGTTGACCCAGTTGCCCCAGCGACCCACCGCCTGCGCCAGCAGGATGCCGGGGGCGATCGCGTCGGCGAGCACCAGGAACCTGACCCCCTGACGCCGGGCGCCGATGTAGGCGCCGAGCGCCCCGAAGGCCACAGCGCCCCAGATGCCGAGGCCGCCGTTCCAGATGTAGAGCGCGTCGACCGGGTGCTGACCCGCGCCGAAGTACTTGTCCGCATCGGTGACGACGTGGTAGATCCGTCCGCCGATGATGCCGAACGGCACCGCCCACAAGGCGATGTCCTGGACCTGGCCGGGACGACCCCCGCGCGCGACGAGGCGTCGCTCGCCGAGCCAGACCGCGATGACGATGCCGGTGATGATCGCCAGGGCGTAGCCACGCAGGGGCAGCGGACCGAGGTACCAGACACCCTGGTCGGGGCTGGGGATGGAGCTGGTGATCGAGCCGGTAATCGAGCCGGGCAGTGCACCCAGCGCCACCGCCGCTGCGGCCACCGCACCCGCGCCGATCACGCCTGCTCCATCAGCTCGGGGTCGACCAGGATCGAGTGGAGGTCCTCGGCGAGCTTGGCCGATGACGTGCCCTCGGTCCACACCATGCGCGCCTGCCCGCCCGGAACGACCCCCAGGATCGGGGTGCCGTGGGTGACCTCGTAGCCACCGGTCGGGAGCTTGCGCCCCTCCTCGATCGGCACGTTCACCGCCGTGGCCAGGTCCTCGATCGCCGCCAGGTCGCCGGTGAAGCCCCGGAACGAGGGGTCGAAGCGGTCGAGCCAAGCCCGCACCGTCGGGCCGTCGTCGCGCTGGGGGTCGGTGGTCACGAACCAGACCTCGACCTGCTCGGCCTCCTGCTCCGGCAGCCGGTTGAGCGCCGAGGCGATGTCGGACATCACGGCCAGACAGATGTCGGGGCAGTGGGTGTAGCCGAAGAAGACCAGGGTCAACGGCGCCCGGGCCGCCCGGGCCGGTCTGACCGTCTCGCCCTCGGTGTCCTCGAGCTGCACCGGAGGGAGCTGCCAGCCGTCGGGGATCGTGCTGCCGTTGAGCCCGGCGGCGCTGTCGGCCACCACCCCGGTGACCACCTGGTCGTCCGACCCTCCCTCGCCGCATCCGGCCGACGAGGCGGCGAGACCGATGCTCGTCAGGGCCGCGGCGACACGCAGGACCCGCGACCGGTTCGGTCGCCGACGGCGCGCTGCGGCCGGTTCAGCCGGCACGGGCAGCCCCTCCGCGGCGCACGCCCTCGGCCAGGTCGCGGGTCAGCTCCTCGACGGCTGCGGCCGCCTGGGAGGTGAGCGAGGAGTCCTCGCCGGCCTCGAGCATCCGGCGGATGAACGCCGAGCCCACGATGACCCCGTCGGCGTACTGCGCGACCGCAGCGGCCTGCTGGCCGTCGGAGACTCCGAGCCCCACGCCGACCGGGAGGTCGGTGGCGGCGCGGGTGCGCGCGACCAGCGGCTGGGCGAGGTCACTGGTCGAGGTGCGGGTGCCGGTGACCCCCATGACCGCGGTGGCGTAGACGAAGCCCGAGCAGTGCTCGGTGGTGTAGCGGATGCGCTCGTCGGTGGAGGACGGAGCGACCAGGAAGATGCGGTCCAGGTCGTGCTCGGCCGAGGCCTGCAGCCAGGGGCCGGCCTCCTCCGGGGTGATGTCCGGCGTGATCAGGCCGGATCCACCGGCGGCGGCGAGGTCGGCCGCCCACCGCTCGACCCCGTAGCGCTCGATCGGGTTCCAGTAGGTCATGACCACGGTCGCCACGCCGGTGTCCGCCACGCCCTGCACGACCTCGAGCGCGTCGCGCACGCGGAACCCTTGGTCCAGCGCGCGCTGCGCGGCCGCCTGCACCACCGGGCCGTCCATGACCGGGTCGGAGTAGGGCAGGCCCACCTCGATGACGTCGCAGCCGGACTGTGCCATCAGCCGCATCACCTCGATCGAGGCCGACAGGCTCGGGAAACCGGCCGGGACGTAGCCCACCAGCGCGGCCCGGCCCTCGTCGCGAGCCTTGGCGTAGGCCGCGGCGACCCGGCCGGTGCCGGCGCTCACGCCGGGTCCTCGGTCGCGGAGTCGTCGAGGACCTCCCCGCGATCGGCGCCCAACCCGAACCACTCCATGGCGGTGCCCATGTCCTTGTCACCTCGCCCGGAGAGGTTCACCACGATGGTGGCCCCGGGCATCTCGCGCGCGAGTCGCAGCGTGCCCGCGACGGCGTGGGCCGACTCGATCGCCGGGATGATCCCCTCGGTGCGGGCGAGCAGCGAGAAGGCGTCCATGGCCTCGGTGTCGGTCACCGGGAAGTAGTCGGCACGTCCCTCGACCGCGAGATGGGCGTGCTCGGGGCCGACGCCCGGGTAGTCCAGGCCCGCGGAGATCGAGTGCGACTCGATGGTCTGGCCGTCCTCGTCCTGCAGGACGAAGGTGCGCGCCCCGTGCAGGACCCCGACCTCGCCGGCATGGATCGTGGCCGCGTGACGCGGGGTGTCCACGCCGTCGCCGCCCGGCTCGAAGCCGACGATGCGCACCTCGGGGTCGTCGAGGAAGCCCGCGAAGAGCCCGATGGCGTTGGACCCGCCGCCGACGCAGGCGGTCACGGCGTCGGGCAGGGCGCCGGTGAGCTCCAGGCACTGCGCGCGCGCCTCGTCGCCGATGCCGCGCACGAAGGAGCGCACCAGGCTGGGGAAGGGGTGCGGACCGGCGGCCGTGCCGAAGAGGTACGCCGTGTGGTCGACGCTGGCGACCCAGTCGCGCAACGCCTCGTTGATGGCGTCCTTCAACGTGCGGGCGCCGGTGGTCACCGGGACCACCTCGGCTCCCAGGAACTTCATCCGCGCCACGTTGAGCGCCTGTCGCTGGGTGTCGACCTCGCCCATGTAGACCATGCACTCGAGGCCGAGGTAGGCCGCGGCGGTCGCGGCAGCGACGCCGTGCTGACCGGCGCCGGTCTCGGCGATGACCCGCTGCTTGCCCATGCGCTTGGTCAGCAGGGCCTGGCCGAGGACGTTGCGGATCTTGTGGGCACCGGTGTGGTTGAGGTCCTCGCGCTTGAGCAGGATCCGGGCGCCGGCCACCTCGGAGAGCCGCGTCGCGTCGTAGAGCATCGAGGGAGTGCCGGCGTAGTCGCGCAGCAGGCGGTGGAACTCGGCCACGAAGTCGGGGTCGGCCATGGCGTCCTGCCAGGCGGCGGTGAGCTCGTCGAGAGCCGCGACGAGCGCCTCGGGCATGAAGCGCCCGCCGAAGCTGCCGAAGTGGCCGGTCTCGTCGGGCGCCAGTGAGGAGCGGCCGGACGGCCCGGTCTCACGTGCGGTCGTCATGGGCGCGCCCCACCGGGACGTGGTGCGACCGCGGAACCGGCCTCGCGCAGCGCGGCGAGCGCCACCGCGGGGTCACCCGCCCGCACCAGTGCCTCCCCGACCAGCACGACGTCGGCGCCGTGACCGACCAGCTCACGCACGTCGTCGGGCCCGGCGATGCCCGACTCGGCGACGCGGACGATGCCCTCGGGGATCGCCGGGGCCACCTTGGCGAACCGATCGGGGTGCACCTCGAGGGTCTTCAGGTCGCGGGAGTTGACCCCGATCAGCTGGGCCCCGGCGTCGACCGCGGTCTCCACCTCCTCGGTGTCGTGCACCTCGACCAGCGGGGTCAGCCCCAGCGAGACCGCCTCGGCGTGCAGGTCTGCCAGCAGCGGCCGGTCGAGCCCGGCGACGATCAGCAGCACGAGGTCGGCGCCGGCTGCACGGGCCTCCCACAGCTGGTACCGCTCGACCAGGAAGTCCTTGCGCAGGACCGGCACGCGCACCTCGGCACGCACGGCCCGCAGGTCCTCCAGGCTCCCCTTGAACCGGCGCGCCTCGGTCAGGACGCTGATCGCGACGGCGCCGGCAGCGGCGTACCGCCCGGCCAGCGCGGCGGGGTCGGGGATCTCGGCCAGCTCGCCCTTGCTCGGGGAGGCCCGCTTGACCTCGGCGATCACCTGCACCCCGGCGCTGCGCAGCGCGGGCATCGGGTCGAGCGCGACGCCACGGGCGTCGACCTCGTCGCGCAGCTGCTCCCAGGGGACGTCGCGTCGACGCTGCTCGAGGTCCTCGCGCACCCCGACGATGATGTCGTCGAGGACGGTGCTGGCGCGCGACATGGTCAGGCCTCCTGTGCTCACGGTCGGCTCGGTCTGCCGTGCCTGCTCGATCAGTGCTCGAGCCGGGGTGGGACCGCCTCCAACAATCTCACGCGGACGCAACGACGAGCACGGCAGGACCGAGCAGTGAGCCACCCGAGCGCCGCGTGCGCCGCGACGGACCCGCGATAGCCTCGGAGCCCGAACGCCACGATCGACGACCTCGGAGACCCGATGAGCGATCCCCACGAGCCCGACACCACTCCCGGCGAGGACGACCCGCGTGACGCCGGGGAACGCCACCCCTACGGGCCCCCGCCGGACCACGAGCCGACGCGACCCCTCGACGACGACGAGAACGGGGGGACCGGCGGGACGGGCGATGCGGAGGTCACCCGGACCTTCGGCGTGCCGCCGACGCCGGGGCAGCACCCACCGGCCCACCCGGCGGCCCCGCCGCCCTCCTCCGGCGCACCGAGGCAGTTCGACCAGACGGTCTACGGGCAGGCCCCGCAGTACGGCCAGGAGCAGCCCGGTCAGCCTGAGCAGCCGGGTCCCGGTCAACCGGCTCCGCCCCAGTACGGCCAGCCCCAGTACGGCCAGGAGCAGTCCGGTCAGCCGGCTCCGCCCCAGTACGGCCAGCCCCAGTACGGCCAGCCCCAGTACGGTCAACCCCAGTACGGTCCAGCAGCCCCAGTACGGGCAGGGCTACGGGAACTTCGGGCCGGTCACGAACCAGAAGGCCGCCTGGGCCCTCGGCGTCGGGTTGGTCTCGATCGTGCTGGTGTGCTGCTTCCCCGGGTTCGGGCTGATCGGCATCGCCGGCATCGTGCTCGGCGTGCAGGCACGCAAGGAGATCGCGGCCAGCGGGGGTCGACAGAGCGGCGACGGCCTCGCGATCGGTGGGCTGGTCACCGGCATCCTCGCGGTGCTGGCCGGGGTCGGTCTCGGCCTGCTCTTCGGCCTGGCACTGACCCTGCCGACCTCGTGAGCCTCGCTGAGCCCGAGCTCAGGGGACCAGCCACGGCAGCGGACCGTAGGGCAGGTTGCGCGCCACGGTGAACACGGCGATCGAGCCGATCGCCAGCGTCCAGGCGAGGTTGACCCGTGCCGGTGGCCACGGGCGCACGACGCCTCGCCAACGGTGGACCAGGGAGCGCACCCAGATGCCGAGCAGCACCGGGATGCTGAGCACGAACGCGAGGTTGCTCGACGCCGCTGCGAGCACCTCGCCGTGGCTGAGGTCGTTGACCGCTCGCAGACCGCCGCACCCCGGGCAGTAGGTGCCGCTCAGCAGCAGCCACGGGCACAAGCCCCAGCTCCCCTGCTGGTGAGGGTCACGCAGGTGGAGCGCCACGCTGCCCGCGAGCACCAGGACGGCGATCACCACGGGCGGCTGGATCCGCTGCCACCGGGTCCACGACGGCCCGGCTCGGTAGGGCACCACCCCGGCCGGGACCACCTCGTCGGGCCACCGCGTGGCGGCGTCGGGGGCGCGTCCTGGACTCATGACGACCGGGCTCAGCGGGCCTGGGCGCCCATGCCCATCTTGGACATCACGCCACCGACCACGGCGCTGACGACCCCCAGGACCAGCCCCACGTAGAACAGGGGCATCGACTCGACGACGAGGCCGACGCCACCCAGGACGAACCCGATCAGGGCGATGGCGACCCCCGTCCACGCTGCCGGGGTCCTGCCGTGATGCGCACTCATGGTCACTCCTGGTCGGTCAGGGCTGCGTCGACTGCGAGGGACATCGTAGTGGGTACGGGTCACGCTGTCGGGTCGTGACCCTCGTCCAGCTCGCGCCAGAGGTCGGCAGGGGCCCGGGAGCCCTCTGCTTCCACCTCGGCCGCAGGCCCGCCGGGTCCCTCGGGGCCGTCGGGGCCCCCGGAGCGGCCGGGCCCGCTGGGGTCGTCGGGGTCCGCAGCGGCCGAGGGGCCAGGAGTCGGCGAGTCGTAGCGCCGCGACATCTCCGGCCAGGAGCGGGCCGACCGCACCGCGCTCAGGAACGCCATGGCAGCCAGGGCTGCCCCGAGACAGGCGAGATAGGGCCACGGCGTGGTCTCGGCGCCCAGGTCGCCGCGCGGCCCGGCCCCGGCGAGCATCGACCCGGTGGTGTCGGCGACGTCGCCGACCCGCAGCAGCACAGCCGCGATCACGCCCAGGCTGGCGGCGAGACCGAGCACGGCCACCACCCGCCGTCCCTGCAGCCGTAGCACGAGGATCGCGCCCCAGGACGCCAGCGCGACCAGCGCGAGCGGCAGCGCGACCGGGGCCACGTCGGCGCCCCGGGCCTCGACCGTGCGCACCGCGGGCAAGGTCGCCTGTGCACGCCCCCACACCTGGGCAGAGGACACCGCAGCCAGCCCCGCCCCCGCCAGGCCGAGCACGGCAGTCGGGCCGAGCCCGGGCCGGAACCTCGCGGTCACGGCTCCACGACCGCCAGCAGGTCGGCCTCGAAGCAGGTCCGGGCGCCGGTGTGGCACGCGGGGCCTTCCTGGTCGACCGAGACCAGCAGCGTGTCGCCGTCGCAGTCCAGGCGTACGGCGCGCACGTGCTGCCGGTGCCCGGAGGTCTCGCCCTTGACCCAGTAGCTCTGCCGCGAGCGGCTCCAGAAGGTGGTCCGACCGGTGGTCAGGGTGCGGTGCAGCGCCTCGTCGTCCATCCACCCCAGCATCAGCACCTCGCCGGTGTCGTGCTGCTGCACGACCGCCGGCACCAGCCCCGCGGCGTCACGCTTGAGCCGGGACGCGATGTCGGGTGACAGGCCGGCCTCGGCCGGGTCGGAGGTGCCGGGCGGTTCAGTCATGGGTCCGATTATCGGCCCCGTCCGATGCCGCCGGTCGTCGGGCCGTGGTGCCGCGCTGCGCGACCCAGGAGCGGTGGAGCCGGCCGTAGACGCCGCCCTGGCCCACGAGCTGCGCATGGGGGCCCTGCTGCACGACGCGGCCCTGGTCGACGACGACCACGAGGTCGGCTCGCTCCGCGGTGCTCATCCGGTGGGCGATGGTCACCGAGGTGCGGCCTCGCGTCAGCCGCTCGAGGGCGGCGGTGATCCGCATCTCCAGCGCCGGGTCGACCGCGCTGGTCGCCTCGTCCAGCACCAGCACGTGGGGGTCGGCGAGCTGGGCGCGGATCAGCGCGACGAGCTGGCGCTCCCCGGCGGAGAGCGACTCCCCGCGCTGGCCGACCCGCGTGTCGAGGCCGTAGGCCAGCGAGTCGAGCCAGTCGGTCAGGTCGAGCTGGGCGGCGGCGGCCACGATGTCGGCGTCCCCGGCACCCACGCGGCCGTAGCGCAGGTTGTCGCGAAGCGTGGCGTCGAAGAGGAAGCCCTCCTGCGGCACCAGCAGGACCCGGCGGCGCAGGTCGCTGAACGGCACCTCGCGCAGGTCGACCCCGCCGACGCAGACGCGGCCGCGCTCGGGGTCCATCAGCCGGGTGAGCAGCTTGGCGACGGTGGTCTTGCCCGAGCCGGTCTCGCCCACCACGGCGACCCGGCTGCCCGGCTCGAAGCGCAGGTCGATCTCGTGCAGCACCGGCGGGCCGTCGGGGTAGGAGTAGCCGACACCCTCGAACTCGACGCCGAGCCGTCCCTGCGGCAGCGAGGTGCCGCTCCCCCCCGGGTCGACGACGTCGGCAGGGGTGTCGAGGATGCCGATCACCCGGCGCCAGCCGGCGAAGGCGTTCTGGGCGTCGGTGAGCACCTGGGTGCCCATCTGGATCGGCCCGACGAACAGCGTCACCAGGAAGGCGAAGGCCAGGACGGTGCCGCTGCTGACCTGACCCGCCACCCCCAGCCAGACACCGGTGGCGATGACGCCGGCGTTGGCGACGCCGGCGAGGACGCCACCGAGGGAGAACGAGAACGCGGTCAGCGCCTGGGCGCGGCTGCTGGCCGCGAGGTGCTCGCCGACGGCCTCGTCGATGCGGCGCTGGGTGCGCGCCTGCGCGGCGTAGCTGCGCACGACGGTGGCGCCCACGACGGGCTCGCTGACCGCCGAGAGCATGACCCCGACCTGGCGGCGCACGATGGCGTACGCCGCGGACAGCTTGCGCTGGAAGTAGCGAAGGCTGATGAACAGCGGGAGGAAGCACAACCACACCACCGCGGTGAGCTGCCAGCTGTAGACCAGCATCACCACGGTGGCCACGGTGATCTGACCGACGCTGACGATGGCGATCACGCCGCCGAAGACGAGGAACTGCGAGACCTGGTCGACGTCGTTGGTGACCCGCGAGACCAGGGCGCCGCGACGCTCGGTGTTCTGGGTGAGCACCGGCAGGTCGTGGACGTGGCGGAACGCCTTGGTCCGCAGGGTCGCCAGGCCGCCCTCCGCGGTGCGGAACAACCGCGCGGTCATCCACGCCGAGCAGCCGGCGGTGAGGAGCAGCACCAGGCCGGTCACGAGCACGGCGCGGCCGACGAACCCAGCGTCGGGGCCGGTGTCGGTGACCAGTCCGTTGTCGACCACCTGCTGGATCGCGACCGGTACGACCACCCGGCCGGCCGTGGCCAGGAGGGCCAGCAGCAGGGTGAACCAGAGCCCGCGGGTGAGCTCGGGGCTGAGCGCCGCCCCGCGTCGCAGGATGTGCCAGGCGCCCGAGGACTCGCCGCTGCGCAGGACACCCGGGCGGTCGGCGGGGGCCGGGGTGTGGCCCTGGGGGTCCTGGCGTCGGTCCCCACGACGGCCCGGGGCGGTGCGGACCTGGGTCATGACCCCACCTCCCCGGTCTCGTAGGCCTCGACGAGGCGGGCGTAGGCGCGGTGGCTGCCCAGCAGCTGCTCGTGACTGCCCTGCGCGGCGACCTCGCCGTCGGCGAGGAAGACGACCTCGTCTGCCAACGAGATCGTGGCCTTCCGGTAGGCCACGACCAGCACGGTGGCACCACCGGAGCGCTCGCGGAGGCCGGCGAGGATCCGGCTCTCGACGTCGGGGTCCACGGCGGACGTCGCGTCGTCCATCACCAGCAGGCGGGGACGGGCCACGAGCGCGCGCGCCAGCGAGAGCCGCTGGCGCTGACCCCCGGAGAGGCTGGCTCCGCGCTCGCCCAGACGCGCGTCGAGCCCGCCGGGCAGGGCGGAGACGAAGCCGTCGGCCTGGGCGACGCGCAACGCGTCCCAGACCTCCTCGTCGGAGTGGTCACGCTCGAGCGTGACGTTGCCGCGCACGGTGTCGTCGAAGAGGAATGCCTGCTGCGGCACCAGGGCGGCCACACGGGCCAGAGCCCCGGGCTCGAGGTCGCGCAGGTCGATCCCGTCGACGAGCACGGCGCCGTCGTCGGGGTCGACGAGGCGGAAGAGCAGGTTGGTCAGCGTGCTCTTGCCCGACGCGGTGGCCCCCACCACGGCGAGCGTCTCGCCCGGAGCGACGTCGAAGGAGACCTCCCGCAAGACGTCGCGTCCGGTCTCGTGGGCGTAGCGCAGGCGTCGTACCTGCAGCGCGGCGCCGCCTGCGGCCGGTGGCACCGTGCGCTCGCCGTACGACGTCCCCACGGGCTCGTTGAGCACTGCGCGCACCCGGTCGAACCCGACGACGCTGCGCGGGAACTCCCCGAGCAGCCACCCGAAGGACCGGATCGGGAAGGCGATGACCGTGAGCAGGTAGGAGATGCTGACCACGTCGCCCGGCTGGGAGTCGCCGGCGGCAACCCGCTGCACGCCGACCATGAGCACGGCGAGCACGCCCAGGTTGGGCAGCATCTCCAGCACCGGGTCGAAGACCGCGCGGATGCGGCCGGCCCGCGTGGCGGTGTCGCGCAACCGACGCGCGGTGTGACCGAAGCGCGCGGTCTCCTCGCTCTCGCGCCCGAGCGACTTGACCACCATGGCGCCGTCGAAGGACTCGTGGGCGACCTCGCTGAGCTGGGCACGCAGCGCTTGGGCGCGGGTCATCAGCGGTGACTGGTAGTGCTGGAACACCAGGTTGCTCAGCACGACCAGCGGGAAGACCGAGAGGCCCACCAGCGCCAGGACGACGTCGGTCGCCAGCATCTGCACGACGGCGATGAAGATCATCGCGACCGTGCCCACGGCCATGGGCAGCGGAGCGATCGGGGCCCACGCCGCCTCGACGTCGGAGGCGGCGTTGGAGAGCAGCTCGCCGGTCGGGTGTCTCTGGTGCCAGCGGATCGGGAGGTCGAGGTACTGCCGGGTGACCGCGCGACGGTCGTGGGCCTGCATCCGGTACTGCATGACCCCGGCGCCCCAGCGTCGGGCCACGATGCTCACCCCGCGCACGATCGCCACGCCGATGAACAGGGCGACTGCGGTGATCAGCGCCCCGCGGGGCGTGGCCCCCTGCTCGAACGCGGGGAGCACGACGTGGTCGGTCGCCCACCCGAGCACCCAGGCGTCGGCCACGGTGAGGGCGCCGAACAGCAGGGCCCCGACCGTGGAGATGGTGAAGACGACAGGCTCCTGCCGGATCGCCACGCCGAGCACCTGGAACCCGCGCCGCAGCGTCGCGCGGTCGTGGGCGGCGTGGGTGGTGTCAGCCAGGTCTGACGGGCTGGAGGCGGTCACGTGCTCCCTGATCAGGTCGGAGTGGGCAGGCGGGACGGAACCCAGCGCGGGGCACCAGTCGGCTGCAACGTCGAGGCGGGCCCCTGTGTTCCCCCCGGGTGCTCCTGCCCGGGTTCCCGCGTGGTCCCTAGGCTGGGGCCCATGACCTCGCTGGCCGCCCATGAACGCTCGATGCTCTGCGCCACCGCCCTGCAGTCGGGTCCTGACGCCCCGACGCTCTGCGGCGACTGGGACGTGCGCGACCTGATGGTCCACCTGGTGGTCCGCGAGGGGCACCCGGTGGCCTCGGCCGGCATCTTCGCCCGCCCGCTGGCCGGCGTCCGGCGCAAGGTGGAGCGGTCGCTGCGCGAGGAGGACTTCGTCGACTTGGTCACCAGGGTGCGCAACGGGCCACCGCTGTGGTCACCCTTCGCGGTGCCGAAGCTCGGTGGCATCGCCAACATCGCGGAGTACTTCGTCCACCACGAGGACATCCGACGTGCCGCCCCGGGGTGGGCGCCACGGACCCAGACCCGCAGCGCGGAGGACACGCTGTGGCGGCTGCTCTGCGTGCTCGGCCGGGCGACGTCGATGAAGGCGCCTACCGGAATCGTGCTGCGCCGCAGCGACGTCGAGGGCTCGGTGCATCGACTGCGCAAGGCCCCCGACGGCCTGCGGGACGTCGAGGTGACCGGCCCGCCGTCGGAGCTGCTGCTCTTCGCCTACGGCCGCCAGGAGCAGTGCGAGGTCGAGCTGGACGGCGACCCCTCCGACGTCGACGCGCTGCACAACGCCTCGCTGGGCATCTGAGCCCAGCAGCCGATCAGCCCGGGTCAGCGGACGGGGTGACCCGCCTCGGCCAGCGCCTGCTTGACCTCGCCGATCCGCAGCGTGGCGAAGTGGAACACCGAGGCCGCCAGCACGGCGTCGGCGCCGGCGTCCACCGCCGGGGCGAAGTGCTCCACCGCACCGGCTCCCCCGCTGGCGATCACCGGGATCTCCACGCTCGCCCGCACCAGCGCCAGCAGCTCGAGGTCGAAGCCGTCGCGGGTGCCGTCGGCGTCCATCGAGTTGAGCAGGATCTCGCCCGCCCCGAGCTCGGCGCCACGACGCGCCCACTCGATGGCGTCGATGCCCGCGCTCTGCCGCCCGCCGTGGGTGGTGACCTCGAAGCCGGACTCCGTCGGCTCGGAGTCGGACGGCGTGCGGCGTGCGTCCACCGAGAGCACGAGCACCTGACTGCCGAACCGACCCGCGATCTCGGCAATCAGCTCGGGCCTGCGGATCGCGGCAGTGTTGACTGCGATCTTGTCCGCGCCTGCGCGCAGCAGGGCGTCGACGTCCTCCGCCGACCCCACCCCGCCACCGACGGTGAGCGGGATGAAGACCTGCTCGGCGGTGCGCGAGACGATCTCCAGCGTGGTGGCGCGCCCCTGGTGGCTCGCCGAGATGTCGAGGAAGGTCAGCTCGTCTGCACCCTCCGCGTCGTAGGTCTTGGCGAGCTCGACCGGGTCGCCGGCGTCGCGCAGGCCGGTGAAGTTGACGCCCTTGACCACCCGGCCCGCGTCCACGTCGAGGCAGGGGATCACGCGCACCGCGAGGCTCACGCGCTGCCCTGCGGCAGCGTCAGGGCCAGCGCGTCGTCCAGGGTGAACCGGCCCTCGTAGAGCGCGGTGCCGATGATGGCGCCCTCGACGCCGCCCTCGACCAGCCCCTGCAGCGCACGCAGGTCGTCGAGCTCGGTGATGCCACCCGAGGCCACGACCGGTCGGTCGGTGGCCTGGCACACGTTGCGCAGCAGGTCGAGGTTGGGCCCCTGGAGCATCCCGTCCTTGTTGACGTCGGTGACGACGTAGCGCGCGCAGCCCTCACCGTCGAGGCGCTCGAGCACCTCGTAGAGGTCACCGCCGTCGCGGGTCCAGCCCCGTGCCGCCAGGGTGCGACCCCGCACGTCGAGCCCGACGGCGACCCGGTCGCCGTGCTGCGCGATCGCCGCGGCGCACCAGGTCGGTTGCTCCAACGCGGCCGTGCCGATGTTGACCCGTCGGCATCCGGTCGCCATCGCCGCCTCGAGCGAGTCGTCGTCGCGGATGCCGCCGCTCAGCTCCACCTTGACGTCGAGCTCGCCGACGATCGCCGCGAGCAGCTCGCGGTTGTGGCCGCGACCGAAAGCTGCGTCGAGGTCGACCAGGTGGATCCACTCCGCACCGGCGTGCTGCCAGCGCTGCGCGGCCTCCATCGGGTCGCCGAAGGTCTTCTCCGACCCCGCGACGCCCTGCACCAGCTGGACGGCACGCCCGCCCTGGACGTCGACAGCAGGCAACAGCTCGAGGTAGGGCGACGACATGGCCCGAAGCCTAACGACGGTAGCGCTGCTCGGCTCTCACGCCCACCGACCTGGACAGAGCGCCGACCAGCCCGCGCGCTCATGTCTGCGATCTCAGTGCGCTTCTCGACGTACGGCACCGATCTGGACGACAAGCTGGTGCCGTACGTCGAGAAGCTGCGGACTGACGAGGTTCCCTGCCCTGCCTCGGTGTGTGCTCATCTCCCACGAGTCGCGCGGTCGTGCCACGTTCAGGGGCACAGCGGCACAGTCACTCCGAGCGTTGTGCGGCTTGGCGTCCCCTAGCGACACCAACCCGCACCACTCCTCCCAGAACCGCACTCATCTGCCGATGGGCGGTCAGGACCTACTGCACAAGGTCATCTAGATCAGCGGGCAGTTCGCTCCCGGGGAAGGTGCCGGCCGTTAGGTCTCGGATGGCTTCGACAACCCAAGCGGGCACACGCGCGCGGGCGTCGTGGATTGCCCAAGCCACCAGTCTCAGGCCTTGCGCTGCCTCGTTCGCATTTTCAATCAGGTCGCGGGAAATCGGCAAAGGGTCGCTACCGTCCGGTCCCGGTGGGAGCGTCTCGGTCGCAGCACGCAAGACCGCTTGCACAAGTTCCGCATCAGCGGCCTCACGCGCCTTGGGGTCAATATCCGCCACCACGGCAGGCTCTCATGCCGATCGCCCGCACATGGCTCCCCGCTTACGGTGCAGGTGAGCCAGCTCAGTGGGCGGTGGTGCCGGTGTGGTCGACGGTGTAGGTCCGGCCCTGGGGGCTGGTCCAGGTGACGGCGGTGGGGCCGGTGCGTCGGTAGTGCCATGCACCGTGGGTCTTGACCCGGTGGTGGTACCTGCACAGCCTGGCCGTGTTAGACGTCGAGGTCTGGCCGGGTGGGCCGCCCTCGTCGGGATCGACGTAGGGCTCGATGTGGTCGAGGTCGTAGGTCGGGTTGGACCGCCCGCACCAGGGGAAGGCGCAGGTGTGGTCGCGTTCGGCGACCTGGCGTTGCAAGGCGGCGGGGTGCTCGTAGGCGTCGACCGCGACTTGCTCGGCCAGGTCGACCACCGCGACGGTGGTGAGGTGGGCGCCGGGCGTCAGCCCCTGCAGCCACCGCTCGACCACAGCGGTGGGCAGCGGGCCGGGTCGCCACGAGGAGAGCCCCACGGCGTGCACCCTCGCCACCGGTCCGAACACCGAGCGGTCGCCGTCTGCGTGCAGGTGGAGGTGGAAGACCGGGGAGGCCTTGGTCCTTGTGACCTTCGGGTTGCCGTCGACGGGGGCTGCGGTGGCGGTGGTGTGCAGGTCCAGGGCGTACTGCGGGTCGGCGAGCACCCCGACCGCGCGGGCGCGGCGCACGTCGCGGGGTGAGCCGTCACCCAGGGCGCCGAGGGTCGTGGCGGTCTCATCGAGTGCTCGGTTGAACGCGTGCGCGTCCGGTGAGTCCAGCGTGGCCCGGAGGTCGGTGAGGCCCTCGAGCGTGTCGGCCTCCAGCCAGACCCCGCGGTGCTCGGTAGCGTCGGCGGCCTTCTTCTCGGCCACCTCGGGCTGGTGGCGGATGATCGCGGCCTCCACCGCCTTGGTGATCCGGGCTAGCGAGATCCGGTGAGCGAACTCGGCCAGCTGAGCATCCACGAACCGAGCGGTCGCAGCCTTCAGCGGGATTGTCTGCTCGGCGACCCGGCGGGCCTTCCACACCGGGCACCGACCATCCATCACCTGAGCCCACAGCCGCGGGAGGCGGTCACGCAGCTCGACGGCCTGGGCCACGTAGGCCCGGGCGGAGTGCTCGGAGAGCTCCAGGGTCACCGCGAGGTCGGTGACGGCGAACTCGCGGACGCTGAACGCGCCCTCGCCGAGCAGCCGCACGATGCCCTCGGTGCCCAGCTCGCCGGCCTCGTGGGCCAGGTCGGCGGCCCGGGCCGGGTGGTCATCAAGGTCCCAGGCCATCTCCCTGCCCTCCCGCGACAACGCGCCCTTGGTCAGCCACTCGCCCTCGGTGACCCGGTGCCGGTCGGCATACGCCGCGACCGCGCCCAGCTCGGCGACCTCGGCATGACGGGCCCTCGTGCGGTGCTCCGCGACCGTGGCCAACACGTCCTCATCGGCCAGCCCCAGCACATCGACCTCGCCACGGCGCACACCCTGCTCCGCGAAGTCCGGGCGGATGCTGGTCGTGGCTGGCATGTGTCTGAACCTACGGACGACCACCGACATTTCTCGGCCCTCCGGGGCCCGATCGTCAACTATTCCGAGGGAATCTTCCTCGGTGGTCGGGTGCACCTTCGGTGGTCGGGTTCAGCTCGGCAGTCGAGCCTGTCGAGACCTCCTGCCCACGGTCGCGAGGTCTCGACGGGCGCTCGCAAGCTCGCTGCTCGACCAGCGACAGATCCGGTGGTCGAGCCCGTCGAGACCTCCTACGACGAGGTCAGGTGTGGCGGAAGAGGAGGGTGCGCGCGACCGGGTAGGCCAGCACGCACACCACGACCGCCCCGAGCCGCATCCCCCATCCCTGCTGGGTGATGAAGACCAGCACGACGACGGCGCCGAGCAGGGCCAGAGTGATCACGTGCTGGCGTCGGCGCTTCGCAGCCAGCGAGCCCGTGGGTCGCCCCACGCGGGTCGCCGGCCGCAGGCCCAGCTTGGTGCCCGTGCGCCGCAGTGCGTCTCGGCGCGCCGCGTGCCGCTCCCGCCGCTCCTGCTCCGCGGCCCGCGCGGCCTGCTTGATCGCAGCCTCGCGCTCACGCTCGGCCCGGCGTCGGGCGCGCTCCTTGCTCACGAAAGTCCTGCCACCCAGTTGCCCAGCAGTGCGGCGCCCGCGTCCCCGGACTTCTCGGGGTGGAACTGGGTCGCGCACAACGGCCCGTTCTCGACCGCGGCGACGAACCGGTCGCCGCCGTACTCGGTCCAGGTCACGATGGGCTCGGTGGTGCGTCCGTTGAGCTGGAGCTCCCAGCGGCGCACGCCATAGGAGTGCACGAAGTAGAACCGCTCGCCCTCGACACCGGCGAACAACCGGGACCCCTCGGGCACCGAGACGGTGTTCCACCCCATGTGCGGGACGACGGGCGCCTGCAGCCGTTCCACCACGCCGGGCCACTCGTCGAGGCCCGCCGCGTCGTTGCCGTGCTCGACGCCGTGGGTGAACATCACCTGGAGCCCGACGCAGATGCCGAGCACCGGGCGCCCGCCGGCGAGCCGGCGACCGATCACCTCGTGCCCCTTCACCGCGCGGATCCCGGCGACGCAGGCGGCGAAGGCACCGACACCGGGCACGACCAGCCCGTCGCACTCGGAGGCACGGCTGCGGTCGGCGGTCAGCTCGACCTGCGCACCGGCACGCTCGAGCGCGCGCACGGCGGAGCGGACGTTGCCGAACCCGTAGTCCAGGACGACGACGTCGGGCCCCGTCGGGGCTGCGGTCACAAAGTGCCCTTCGTGGACGGCACGCCGCTCTCGCGCGGGTCGAGGGCCACCGCGTCGCGGAAGGCGCGGGCCACGGCCTTGAACTGGGTCTCCACGATGTGGTGCGGCTCGCGCCCGGCGAGCACCCGCACGTGCAGCGCCACCTGGGCGTGGAAGGCGAGGGTCTCGAAGACGTGACGGGTCAGCGACCCGAGGTAGCCGACCCCGGCACCACCCAGCGTGACGTACTCCTGGCCCTCGGGCTCCCCGGTGTGCACGCAGTACGGACGCCCGGAGACGTCCACGACGGCCTGCACCAGCGCCTCGTCGAGCGGCACGGTGGCATCGCCGAAGCGGCGGATGCCGCGCTTGTCGCCCAGCGCCTCGCGCAGCGCGTCACCGAGCGCGATCGCGGTGTCCTCGACGGTGTGGTGGGCGTCGATGTGCACGTCGCCCTCGGTGCGCACGACGAGGTCGACCAGCGAGTGCCGGGAGAACGAGCTGAGCATGTGGTCGTAGAAGCCGACGCCGGTCGACACCTCGTGACGGCCGGTGCCGTCGAGGTCGACCTCGACGACGACCTTGGACTCCTTGGTCTCTCGCTCCACCCGCGCAGTGCGCGATGCAGAATCGTGGGACAGGTTCATGCCAGGACCTCCAGCAGGGCGACGCGGAACGCCGCCATCTCGTCGGGGGTGCCGATGGACACGCGCAGCCACCCCTCGGGACCAGTTTCGCGGATCAGCACACCGCGGTCCACCAAACCCTGCCAAACCGCGTGCCGGTCGGCGAACTCGCCGAACAGCGCGAAGTTGGCGTCGGTGTCGGCCACGGTGAGCCCCTGCTCGCGCAGCCAGCCGACGCAGGCGTCGCGCTCGGCCCGCAGCAGGTCGACGTTGCCCAGCAGCTCCTCCGCGTGCCGCAGGGCGGCCAGCGCGACCGCCTGGGTGACCGCGGAGAGGTGGTAGGGCAGCCGCACCACCCGCAGCGCATCGGTGACCTCCGGCGCAGCGGCGAGGTAGCCCACCCGGGCACCGGCGAGCGCGAATGCCTTGCTCATCGTGCGGGTCACCACCAGGTTGGCGTGCTCGGGGAGCAGCTCGAGGGCGCTCGGCGTGCCGCTGCGACGGAACTCTGCGTAGGCCTCGTCGACGACCAGGACCGCGCCGACCTGCGCTGTGGCCCGAGCCAGCGCGGTCACGTGCTCGGGCGGCAGCGCGGTGCCGGTCGGGTTGTTGGGCGAGGGCAGCAGCACCACGCTCGGGCGCTCGGCGGCGATGAGCTCGCGCGCCTGGACCAGGTCGACCGCGAAGTCCTCGGCCCGCCGCCCGGTCACCCACCGGGTGTTGGTGTCACGGGCGTACTCGGGATACATCGAGTACGTCGGAGCGAACGACAGCGCCGTGCGGCCCGGGCCACCGAAGGCCTGCAGCAGCTGCAGCATCACCTCGTTGGAGCCGTTGGCCGCCCACACCTGCGCGGGCGTCACGCCGTGGCCGAGGTAGTCGGCCAGCCCCGCCCGTAGCGTGGCGAACTCGCGGTCGGGATAGCGGTTCAGCGACCCGGTGACGCGCGAGACCGCCTGCGCGACGTCGTCCACCACCCGCTGCGAGGGCGGGTAGGGGTTCTCGTTGACGTTGAGGAGCACGGGCAGGTCGAGCTGGGGCGCCCCGTAGGGCTCGATGCCGCGCAGCTCCTCACGAAGAGGAAGCCGCATCAGTCCCCCTCGACCCGGGCCCTGACCGCTGCGCCGTGACCGGGGAGGTCCTCGGCCTCGGCCAGCGCCACGACGTGCGGCGCCACCTCGCGCAGCGCGGTCTGGTCGTACTCGATGACGTGGACCGACTTGAGGAACGAACGCACCGAGAGCCCCGAGGAGTGGCAGGCGCACCCACCGGTGGGCAGCACGTGGTTGGAGCCGGCGCAGTAGTCGCCCAGCGAGACCGGGGCGTGGGCCCCCACGAAGATCGCGCCGGCGTTGCGCACCCGCGCTGCCCACTCCGCAGCGTCGCGGGTCTGGATCTCCAGGTGCTCCGCGGCGTAGCCGTCGACCACGCGCAGCCCCTGCTCGAGGTCGTCGACCAGCACGATGGCGCTCTGCTGGCCGGTCAGCGCCGTGCGAATGCGCTCGACGTGTCGGGTCACCGAGACCTGCTTGTCCAGCTCGGCCTCGACCTCGTCGGCCAGCACCTCGCTGGGCGTCACCAGGACCGACCCGGCCAGCGGGTCGTGCTCGGCCTGGCTCAGCAGGTCGGCCGCGACGTACGACGCCCGTGCGGAGTCGTCGGCCAGCACCGCGATCTCCGTCGGCCCGGCCTCGCTGTCGATGCCGACCGCTCCCTTGACCAGTCGCTTGGCGGTGACGACGTAGATGTTGCCGGGGCCGGTGATCATGTCGACCGGGCGGCACGACCCGGCTCCGTGGGCGAACATCGCGATGGCCTGTGCACCGCCGACGGCGTAGACCTCCTCGATGCCGAGCAGCTCGCAGGCCGCCAGGATCGTGGGGTGCGGCAGCCCATCGTGCTCGCGCTGCGGGGTGGAGGTGAGCGCGATCGACTCGACCCCCGCGACCTGGGCGGGGACGGCGTTCATCACCACGCTGCTCACCAGCGGCGCCACACCGCCGGGGACGTAGAGCCCGACCCGCTGCATCGGGACCAGTCGCTGGCTCACCCGTCCGCCCGGCACCACCTCGCTGGTCGAGTCCTGCTCCCGCTCCTGCTCGCAGGTCACGCGGAGCCGCTCGATCGAGACCTCCAGCGCACGGCGCACCTCGGGGTCCAGGTCGGTGAGCGCGGACACCAGTGCCTCCCGCGGCACCACGATGTCGTCCTGGGCGACCGCGTCGAAGCGCGCGGAGTACTCCAGCACCGCCTCGAGGCCGCGACGCCGCACGTCCTCGACGATGGGGCGGACCACGTCGAGGGTGCCCTCGACGTCGGTCGCGGCGCGGGGGACGACCCCGCGGTAGTCGAGGGGGTCGTCCGCGAGCCGGCCGCGCAGGTCGATTCGTCGGATCATGGACTCATTCTAGATTGGAGGCATGTCGTCGCTGCTGCCGCTCTTCCCCCTCGGGACGGTCGCGCTCCCCGGGACGAGCCTGCCGTTGCACATCTTCGAGGACAGGTACCGCGACCTCGTCGGTGACCTGATGGACATCGAGGACCCGGCGCAGCGGCTCTTCGGGGTCGTCGCGATCCGCGAGGGCTACGAGATCGGCGAGCACTCGGCCCGTTCGATGTTCCGCGTCGGATGCCTGATGCAGCTCCAGTCGGCGCAGCGCTACCCCGACGGGCGCTACGACGTCGCCACCGTGGGTCGAGGCCGGTTCCGCGTGCTCGACACCGACACCAGCGCGTCCTACCTGCGGGCCGAGGTGACCCGGCTGGAGGAGCCGGCCGGAGGCGAGGGGCCAGAGCTCGACCAGGCGGGCTCGGCGGCCCTGGCGGCGTTCAGCGCCTACCGCACCCGGCTCGAGGAGCTGATGGGCACCAGCGGCCCGGAGACACCCCCGGACGACGGCGACCCCGCGTTGCTCTCCTACCGGCTCAGCGCCGCGACGGTGATCCCGCTCGCCGAGCAGCAGCGACTGCTGGAGACCCCGACGACGCTGCGGCGGTTGCAGGAGATCCACCGGCTGCTGCGTCAGGAGCGCTCGCTGATGCGAGCCATCCCGTCGCTGCCGGCCACGCGGATCGCACGCTCGGGGTGGAGCCCGAACTGACCCGCCCATCCCGGCTCGGCTCAGTCGACGCCGAGCCTGAGCGTCATCGACACGTCGTCGCCGTCGATGCGCTGGCCCATCCCGAAGGTCGCGAGCGGTTCGGCGTCCCTCTGGTCGGAGGCGTTGTCGTCCCCGATCGTGCGTTCCAGCCAGTCACCGGCATCGAAGTCCACGAAGAGCCCGCTGACCACGTCGTCGCCGTCCGGGATCGCGGTCGCCAGACGATCGGCCTCCCCGAGGCCTCCTCCCGATGCGAGCTGCTCGGTGTAGCCGGGGTCGAGACCGACCGCCACGACCCCCTCGCCCTGGACCACCTGCAGGTCGGGCAGCTCGTCGGGGTACGCCGCCCGCAGCTTCTCCGCGACCGCAGCGACGGAGCCGGGATCCTGCGTCGCGATCACCACCCCGAGCGGCGCGGGTGGCACCTCACCGCCCACTGCTCCGCCGAAGACCGAGTCGAGGCTCGCGGGGGCGATCGAACCGTCCATGGCGAACGTCATGCTCTGACCCATGAAGGTCTCGAGGTCCTGCGGATAGCTCAGGCCCGTCGTCTGCTCGAACCGGCGGACCTCGCGGGCCCAGGCAGCGTCCGAGGTGAACCTCGACAGGCTGGAGTCGACCGAGTCGAACGCCTCCGGACCGGTCATGGAGGTGAAGCCGATGGCGGTGCTGTCGGGGAGCCGGCTCAGACGCGCGCCCGATGCCGCAGGCTGTGACTGCTCGATCCCGGACGCGGCGACCTGGGCCTCGATGCCGGAGTCGGAGAACCTGACCTGGAGCGCCGCCCCGTCGAAGGCCCCGAGCTGGTCGGACACCGTGTCCGTGTCGGTGCCGAGGACCCCCAGCGGACCGAGTCCGAGAGGACCCAGCCCGGAGCCGAGGACCGAGGTCGCCATGAGGTACAGCTCGAGCTCGCCGAGACCGGCGTCCACCTCGTCGAACTCCTCGAAGTCCTGGTACTCGGCGCGCTCCTCGTCGGACATCTCGCGCATGAAGCGCCGCTCCGCGCGCCGCATCTCACGACGGTCCGCTTTGGTCAGGCGGGGGGCCGTCCAACCGCCGGGGCCACCTCCCGGCTCGAGATCGCGCTCCATCCGGCTGATCTCGCGGCGGTCGGCCTTGGTGAGTCCGGGACCGGAGTAGCCCTGGACGGAGCCGGCTTCGGTCTCGAAGTCCTCAGCCACCACAGCGCCGGGGCCGAAGCCGTCCTCGAACTCCTCGGTGGCCTCGATCATCAGCTCCGCTGCGCGCGGAGCGAGGTAACCGGTCACCACACCCTGGTCACCGGCCTCCCCGGTACGGGCCCGGAAGGTCGGGTCGTCCTGCAGCGCAGCCTCCTGGCCGTCGGCGACGATGTCGCGCGCCACATCGTCGTCGCCGGCGACCACCAGGAACTGCCCCACGGTCGCGGTGCCCAGCTGGTCGGCGCCGCCCTGACACTCCGCGACCTTCTCGAGGGCGGCTCGAGCCGCCGCGGCGTCCTCGACCTCCACGACGGCAAAGGGCTCGACCTGCCCGTCGCGCTCGACCGCGGCAGCGGCCAGCTTGTGACCCAGCCACGGGGCGACCTCTGCCTCGAAGTCCAGCCGGCACCGAGAGGGCGCGTCGAGGTTGACCAGGTCGACGACCCAGCGGCGGACGTCGGCGTCGGAGTCGGTGCCCAGCTCCTCGGCCAGGGCGGGAAACTTTCGCAGCGTCTGCCACGCGGCGACCTTCTGGCCCCCACCGGGATCCAGGTCGACCGCGAGGTAGCCCACCGCGCCCGCCGGCACGACCGTCGCCGGGGCGTCACCAGCCGCCATGAACTGGACCAGGGCGTAGGCCGCGCCACCGACCACGGCGGTCATGGCAGCCACGCCCATGACCGCCACGAGACCGCGGCGACGCTTGGCAGGTGCGTCCGACACGGGCGCCGAGACCGCGAGGTACTCCACCCCCGCCTCGGCGTCCGCGTCGTCGGCTCTCCCGCTTCGGCCCTGCCCCCGTGACGCGCTCACCAGCGCGCCGCCCTTATGGTCACCAGGACAGGATAGGTCCTCTGGTCCGTCGGAGTCGGCGATTCCCCGGTCGAGTCACTCGGTGGTGAGCCTCATGACCATGTGACCGGTGTCGTCGTCGGTGGTCGCGCTCAGGCCTGCCGAGGACAGGGGCTCGAGGTTCTCCCAGGTCTCGGGGTCCTGCTCCTCCACGAGGTCCTGGAGCCAGTCGTCGGCGTCGAAGTCGACGTACATGCCGGACACGACGTCCTCGCTGTCGGGCACCGCGTCCTGGAAGGCCTCGGAGTCGCCCAGGCCACCGTCTCCGGCCAGCTCCGAGACGTAGTCGGGGTCGACGCCCACGGCCACGGCGCCGTCGCCCTCCTCGACCTCGACCGAGACCGGGAGACCAGGCGGCAGCAGTGCCTGGAGCTTGTCGAGGACATCGACCACGGCGCCGGTGTCGTCGCTCGTGATCCGGATGCCGGCCGGGATCGAGAGCCCCTCGATCTGACCGCTGTTGAAGCTCTGCTCCAGCGAGGCGAAGTCGATCGAGGAGTCCAGGGCCACCGACAGACCGTCGCCGAGCAGCGTCTGGATGTCCTCGGGGAAGGCGATGCCCGTCTGCTGCTCGAAGAGCTCGACCTGGCTGTCGAACTGCTCGTCGCTCATCTGGGAGCTCAAGGCGTCAGCCATCTGCTCCACGGCGTCGGGCCCGACCGAGAGTCCGAACGCCGCCACGGTCGAGTCGGGCAGCTCGGTCAAGCCGGTGCTCCCGCCCTGCGCGCCCTGCATCTGCTCCACCCCGGAGTAGGCAGCCTCCATCTCCAGGCCCCCCTCGGCGAAGCGGACCTGCATCGCCGCGCCCTCGAAGTCGCCCAGGGCGTCACGCGCGAAGTCCATCTGCGAGCCCATGTCGGAGTCGAGACCCTCGGGCAGCTCGGACGCGCTGTCCTCGAGCGCCAGGTCCACCACGTCGGGCGAGAGGTAGCCCGAGACGATCCCCGCGTCGCCGGCGTCGGCCATCCGGTCCTGGAAGGTCTCGTCGTCGGCCAGGGTCGACTCCTCCGCGTCCGCCGCGAAGCCCTCGGCCAGGTCGGCCGACGGTGCCGCGACGATGAAGTCACCGACCGCGGCGGCGCCGAAGTCGCCCTCACCCTCGGAGTCGCAGGTGGCGACCTCCTCCAGGGTGGTCTCCGCAGCCTCGTTGTCACTTGTCTCGATCACCACGAAGGGCTGCGGGCCGTCGTCGGTGTCACGACCCACCACCGCGACCTTGTCGCCCATCCAGGGCTCGAAGTCGTCCTCGAAGGTCAGCGAGCACCCGTCGGGCTGCTCCTTGAGGATCGAGTCGACAACCCACTGACGGGGGTCGTCGGAGTCGAGGTCGAGCTGCTCCTTGAGCGCGGGGAACTTGCGCAGCGTGTCGTAGGCGGCGACCTTCTGCCCGCCCGAGGGGTCCAGATCCAGCTGCAGGTAGCCGAAGGCGTCCGAGGGCACCGCGCTCGCCGCGCTCTCCCCCGAGCTCATGAACTGCACCACCCCGTAGGCCGCCGCGCCGCCGAGCGCCACGAGCACGGCAGCGCCGACGCCCACCAGGACCTTCTTGCGTCCCGAGGACGAGGAGGCTGGGCTGTAGTCGTCGGAGAGATACTCCATGCCCGAGGGGCCTTGAGGATCGTGGGTGCTCACCGGATTTCCCTTCGCTGCGCGCAGACGTGTCGCCACACCCTAGCCCGGCAGGGACCCCGGACCGATTGGCCGAACGGCCCCTTGTGCCTAGTGTCGCCCGGCACCAGTCCGAGTCGTGCACTAGTCATGACCCGCGTCATGACTGGCCTCCTGACCCCACGGCCTCAGACCTGGGTCAGGTCGTCCCTCGGGGCCTCGGCGTCGTCCGACGAGAGCGTCACCAGGGCCACCAGCGCGGCCACCGTGGCGCACAGCGGCCACACCAGGTAGGCCACGTCGGAGTCGATGACCACCGGGACGGACACGCGGGTGCCCACGTCGGCGTCGGCCAGCGTGGAGGCGACGTCACCGGGGCCGGTCCGCTCCGCGATCCAGCCGGCGAGCCGGGCGCCGCCGTAGGCGCACACCGCGGTCGCGAGCAGGGTGAGCACCTCGTGGCCTCGGCGCCACAGCGGCAGCACCAGCCCCAGCACCAGGCCGGCTGCGCCGCCGAGCACGATCAGCCAGCCGTCGTCGTTGAAGGTCTTGCCGAGCTCGGACTCCCCGGTCACCACGCCCTGGTCGGTGCGCACGGCCTGAGCGAGGTCAGCCAGGTGCGGCAGCGCCAGGCCGATGACACAGGCCGCGGCCAGGTGGACCAGCACGACGGTGCCGACGTCGCGCAGCAGGTGGCGGGGCACGACCTAGACGCCGCTCAGGCAGTGCGGACCCAGCAGCGCCTTGAGGTCGCCGTACAAGGCGGGTGAGGGGGCGACGCGCAACCGGTCGTCCAGGCGCATCATGCGGGTCGAGGAACGCGTCATCAGCTGCAACCGTACCTCGGTGACCCCGGGGTGGGTGGCGAGAATCTCGCGCAGCTGGTCGACGACCTCCGGGGTGCATCGGGTGACCGGCATCGACAGCACGACCGGGCCGCCCGGTCCCTCGCTGACGTCGGGGCGAGTGACCTCCTGCCCGCGGATCTCGGGCTGGTCCTTCTGGCGCGACAGCTTGCCCTTGACCGTGAGCACGGTGTCCTCCACCAGCAGCGGGGCGGCGAGCTGGTAGGAGGCCGGGAACAGCAGGACCTCGATCGCACCCTCGAGGTCCTCCAGGGTGACCGTGGCCCAGGTGGCGCCTTGCTTGGTGATCTTGCGCTGCACCGAGGTGACCAGGCCGCACACGGTGAGCATGGCGCCGTCGGGGCGGTCCTCGTCGGTCATCACCTGGCCGATGGTGCAGTCGGCCTCCTGGCTCAGGACGTGCTCCAGGCCGGTGAGCGGGTGGTCGGAGACGTAGAGGCCGAGCATGTCGCGCTCGTTGGCCAGCAGCGTCTGCTTGTCCCACTCCTCGAAGGTCGGGATCTGGACCGAGGTGCCCCAGCCGGCCTGGTCGTCACCGTCCGCACCGCCCAGGCCACCGAAGAGCGAGTCCTGCCCGATCGCCTCGTTGCGCTTGACGTCGACGTACTGCTCCACCGCGCTCTCGTGGATCGCGACCAGGCAGGAGCGGCGGTGGTTGAGCGAGTCGAAGGCGCCGGCCTTGATCAGCGACTCGATCACCCGCTTGTTGCACACCGCGGCCTCGACCTTGCCGAGGAAGTCGTTGAAGTCGGTGAACCGACCCTCCTCACTGCGGGCGCGCACGATCCCGCTGACGACGTTGCCGCCCACGTTGCGGATGGCGTTGAGACCGAAGCGGATGTCGGTGCCCACCGGGGTGAAGGTCGCATCGGACTCGTTGACGTCAGGAGGCAGCACCTTGATCCCCATGCGGCGACACTCGTTGAGGTAGATCGCCGACTTGTCCTTGTCGTCCTTCGTCGATGTCAGCAGGGCGGCCATGTACTCCGCGGGGTAGTGCGCCTTGAGGTAGGCCGTCCAGTAGGACACCAGGCCGTAGGCGGCGGTGTGGGCCTTGTTGAAGGCGTAGTCGGCGAAGGAGCCGAGCACCTCCCACAACGCCTCGACCGCCGCGTCGGAGAAGCCGTTGGACCGCATGCCCGACGAGAAGGTGTCGTACTCGGCCTCGAGCACCTCGCGCTTCTTCTTGCCCATCGCGCGGCGCAGCAGGTCGGCCTGACCCAGGGAGTAGCCGGCCAGCTTCTGGGCCGCCGACATCACCTGCTCCTGATAGACGATCAGGCCGTAGGTGGTGTCGAGGATGTCGGCGAGCGGCTCCTCGAGCTCAGGGTGGATCGGGGTGATCTGCTGCAGCCCGTTCTTGCGCAGGGCGTAGTTGACGTGGCTGTTCATCCCCATCGGGCCCGGGCGGTAGAGCGCGAGCACTGCGGAGATGTCCTCGAAGTTGTCCGGCTTCATCTGGCGCAGCAGGGAGCGCATCGGGCCGCCGTCGAGCTGGAAGACCCCCAGGGTGTCGCCGCGACCGAGGAGCTCGTAGGAGGCGCGGTCGTCGAGCTCGAGGTCCTCGAGCACGAGCTGCTCGCCACGGTTCGCCTCGACGTTGCGCACCGCGTCGTCGAGCACGGTCAGGTTGCGCAGCCCCAGGAAGTCCATCTTGATCAGGCCCAGCGACTCACACGTCGGGTAGTCGAACTGAGTGATGACCGCGCCGTCCTGCTCGCGACGCATGATCGGGACCACGTCGATCAGCGGAGCGCTGGACATGATGATGCCGGCCGCGTGCACGCCCCACTGACGCTTGAGCCCCTCGATGCCGATGGCGGTGTCGACGACCTGCTTGACGTCGGTCTCCGACTCGTAGAGCGAGCGGAAGTCGCCGCCCTCGCCGTACCGGTCGTGGCTGGGGTCGAAGAGCTGCTTGAGCGGGACGTCCTTGCCCATGACCGCCGGAGGCATCGCCTTGGTGATGCGGTCGCCCATCGAGAACGGGAAGCCCAGGATGCGTGAGGAGTCCTTGACCGCCTGCTTGGCCTTGATCGTGCCGTAGGTGACGATCATCGAGACCCGGTCGG
This sequence comes from uncultured Actinomycetota bacterium, assembly GCA_963747435.1. Classification (GTDB taxonomy): domain Bacteria; phylum Actinomycetota; class Actinomycetes; order Propionibacteriales; family Nocardioidaceae; genus Marmoricola_A. Next base: position 549,176 of record CAVVFK010000006.1, read on the forward strand.
AGCCGTACTTCTTGCTGACGTAGTCGATGACCTCGGAGCGACGGCGGTCGTCGAAGTCGATGTCGAAGTCGGGCATCGAGACGCGGTCGGGGTTGAGGAAGCGCTCGAAGATCAGGCCGTGCTTCAGCGGGTCGAGGTCGGTGATCCGCATCGCGTAGGCGCACATCGAGCCGGCGCCGGAGCCCCGACCGGGACCGACGCGGATGCCGTTGTCCTTGGCCCAGTTGATGAAGTCGGCCACCACCAGGAAGTAGCCCGGGAAGCCCATCGAGGTGATCACCCCGACCTCGTAGTCGGCCTGCGCACGCACCTCGTCGGGAATGCCGGCGGGGTAGCGCTCGTGCAGGCCCCGCTCGACCTCCTTGACGAACCAGGAGTCCTCGCTCTCCCCCTCCGGGCAGGGGAAGCGGGGCATGTAGTTGGCCGACTCGTTGAACTCCACCTGGCAGCGTTCGGCGATGAGCAGGGTGTTGTCGCAGGCCTCCGGGAGCCCGTAGTGGTCGGCCCACAGCTCGCGCATCTCCTGCGGCGACTTGACGTAGTAGCTGTCGCCGTCGAACTTGAAGCGCTTGGGGTCGGCCATCGTGCTGCCGGAGGAGACGCACAACAGGTGCTCGTGCGCCGTGGAGTCGCCGGGGTGGACGTAGTGGCTGTCGTTGGTCGCCACCGGTGGCAGGGAGAGGTCCTTGCTCAGCCGGAGCAGGCCGTCACGGACGCGCTGCTCGATGGAGAGTCCGTGGTCCATCAGCTCGAGGAAGTAGTTCTCCGGGCCCAGGATGTCGCGGAAGTCCGAGGCCGCCTCGCGCGCCTTGTCGTAGTTGCCCAGCCGCAGCCAGGTCTGCACCTCGCCCGAGGGGCACCCGGTGGTGCCGATCAGCCCGTCGGCGTGCTCGGCGAGCAGCTCGCGGTCGGCACGCGGCTTGTAGAAGAAGCCTTCGAGCGAGGAGCGCGAGGAGAGCCGGAACAGGTTGTGCATGCCCGCCGTGGACTCCGCCAGCAGCGTCATGTGGGTGTAGGCACCGGACCCGGACACGTCGTCCCCGCCGCCGTCGCCCCACCGCACCCGCTTGCGCTCGAACCGCGAGGTGTTGGGGGTGAAGTAGGCCTCCATGCCGATGATCGGCTTCACGCCGTGGGCCTTGGCCTTGGCGTAGAACTCATAGGCCCCGAACACGTTGCCGTGGTCGGTCATCGCGATCGCGTCCATGCCGAGCTCGGCGGTGCGCGCACACAGGTCGTCGAGCCGGGCCGCGCCGTCGAGCATGGAGTACTCGGTGTGGACGTGCAGGTGGGCGAAACCCGATCGAGAACCTGACATGGGGCGGCGGGTGCTCCTCTCACGGTCACGGCGCCGGGCCACCCGGGCACGGCAACGAAGCAGGACGAGCGGTCGCTCACCCTGGACGCTCCTGGGGAAGATCGCTCAGACTACGCGACCGATGATGCACCGGCCCACCGACACTCTGCCCCTGCTCTGCCCCTCCACCCGCGACCACCGGTCGTGACCGGAGCGGTTCGGGCGGCCACGGTCGGGCCGCGCTCAGCGTGCGATGGTGCTCCGGCCGAGGGCGAGCCCCAGCCCGGTGACGACCAGCCAGGCGCTGAGGAGCACCACACCCGCCACCGGCGCCGGCCCGGCCGGGGAACCATCGGCATGGGCCACGAGGAGGACGAGCCCGACCGGCGGCCCGAGGGACACCCAGCCCACCCACCGCGACACCGTACGCTCGCGCAGCCCCATCCAGGCCAGTGCGGCGGCGGAGATCGCCACCCCTGACCAGCCGGTCCAGGACATGCCGTAGGCGAGGCCGCCCGCAGCCACGATCAGTCCCAGCGGCATCGCATGGGCCGCGGTCGAGGCTCGCACACGGGGCTCGACCCAGCGACGCCACTGAGCCGCGCTGAGGAGCAGCAGGCTCGCAGCGACCCAGCCCAGCGCCAGGGTCAGCCGTGGGTGGCTCACCAGCGGCACCGTGGCGAGCCCCACGGCCCCCGCGGCGGCCGGGGTCAGCGGCCAGCGGTGGCGCCGGACCTGCGGCATCGGGCGGGCATCGATCTGAGTCATGTCGCTCACCATGCCGCTCCCGGTGACCCGAGCACGAGGGACACCAGACCCCTGCTCCGGGGACACCGGATGGGGCACCATGCTCCTCGTGACCGACCAGACCCTCGCCACCACGCGGGGACCCGTCGACCCCCGCGACCGCGCCGAGCGCGCCGACCGGCGTCGGGTGCTGCTGGCCTGGGGCCTCGCGGCCACCTCCGTGTCCTGTGCCGCCCTGGCGCTGGTCCTGTCTCTGGCCAGCGACAGCGGCATCGACCTCGAGATGATCGTGAGCGACCTCGTCCTGGCGACCACGTGGCCCCTGGCCGGGGCGTTGGTCGTGCAGGCCCAACCTCGCAACGCGGTGGGCTGGGTGATGCTCATCACCTCCCTGATCGGGCCGTACCACGTGGCGGCCGCGATCGCCGCGGCCACCGACGGCGCGGGACTCGTGGGCGCCGCTGCCGCCTGGGTCGCGATCTGGGGCTTCGCGCCGTACTTCTTCACGGTTCCGGTGCTGCCCTACCTGTTCCCCGACGGCCGTCCGCTGACGAGGCGGTGGGGCGTCGTCGTGCGCGTGGTCCTGGTGGTGGCGACGCTGGCGACGGTGGCCCGCATGTTCGGGCCAGGCCCCGAAGCCGACCTGGCGCCGGTGGAGAACCCGCTGGCCATCGAGGCCGCGCCCTGGCTGCTCTACGTGACCATGGCGGGGGCGATGAGCCTGTTCCTCCTGGCTGTGCCTCTGGGCGTGGTCTCGCTGGCGCTGCGGTTCCGCCGCGCCGACGAGCAGGAGCGCACCCAGCTCTACTGGCTGATCCTCGGCGCGCTCTTCCTGGTGGCGGGGAGCGTGCTGGCCTTCAGCCCCGTGGGCGAGACCTGGGGCTTCGCCCTCGGCCTGGCCGGTCCGCCGGCGGCGATCGCCGTCGCGATGCTGCGCCACCAGCTCTTCGACGTCGAGCTCACCTTGAGCCGCACCGTGGCCTTCGCCCTGATCACGGCCATGGGCGTGGGCATCTACGTGGTGCTGGTCTACGGCATCGACGCCGTGGCTCCCGGGTCACGCTGGGGCGTGCTCCTGGTCGCGGTGGCCGCACTGGCCGCGGCACTGGCGCGCGACCGGGTCCAGGACGTCGTGGACCGCAGACTCTTCGGTCACCGGCACAACGCCTACGCCGTGGTCGCCGACGTCGGCCGACACGTGGCGGCAGCCTCGCAGCCGGTCGACGCCCTGCAGCGCCTCGTCGACGGGCTCCGCGAGTCGCTGCGCCTGCCCTACGTCGCGTTCGTCGGCGACGACCTGAGCTTGACCTCCGGCACACCGGTGCACGGCAGTCGCGAGGTCTCGGTGCGGGCTCTGGGCAACGAGGTCGGGCGGCTGCACGTGGGACTGCGCAGCCGCAACGAGCGCTGGACTCCCCAGCAGGAGAGCGCCGTCGAGGAGGTCGCCGCCCGGGCGGGCACGCTGGCCTACGCCGCCGACCTCGTCGGTGACGTCGCCCGGAGCAGGGGTCGCATCGTGGCCGCTCGGGAGGAGGAGCGGCGCCGGCTACGCGCCGATCTGCACGACGGGGTCGCCCCGGCACTGGCGGGCACGGCGCTGCAGCTGGACTCGTTGGCACGCAGGCTCCGCCCCCTCGACGACGAGCTGGCCGAGCGGGCGGTGCGGCTCCGCGACGGACTGCGGGCAGGCGTGGGCGAGCTGCGTGCCGTGGTCCACGGCCTGCGACCGCCCGTGCTCGACCAGCTCGGTCTCGCCGGTGCCGTGCGCCAGCTGGTCCAGGGCCACGAGCAGCCGGTCACCTCGGTCGAGATCGGCGACCTCGAGCCTCCGGACGCGGCGGTCGAGGTCGCGGCCTACGCCATCGTCGCGGAGGCCTTCGGCAACGCACTGCGCCACAGTGTGGCCAGCAGGATCGAGGTCAGTCTCGTCGACGAGGACGACGACCTGGTCGTCACGGTGCGCGACAACGGGATCGGGATGCCCGGCACGATGTCGGCCGGGGTCGGTCTTCGCAGCATGGCCGAGCGTGCCGCCGAGGTCGGGGGGCGGCTCGCCGTCAGCCCGACCCCGGGCGGCGGAACCACAGTGACGGCCTACGTGCCGAGAGAGGTGGCGTGATGACTCGACCGACGACCGTGGTGGTCGCCGATGACCACCCCGTGTTCCGCGCAGGCATGGTGACCGTGCTCCAGGACCTGCCTGACGTCGACGTGGTCGGCGAGGCCTCCAACGGAGCCGAGGTGGTCGAGGTCGTGGCCCGCACCCGGCCCGACGTGGTGCTCATGGACCTGCGCATGCCCGACGTGGGGGGACTCGAGGCGACGGCGCGGATCCGGGTGGAGCACCCCGAGACCGCGGTCGTGGTCCTGACCATGGACTCCGACGACGACTCGATCTTCGCCGCGCTCCGGGCCGGCGCCCGCGGCTACCTGCTCAAGGAGAGCGACGGGCTCGACATCGAGCGCGCGATCGACGGTGTGGCCCGCGGGGAAGCCGTGTTCGGTGCCGGCGTTGCCCAGCGGGTGCTCGGGGTCTTCGCCCAGGGGCGCAGCAGCACCGCAAGCCCCTTCCCCGAGCTCACCCCCCGGGAGCTGGAGATGCTCGAGCTGATCGCGGGCGGCCTCGACAACGGGTCGATCTCGCGGCGCCTGTTCCTCAGCGAGAAGACCGTGCGCAACCGGGTCAGCACGATCCTGTCGAAGCTCCATGCGGGCTCACGTGCGGAGATGGTCGCCCTCGCCCGGGACGCCGGCCTCGGCGGCAGTCCCGACTGACCCGCCGGTGTCCCGGGCTGACCGGCACGACCGGTCCCGCCAGATCGGGACATCGCTCTCTGCTTCCCGGGACGCCGGGAGACAGAACCTTGGGTCATCAGCCACGAACGGCGTGGCCCAGCCCGAGGAGTCGCCATGACTGCCACCCAGATCTCTCCCACGACCACCACCGACACCGCCGACGTCCCCTCACAGCGAGCTGCGGCACCGGGGGGGCGCCGCTTCGACGTCCGGCGCGCCACGATGGTCGCCCTCCCGACCGTCGTCGGCGCCCTGCTGGTCGCCGCGACGGCCACCGACCCCGGCAGCGGGAGCGAGAGCGAGAAGGAGATGATCCGGGTCTACGCCGAGAACTCGGACCTCCTGCAGTGGCACATGAGCTTCCTGCACCTCTCCTACGGCCTGTGGGGCCTGGTGCCGCTCGCTCTGGCGGGGCTGGCCCGTAGCCGGGGCCGGACCCTGATGAACATCGCCGTCGTGTTCGGTGCGATCGCAGCGATCAGCATGCCGGCGCTGATGCTCAGCGACATGTTCTTCGTCGGCATCGCCAACCACATCGACGTCGACACCGCTGACGCGATCGGCAAGGAGATCCAGGACAAGCAGTGGGCCCTGATGACCTACGTGCCGCCCGGTCTGGTCAGCCTGCTGCTCTGCCTCCCGTTCACCTTCGGCGCCCTGGTGCGGGCCGGCAAGGCCCGTTGGTGGTCCATCCCGCTGGCCCTGGCCGTGCTCCCGGTGTTCGTCATCAGCGGCACGACGGTCACGGGCGCCGTCGGCGCGGGGATGCTCCTGGTCGGCCTGTCGGTGATCCTCGCCAAGGGCGTGCGCCGCTGACCCGTCCCACCCCGGTCGAGCGCCCGTCCCGCCTCAGCGGGGCGGGCGCTCGACGTTGTCCAGGCTGACGCTGATGATCTCGTGCACCAGCCGTCGCCAGTCGCCGAGCGCCAGGTCGGGCGCGAGCCGCGCCAGCCGCTCGGCGATCTCCTCCTCACGCTCGGGGTCACGGCCCTGGCGCCCGCCGACGGGCTTGTGGCGCTGGATCTCGCGGGTCAGCGCGAGGCGCCGGGTGATGACGGCGGCCAGCTCGTCGTCGGCCCGGTCGACCTGACCCCTCAGGTAGTTCAGCGGCCGGGGGCCGGCCCAGGCCATGCGGACGTCGGGTTCCTGCTCCTCGTTGTCCCGGCCGTCGGTGCTCTCCAGCTCGACCAGGCCGTGGCGTCGGTAGAACCGACGTGCGGACTCGTTGGAGGCGAAGACCCACAGGGCGAACCCGTCAGGGTGGGTGTGCTTGACGAGGTCCAGCAACGTGCTCCCGACTCCGCGGCCCGCGTGGTCCGGATCGACGAAGAGCATCTCCAGCCAGTCCGGGGTGGTCAGGGCGAAGCCGACCAGCGAGTCCCCGAGCGCTGCCACCCAGCCGTCCGCCTGCGCAAGCCGCCCTCGCAGGTGCCCCCGGGTCTCGCTCTCGTCGTGCACCGACGGTGGCATGGCCGAGGCTGCGCGTGCCCGGCGCACCAGGCGCGCGATCGGCTCCACGTCCGGCTCGCGCGCAGCACGGACCTGCAGCTCGCCGCCGGCGCTGCCGCGGTCAGGGTCAGTCGAGCTCACGGATGGCGTCCAGTGCCTGCTGGAGGTCGTCGGGGTAGACGGACTCGTACTCGACGTAGTCACCGGAGTCGGGGTGCTCGAAGCCGAGCATCACCGCGTGCAGCCACTGCCGGGTGAGCCCGACCCGGGCGGCGAGCACCGGGTCCCCGCCGTACAGCGGGTCGCCCACGCAGGGGTGCTTGAGCGCCTGCATGTGGACCCGGATCTGATGGGTGCGACCCGTCTCCAGGTGCACCTCGAGCAGGCTGGCGAACCGGTGGGCCTCCAGGGTCTCGTAGTGGGTCACGCTGTGCCGCCCCCCGCTGATGACCGCGAACTTGTGGTCGAACCTCGGATGGCGCGCGATCGGGGCATCGATCGTGCCGCGGAACGGGTCGGGGTGGCCCTGCACCAGCGCGTGGTAGGTCTTGTCGACCGCTCGTCGCCGGAAGGCGTTCTTGAGCCGGGAGTAGGCGTGCTCCGACTTCGTGATGACCATGACGCCGGAGGTGCCGACGTCGAGCCGCTGCACGATCCCCTGCCGCTCGCTCGCGCCACTGGTGGAGATCCGGAATCCGGCCGCCGCGAGATGCCCGACCACCGTCGGCCCGTGCCACCCGGGACTGGGGTGCACCGCCACCCCCACCGGCTTGTCGATCACGACCAGGGCGTCGTCGTCGTGGACGATCTTGATGCCCTCGACGATCTCGGGGACGACCGCGACCGGGTCCACGGCGCTCGGCAGGGTCGCCTCGAGCATCGCGCCCGCCGCCACCCGGTCCGACTTCTGCACCGGTCGGCCGTCGACCTGCACCAGGCCCTGTCCGATGATGTCCGCCGCACGCGAGCGCGAGAGCCCGAAGAGCCTGGAGAGGGCGGCGTCGACCCGCTCACCTGCCAGCCCGTCCGGGACCAGCAGCGTCCGATGATCGCTCACGTCTGCTCCGCAGTGCGCTCAGCGGGTCCGTCGGACTCCTCCTGCACCAAACTGCCCGACAAGGTCCGCCCACGCAGCGAGTGCCACACGATGAGCGCCGCGGCGGTGTTGATGCAGATGTCGGCGACGTTGAAGACCGGCCAGCTCGGCAGCTGGAGGAAGTCCACGACGTGCCCTCGCAGCACCCCGGGGTCGCGCAGCAGCCGGTCGGCGAGGTTGCCCACCACACCACCGAGGAGCAGACCGAGCGCGACCGCCCAGCCGCGAGACGCCACCCGTCGGGAAAGGACCAGGATCGTGACCACCGCTCCCACGGCGACCAGCGAGAGCAGCAGCGTCAGGGACGTCCCCGTGCTGAACGCCGCTCCCGGGTTGCGCACCAGGGTGAGCCGGAGCCACGGGCCGATCACCTCGACGGGCTTCGCAGGGTCGAGCAGGGCCACCGCGGCGGTCTTGGTCGCTGCGTCGAGGAGGAAGGCACCCAGCGCACACCCGAAGAGGAGGAGGCGGACACCTCGAGGGGGTGTCGGGTCGCCTGGGGTCAGCGACGCTCCTCGCGCTGCTTGCATCTCATGCACAGTGTCGCACGCGGGAAGGCCTGCAGCCGAAGCTTGCCGATCGGCTCCCCGCAGCGCTCGCACACGCCGTAGCTGCCGTCGTCGATGCGTTCCAAGGCGTGCTGGGTCTGCAGCAGCATGTCGCGGGCATTGTTGGCCAGGCTCAGCTCGTGGTCGCGCTCGAAGGTCGCCGAGCCCACGTCGGCCTGGTCGTTGCCCGCGCCATCACCGGCGTCGCGCATCAGGTCGGTCAGCTCGTGCTCGGCGATGTCGAGCTCCTCGTTGAGTCGCTCCACCTCCGTGAGCAGCTCGTCGCGGACCTGCGTCAGCTCGGCCTCCGACCACGGCTTCTCGTCGGCCTTGACCGCGAGCTGGCCTGGGGCGGCCCTGCCGGACCTGGCGGTCTTGGTGCTCGTCGCCGGCTTCCGCGTGGCCTTCCTGGTCTTGGCAGTGGTCGTCGGGACCGGAGCGGTCGCCGCCGCGGAGGTCCGGGTCGCGGACGCCGAGCTCTTCTTGGCCGGCGCCTTCTTGGCCGGCGCCTTCTTGGCCGGCGCCTTCTTGGCCGGCGCCTTCTTGGCCGGCGCCTTCTTGGCCGGCGCCTTCTTGGCCGGCGCCTTGGTCGCAGAGGCCTTCTTCGCGGACGCCTTCTTGGCCGGCGCCTTCTTGGCCGGCGCCTTCTTGGCCGGCGCCTTGGTCGCAGAGGCCTTCTTCGCGGACGCCTTCTTGGCCGGGGCCTTCTTGGCCGACGCCTTCTTGGCCGGGGCCTTCGTCGCAGAGGCCTTCGTCGCCGGGGCTTTCTTGGCCGGCGCCTTCTTCGCGGACGCCTTTGTCGCCGGCGCCTTCTTCGCGGACGCCTTTGTCGCCGGCGCCTTCTTGGCTGGGGCTTTCTTGGCTGGCGCCTTCTTCGCGGACGCCTTTGAAGCCGGGGCCTTCTTGGCGGATGCCTTCTTCGTCGCAGCGGCCTTCTTGGCGGTTGCCTTCGCTGCGGCAGTCGAGCCCGCTGCCGACTTGCGCCCCACGGACGAGACCTTGCGCGCGGCCGCCGCCGTGCGGCTGGCCAGCTTCTTCGCAGCCGATCGAGCCATGAGGTGAGACTCCTTGTCCGCGGTGTCCGAGAGAGATGCTGGTGGACGCGCACGGCTCCGGACCTGGCCCGGCACAGAGTCGAACACGCATGTGAATCCGAGATCCCCCACCCAAACTCGAGGCGAGAGTATGCGGCCCGACCTGCGGAGACAACCTCCCACGCCCATCTGCGCCTCCGCGCTGGACCAGGCCCTGCCCGTCCCCGACTTCGCGTGCGGGGTGACCTCTGGCAGAATTGGCCCGACCGCACGGCGTCGACGGGACGAGTAGCTCCGAGCACAGCCGGCAGCGACCCGGGGACGGTGAGAGCCCGGGGGTGTTGTCCGGAGCGAAGATCACCCCTGAGCAGCCGGAAGAGCGCCGCCCTCCGGGGCGGTGGGTAGACCCGGCAGCGGTGGCCCGATGAGTGGGCGCTCCCCCGCGGGGCGGCGTCAAGAGGGGTGGTACCGCGGAGCCTCGGCTTCGTCCCTTCGTCAGCACCACCGACGAGCACCACCGCCGACGCAGGAGCCCTGATGAGCCGCCCAGGCAACACCCCCGAGCCCGCACCCACCGACGCACCGACCAGGCACCCCTACAACCCCGTGCCGCCGCAGATCGACCTGCCGGCGATGGAGCGGGAGATCCTGCGGCTCTGGGAGGAGCGGGGGACCTTCGAGAAGTCGCTGGCAGCGCGGGCACAGGCGCCGGCCTGGACGTTCTACGAGGGGCCGCCGACAGCCAACGGCATGCCTGGCACCCACCACGTCGAGGCCCGGGTGTTCAAGGACGTCTTCCCGCGGTTCCGCACCATGCAGGGCTACCGGGTCGAGCGCAAGGGCGGCTGGGACTGCCACGGCCTCCCGGTCGAGCTCGCCGTGGAGAAGGAGCTCGGGTTCTCCGGCAAGCAGGACATCGAGGCCTACGGGGTCGCTGCGTTCAACGCCAAGTGCCGTGAGTCGGTGCTGCGCCACGTCGACGCCTTCGAGGCCATGACCGAGCGGATGGGTTACTGGGTCGACATGGACGACCCGTACCAGACGATGAAGCCGGAGTATGTCGAGTCGGTGTGGTGGGGCCTGAAGCAGATCCACGACGCGGGTCTGCTCGTGGAGGACCACCGGGTGGCGCCGTACTGCCCCCGCTGCGGCACCGGCCTGTCCGACCACGAGCTGGCGCAGGGCTACGAGACCGTCGTCGACCCCAGCGTGTTCGTGCGCTTCCCCCTCACCAGCGGCCCCCTGGCCGGCTCGGCGTCGCTGCTGGTGTGGACCACGACCCCGTGGACCCTGGTGTCCAACACCGCAGTCGCGGTCCACCCCGGCGTGGAGTACGTCGTGGCCACCGACGGCGAGGAGACGCTCGTGGTGGCCGAGCCGCTCTGGGAGAGCGTGCTGGGCGAGGACTGGACGCTCGTGCAGCGAGTCACCGGCGCGGAGATGGAGCGCTGGGAGTACGACCGACCCTTCGCGCTGGTGGAGTTCCCCCCCGCCGCGGACGGGGGGCGATCCCACTTCGTCGCGCTCGGTGAGTACGTCACCACCGAGGACGGCACCGGTCTGGTGCACCAGTCACCGGCCTTCGGCGAGCCCGACCTGGAGGTCGCTCGCGCCTACGGGCTGCCGCTGGTCAACCCGGTGCGCCCGGATGGCCACTTCGAGGACGGGATCGACCTGGTCGGCGGCGAGTTCTTCAAGCACGCCGATGCCGCCCTGGTGCGCGACCTCGAGCAGCGCGGCCTGCTGTTTCGTCACCTGCCCTACGAGCACAGCTACCCGCACTGCTGGCGCTGCCACACTGCCCTGCTCTACTACGCCCAGCCCTCCTGGTACGTCCGTACGACGCAGCGCAAGGCCGAGCTGCTGCGCGAGAACGAGGGCACCAACTGGTTCCCCGAGACCGTCAAGTGGGGTCGCTACGGCGACTGGTTGAACAACAACGTCGACTGGGCGCTGTCCCGGCGACGCTACTGGGGCACTCCCCTGCCGATCTGGAGGTGCGAGGACGACCATCAGGTGTGTGTGGGGTCGCGTGCCGAGCTCAGCGAGCTCACCGGCACCGACCAGTCGGAGCTGGACCCCCACCGCCCGTTCGTGGACGACATCGGCTTCGACTGCCCGACCTGCGCGAAGCCCTCGATCCGGGTGCCCGACGTGATCGACGCCTGGTTCGACTCCGGCTCCATGCCGTTCGCGCAGTGGGGCTACCCCTACGTCGAGGGCTCGGTCGAGCGGTTCGAGGACGCCTTCCCCGCCGACTTCATCTGCGAGGCGATCGACCAGACGCGGGGTTGGTTCTACACGCTGATGGCGGTCAACACGCTGATCTTCGACCAGAACTCCTACCGCAACGTGGTCTGCCTCGGACACATCCTGGCCGAGGACGGGCGGAAGATGTCGAAGCACCTGGGCAACATCCTCGAGCCGATCCCGCTGATGGACGAGCACGGCGCCGACGCCGTGCGCTGGTTCATGGCGGCGTCGGGCTCGCCCTGGGTGGCGCGTCGAGTGGGACACCACGCGCTGCAGGAGACGGTGCGCAAGGTGCTCCTGACCTACTGGAACACCGTCGCCTTCCAGGTGCTCTACGCCCGTGCGGCGGGCTGGGAGCCCGACGCCGACGCGGCTCCCCCGGTGGCCGACCGACCGGTGCTGGACCGGTGGGCGGTCTCGCAGGCCCATCGACTCGTCGAGCAGGTGACGACCGCGTTGGAGCAGTTCGACACCCAGCGCGCCGGGTCACTGATCTCGGCCTACGTCGACGACCTGTCGAACTGGTACGTACGCCGATCGCGCCGCCGCTTCTGGAGCGGCGACCCCGCGGCCCTGCACACCCTGCACGAGTGCCTGCGACTGGTGACCCTGCTCATGGCTCCCTTGGCGCCGTTCATCTCCGAGCGCGTGTGGCAGGACATGGTCGCCGGGCAGGGGGCAGAGGAGTCGGTGCACCTCGCGGCGTGGCCGAGCGCCGAGCAGGAGGTGATCGACCTCGACCTGGCCGGTGGCGTCGACCTGGCCCGCCGGCTGGTCGAGCTCGGCCGGGCGGCACGCGCCGAGGCGAAGGTGAAGATCCGGCAGCCGCTGCGGCGGGCGCTGGTGCCCTCCGCGGCGTGGGCGCGACTCGGCGAGGAGCTGCGAGCCGAGATCGCCGAGGAGCTCAACATCGGCGCCGTGGAGTCGCTGGCCTCTGCCGGAGACCTGGTCGAGCACAGCGCCAAGGGCAACTTCCGCGCCCTCGGCAAGCGCTTCGCCCGGCGCACCCCGGTGGTCGCGGAGGCGATCGCCGCGGCCGACGCCGAGCAGCTGGCCCGAGATCTCGCCGAGGACGGTCGCGCCGAGGTGAGCGTGGACGGCGAGCAGGTCGAGGTGCTCGCCGAGGAGGTGCTGATCAGCGAGCGGCCCCGCGAGGGATGGTCCGTGGTCAACGAGCAGGGTGAGACCGTGGCACTGGACCTGGAGATCACCGATGACCTGAGACGGGCCGGGCTCGCCCGCGAGGTGGTGCGGCTGGTGCAAGAGGCGCGCAAGGCCAGTGGCTTCGAGGTCTCCGACCGGATCGGCCTGGTCTGGCAGGCCGAGGGTGAGCTCGCGGAGGCGGTCGAGGAGCACCTCGCGGCCATCGCCCAGGAGGTGCTGGCGACCTCCGTCACGCGTGAGGACCCGGCTCCACCTGTGCACACCGATGCCGGTCTCGGGCTCCGCTTCAGCGTGCAACGGGTCTGAGAGCCCGGCGCACGTCGCGGCACACGCAGGCGCCCCCGGTGGAGACCACCGGGGGCGCCGCTAGGTCGTGGTGACCGGGTCAGGCCTTGCTGGCCTCCGGCTGGGAGTTCTGTGAGCCGCCCTCCGAGGAGGACTCCACTGACTCCGCGGACCCCGCTGACTCCGAGGGGGACCCCCCGTTCCCGCTCTCCAGCGAGCTGAGCTGCTTGGTGAAGTAGTCGCGCAGCTCTTGACGGTAGGACTTCTCGAACTCACGCAGCTCGCCGACCTCACGGTCGAGCTTGCCCCGCTCGTCCTCGAGGTCACCCATGAGCTGCTTGCGCCGCTCGGAGGTCTCGGACTCGAGCGCCTCGACCCGCTCGCGAGCCTGCGTCTCGGCGCGCTCGGCCTCGGCCTTGGCATCACTGAGGATCTTGTCGGCCTCCTGCTGAGCCTCCGAGACCAGCTCGTCGGCGTTGCTGCCGGCCATCTCCAGCAGTCGAGTGGCGGCCCGCGAGGCCTCCGAGGTCGTGCTGACCCGAATGTTCTCGAACTCCGCGACGACCGTCTCGTCCGGCGCGGGCTCGGGCTTGGCGGGCTGCTCCGGCGCGGGCGTCTCCGCGGCGGGCTTCTCGACCTCGCCCTCCGACTCCGACTCCGACTCGGGCTCCGACTCGGGCTCGCGACTCGGGCTCGGGCTCCGACTCGGGCTCGGACTTGGCCTGCGGCTCGGGGCGCGGTGGGACCTCGACGGACTCGCCGTTCTGAGAGGCCTCGAGCTTGCTGCGCAGCTCGTCGTTCTCGGCGTGCAGGCGGGTCAGCTCTGCTTCCACCTCGTCGAGGAACTGGTCCACCTCACCCATGTCGTAGCCCTCACGCAGGCGTACGGCGGTGAACCGCTTGTTGCTGACGTCCTCAGGTGTCAGAGGCATGACCCCCCCTGTCTCGCTCCGGGCCACGCCGCGGAATCAGCGTGACGAGGCACACCGTACCGCGCCTCGCCGTTGCCCACAGCCCGAGTCCGGAGCGGGAGTCGGGCCGGGCCACCGGCGCCGGGGAGCAGGCCCGCGCTCAGACCCCGAAGACGATCCGGTTCAGGGTCAGCAGCACGTAGACCGAGATCAGCACGATGATGAATGCCAGGTCGAGCATGATCGAGCCGATCCGCAGCGGCGGCACGAAGCGACGCACCAGGTTGATCGGGGGGTCCGTGGCGGAGTACACGATCTCGAGCATCACCAGCAAGGCTCCCGTGGGGCTCCACGAGCGGGCGAAGACCTGCACCCAGTCGAAGACGAAGCGCACGAAGAGCAGGATCAGGAACAGCTGGAGCACCAGCGCGATGACAAGCCCGACGATCTGCACGCAGAAAGCCTAGGGGTGAGGTGTCTGGTCTCGTCGGTGCGGGTCGACGCCGGTCAGCTCTGGTTGAAGAAGCCGTTCTCGGCGATGCGCTGCTTCTCCTCCTGGGCCACGGCGACGTTCGGCGGGCACAGCAGGAAGACCTTGGCGGTCACCCGGTCGATCGAGCCGTGAACGGCGAAGATCAGCCCGGCGGCGAAGTCGACCAGTCGCTTGGCGTCGGCGTCGTCCATCTCGGAGAGGTTCATGATCACCGGGACACCGGCGCGGAAGGCCTCGCCGATGGAGCGCGCGTCGTTGTAGGTAGTGGGGTGCAGCGTCGTGATCCGGGAGAGCTCGGTGACCGACGGCGCCGCGGTCAGGGTGGCGGTGCCACCGCCGCCACCGCCACCAGCGGCGCGACGTCGGGGGGCGAGCTGGGAGACCGGAGCGGGGGTGTCCTCGCTCTGCCGCGGCACGCCGGCGCCGGCACGCTCGAGTCGGGGGTCGTAGTCCACCTCGTCGTCGTAGCGCTCGCTGTCCTCGAGAAGGCCGAGGTAGACACCCATCCTGCGCATCGCGCTTCCCATGGCCAACCTCCGCAATCAGTCGTGTCGGTGCAGTCTTGAGGCTACCGACGCCGAGGCCGGTTTCCGAGGACCGCGCTCCCGACGCGCACGTGTGTCGCGCCCTGCCGCACTGCATGCTCCAGATCGCCGCTCATGCCGGCCGAGATCCACTCGGCCCCGGGAGCCTGCTCACGCACCCGAGCCGCGAGCGAGGCGAGCTCGGCGAAGGCGCTCGCGGGATCACCGCCCAGCGGCGCGACCCCCATCACGCCCCGCAGCCGGAGCCGGTCGGCGTCCTGCACCCGCTGCACCAGGTCGGCCAGCTGTGCCGGGTCGGCACCGGAGCGGCCCTCGTGCGCCGTCGGCGGGTCGAGGCTGACCTGCACCAGGACGGCGAGCTCGCGCCCCCGCTGCTCGGCGCCTCGATCGAGCCCGGGCACGAGCCGGGGCCGGTCGACGGAGTGGACGACGTCGGCCCACTGCGCCAGCGCGGCGGCCTTGTTGCTCTGCAGGCCGCCCACGAAGTGCCAGGTGAGCTCGAGGTCACCGCACTCCTCGCGCTTGGCGACTGCTTCCTGGTGCCGGTTCTCCGCCACGTCGCGCACGCCGAGCTCGGCGAGGTGACGCACGTCAGAGGCGGGGAAGAACTTGGTGACCACGACGAGCGTGACCTCCTCGCGCTCGCGGCCGGACTCCGAGCACGCCGCAGCGATGCGCTGCTCGACCGTGACGAGCCCCTGCGCGATCTGGTCGCGCCGCGCCGGGTCGCCACTCACGGCCTGATCCAGACCAGGCCGGCCATCCGCCCCGCGTCGGCCGCGTCGCGCCGGTGGGAGTAGAGCTGCTGGTCCTCCACCGTGCAGCGCCCGACCTGGCGCACCTCGACGTGGTGCTGCTCCTCCAGCTGGGCTCTCACCCCGGCCCCGAGATCGAGGCCCGGCGTGCCCCACGAGGTGGAGCTCCAGGTCGCCGGCACCTGCTCGGCCACCTCGGCGCGCATCTGCGCGGGCACCTCGTAGCAGGCACCGCACACGTGGGGTCCCACCCACGCGGTGAGCTGCTCGGCCCCCATCGACCGCAGTCGAGCGACCGCGGCAGGGACCACCCCCGCCGCCAGTCCGACCCGCCCCGCATGGACCGCGGCGACCAGTCCGGCCGCAGCGTCGGCGAGCAGCACCGGGACGCAGTCGGCGACCAGGACCATGAGCACCAAGCCGGCGCGATCGGTCACCAACGCGTCGGCCTCGGGCAGGCCGCGAGCCTCCTCGGGTCCGCCCGGGTGCGGCGTGGCCTCGCGTACCAGCGCGACCTCGGCCCCGTGGACCTGCCGCATCCGCGCCACCGGTGTCGCGGGGTCGCCGGTGAGCGCCTGGCTCACCCGACGCAGGTTCTCCCGCACCGCGACCAGATCGTCGGAGGTCACCACGGCGAGGTTGAGCCGCTCGAACGGCGCTGCGGAGACACCACCGGCCCGGTCGGTGAACGCGACACCGACCGGGCCGAGCGTGTCAGCAAAGGCGAACACCTGGCGCAGCAGACCTGGGCAGGCCCTACTTGAGGAACTCGGGGACGTCGAGCTCCTCCAGCGAGCGCGGGCGGCTGGAGCTGCCCACCGGGGCCGGGGTGCGTGGGGCCTCGGCCGGGCGCGTGCTCGGCTGGGTGCCGGCCGGACGGCTCGGGGTCGGCCGGTCGGTGTCGCGACGCAGGCCCGCCACCGCTGCCCGGGTGTCGCTCTGGCTCTGGCTGGGCAGCGATTCGCGGAGCTGCTGGGTCGCGGTGTCGCGCCGCTTGGGCATCCCGCCGTCGAACCCGGCAGCGATCACCGTGACCCGCACCTCGTCACCCAGGGCGTCGTCGATGACGGCCCCGAAGATGATGTTGGCGTCGGGGTGCGCGGCCTGGGAGACCAGCGCCGCAGCCTCGTTGATCTCGAACAGACCGAGGTCGGAACCACCGGCGATCGAGAGCAGGACGCCGTGGGCGCCCTCGATCGAGGCCTCGAGCAGCGGGCTGGAGACCGCCATCTCCGCGGCCGCGACCGCTCGGTCGTCGCCGCGGGCGGAGCCGATGCCCATGAGGGCCGAGCCGGCGTTCTGCATCACCGACTTGACGTCGGCGAAGTCGAGGTTGATCAGGCCAGGGGTCGTGATCAGGTCGGTGATGCCCGACACGCCCTGGAGCAGCACCTGGTCGGCCTGCTTGAAGGCGTCGAGCACCGAGACGCTGCGGTCGCTGATCGAGAGCAGCCGGTCGTTGGGGATCACGATGAGGGTGTCGACCTCCTCGCGCAGGCCACTGATCCCCTCCTCGGCCTGGGTGGCCCGACGCTTGCCCTCGAAGGCGAAGGGGCGGGTGACCACACCGATGGTCAGCGCGCCGAGCGAGCGGGCGATGCGCGCCACGACCGGTGCGCCACCGGTGCCGGTGCCCCCACCCTCGCCGGCGGTGACGAAGACCATGTCGGCGCCCTTGAGCACCTCCTCGATCTCGTCGGAGTGGTCCTCGGCGGCCCTGCCACCGACGTCGGGGTTGGCCCCCGCACCGAGGCCACGAGTGAGCTCACGACCGATGTCGAGCTTGACGTCGGCGTCACTCATCAGCAGCGCCTGCGCGTCGGTGTTGATGGCGATGAACTCCACGCCCTTGAGCCCGACCTCGATCATGCGGTTGACGGCATTGACACCTCCGCCACCGATCCCGACGACCTTGATCACGGCCAGGTAGTTCTGCGGTGCTGCCACGGCAGTCGTCCCTTTCACTTGGTGGGTCGCACCCCGGTCGGCGTGCGAGCGCTGCTGGTGTTGATCGGTTGTTGATCGATGGGGAAGCGACCGGCCACCAGAACGTTAACCTTCAACTAGAGGGTTAACGTTATGTCAACCTGTCGTTGCCGAAGAAACTAGGCGCTGGGCAGGCAGGCACCGCGCAGACACGCAGGCGGGTCGTCGAATTGCTTCTGAGAAAGTTCCCGACGACGTCGCCGGAGGCGAGGGGGTCGGGCCGGGCTCAGCGACGGACGGTCGGACGCCCCGGAGCGGTCACGTCGTAGACCGAGCTCTGCGGGCCCTTCTGGTCGAGCAGGACCTGCAGCACGCGCGCCTTCTCCTCGGCCTGCTCGGCACTGCCCCAGTTGACCGTGACACCGCCGCGCAGGGTCAGCTCGATGCGGTCGATGCTGCCGACCTCGAGGCTCTCCACCCGGCCCAGGATGGCGCCAGGCAGGGCGCCCACGACCTGGGCGGCCTCGGCCAGTGCCTCGACGGACGTGGTCGCGCTCATCTGCACCACCGGCAGGTCGGGCGGCTGCTCGGCGTAGTCGCGGAAGACCACGCCCTGCTCGTCCACCCCGCGCCACGCGCCCTCGCGCTCCACGGCCACCACCGCCGTGCGCTCGGTGACCCTAATGGAGATCCGGTCGGGCCAGGCGCGGGAGACCTCCGCCTCGCGCACCGGCGCCAGCTGCTCCACGCGCGCCTGGACCGCGTCGAGGTCGGCGGTGGCCACCGGGACCCCCACCGGAACCCGAGCGGCGCGCAGCACCTCCCGCTCGGAGAGCACCGACACACCGCTCACGGTGCCGCCCGTGACCGAGGTGGTGGCGGAGAAGAAGACGAACCAGACTCCGGTGGCGACCAGAGCCAGGACCAGCACCACCAGCAGGATCCGCCGCAGCAGCCGCCAGCGACGGGCGCGCACCCGGCGCAGGAACCGTCGCCGGGTCCCCTGGTCGGCCGGGTCCGGCGTCGGTGGTGGGTACGCCGGCCGGGGACGTTCGCGCAGTGCGGGCATCTCAGACTCCTTCTCCGGACTCGAGGGCGTCGGCTCGTGAGAGCTCCTCGAGCACCCGGGGCCCCAGCTCGGTCACGTCACCGGCGCCCAGCGTCAGCACCAGGTCACCCGGAGCGGCGAGGCCGGCGAGCGTCACCGGCACCTGGTCGCGATCGGGCGCGAACCGCACCTGCTGGGACGGCAGCGGCACGTGGTCGGCGACCATCCGACCGTCGACCCCGGGCTCGGGGTCCTCCCGCGCCAGGTAGATCTCGAGGACCACGACCTGGTCGGCAGCAGCCAGCGCCTCCCCCATGGCCTCGCCGAAGATCCGCGTTCGTGAAGCGAGGTGTGGCTGGAAGGCCACGACCACCCGCCCCTCCCCCGCGAGCGAGCGTGCGGCGAGGAGGTCACCGGCGATCTCCTTCGGGTGGTGGGCATAGCTGTCGTAGACCCGGACGCCGCCGGCCTCGCCCTTGAGCTCCATGCGCCGACGCGTGCCGGTGAAGGAGGCGAGCCCCTCGGCGAGGGCCTCGAAGTCCTCGCCCAGCCACAGCCCCGTCGCCAGGGCCGCCAGGGCGTCGAGAACGTAGTGGTGCCCGGGGATCTGCAGACGCATCTCGCCGAGCGGGGTGCCCTTGCGCGCCACGGCGACCCGCGAGGTGCCGCCGCTCAGCTCGACCCGCTCCGCTCGCAGGTCGGCGTCCGGGTGCTCCCCGACGCCCACGACCTGCAGACCGCGGGCGCGGGCCACCGGGGCCAGTGCCGCGGCGCCGGGGTCGTCGAGGCACAGCACCACGAAGCCGTCGGGAGCCACCCGACCCACGAACTGCTCGAACGCTGCTCGGTATGCCTCCTCGGTGCCCCAGATGTCGAGGTGGTCGGCCTCCACGTTGGTCACCACCGCGGCGAAGGGCGAGTAGACCAGGAAGGCGCCGTCGCTCTCGTCGGCCTCGGCGACGAAGAGCGGGCCCGCGCCGTCGGCCGCGTTGGTGCCGCTGGCGGTGACGTCGCCACCGATGGTGTAGCTCGGGTCTGCCCCGCAGGCCAGCAGCGCGGTGGTCAGCAGCGAGGTGGTCGTGGTCTTGCCGTGGGTGCCTGCAACCGCCACCACCTGGCGGTCCTGCATGATCGAGGCCATCGCCGCCGACCGGGGCAGCACCAGCAGCCCTGCCTCCTGCGCGGCCCGGACCTCGGGGTTGTCCTCGCGCACGGCGGTGGACACGACCAGGGTGTCGACACCTGCGACGTGCTCGGCCGCGTGGCCCAGGTGCACCTCGGCCCCGAGCTCGCGCAGCGCCTGCAGGGACGCGGACTCGTGGGCGTCGGAGCCGCTCACCGCGAGCCCGCGGGCCACCATGATGCGCGCGATGGCGGAGAGCCCCGCACCGCCGATGCCCACGAAGTGCACCCGGCCGAGGTCACCTGCTGCCGGGATCACCTCGGGAACCGGGAGCCTCACCGGCCGGCCTCCAGGATCATCGCCGCCAGCTGCTCGTCCGCGTCACGTGGGATCAGGTCGGCCGCCGCGCGTCCCATCGCCGAGAGACGCTCGTGGTCGGCCATCAGGTCGGGGACGGAGCGCTCCACCCACTGCGCACTCAGCGCGGCGTCGTCGACCAGCAGCCCACCCCCGGCGTCCACGACCGGCCGGGCGTTGAGCGCCTGCTCGCCGTTGCCGAACGGCAGGGGGACGAACACCGCGGGCAACCCGACCGCCGCGACCTCGGTCACCGTGTTGGCCCCGGACCGGCACACCACCAGGTCGGCGGCGGCGTAGGCGAGGTCCATGCGGTCGATGTAGGACAGCACCCGGTAGGCAGGATCTGCGGCAGCCGGGGTCACCTCGACCTCCTGGGTCGGGCCGACGACGTGGAGCACCTGGATCCCGGCCGCAGCGAGCGCGGGCTGCGCCTGGCTCACCGCCTGGTTCAGCCGCCGGGCACCCTGGGAGCCACCGGTCACCAGCAGGGTCGGCCGGTCGGTCTCCAGCCCGAGCTCCTCACGCGCTCGCGCCCGCTGCGCGGCGCGGTCGAGGGTCGAGATCATCCGCCGGATCGGCAGGCCGACGTAGCGCGCGTGGCGCAGCGGGGTGTCGGGGAAGCTGGTGGCCACGTGGCGGGTGATGCGCGCGCCGAGCTTGTTGGCCACGCCGGGCAGCGCATTGCCCTCGTGGACCACGACCGGCAGCGTGCGCGAGCGGGCGGCGAGGTAGGCCGGGACCGAGACGTAGCCGCCGAAGCCGACCACCACGTCGGGAGCCACCCGGTCGATCACCTCCAGCGCCGCACGCCGTGCCGCCCGCAGCCGTCCGGGCACCCGGAACAGGTCTGCCGAGACCGAGCGCGGCAAGGGCACCGGCGGCACCAGCTCGAGGGGGTAGCCGGCCGCCGGGACCACCCGCACCTCGAGGCCGCGGGGCGTGCCCAAGGCCGTCACCTGGGTGCCGGGCTCCAGTCGCCCCAGGGCGTCGGCGGTCGCGAGCAACGGCGAGGTGTGGCCGGCAGTGCCGCCACCGGCCATGAGCACCTTCACCGGCTGTTCCCGACCCGCGGTGCCACGCGAGGCTCCACCTGGCTCCGGGCCGGGGCCCCGGACCGGCTGCGGGACAGGCTGCGCGCGACGACGCCTGCGATCCGACGCCGGGTGCGGCCACGCGGGACGTCCGGCGCCTCGTCGCGCGCGATGGAGACCAGCAGGCCCACCGCGACCAGGGAGGGCACCAGCGCCGACCCGCCGTAGGAGACCAGCGGCAGCGGGAGGCCGATCACCGGCAGCAGCGCCAGGACCATGCCGATGTTGATGAGCATCTGGGCCACCAGCCAGATCGTGACGCCGGAGGCGAGATAGCGGGCGAAGGGGGTCGGAGCCCGGCGCGCGACCCGGAACCCCGCCCAGGCCACCGCCAGGAACAGCCCCAGCACCAGCAGGGTGCCGACCATCCCGAGCTCCTCGCCCAGCACCGCGAAGATGAAGTCGGTGTGCGCCGCGGGCAGGGTGCCCCACTTCTGCTGGCTGGCACCGATGCCCTTGCCGAAGAGTCCACCGCTGGACATCGCAAAGATGCCGTGGGCCGCCTGCCACCCGGCGCCGTCGAAGGTCTTGAACGGGTCGACGAAGCTGGTCAGGCGCTCCATCCGCTCCGGGGACGAGGCGGCCAGGGAGAAGGCGGCAACCGCCGAGACGAGGAACGAGCCGATGAACATCTTCGCCGGAGCACCGACCACCCACAGCATGCCGAGCACGATGGCCAGCAGCACCAGCGCGGTGCCGAGGTCGTGCCCCAGGACCACCAGTCCGACCACGGCGGCCATGACCGGAAGCACCGGGATCAGCGTGTGCTTCCAGTCACCCAGCAGACGTTCCTTGGTGGCGAACACGTGCGCGCACCACAGGATCGAGGCCAGCTTGGCCAGCTCCGAGGGCTGGATCCGCACCGGACCGAGAGCGAGCCAGTTCTTGTTGCCGTCGACCTCGACGCCCATGTACTGGGTCAGGGCGAGCAGCACGACACCGGCGAGCATCGCGGGCCACGCCAGCGCCCGGAGCACGCGCTGCGGCAGGCTCACCGCTGCCCACACCACGGGGAGCGCGAGCAGCACCCAGGTCAGCTGGCGCAGGAAGTAGTAGTAGCTGTTGCCGTAGGTGCGGTAGCCGTTGACGCTGGAGGAGCTGAGCACCATGACCAGCCCGATGGTGAGCAGCAGGCCGACCGAGCCGAGCAGCATGTAGTAGGCCGCCAACGGACGGTCGAAGGTGCGGCGCAGGCTCTCGGACAACGTGGCCCAGGCCTCGCGGACCTGTCCCCCGGCTCGACCGCGACCGGCCGCGATGCCGGTCACCGTCGACCTCGTGGGTCGCCGGTCCGATCGGTCCTGGTCGTCACTGGTCTCTCCCCGGCCTCTCGGGCCGCCCGGATCACCCCTCGCGGAGCCGGCTCACCGACTCGGCGAAGGCGTCACCGCGGGCACCGTAGTTCGCGAACATGTCCATGGACGCGCAGCCCGGCGCCAGCAGCACGATGTCACCCGGCTGGGCGAGATCTGCGGCGGCACGCACCACGCGATCCATCGCTCCAGTGTCCTCGTCGGCGACCTCGATCACCGGGACCTCCGGGGCGTGTCGCCGCAGCGCCTCGCCGATCACCGCGCGGTCGCGTCCCAGCAGGACGACGCCGCGCAACCGCTCGCGCACCGTGGTCACGAGCTCCTCGAAGCGCGCGCCCTTCGCCAGTCCACCGGCCACCCAGACCACGTGCTCGTAGGCCTGCAGCGAGGACTTCGCGGCGTGGGGGTTGGTGGCCTTGGAGTCGTCGACGTAGGTCACCTGGTCCAGCGTGGCGACCTCGGCGATCCGGTGCCCGTCCGGCCGGAAGGCGCGCAGGCCGTCACGCACCGCTGCCTGGCTGACCCCGTGACCACGAGCGAGCGCGGCAGCGGCCAATGCGTTGGCCACCACGTGCGGGGCCGGGGAGGCCAGGTCGTCGATCGTGCACAGCTCGGCGGCGCTGTGCTGGCGCTGCTCGATGAACGCCCGGTCGGCGAGGATCTCGTCGACCACGCCCACCATCCCGACCGCCGGGATGCCCAAGGTGAAGCCGATCGCCCGGGCACCCTCGACCACCTCTGCGTCGCGCACCAGCTGCTCGGTGGTCGGGTCGGCGACGTTGTAGACGCACGCCCGCTGCACGTGGTGGTAGATCCGCCCCTTGTCCGCCGCGTAGTCCTCGAGCGAGGAGTACCAGTCGAGGTGGTCCTCGGCGACGTTGAGGACCACCGAGGACTCGCACGAGAGCGAGGAGGAGTAGTGCAGCTGGAAGCTGGAGAGCTCCACCGCGTAGACATCGAGTTGGCGCTCGGCCGCGGCCTCGGCCATGACCGCCTCGACCATCGGCAGCCCGACGTTGCCGCAGGCCACCGACGCCAGGCCGGCGGCGCGCAGGATGGAGTCGAGCATCTGCACCGTGGTGGTCTTGCCGTTGGTGCCGGTCACCGCGAGCCATGGGGCGGGGGGGCGCGGCTGGGTGCCCTGGTGGGTCAGGCGCCAGGCGAGCTCGACCTCGCCCCACAGCGCCACGTCGCGGGCGCGCGCCTGCGCCAGCAGCGGCGCGTCCGGACGCCATCCCGGTGAGGTCACCACGAGGTCGACGTCCTCGCCCAGCGATGCCGTGGCACCTGGACCGAGCCGCACCCGGGCGCCCAGCATCTGCAGCAGCTGGGCCTTCTCGGCGCGCTCGCCCTGCGCCTCGGACTCGTCCAGCACGGTGACCTCGGCGCCGAGATGGGTCAGGTTGTCCGCGGCGGCGAAACCCGAGACCCCCATGCCGGCCACGACGGCCCGCACGCCCTCCCACGAGTCGTGGCAGCCCAGCGCCGCCAGGTCGGGGGCGGGGGAACGGCTCACGCCCCCGCCACCCACTCGGCGTAGAACAGCCCCAGGCCGGCGGCGACGCAGAGCCCACAGATGATCCAGAACCTGATGACCACCGTGATCTCGTCCCACCCCTTCAGCTCGAAGTGGTGGTGCAGGGGTGCCATCCGGAACATCCGTTTCCCGTTGGTGAGCTTGAAGTAGCCGACCTGGAGCATCACCGAGACGGTCTGGGCCACGAAGAGCCCGCCGAGGACGACGAGGAGCAGCTCGGTGCGGGTGAAGATCGCGAACCCGGCCAGCGCGCCTCCCAGGGCCAGGGACCCGGTGTCGCCCATGAAGATCTTGGCCGGGGAGGCGTTCCACCACAGGAACCCGAAGCAGGCGCCGGTCAGCGCCGCTCCCAGCACCGCCAGGTCCAGCGGGTCACGCACGCCGTAGCAGGCCGGCCCGGGGCTGAGCCGGCAGGACTGGTTGTTCTGCCAGATGTTCATGATCGTGTAGGCGCCGAAGACCATCGTGGAGGCGCCGGTGGCCAGGCCGTCCAACCCGTCGGTGAGGTTCACCGCGTTGGAGGCCCCCGCGATCATGACCAGGATCAGCACCACCACCAGCGCCGTCGGCAGCGCCCAGCTCTCCCAGTCCCTGGTGAAGGAGATGAAGCGCGAGGCAGGGGTGTCCCCCCTGTCGTTGGGGAACTGCAGCGCCAGGAGGCTGAAGACGATCGCCACGGAGAACTGCCCGGCCATCTTCGCCTTGCTGCGCAGCCCCAGCGAACGCTGCTTGGCGATCTTGATGTAGTCGTCGACGAAGCCCACGGCTCCGAGTCCCACGAAGAGGAACAGCAGCAGCAGCCCGGAGGCGCTCGGCGTCCTCCCGGTGAGCAGGGACGCCAGCAGGTAGGACAGCGCGGTGGCGATGATGATGACGGTGCCACCCATGGTGGGCGTGCCGCGCTTGGTGTGGTGGGTCGTGGGGCCGTCGTCTCGGATCAGCTGGCCGTAGCCCTGGCGCACCAGGAGACGGATCGCCAGCACGGTGCCGACCATGGTGAAGACCAGCGACAGGCCGCCCGACAGCAGGATCGCTCTCACTGCTGCGCCGCCTGACCAGACGGCCCGGCCTGGAGGATCCGGTCAGCCACCTCGTCCAGCCGCGCGCCGCGCGAGGCCTTGAGCAGCACCACGTCGCCGGCGCCGAGCGCCGTGCGCAGCCACTCCACCGCCGCCTCGTTGTCTGCCACCAGCACCGGCTCCTCTCCCTGCACCCCGCGTCGTGACGCCTGGGCGTCCCGGGCACCGCTGACGACGTCCTCGGCAGCCGCCCCGACCCCGACCACCTGCGCGACCCCGAGGTCGACCGCCAGTCTGCCGACCTCACGATGCTCCTGCGGAGCCGACTCGCCCAGCTCGAGCATCTCGCCGATGACGGCGACCGGCCGGGCCCCCCGCCCCTGCGCGATCGCAACCAGGGCGGCGAGCGCCGCCGCCGTCGAGTCGGGGTTGGCGTTGTAGGCGTCGTTGAGGACCGCGAGGCCGTCGGCGCGCTCATTGAGCTCCATGCGCCAGCGCGAGAGCGACCTCACCGATCCCAGCGCCTCGGCGACCCGACCCAGGTCGAGCCCGACCACGACCGCGACGGCGGCGGCCGCCGCGGCGTTCATGGCCATGTGGGCGCCGAGCAGCCCGAGCCGGACCTCGGCCTGTCGGCCCTGGTGCTCCAGCCGGAAGGAGGCGCAGCCATCGGGCTCCATCCGCTCCTCGGAGATCCGCAGCTGGGCCTGCTCCCCCCGTCCGAAGCTCACCACCCGCGCGTCGGTGCGCTGCGCCATCGCGGCGACGCGCGGGTCGTCGGCGTTGAGCACGGCCACGCCCTGCGGAGCCAGCGCCTCCACCAGCTCGCCCTTCGCCGTGGCGATGTCGTCCTGAGTGCCGAACTCCCCCAGGTGGGCCTTGCCGACGTTGAGCACCAGGGAGACGTCCGGTCGGGCGATGCGACACAGCTCGCGCAGGTGGCCGATTCCCCGTGCACCCATCTCGAGCACCAGGTAGCGCGTCGCCCGATCGGCCCGGAGCACGGTGAGCGGGAGGCCGAGCTCGTTGTTGAAGGAGCCGTGGGTCGCCACGGTCGGCCCCGCTGCCTGCAGCACGACGGCGAGCAGGTCCTTGGTCGTGGTCTTGCCCTGCGAGCCGGTCAGGGCGATCACCCGGAGGTCCTCGAGCCGAGCGAGCACCGCGCGGGCCAGGGTCTGCAGGGCCGCCCGCAGATCGGTGACCAGCACCGCGGGCACGCCGACCGGTCGGCGGGCGAGCACTGCCGCCGCTCCGGCGCGCACCGCCGCCTCGGCGTAGTCGTGGCCGTCGACGTGCTCACCCTCGAAAGCTGCGAACAGGCCGCCGGGGACCACCTCGCGGGAGTCGATGAACGCCGGTCCGGTGACCACGACGTCGGCTCCGCCGGGCACGTCGTGGTCGACCACACCACCGGTGATCTCGGCGACCTCGGCCAGGGACAGGTCGATCATGCGGGGCCCCCGCGGCTCGAGCGCAGTGCCTCGCGCAGCACGTCGCGGTCGTCGAAGGGGTGGACCACACCGTCGATCTCCTGGCCCGTCTCGTGACCCTTGCCCGCGACGACCACACAATCACCGGCTCGTGCCGATGCCACGGCGAAGCCGATCGCCTCACGTCGATCGCCGATCTCGTGCACCTCGGCCTGCCCGCCGCTCGCACCTGCGAGCACGGCCGCCCGGATCGTCGAGGGCGCCTCGGTGCGGGGGTTGTCGTCGGTGACCACGAGCACGTCGCAGCGTCGCGAGGCGATCTCCCCCATCACCTCGCGCTTGCCGCGGTCGCGGTCGCCTCCTGCACCCAGCACGAGGATCAGCCGCCCCCGGGTGGACGGGCGCACGCTGCCCAGCACGGCCTCGAGCGCATCGGGCTTGTGCGCGTAGTCCACGACGGCCACGAAGTCCTGGCCCTCGTCGACGGCCTCCATGCGGCCCGGGACCCCACCCGCGCGCCGCATCGCCTCCGCGACGCGTGCGGCGTCGTAGCCGACCTCGGTGAGCACCGCCAGTGCGCACAGGGCGTTGGAGACGTTGAAGTCGCCAGGGAGCGGCACCTCGAGCGGCAGGTCACCGAGCGGGCCGTGCACCGTCATCCGCGAGCCGGTCGTGGTGGGGACCACCGAGTCGACCCACCAGTCGGCCCCGGCGTCCGCACGCCGCGAGAAGCTGCGCATCGGGATCTCGGCCTGCGCGAGCAGGCGACGGCCGTGCTCGTCGTCGAGGTTGACCAGCCCGACCCGTGCCCGCTCCGGGGTGAACAGCTGGGCCTTCGCGGCGAAGTAGTCCTCGAGGTCGGCGTGGAAGTCCAGGTGGTCACGGCCCAGGTTGGTGAACGCGGCCACGTCGAAGACCACCCCGTCCACGCGCCCCATCACCAGCGCATGGCTCGAGACCTCCATCGCACACCCGGTGACCTGCTCCTCGAGCATCACCGCGAACAACGCGTGCAGCGCCGGCGCCTCGGGCGTGGTGAGCTTGGAGACGACGTCCTCCCCGGCGATCCGGGTGCCGACCGTGCCGACGACGGCGGCACGCTCCCCCGCCGCGCTCAGCGCGGCCTCGGCGAGGCGCGTGGTCGTGGTCTTGCCCTGGGTGCCGGTCACGCCGATCAGTCGCAGGTCGCGAGCGGGGTGCCCGTAGACCTCCGCCGAGGCGGCGCCGAGGATCGCCCGCGGCGAGTCGACGAGCAGCACCGGCAGGCCCACCCCGTCCTCGCGGCACAGCCGCGCGCCCGCGTCGTCGGTGAGCAACGCGACCGCACCGGCCTGCTGCGCCGATCCGGCGAAGCGGGCGCCGTGCGTCGAGGCGCCAGGCGCGGCGACGTAGAGATCGCCGGGCTCGACGCCGCGGCTGTCCACCGTGATGCCGCTCAGGACGACCTGCGCGGCTCCGGCTGGGGTCGCGAGGTCCAGGTGCTCCGCCAGCTGCGCCAGCGTGCTGCGACGCGGGGCCCGGGGCCTGGTCCTGATCACGCCGGGAATCTACCGTCCCAGGCGCAGGTACAGCGGGTTGCGGCCCCTCTCGGCCTGGGCCAACGCCCGCTGCTCGCGCTCCTCCGCCGTCGGCTTCCAGGTCAGCGGCAGGCGGTTGGCCTTCTTCCCCGACGGGGCCACGGAGTACTTCTGGAGCAGGTAGCCCATCAGCTTGCGGAAGACCGGGCCACCGGTCGAACCACCACCCCCGCCGTTGCGGGGCTTGTGGACCACGACGTAGACGGTGAAACGGGGGTCGTCGGCCGGCGCGAACCCCCCGAAGGAGACCGTGAAGTCGCGGCCGTAGCAGCCGCAGTCCTCACTGACCCGTTGGGCGGTGCCGGTCTTCCCGGCCACGAGGTAGCCCGGGATGGAGGCCATCGGCGCGGTGCCCTCCTTCGGGTCGACCACCATCTGCATCATCCGGGTGACCTTGCGCGCGGTCACGGGACTGACCACCCGGTGCGTCGCGGAGGTCTCCGACCCCGTCGCGCGGCCCTCGTTGTCGAGCACCTGGCCCCGGACCACGCTCGGCTCGATGTAGCTGCCGCCGCGGGCGATCGTGTTCAGCGCCGCCGTCATGTGCATCGCGGTCACCGCGAGACCCTGTCCGAAGGAGATGTTGTCGCGCTCGACCTGGATCCAGTCCGACCAGCGCGCAAGCATGCCCGGCTCCTGGGCGTAGCCGTCGATGCCGACCCGGTCGGCCAGACCGAAGCTGTGCAGGTAGCGGTAGAGCGTGCGGTCGCTGACCTGCCTGGCGGCCAGCACGGTGCCGATGTTGGAGGACTTGGCGATCACCCCGGCCATCGTCAGGCGCAGGGAGCCGTGCTCGAAGTAGTCGTGGATCGTGCGGTCGGAGCTCTTGATCTCCCCCGGGACCGTGATCCGCGTCCTCGGCGTGACCGCCCCCTCCTCGACCAGGGCCGCGGCGGTGAGGACCTTCTCCACCGACCCGGGCTCATAGAGGTCGGCGAAGGCGCCGGAGCCCAGCTGCTCGGTCTCGTCGTGGTAGTCGGCGTTGGCGTCGAACGAGGGGTAGTCGGCCACGGCGATCAGCTCGCCGGATCGCACGTCCATGACCACGGCGCTTCCGGACTCGGCCCGCGCCTGGTCGACGGTCTCCCGCAGCAGCCGCTGGGCGTAGAACTGGACGTCACGGTCGATGGTGAGGCTCAGGTCGTCACCGTCGCGGGGCTCCACCACGCTGTTGTCCCCGAGCGGGATGCGAGCGCCGCCGGTGCCCACGTCGTAGGTCGTGGAGCCGTCCTTGCCGGACAGCCGGTCGTTGTAGAGCATCTCGACGCCGCCGACGGCCTCACCTTGGCGGTTGGTGTAGCCCAGCAGATTGGCTGCGATGTCCTCGTTGGGGTAGCTGCGCAACGGGTCGCGTCGGACGTCGATGCCCTTGTAGCCCAGCTCGTCGAGCTGCTCGACCGCTGCCCTCGCCTTGGAGGACGGCACCCGGCGCGCGACGTAGCGGAACCGCGAGTCCTCGTCGGGGTAGGCGAGGTTCTTCACCGCGTCGAGGTAGTTGATGTCGAGCCGGCTCCGGAGGATCTCGGCGATCGCGGGGGCGTCGTCGCGGGTCTTCGACGGGTCGGCCACGATCATCATCCCGTCCAGGGACTCCGCGAGCGGCACACCGTTGCGGTCGGTGATCTTCCCCCGGGTGGCGGGCAGCACCTCGTTGACCACACCCAGCTCGCGAGCCTGCTCGGCGTAGGACTCGGCGTCGACGCCCTGGAGCTGGACGACCCGGGCGGCCAGCACCGAGATCACGACGGCGACCAGGATCAGCCCGATGTGCAGGCGCTTCAGCGGGGCCTCACGCTCGGCGCTCGGCCGGGGGCCGCGTGGCGGTCCCGAGGACCCTGAGGCGGCGCCGGTGGCTCGCTCCGGGGTCATGGTCGGCACGGCAGCTCCTCGCGCTGGGCGATCCGGTCGGTCAGGTCAGTGGGTCACTCGTCGTCGGCGGACCTGGCGCGGTCGCCGGGGCCTCGTCGTGGCGAGGAGTCCGCCTCCTCCTCCGAGGATCGCCCCTGGCGCCCCGAGACCAGCGCAGGCGCGCCGCCCTCGATCCCGACCTGCTCCTGCCCGTGCTCGACCGGGACCTCCACCACCCGCGGCGCCAGCCGCTGGTCCGCAGGCACCCTGGCCGGCTGCGGGCGCAGCCGGATGCGGTCCAGCGGCGAGGCGGGGGCAGGCTTGCCGACCACCGAGCCGTCGGAGAGCTCGAGGAAGGCCGGGGTCAGCATCGGCACCATGCCCAGGCTCTGCGCCTTCTCGGCCACGCGCTGGGGATCGCGAAGCCGGTCGAGGTCCATCTGCAGCTCCTGCCGCTGGGCCCTGAGCCGGGCATCCTTCTGCTCCAGGTCTGCGGCTGCGAAGGAGGACTGCTGCATCGAGGTGTTGAACATCAGCAGCCCGACGACTCCGGCCAGCAGCAGTGCGACCACGACGGCGACGAAGGGCGCTCGGGGCGCCGCGGTCTGCGCGCGAGGGACGACCGTGAGTCGCGCTCGCTGGATCGCCTGCTCGGCGATGCGTGGCAGCCGAGACCGCGCCTGCTGTACCAATGAGCTCATCGGGCCCCCGTTCCTTCCCTGGCCGAGACCGATCCCGACCTGACTCGTTGCGCTGCTCTGACCCGGACCGACGCGGCGCGGGGGTTGTCCTCGACCTCCTGCGCCGAGGCCTGCTCCGCGCCGCGGGTGACCAGCCGCAGCAGCGGCTGTGCCTCCTCGGGCACGACGGGCAGGTCCGGCGGGGCGGTGCTGGTGGTCTGACGGGTGAGGAACCGCTTGACGATGCGGTCCTCCAAGGACTGGTAGGACATGACCAGCAGTCGCCCGCCGGTGCCGAGCACGTCGGCCGCCGCGGGCAGGGCGCGCCGAAGGGCCCCCAGCTCGTCGTTGACCTCGATACGCAGGGCCTGGAAGGTGCGCTTGGCCGGGTGGCCTCCCCCGCGACGCGCCGGTGCGGGGATCGCCTCGCGGATCACCTCCACCAGCCGGGCCGAGGTGGTGAACGGCTCCTGCTCACGGGCTCGCACCACGCGGGAGGCGATGCGTCCGGCGAAGCGCTCCTCCCCGTACTCAGAGAGGACTCGTGCCAGCGCCCCGTGGGAGTAGGTGTTGAGCACCTCGGCGGCGGTGAGGTCGCCCTCACCCATCCGCATGTCGAGCGGAGCGTCCTCGGCGTAGGCGAAGCCGCGCTCGCGGACGTCGAGCTGCATGCTCGAGACCCCCAGGTCGAACAGCACCCCCTGGACGCCGGCCGTGCCGGCACCGCGTCCGAGGTCGGAGACCACCTCGCCGATCTCGTCGTAGACCGCCTGGGCCAGGTTGACCCGGTCGCCGTACGGCGCCAGGCGCTCGCCGGCCAGGCGCAGGGCCTCGGGGTCGCGGTCGATGCCGATCAGGTGCAGGTCGGGCAGCGCGCGCAGGAACGCCTCGCTGTGACCCCCCAGCCCCAGGGTGGCGTCGACCAGCACGGGCGGCCGGGCCGAGGGGGCAGACCTGCCCAAGACCGGGGACAGCAGCTCGACGACCCGGTGCTCCATGACCGGGACGTGTCGAGGCGCGGTCATGAGGGACACGCTCAACCGACCCGTGAGAGCAAGATGCTGAAGGCCAGCGCCGCCACCGTCGAGGAGGCGGCGGAGAAGACAGCCACCGCGACGCCGTCGCGGACCTCGTAGCGCACCCGGCGCGGACAGCGCCGGTTGTCCAGGGCGTCGGCGATCAACGCCCGGTTGCCCGCCTGCTCCGGACGGCTCCCGGCACGCTCGGTGCGGGTCGGGGTGCGGGTGGGTCCCGGTGCTCCGGGGACGGCGATGCTCACGGGGATCCTCCCCTCGTCGTGCGGGTGACTGGTGCTGTTCGGGTGCTGCTCGGGTGCTGCTCGACGGCGATCGGGTGGTTCGCGAGGCCAGGTCCTCACCCGCTCTGCTCGGGGAGATGCCTTCTGGCGCCGGGGAAGGTGCGTCAGACGGCGAGCCGAGCGGGCGTGGGCCTCGTCTCGCGAAGCGGCCCTGTGATCGGTCCGGTCAGGTCAGATGCCGGGGAACACCTCCTCGGAGAGCTCGGCGAAGGACTCCTCCTGCTCGTCGGAGTAGCTCTCCCAGCGGCTCTCGTCCCAGATCTCCAGGCGGGTCATGGCGCCGATGACCACGACGTCCTTGTTCAGCCCGGCCCACTCCCGCAGCGTCGGCGGGATGGTGATGCGGCCCTGCTTGTCCGGGGCGTCGTCGGAGGCGCCGGAGGAGAACATCCGGATGTAGTCGCGGGTCGCCTTGTGGGAGACCGGAGCCTCGCGCAGACGCTCGGTGACCCGCTCGATCTCGGCCTGGGGCCACACGTAGAGGCAGTGCTCCTGGCCCCTGGTGACCATCAGGCCTCCCGACAGCTGATCGCGGAACTTGGCGGGGAGGAAGAGCCGGCCCTTCTCGTCGAGCTTGGGGGTGTACGTGCCGAAGAACATCTGGCACCTCCCCTCGCCCTGAGGAGCCACATCGCTCCCCGTGAGGCTCCCTTTCCTCCACTACGCTCCACTCTACTCCACTTTCCTCCACCGTCAATCACTTCCGCCCCACTTCTTCGACCTCGTCCCCCCGCTTGGCGCAGACTGAGACAGTGGGCACGACAGCCCTCGACGCACTCCATGGCGCCGTCCGGGAGTGGCTGAGAGAGTGGTCGCGCAGACGACGGGCCCGCGGCGAGCGCCACGGCCGCCGTGACCCGAGAGGGACAGGAGAGGGACCGCACGTGACGACCCCGATGACCGGAGCCGCGATCGAGCGAGGGACCGACCCCCGCACTGACGCAGGAGTCGGGCCGGACGGCCCCGACGTCGACCCCGACGTCGAGGTGGCCGCAGTGGCGGCCGGCATCGCGCGCAACATCGAGCGCGTCATCGAGGGCAAGCCCGAGGTCGTGCGTACGGCCCTGGTCGTCCTGCTCGCGCAGGGTCACCTGCTCATCGAGGACGTCCCTGGAGTCGGGAAGACGATGCTGAGCAAGGCGCTGGCCCGCTCGATCGACTGCACGGTTCGCCGGATCCAGTTCACCCCGGACCTGCTCCCCAGCGACGTCACCGGGGTCTCGGTCTTCAACCAGGACACCCGGGAGTTCGAGTTCCGCCCCGGCGGGGTGTTCGCCAACATCGTCGTCGGGGACGAGATCAACCGGGCGTCCCCCAAGAC
The DNA here is from genome assembly GCA_963747435.1 of uncultured Actinomycetota bacterium. GTDB lineage: Bacteria > Actinomycetota > Actinomycetes > Propionibacteriales > Nocardioidaceae > Marmoricola_A. The sequence continues at coordinate 582,140 of CAVVFK010000006.1, forward strand.
GCAGTCCGCGCTCCTGGAGTGCATGGAGGAGCAGCAGGTCACCGTCGACCAGACGACCTACCACCTGGACTCCCCCTTCATGGTCGTGGCCACCCAGAACCCGATCGAGATGGAGGGGACCTATGCCCTCCCCGAGGCCCAGCGCGACCGCTTCATGGCGCGGGTCTCGATCGGCTACCCGGTCGAAGCCGCAGAGCTCGCGATGCTGGGCACCCACTCCCACCGCAGCCCGCTGGAGGACCTGGGGCCGGTCACCGACGCCCGCACCGTGCGCTCACTGATCAGCGCCGTCGCCCGGGTCCACGTGGCGCCGGCGGTGCAGCGCTACGCCGTGGCTCTCGCAGCGGCCACCCGCGCCAGCCACGAGCTGGTCCTCGGGGCCTCACCTCGGGCGACGCTGCACCTGATCCGCGCAGCCCGGGCCTCGGCGGCCCTGGCCGACCGCGACTTCGTCACCCCTGACGACCTGGTGGGTCTCGCCCCGCACGTCCTCTCCCACCGACTGCTGCCGACGGTCGAGGCCACGATGAGTGGCCGCACCGTCGAGCGGGTGCTGGACCAGGTGCTCGCCGCCGTCCCGGCGCCGAGCGGCGACTGGCGCGGCTGAGTCGGGTGCGACCGGTGTGCGGGCAGGTGATCGGCAGATGAGGGCGCCGAGCTCGGCCCCGTGGAGCAAGGTGGAACCGTCGTGCGGTCTCTGTTCGGCTCTCTGACCAACCGCGGCAGGGCGTTCCTGTCCTCCGGTGTCACCGCCCTGCTCAGCGCCTACGTCCTGGGACTCGACGACCTGGCCCGGGTCGGCGTCCTGCTGCTGGTGGTGCCCGTGCTCTCCGCGGCGCTGCTGCGCCGGTTCCAGCACCGGCTGGGCCTGTCCCGTCGCGTCGATCCGAGAACCGTCGAGGTCGGGCACCAGGCCACGGTCCGACTGCGGATGTCCAGCGAGGGCGCGACCGTCGGCGGCGTGGTGATGCTCGAGGAACAGCTGCCCTACACCCTCGGCGGTCGGCCACGGTTCGTGCTCGACCCGGCTTCGGGTCGGTGGTCGCGCGACGTGGTCTACCGCGTCCGACCCGACGTGCGGGGTCACTACACGCTGGGCCCGATGTCGGTGCGCGTCGCCGACCCGTTCGGCATGAGCGAGCTGCAGCGCTCGTTCACCTCCTACTCCGAGCTGACCGTGACCCCGGCTGTGGAGCCCCTGCCACCGATCGCCGCGGTTGGCGCATGGACCGGTGCCGGCGACAACCGGCCGCGCGCCTTCGCAGGAGGCAGCGCGGAGGACGTCACCATCCGGGAGTACCGCCGCGGCGACGACCTGCGTCGCGTCCACTGGCGTTCCAGCGCCCGCACCGGTCAGCTGATGGTGCGCCGCGAGGAGCAGCCGTGGCAGTCACGTGCAACCGTGTTCCTCGACAACCGGCGCCGTGCCCACCGCGGGCAGGGGCCGACCGCCTCCTTCGAGCGCGCGGTGAGTGTGGCGGCGTCGATCGCGCTCCACCTGGTCGCCCGCGGCTACCGGGTGCGCCTGGCCTGCTCCGATCCCGCCGACCTGCGCGCCCAGCAGTGGCACGAGCATGGCGTGACGAGCACCGAGGCGGCATCGCTGCTGGAGTCGCTGGCGGTCCTCGGAGCCTCCGACCGGGTGCGGATCGACACCTCCTCCCTCGGGGGTGCCCGGCAGGGCGGCGTCGTGGTGGCGGTGCTGGGTGCCAGCTCCACCGCCGACGAGCCCGCGCTGCGCCACCTGCGCCACACCTCCGACCACGCGCTGGCGGTGCAGCTCGAGGTGACCCAGTGGGGACCGGGGGCTCCGGTCAGCGCCGCGTCGCCGCAGGCGACGCCGGTGGACGCCACCTGGTTGCGCGCGCACGGGTGGCGTGCGGCCGCCCTCGGCGCACGGGGTGACCTCACCGAGGTGTGGCGCTCCCTGGGGGTCTCCCGAGCACCGGTCCGGGCGCCCTCACCGCCCGGGCCCGCCTCGGCCGCTGCGACGGGACGCGGTTGATGGAACCTTCCACCAGCGCCTCGCGCCGCTCCATCACCGCTGCGGTGATCGGCGCACTCACCTCCTACTTCACCGTCCTCGGCTGGTATGGGCTCTCGGTCGACTCCTCCGCCTACACCGGGCCCGTGCTGGTGCTGGCGCTGGGCATCGCGGCGGTCGGGGTGGCCCTGCGCAGCCTGCGGCTGCCACGACCGGGGATCGTCGCCATCCAGGCGGTCGTGCTGGCGGAGACGTTGCACGTGTGGTGGGGCGGTGCCCAGGCTGTCGCGGGGCTGGTCCCGACAGCGGCGTCCCTGGCGCAGATGCGCACCACGCTGGCCCGCGCCGTCGACGACGCACAGGCCTGGGCGGCTCCGGTGCCCGAGGCAGCGACCGCCTTCCCACCCCTGATGATCCTCATGGGCGCCGTGGTGGCGCTGCTGGTCGACGCCATCGCAGTGACCTATCGGCGGCCGGCGTTGGCGGGCCTCCCGCTGCTCGCCGCGTTCACGATGCCGGTCGCGGTCACCGGCAGCATCCGGTGGGACCACTTCGTCCTCGCCGGCGGCTCGTTCCTCCTGCTGGTCTCCGCCGAGCACCTCAGCCGGATCGCCCGCTGGGGGCGCCCCCTGGTCGCGGTGCGGGGAACCGAGGAGGATCGACGTCCCGACGCTCCAGGCGCCCTGAGCACGGCCGCCATGCTGACGCGCAGCCGGGGCGCCGTGGTCCGCGTGCTCGGGCCGGCGCTGCTCATCTCGGTCGGTGGGTCGCTGCTGGTGCCCGACGACTCGGGCCTGCTCGGGAGTGGCGCCGGAGGCGACGGCGGCGGTGGCGAGGTGCGCATCTCCAACCCGATCACCGACCTGCGTCGCGACCTCGTCCAAGGCCCGGACGTCCCGCTGGTCTTCGTGCGGACCGAGGACCCGGACCCCTCCTACCTCCGGATCAGTGCCCTGGACTCCTTCGACGGCCAGACCTGGCGACCCTCCCCGCGCGAGCTCCCGGTGAGCCAGCGCATTGGCGGCGACCTGCCACCACCGTTGGGGCTGAGCGATCCCGACCAGGGGGTGCGCTACCGCTACGAGCTCTCGGCGTTCGAGGCCTTCGACTCGCAGTGGCTGGCGCTGCCCTTCCCCGCCGTCGCGGCCGACGCCCCCGGCGACTGGCGCTTCGACGAGGCCACCCGCGACGTGACGACGGTCGCCGGCGACCTGACCACCGCCGACCTCGACTACTCCGCGACGCGGCTGCACAGCTCGCCCAGCGCGCGCGAGCTCCTCGAGGCGTTCGCTCCGCCGGCGAGCATCACCAAGGAGAACACCGCGCTCCCCTTCGAGGGCGAGGCGCCGGCATGGCTTCAGGACCTGGTCGACGAGGTCACCCAGGGCGCCCAGACCGACTTCGAACGCGCGGTGATGATCCAGCGCTGGTTCCGCGACCCGGCGAACTTCACCTACACCACCGAGCGGGTCTCCGGGAACGGCTTGGACGACCTGCGGTCCTTCCTCGAACCCGGTCCGCAGGGCCGTGCCGGCTACTGCGAGCAGTTCGCCTCTGCCATGGCCGTCATGGCCCGTGTCGCCGGCCTCCCAGCCCGTGTCGCCGTCGGCTTCCTCAAGCCCGATGCGGCGGGCGCGGGCACGTGGTTGTTCAGCGCGCACGACCTGCACTCCTGGCCCGAGGTCTACTTCGCCGGGAGCGGATGGGTCCGCTTCGAACCGACCCCGGCCGACCAGGCGCCCGAGGTCCCCAGCTACACCGCGGGTCAGCTCCCGCAGCTCGCGCCCTCCCAGCTGCCGAGCGCGACCTCGGCCCCCAGTGCGAGCGCGTCGTCTGCACCGGCCCGAGACGAGCCCTCCGCTGCTGCGGGTGAGAAGGCGACACCGGAGGGCTCGGCGACGTGGTGGTGGTGGTGCTCCCTCGGCGCGCTCGTGCTGGTGGTGGCGCTGCTCGCACCGCGAGCAGTGCGTGCTCGTCAGCGGCACCGGCGCACCGAGCAGGCGCGGGGCGGTGACGCGAGCGCGGTGGAGGCGGCGTGGGCGGAGCTGCGCTCCCAGGTGCTCGACCTCGGTCACGACTGGGACGAGCACGCCACGCTGCGCTCGCAGCAACGCCGGCTGGCGGCGTTGCTCGCTCACGCCCCGGGTGCGGGGCGGGCGGCCGGCAGCGCACCTCCTGCCCCGGTGGACCAGGTCAGGGCCGACCTGGAGGCACTGGTGACCTCGCTCGAGCGGGCGAGGTTCGCCGCCGCCCCCCTGTCCCGCGCGGACGCAGACGCGGCCTGGGGGCGCGCGGAGAGCGTGATCGCGGCGTTGTGGGTGCGCACGGAGACCAGGGAACGTCGCCGTGCGTCCTGGTGGCCACGCTCAGTGCGCTCGGCGATCCCGAACGGCGCCCGACGTGGGGGTGATCGCGCCGGCGGTCAGCGCACGCAGCCGGCCTCCGAGGAGAACGTCAGGGTGTGAGTCTGTCGAGATGGACCTGAGAGCTCGGTGGCCTCAGTAGTCGCGGCCGTAGCCGCCCTGCTCCCGGCGGCGCCGCCACCGCTCCTCGAAGCGCTCCATCATCGAGCCATGCGACTTCGGCTGGGAGCCGCGCTTGGGCCGCTTGCCGCCCGGGATCATGCGCAGGCCTGACTCCCCGCTCTCGTCGGGGGCAGGAGTCTCGCCGCCACCCTCGGCGGCCGCAGCGACCTGGCCCCGCCAGGCGGCCAACGCGAGGTAGGCCGAGATCAACATGACGACGAAACCGATGATGCCCACGGGGCTGACCCGGATCACCACCCCGGTCATGAGCAGTCCGATGCCGGCGGCGAACCCGAGGCCGCCCGCGATCATCTGGCGGCGCGCATGCCGATGCACCCGGGAACCCCGCATGGCCGAGGCCAGCTTGGGGTCTTCAGCGACGAGCGCACGCTCCATCTGCTCCAGCAGACGCAACTCTTCTTCCGAGAGCGGCACGGTCCCTCCAAGGCGACGGGTTCGTGATCGATTCTAGGGTCCACCCGGTTGGCGTGGTAGCGCCGAGACCAAATTGGCGAATTGACCGGCTCAGCCGCGGGCGGCGTCACCCAGCAGCAGGGACGCCGGGCGCACTGCTGCCGACCCGAAGCGGTCCACCGCGCGGTCGACCGCGCGGTCGGCCTCGTCCCAGCCGCGCTCGGGCTCGCCCAGCCTCAGCTGACGGGTGCTTCCGACCCGCGGGGTCAGACCTTCCACCCGGACCCCGACCAGGCGGACCCGAGCGCGTTGCAGCCCCAGGGAGGCGAACACGTCCTGGACGGTGCGGTAGATCTCCTGGGTCACGTCGCTGGGCTCGGAGCGGGTGCGGCTGCGGGTGATGGTCGTGAAGTCGGCGAAGCGGATCTTCACCGTCACCGTGCGCCCGACCACCGCTGCTGAGCGCATCCGCGCGGTGACCTTGCCGGTGAGCCGCAGCAGCTCGCGCAGCAGCACGCGCGGGTCGTCGGTGTCTCGTCCGAAGGTCTCCTCGCCCCCGATGCTCTGGTCGGGGGTGGTGGCGGGGGCGAAGGCCCGCACCGACCGGACACCGGTGACCGTGCGTTCGTCGATCCCCCAGGCGAGGTCGTGCAGGTGGGTGCCGGCAGCATTGCCGATGGCCCGTCGCAGGGTGCCGACGGGCGTGTGGGCGACGTCGCCCACCGTGCACAGGCCCAGCCGGCGCAGCTGCGCACCGGTCTTCTCACCCACTCCCCAGATGTCCTCGACCGGCAGCGGGTGGAGGAACGGCACCACTTCCTGCGCCGGCACGACGACGACCCCGTCGGGCTTGGCCGCGCGACTGGCGACCTTGGCCACGCCGATGGTGTCGGCGACCCCCACCGAGCAGGTGATGCCCTGCTCGTCGGCGACCAGGGCGCGGATCAGCTCGGCGATCATCGCCGGGGGGCCCAGCCGCCGTCCGGCGCCGGCGACGTCGAGGAACGCCTCGTCCAGTGAGAGCGGTCGGACCACGGGAGTCACCCGGGCGAAGATCTCCATCACCGAGGTGGACACCGTGCCGAGCAGGTCGTGGTCGGGGCGCACCACCACCGCGTGGGGACACAGGCGCCGGGCGCGCCCCATGGGGATGCCCGAGCGCACCCCGCTGCGCCGCGCGAGGTAGTCGGCCGAGAGCACCACCCCACGATGCCCACCCCCCACGATCACCGGCACCCGCTGCAGGTCGGGCCGCTCCCGGGTCATCACGGCGGCGTAGAAGGCGTCCATGTCGACGTGCAGGATCGGTGTGGGAGTCGGGGTCGTCATGACCGACGGCGTTCGGTCGCGCGGACCGGCGAGGGGGCCGCACCACGAGGGGTGGGCCCGCTGGGGTCAGGGACGCCGCGCCAGGGCGTGGACCTGGGTCGCGAGCGCGAGGTACTCGGGGCGCTGGGCCACCTCGTGCTCGAGCTCGGCGAGCAAGCCGGCAGCACCGGGCTCGAGGTCGACCAGGGTGCTGGGCACCAGGTCGGTGAAGACCCGCACGGCGTGCATCGTGGTCTCGCCGAGGCCGGCCTGGTCGAGCAGCTCGGAGATCTCCGCCACGGTGAACCGTCGCGCAGTCTCGTGCCCCCCGCGCAGGGTGGCCAGCGCCTGGGCCAGATGGCCCGCGCTGGCCCGAGCGACCACGGCTGCGTGGCGCTGGGCCACCAGCAGGCTGAGCACGCCGCCCGGACGCAGCCGCTGCGCGAGCGCTTGCAGGGCCGCGGCGGGATCCTCGAGCACCTCGAGCACCCCGTGACACAGCACCAGGTCGAACTCGGTCGCCACCTCGCCCGCGAGCACCAGGTCACCCAGCTGGGACAGGTCGCCCTGCACCCCCCGAACCTGGTCGGCGACGTGGGTCTCGGCACTGCGGCGCGCCAGGATGGCCAGGGCGTCAGGACTGGGGTCCACCACGGTGACCTGGTGTCCCAGCTCGGCGACCCGGACCGCGAAGCCACCGGTGCCGCCACCGACGTCGAGGACCTCGGAACCGGGCCGGAGCGTCTCCAGTCGCTGCGAGAGCCCCTGCCAGACCACAGCGGTGCGGACGTGGGCTCGTCGAGCTCGCCGCGTTGGAGGAGGCACCGACCATGGCGCCCACCCTACGATCCCGGCGGGCTCGGCCGGCGAGGCCGTCACCCGGCGCTCCCCGGGGAGGAGTGCCACAGCGAGCGCGGCGGCACCCAGGACATCGCAGCGCCACTCCCGGCCGGCTCGACGTCGGGGGTCTCGTCGGGCAGGCCGGCGGACCCGCCCGGTCTCGGCGTCCGAGCGACCAGGTCGTGGACCGCACCGGCGCCCTCGGCTCGCCAGAGCTCGTGCACCGAGCTCAGCTCCCAGCACCCGGTCGCCCGCAGCGAGATCCCGCGGCGCCCGGTGCGCCGCACCTCGCCACGCGCGAGGAGCATCCAGGAGTGGAACACCGCGGTGGCGCACCGGGTGAGCGCATCCTCGAAGAACGTCAGGTCGACCGGTCCGCTCGCGTCGTCCAGGGTCAGGAACACCACCCGCCGACCAGACCTGACCGGTGGGGTCTGGGTGGCCACCTTGACCCCGGCCACCAGCACAGGCATGGCCGGACGCCGCTGCAACAGGTCGGCCGAGAGGGTCGTCCCGACGTCGCGCAGCATCGGGGCGTAGAAGTCCATGACATGTGCGCTGGTGTCCAGGCCCAGCACGTCCAGCTCGGCGTGGACCCGGTCGAGCGGCGCCATCTCGGGGAGCCCGCTGACCTCGCCGGTGTGCATCGCACCAGGTGGGGAGTCACCCAGGTCGAGGCTCAGCTGCACCGACTCCACCGGCTCGGCGCGACGCGCGGTGCGCGCCTGGGCGGCGGCCTGCTCCCGGACACCCGCGACGGGGCCGGGGCCGTGACCACGGCGACCCCGTGAGGAGCGCGCAGCCGCGCGGTGCAGCCCACGGGTGTAGCGCTCGAGGTCGGCGACCTGCAGCAGCAGGTCACGCCGGGTGACCCGCCCCCGCCTGCCGGTGCGCCCACCGGCGTGGATGCCGTAGATCGCGTCGAAGCCTCCCGCGAGCACGAGCCGTTCCACGACCGGGCGAGAGACGCCGGCTCGATGCCAGAAGTCGCTCAGCGAGCTGAAGGGGCGGGCCGCCAGCACCTGGACCACCTCGGCCTGCGAGATGCCCTTCACCTCGGCCAGCGCGACTCGGATCGCACGCCTTGGCCCCGGTCGTTCGCCCAGCAGCTCCACCACGTAGGCCGCCTCGCTGCGGTTGACGTCGACCCCGAGGACCTCGATCCCGATGTGCCGGGCGTCGGCGAGAATCAGCCGCTTGGGATACATCCCCGGGTCGTGGGTGAGCACCCCGGCGAGGAAGTGGGCCGGGTAGTGGGTCTTGAGCCAGGCCGACTGGAAGGTCGGCAGCGCGAAGGCCGCGGCATGAGCCTTGCAGAAGCCGAACGAGGCGAAGGACCCCAGCACCTCCCACATCTGCTCGGTGAGCCGCCGCGAGTAGCCGCGCCCCAGTGCGCGCGGCATGAACCAGATACGGACCTCGGTCATCCCCTCCGGCGTGCCCATCGCGCGGCGGGCCTCGTCCGCCTCGGCGAAGGTGCACCCGGTCAGCTGCGCGAACAGCTCGATGACCTGCTCGTGGTAGAGCACCACGCCGCGGGTCGGCCCCAGGATCGGGCGGAAGTCGTCGTGGAGGTAGCGCGGCATCCGCCACCCCTGCTTGACCTCGAGGTAGGGAGTGATCATGTCGCTGCGGACCGGCCCCGGCCGGAACAGCGAGATGTCAGCGATGACCTCCTCGAAGGTGTCGACCCCCGACTTGCCGACCAGCTCGCGCTGCCCCGGCGACTCGATCTGGAAGCACCCCAGCGTGCGGGCACTGCTGATCAGCTGATAGGTCTCCGGGTCGTCGCGAGGCACCTGGGCCTCGTCGTCGATGTCGAGCGCCAGCCCCTCGACGCGTTTGATCTCGGCGACCGCGTGAGCCATCGCCGACTGCATCCGCAGGCCCAGCACGTCGAGCTTGAGCAGCCCGAGGTCCGCCACGTCGTCCTTGTCGAACTGGGTCATCGGGAACCCGGCGTAGCTGGCCTCCACCGGGGTGCGGTCGAGCAGGGTGAGGTCGGAGAGCAGCACCCCGCACGGGTGCATCGCGACGTGTCGCGGTAGCCCGTCGAGCCGCTCGGCGAGCCGGAACAGCACGCCGAGCCGCTCCTGCCCCAGGCCCGCAGCCCTCAGCTCGGGCAGCTCTCGCAGCGCGGCGCGGGCGTCACGGGCCCGGAGGTGGGGGAAGGCCTTGGCGATGGTGTCGATCTCGGCCGCAGGCAGCCCCAACGCCGCCCCGACGTCGCGGATCGCGTGCCGCACCCGGTAGGTCTCGCGCATCGAGACGCTCACGCAGCGCTCCCCGCCGTAGGTCCGCAGGATCGCCTCGTAGATCTCCAGCCGGCGCGCGGACTCCACGTCGATGTCGATGTCGGGCAGACCCGAGCGCAACGGCGAGAGGAACCGTTCCATCAGCAGGCCGTGGCGCAGGGGGTCGATGCCGGAAACGCCGAGCAGGTAGTTGACCAGACTGCCGGCCCCCGAGCCCCGTGCCGCGGTGCGGATGCCCATCGTGCGGACCATGTCGCACACGTCGGCCACGGTGAGGAAGTACGAGGCGTAACCGAGCCGCTCGATCACACCCAGCTCGTCGTCGAGCCGCTTCCAGATCCGCTGTCGAGGGGCGTTGCCGTAACGCTGCGCGACCCCGGACTCGCAGCGCCGGCGCAGCAGCGATGCGGCGCTGCCGCCGGCTGTGGATGGCCGTGCGGGTGACCCTGGCGACGAGCGGGGCCCGACCCCCAGCTCGGGGAAGTGGACCTCGCCGATGCCCAGGTCGGCACGCGGGTCGAGGGCGCACCGGTCGGCCACCACCCGGGTGCGCGTGGTCAGCTCGCGCGCCTCGCGCCTGCCAAGCCCGGCGAGACGGGCGACCTCCTCGGCGACCTCGGCCATCTCCTTGCCCGACTTCAAGTAGCCCTCGGCATTGCTCCGGTCGAGGTGGCGCTGGTCGAGGGGCACCAGTCGGCGGGCAGCGTCCAGGACGTCGACGACCACCGCGTCGGCACGGTCGGCGTGACGCACCGCGTTGGAGAGCACAGCAGGCACCCCGGCGGCCCGCGCCATGCCCAGCATCCGCGCCGCGTGCGAGGCCGACCCGGGGCCCCGGCCCGCCACCCGGTGGTCGACGACCTCGACCACGAGGTCGGCCGCGTCGAACAGCTCGCGCCAGCTGCGCAGCACCGCCGCACCCCGGTCGTCGCGACCGGTGCTCGCTGCCAGACCGACCGGTGAGGTGGGCCCCAGCATGGCCACCACTCCCCGGCCGGCGGCGTGCTCGGCGACCAGGTCGCGGGTGCAGACCGGGTCGCCGCGCTCGCCGTGCAGGTGGGTCGCCGAGACCAGTCGGCAGATCGCTGCCCACCCCTGCTTGCCGGCCGCCAGGAAGGTCACCCGGGGCAGGCGGAGGTCGCGGTGGAGACCACCGCGCACCGGGGTGCGCGTGGCGGGCGCGGCCCCCGGAGGATCGCGCCGCGGTTCGCCCAGGGCGAGGTCGACCCCGAGGACCGGGCGGATCCCGGCGGACCGAGCCGCACGCACGAACCGAATCGCGCCGTAGGTGCCGTCGCGGTCGGTGAGGGCCAGGGTGTCCATCTCCTGCGCCCCGGCACGTTCCACCAACACCTCGGGGTGCGAGGCGCCGTACTGGAAGGAGTAGCCGGAGGCGACGTGGAGGTGGACGAACGGGTCGCCCACCGCGCCTCACCCCGCCGCAGCGCGGGCGAGCTGGTCGCCCACCGCCAGGTGCCGGGTGAGCCCGAGCGACTCCTCGATCAGGGCAAGGAACCGATCGGCGTCACGCACGAGGTCGTCGGCCTCACGCTCGCTCACCGCCCGCCGCGACCCCGCCTCGGCGGCGGCCCGCTTGGCAGCCCCCGAGGCGAAGAAGCCGGCCCACTCGGAGAACTCCGGGGCCACCTGGGTCAGCAGGACCCAGGCGTTGCGCTGCGGGGCACGACCCCGACGAGGCAGCTGGGGCTCAGCCCGTGCCGCGAGCAGCGCGGCGGTGGCGCGCAGCGCCGCGATGTGGGCGTGGGCGTAGCGCAGCCCGATGTCGGTGGCGCTCACCGCTTCCCGCAGCGAGGCCGCTGCCCGCTCGAGGTAGGCGAAGGACGCTGCGGGCACGTCGAAGGGACCCGGCAGCGGGCGGTAGGACCCGGTCGTCCTGCTCGTCTCGGTGGTCATGTCGCCGCCCCTCAGTCCAGGCACCGGTCGAGCGTCCAGGTGCCCTGGACCCAGTCGAAGGCGAGGTCGAAGACGCCCGCCGAGCTCTCCCGGGCCGCGCGTCCCGGCGCGGCCTCGACGCGCCAGACCTCCCGCTCGTGGAGCAGCTCATGCACGTGCTCGGTGGCCTGGGTCGCCTGGGCGGGTTGCCACCACGGGGCGGTCTCGACCCACTGGGCAAGCACGTCGAAGACCTTCCACAACCTGCCGTGCCAGAGGAACTGGGCCGGCCCCTCGGTCTGACCGCGGCTCCCGGTCACCATCCCCCTGCGGACCTCCACGAGGTCGTCGTACCTGCGCATCGTGCTCCTCCGAACGAGTCATCTCGACCGACCACTGACGTCTCGACCCGTCCCGACCCCCGGCACTGCCACCCTCGCGCCGGCCTGACGGGCCGACGGTGGGCAGCGGCGGGGGTGGGGGTCGAGGTCGCCCCCGCCGCTGGATCGAACGTGTGTTCGAATGATGCTCACGCTACACCCTCCCCCGGCGACCGCGTCAACCCCGTGACCGGTCCCCGCCGACCCGAGAAGCACCCAAGCCCAGAGCACCGACAATCCGCGCAGAGACCGGTGATCGGTGGCCACCGGCGCGAGCACGGGGGGCCTCGCGCGCGTGTGAGAGAGTGCCGGGGCCGGCGGCCACCCCGCCGCCGGTCTCACCGACCCCAGGAGTTCGCCCGTTGTCCGACCCGAGCTCCCCCGTGCCGCCGACCTCACCGGGGGCCCCTCCGGGGCGGCCGGCTGCCGCCACGGACACCTCCGGCGGACCCGAGATCGCCCCTCCGACGCCGGAGCACCCCTCGATCGCGGCCTTCCGCGCCGCCCTGCGGTCGGCCGGCGGGCAGGGGGAGATCGTCGTGCTGCCCGACTCGGTGCACACGGCGGCGCTCGCGGCACAGGCGCTCGGGTGCGAGGTCGCTGCGATCGCCAACAGCCTGGTCTTCGACGCCGGCGGCGAGCCGGTGCTGGTCCTGACCAGCGGCGCTCACCGGGTCGACACCTCGGTGGTCTCCGAGACCCACGGCCTCCCCCCGCTGCGACGGGCCACCCCGGAGTTCGTCCGGCTCCACACCGGCCAGGCGATCGGTGGGGTCTCCCCGCTCGATCACCCCCGCCCTGTGCCGACCTACCTCGATCGCGCGCTGGCCGGCCTCGAGGTGATCTGGGCGGCGGCCGGTCATCCGGCCGCGGTGTTCTCCACGACCTACGAGGAGCTGCTGGCGATGACGGGCGCGATCGAGACCGAGGTGGGCTGAGGTGGCTCGGGTCGTCGTCGTCGGAGGGGGGCTCGCCGGCTGCGCGAGCGCGGCGCGGCTGGCCAAGCTCGGCCACGAGGTGACCCTGGTCGAGGCTCGCGCGAGCCTCGGCGGTGCCATCGGCGTGGTGGCGCAGGACGGGTTCGAGTGGGACACCGGCCCCCATGCCACGGCCCTGCCGGCCGTGCTGCGCGACCTCTTCCGCAAGTCGGGGCGTCCCCTCGAGCGCGAGCTGGAGCTGGAGCACGTCCAGCCGCTGCGCGAGCACCGCTTCACCGACGGCACCCGCCTCCAGCTCCCCTCGGGCAACCGGAGCGCCCAGATCGAGGCCATCGACGACGCCCTCGGAGCCGGCCTGGGAACGCAGTGGGCCGACTACGTCCACGACCAGGCGCCGGCGTGGGACCTGCTGCGCCGCGACGTCCTCGAGCGGCCGTGGTCACCGGAGCTGGCGGGGCAGGAGACCCGCGCGCTGCTGCGCGACCGGCTGATGATGCACAAGGCCGTGGTCAAGCGGTTCAAGGACGAGCGGCTCCGGACCCTCGCGTGGCACCACGTGGTCCAGGGCGGGCACGACCCGCGCAACGTGCCCGCCTGGTACGGCGTGGTGGACTACGTCGAGCAGAACTTCGGCACCTGGACCTTCCCGGGAGGCTTCGGTCGACTGGCCCAGCTGCTCACCAAGCGGCTGGGCGAGCGCGGAGTCAGCGTGCTCACCGAGACCACCGTCAAGGACGTCGTCATGGGCTCCTCCGGACCCACCGGCGTGGAGACCACCAGTGGCACCGTCGAGGCCGACTGCGTGGTGGTGGCGATCGACCCGCGGATGATCCCGGCGCTCGCTCCTCACGTGCGGCGCACGATGCCGGCGATCCCCCCGAGCGTGACCCATGTGGGGCTCTCCCGGGAGGTGCCCGACCTGCCCTCGGAGATCGTGGTGCACGACGACTTCGTCATCACCGTGCGAACCGACGGTCGCGCGCCGCAGGGCAAGGCCGCGTGGACCCTGACGGGCCGCGGCAAGGTCTCCGAGGGCCTGGTCATGGCACTGGCCCGCAAGCGCATCGACCTGCGCGACGTGATCGAGACCGAGCTGACCCTCACCCCGCGCGACCAGGTGGAGATGTGGTCCGGCTCGCCCGCCGGCGTGCTCTGGCAGGGCCGTGCCACGATCACCGACCGGGTCTCGACCCGCACCCCGCTTCCCCAGGTGTACGCCGCGGGCGCGCACGTCGGGGGCGGGGGTCTGGTGCCCTTCGTGGGCCTGAGCGCCGCAGTCGTGGCGCAGGCGGTGGGCCCAGCCTGAGAGCTGCGGGTGGGGAGATCTCGACGGCGGGTCGCTTCGCTCCCTGCTCGATCAACGACGTACGGCCGGGTCAGGCGACCGGGAGCCTGAGGTTGGCATAGATCTCGCGCGTCGCCTTGGAGCGGTTGAGCGTGTAGAAGTGCAGGCCGGGCGCGTCGTCGTCGAGCAGCCGGGCGCACAGCTCGGAGGCGATCTGGACCCCCTCGCGACGCACCGCGTCGGCGTCGCCGTCCCAGCGCGAGACCCTCCGGACGACCTCGTCGGGGACGTCCCTGCCGGACAGCTGCGCCATCCGCTCGATCTGCTTGAGGTTGGTGATCGGCATGATCCCCGGCACGATCGGGATGGTGACGCCCGCTGCCCCGGCGCGCTCGACCAGGCCGGTGTAGTCCTCGGCGCGGAAGAACATCTCGGTGACCGCGAACTGCGCGCCGGCACGCTGCTTGGCGAGCAGCACCTCGACGTCGGCCTGGAGGCTCTCCGCCTCCCGGTGACCCTCCGGGAAGGCGGCCACCCCGACGCTGAAGTCACCCAGGGAACGCACCAGGGAGACCAGCTCGCTGGCGCGGCTCAGACCGCCGGGGGTGGCCACCCACGGGGTCCCCGGCCCGTCCACGGGGTCGCCGCGGAGCACCAGCACGTTGCGGATGCCGGCGGCGGCGTAGGAGGTGATCACCTCGGCGACCTCGGCAGCGGAGTGGCCCACGCAGGTCAGGTGGGCCATCGCCAGCATCGAGGTCTCGGTCGCGATCCGGTGGGTGATCTCGATCGTGCGGTCTCGCGTCGAACCGCCCGCACCGTAGGTCACCGAGACGAAGGTCGGACGCAGCGGCTCGAGCTCGCGCAGCGAGCGCCACAGCACCTCCGATCCCGCCTCGTCCTTGGGTGGGAAGAACTCGAAGGAGAACGAGCGGCCGCGGGCGAGCAGCTCCGCGACGGTGTCGCCGGGCGCTCCGGGGTTGAGGCCCCACGACGACAGCGGCCGTCCGGGCTGCTCCTGGGAGGTCATGGGTCAGACCCTACGGTCCGCCCCGGCCATGACCGGTCCGACGTCGACTGATGGACACCACCTGGAGCTCGGAAGGGCCACCGGCACGCGGGTTAGGCTCGCGCTCGTGACCCTCTCCGTCGAGTCGTGGGACCCCGAGTGGTTCCGCAGCACCGTGCAGTCGATCCTCGACGCCTACGTGGACCACCAGGCCGAAGCGCTGCGCGAGCTGGGGGACGACGCCGCACGCCTGGTGGACGCCGCGAGCCTGGCGGTGCAGGGAGGCAAGCGGTTCCGCGCGATGTTCTGCCTGTGGGGTTTCAGGGCCGTGCGGGCCTTCGGCGACCAGGTCGAGGAGCACGCGGTGCTGCGGGCGGCGTCCTCCCTGGAGCTCCTGCACAGCTCGGCCCTGGTCCATGACGACTACATGGACGCCAGCGACACCCGTCGCGGTCGGCCCACCCCACACCGCGCCTTCGCCGAGCAGGCGCACCAGGCCGGGTGGCCCGCCCACGGTGAGCAGTACGGCGCCGCCGCCGCCATCCTGCTGGGAGACCTGCTCCTGGTGTGGGCCGACGAGCTGCTGCGCACCTGTGGCCTGCCGCAGGACCAGGTTCACGCCGCGCTGGGGGTCTTCGACGTGACCAGGGCGGAGGTGATCACCGGGCAGTTCCTCGACGTCTCGCTCCAGGCCCGCGGGGAGTCCGACATCGACCAGGCGATGCACGTGCTGCGCTACAAGTCGGCCAAGTACTCCGTCGAACGACCGCTGCACGTCGGCGCGGCCCTGGCCGGCGCGGACAAGGAGACGATGAACGCCCTCACCGAGTTCGGCATCCCGCTCGGGGAGGCGTTCCAGCTGCGCGACGACCTGCTGGGAGTCTTCGGCGACCCGGAGGTGACCGGCAAACCGGCCGGCGACGACCTCTCGGAGGGCAAGCGCACGGTGCTCGTGGCGCTGGCGCTGAGCCGCGCCGAGTCCGCCGAGGCCCACCGGCTCGAGACCTCGCTGGGCCACCGGCTCCCGGGCCCACAGGTGGCCGAGCTCCAGCGGATCATCGAGCGCAGCGGTGCTCACGCCGAGGTGGAGAGCCGGATCGAGTCGCTCACCTCGCAGGCGCTGCGGGCGCTCGAGGAGGGGCCGTTCACCGACGATGCCCGAGCGGTGCTGCGCGGCCTCGCCGACGCCGCCACGCAGCGTGTCGTCTGACCCAGGCCCCTCGCTGCGACGGCTCAGCTCCGGGCTCAGTGCTTGAGCGGCAGCTCCTCGAGGTCGAGAGCCGGCCCCTCACCGCGCAGGATCACCGCGAACGGGGCAGCGTCCTGCTGGGCCCGCTCGCTCAGCAGCCGGAGCGCCTGATCGAAGGTCTCCTGGTCGTGGCGGGCCAGCGGCGCATAACCGTCCCAGAGCAGCACGGTGCCGTGCACACCATTCGCCCCGCCCTCCGAGCCGACCGAGCCCAGTGCGGTCGAGACCGAGTCGAGGTCGCCGGAGTCGTCGACACCCAGCGCGGCGCCGAGCGCCTTGGCGAAGCTCTGCCGTTCCTCGACGGTCCACCCGTCGAGGTGGGCGAACCGCCATCCCGCGTGCTCGACCGCGTGGCGCACGTCCTCGACCTTGGCTCCGCTGTGCCACTGGTAGGCGCCCGGGGGGTTGTGGCCGGCGAGCAGGGCCGCGAGTCCGCTCATCGAGGACCTCCTTGGCTCACGCCGGCCAGTGCGCCGGCCTCGGTTCAGACCATAGACCGCAAGGCCTCCGGAGCGGGAGGGCGTCGGCGGGAGCAGCCGCTAGAAACCCATCGCCTGCGCACGGCGCTTGACCTCCGAGCCGCGGTTCTCCCGCAGCGCGTCGATCGGGCGGCCAGGCAGGGTGGGGTCGTCGGTGAAGACCCAGGTGAGGATCTCGACATCGTCGAAGCCGGCGTCGTGCAGGACGGTCAGGAGCCCCGGAAGGCCCTTGACGACGGCCCCGTCCTGCAGGAAGTCGGCCGGCACCTGGGACCCGGCTCCGGGGCGCGGGGTCACCGCGGCGAGCTGGTGCTCCTGGATCAGCCGACCCACCTTGCTGACCGGCACCTGGAGCACCGAGGCGACCCCGGCCCAGTCCAGCCAGTCATCGACCAGGACCCCCAGGTCGGGCTGGTGCTCGTCCGGCCCGGGCTGTGATTGCGCGGTCATGGCGCAGAGGATACGCCGCGGGAGACACGCCCATGCGGGGCCATCGGGCCTCTCGCACCTAGAATCGGCCCGGACCCCCCGTCCGCCCGACCGCCGTGCGGTGACCAGACCGCTCCGCGCCGACTCGAAGGGACTGCCGCCGTGCCGTACGACGCCGACCCGATGTGCGGACGGGTCCTGGACGGGCGCTACGAGCTCGGCGACCGGATCGCCCGTGGCGGCATGGCGTCGGTCTACGAGGCCCACGACCGGCGGCTGGCCCGCGACATGGCGGTCAAGGTGATGCACGACGACCTGGGCGACGACACCGACTTCGCCAGCAGGTTCGTGCGCGAGGCCCGGGCGGCAGCGCGGATCTCGCACCCCAACGTCGTCGCCGTGACCGACCAGGGCGATGACGACGGCCGGTTGTTCATCGTCATGGAGCACGTGCGCGGCACCACGCTGCGCGAGGAGATCCGCGACCACGCGCCGATGTCGCCGGCACGCTCCCTGGTGCTGCTCGAGCAGGTGCTGCAGGCGCTCTCGGCGGCCCACGCCCAGGGCATCGTGCATCGCGACATCAAGCCCGAGAACGTCCTGATCTCCCACGGTGGGGAGGTGAAGGTCGCCGACTTCGGCCTGGCCCGCGCGCTGGGTGCCGACACCCAGCACACCCGCGCAAACGGTGCGGTCATCGGCACGGTCTCCTACCTGGCGCCCGAGGTCATCGAGCACGGCTTCGCCGACGCCCGCACCGACGTCTACTCCGCCGGTGTGCTGCTCTTCGAGATGCTCACCGGGCGCAAGCCGCACTCCGGTGACAGCGCCATCCAGGTGGCGTGGAAGCACGTCAACACCGATGTCCCGGCGCCGTCGGAGAGCACCGAGCAGCACGTGCCCGACTACGTCGACGCGCTGGTCCAGGCAGCCACCTCGCGGGAGGTGGACCAGCGCCCGGCCGATGCCAAGGTGCTGCTGATGCAGACGCGCCGTGCGCGCGCGGCCTGCGAGGCCGGTGTGCTCGACGACCCCGAGCTCGCTGCGGACTTCCGGCCACGCGCCCGAGCGGCCGACCCCGACACCATCGACTACGTCGAGGACTCGCCCACCCGACACATGGCGCCGGTGGCGGCGCCCGCCAGCAGCCACGCTCCGGAGATCCTCGACGACATCGGTGCCGACGACACCACGGTGATCCGTCCCGCCGCGCAGACCCGCGCCGCCGGCGTCGCGGTCGCTCCCCCACCTCCCACCCAGACGCACGGCCAGGTCCCCGCCGCCCGCTTCCCCCCGCCGCCTCCGCCGACACGGCGCGCACCGGGGCCACCCGGTCCCGCGAGCCGCCCGTCGCGGCCCCGACGCAGCCGGCGCGGCCCGCTCGGGCTGCTGCTGGTCGTGGTGCTGGTGGTCGCCGTCGCCGTGGCCGGGTGGTGGCTCGGCATGGGCCGCTACACCTCGGCGCCCGGCGTGATCAACCTCAGCCGTGGTGATGCCAAGGACAAGGTCGAGGCCTCCGGGCTGGACTTCGAGGTCGTCGGACGAGAGTTCTCCGAGACCGTCACGCGGGGGTCGGTCATCGAGACCGACCCGGGCGCGGGCAGCCGGATCGTGCGCGGCGGCACCGTGGAGGTGGTCCTCTCCAAGGGCGCCGAGCGGTTCTCGGTGCCGAAGCTCGCCGGGCGCACCGTGGACGAGGCCGAGTCCGTGCTGGGCGAGAGCAACCTCGGCGTGGGCGCCGTGCGGCAGGTGTGGCACGAGAAGGTGCCCGACGGGCTCGTCATCAGCTCCGACCCGGGCCGCGGCACCGAGCTGCGCCGCGACACCACGGTGACGCTGACGGTGAGCAAGGGGCCGGAGCCGATCGAGATCCAGGACTTCACCGGCAAGCGCGCCGGCAAGGCCGAGCGCGTGCTGAGCGAGGCCGGCTTCGAGGTCACCCTCACCGAGGAGAACGACGACAAGGTCAAGGAAGGCAAGGTCATCTCCCAGGACCCCGCCTCCGGCACCGGCCACCGGGGGGACGAGATCAGCCTGGTCGTCTCCCAAGGCCCGGTCATGGTCTCGGTTCCCTCGGTCACCACGTTGCCGGTGGAGACCGCGACCGAGCAGCTCGAGGAGCTCGGTTTCGAGGTGCGCACCGAGCGCACCGACCTCTACATCGGCTGGGAGCGCGTGGTCCGGCAGTCACCCAAGTCCGGGGAGTCCGTGCCCGAGGGCAGCACCATCACCTTGTACGTCGTCTGATGGGCGCCCGATGCCTGCTGCCGTGACCGGCAGCGCACCAGCGAGGTCGGACCTGTGGTGATCCTGCCCTGCGCCAGGTCCGGTTCGTGCTGGAAGCCCCGGGCAGCCGCGGTGAGCTCATGACCTCTCGCCGCACCTCGCTGCTCGCCTCGCTGGCGCTGGTGGGCGTCACAGCGTCCTGGGGCTCGACCTTCTTCCTGATCAAGATCGTGCTCGAGGAGCTGCCCGTCCTGGACTTCCTGGCGGTGCGGTTCGGCATCGCCACGCTCGCCCTCATCGTCATCTTCCCCCGGGCGCTGAGCAGGCTCTCGCCCCAGGCGCGGCGCTCGGGTGTCGTCCTCGGGCTGCTGTACGGCGTCGCGCAGATCCTGCAGACGGTCGGCCTGGCGCACACCCCGGCGAGCGTGTCGGGGTTCATCACCGGCCTTTACGTCGTGTGCACGCCGCTGCTCGCCGCCCCCTTGCTCAAGCAGCGGATCGGCGGCCTCACCTGGGTGGCCGTGATGCTGTCGCTGGCCGGCCTGGCGGTGCTGAGCCTGCAGGGCCTCAGCGTCGGCTACGGCGAGCTGCTCACGCTCGTGGCGGCGGTGCTCTACGCCCTGCACATCGTCGGTCTGGGCGCGTGGTCACGCCCCAGCGAGGCCGTCGGGCTGACCATCGTGCAGCTGGGGGTCATCACCCTGGTCTGTCTTCTCGCGAGCGCGCCCGACGGGCTCGAGCTGCCCGGCAGCGCCTCGGCCTGGTGGAGCGTGGTCTACATGGCCGTGGTGGCCGCAGCGATCGCCCTGGCGTTGCAGACCTGGGCCCAGGCGCACCTGCCACCGACCCGTGCGGCCATCATCATGACGATGGAGCCGGTCTTTGCCGCCGTCTTCGCAGTCGGGCTGGGCGGGGAGGACCCCACCGCGCGGATGCTGCTCGGAGGCGCGCTCGTGCTCAGTGCCATGTTCCTCGTCGAGCTGGCCCCGCGCCGCAAGTTCGAGGCGGAGGTGCCGCACCCGGTGCTGTGAGCTGAGTGTCGCCGGTGGAGCAGCGAGGTGGATCGCAGTCAGGCCTCGACGACGACCGGGATGATCATCGGGCGGCGGCGGTGGGTGTTGTTGACCCAGCGGCCGATCACCCGGCGGATCGCCTGCTGCAGCTGGTAGGCGTCCTCGACGCCGTCGCGCATCGAGGCCACCAGGGTCTCCTCGATGATCGGTTTCACCTCGTCGAAGACCGAGTCGTCCTCGACGAAGCCGCGGGCGTGGATCTCGGGCCCGGAGACCACCGTGGACTCCACCAGGTCGACCACCACGATGACCGAGACGAACCCCTCCTCGCCGAGGATCCGGCGGTCCTTGAGCGAGGACTCGGTGATGTCACCGACGGTCTGGCCGTCGACGAAGACGTAGCCGCAGGGGACCTTGCCGGCCACCGAGATCTTGCCGTCGACCAGGTCGACGACCACGCCGTCCTCGGCGACCACGACGTTCTCCGCCGGCAGGCCGGTGGCGCGGGCCAGGGCCGCGTTGGCCTGCATGTGGCGGACCTCGCCGTGCACGGGCAGCACGTTGCGGGGTCGCACGATGTTGTAGCAGTAGAGCAGCTCGCCGGCACTGGCGTGCCCGCTGACGTGGACCAACGCGTTGCCCTTGTGCACCACCGTCGCGCCGCAGCGCGCCAGGCCGTTGATGACGCGGTACACCGCGTTCTCGTTGCCGGGGATCAGCGAGGAGGCGAGCATCACGGTGTCGCCCTCCTCGATGTGGACGAAGTTGTGGTTGCGCTGCGCGATGCGCGCCAGCGCCGACAGCGGCTCGCCCTGCGAGCCGGTGGAGATCAGCACCGTCCGCTCGGGCGGGTAGTCGCCGATGTCGCGGCTGTCGACCAGGGTGTCGGCCGGCACGTTGAGGTAGCCGAGGTCGCGCGCGATGTTCATGTTGCGGATCATGGAGCGTCCGACGTAGGCGACCTTGCGGCCGTGCTCGACGGCCGCGTCCATCACCTGCTGCACGCGGTGGATGTGGGAGGCGAAGCAGGCCACGATCAGCCGCCCGCTGCTGCGGTGGAACACCCGGTCGATGACCGGGCCGATCTCGACCTCGGACGTGGTGAAGCCGGGGACCTCGGCGTTGGTGGAGTCGACCATGAACAGGTCGACCCCCTGCTCGCCGAGGCGGGCGAAGGCCCGCAGGTCGGTGATCCGCCCGTCCAGGGGCAGCTGGTCCATCTTGAAGTCGCCGGTGTGCAGCACCGTGCCGGCACCGGTGCGGATCGCCACCGCGAGGGCGTCGGGGATCGAGTGGTTGACCGCGACGAACTCCAGCTCGAAGGGCCCGAAGGTGATGCGGTCACCCTCGGCCACCTGGTGCTGCGCGGTCTCCTTGAGCCGGTGCTCCTGCAGCTTGGAGCGCAGCAGCGCCAGCGTCAGCTTCGACCCGACCAGCGGTATGTCCTGACGCTCCCGCAGCAGGTACGGCGTGGCACCGATGTGGTCCTCGTGGCCGTGGGTCAGGACCAGTGCCTCGACGTCGTCGAGGCGGTCGCTGATCGAGGACCAGTCGGGCAGGATCAGGTCGACGCCGGGGTGGTTCTCCTCGGGGAAGAGCACCCCGCAGTCCACGATGAGCAACCGGCCGTCGTACTCGAAGGCGGTCATGTTGCGACCGACCTCCCCGAGCCCGCCGAAGGGCATCACGCGCAGGGCGTCGTCGGCCAGCGGCCCGACCGGTTCGAGCTCGTGGTGTGCGTGTGTCACGCGTGTTCTCCGTCCAGGTGTCCCGTGCGGGTCATGACGTCGCGCAGCTCCTGCACCAGCGCGTCGTCGCACGGCGCCAGGGGCAGGCGCATCGTGCGGTTGTCGAGGACGCCGAGCAGCTGCATCGCGGCCTTGGCGGTCATCGCGCCCTGGGCGCGGGTCATCATCACCTCCACCAGCTCGGTCAGCTCGCGGTAGATCCCCAGGGCTTCGGGCAGGTCACCCTTGTCGACGGCGTCGACCATGGCGCAGTACTGCTCGCCCGCGACGTGGCCGACCACGGAGACCACGCCCGAGGCGCCGTGGGTGAGCCAGCCCAGGTTGAGCACGTCGTCGCCGGAGTAGAACGCCAGGCCGGTGTCGCGCATCAGCCGCACCCCCCGCTCGAGGTCGCCCACGGCGTCCTTGACCGCGACGATCCCGGGGTGACGGGCCAGCCGGTCGTAGGTCGCCGGCGCGATCGCGATGCTGCTGCGACTGGGGATGTCGTAGAGCATCACCGGGACCTCGGCGGCGTCCGCGACCGCCTCGAAGTGCGCGGCCAGTCCTTCCGGGGTGGGCTTGCTGTAGTAGGGCGTGACGACCAGGACCCCGTCGGCCCCGAGACGCTGCGCCTGCTCTGCGAGCTCGACCGAGTGCGCGGTGTTGTTGGTGCCGACCCCGGCCACGACGCTGGCTCGACCGCCGACCGCCTCGATGACCGCGCGCAGCAGCCGGCCGTCCTCCTCGGTGGTGGTGGTGGGCGACTCACCGGTGGTGCCGGAGACGACCACGCCGTCGTTGCCGTGCGCGACCAGGTGCTCAGCCACCCGAGCGGTGCCGTCGACGTCGACCGACCCGTCCTCGTGGAACGCACTGACCATCGCCGTCAGCACGCGGCCGAACGGGGCGGGGGGAAGGATCTGGACGGCCATGCCCCGAAGGTTACTGGTGCTCGGCCCCGACTTCGCCCCGGCCGGTGACCGGAGTGGTTCGCGCTGGGCCCCCGGGGAACCGATTCGGTCCCGAGTGCGCCGCCGGCGGGGTCCGACCCCGTAGCATTCGACGACTGGTCGGGTCACCCCTCGGAGGTCGCCGTGCATCCGCTCCCTCGACGTATCGCCGCCGAGGTCGTCGGCACGTTCTGGCTCGTGCTCGGGGGGTGCGGGACCGCGGTCCTGGCCGGTGACGTCGTGGGGGTCCTGGGGGTGGCCTTCGCGTTCGGGCTCACCGTGCTCACCATGGCCTACGCCGTCGGTCACATCTCGGGAGGCCACTTCAACCCGGCGGTGACCGCGGGTCTGGCGATGGGGCGTCGCTTTCCCTGGCGCGACGTGCCCGCCTACGTGGGCGCGCAGGTCGCCGGCGCGGTGGCGGCGGCCCTGGTGCTGCTGGTGATCGCCTCCGGCACCGAGGGCTTCTCCGCCTCGGAGTCCGGCTTCGCCACCAACGGGTACGGCGACCACTCGCCCGGCGGATACGGCCTGCTCGCCGTGATCGTGACCGAGGTGGTGCTCACCGCGTTCTTCCTCTACCTCATCCTGGGCACCACCGACACCCGCGCCCCCAAGGGCTTCGCCCCGCTGGCCATCGGCCTGGGACTGACCCTGATCCACCTGATCAGCATCCCGGTCAGCAACACCTCGGTGAACCCTGCCCGCTCCCTCGCGCCGGCCCTCTTCGCCGGGAGCGACCCACTGCTGCAGCTCTGGGTCTTCCTGGTCTTCCCGACCCTGGGGGGCCTGCTGGCCGGCGCGACCTACCACTCCCTCCTCGGAGACTCCGCGAAGCCCGCCCCGCTGGAGTCGGCGACCGAGGCCTGAGCAGTCGAGCCCGACCGCCGGTCCGCCTAGACCCGACCTCGGGGCGGACGATAGGACCAAAGTCCCTGCCTTGACCCGGGTCCAAGGCGGGGATTTCGGCGTGTGATCCGCTCCACAGCCGTAAGACTTCCGTAAGTAACACTGCGTAAGTTACGGTCTGTAACACAACGCACGAGTAACCAGGGTTGACCAAGACCAGGCCTCGGCGCCATCACCCCCACTACCCCCATTCCTGGAAGGGAGCGCTCCAGCATGCGCAATTCACTGCTGGTCGGCACCGCTCTGACCCTCACCGCCGTCGTGGTGAGCGTGGTCAGCGGAGTCCTCGACCTCGACCTCGAGCCGGTTGTCCTGCTGGGCGTTGCCGCCGGCGCGGTCATCGCCCTCTCGCACGACCGCACCACCCTCGGCCGGGTCACGGCCTTCGGCATCGGCCTCGCCGCTGCCCTGGTCGGCTACGTCGCCCGCGCCCTGGCGCTGCCCGACGCCACCAGCGGCCGCACTGTCAGCGTGGTGATCGTCCTGGCGCTGGTCACCTTCCTGGCCGTCGTCACCCGCGACCGACTGCCCCTGTGGGCCGGCGTGCTCGGAGCCGGGGTGTTCGCCGGCGCCTACGACCGGGTCTACACCGAGGCGCCCGCCGAGATGCTCGCCACGGGCACCGAGACCCTGACCGTGCTGCTGCTGGCCGTTGCCGCCGGCTTCCTCACCGGGACGGCCACCCGCCCGGCCGCCGCGACCGCGTCGCGGACGGGCCACGGGCCCAGCAGCGTCGGTCCCGGCGCAGCCGCACCGCACCGAGGCCGACGACGCCGTCGAGCTGGACTCGCTGCTCGCTTCCTGATCTCTCCACAGCTCACGACTTCCACACAGGAGAACCCCCACATGAACACCGCACTCACGCGCACCTCGCGCCGAGCGCTCGCCGGCGCCGGAGCCGTCCTGCTCAGCGTCGTCCTGGCCTCCCCGGCCGTCGCCGCCACGGGCGGCAGCGACAAGGTCACTGACAACGGCACCGACAAGGGCATCGACGTGGTCAACACCGAGACCGTCCAGACCTACACCGACGCCAGCGGTGAGCCGCAGGAGAGCCGGATCTACGAGCAGCTCCAGCTGACCGGCAAGGGCCAGGTCGAGGTCGCCAACCCCGCGATCACCGACGGCATCCGCAACCTCGACGAGTTCGGCGGCTTCGACGTCGTCGACGGCGAGCAGGTCGTGCAGATGGACCTCGACGGGTCGAAGGACCTGCGCACCGTCTCCGAGTACGACGGCGACCTCCCGCTTCGGGTCGAGGCGTTCTACTTCCTCGACGGCGAGGAGGTGGAGCCCAGCGACATCGTCGGCGCCACCGGCACCCTGGAGGTCCGCTACGCGGTCACCAACGTCACCGGCCGCACCCAGACCGTCAGCGTCGACGACGGCCAGGGAGGCACCGTCGAGCGCGAGGTCTCGGTCTCGCTGCCCATGGTCGGCAGCCTGACCACCGTGCTGCCCGACAGCTTCCGCGACGTCGCCTCCGAGCAGGCCAACATGGCCGGCGACGGGCGAGGCAACGCCAAGCTCAGCTTCACCATGACCCTGGTGCCGCCGGTCGGCGCCGAGTCGGTGACCTTCGGCTACACCGCCGAGGTCGAGGACGCCGAGCTGCCCCGCGCCAGCGTCACCGCGCTGCCGGTGAACCCGCTGCAGAGCCCGACCTTCAAGTCCGCCGGCGACTCCTACCAGGGTGGCGCGGCGACCGGTGCGGAGCTCGCTGCCGGCGCGGGTCTCATCGACGACAACCTGCTCAAGCTGCGCGACGGCGCCGGTGACCTGCTCGCCGGCCTGATCAAGCTGCGCGACGGTGCCGACCAGCTCGAGGACGGGCTGGCCGGCAAGGCCGCCCCGGGCTCGGAGAAGCTCGCGGACGGCGCCGGTGAGCTGCGCGACGGGCTGGGCAAGCTCGACGACGGCGCGGGCAAGCTCGACGCCGGCGCGGGTGAGCTCTCGGCCGGTTCGGCCAAGCTGGACGACGGTGCGGGCAAGCTCTCCGACGGTGCATCTGCGGCCGCCTCGGGCAGCCGCGAGCTGACCGACGGTCTGGCACAGATCAGCGGTGGGCTCGACCAGCTCGCCGGGGTCGAGGGTCTGCCCAAGGCCCAGGCCGGCGTCGTCGCGCTCCAGCAGGGCGTTGCCGCGCTGCAGGCGGGCCTCGGCTCTGCCGACGACCCGACCAGCCTCATCGGTGGTCTGACCAAGCTCGACGGTGGCCTCGGCCAGCTCGAGGCCGGCTCCGGCCGGCTCGTGGGCGGGCTCAACGAGCTCGCCGGCGGCCTGCCCCAGGCCAAGGGTGGCGTGGACCAGGTCAAGGGTGGCCTCGACACCGCTATCGCCCAAGGTGGCAGCCTCGACAAGCTGATCGGCGGACTGTCCTCCCTGCTGACGATGGACCCCTGCTCCACCGACCCGCAGTGCGCCGGCACGGTGAAGGCTCTGATCGACGGCGCCAAGCAGTCGAAGTCCGACCTCACCGACGCCTCCAACGGCCTGGCTCAGGTCTCAGGTGGGCTCGGCAGTGCGATCACCGGCCTCACCGGTCAGATCCTGCCCGGTGCGCAGCAGCTGCAGGCCGGCATCACCGACGCCCACAGCGGCGCCGGTGAGCTGAAGCTGGGCGCGGTCAAGGCCCGCGGTGGCCTCGACCAGGTCTCCGGTGGGCTCGACCAGCTCTCCGTCGGTCTCGGCGCAGCGGTGTCCGGTGTCTTCCAGCTCGCCGACGGCGCCTCCGCGGCGCAGGACGGTTCGGGCACTCTGTCCGACGGCCTGGGTCGACTCGACAGTGGCGCCGGCAAGCTGGCCGACGGCACCGGCGACCTGCGTGACGGCGCGGGCCGTCTCGCCGACGGCGCGGGTCAGCTCTCCGACGGCACCGGCACGGCATCGGCCGGCAGCGAGCAGCTCGCAGCCGGGGCCCAGGAGCTGGCCGACGGCCTGATCGAGGCGGCCACCGGCTCCGGCAAGCTCGCTGACGGTCTCGGGGAGGCCGCCGACGGCGCGCCGAAGCTCGTCGACGGCGCCCAGCGGCTCTCCGACGAGGGCACGAAGAAGCTCGTCGAGGCCGGCGAGGACACCGCGCTGACCTACGGCGAGATGTACGCCATCCTCGAGGCCGGCGCCGAGCGCGCCGACGCCGAGAGCATGGTCGTCGGGGCCCCCGAGGACTCCGTCGGTCTGGCGGCGTACACCTTCGAGATCCAGGGCGAGGACGACACCGAGCAGCGCAACGTGCTGCGCGCCCTGGCGGCCCTCGGCCTGCTCGGCGCAGCGGCCGGCGCCGCGGCTCTGCGCCGCCGGCTGGTCTGACGCGCCCAGCGGTAGCAGCCGGACGCCCCATGGCCCGGCGGGAAGGTGTCCTTGCTCACGCCTCCCGCCGGGCCTGGTCGTGCCCGGTCGAACCGGGCCTCCAACCAGGCGATACTGGCTGGAGGCCCCACGTGCGCCCAGTACCTGCGGGGCCCTGCGGGCCCCGTGCCCGCACCTGATCACGCACCCCGATCACCAGGAAGTGACTCATGGCTGCCACGCGGATGACGCACGAGGACCGCGGCACCCAGCTGCTCGACGTCGCCGAGGACCTGTTCACCTCCAACGGCTACGACAAGGTCTCCATCGAGGACGTCGCTCGCGCCGCGGGGGTGAGCAGGCCCATCGTCTACCAGCACTTCGGCTCCAAGGAGGGCCTGTTCCTCGCCGCGGCCCAACGGGCTCGCGAGCAGTTCGAGGCGAGCATCGCCGGCGCGCACCGCGCCGCCGGCGACGACCTGGAGAAGTTCGTCGAGCTGGGCGGCACGCTGCTCTTCGACCTGCTCTACCACGAGCCCAGCAAGTGGGCGCTGCTGTTCAGCGGCGCCGTGGGCGAGAGCGGCGAGCTGGCGGTGAAGCTCTCCGAGCTGCGGTTCTCCACCGTGGACAAGATCGGCTCGCTCGCCGGCACCTACGCGCCCAACCTCGAGCCGGAGGAGCTGCAGGCCTTCGCCAACGCGATCTCGGGCATCAGCGAGGCCTTCTGCCGCTGGTCGCTGCACAGCCCCGACATCCCGCCCGACCGGATCCTGGGCTACTTCCGCGACTTCATCACCAGCGCGATCGCAGCCGCCCAGCAGCGCGCCGCCCGACGGGTCTGAGCCTCAGCCGCGCAGCCGCTCGCGCCACACGATGTCGTAGTCGACGCCGGCCTCGTGGCGGCTCTCGCGACGCACCTCGCGCCACTGCGCCGGGTCGTACGCCGGGTAGCGCGTCTCGCCCTCGGGTGAGAGGTGCACCTCGGTGAGGATCTGCTCGTCGGCCAGCGGCAGCGCCTCGGCGTAGATCTCGCCACCACCGATCACCATCACCTCGCCCTCGTGGCGACGGGCCTCCGCGATCGCCTCGCTCAGCGAGCCGACGACCACCACGCCCTCGGGCTGGTAGTCGCCACGGCGGGTGACCACGATGTTGGTGCGACGCGGCAACGGGCGCCCCATCGACTCGAACGTCTTGCGTCCCATGACCACGACGTGGTCGAGCGTGGTGCGCTTGAAGTGGGCGAAGTCCTCGGGCAGGTGCCAGGGCAGCCCAGCCGTCCACCCCGATGACGCCGTTGTCGGCGACGGCGGCCACGAGCACGACCCGCTGCCGCGGCGGCACGGCTCGTCAGACGGCAATGGGTGCCTTGATGCCCGGGTGGGGGTCGTAACCCTTGACGTCGATGTGCTCCAGCTCGAAGGCGTCGAGGTCGCGCACGGCGGGGTCCAGCCACAGCTCGGGCAACGGTCGTGGCTCCCGGGTCAGCTGGAGCCGGGCCTGGTCGAGGTGGTTGAGGTAGAGGTGGGCGTCGCCCAGCGTGTGCACGAAGTCGCCGACGTCGAGGTCGCAGACCTGGGCGACCATGTGGGTGAGCAGCGCGTAGGAGGCGATGTTGAACGGGACGCCCAGGAAGACGTCGGCGGACCGCTGATAGAGCTGGCAGCTCAGCCGGCCCCGGCCCCTCGCGGCGTCCGGGGCGACGTAGAACTGGAACATCGTGTGGCAGGGCGCCAACGCCATCTGCGAGATGTCGGCGACGTTCCACGCCGAGACGATGTGGCGCCGCGAGTCGGGGTCACGGCGCAGCGCCTGGACCACACCGGCGATCTGGTCGACGTGGCCGCCGTCCGGGGTGGGCCAGGAGCGCCACTGCGCGCCGTACACGGGCCCGAGGTCGCCGCTCTCGTCGGCCCACTCGTCCCAGATGGAGATGCCGCGCTCCTGCAGCCAGCGCACGTTGGTCTCGCCCCGCAGGAACCACAGCAGCTCGCCGAAGACGGAGCGGGTGTGGACCTTCTTCGTCGTGACCAGCGGGAACCCCTCGGAGAGGTCGAAGCGCATCTGGTGGCCGAAGACGCTGCGGGTGCCGGTGCCCGTGCGGTCGCCCTTCTCGACCCCCTCGTCGAGGATCCGGGTCAGGAGGTCGAGGTACTGCTGCACCGGAGCAAACTAGCACCGCCGACCGACGCCGAACCGGCACCGGGACAATGGCGGGCATGTCTGACGACCAGTCCTCCGGGCAGCCTGAGGGGCGCCCCAGTGCCGACGTCTCCGTCCGGGTCGGTTGGCCCGCCGACGCCGCGGGTCTCGCTGCGGTCCAGGTGGCGGCGTGGCGCCTGGAGCTCGCCGACCTGCTCGAGCCCGAGCTGCTCGACCAGATGGACCCCGAGCAGTTCGCAGCCACCTGGCACGCCTCGCTCTCCCGGCCCGACGACGCGCGCAACCGGGTGCTCGTCGCCCTGGAGCGCAACACGCTGCGCGGCTTCGCGGTGACCACGCCCTCCCCTGATCCGGACTCCGACCCGGTCGCCGACGGGGAGATCGGCGAGCTCGTCGTGCATCCCGACCACCGCGGCGCCGGCCACGGCTCGCGGCTCCTCCAGGCCTGCGTCGACACCCTGAGCGCGGACCGGTTCACCCGCCTGACGACCTGGGTCGCGACCACCGACGACGCGCGCCGCCGGTTCCTCACCGACGCCGGCTGGGCTCCGGACGGCGCCCACCGCGAGCTCGACCTGCGCGGCGACGGCTCCGTCCTGCTCAAGCAGGTGCGCCTGCACACCGCCCCGTGAGGGGGCGGGGCTGCGGCAGTTTCCCAAGGTATGTAGGCGAACTGCCACTTCCCACGAGTTGCTTCTCGTGGGAAGTGGCAGTTCCTCTTCATACCTTGGGAAACCACCCACCCCACCCACCCCACCCACCCCAGCCGTCCGAGGGGTCCCCGGACTGACCGACCCGGTCCGGGACCGCGACGCCTGCCGATCCCGTGGTTGACCGCAGCTGTTTCTGTGACGCACCGTTGGGTAAAGAAACGCTGGACAGCCCGGTCGACAGGCCGCAGCTACGGGAGGAGTCACCGGTGATCGACAGCCTGCCCCTGCGCTACCGGGTGACGCTCTGGGTGGTCGGTGTGATCGCGTGCATCGGGGCCGGCGCCTGGCTCGCGTTCAGCACCCCCCTCCCGGTGGTCTGGCAGTACGGCGCCGTCGCGGGAGCGATCGCCGCCCCGCTCCTGGTCACCGCGTTCTGCCGCACGCTCGGCCCGCGCAGCAGCCGCTCGGCCTCCGCGCCGCCACCCGGCCGCACCGCCTGAGCCGCCACGGCCACCCGGCTCCCGCGCCGCCACGAGGTCCTACAGTGCGCTGGTGACCCCGACCGCCGCCCGGCGCACCGCACGGCGTGAGGGACTCGCCGTCGCCGCGGCCGTCAGCGTGTACGGCGCCTCGTTCGGGGCGCTGTCAGTGGCCTCCGGGCTGAGCGTCTGGCAGACCTGCGCGCTCAGCCTGCTGATGTTCACCGGTGCCTCCCAGTTCGCGTTCGTCGGAGTCGTTGCCGGCGGTGGCAGCGCCTGGTCGGCCTCGGTGACCGCGGTGCTGCTCGGCCTGCGCAACACCTTGTACGGGCTGCGGCTCGCCTCGGTGCTCCAGGTCTCTCGCTGGCGCCGCCCTGCCATGGCGCACATCCTGATCGACGAGTCGACCGCGATGGCCATCGGCCGCCCCGACCGCGCGACTGCGCGCACTGGTTTCGTCGTGACCGGCCTGGCGATCTTCTGCGGCTGGAACCTCTTCACCTTCCTCGGTGCAGTGGGCGGAACCCTGATCGGCGACCCCCGCGACTACGGCCTCGACGCCGCCGTGGGGGCCGCCTTCCTGGCGCTGGTCTGGCCGCGGCTCCACGGGACCGTTCACCGCCTCACCGCCGCCGGCGCGGTGGCCGTGGCGCTGGGGCTGGTGCCGTTCACCCCGGCCGGCGCACCTGTGCTGGCCGCGGCCGTCGTGGCGCTCGTCCTGGCGGCTGTGGTGCGCGACCTGCCGACCGAGCCGGCGCCCGACGAACCGACCGGAGACCTGCCGTGAGCGACCTGTGGCTCGGCGTGCTCGGCGCGTCGCTGGGCTGCTACCTCGCCAAGCTGGCCGGGCTGTCCGTGCCCGACCGGGTGCTGCAGCACCCGCGGGTCTCGCTCGCGGCCGACCTGCTGCCGATCGCCCTGCTCTCCGCCCTGGTCGCGGTCCAGGTGTTCGGCGCCGACCACTCGCTGACCCTCGACGCACGAGCGCTCGGGCTCGGGGTCGCCGTGCTCGCGCTGCTGCTGCGCGCGCCGTTCCTCCTCGTGGTGTTCGCCGCGGCCCTGGCAGCAGCCCTGGTGCGACTGCTCTGAGCAGGTTGCCCGGGACCTGATGGCCCGATCGAGGCATGGCATCGCCCAGCGACTCGGCATCGACGTCGACGACCCCGCCAGCCTGCGCCGAGCCGAGCGCCGCTACTCCGACTGAGCTCGACGAGACGGTTCCCGACCGCCCCCGACTCAGTCCGGGAGGACGATCTCGCCGATGGGGCCGGGGTTGGTTGCGATCTCCCAGCGGAACCCGTCGGGGTCGGCGAGGTAGCCGGTGTAGCCGCCCCACTCACGGCGTTCCGGGACGCCCACCGGCGCGCCGAGGGACGCCGCCAGGGCCAGGATCTCCTCGACCTCGGCCGCGGTGCGGACGTTGTGCGCAAGCGTGATCGGTACGGCGCCGGGGCCACGACGGATCTCACCGACCTCCGACTCGAACTCGGTCTCGGCCCACAGCGAGAGCACCAGGCGCTCGCCGGCCCTGATCATGAGCACCTCGTCGGGCAGGTAGAGCTCGGGGCGCCACCCGAGGCCCTCGACGTAGAACGCGTGGCTGCGCGTCAGGTCGGCCACGGCCAGGGTGATGAAGCTGATCCGTTGGTCCATGCCGCGATCCTCGCCACAGTCCAGCGCTCAGTCCAGCGGCATGAACGCCTCGAGGCCCACGGTGAGCCCGGCATGCTCGGCGATCTGGCGCAGGCCCAGCAGCACACCCGGGGTGAACGAGACCCGGTCCATCGAGTCGTGACGGATCGTGAGGGTCTCCCCCACCCCGCCGAGCACGACCTCCTGGTGGGCGACCATGCCGCGGATCCGCAGCCCATGGACGCGGATGCCGTCGACGTCGGCTCCACGAGCCCCGTCGATCTCGCTGGAGGTGGCGTCGGGGATCGGGTCCGCGCCGGCCTCGCGCCGCGCCTTGGCCACCAGCTGAGCCGTACGGCGCGCAGTGCCGCTGGGCGCGTCGGCCTTGTCGGGGTGGTGCAGCTCGACGATCTCGACCGACTCGTAGAACGGCGCCGCCTCCTGCGCGAAGCGCATCATCAGCACGGCTCCGATCGAGAAGTTCGGGGCGATCAACACCCCGCATCGTGGGGAGCCGCCCAGCCAGGTCTCGAGCTGCGCGAGCCGCTGCTCGTCGAACCCGGTGGTGCCCACGACGCAGTGGATGCCGTGGTCGATGCAGAACTCCAGGTTGTCCATGACCACGTCAGGGTGGGTGAAGTCCACGACGGCCCGAGCCCCCGAGGTCACCAGCTCGTCGATCTCGTCGTCCTGGTCGATCGCGGCCACCAGCTCGAAGTCGTCGGCCGCCTGGACGGCGGCGCAGACCTCCCGCCCGACCTTGCCCTTGGCTCCGAGCACTCCCACCTTCATCGTCTCTGCCACGCCCCCGACCCTAGTCCAGCGAGGTGGTCAGCCCGCGCTGCGTCCGCCGAGGCCCCCCAGCAAGCACCACGCCCCGCTTGCTGACCGCATGGGCAGGGTGCAGGAATCACTGGTTAACCAGTGATTCATGCACCGCCCGGGCCCACCACCGAGAGGATCTCGTCGTTGGCGAAGACCTCCGCGGCCAAGGAATGGACGTCGTCCCGGGTGACGGTGGCGACCCGGTCGAGGGTCTCGTCGATGCTGGTCAGCTCGCCGCTGAGCAGGTCGGCCTTGCCGATGCGCGCCATGCGCGAGGCGGAGTCCTCCAGGCCGAGCACCAGACCTCCCCGCACCTGGCCGGTGCCGCGCACGAGCTCCTCCTCGGTGATGCCGTGCTCGCGCAGCGAGCCGAGGATCGAGCGGACCACCTCCAGCACCTGGTCGAGCTTGCCGGGAAGACAGCCGAGTCCCACGCACACCGCGCCGCTGTCGGCCTGGTGCATCGGGTAGGCGTAGACCGAGTAGGCGAGCCCACGCTCCTCCCGCACCTGCTGGAAGAGGCGCGACGACGGCCCGCCACCGAGGACCGTCGAGAGGACCCCGAGGGCGAAGCGTCGCTGGTCACCCCGCGCCGGTCCGTCGAAGCCGAGGATGGCGTTGACCTGCTCGAAGGCCCGGGTGAGGCGCGCCTCTCCCGCGGCCGCTGGGCGGCGGGGCGAGCCAGGACGCGGTGGTCGCGGCGTGCCGACCTCGACCGAGCCGACGTCGAAGGCCTGGGCGACCTGGTCGACCAGGCGGTCGTGGTCGAGGTTGCCGGCGACCGAGACCACGATGTTGTCGGGGGTGTAGTGGCGCTGGTAGAAGCGTTTGATCTGGTCGCGGCTCAGCGCCGTGACCGACTCCGGCCTGCCGCCGACCGGGCGCCCCAACGGACCGTCGCCCCACGCCGTGGCGGCGAACAGGTTGGTGGCGACGTCCTCGGGGTCGTCGTCGTGCATCGCGAGCTCGTCGAGGATGACCGCACGCTCGGCCTCCACGTCGACGCTGCGCAGCCTCGAGGCGGTGAGCATGTCGCCCAGCACCGAGACCGCCAGCGGGAGGTCCTCGTCGAGCACCCGGGCGTGGAAGCAGGTGTACTCCCGCGAGGTGAAGGCGTTGAACTCCCCGCCGACGGCATCCATCGAGGCAGAGATCTCCAGCGCGGAACGCGTGGGGGTGCCCTTGAAGAGCAGGTGCTCCAGGAAGTGCGAGGCGCCGGAGAGACGAGCCGTCTCGTCGCGGGCGCCGGTGCCGACCCACACCCCGATGCTGGCGGACCGCAGGCCGGGCATCTCCTCGGTGATCACCCGCAGCCCTGACCCGAGCACGCTCCGCCGGACGGTGGAGACCACCGATCCGGCGGAGTCGTGCTCCGTCAGCAGCCTGCGAGTGGTGCCCGGCTCCTGCTCAGCGACGAGCACGGGCTGGTGCACGCTCGATCACTCGCCCGACTCGTCGGACCCGTCCTCGTCGACCACCGGGACCAGCGACAGCTTGCCGCGGTCGTCGATCTCGCCGATCTCGACCTGGACCTTCTGACCGACCGAGACGACGTCCTCGACGTTCTCCACCCGCTTGCCGCCGGCCAGGGCACGCAGCTTGCTGATGTGCAGCAGCCCGTCCTTGCCGGGGAGCAGCGAGACGAAGGCGCCGAAGTTGGTCGTCTTCACCACGGTGCCGAGGTAGCGCTCGCCGACCTCGGGCATCGTCGGGTTGGCGATCGCGTTGACGGCCTGGCGGGCAGCCTCGGCAGCCTCGCCGTTGGTGGCTCCGATGTAGATCGTGCCGTCGTCCTCGATGCTGAGCTGCGCACCGGTGTCGTCCTGGATCTGGTTGATCACCTTGCCCTTGGGCCCGATCACCTCGCCGATCTTGTCGACGGGGATCTTCACGGTGATGATCCGAGGAGCGTTCAGGCTCATCTCGCCGGGCTCGTCGATGGCCTCGGCCATCACGTCGAGGATCTCCATCCGGGCGTCGCGTGCCTGCGTCAACGCGGCGGCCAGCACGTCGGCCGGGATGCCGTCGAGCTTGGTGTCGAGCTGGAGCGCGGTCACGAACTCACGGGTGCCGGCGACCTTGAAGTCCATGTCGCCGAAGGCGTCCTCGGCGCCGAGGATGTCGGTCAGCGCGACGTACTGCGTCTCGCCGTCGATCTCGCCCGAGATCAGGCCCATCGCGATGCCCGCGACCGGCGCCTTGAGCGGCACGCCGGCCTGCAGCAGCGACAGCGTCGAGGCGCAGACCGAGCCCATCGAGGTGGAGCCGTTGGAGCCCATCGCCTCGGAGAGCTGGCGGATCGCGTAGGGGAAGGTCTCGCGGTCCGGCAGCACCGGGAGCAGGGCACGGCGCGCCAGGGCACCGTGGCCGACCTCGCGCCGCTTGGGCGAGCCGACCCGGCCGGTCTCACCGGTGGAGAACGGCGGGAAGACGTACTTGTGCATGTAGCGACGCGTCTTCTCCGGCGAGAGCGTGTCGAGCTTCTGCTCCAGGGTCAGCATGTTCAGCGTGGTGACACCGAGGATCTGGGTCTCGCCGCGCTCGAAGAGAGCCGAGCCGTGCACCCGCGGGATCACGCCGACCTCGGCGTGGAGGTCACGGATGTCGGAGAGCCCGCGGCCGTCGATGCGGACCTTGTCGCGCAGCACGCGCTCGCGCACCAGCTTCTTGGTCACCGCACGGAACGCCGCGCCGATCTCCTTCTCGCGACCCTCGAACTGCCCGCCCACGCTGTCGAGGACGGAGTCCTTGACCTCGTCGAGCTTGGACTCACGCTCCTGCTTGCCGGCGATGGTCAGTGCCTCGGCCAGCTGGGAGCCTGCCGCGGACTCGACCGCGGCGTACACGTCGTCCTCGAAGTCGAGGAAGACCGGGAACTCCTGGACCGGCTTGGCGGCCTGCTTGGCGAGCTCCTGCTGCGCCTCGACCAGCTGCTTGATGAAGGGCTTGGCGGCGTCCAGCCCGCCGGCCACGATCTCCTCGGTCGGCGCCTGCTTGCCGCCGCGGACCAGCTCGTGGGTCTCCTCGGTGGCCTCGGCCTCGACCATCATGATCGCCACGTCACCGGTCTCGGTGACCCGACCGGCGACGACCATGTCGAAGACGGCGTCCTCGAGCTGGGTGTGGCTCGGGAAGGCGACCCACTGGCCGTCGATGAGGCCCACCCGCACGCCGCCGACCGGGCCGGAGAACGGCAGGCCGGAGAGCTGGGTGGACAGCGACGCGGCGTTGATCGCGAGCACGTCGTAGGGCTGGTCGGGGTCGAGCGCCATGACGGTGATGACGACCTGGACCTCGTTGCGCAGGCCCTTCTTGAAGGTGGGGCGCAGCGGACGGTCGATCAGGCGGCAGGTGAGGATCGCGTCCTCGCCGGGGCGGCCCTCGGAGCGGAAGAACGAGCCGGGGATCTGGCCCACGGCGTACATCCGCTCCTCGACGTCGATCGTCAGGGGGAAGAAGTCGAAGTGGTCCTTGGGGTGCTTGCCGGCGGTCGTCGCCGACAGCAGCATGGTCTCGTCGTCGAGGTAGGCGGTCACCGAACCGGCGGCCTGACGGGCCAGCAGCCCGGTCTCGAACTTGACGGTGCGGGTGCCGAACTTGCCGTTGTCGATCACGGTCTCGACGGCGGAGATGACGGGTTCCTCCACGGGAACTCCTTTGCGTTGTCGAGGAGCGACAGCGCGACTGCCTGCGGGCCAGGTGGGGAGACATGCTCCGGACCTGGTGGCCGGTCTTCGATCGAAGCCCGCGGGTGGGTTTCAGTGTCAGGCACTGAGCGTCCCTGCCCGAGGGCCACTACCGAGGACCGGGTCGGCGGCTCGCGGTCGCTCCGGTTTCCTTGGGTTTCAGTTGTTCTTCATGGTGCGGGACCGGTGCTGGGCACCTGCCCCAAAACTACTCGGAGCGGCGACCCGGGGTCGGGCAGCCGCTCCGGCTGACCCGGATCGGGTCAGCGACGCAGACCGAGTCGCTCGACGATCGAGCGGTAGCGGTTGACGTCCTGGTCCTGCATGTAGTTGAGCAGCCGGCGGCGCTGGCCGACCAGCAGCAGCAGACCCCGGCGGGTGTGATGGTCGTGCTTGTGCGCCTTGAGGTGCTCGGTGAGGTGAGCGATCCGGTGGCTGAGCAACGCGACCTGCACCTCGGGGGAACCGGTGTCACCCTCGGACAGGCCGTACTCGGAGATGATCTGCTTCTTGGTCTCGGCTTGGGTACCGCGTGACAATGTGGGTCCTCTCGGGGGTCTCGCTGCGCGGCGCGCCGGGGCATGTCCACCCGGGCACTCTCGATCCGCGGCCGTTCAGACGGCAACCACGTGAGCCTACCAACGCACGCCCTCGGGGCCCAAATCCGACCCCTGGTCCACAAGCGGCCGGGCGTGCGGGCCTCCTCACCCCAGTGCGGCGCGCGCACCCGACTCTGCTGAACGCTCGTCGCCCCAGCCGAGAGCGGGGATCACCCGGCCGCCCCGTGCGAGCATGGACGCCATGGTCCTCGTGCTGGAGCACCGGTTCGAGCTGGACGACGAGCTGTTCGAGCTGCGCCGCGAGGGCTCGGTCGTCCCCCTGGAGCCCCAGGCGTTCGACGTGCTGAGCTACCTGGTGCGCCACCGCGACCGGCTCGTGTCCAAGGAAGAGCTCATGGACCAGGTGTGGGGTGGTCGCTTCGTGAGCGAGACCGCGGTCACCAGCCGCGTCAAGCAGGTCCGTCGCGCCCTGGACGACGACGGTCAGGCTCAGCGCACGCTGCGAACGGTGCACGGGCGGGGCTACCGGTTCGTCGCCGAGGTCTCCACGGCGACGGCCGACCGGGCCGACCGGCACGTCGCCCGAGCACGCCGAGCCCGGCCCGGTCCGCTACACCGTGAGCGACGACCTCCACATCGCCCACCAGGTCAGTGGCGGCGGCGACCTCGACATCGTGCTGATCTCCGGCTTCGTCTCCCACCTCGACCTGGACTGGGGGGATCCCCGGCACGCCCACTTCCTGCACCGACTGGGGTCGATGGGGCGGCTCATCCGCTTCGACAAGCGCGGCACGGGGATGTCGGACCGACCGCCGGGGGTGCCGGACCTCGAGACCCGGATGCACGACGTGCTGGCGGTGATGGACGCGGTGGGCTCCGAGCGCGCCGTGCTCTGCGGCTACTCCGAGGGTGGGCCGATGGCGATCCTCATGGCCGCCATGCACCCAGAGCGGGTCCACTCGTTGGTGCTCTACAGCAGCTACGCCAACCGCACCTGGGCGCCGGACTACCCGTGGGCGCAGACCCGGGAGGAACGCCTCGCCTACACCGACCGGTTGATCGCGACGTGGGACTGGGGCGCCGACATCCGGATGCGGTGCCCGTCGGCCGACGCCGACATGGAGCGCTGGTGGCAGGCGCGGATGACCGCCGCGGCCACCCCCGGCACGATCCGCGCCCTGATGGAGATGAACGCCCTGGTCGACGTCCGCGAGGTGCTCCCCACGATCAACGTGCCCACGCTGGTCGTGCACCGCGTCGACGACCCGCTGTTCGACGTCGAGGAGGCGCGCTACATCGCCCAGCGGATCCCGCGAGCCCGGCTGGAGCTGATCCCCGGAGACGCGCACTTCGTCTCAGGTGACCCCGACCAGATCCTCGATGTGATCGAGCCGTTCGTCTCGGCGACCCCGCGCCCGGAGCACCACTACGCCCTGGCTGCGGTGGCACACCCTCACGGCCCGGACGCCGAGGCAGCGGTCGCCGAGCTGTGCGGCTCGGACGGGCTGCTGCGCCACACCAGCTCGGGGGAGGTCGTCGTGCTCTTCGACGGCCCCGCCACTGCCGTCCGCGCCGGGCTGCGAGCGCTGCAGTCCACACCGAGCGCGGGGATCGGCCTCTCCATCGCCGAGGTCGCGACCGACGGCGGACCGGTGTCAGGACCGACAGTCGAGGAGGCCGTCGAGATCGGCCGGACGGCCCCGGCCGGTGAGCTGCACGTCAGCGCCTCGGCCGCCGTCCTCATGGCGTCGGCCACCGTGGTCCTGGAGGAGGTCGGCGCCGGTGCGGCCGCCCGCAGCGTGAGTCGCGTCGTCGGCGACGGCTGATCATCTGATCTCCATCCGATCATCAGACTTCCCCCAAGCAGGGAAGCCGGTGGCTCGACCAGGCTCGGCCCATGAGCACGACGACCTCCGCCGCCCCCGCGACGACCGAAGCGGCGCCGCCCGCCATGCGCCGCCTCGCGCTGCGCGATCTTGCTGCCGTGCTCCCGGGCATCGTCGCCTTCGGGATCGTCATCGGGATCATGGTCGTCACCACGCGCACCAGCGCGGTGGCAGGGCTCCTCGGGGCCGCCGCGGTGTACGGCGGCAGCGCCCAGCTGACCACGATCACCGTCCTGCAGCTGGGTGCCGGCCTGCTCGCAGCCGCCCTCGCGGGGGTGGTGGTGAACGCCAGGCTGCTGCTCTACAGCGCGGCCCTCGCACCGTGGTTCCGGGACCAGCCCCGGTGGTTCAGGATGCTGGGCCCCCACTTCGTGATCGACCAGACCTACCTGTCGGCGGTGGCACGTCCGCAGCTGCGCGGAGCCGACTTCCGCCGGTACTGGGGATGGCTCGGCCTGAGCCTGCTCGCCTGCTGGCTCTCGGCGGTCGCCACCGGCATCGTGGCGGCTCCCCTGCTCCCGGACCTGCCTCACCTGGTGCTGGTCGGAACCGCGATCTTCCTCGCCATGCTGGTCCCGCGGCTGGTCGACCGGGCGAGCCTGACCGCGGCCGCGGGGGGCGGCGGCACCGCGTGGGTGGTCAGCGTGATCGCCCCCGACGTCGCGATCCTGGCCGGAGCAGTGGTCGGGGTGGGCGCAGCCAGCGTCCTCGGGAACCGTCGTCGGCCGGAGATCGCGCCATGACGGCCCTCGGAGCCATGTTGCTGCTCGGGGCGACATGCTGGGTGATGCGGTCCCTGTTCATCTCGCTGGTGCCCGCCGAGCGTCTCCCCGACGCCATCAGGCAGGCGCTGGACCATCTCGCCCCGGCAATGCTCGCGGCGCTGGTCGCGGTCGAGCTCGCGGGCGCCACAGCAGACCTCTCCCTGGGGCCCGCAGCGCTCGCTCTCGGAGCGATGCTGGCCGCAGGCGTGGTGGTCCGCGTGACCCGGAACCCGCTGTTCGCGGTCGCCTTCGGGATCGCCGCGGCCCTGCTGCTCGACCTGGTGGTGCTCGGCTGAGCCGGCCGGTGCTCTGCGGGTCGCGGCGCCCGAGTCTCCCGGACATTCTCGGGTCATTGCTTGCCGTGCGAGCCCGCGGCCTAGCAAGGTGGTCCGATGAGTGCCGAATACGAGCAGGACACCACCGTTGCCTCGGGCAAGCTGCAGATCCGGGCGCGTGGCCGGACCGTGCTGTCCAACCCCATGACCAACCGCGGCACCGCCTTCACCCAGGAGCAGCGCACCGCGCTCGACATCGACGGCCTGATCCCGACCGGGATGATGACGCTCGAGAACCAGAGCCACCGTGTCTACGAGCAGTTCCGCAACACCTCGACCCCGCTGGGCAAGTTCCTCACCCTCAACGCGCTGCGCGACCGCAACGAGGTGCTCTTCTACAACCTGCTCACCTCCCACCTGGAGGAGATGCTGCCGATCATCTACACCCCCACCATCGGGGAGGCGATCGAGCGTTTCAGTCACACCTACAACAGACCTCGCGGGGTGTTCCTCTCCATCGACCGCCCCGACCAGATCGAGGGCTCACTGCGCAACTACGGCTTGGATGCCGACGACGTGGACCTCGTCTGCGTCACCGACTCGGAGGGGATCCTCGGCATCGGCGACCAGGGCGTCGGCGGGATCCAGATCGCCATCGGCAAGCTCTCGGTCTACACCGCCGCAGCGGGCATCCACCCTCGCCGCACGATTCCGGTCGTGCTCGACGTCGGCACCGACAACCTCGGCCTGCTCGCCAGCGACATGTACCTCGGTGAGCGTCACAGCCGCGTGCGGGGCGAGCGGTACGACGACTTCATCGACCGCTTCGTGCGCACCGTCAAGGACCTCTTCCCCAACGCGATGATCCACTGGGAAGACGTCGGGATGAAGAACGCACACAAGATCCTGCACCGCTACCGCGACGAGGTCTGCACCTTCAACGACGACATCCAGGGCACCGCGGCCGTCGTCCTCGCAGCGGTGCTGGCGGCCGTCGACGTGACCGGGATGGACCTGGAGGACCACCGGGTCGTGATCTTCGGCGCCGGCAGCGCCGGCATGGGCATCGCCAACCTGGTCCGCGACGAGATGCTGCGCCACGGCTCGGTCGACTCCGAGGAGGAGGTCTACGACCGGTTCTGGCCGATCGGCGTGCAGGGCCTCTACACCGAGGACGACGACGACCTCCTGGACTTCCAGCAGCCCTACGCCCGCAAGAAGAGCGACATCGAGGGCTGGGAGCTGGCCAAGCCGCCGTACGTCGGGCTGATCGACGTGGTGCGCCACGTGAAGCCGACGATCCTGATCGGCACCTCGACCAAGGGCGGCGCCTTCTCCCAGGAGATCGTCGAGGAGATGGCACGCCACTGCTCGCGGCCGATCATCTTCCCGCTCTCGAACCCGACCAGTCGGGCCGAGGCGACGCCCAGCGACCTGCTCGAGTGGACCGATGGGCAAGCACTGATCGCGACCGGGAGCCCGTTCAGCCCGGTCGACCACGACGGGGTGCGCCACGTGATCGCCCAGTCCAACAACGCCCTCATCTTTCCTGGGCTCGGTCTGGGCGTCTCCGTCTGCCACGCCAACCGGATCAGCGAGGGCATGATCGCGGCCGCGGCGGAGGCGCTGGCCGGGCTGGTCAACGCCTGGCGCCCGGGGGCGCCGCTGCTCCCGGGGATCAGTGACCTGCGCCTGGTCTCCGCCACCGTCGCGATCGCCGTCGCGGAGCGAGCCGCCGAGGAGGGCGTGGCCGAGCAGCCGCTCGCCGACCCGATCCAGCAGGTCTACGAGCGGATGTGGCAGCCCCGCTACCCCGAGATCGAGGCGATCTGAGGGGTGCTTGGCGAGCTCCGTGCCGCCCTCGCGGCTGCGGGTGACCCGGAGCGGGCCGAGGCGCAGCAGCGCTACCTGAAGTCGACCATGCCCTGTCTCGGCGTCCCCCTGGCCGAGGTCCGCCGCCTTGCTCGTGCGGCGGAGAGCGAGCACCCGCTCACCGAGCGAGCTGCGTGGCGTTCCTGCGTGGTCGAGCTCTGGGACGACGCCGGCCACCGCGAGGAGCGCTACGCCGCGCTGGCGCTCGCCCGACTCCCCTCCGCCCGTTCCTGGCGAGACCCAGCGTTCCTCGACGTGGCCGAGCACCTGGTCCTCACCGGCGCCTGGTGGGACCTGGTCGACGAGACCGCCAGTCACCTGGTCGGCGACGTCCTGGCCCGCCACCGGCGCGAGACCACCTCGCGCATCGAGCTCTGGGCGAGCCACGACGACCTCTGGCTGCGACGGACCGCGGTGATCTGCCAGCTGCGCCACGGCGCCGAGACCGACACCGCCCTGCTGCACCACACCGTCGAGTGCAACGCCGACGACCCGTCGTTCTGGCTGCGAAAGGCGATCGGGTGGGCGTTGCGGCAGTACGCCCGCACCGACCCCGCCTGGGTCCGGGCCGAGCTCGACCTGCTCGGCGACCGGCTTTCCCCGCTGTCGGTCAGGGAGGCCACCAAGCACCTGGGTGGCCCCTGAGCGCAGCTCACGTCGGTCCGCTCCGCGCTGTCGGAATCGGTGTGGTCCGCCGCCGTCTCACGGCCGGCCCGCACCCCGCACCGCGGGTCCCCCTCAGCCGCGGCCAAGTGCGCCGACCACGACCGCGTGTGAGGATCGGGGCATGGCGACCTCCGGCGCGACCACGGGCGAGACCCAGACCAAGCACGCGACGTGCAACCTGTGCGAGGCGATGTGCGGCCTGCTGCTCACCGTCGAGGACCGCCCTGGCGGTCCGACGGTCACCGGCATCCGGGGCAACCCCGAGGACCCGCTCTCGCGCGGGCACATCTGTCCCAAGGGCACCGCGTTGGCCGACATCTACGAGGACCCCGACCGGCTGCGTCGACCGGTCCGGCGCATCCGGGCGAGCAACGGCGGGGAGGACCGGTGGGAGGAGATCGGCTGGGACGAGGCGATCGAGCTGGCCCTCACGGGGTTGAGCGACGTCCAGGAGCACCACGGCAACGACGCGGTCGCCGCATATCTGGGCAACCCCACCATCCACAGCCTCGGCGGCATGACCCACGCCGGGCAGGTGGCCAAGTCGCTGGCGTCGAAGAACCTCTACTCCGCGACCTCGGTCGACCAGCTCCCCCAACAGCTGGCGGCCCACCTGCTCTACGGCCACCAGCTGATGCTCCCGGTCCCCGACATCGACCGCACCGAGCTGCTGCTGGTGGTCGGGGGCAACCCGATGGCGTCCAACGGCAGCCTGTGGACGGTCCCGGACTTCCCACAGCGACTGCGTGACCTCAAGGCGCGCGGCGGGCGCATGGTCGTGCTGGATCCCCGTCGCACCGAGACCGCGAAGGCCGCCGACGAGCACCACTTCGTGCGCCCGGGCACCGACGCCGCCGTCCTGCTCGCCATGGTGGGCGTGCTCTTCGCGGAGGGCCTGACCTCCCCCGCCGGCTACGTCGAGGGCATCGACCAGGTCCGCGATGCCGTTGCCGGCATCACCCCCGCGTGGGCCGAGGAGGTCTCGGGCGTACCGGCCGAGGTGATCACCCGGCTGGCCCGCGAGTACGCGGCGTCGGGCGCCGCCGCGGCGTACGGGCGGCTGGGCGTCTCGACCCAGCAGTTCGGCCTGGTGAGCTCGTGGGCGCTGCACTGCCTGAACCTGCTGACCGGCAACCTCGACCGCCCCGGCGGCATGATGCTGACGAGCCCAGCCGTCGACATCATCGGGCAGGGCGTCACCGGACGCGGCGCCCACGGGCGCTGGCGCAGCCGGGTGCGCGGATTGCCGGAGACCTCCGGCGAGCTGCCGGTCTCGACGCTGGGAGACGAGATCCTGACCCCGGGCGAGGGCCAGGTGCGCGGGCTGCTCACCATCGCCGGCAACCCGGCCCTCTCGACTCCTGACGGCAAGCGGTTGAGCGAGGCGATGGAGCAGCTCGACTTCATGGTCGCGGTCGACATCTACCTCAACGAGACCACGCGGCACGCAGACGTCGTCCTGCCCCCGACCACCCTGCTGGAGCGCGACCACTACGACGTGGTCTTCCACGCGCTGGCCGTGCGCAACACCGCGCGCTTCTCCTCGGCGGTCTTCCCCAAGCCGCCGGACGCGCGACACGACTGGGAGATCTTCCGCGACCTGGCCCTGGGGCTGTCCAAGCGTCGCGAGCAGCGCGCTGGACGGCGGCCCGGGCTCGCCGGCCGGGTCAAGCGCGAGCTGCGCCTGCGGACCTCGCCCACGATCCTGCTCGACCTGCTCCTGCGCCGCGGCCCGGCGAAGCTCTCCGTGCGAGCGCTGAAGCGCGAGCCGAACGGCGTGGACCTGGGGGCGCTGGAGCCACGGTTCC
The DNA here is from genome assembly GCA_963747435.1 of uncultured Actinomycetota bacterium. Taxonomy (GTDB): domain Bacteria; phylum Actinomycetota; class Actinomycetes; order Propionibacteriales; family Nocardioidaceae; genus Marmoricola_A. The sequence continues at coordinate 626,510 of CAVVFK010000006.1, forward strand.
CCGAGCGCCTGCAGACGAAGGACAAGCGGATCCAGCTGGCACACTCGCTCGTGCTCGACGACCTGCGGCGGGTCCGCGAGACGCTCGGCGCGAGGCGTGAGCCCGACGAGCTGCTGCTGATCGGGCGGCGCCACCAGCGCGACAACAACTCCTGGATGCACAACACTGCGCGGCTGACCAAGGGCAAGCCTCGCCACCAGCTGCTGGCGCATCCCGACGACCTGGCGCGGCGGGGCATCGCGGACGGTTCCACCGTTGTCGTCACCTCCCGGGTCGGCAAGGTCGAGGTGGAGGTGCGGGCCACCGACGAGGTGATGCCCGGCGTGGTCTCGCTGCCGCACGGCTACGGCCACGGACGGCGGGGCACCCGGCTGAGCCGGGCCAACGAGGTCCCCGGAGTCAACGTCAACGACCTGACGGATCCCGAGCACCTCGACGTCAGCGGCAACAACGCCCTCAACGGCGTGCCGGTGAGGGTCTCTCCGACCGGCTGACCGCGGGTAGCACGCGACACGACGGCGCTCCAGGCTGTCCACCTTCTGACACACCTGGGGTGCTCACCCAGCTGCTGCCAGAGTGGGAACACGGAGAGTCGGTCCCGCGTTGGGTCCGACGTCCCCACACGAACTGTGACGACCGATCAACCGAGCAGAGAGGGTCACCATGAGCCTGCATCTGGGCGACACCGCCCCCGACTTCACCGCCGCCTCCAGCGAGGGAGACATCTCCTTCCACCAGTGGGCCGGCGACTCCTGGGTGGTGTTCTTCTCCCACCCCGCCGACTTCACCCCGGTGTGCACGACCGAGCTCGGTCGCGTGGGTCAGCTCAAGGACGAGTGGGCCGCCCGCGGGGTGAAGGTGATCGCTCTCTCGGTGGACTCCGCGGAGGACCACAAGGGATGGAAGCCCGACATCGAGGGCTACAGCAACACCACGATCGACTACCCGATCATCGCCGACCAGGACAAGGCGGTCGCGGAGAAGTTCGACATGATCCACGCCGGTGAGGGCGACAGCTCCTCGGTGCGCTCGGTGTTCGTGATCGACCCGAAGAAGAAGGTCCGGCTCTCGATCACCTACCCCAAGTCGGTGGGCCGCAACTTCGACGAGATCCTGCGGGCGGTCGACGCGCTGCAGACCACCGACGCCCAGGCCGTCTCGACCCCGGTCGACTGGCGCAAGGGCGAGAAGCTGATCGTGCCGCCCACGGTGTCGACCGAGGACGCGCGCGAGAAGTACGAGGACGTCGAGGAGTACTACCCCTACCTGCGCACCACCACCGGCCCGAAGGCCTGAGCGCGCCGGACCGAGCACCACCGGGCCCCCGTCACCGCGAGGTGGCGGGGGCCTGGTGCCTCAGGCCGACACCGCGCAGGTTGTGTCGGTGGGCCGCTCTACGCTGCGGCGACATGGACCTCCTCGCCGCCCACGTCATGGCCACCGACCTGCTCGCCCATCATGGCCTGGACGACTGGACGATCGCCTTCGACAACGCCAAGCGGCGGGCCGGTCAGTGCCGCTTCCGCACCCGGGTGATCAGCATCAGCGCCGGGCTGACCCGGCTGCACGATCCAGCCGAGGTGCGCGACACCGTGCTTCACGAGATCGCCCATGCTCTTGCCGGTCCCTCGGCCGGTCACGGCCCGCTGTGGCAGCAGCAGGCGCGCGCGATCGGGTGCAGCGCCCGGCGATGCGTCTCGCCCGAGGCCCCGCGACTTCCTGGCGCCTGGCTGGGCGTGTGCTCGGCCGGGCACACCGTCGAGCGCCACCGGCGACCCGAGCGGGTCCTGACCTGCCCCCAGTGCTCCCCTCGGTTCAGCGTCGAGCACGTCTTCTCCTGGACCCAGCGGGGCCTCCCCGCCCCGATGCACCCGAACTACCTCGCTGAGCTCGACGACCTGCGATCCGGGCGGGTGCCTCGGCGCTTCGGCCCGGGCACGCGCGTGCGCGTGACTGCTCCCGGGGAGTTCGCCGGGCGCACCGGCACCGTGGTCAAGCGCGGTCGCACCCGCTACCACGTCCGCCTGGGCAGCACGCTGGTCACCGTGCTCTTCGCCGGCGTCGAGCCGGCCGGCCACTAGCGGCGCCACGGCCGCACCCAGGGCTCAGGACGGGTCGGCCGCGAAGCCGAGGCCGGTCGCGCCGTCGGCGCTTGTGAGCATCAGGTTGCGCTCGGTCACGACGTACGCCGCCGGCTCCCGCAGCAGCGCGCGCACGCGGCGCTCGAGGTCAGGGATCGCAGCACAGTCGCCCGAGGCCGCCTCGACCTCCCCGGCCTCGATGCGCGCCTCGCCCACCTGCACCGCTGCGCTCACGGTGGTGCAGGCGTAGCGCAGGGTGAGCTGTCCGTCCTCGATCCTCAGCTCGGCCTCGGCACCCGCGGGCGGAACCGAGGCGACCACCGCGTCGGGACCGCGACCGTCGACCAGCGACTCCAACCGCCACACAGTGCCCTGCACGGGTGCGGACTCCGCGACCTGCTCACGCAGCGTGAGCGTGGTCCCCCGCGTCCTGAGCACCAGGTGGTTGCCGTCGAGCTCGAGGTCGGGTGCGGCCGAGAGAAAGGCGATGATCCACGCGTCCTGCGCCATCAGCGGTTGGTCGCACCCCATCTCGGTGCCGCCGAGCTGGTCGACGGCGAGGGTGCCGTCGTCGGTCACCTCGTAGGCGCCGCCGATGTTGTTGCACCCTGCCTGCACCGCCAGGCTGTCGCCGGTGAACTCGAGTCGGATCACGCTGCCCGGCACCACCCCGCGGCGTGGGTCGGCCACGTCGACCACCACGAAGCTGCGGCCCGCCACGGCCAGGGTCGGCTCCGTCGGTGCCGAGTCGGCGACGCCGCGCTCGGCGCCGCAGCCGGCGAGGAGCAGGACAGCTGCCACCAGCCGCACAGCCCCGTCGCGCATCGCCCGCTCCTGCCCCTCGACTCCCAGTGTGACGCATCCGGGGCCGGGGCGGTTCCCTCACTGGCGAGTGCTGATCGACCTCGTCGCGTCGTCGTCGGGCGGCTGGATGGGCAGCCGGGTGGTCGGCCCGTCCCCGTCCTCGTCGATCAGGTGGCGCTCGTCCAGGTCGGCCTCACGGCCGTTGATCCGGTGCCACCCCACGTACGCCGCGCGGACCGCGATCGCGCGCTCCAGGTCGCGCTGCAGCCGGAAGAAGAACTGCTTGCGGTAGATCTCGTCGGTCACGGCGTAGACGGTGAAGTAGAGGCCCGAGAAGGCCGCGAGGAACAGCGAGACCTGGATCAGCTCCACCGACAGGTTCGGCAGCAGGTCCAGGTTGTGCACCGGACCGGCGTCCCCGATCCAGGCGTTGGCCACGCGCTGCTTCATCGTGATCGAGCCGAAGAGCAGGAAGAAGACGAACACCGAGATCGAGAGCAGCAGGGTCTGCACGGTCTGGGTGATCAGCAGCACCAGGGTCAGGTTGAGCCGCTCGTACCCCTGGACCCGCGACTCCTCGGCGAGCAGCCCCTCGCTCCGGGCGACCCGACGAGCCTGGTCGGCGATCGGGGTGTCCTTGACCACCTCGAGCACCCGCGCGTCGTCGAGATCGTCGTCCGCCTGGTCGATCTCCTCCGGCAGACGCACCAGGAAGAACAGGATCCCGAAGGCTCCGAAGAGCAGCATCGTGGTCCACAGAGCGCCGCCGTCGAGCTCGGCGCTCATCTGCCAGACCTCGGCGTTGACGAAGAGGAAGGTCATGAACACCAGCAGCAGCGGGAGCGCGCGCGTCACCAGCTGCACGAAGGTGCGCAGGCTGGCTCCGGAGTGACGCAAGGCATAGGTGAGGATCGGGCGTGCCCGCAGCGTGGTCACGCCGTAGAACGCCGCGGCCAGCAGGGCGATGGTGAGCAGGCTCGCGGGGCCGAAGGAGATCAGCGTGCCCAGGTCGAAGTGGAAGTCCGAGGTCACCCAGGTGAGCAGCATCGAGACGCCCACCGCCGACAGCACGCTGACCCCGAGCAGGAGCAGGGTGCGTCGCGGCGCCAGCCCATGCCTGACCTGGGCGCGTTCGGACGGCACGAAGTAGGGCAGCCCGTTGCGCACGAACCAGGCCTCGGTGTCGCGGATCGGGTCGTTGGACGACTTCGCGCGCAGCGGCACGGGACTCCCCCAGGTCAGCGGTCGAGGCCGAGCAGGATCTTGGTGCGCTCCACGTCGTCCCCGATCGCAGCGACGAGGTGCTCGACCTCGTCGAACCGCTTCTGCCCTCGGATCCGGCCGACGAACTCCACCTCGATCTCACGGTCGTAGAGGTCGAGACCCTCCGGGGCGCCGATCACGAAGGACTCCACGCGCCGCTCGCGTCGCCCCCGGAACGTCGGGTTGGTGCCGACGCTGATCGCTGCCGGCATGCGCTCACCGTCGGGCAACGTGCGCAGCCACCCCGCGTACACCCCGTCCGAGGGGACTGCGGTGCCCGGCGCCACCGGGAGGTTGGCGGTGGGCCAGCCCAGGTCGGCGCCTCGCTTGTCGCCGGGCTCGACCACACCACGCACCGCGTGCGGGCGGCCGAGCGCCTCGGCGGCACCCTCGACGTCGCCGCCGCTCAGGCAGCCACGCACGTAGCTGGACGACCACACCATCGGGCCACCGTCCAGGTCGATCCCCTCGACGATGAACTCGTTGTCGATGCCGATCTGGCGCAGCAGCGCGACGTCGCCGGCCGCGCGGGCGCCGAAGCGGAAGTTGGCGCCCACGATCACCGCTGCGGCGTTCAGGGTGTCCATCAGGACCTCCTCGACGAACCGCTCCGGTGGCCACTGGGCGACGTCCGGGTCGAACGGCACGACGAGCACGTCGTCCACGCCGGCGGCGGAGAGCAGCTCGACCCGCTGGTCCACGGTGGTGAGGTTCATCGGCGCGTGCTCGGGACGCAGCACGGCGATCGGGTGGGGATCGAAGGTGACCGCCACGACGTGGCCGAGCGAGAGCCGCGCCGACACCGCGTGCGCGCGGGTGACGACGGCTCGGTGACCGCGATGCACCCCGTCGAAGTTCCCCACGACGACCACCGTGTGCCCCAGGTCCTCGGGCACCTCGTCGAGCGAGCGCCACACCCGCACCCGGCCACCTCCTCACGTCCGAAGACGCCCTCGGGCGTCAGGTCGAGCCTGCCACATCGACCCGAAGCCGCGCCGGGGGCTCCCGCCACGGCCGAGCGCGCACGCCTCGACCCGGGTGGCTCAGACGAAGACGGCCACCGGTTTGGCCACCCCACCCTGGTCGGCGTACAGCGCCAGGAAGGACCCGCTCGGTGAGAACACCGCGTGGGGGGCCTGGTCCGGCAGCATCAGGTCGAGCGGGCGGCCGTAGCCGACGTCGAGGGCGTGGGCCTCGCTCAGGTCGACCGAGGGGAAGAACCGTCGGGCCGCCTCGTCGAGGCCCAGCACGGGCAGCTCGGCCTCGGCGGAGGCACCGTCCGCTGCCTCGGGCAGCACCACGGCGTCGTCGAGCCCCACCCCGGCCTGGGCCGAGCCGATCGCCGTACGTCGAAGCGCGGTCAGGTGGCCACCGACCGCCAGGGTCGCTCCGAGGTCGCGGGCGATGGCACGCACGTAGGTGCCGCTGCTGCAACGCACCGTCGCGTCGATGTCGAGAAGCTGACCCGCAGGCCCGTCGACGCGGCGCAGCTCGTGGACCTCGAGGGCCTCGATCCGGACGCGACGGGGGGCCAGCTCGACCCGCTCGCCGGCGCGCACCCGCTCATAGCTGCGACGTCCGTCCACCTTGACCGCCGACACCGCCGACGGCACCTGGTCGACCTCCCCCCGCATGTCGGCCAGGGCAGCGCGCACGGTGTCCGGCGTCAGCAGATGGGTGGAGGAGCGTGAGACCACCTCGCCCTCGGCGTCGTCGGTGGTGGTCGCGGCGCCGAGCCGGATCGTCGTCTCGTAGGTCTTGTCGGCCAGCGCGAGGTGACCCAGCAGCCTGGTTGCCCGACCCAGCCCCAGCAGCAGCACGCCGGTCGCCATCGGGTCCAGCGTCCCGGCGTGACCCACCTTGCGGGTGCGCGCGAGCCGTCGCACCCGCGAGACCACGTCGTGCGAGGTCATGCCCGCGGGCTTGTCGACCACGAGCAGCCCCTCCGGGCTCACGCCGCGTCGTCCCCGTCGTCCCCGTCACCGAGGTCACCGAGCTCGTCGACCCGCGGCTTGCGGTAGGGGTCGGCCTCGCCGGCGTACGTCGCTCCCTGTGAGGAGGCAGCGGCCGCGGCGTCGGACTCGCGCACCTGGGCGAGCAGCGCCTCGAGGTGGCGCGCGTTGTCGGGCAGTGCGTCGTGGACGAACTCCAGCGACGGCACATGCCGCATCGCGAGCTGCTTGCCGACCTCGGAGCGGATCAGTCCCTTGGCCGACTCCAGCGCGGCGGCCGACGCCGCCAGCTGGTCCTCCTCCCCGAGCACGGTGTAGAAGACCGTCGCGTGCTGGGTGTCCCCACTGAGCCTCACGTCGGTGACCGTGACGAACCCCAGCCGCGGATCCTTGATCCGCCGCTCGAGCATCTCCGCGACGATCACATGCACCCGGTCAGCGATCTTCCTGACCCTCGGACTACTCATGTCTTCAGTTTCCCTTGCTTCTCAACTGGCTTGTGGCCGACACCCACCCGGGGAACACCGGCGGGCGCCGACCACTGCTGGACCGGCCCGAGGCAGGAGCGACGGGTGAGCCCCGGGAGGAGGGGGCGAGGCGTGGATGGGACTGGCCCCCTCGAAGCGACGAAGGAGCGGAGAGGGTGGTTGCCTCGACCCCTCCTCCCGGGGATTGGCCGGCGCGGCCCCGCTCACGACCTACCGCGAGCGGGACCGGATGCGCGGCATCAGTCGCGCGGGATCTCCTTGAGCTCGAAGGCCTCCACGATGTCGCCCTGCTTGATGTCGGAGTAGTTCCGCAGCACCAGACCACACTCGAAGCCCTCGCGCACCTCGTTGACGTCGTCCTTCTCCCGCCGCAGCGAGGCCAGGTCGAGGTTGTCCGACACCACCGCCCCGTCGCGCAGCAACCGCACCTTCGCGTTGCGCCGGATGACGCCACTGGTGACCATGCAGCCGGCGATGTTGCCGATCTTGCTGGAGCGGAAGATCTCGCGGATCTCGGCGGTGCCGAGCTGCTGCTCCTCGTACTCCGGCTTGAGCATCCCCTTCAGGGCTGCCTCGATCTCCTCGATGGCGTTGTAGATCACCGAGTAGTAGCGCATCTCGACGCCTTCGCGGTCGGCCAGCTCGGTGGCCTTGCCCTGCGGGCGGACGTTGAAGCCGATGATGATCGCATCGGAGGCGGCCGCCAGCATGACGTTGGTCTCGGTGATCGCGCCGACACCACGGTCGATGACGCGCAGCGAGACCTCCTCGCCGACGTCGATCTTGGCCAGGGAGTCCTCGAGGGCCTCCACCGAACCGGACACGTCGCCCTTGAGGATCAGGTTCAGCTCCTGGGTCTCGCCCTCCTCCATGGACTTCATGAAGTCCTCGAGGCTGCGGCGGACACGGCGCTGTGCCTGCATGGCGGCGCGCTCGCGCGCCTCCCGCTTCTCGGCGATCTGTCGGGCCATGCGGTCGTCGTCGACGACGAGGAAGTTCTGACCGGCGCCGGGGACGGCGGTCAGACCGAGCACCATCGCGGGACGCGAGGGGTCGGCGACCTCGATGGCCTCGCCGTGCTCGTCGAGCATCGCCCGGACGCGCCCGTGGGCGGGTCCGGCGACGATCGAGTCGCCGACGTGCAGCGTGCCGCGCTGGACCAGGACGGTGGCGACGGGGCCACGACCTCGGTCGAGGTGCGCCTCCACCACGATGCCCTGGGCGTCCTGGTCGGGGTTCGCCCGAAGGTCCAGCGACGCGTCGGCGGTCAGCACGATGGCCTCGAGCAGGGCCTCCAGGCCGAGCTCGGCCTTCGCCGAGACGTCGACGAACATCGTCTCGCCGCCGTACTCCTCGGGCACCACGCCGTACTCGGTCAGCTGGCCGCGGACCTTGGACGGGTCGGCGTCGGGCTTGTCGACCTTGTTGACCGCGACCACGATCGGCACCTCGGCCGCCTTGGCGTGGTTGAGCGCCTCGACGGTCTGCGGCATCACGCCGTCATCGGCCGCGACCACGAGCACCGCGATGTCCGTGGACTGCGCACCTCGGGCACGCATGGCGGTGAACGCCTCGTGACCGGGGGTGTCGATGAAGGTGATGCGACGCTCGATGTCCTCCACGGTGGTGTGGACCTGGTAGGCGCCGATGTGCTGGGTGATGCCACCGGCCTCCTTGTCGACGACGTCGGCGTTGCGCAGCGCGTCGAGCAGCTTGGTCTTTCCGTGGTCCACGTGACCCATGACGGTGACCACCGGGGGCCGGGCCTCCATGTCCTCGTCGTCGCCCTCGTCGGAGCCGAACTCCAGGTCGAAGGACTCCAGCAGCTCGCGGTCCTCGTCCTCGGGGGAGACGACCTGCACGGTGTAGTTGAGCTCGTCACCGAGCAGCTCGAGCGTGGCGTCGTTCACCGACTCGGTGGCCGTGACCATCTCGCCGAGGTGGAAGAGCATCTGCACCAGCTGGGCCGCGTCGACGCCGATCTTCTCGGCGAAGTCGGTCAGCGAGGCTCCGCGCGCGAGGCGAACGATCTCGCCGTTGCCCTTGCGCACGCGCATGCCGCCGATCGTCGGCGCCTCCATGTTGTCGAACTCCTGGCGACGCTGCCGCTTCGACTTGCGGCCTCGGCGCGACGGTCCACCGGGGCGTCCGAAGGCGCCCTGGGTGCTGCCGCGTCCCCCGCGACCACCACCACCGGGGCGACCACCGGGACCACCGGGACGTCCGCCCGGGCCACCGGGGCCACCACCGAAACCACCGCGACCGCCGCCGGGGCCGCCACCGGGGCCGCCGCGTCCGGGCGCACCGCCGCGACCGCCGCCCGGGCCACCACGGCCGCCACCGGGGCCGCCGGGGCCGGGACGTCCGCCCGGTCCGGTGCCGAAGGCTGCGGGTGACTTGGGCATCATCGCGGGGTTGGGACGGGGAAGGCCGTCGCTGCCACGACCGCCGCCACCCTCACGTCCGGCGGGCGGACGCGGTGGACGCTCGCCGCCACCGGGCGCGCCGGGTGCCGCGGGTCGACGTCCCATGCCCTGGGCCGCACCGAAGGGGTTGTTGCCGGGGCGAGGAGAGCCGGGGCGAGGCGCCGAGGGGCGCGGTCCGCCGCTGGAGGAGCCGCCCTGGCCGCCGCGCCCGGGCCCGGGGCGCGCAGCGCCCCCGGGTCGCGGCGCGGACTGGTCACTCGGCTGCTCGCTCGGCTGGCCCGGCTGCTCGGCCCGTGCCGCGGGAGCCTCGGGCGCCGCGGGAGCCTCGGGCGCCGCGGGAGCCTCGGGCGCCGCAGGAGCCTCCGGCTGGCGCGGTGCCGGCTTCGGCCCGGGCTTGGGCCCGGGCGTCGGCGCAGCGGCCGGCGCCTGGGGGGACGGAGCCGCGGGGGCCTCGGGCGCCTGCGCCGGCGGGGAAGCCGGCGCGGACTCGGCTGCTGGCTCGGCCGCAGGCTCCGGCGCGGGCTGGGCAGCGGGTGCCTGCTTCGCCGGCGCCTTCGTGGCGGCCGCGGCACCGAGCTCGGTGCCGTACTTGTCCATGAACTTCTTCTTGACCGGGGGCTCGACCGTCGACGACGCCGACTTGACGAACTCCCCCATCTCCTTGAGCTTGGCCAGGACGACCTTGCTCTCGACGCCGAGCTCCTTGGCGAGCTCGTGGACTCGGACCTTAGACACGCTTCTCCTTCTGGTCCGAGCCGGGGTGACCCAGACCGCTAACTGTGTTGCACGCTCATCGGGAAGTACTCATCGAGTGCTCATGAGCTGCTGCTCCTGCTTCTGTCGGTCTTGCCTTGGTCTACCCGTCCCAGGTGCTCGCGCAGTGCCTCGACGTCCGGGCTCACCGGAGCGCGCAGCGCCCTGGAGAACACTCGGCGTCGGAGAGCCCGGTCGAGGCAGCCGCTGCGGGGGTGCAGGTAGGCACCCCGCCCGGCCGCTCGACCCACCGGATCCGGCACGACCTGAGGGCCGTGACCGAGATCCTGCGCGATCACTCGCAACAGGTCTTGCTTGGCCTCTCGCTCCCGGCATCCCACACAGGTGCGGACCGGCGTGGATGACATGGCAACACAGCATCCTCGAGGTCGGCGCCCGGGCAGGCGGAAGTGACAAGCCGTCGTCCAGTCTAACGCGATCCGCCCCACACACCGAACCGGCCGGTCCGGCGCGCGAGAACCAGCCCGGTGCCCGGCCGGGCGGCGCGTCCTCGCGGCGGCGTGGGCGCGCGACTGGGCGGTCGGGGCGCAGCGTCAAGGAGGCGTGGGCGTCTCGTCGCCTCGGTCGGGCACGAGCAGAAGCCCCGGACGACACGGCGGAAAGCGCGCCCCGACCGTCCGGGAGTGCGCCCGCGCCGATGCGACCTCACCCGGTGCCCGGCCGGGCGGCGCGTCCTCGCGGCGGCGTGGGTGCGCGACTGGGCGGTCGGGGCGCAGCGTCAAGGAGGCGTGGGCGTCTCGTCGCCTCGGTCGGGCACGAGCAGAAGCCCCGGACGACACGGCGGAAAGCGCGCCCCGACCGTCCGGGAGTGCGCCCGCGCCGATGCGACCTCACCCGGTGCCCGGCCGGGCACCCCCAACCCTCACGACTGCAGAGAGGGGTCCTCGTCGGAGCGGATGTCGATGCGCCAGCCGGTCAGGCGCGCGGCGAGCCGGGCGTTCTGCCCCTCCTTGCCGATCGCCAGCGAGAGCTGGTAGTCGGGCACGACCACCCGCGCCGCACGCGCCGCCTCGTCCACCACCGTCACCGAGGTGACCCGGGCCGGGGAGAGCGAGTTGGCCACGAGCTGCGCGGGGTCGTCGGACCAGTCGATGATGTCGATCTTCTCCCCGTGCAGCTCGTGCATCACGTTGCGCACCCGCTGGCCCATCGGACCGATGCAGGCTCCCTTGGCGTTGACGCCCGGCACGGTGGAGGTGACCGCGATCTTGGTGCGGTGCCCGGCCTCGCGCGCGATGCCTGCGATCTCGACGGTGCCGTCGGCGATCTCGGGCACCTCGAGCGCGAACAGCTTGCGGACCAGGTTGGGGTGGGAGCGCGACAGGTGCACCTGCGGGCCACGCATGCCGCGGCGCACGGTGATGACCAGGCACTTGATCCGGGTGCCGTGCTCGTAGCGCTCACCGGGCACGCGCTCGGCGGAGGGCAGCAGCGCCTCGAGCTTGCCGAGGTCGACCATGACGTCCTGAGGGTCGCGGCCCTGCTGGATGATGCCGGAGACGAGGTCCCCCTCGCGTCCGGAGAACTCACCGAAGCGCAGGTCGTCCTCCGCGTCGCGCAACCGCTGGAGGATCACCTGCTTGGCCGTGGTCGCTGCGATTCGTCCGAAGCCCTCGGGGGTGTCGTCGTACTCACGCACCACCTCGCCCTCGTCGTCGGTCTCGGCGGCGTAGACGGTCACCCGGCCGGTCTTGCGGTCGATGGAGACCCTCGCCTGCGCCTGGGCCTGGGCGCCCGGTGTCTTGTGGTACGCCGTGAGCAGAGCCTGCTCGAGGGCGTCCACGACGATGTCGAGGCTGATCTCCTTGTCGCGCTCCAGTGCGCGCAGGATCGACATGTCGATGTCCATGGCTCAGCGCTCCTTCCGGTTGAACTCGACCTGGACCAGCGCCTTGGCGACGTCGTCGATCGCGACGACCCGCTTGCCCCCTGCGGTCTCCAGCGTGACCTGCTGCTCGTCGGAGCCCACGACCCGCCCGGTGAGCTTGCCGCCGTCCACCAGCTGGACCGCCACCAGGCGGTCGAGGTTGCGTCGCCAGTGGCGAGGCAGCGTCAGCGGCCGGTCGATGCCCGGTGAGGTCACCTCGAGGGTGTAGGGCTGCTCCCCCATGACCTCGGAGTCGTCGAGCATCCGGGAGACGGCCTTGGTGGCCTCGGCGATCTCGTCCATGGTGACCCCGCCGTCCTTGTCGACCGCCACCCGCAGCAGCCGGCGGCGCCCGGCGGGGGTGACCTCCACGGCCTCCAGGTCGTAGCCGGACTCGCGGAGCGGGCCGGCGAGCGTCTCCACCAGTTCTTCCCTGGTCCGGTCGACGGCCATCGAACGCCTCCTGATGCTGTTGTGCCCTGCGCACTGCGATGCCTGGCGGGGCATTCCCGCCGCGGGGGCCTCGCGGCTGGTGGTGCCTTGAGTCGGACCCTATCCAAACGGCGATGGGAGACCGAAACCCCGCGGCGGAGGACTTGCCCCGGTCGTCGCGTGCCGCCCCGTGGCGCCCCGGTGTCGGTATAGCCTCGGGGTCATGTGGGAGGACTTGGCTGCGGCCGGGGTGAGGCGAGGGACCACTCGACTGCGACTCGGCGTGGCAGCGCTGTGCGTGGTGGCGCTGGTGAGCGGCGGCTGCAGCGACGACGACCCGTCGGCGACGGCCGCCTCCGACCCCGGGGAGACCAACAGCTCGAGCGAGGAGTCACCCTCGGAGTCGCCCTCGACGATGGAGACCGCTGACCCGAAGCCGCTGAAGCCGAAGGAGCCGAAGTTCCGTTCCGGCAAGAAGGGGCAGAAGGCGTTCACGCGCTACATCGTGGACGGGTGGGGCTACTCGCTGATCACCAACGACCCTTCCGTGCTCATCGACGCCTCCGGCAAGAAGGCCTGCCGAGGCTGCGGCTCCTTGCGCAAGGAGCTCAAGCAGCGCGAGAAGGAGGGCTGGTACGTCGACTTCCCGGGCGCGAAGGTCCGCAAGATCAGCTTCAGCAGTCGCGGCGACGTCCGCGAAGCGACGGCCGTGGTCGACATCCCCGGGTCGCGCTCGTTCTTCGAGGACGGCACCTTCCGCAACGACAACGAGGCTCACAGATCAGCGAAGTTCCTCATCGACTTCGAGGCCAAGGGCAAGAACAAGAAGCGCCACTGGGAGCTCGTGGCCTTCAGCGTCAAGTGAGCTCGGGCATGGCCGGCCCCTCGGTCGAGACCGCTGACCCCCACCCCCGGCGACGCACCGTCCTGGTGGCGTCGGCGGTGTCGACACTGGTCCTCCCGATGTCGGCCTGCGACCTGCTGGCCTCCGACGAGTCCCCCGGCACCGGTGCCCCCACCCCGACCCGGGAGCGCGACCAGGAGCTCGTCGACGAAGCGGTGGCCCTCGAGACCGCCCTCGTCCGCCTGCTCGCTCCGCTGACGCGGTCGGGCCCGCCCCAGCAGCGCCGACAGGCGACCCTGGCCCTGCGCGTGCACCGCGACCATCTCGAGCTGCTGGGAAGCGAGCCGCCCGGGGCAGGGCAGCAGAAGCTGGGCCGGGCTGCGCAGCGACGCCGGCTCAGCCGCCTGGTGCGCGCCGAGGAGCGCGCCAGCCGTCGCCACCGCGACGCCGCAGTCCGCGCCGCCAGCGGCCCGTTCGCCCGTGTGCTCGCCGGCATGTCCGCGGCAAGCGCCCAGCAGGCCCAGGTCTGGCGGTCCTGAGGTGGCACAGCTGGATGCGATGCAGCGCACGCTGGAGGCCGAGCACGCCGCGGTCGCCGTGCTCGGTGAGCTCGGTGGCCGCATCTCCACCGTCAGCTCCCCCGGGCCGGCGTCGTTGATCCGGTCGGCCTATGAGTCGCACCGCGCCCGGCGCGACCACCTGGTCGCCGAGATCACCCGCCGTGGGGCCACCCCGGTGGGCGCTGAGCCGGCGTACGCCCTCGCCACCGACAACCGCTCCGCGACGCACCTGCTCGACCTGGCGTTGCAGACCGAGACCCGCTGCGCCGAGGCCTACGCCGCCCAGGTCGCGAGCTCGACGGGTCGGACCCGGCGTTGGGCCGTGGACGCGCTCACTGAGTCGGCGCGCCGCTCGCTGACCCTGGGTGCCCGCCCCTCCGCCTACCCGGGACTGTCCGAGCTCGACTGAGGGCGCTGCGCCGGTGCCCTCAGCTGCCGCAGAGGCCGTCCACGATGTGCAGCACGTCTGCGAGCCGGTGCGCGACGGCGTCGGGGGTCCCCTCGGAGTGCCCGACCTGCTCGGCCGGGATGTCGGAGTGGGGCACGTGCACGGCGCGCATCCCGACCTGGTGGGCGCCCCAGATGTCGTCGAAGAGGCGGTCGCCGACGAAGACGCACCGCGCAGCATGCCCGACACCCACCGCCGACGCCGCGGCGAGGAACGCCTCGGGCGAGGGCTTGGTCCACGGGATCTCGCTGGAGTAGACCGCCCCGTCGATCAGCTCGAGGACTCCGTCACGGCGGAAGATCTCCTCGTGCCAGGCCCGCGGCCACACCGTGTTGGAGAGCACCCCCACCCTGACCCCGCGGTCCCGCAGCGCCGTGAACAGCGCGGGCACCTCGGGGTCGGTGTGGGTGTGGGGCTCCCAGAACGCCCGGTAGGCACCGAGCCTGTCCTCGTCGTGGCGCAGGCCCGCCTCACTGAAGATGTCGGCGATCGTCGCGCTGCGGTGGTGGTCGCGCGAGCGCCCCCAGATCACGCTGCCCGCCCGGAGCAGGGCGTCGTGGGCGTCCTCGTGCGGTTCGACGGCTGCCGCTGCCAGGGTGTGCGCCTCGTGGACGAAGTCGACGTCGTGCCACGGCGTGAGCGTGCCGCCCCAGTCGAAGATGACCGCCTCGACGGGCACCTCGACCGGCCCCGCGGTCGGCCTGGGCTCAGCCACGGACCAGCCGCGTGAGGTGGTCGGCCACCTCGTCGATCGCGACGTCGCTGCGCTCACCGCTGAGCCGGTCCTTGACCTCGAGCACGCCGTCGGCCACGCCGCGACCGGCCACCGCGATCGTCGGCACGCCGATCAGCTCGGCGTCCTTGAACTTCACTCCCGGGGAGACCTTCGGACGGTCGTCCAGGAGCACCGTGAGCCCGCGCTGCTCCAGCTCCGCGGCGACCCGCTCGGCCGCTTCGAACACGGCCGCGTCCTTGCCGGTGGCCACCAGGTGGACGTCCGCCGGTGCGACCTCGCGAGGCCAGACCAGCCCGAGGTCGTCGTAGGTGTTCTCCGCGATCGCGGCGACCAGCCGTGAGGGGCCGATGCCGTAGGAGCCCATCGTGACCGTGACCAGCTTGCCGTGATCGTCGAGGACCTTCAGGTCCAGCGCCTCGGCGTACTTGCGGCCGAGCTGGAAGATGTGGCCCACCTCGATGCCGCGGGCGGACTCCAGGTCGCTGCCGCACTGCGGGCAGGGGTCGCCGGGGCGCACCTCGGCCGCCTCGACGGTGCCGTCGGCGGTGAAGTCACGCCCAGCCACCAGGTCGACCACGTGGTGGCCCGGCGAGTCCGCGCCGGTCACCCAGCGCGTGCCCTCGACCACGCGGGGGTCGAGCAGGTAGCGGATGCCCGAGGCGTTCTTCTCGCCCAGCACGCCGGGGCCGATGTAGCCCTTGGCCAGTGCCGGGTGCTGCTGGAAGTCCTGCTCGGTGAAGGGCTCGACCTCCAACGGCTCGAGCTGCCCGCCCAGGCGCTTCTGGTCGACCTCCCGGTCGCCGGGCACACCGATCGCCAGGGGCTCGCGGGTGCCGTCGGGGTGGACGATCATCACCAGCACGTTCTTCAACGTGTCGCCGGCGTGCCAGCGCCGGTCATCACGGGGGAACTGCTCGTTGAGGTGGTCGACCAGCGTGTCGATGGTCGGGGTGTCGGGGGTGTCCTCGACGTGCGCTGCCGCCACGTCGTCGTACGGCACCGGGGCGGGAGGGGTGATCGCCACCGCCTCGACGTTGGCCGCGTAGTCGCAGCGGCTGCACCGCACGTAGGTGTCCTCGCCCACCTCGGCGTTGGCCAGGAACTCCTCGCTGGCCGAGCCGCCCATCGCGCCCGAGGTTGCGCGCACGATCACGTAGGAGAGGCCGAGGCGGTCGAAGATCTTGATGTACGCCTCGCGGTGGGCGTCGTAGGAGCGCTGCAACCCGGCGTCGTCGACGTCGAAGGAGTAGGAGTCCTTCATCACGAACTCCCGGCCCCGCAACAGGCCGGCGCGGGGCCGCGCCTCGTCGCGGTACTTCGTCTGGATCTGGTAGAGCGCCAGCGGCAGGTCCTTGTAGGAGGAGTAGAGGTCCTTCACCAGCAGGGTGAACATCTCCTCGTGCGTGGGCCCGAGGAGGTAGTCGGCCGCCTTGCGGTCCTTGAGCCGGAACAGCGCGTCGCCGTACTCGGTCCAGCGGCCGCTGGCCTCGTAGGGCTCGCGCGGCAGCAACGCGGGGAAGTGGACCTCCTGGGCGCCCATGGCGTCCATCTCCTCGCGGACCACGTTCTCCACCTTGCGCAGCACCCGGTAGCCCAGCGGCAGCCAGGAGTAGATGCCGGGCGCGGCGCGGCGGATGTAGCCGGCCCGCACCAGCAGCCGGTGGCTGGGGACCTCGGCGTCGGCAGGATCGTCGCGCAGGGTGCGCAGGAACAGGCTCGACATCCGCAGGATCATGGCCGCAAGGCTAGTCGCGGTCCCTGGGGCCGCGCTCCCGGGTTTCCGGGTGGGGGCGGTGACGCCGGTATCCCAAGGTATGTAGGTGAACTGCCACTTCCCTCGAGAAGTACCTCGAGGGAAGTGGCAGGTGGGCTACATACCTTGGGAAACTGCCAGTGCGCTCAGGTGAGCTGGTTGCCGTAGTTGGGCAGGCGATAGGCCTTGTCGTAGTAGCCGCCGCGGAAGTCGGTGGCGCGGTTCCCCACGTTGGCGACCAGGGTGTAGCCCTGGGAGACGTAGTGACGACGGCAGCGGGTCTTGCTGTGCACCAGCCCCTCGCCTGGCTTGCGGCCGCAGACTGCGGTGACCCGGTAGCCGGCGCGCACGAGCTGGCGGCGCGCCTTGCGCATCCGGCCCTCGCCGCGCAGCCGAGCAGTGTTGAAGAGCAGCTTCACCCCGTTGCTGCGTGCGTACTTCGCGAAGCGCAGCACTCGCGCCACCGGTTTGCCCGGGTCGTAGTGGGAGGCGAGTGAGGTGTTGTCGATGTCGAGGTTGACCGCCGGCTGCCGGACTCCCTGCCGCAGGCGACGGTCGAGGTAGTCGTGCGACCCGACCATCGCCTCGCGCACGTCGGCGGTCCAGGTGCGCTTGCTCGGCAGCTTCGCGCTCGCCGGCGGCGAGGAGACCAGCAGCAGCGCGAGCACTGCCATGACAGCGGTGAGGACACGGCGGTGACGACTCATGGGGACCTCTCGGGGCGGGTGCGACGGGCGGTGCGACGCGGTGTGACGTGCGCAGCCAGGGTAGGTGCTCAGCGACCTGCGCGCAGTGCTGCCCGGATCATCGGCAGCTGCAGCGGCAGGCGCAGCAGGGAGGCCGCCTGCAGCGGGCGGTTGTCGGTGCGCATCGCGTCGAGCGCCATCTTGAGGTTGCCGGGAAAGACCGCGACCAGCGTCGCCGCGCTCACCAGCCCCGCCGGGCGCCGGGTCGCGGGGGCGAGCAGCCCCGCGGCGCAGGCCAGCTCCAGCACCCCGCTCCCCCAGATGACCTCACGGTGAGCCGGCACCCAGCTCGGCATCAGCGGCTCGAAGGTCTGCGGCCTCACCAGGTGCACGACCCCGGAGACGGTGAAGGCGGCCACGACCACCTTCGCGTCGGTGCGCAGGCTCGGGCTCATCGGGCTCCTCGGGTCGTGTGCGACTCAGAACAGGATCGTGCTGAAGGTGTCGGTGCGGACGAAGCCGATCTTCTCGTAGGTGCGCAGCGCCTGGTGGTTGAAGGAGTTCGCGTACAGCGAGACCACCGGCGCCACGTCGCGCAGCGCCAGCGCGACGACCGTGGCCATCGCCCGGGTGCCGATGCCCTGGCCACGCAGCTCGGGGTCGACCCACACCCCCTGCACCTGGCAGGCGTGCGGTGTCACCGCAGCCAGGTCGGCCTTGAACAGCACCCGGCCGTCCTCGATGCGGGAGTAGGAGCGGTTGGTGAGGATCAGCTGCTGCAACCCGGCGCGGAAGCCGGCGGCCCCGCCCCGCTCCTCGGGTGAGACGCCGACCTCCTCGATGTGCATCGCCACCGCGGCGGGGTAGAGCGCATCGAGCTCACCGATCAGGGTGCGGCCCACCAACGGGTCGAGCTCGACCGACGGCGCCTCGGTGATCTCGTAGTGGGGCTGCTCGAGTCGCAGCTCACGAGGCTCCGGCCAGTGGGGTTCCAGGTGGGCCCACAGCTTCTCGACGTCGTGGGCGGTGCCGACGATCGCCGAGCAGCGCCGGGGGCTGGCCAACGCACGCTCGGCGTAGCTGGCGAGCGCGTCGTCGTCAGCGACCGCCGGGATCAGGTTCGCCGCGGCGTGGCAGACCGAGCGGAGCTCCCCGTCCACCTCGTAGCCCCAGATCTCACCACCCAGCCACGTCGGGTCGAGGTGGGTGAGGCGAGCCCGGTAGTCGACCACGACGTTGCGCACCGGGTCGGCCGCGAGCAGCGCGGTGACCGCGTCGAGGTCTGGGGGACCCAGGACGCGCACGTCACCGCTGCGTGAGGCGAGCACGAGCGCAGCCTACGCGGGCTGCGGCACAGCCCACCGGGGTTCAGCCGACGCTGACCTCGGGTGCGCCCTCGCCGGACTCCAGGGTCTCGGCGATGCGCATGGCCTCCTCGATGAGGGTCTCCACGATCTGCGACTCCGGCACGGTCTTGATCACCTCGCCCTTGACGAAGATCTGCCCCTTGCCGTTGCCGGAGGCGACCCCGAGGTCGGCCTCGCGTGCCTCCCCGGGACCGTTGACCACGCATCCCATGACCGCCACCCGCAGCGGGACCTCGAGCCCGTCGAGGCCTGCGGTGACCTCGTCGGCCAGCTTGTAGACGTCGACCTGCGCTCGCCCGCACGACGGGCAGGAGACGATCTCCAGGCGCCGCGGCCGCAGGTTAAGCGACTCCAGGATCTGCAGGCCGACCTTGACCTCCTCCACCGGGGGTGCGGAGAGCGAGACCCGGATGGTGTCGCCGATGCCCCTGCTCAGCAGGGCTCCGAAGGCGACCGAGCTCTTGATCGTGCCCTGGAACGCCGGGCCGGCCTCGGTGACGCCGAGGTGCAGCGGCCAGTCGCCGGCCTCGGCGAGCAGCTCGTAGGCGCGGACCATGACCACCGGGTCGTTGTGCTTGACCGAGATCTTGAAGTCGCGGAAGCCGTGCTCCTCGAACAGGCTGGCCTCCCACATCGCCGACTCCACCAGCGCCTCCGGCGTCGCCTTGCCGTGCTTCTCCAGCAGCCGCTTGTCGAGCGACCCGGCGTTGACCCCGATCCTCAGCGAGGTGCCGTGGTCGGAGGCGGCCCGGGCGATCTCCTTGACCTGATCGTCGAACTTCTTGATGTTGCCGGGATTGACCCGCACCGCGGCACAGCCGGCCTCGATCGCGGCGAAGACGTAGCGGGGCTGGAAGTGGATGTCGGCGATCACCGGGATCTGGGACTTCTGCGCGATCGCCGGCAGCGCGTCGGCGTCGTCCTGGCTGGGACACGCGACGCGCACGATGTCGCAGCCGGACGCAGTCAGCTCGGCGATCTGCTGCAGCGTGGCGTTGACGTCAGCGGTCAACGTGGTCGTCATGGACTGCACCGAGACCGGGGCGTCGCCACCGACCAGCACCTTGCCCACCGCGATCTGGCGACTCTGCCGTCGGGGCGCAAGCACCGGAGGTGGCGCCTCGGGCATGCCGAGGGAGATCGGGGACCCGGCGGACCCAGGGGATCCAGTGGTCATGGACGTCCTTTCGTGAGGGATGAGCGGCTCAGCTGATCCGGATCGGCGCGACGAGGTCGCCGGCGATGAGCACCAGGCCCATCACCAGCAGTGCGCCCGCCACCACGTAGGCCACCGGGAGCAGCTTGGCGACGTCGACGAAGCCGGGGTCGGGGCGGCGTCGCAGCCTCGCCCAGGAACGGCGTAGCCCCTCGTAGAGCGCGCCGGCGATGTGACCGCCGTCGAGCGGCAGCAGCGGGACCAGGTTGAACATGCCGATGAAGAGGTTGAGGCTGGCCAGCAGCATGACCAGGAAGACGAGCCGGTCGGCCCACGGGCTGGTGGTGTCGGAGGCGACCTCCCCGGAGATCCTGCCCGCCCCGACGATGCTGATCGGACTGTCCTGGGCGCGCTCCTCCAGCCCCACGACGGCCTTCCCCACACCCCAGACCTTCACCGGCAGGCTGGCCAGGGCGACCACGGTGGCCTTGGTCATCGACCCCATCTGCTCGCCGGTGTAGAGCAGGCCGTGGTGCTCGCGCACGCGGGTGCTGATCACGCCCAGGAAGCCGGCGTCGACGTAGGCCTCCTCGCCGTCGAGGGAGCGCACGGTGTTGACCGTGGTGCTGGTCGTGGCGGTGCGGGTCTCGCCGTCCCGCTCGTAGCGGATCACGGCCTGCCCGTCGGCGTTGTCACGCACCAGCAGGACCAGCTCGTCCCAGCTGGAGACCGGCTCACCGTTGAACGCCGTGATCTTGTCGCCGGGCCTCAGCCCGGCGTCGGCGGCCGGGGCGACCGGGTCCTGGGCGGTGCACTCACGGTCGGCCTCACCCTGGGGCACCACGCACTGGGAGACCTCGTCGACGGTGGTGGTCGGCTCCAAGGTGCCGTAGAGGCCGAACACGCCGGCGAAGAGCGCGAAGGCGATCGCGAGATTGACCAGCGGGCCGCCGGACATCACCACGACCTTCTTCCACACCGGCAGCTTGTAGAACAGGCGGTCCTCGTCGCCGGGGCCGATGTGCTCGGCCTCGGCGGCGCGGGTGTCGGAGATCAGCTGGCTGAACATGCCCGTGGTGGCCTGCCGCGGCGCTCCGGTCGGGTCGTCCTTCGCGGGCGGCAGCATCCCGACGAGCTTGACGTAGCCGCCCAGGGGCACCGACTTCACGCCGTACTCCGTCTCGCCCCGCCGGCGTGACCAGACGGTCCTGCCGAACCCGATGAAGTACTGGGTGACCTTGACCCCGAAGCGCTTGGCCGGGACCAGGTGGCCCAGCTCGTGCAGCCCGATGGAGGCCGCGATCCCGGCGACGAAGACGAGGACTCCGAGGACGAACAGCAGCACTGTCATCGCTCGCCTCCTCGCTCGGGTCCGTGCGTCTGGTCAGGGCGTCGGGTCAGTCGTCCAGCGCGAGCGCGGAGCGCGCCTGCGCTCGCGCCCAGGAGTCGGCCGACAGGACGTCGTCGACGGTGAGCCCGTCCACCTCTGAGGGTACGACGTGAGCGGTCAGCACGCGCTCCAGAGTGGCCACGATGTCGGTGAACCGGATCCGTCCGGCGAGGAAGGCCTCGACGCACACCTCGTTGGCGGCGTTGTAGACCGCGGGCGCGGTGGCGCCGCGGGTGCCCGCCTCGCGGGCCAGGCGCACCGCAGGGAACGCCTCGTCGTCCAGCGGGAAGAACTCCCAGGTCTGCTGACGGGTCCAGTCCACCGGGGGCGCCACGTCGGCCAGGCGCTCCGGCCACGCGAGTCCGAGGGCGATCGGGACGAGCATCGTCGGTGGTGAGGCCTGCGCCAGCGTGGATCCGTCGTGGAACTCCACCATCGAGTGCACGACGGACGTCGGATGGACCACCACCTCGATCCGGTCCATGGGGATGCCGAAGAGCAGGTGGGCCTCGATCACCTCGAGGCCCTTGTTGACCAGGGTGGCCGAGTTGAGGGTGACCACCGGACCCATCGCCCACGTCGGGTGCGTCAGCGCCTCCTGCGGTGTCACCTCGTGCAGATCCTCGCGGGCCCGGCCCCGGAACGGGCCGCCGCTCGCGGTCAGCACCAGGCGCCTGACCTCGGCCGCGCGCCCCCCGCGCAGGCACTGGGCCAGAGCGCTGTGCTCGCTGTCGACCGGCACGATCTGTCCCTCGCCGGCAACCCGGGTCACGACCTCGCCGCCGATGATGAGGGACTCCTTGTTGGCCAGGGCGAGCACGTTGCCCGACTCCAGCGCCGCGAGGGTGGGCCGCAGCCCGACCGCACCGGTGATCCCGTTCAGCACCACGTCACAACCCAGCGACGCGGCCTCGACCGACGCCTCCTCCCCCGTGCCCGCGAAGTCCGGCCCGAACCGGCGCACCTGCTCCTGGAACAGCTCCGGGTTGGACCCCCCGGCCGTGAGCCCGACGACCCGGAACCGGTCCGGGTGAGCGGCCACGACCTCCAGCGCCTGGGTGCCGATGGATCCGGTCGAGCCCAGGATCACCACGTCGCGCTCGGTCATCCCGACATCCTCCCAGCCGACGGGGTCAATGCCCGGTGTGACCCTGGTCGGCGGCCTAGGCTGGGACCCAGCACTCCGAGCACTCCGAGTACTCCGACGTCGTGCGGAAGGGGCACCTGTGGGGATCTCCTCCATCGGTCAGCGGATGAGCATCCAGGCCATCCGCTTCGCCTTCTCGACAGCGCTGGTCTTCCTCGGGCTCTTCTACTACCTCTACGGCCCCCCGCTCACGCCCAACTTCGCCGCAGCGGCCGAGCGCGAGTGCGTGCACATCACCGGCGACACCTATCGCAACTACCGCATCGAGTGGGAGTCGACCTGGTTCGGCTCGCTTGCCCCCCCGCACTGGACCTGCACCGACCTGCGCAGCGGCTCCCTGGAGGAGCACGACCTCGGCTGGTGGGTCGACCTGTAGGGCTCCCCGACCCGGGCTCAGCCCATGAAGGCGGGACGCGCCACCAGCAGCTCGACGTTGCGCGCGCTGCGAGCCCCGAGCCCCACGTCGCGGCGCTGCCAGTCGTTGGCGGCCAGCTCCCGGGCCAGCGAGGCCAGCCGCAACGCAGAGCTGGTGCGGCCGCCGTACGAGACCGGGGCGGCGTGGTCGATCAGCGTGCCGAAGAGCGACAGGGTGCCGTCGCGGTTGTCCAGCACCTCGATGATCCTCGCGTGCTGGGGCCAGTCGACGTGCGAGGCGGTGTTGATCTCCCAGAAGCCGCCACCGCCGTCGCGCGGGTGCGCCAGGACCCGGTTGGTGTGGGTGTGGCCGTTGACCCAGGCGATCACGTTGTCGTGGGCCAGCAGCTCCTCGACCACCTGTCCCCCGAGCACCCGAGGCGTCACGTCGCCACCCGTGGCCAGCAGCGGGTTGTCCATGGTGTCCGAGGTGTGGTGGCTGCACACGACGACGAGCTGGTCGGTGGAGGCAGCCAGCACCTCCCGCATCCAGGCGAACTGCACGGCGTCCAACGACCCGTCGGCATAGCCGTTGGGGTTGACGGTGTCCATGACCACGAGCCGCACCGGTCCTCGGTCCACCGCGTAGTAGGCGGTGCCGTCCGCGCGGTTCTGCGCGGTGAAGCCGTGACCGACCGGGCGCCCGGTGGTCGTGAAGTGCTCCTCGACCAGCTCGGCGCGCGCCAGCAGCCGGCGCGACGGGTCGGCAGTCACCTGGCGCGTGGCAGCCCCGGGGCCCGTCATCAGTGCGAGCAGCGTCGCGAAGCTCCCCGACTCCAGCGCGGCCTGGACCTCGGAGCCGGTCACCCCGGGTGGGAGCGCGACGACCTTGGTGGTGCCGGTGGCGATCGCGTTGAGGTCGAGGGTGGCGGCCGGGACGTTGCCCTGGACCAGACCGTCGTGGTTGCCGAACGTGGTGAACCACGGCATGTCCAGCCCTGCGGCCCGGAAGGGTCGACGGGCAGCGTTCAGCAGTCCCCTGACCACCGGGAACCCGTAGTCCCTGCGCGGCAGGTCAGGCTCCTTCCCTGGCGGGGTCCCGTCCGGGTGCCAGTAGTGCACGTCGTAGGTGTCGCTGTGACCATCCATGACGCCTTCGTAGGAGGTCCGGTCGCCCGAGTCCGGCCGGATCCGACCTCCGTCGAGGAGCCGGATGTTCCACCGGACCTCGTTGAGCTGTGAGTTGTCGGAGTTGTCACCGGTCTGCACGGCGAACGCGAGCCTGCGCCCGCTGACCGGTCCACGGCCGATGCGGTTGATCCGACGCACCATGGCCTCGGCGACCTGCGCGGTCAGGACCTCCTGCGGTCGGTAGGCCGAGCTGAAGAAGCCAGGCGAGGGTGCGTCACCGTTGTCCTCGTACCGGTCGAGGAACTCCACCCGCAGCGGAGACTGAGCGTCGACGATGTGCACATCGCTGAGCTGGACGAACGCGCTCAGCCCACGGCGTCGCCCTGCCCGTCCGCGCTTGGCCGCGATCCCGAGGTCGGTGCGGACCAGGTGTGGCTCGCCCGAGACCCGACGCAGCCTGCGATAGCCGCCTCGCCGGCGGGCACCGCGCACCACGCGGGACCTCAGGGTGGTGCCCCGCCTGCGGATGCCGGCGGCCGCCGGGCCCGCGGCTCCCCCGATCGCGGCGCCGGCGGCGGCGCCCGCCGCACCCAGGCGCACGAAGGTACGGCGTGTCAACGGCCCCGGTGTCTTGCCCATCGTGTTGCCTCCCCGTCCAGGCGACTCTCCACCATAGGCCCGCATCACCGTCCCCGGGAGAGGTCGCACAGACCGATCTCGCTGGGCCCACGGCCCACCGAGTCCTCGGAGTCAGTCGTCGCGCCGGCCCCAGGGGGCGCCGTACTCACGCAGGAGGTCGAGGAACGGCACGGCGTCGAACGCTTCGGGCCCGAGCACACCGGTGCCCTCCCACACCCCGCTCGCCAGCAGCTCGAGGGCGATGACCGGGTTGACCGCGGTCTGCCAGACCACGCACTGGTGGCCGTACTCGCGCATCGACCACTCGTTGTCGACCACGTGGTAGAGGTAGGTCGACCGCGGCTCGCCGTCCTTGCCGGTGCCGGTCACCTGCAGCCCCGCGCAGGTCTTGCCCGTCATCCGGGGACCGATGCTCGCGGGGTCGGGGAGCACCGCGGCCACGACGTCGCGGGGCGAGACCTCGACCCCCTTCACCCGCACCGGCTCGGTGCGGTCAAGGCCCAGGGTGTTGAGCACCTTGAGCACGGTGATGAACTCCTCGCCCAGGCCGTACTTGAAGGTGACTCGCCGGCAGTCCACCCAGCGGGGCATGAGGAGCACCTCCTCGTGCTCCACGTTGACACACTCCACCGGCCCGATCCCCTCGGGGAAGTCGAAGACCTCGGGCTCGGAGAACGGGGCGGTGGTGAACCACCCGCCGTCGGTGCCCTCGCGACCCTTCTCCCAGATCACCGGTGGGTTCAGGCACTCCTCGATCGTGGTCCACATCGAGAAGGACGGCGCGAAGACCTCGTTGCCGTCGTCGTCGGTGACCACCAGGTTGGCGCCGTCCCGGGTGCCGAGCTCCTCGATCTCCTCGAAGAGGTGGTCGGCGGCGTATCGGGCGAACACGTCGGACAGGCCGGGCTCGACCCCGATGCCCACCAGGGCGAGCAGGCCGGCGTCCTCCCACTCCTGGGCCTTGGCGAACTGCTCGTCGCCCAGCTTGACGCCCACACGCTCAAACGGTGCTGATTCATGTCGCTGCGACAACGACATTGCCATGTCGAGGTAGTGCGCGCCGGCGGCATGGGCACCGTCGAAGACCGACATGTTGAAGACCGGGTCGACTGCATTCATGACATGGGTGATCCGGTGCTCCCGACACAGCGCCGCCACCACCTCGGCGGAGGATGCGTCGACCTGAGCCGCGCTGAACCGCTCGTCGGCCGATGCGGCCCGTTCGGCCCGGTCGAGGGAGTAGTCGGCGATCAGGATCGCCTCGAAGAAGTCGCGTCGAGCAGCGATGGCCGCGAAGGCTCCACCGACGCCCCCTGCTCCGATCAGGAGGATTCGCATGTCAGGTCGCCTTTCGTCTCACCAGGTCTCGACGGGCGGTCGCTGCGCTCCCTGCTCGACCACCCGATGACATCTCACTCACCGATGAACGACATGACGTGCTTGATGCGCGTGTAGTCCTCGAAGCCGTACATGGACAGGTCCTTGCCGTAGCCGGAGTGCTTGAAGCCGCCGTGCGGCATCTCCACCACGAACGGGATGTGGGTGTTGATCCACACGCACCCGAAGTCGAGCCGCTTCGACATCCGGATCGCACGCGAGTGGTCCCTGGTGAAGACCGAGGCGGCGAGCCCGTACTTCACACCGTTGCCGTAGCGCAGCGCCTCGGCCTCGTCGCTGAACTTCTGCACCGTGATGACCGGGCCGAAGATCTCGTCCTGGACCTGCTCGTCGTCCTGCCGCAGGCCCGAGACGACCGTGGGCTCGTAGAAGAACCCGGTCTCCCCCACCCGGTGACCACCGGCGTCCAGGCTCGCGTGGTCGGGCAGTCGGTCGACCATCCCGGTGACCCGCTCGAGCTGGGTGGCGTTGTTGAGCGCGCCGTAGAGCGCGTCGGTGTCGTCGGGCATGCCGGTCTTGGTGTTCCTCGCGGTTTCGCTGAGAGCGGCGACGAACTCGTCGTGGATCCCCTCGGCTGCCAGCACGCGCGTCGCCGCGGTGCAGTCCTGCCCGGCGTTGAAGTACCCACCGACCGAGATCGCCTCGACAGCGGCCTCGAGGTCGGCGTCGTCGAAGACGATGACCGGGGCCTTGCCGCCCAGCTCCAGGTGGACCCGCTTGACCTGCCGGGCCGCCGACCCCGCGACCTCCATGCCGGCCCGGACGGACCCGGTGATCGCGACCAGCTCCGGGGTCGGGTGCTCCACCAGCGCGCGCCCGGTGTCGCGGTCGCCGCACACGACGTTGAAGACGCCCGGTGGCAGGAACTCCTGGGCCAGCTCGGCGAACATCGTGGTCGTCGCGGGCGTGGTGTCCGAGGGCTTGAGCACCACGGTGTTGCCGGCTGCGAGCGCCGGCCCGATCTTCCAGACCATCATCATCAACGGGTAGTTCCAGGGAGTCACCTGGCCGACCACGCCGATCGGCTCGCGCCTGATCACCGAGTTGTAGTCCTTCATGTACTCCCCGGACGAGCGACCCTCGAGCACCCGCGCGGCGCCGGCGAAGAAGCGCAGCTGGTCCACGCACGGCGGCAGCTCCTCCTCCTCGGTGAGGTGGATCGGCTTGCCGGTGTTCTCGCACTCGGCCTTGACGAACTCCGCCTGTCGCTTCTCCAGCGCGTCGGCCATCTTGAGCATCGCCAGCTGACGCTCGGCCGGCGTGCTCTCACCCCACTCCTCGAAGGCCTTCTGAGCCGCCTGGTACGCGCGGTCCACGTCCTCGGCTCCCGACGCGGGGGCGTGTGCGTAGACCTCACCGGTGGCGGGGTTGACCACGTCGTAGGTCGCCCCGGAGGAGGCCTCGACGAGCTCGCCGTTGATCACGTTGCGGAAGTTCTGGGTCATGGCCCGACCCTAGTCAGTGGTCCGGGGCTACGGAAGAGGGAACAAGCAACGGATTCCGTAGTTGAGAGGGCCGCCAACGCCGTAAGCCATACGACAGGCCCCGTGATTCGACTGATTCACTTGCCTCAATGGGTGCTCCGACATCACAATGGAGGCAGCCTGCCACCGAGGAGTCACACCGTGCCCACAGATCCGATCGGCCCCGGCGCCGTTCCGCAGCCAGCCGGGTCGGAGGGAGACGACCGCCTCCAGCAGCTGGCCAAGGACCACCTCTGGATGCACTTCACCCGCCACTCGTCCTACGCCTCCGGTGACGTGCCGGTCATCGTGCGTGGCGAGGGCCCCTACATCTTCGACGCGGCCGGCAAGCGCTACCTCGACGGGCTGTCGGGGCTCTTCGTCAACCAGCTCGGCCACGGCCGTCGTGAGCTGGCCGATGCGGCTGCGAAGCAGGCCGGCGACCTGGCGTTCCATCCGCTGTGGTCCTACGCCCACCCCAACGCCATCGAGCTCGCCGCCCGGATCAGCGACCTCGCGCCGGGCGACCTCAACCGGGTGTTCTTCACCACCGGGGGTGGTGAGGCCGTGGAGTCGGCCTGGAAGCTGGCCAAGTCCTACTTCAAGCTGACCGGGAAGCCCACCAAGCACAAGGTCATCAGCCGCGCCGTCGCCTACCACGGCACCCCGCAGGGAGCCCTGTCGATCACCGGCATCCCCGACATGAAGGCGCCGTTCGAGCCCCTGGTGCCCTCCACCTTCCGGGTGCCCAACACCAACTTCTACCGCGCGCCCCAGCACGGCGACGACCTCGAGGCCTTCGGCCGCTGGGCCGCCGACCGGATCGAGGAGGCGATCGAGTTCGAGGGCCCCGACACCGTGGCCGCGGTCTTCCTCGAGCCGGTGCAGAACTCCGGCGGCTGCTTCCCTCCCCCGCCGGGCTACTTCCAGCGGGTCCAGGAGATCTGCAGGCGTCACGACGTGCTGCTCGTCAGCGACGAGGTGATCTGCGCCTACGGGCGGCTCGGCCACATGTTCGGCGCCGACCGCTACGGCTACCAGCCCGACATCATCACCTCGGCCAAGGGGCTGACCTCCGGCTACGCACCGCTCGGGGCGATGATCACCACCGATCGCCTGATGGAGCCGTTCCAGCAGGGCCACAACATGTTCCTGCACGGCTACACCTTCGGCGGGCACCCGGTCTCCACCGCGGTCGCGCTGGCGAACCTCGACATCTTCGAGAAGGAGCAGATCAACCAGCGGGTGCTCGAGAACGAGCCCACCTTCCGCGCGACGCTGGAGAAGCTCACCGACCTGCCCATCGTCGGCGACGTGCGCGGTGACGGGTTCTTCTACGGCATCGAGCTGGTCAAGGACAAGGCGACCAAGGAGACCTTCGACGAGGACGAGGCCGAGCGGCTGCTGCGTGGGTTCTTGTCCAAGGCCCTCTACGACGCCGGGCTCTACTGCCGCGCCGACGACCGCGGCGACCCGGTGGTCCAGCTCGCTCCCCCGCTGATCTGCGAGCAGGAGCACTTCGAGGAGATCGAGCAGATCCTGCGCTCGGTCCTCACCGAGGCCTGGAGCATCCTGTAGGGCCCCCGGCCGGTCGGTCTGTACCTGTGACACCGACTCGCGGGAGGCTGAGGCCATGGGGACGCTGAGCTTCGCGATGAACCTGAGCCTGGACGGCTACGTCGCAGCGCCCGGCGACGACCTGGGCTGGAGCGTGCCGAGCGACGAGCTGTTCCAGTGGTGGTCCGACCGGGTGGCGGCGACAGACCTGGCGTTGTACGGGCGCAAGCTGTGGGCGGCGATGAGCTCGCACTGGCCGACCGCTGACCAGCAGCCTGGTGTGACACCGGCGCAGGTCGAGTTCGCCCACCGCTGGCGCGACATGCCCAAGGCGGTGTTCTCCTCGACCCTCGGCGCGGTCGAGGGGAACGCCCGCCTGGTCGCCGGCGACGCCGTGAGCGAGATCAGCCGGCTCAAGACCCAGGACACTGGCCGGATGGACATCGGGGGCGCCACCCTGGCCGCGACGGCCATGCGAGCCGGACTGATCGACGAGTACGTGCTGCTCACCGCCCCGGTCCTCCTCGGCGGCGGCACCCCGTTCTTCACCGCGCTGGAGCGCTGGGTGAACCTGACCCTGGTGGAGACCCGGCCTTTCCCCGACGGCGTCCTCCTGACCAGGTACGAGACCCGCCGCTGACCTGACGCCGGACTTCCCCCGGCCAGGCCGCGGTCGACCGGGGGCGCGACCCGCTACGCCGCGCTCAGGCGGCCTCGGCGACGGGACGCGCGCGCATCCTCTGCACCACCTGCTGACCGACCACCAGCGCGAGCGCGGTGAGGAACATGATCGTCCCGATCACGTTCACCTGCATCGGGACACCTCGCTGGGCCGAGCCCCACACGAACATCGGGAAGGTCACCGACTGCCCGGAGTTGAGGTTGGTGATGATGAAGTCGTCGAAGGAGAGCGAGAAGCTCAGCAGCGCGGCCGACACGATGCCGGGCAGCACGAGCGGGAACGTCACCTTCCAGAAGGTCTGCCACTCGTTGGCGTAGAGATCCGCTGCGGCCTGCTCCAGGCGCGGGTCCATGCCGGAGAGCCGCGCCTTGACCGTGATCACCACGAAGGACAGGCAGAACATCACGTGGGCGATGAAGATCGTCCAGAACCCGAGCTGGCCGGCGAAGCCGCCGTTGACGAAGAGGGCGAGCAGCGAGGCGCCGAGCACGATCTCGGGCGAAGCCATGGGCAGGAAGACCATGAGGTTGGCGGCGGCGCGGCCTCGGAACCGGTGGCGCACCATCGCGAAGGCCATGAGGGTGCCCAGAGCGGTCGCGACCAACGTCGCGAGCAGTGCGATCTGGATGCTGAGGAAGACCGAGGCGCACATGCCGTTGGGTTCGCACATGTGCGTCCAGTTGTTGAGGGTGAAGCCCCGGAAGTCGTAGCCGCGCTTGCCACCCTGGTTGAAGGACATGAGCATCACCACGAGCACGGGCGCGACCATGTAGAGCAGCACCAGGAGACCGAGCAGGAGGATCAGACGGTCGCCGATCCAGTCGCGCGCGCGCCTCACAACAAGTCCTCGGTGCCGGCGCGACGCACGTACAGCACGACCAGCACGACGATCGCGACCATCAGCGAGACCGACAACGCGGATGCCTCCGGCAGCGCTGCAGCCTGGAAGAGGTCTTGGATGTCGTTGCCGATCATCCTGGTCTGCGGATTCCCGAGCAGCTCGGAGTTGATGTAGTCGCCGGCGGAGGGGATGAAGGTGAGCAGGGTGCCCGCCACCAACCCCGGCATGGCAAGCGGGAGCGTGACCTTGCGGAAACCGGTGAAGGGCGAGGCGTAGAGGTCACCCGCCGCCTCGACCAGACGCGGATCCACCTTCTCGAGACTGGCGTAGAGCGGCAGCACCATGAAGGGCAGGAAGTTGTAGGTCAGCCCGGTCACGACCGCGAACGGCGTGGCGAGCAGCCTCATCGAGTCCGGGACGCCGGGCAGTGCGTGCAGCGTGCTGACCAGGAAGCCGTTGTCGCCGAGGATCAGCTTCCACGACAAGGTGCGCACCAGGAAGCTGGTGAAGAACGGAGCGATGACGGCGACGAGCATCAGGCTCTGCCATCGGCCCGCCTTGAAGGCGATCGCATAGGACAAGGGAAACCCGAGCAGGATGCAGAAGAGGGTCGAGATCCCGGCGTAGCTGAACGAACGGATGAAGACCCCGCCGTAGGACTCCCAGGCGTCGAGGTAGTTCTGCACGTGCCCGGTCATCTGGTAGCCGTCGGCCAGGGAGCCCGAGGGGTCGTACAGGCTGCTGGCGACCATGGCGACGAAGGGGACGATGAAGAACAGGATCAGCCAGAACATGCCGGGTCCCAGGAGGAAGTAGCCGGCGAACCCCCGTCGCTTCGGCTCCTCGTCGTCAGGCAGTGCCGCCGCGACACCGGCCGTGGCCCCACCGAGCGCCGTGCTCACGCGTGAGCCCCGAATGCCTGGTCACCGGCGTGGGCGTCCTCGCTCGCATCCAGCAGGAAGGTGTGCTCGGGCGACCAGGTCAGCTCGACCTCGGCGCCGTTGGTGAACGGTGCCCGCGCGCCGGTGTTCTGCTCGAAGACCATCAGCTCCTGGCCCCACGGCATCCGCACGAGGTACTGGGTGCTGACCCCGACGAAGCTCACGTCGGCCACCCGCGCGCCGGGTAGCCGATTGACGCCGGCACTCTCGGCGTCCGGCTCGACCAGCAGGATCTTCTCGGGTCGCACGCCCACCCAGACCTCCCCCTCCGTGCGCGCTGAGCGGTCGGCGCTGGCACCGACGGTGACCCCACGCACGTCGACGGTGACCTCCGCACCCTCGACCCGGCTGACCTTGCCTTCGAGCAAGTTGGACTGACCCAGGAAGTTGGCCACGAACGTCGACTGCGGGTTCTCGTAGAGCTCTCCGGGGGCACCCATCTGCTCGATGTGTCCTGCGTTCATCACCGCGATGGTGTCGGCCATCGTCATGGCCTCCTCCTGGTCGTGGGTGACGTGGACGAAGGTGATCCCGACCTCGGTCTGGATCCGCTTGAGCTCCAGCTGCATGCCGCGCCGCAGCTTCAGGTCCAGCGCTCCCAGCGGCTCGTCGAGCAGCAGCACCTTCGGCCGGTTGATCAGTGCACGAGCCAGCGCCACCCGCTGCTGCTGTCCCCCGCTGAGCTGCGCCGGACGCCGGTTGCCGTACTGCCCCAGCTCGACCAGCTCGAGCATCTCGTTGACCTGGTCGTCGACCTTCTTCTTGCCCCGTCGACGCAGCCCGAACGCCACGTTCTCGAAGATCGTGAGGTGGGGGAAGAGCGCGTAGTTCTGGAAGACGGTGTTGACCGGGCGCTTGTAGGGCTTGAGATGGGTGATGTCCTGCTCACCGAGCCGCACGATGCCGTCACTGGGCCGCTCGAGACCGGCCACCATCCGCAGCGTCGTGGTCTTGCCGCAGCCCGAGGCACCCAGCAGAGCGAAGAAAGACCCCTGGGGAATGGTCAGACTGAGGTCGTCGACCGCGACGAAGGAGCCGAAGGACTTGGTGACGCCCTCGAGGACGAGGTCCTCTCCGGTGGGGTTCGGTGGGCCTGGCGTGGTCCGAGTCCGCTCGTCCTGCGCGGGGCCGGCCATCGGGTCAGCCCATCGCCTTGGAGTAGTCGGTCTCGTAGGTGCGCCGGGTCTTCTCGTCCAGGCTCATGAACTCCACCGTCTGCTTCAGGAAGTCGTCGCTGGGGAAGATCAGTGGAGCATCGACCAGGCTCTTGTCGACCTTCTCCATCGCTTGCTGCGCACCCTCGACAGGACAGATGTAGTTGACCCACGCCGCGACCTCTGCTGCAACCGTCGGCTCGTAGAAGTAGTCCATGAGGGCCTCGGCGTTGGCTTTGTGCTCGGCCTTGTTGGGGACCAGCATGTTGTCGGTCCAGATGACCAGGCCTTCCTCAGGCACGACCCACTTGATGTCGGGGTTGTCGTACTGCAGCGCGATCACGTCGCCGGACCACGCCTCGCAGGCCACGATGTCGCCCGTCGGCAGGTCGTTGACGTACTCGTTGCCGGTGAACCCGCGCAGCTGGCCGCTGGAGACGACCGTCTCCAGCCGGTCGATCGCCTGTGCCCATTCCTCGTCGTCGAAGTCGGCGGGGTCGGCGTCGACCAGCTTGAGCATGAAGCTCATCGTGTCGTTCATCTCGGTCAGCAGCGTGACCTTGCCCTTGAGGTCACTGCGGGTGAGCAGCTCCTCGAAGCTGCCGACCTCCTTGGTGTACTTCGCGTTGTAGGCGATGCCGGTCAGGCCGCTCTGCCACGGCACGCTGTAGTCGCGATCGGGGTCCCAGTCGGGGCTTCGGAGGGTCTCGATCAGGTTGGACTCGACGTTGGGGATCTTGTCCTTGTCCAGCTTCTGGATCCATCCGAAGTCGACCATCCGGGCAGCCATCCAGTCGGTGAGCACGATGATGTCGCGCCCGATCGGCTCACAGGCACCCAGCTGGTTCTGCACCTTGGCGAAGAACTCCGCGTTGTCGTTGACGTCCTCGTTGTAGGTGACCTTGATGCCGCTGTCCTGCTCGAACGAGCGCAGGGTGGAGGACTTCTTCTTCGGAGGGTCGATGTACTCGACCCAGTTGCTCCAGTTGAGCTGCTTCTCGCTGTCGGACTTGTCCGTGCTCTGACACTCGTCCTCGCTGACCCGGGTGCCCTCGGTGCCGCACGCAGCGAGCAGCCCGCCGGCGCCCACGCCCAGCGACGTCATGCCGGCGCCCCTGAGGAAGAGCCGACGGTCGAGATCGGACATGGCGAGCAGCTGCTCGGGACGCGGTCGGGATCGACGGCGAGACATGGATCACCCTCCTCGGTACTGCGTGGATAATCGCATTGGCAGGCCGGGGGTCACAAGGGATTCCGTCGTTCCATTTGTGTTACACAACGGAATCAGGCAACAAAGCCCACGCCAACCTTTGACGCCTCGGGTCCCCGGTGTCACGATCAGCGGGTGAACAGGGGACGCACACGCACCAGCGCCAGCCATGGCGGAGCCCAGCTCGATGACGTCTCGAAGTCGATCATCGAGCAGCTCCAGCAGGACGGGCGTCGTTCGTACGCCGCGATCGGCAAGGTGGTCGGTCTCTCCGAGGCCGCGGTGCGGCAGCGCGTGCAGCGGCTGATCGAGTCCGGGGTGATGCAGATCGTGGCCGTCACCGACCCCACCGAGCTCGGCTTCAACCGCCAGGCCATGATCGGGGTCAAGGTCAGCGGCGACATGGAGGCCGTGGCCGACTCGATCTCGCAGATGGACGAGGTCGACTACGTCGTGGTCGTGGCCGGCTCCTTCGACGTCATGGTCGAGGTGGTCGCTGAGAGCGACGACCACCTGCTCGAGATCGTCAGCAAGCGGATCAGGTCGATCCCCCAGGTCGTGGCCACCGAGATCTTCGTCTACCTGCGGCTGCGCAAGCAGACCTACTCCTGGGGTGTGCGCTGACCCGGAGCCTCAGGTGGCGTCACGGCGAAGCGTCGGACCCAGGGCGTCGAGGACCTCGGTGTCCTCGATCGTCGAGGGCGGCCTGGCGGGCTGACCGTCGGCGATCTCGCGCATCGTCTTGCGCAGGATCTTGCCGGAGCGGGTCTTCGGCAGCCCCGGGACGACATCGACGTCCTTGAACGATGCCACCGGACCGACTTCGTCGCGCACCTTCGCCACGAGCTCGGCTGACAGGTCGTCCGGGTCGGCCTCGACGCCGGCCTTGAGCACGACGAACCCGCGGGGAACCTGTCCCTTCAGCGGGTCGGCGACCCCGATCACGGCGCACTCCGCGACCGCCGGGTGGGTCGAGAGCACCGCCTCCATCGACCCCGTCGACAACCGGTGACCGGCCACGTTGATCACGTCGTCGGTGCGTCCCATGACGTAGAGGTAGCCGTCGTCGTCGACGTACCCCCCGTCGCCGGAGACGTAGTAACCAGGGTAGGTCGAGAGGTAGGAGGTGATGAACCGCTCGTCGTCACCCCACAGGGTGGGCAGCGTGCCCGGGGGCAGCGGCAGCTTGACGCAGATCGCCCCCTCCTCCCCGGACGGCGCCCGGTGGCCGTCGCTGCCCAGGACCTGGACGTCGTAGCCCGGCACCGGCACCGACGGGGAGCCGGGCTTGATCGGCAGCGGCTCGAGACCTCGCAGGTTGGCTGCGATCGGCCAACCGGTCTCGGTCTGCCACCAGTTGTCGACGACCGGGACGCCGAGCACCCGACCGGCCCACTCGTAGGTGTCGGGGTCGAGCCGTTCCCCGGCGAGGAACAAGGTGCGCAGGCTGGAGATGTCGTGCTCGGCGAGCAGCTCGCCGTGCGGGTCCTCCTTCTTGATGGCGCGGATGGCCGTCGGCGCGGTGAAGAGGCCCTCGACACCGTGCTCGGCGACGACGCGCCAGAACGCACCGGCGTCCGGGCTGCCGACCGGCTTGCCCTCGTAGAGCACCGACGTCGCGCCGGCGATCAGCGGGGCGTAGACGATGTAGGAGTGGCCGACCACCCACCCGACGTCGGAGGCCGCCCACCAGACCTGCCCGGGACCGGTGTCGTAGACCTGCGGCAACGACCAGGCCATGGCGACGGCGTGACCTCCGTTGTCCCGCACGATCCCCTTGGGCTTGCCGGTGGTCCCCGAGGTGTAGAGCACGTAGAGCGGGTCGGTCGCCGCCACCTCGACGCACTCGGCCGGGTCGGTGCGCCCGGCGCGCATCGCGACGTCCCAGTCGAGGTCGCGCCCCTCGACCAGGCCGGCCTCGGCCTGCGCGCGCTGCTTGACCACGACCGAGGGGACCTGGTGCTCGGCGAGCTCGAGCGCGCGGTCCACCAGCGGCTTGTACTCCACGACCCGCGTCGGCTCGACCCCGCAGGACGCCGCGACCACGACGCTGGGCCGGGCGTCGTCGATGCGCACGGCGAGCTCGTGGGCCGCGAACCCCCCGAACACGACCGAGTGCACGGCCCCCAACCGGGCGCAGGCCAGCATCGCCACGACCGTCTCCGGGATCATCGGCATGTAGATGATCACCCGGTCGCCGGCACCGACCCCGAGCCCTCGCAGGACGCCGGCGAAGGCCGCCACGTCCTCCAGAAGCCGGGCGTAGGTGATGCTGCGCTTGACCCCGGTCACCGGGCTGTCGTAGATCAGCGCGGCCTGGTCGCCACGACCGTGGGCGACGTGGCGGTCGAGCGCGTTGTAGCAGGTGTTGAGCGTGGCGTCGGGGTACCACCGGTAGAAGGGCGGGTGGTCGTCGTCGAGCACGCGACCGGGCCTGCGGATCCAGTCGACCCCCGAGGCGGCCTCACCCCAGAATCCCTCAGGGTCGGAGATGCTGCGGGAGAAGGCTGATGCGTACGACGCCATGTCTCACATCTTGCCAACGGCACCGCGATCACGGCAGGGGTCAGGCGCAGTCCACCAGTCCGTTGGCCGCCGTCTTGGGCGGGCGGGTGGGGGAGTCCAGCCAGGCACCGAAGAAGCCGTCGAGCTGCTCGCCGCTGAGGTCCTCCGCGAGCGCTCGGAACTGCGGGCCGGTGCCGTGACCGCCGGCGTGCTCGCTCAGCCAGGTGCGCAGCACCTGGTCCAGCGTGGACTCACCGATGCGGCACCGCAGCGCGGCGACGGTCATGGCTCCTCGGTCGTAGACCGGCTGGGCGAAGAGGTCCCGCGGCCCGGGGTCGCTGAGGACGACGCTCCAGAAGCCCGCTCCCCACGGTGCACCCCAGAACTCGAGCAGCCGAGGCTGGATCGCGTCGCCCCACATCCGCTCGGCGTAGCGCCACTCCGCGTAGGAGGCCAGCCCCTCGTTGAGCCAGATGTCACGCCACTGTCTCAGTGAGACGTCGTCGCCGAACCACTGGTGGGCCATCTCGTGGACCACGAGGCTGGTGTTGTAGCGCGTCGGGCCGCCCAGGTAGGGGTAGGTCGGTCGCCCGGCGTTCTCCAGCGCGAAGCCGGCATTCTGAGCGTGGATCACCCCGCCCAGGTCGGCGTAGGGGTAGTCACCCAGCCAGGCCTCGAGCCAGCGGGTCACCCCGGGTGTGCGCTGCAACAGGCGGAACGAGCGATCGCGCTGCGCTGTCCTCAGCTTGCGTGAGACGGCGTAGACCACTCGACGCCCGTCCACGGTGCTCGAGCGCAGCGCGAAACGCCCTGCGGCGAAGAACGCGAGGTAGGTCAGGATCGGCTCGTCCTGGCGCCAGTGCCACGTGGTCCAGTGCTTGCCGCGGACCTTCGAGACCAGCCTGCCGACGCCGATGCCCTGTTGGCCTCGCGGCACCCGGATCCGCACGTCGTAGGACGCCTTGTCCTGGGGGGTCTCGTTCGCGGCGAACCACCAGGGCCCGATCTGGGGCTCGCCGATGGCCACCGTCTCGCCCGGAACCCGCAGGAACGGCTGGACGCCGGTGGCCTCGATCCCGGCCGGCTTGCCGTGGTACCCGACCGTGAGCGTGAAGTCGCTCCCGGCGCCGATCGCCACGGCGGGCGTCACGCGCAGCTCGTGACGGTTGGGCTTGGTGAACTGGGCCTTCTGGCCCTCGACCTTGACCCAGTCGGGGGCCAGGACGAGGTCGACGCTCAGGCTGCCCAGCGCGTCCGCGCCGGCGGTGGCCGCCATCGTGGTGCGCCCACGCAGGCGACCGTCCTTGGTGTGCATCGTCGCGGCGATGTCGTAGTGGCGCACCTGGTAGCCACCATTGCCGTCGAGCGGGAAGTAGTCGTCTCCCCCGCTCGCCGAGCCGTCCACCGGCGCGGGCGCGCTGCCCGGCACGGCCGAGGCGCTGGCGCCGAGCACCGTCGGGACGGCCAGCGCGGCGACCAGCAGGGCGCTGCGCCACCAGCGGCGGCTGCGGGGGTGCGGCACGTCGGTCACTCTCAGTTCTTCCCGGGGGCCTCCCAGGGCTTCTCCCAGGGTCGGACCAGCGTAGGTCGGTTCCCGCGCAAAATCAGTTGAGTCCGGACGACGGTCGGGTCATCCTGTGGCCGGGCGCCCGCCGCGGCGCCGTCCGAGCCCGATCACGACCCCGAGGAGGAGCCATGGCCCAGCCGGCTGCACCTGCCCAGCTCCCGCCCACTCCTCGAGGAACCCGACGTGACCACCCCTCCCCTGCCCGACCCCGCATCGACCGACGACCTTCCTGACCCCGCCCGCACGACCCGCCGCCCCCCGCGGCTGCGGTTGGACTGCGACGACCCCGGCGACTCGCTCCTGGGAGCCGGTCGCCGCTGGAGCACCTACTGGGACCTCGAGCGCGGCTGCCGGGGCCCCGACCCGGTCCCCGCCTGGCTGGTGACCGAGGACGGCGCGGTCGACACCGAGCTCGGGGTGCTGAAGACCGGCAAGGAGGCCGATGTCGTCGTCGTGCGGCGTGCGCTCGACGACGACGACGGCGTGCTGCTGGCCGCGAAGCGCTACCGGGACGCCGACCACCGCTCGTTCCGACGCAGTGCGGCCTACCAGGACGGGCGCCGGATGCGGAACACCCGCGACACCCGCGCCCTGGCCAAGGGGACCACGCACGGCCGCCGGGTCGCGTCGGGCCAGTGGGCGATGGCCGAGTGGGAGGCACTGCGCAGACTCTGGGTCCTCGGCGCGTCGGTGCCCTACCCGGTCCAGGTCGACGGCACCGAGCTGATGATGGAGCTGGTGACCGACGACCGGCGCGAGGTCGCGCCTCGGCTCGCGGCCGTGCGCCCCGGCAGCGACCTGCTCGGGGACTACTTCGAGCAGATGCGCAGCTTCCTGACCACCCTGGCGCGCGAGGGCTGGGTCCACGGCGACCTGTCGGCGTACAACGTGCTGGCGGCCGGCGAGCGACTGGTCGTCATCGACCTACCCCAGGTCGTGGACCTGGTCGGCAACCCCGCAGGTCCGGACTTCCTGCTGCGCGACTGCACCAACCTGTGCGCCTGGTTCCGGCGGCGCGGGCTGGAGGTGGACGAGCACGAGCTGTTCGGCGAGGTCGTGGCGCAGGCCTGGTGAGGCCGAAACGTGGAGATCAGCTGGGTGCGGCCGCGAGCTGGCCACAGGCGCCGTCGATCTCCTGGCCCCGGGTGTCCCGGACGGTGACCGGGACACCCTTGGCCTCGAGGCGCCGGACGAACTCGCGCTCGTCCTCGCGGCGGCTCGCGGTCCACTTCGAGCCCGGCGTCGGGTTCAGCGGGATCAGGTTGACGTGGACCCACCGTCCGCGGTCGGCGCCGCCGTAGGAGAGCAGGACGTCGGCCAGCAGGTCGGCCCGCCACGCCTGGTCGTTGATGTCACGGATGAGGATGTACTCGATGGACACCCGGCGGTGGGTGCGCTCGGCGTAGCGCCAGGCCGCCTCGACCGCTTCGTGCACCTTCCACCGGGTGTTGATCGGCACCAGCTCGTCGCGCAGCTCGTCGTCGGGGGCGTGCAGCGAGAGGGCGAGGGTCACCGGGATGCCTTCGTCGGCGAGCTGCTCCATCCGCGGCACCAGCCCGACGGTCGAGACCGTGACGCCGCGCGCGGACATGCCCAGGCCGTCCGGTGTCTTGTCGGTCATCCGGCGTACGGCGCCGATCATCGCCTTGTAGTTGGCCATCGGCTCCCCCATGCCCATGAAGACCACGTTGGAGACCCGCCCCGGGCCACCGGGCACCTCGCCGCGCGCGAGGGACCGGGCCCCGGCCAGGACCTGCTCGACGATCTCCGCGGTCGACATGTTGCGCTGCAGACCGCCTTGACCGGTGGCGCAGAACGGGCACGCCATGCCGCACCCGGCCTGGGAGGAGACGCACATGGTGACCCGGTCGGGATAGCGCATCAGCACCGACTCGACCAGGCTGCCGTCGCCGAGACGCCACAGCGTCTTGCGGGTGGTCCCCTTGTCGGCCTCCGTCGTGCTCAGCGGTTCCATCAGTCGCGGCAGCAGCTGCTCCACGATCTGGGACCGCTCCCCTGCGGGCAGGTCGGTCATCTGGTCGGGGTCGTCGACCAGCCGGGAGAAGTAGTGGGTGGAGAGCTGGCGTGCCCGGAACGGCGGCAAGCCCATCTCGGTGACGAGCTCGCGGCGTTCCTTCGCGGTGAGGTCGGCGAGGTGGCGCGGCGGCTTGCGCCGGCCACGTGGCTCGTCGAAGACCAGGGGGAGGTTCACAGCACGCCCGCGCTCGGACTGACCTCGACGAGGTAGTAGAGCAGCAGCCAGGTGGGAGCCACCGTGGCCAGCAGCGAGTCGAGCCGGTCCATCAGCCCACCGTGACCGGGGACGATCTGCGACATGTCCTTGATCCCGAGGTCGCGCTTGATCACCGACTCGCACAGGTCACCCAGGGTCGCGGTGACCACGGCCACCATGCCGAGGAGCACCCCGACCCACCAGCGCCCGTCGAGGAAGAACACCACGCACAGCCACCCGACCGCCATCGAGGACAGAGCCGAGCCGGTGAAGCCCTCCCAGGACTTCTTCGGGGAGATCACCGGAGCCATCGGGTGGCGCCCGAAGAGCACCCCTGCGGCGTAGCCGCCGATGTCGGAGGCGATGGTCACCAGGATGAAGGTGATGACGCGCCACACCCCGTCGTCGCTGCGCAGCAGCAGGACCACGAAGCTGGCGAGGAACGGCAGGTAGACCGCGGTGAAGACCCCCGAGGTGGCGTCCCGCACGAAGCCGTCGACGCCGCGTCGCAGCCGCCACAGCATCACGGCCAGGGCAGTGACCGCGAGCGCCGCGGCGGTCGGCGGGGTGCCGCCGTACCAGGCGCCGACGAGCATGACGGCGGTGCCGAGGAGCACCGGCTCCCAGGGCAGCTCGATTCCCCGGGCTGCGAGTCCCTGCCGCATCTCCCAGACCCCACCCCAGATCGCGAGGATCACCAGGAACACGAACGGGAAGCCGTCGAAGGTCGCCAGGCACAGCGCGATGGCCGCGAGCAGGACGACGGCGGAGGTGATGGCCGCGGGCAGGTTGCGCCCGGCGCGGCTCTTCTTCTCTGGTGGGTCCGGCTGAGCCGACTGCTGGGCCGACTGCTGGGCCGACTGCTGGGCGGTCACGTCATCGGCCGTCGGCTCACCCGGCACGGGTGCGCCCGGTGTCTGCGGAGTCGTGGCCATGGCGTGCGCTGTCGGGTCCTCAGACCTCGAGCAGCTCGGTCTCCTTGCCCTTGAGCATCTCGTCGATCGCGTCGACGTGCTTCTTGGTCACCGCGTCGAGCCGCTTCTCCGCACCGACCAGGTCGTCCTTGCCGACCTCGCCGTCCTTCTCCAGCTTCTCCAGGGACTGCTTGGCGCTCCGGCGCACGTTGCGCACGGCCACGCGCCCCTCCTCGGCCTTGTGCCGGGCGACCTTGATGTACTCCTTGCGCCGCTCCTCGGTGAGCTCGGGCAGCACCACCCGGATGTTGCGGCCGTCGTCGGCGGGGTTGACGCCGAGGTCGGAGTCACGGATCGCCTTCTCGATGTTCGCCATCGCGCTCTGGTCGAAGGGGCTGATCAGGATCACCCGCGCCTCGGGCAGCGTGAAGGAGGCCAGCTGCTGCAGCGGGGTCGGGTTGCCGTAGTAGTCCACGTTGATCTTGTGGAACATCGAGGGGTGGGCACGCCCCGTGCGGATCGCGGCGAAGTCCTCGCGCGCCACGGACACCGCCTTGTCCATCTTCTGGGCGGCCTCGTTGAGCGTCTCGTTGATCACCGTTGTCCTCCGTGACAGTGCCGGTCAGTGGCTGGTCGGGTCTGGGTCGGCTGGGTCGAGTGGGTCTGGGTCGACTGGGTCGTGCGGTGCACGACCGGGTGGGGTCCCGGTGCTCGCGGTGTCCTCGACTCAGCCATTGACTCAGCCATCACGCGAGATCGTGCTCCCGATCTTCTCACCCTCGACGACGCGGGCGATGTTCCCTTCGTCGGAGAGGTTGAAGACCACCATGTCGATGTCGTTGTCGCGGCACAGGCTGGCCGCGGTCGCATCGGCGACCTTGAGCCCACGCGCGAGGAACTCGTCGTAGCTGAGGTTGTCGTACTTCACCGCGTCGGCGTTCAGGTTGGGGTCGGAGTCGTAGACACCGTCCACACCCTGCTTGCCCATGAGGATGACCTCGGCGTGGATCTCGAGCGAGCGCTGCGCAGCGACGGTGTCGGTGGAGAAGTACGGCATGCCCGCGCCGGCACCGAAGATCACCACGCGTCCCTTCTCGAGGTGACGGATGGCGCGGCGCGGGATGTAGGGCTCGGCGACCTGACCCATCGTGATCGCGCTCTGCACCCGGGTCTCCACGCCCTCCTTCTCCAGGAAGTCCTGGAGAGCCAGACAGTTCATCACCGTGCCCAGCATGCCCATGTAGTCGGCGCGCGAGCGGTCCATGCCGCTCTTCTGCAGCTCGGCACCGCGGAAGAAGTTGCCGCCGCCCACGACGATGGCCACCTCGACACCGCGGCGCACGACGTCGGCGATCTCGCTGGCCAGGCCACGCACGACCACCGGGTCGACGCCGACCGAGCCGCCCCCGAACACCTCGCCCGAGAGCTTCAGCAACACCCGCTTGTACGACGCCAAGGCTCGCGCTCCTTCCGCTCCACGCATCCGCGGAGCACTCCGCACG
Organism: uncultured Actinomycetota bacterium; assembly: GCA_963747435.1. GTDB lineage: Bacteria > Actinomycetota > Actinomycetes > Propionibacteriales > Nocardioidaceae > Marmoricola_A. Next base: position 668,775 of record CAVVFK010000006.1, read on the forward strand.
GGGGCCGGGCGGCGGACGGTGGTCCGACCGGCCGGCCTCACGTGCTCGATCGCCTCACCCTACCGTCGCCCGGACGGTCGGGCTCGGTCCTGGGTGGACCGTGGCAGGGCCCTGGGATGGACCGGTGAGTGGCCCTGACCTCAGGCGCCGACCTCGAACCGGGCGAAGCGGGTCACGCTGACGCCGGCCGCGTCGAGGACCGCCTTGACGTTCTTCTTGCTGTCGGTGACCGAGGGCTGGTCGAGCAGCACGACGTCCTTGAAGAAGCCGTTGAGCCGGCCCTCCACGATCTTGGGCAGCGCCTGCTCGGGCTTGCCCTCCTCGCGGGCGGTGGCCTCGGCGATCTCGCGCTCCTTGGCCACGGCGTCCTCGGGGACCTCGTCGCGGGTCAGGAAGCGAGGACGCATGGCCGCGATCTGCATCGCAGCGCCGCGAGCCGCCTCGGAGTCGTCGCCGGTGAACTCCACGAGCACCCCGACGGTGGGCGGCAGGTCGGCGGCACGACGGTGCATGTAGACCACGGTGTCGCCCTCGAATCGCGCCACACGGCCCAGCTCGATCTTCTCGCCGATCTTGACCGCGAGGCCCTCGACGACCTCACCGACCGTGGAGTCACCCAGCGCGACGGCCTTGAGCTCCTCGGCGTCGGCGACGGCGTTGCTGTCGGCGGCCTGCGCGATCTGCTGCGCGGCGTCGATGAACTCCTCGTTCTTGGCCACGAAGTCGGTCTCACTGTTCAGCTCGACCAGCGCGTTGCCGGCGGTGGCGACCAGGCCGGCCTTGGCCTCGCGGGTCTCGCCCCGCTTCTTCATCTTGTCCATGCCCTTGACGCGCAGGATCTCGGCGGCCTTCTCGGAGTCGCCGTCGGCCTCGGTCAGCGCCTTCTTGCAGTCCATCATCCCGGCGCCGGTCTGGTCCCGGAGCGCCTTGACGTCAGCAGCGGTGAAGCTCATCTGGTCCTGTCCTCGGTGTGTGTGGTGGTGCTGTGTTCCTGGTGCCCGGCGCGCTCGACGAGCCGGTCACGACCCGCGACGGCGTCGAACGGCGCGGTCCGCAGCAGGCGGAGCGCGCCGTCCGCGCCGATCGGTTCAGGAGGTGGGCTCGGTCGCGGTGTCCGCGCCGGAGGCGACCGGGTCGGCCGCGGCGGCCGGCGGGGCGTCCTCACCGAGCGCCTCGGGGGTGCTGGTCTCCTCGGCGGCGTCCTCGGCGGTGCGAGGCGCCTCCTCGGTCGTCTCGGCGGTGCGAGGCGCAGCCTCGGCCGTCTCGGCGCCCTCCGACGACGCGCCGGTCGCCTCGGTGGCCGGGGTGGTCTCCGCGGTGTCGCCGCCGGTGGCCGCGACCGCGGCCTCGTCGGCGTTGCCCGAGAGCAGCTCGCGCTCCCAGTCGGCCATCGGCTCGTCGCCACCCAGCTCGGCACCGGTCTCGGCGTCGTCGCTGCCACCGGCCGCGCCGCGGGCCATCAGGCCGTCGGCGACCGCGTCAGCCACGACGCGGGTCAGCAGGGAGACCGCACGGATGGCGTCGTCGTTGCCCGGGATCGGGAAGTCGACCTCGTCGGGATCGCAGTTGGTGTCCAGGATGCCGATGATCGGGATCCGCAGCTTGCGGGCCTCCTCGACCGCCAGGTGCTCCTTCTTGGTGTCGACCACCCAGATCGCGCTGGGCGTGCGGCTCATGTCGCGGATGCCACCCAGGGTCTTGTCGAGCTTGTCGCGCTCACGCTTGAGCTGCAGCAGCTCCTTCTTGGTGCGCCCGGAGCCGGCGACGTCGTCGAAGTCCAGCTCGTCGAGCTCCTTGAGCCGGTTGATCCGCTTGTGCACGGTCTGGAAGTTGGTCAGCATGCCGCCCAGCCAGCGCTGGTTGACGTAGGGCATGCCCACGCGGGTGGCCTGCTCGGCGATGGCCTCCTGGGCCTGCTTCTTGGTGCCCACGAACATCACGGCGCCGCCGCGGGCGACGGTCTCCTTGATGTAGGCGTAAGCCCGGTCGATGTAGGCCAGCGACTGCTGGAGATCGATGATGTAGATCCCGTTGCGCTCGGTCATGATGAAGCGCTTCATCTTCGGGTTCCACCGACGGGTCTGGTGCCCGAAGTGCACGCCGCTCTCGAGGAGCTGGCGCATGGTGACGACGGCCATGGCCTTCGACTCTCTTTCTCTCGCGCCACGGCACACCACACCCTCACCGGCGTGGCCGGTGGGACGTCGAGGCGGTGACGCTGCTCTCGGTTGTCGCAGGCCGCGGGTGCGACCTGCCCTGACGACCGGCGAGGGCGCCACCTGGCCGTTGCCGGCCGGACCGAGGCACCCTGCCCGCGGGCCTCACCATGACTCGGAGAAGCACTGTGCGGTTGGACGATCGTGCGATAGTCGACCCGCTCTCGCGGGTCGCCACCGCCCAGTGTAGTCGGTGGCAGGGACCGGAGCGAAATCGCCGACGCCGGCCCTCAGCGGGGGCCGGTTACCGCCCCTCGGGGGCGGCGCGGGCCCTCGCTCCACAGGCCCGGCCCCGTGGACTGGCCGGCTGCTCCGAGCTCGAGCAGGCTCGCGCCGTGCTCCCGCTCATTGTCTCGCTGCGCTGCAGCATGGTCGCGCTGGCAGCCCTGGTGCCGGTGGTCGCCGTCGTCCCGGACGCCTCGGCGCGCCTCGACGGTCCCGTCGCGGCTCCCACCACGGCCGCCACGTCTGCCACGTCTGCCATGGCTCGACCTGGCCAGGCGCCCAGGCCCGCCGAGCACCCCGCGGCGACCCGCGGGGTGTGGCCGTTGAGCCCACGACCCGAGGTGGTCGAGCGGTTCGACCCGCCACTGGTCAGCTGGGGCGCGGGACACCGAGGCGTGGACCTCGCCGGCACCCCGGGCCAGCAGGTCCGCGCGACGCTGCCGGGCCGGGTCTCCTTCGCGGGGCGGGTCGCCGGCCGGCCGGTCGTGGTCGTCGACCACGGCCGCACCCGCACGACCTACCAGCCGGTCGTCGCGACCAGACGTCGTGGAGCGCAGGTCGAGGCCGGCGACGTCGTCGGCCGGCTGATGCCGACCGGGAGCCACTGCCCTCCTCGTGCCTGTCTGCACTGGGGTCTGCGGCGCGGTGAGACCTACCTCGATCCCCTGACGCTGCTCGATCTCCCCCAACCGGTGCGGCTGTTCCCCTGGTAGGGCCCGGTCGAACTGGTCGAACTGGTCGAACCTGGTCAGGCGCGGGGGTGGGCCTGGGTGTAGGCCGAGCGGAGCCGCTCGGCGCTGACGTGGGTGTAGATCTGCGTGGTGGCCAACGACGCGTGACCCAGCAGCTCCTGCACCGAGCGCAGGTCGGCGCCGCCCTCCAGCAGGTGGGTCGCCGCGGTGTGGCGCAGACCGTGTGGCCCGATGTCGGGAGCCCCCGGCACCTCGGACAACCGGCTGTGGACCAGGCCGCGCACGACACGGGGGTCGATCCGGCCGCCGCGGGCGCCGAGGAAGAGCGCGGGCCCCGAGCCGGGCCTGGCGAGCCCGCTCCGCAGGGCCACCCAGTCGTGCAGCGCATGGTGGGCCGGCACCCCGAACGGCACGGTGCGCTCCTTGCGTCCCTTGCCGAGCACCCGCACCACGCGGCGCCCGGCGTCGACGTCGTCGACGTCCAACGCGCAGAGCTCACCCACCCGGATGCCGGTGGCGTAGAGCAGCTCCAGGATCGCCAGGTCGCGCGCGCCCACGGGGCCACCGCCCGCCGCGTGCTCGGCGGCCGCGTCGATCAGCAGCCGCACGTCCTGCAGGGTCAGGGCTGCGGGCAGCGCGCGCTGGGCCCGGGGCGACCCGAGGCCGGCGGCCGGGTCGAGCGCCATCCGGCCCGTCCGCACGCACCAGGCGCAGAAGACCCGGGCGGCGGTGGCCTGGCGCGCCATCGTCGAGCGCGCCCTGCCGCGCGTCTGCAGGTTGGCCAGCCAGCTGCGCAGGGTGCGCAGGCTCAGGTCGTCGAGCCGGCTCACCCCCAGGGCGGCCGCGTGCGCCAGGAGCGACTCCACGTCGCCGACGTAGGCGCGCACGGTGTGGTCGCTGAGGTTGCGCTCGACCGCGAGGTGACGGGCGAACTCCTCCACCGCCTCACACAGCGACGGGTCGAGCCTGGCCGGCTCGGGGCTGGGCGCCATCTCACCAGCGTAGGTCGGTCCAGCCCCGGTCCAGCCGACCGACGCTCGCCGACCTGTGGGTCCCTGCGGACCGCGGACGGGCCGCACTCAGCCGCGCACGCGCTGCCAGGTGCCCGACTCCTACCAGGGCCGGCCGCCCAGTACACGGCTCCCACGAAGCCTCGCCTGCGGGCGAGGTCCGTCCGGTTCGCGACCGCCCGCGGGCTGGCGAACCACACGGTGTGGCGGGTCGGGAGGACCCGAACACGGCAGGCGGTCGGAGCGGAGCCCGACCGAGTCGGGTCAGAGGTCGAAGGTCGCAGGGGCGCGGACCCACCGCTCGGAGTCGGCGAGCACCCAGCCCTGATCTGCCAGCCGGAGCAGCGCGGTCGCGGTGTCCTGGGTCGACAGACCCGCGGTGCGCGCCACCGACGACACCGCGACCGGCGTCCGCAGCGGCACGGCCTCCAGCACCCGCTGCTCGCTCTCCGGCAGCCGGTCGAAGGCGCTGTCCTCCGCACGGGGCTGGGTCCACTGCTGCTCGCCCATCGGCGCCAGCAGGTCGCGCACGTGCTCCCCCCGGGTCACCAGGTTCATCGCGCCTCGGTGGATCTCGGCATGCACACCTTCGGACTGTGCGCTGTGGACCGGCCCCGGAACGCCCATGACGACGCGCTGCATCCGCGAGGCCCACCCGGCAGTGTTCAGCGCGCCGCTCCTGACCGCCGCCTCCACCACGACCGTGCCGCGGGTCATCGCGGCGATCAGCCGGTTGCGCGCGAGGAACCGGTGCCGGGTCGGCGAGCACCCGGGGCGGAGGTCGCTGAGGATCACCCCGGTGCGGGCGATGTGGTCCAGCAGCGCCTTGTGCGCCGCGGGGTAGGCCCGGTCCACGCCGCAGGCGAGCACGGCCACCGTCGGCTTCCCCATCGCCACCGCGCCTCGGTGGGCTGCCTGGTCGATGCCGAACGCAGCCCCCGAGACGACCGTGGACCCGTGCTCGGCCAGGTGCGCGGCCAGGTCGGCCGCGACCTGCGTGCCGTACGTCGTGGCGCTGCGTGAGCCCACGATCGCGACCGAGTCCGTCACCAGGTCGCGCAGCGAGCCGGCGCCCGTGACCCACAGACCGACCGGCGAGCCCGCCATCCGGTTCAGGGGCTCCACGCGGTCGAGGTCGCCCAGCTGGTCGGGCCACTCCTCGTCACCGGGGACCACGAACCTGATGCCCAGGCGGCCGGCATGCGCGAGGATCCCGGCAGGGTCGAGACCTGCCAGCCGCTCGGCGGTCTGGCTGCGCAGCCCGGCGAGGTCGACGTCGCGCGCGAGGTGGTCGTACATCGACTGGGCACCGAGCTCGGCCAGGATCGCCGCGAACTTCGCGTCACCCGGTTCGCCGAGCGCGTTGAGCGCGACCCGGGCCAGCCGCTCGGGCTCGGTCACCGTCATCGTGCTGCCTCGGTGACCGTGCTGGCCGGCAGGGGAAGACCCAGGCGCAGTCTCACCGCGAGGTCGACCTCGTCGCGACCGGGCACGTCGCGAGCCGCGAGGTCGGCGAGGCTCCAGGCAAGCCGGCGCACCCTGACGGCACCGCGACGGGTCAGCGCGCCGTCGAGCACCTTGCGCTCGAGCAACCGGGTGGCGTCCTCGCTCAGCGGCCAGCGCCCGCTGAGCTCGGGGCCGGGGACGTCGGCATTGGCGCGCCAGGGGGTGCCGTCGTACCGGCTCTGCTGGCGCAGCCGGGCGGCGATCACCCGCTCGCGCACCGTCTCGGTGGACTCGCACACCGCGAGCGGGTCGTGCAGCTCGTAGGGCTGCACCGGCCGCACGTGACGCTTGATGTCGATGCGGTCCTCCACCGGGGCGCTGACCCGAGCCCGGTACTGGCGTCGGCGCACCTCGCTGCACGAGCAGCGGCTGAGGCGGGCGTCCGGGTGGTAGTCACCGCAGGGGCACGGGTTGGAGGCGATCACCACCAGGGACCGCGCGGGGAACGTCGCGACCTCGTCGCCCCGGGCGATGGTGACCTCGCCGCTCTCCAGCGGCTGGCGCAGCGCGTCGATGATGTCGAGCCCGAAGAGGGGGAACTCGTCGAGGAACAGCACGCCGTGCAGCGCCCGTGAGATCTCTCCGGGATGGACCCGGCCGGTGCCCCCGCCGAGCATGCTGGCCTTGGTCGCGGAGTGGTGAGGCGCCCGGAACGGCGGTCGGACCGCGAGCCCTGCCTCCGGCACGAGGTCGCCGGCGAGGGAGTGGATGGCGCACAGCTCGAGCGCCTGCTCCAAGGAGAGGTCGGGCAGGAGGCCGGGGAGCCGCTCGGCCAGCGTGGTCTTGCCGGCACCCTTCGGGCCGGTCAGGAGCAGGTGGTGCCCACCGGCGGCCGCGACCTCGAGCGCGAAGCGGGCGTCCGGCATCCCCTGCACGTCGGCCAGGTCGAGCCGCTCGGCCCGGTCCTCACCTCGCCAGCTGACCACGCGCCCGGCAACCCGCGGCGCCACGGCCGGAGCCTCGGGCAGCTCCTCCCCCTGGAGCAGGGCGACCACCTGGTTCAGCGAGCGCACCCCGGTCACGTCGACACCGGGCACCATCTGCGCCTCGTCGCACTGCGCGTCAGGCACGACCATGTGGCTGTAGCCGCGGTCGCGGGCGGCCAGCACCATCGGTAGCACCCCCGGCACGGCCCGCACCCGCCCGTCGAGGCTGAGCTCCCCGATCAGCACGAGTCCACCCAGCGTCGCGGGGTCGACGACCTCGCACGCCGCCAGCACCGCGACCGCGATCGCGAGGTCGAAGTGAGGCCCGGTCTTGGGCAGGTCGGCCGGGGACAGCAGGACGGTCACCCGCTTGGTCGCCGGCCACGTCAGCCCGCTGTTGGTCAGTGCCGCTCGACAGCGGTCTCGGGCCTCGGAGATCGAGGCATCGGGGCGCCCGACCATCGCGGTGCCGACCACCCCGGCGGAGACGTCGGCCTGCACGTCGATCAGGTGGCCCGACATCCCCTGCAGCGAGACGGTGTGAGTGGTGGCGACAGACATCACTGCACCCCGACGACGTGGGTGAGCTGCTCGGCGGCCGGCTTGCTCAGGTCGATGCCGACGAGGTCGATCCGCACGTCGGTCACGTGCAGCCCGCTGCGCTCGATCCAGAAGGCGGCCACCGTGTGCAGCCGCTGGTACTTCTGCGGCGTGACCGCCTCCAGCGGGTCACCGCACTGCGACCCGCGCCGGGTCTTGACCTCGCACACGACCAGGGTGTCGCCGTCGCGCAGCAGCAGGTCGATCTCACCGGCGTGGCAGCGCCAGTTCTGCTCCAGCAGGACCATGCCCCGCTCGTCGACGAGATGTCTGCGGGCGACCTTCTCACCGAAGGCGCCCATGGCCTGCCGCTGCTCTGCCGTGGTCATGGGCACACCCTGGTCAACGGCAGGGACTCATCCACTGCGTCGACGGCGGGCTGTGGAGTCCGCGCCGGTGTGGGACCGGTCGGGTGGAAAGCGGCCCGGTCAGGCCGGTCAGTCCGGTCAGTCCTCCGGCGGCTGGAGGTCGGACTCGGCCAGCTCCTCGACGTTGACGTCCTTGAAGGTCAGCACCTTGACGTTCTTGGCGAAGCGGGCGGGGCGGTACATGTCCCAGACCCACGCGTCGGTGAGCGTGACCTCGAAGAAGACGTCGTCGGCCTCGGTGCGGGCCTTCACGTCGACCTGGTTGCACAGGTAGAACCGCCGGTCGGTCTCCACGACGTACTTGAAGATGGCGACCACGTCGCGGTACTCGCGATAGAGCTGCAGCTCCATCTCGGCCTCGTACTTCTCGAGGTCCTCAGCGCTCATCGGCTCTCCTCCAGCACCCGCTCCCGCTCGGGGTCTCCGTCCCGCACGGCCCCGTCAGCAGCCTCATTGTCCCCCATGGCGCGTCGGACGTTGATGAAGCAACGCCTGTGGATGTCGCACGGGCCGTGCTCGGCGAGCGCCTCGGAGTGCGCGGTGGTGATGTAGCCCTTGTGCGTGGCGAAGTCGTAGTGGGGCCAGCGCTGGTGCTCCTCGCACATCAGGCGGTCACGCGTCACCTTCGCCAGCACCGAGGCCGCAGCGATGCAGGCCGAGACCCGGTCGCCCTTCCACACCGCCAGCCCTGGGACCCCGAGGCCGTCCACGGCGAACCCGTCGGTGAGCACGTAGCCCGGGCGGACCTCCAGTCGCGCCAGCGCCCGGCGCAGCGCCTCGACGTTGGCCACGTGCATGCCCAGGCGGTCGCACTCGGCAGGCGGCACCACCACGACCGACCAGGCGTCGGCACGCCGCAGCACCTGCGTGTAGCAGCGCTCCCGCGCGGCGGGCGTCAGCAGCTTGGAGTCGGCCAGCCCTGGGACGGCTCCTCGAGCGCCGTCCGGCAGCATGACCGCGGCTGCGACCAGCGGACCGGCACAGGCACCTCGTCCGGCTTCGTCGACGCCGGCGATCGGGGCGAGGCCCCGGCGGCGCAGGGCCCGCTCGTAGCCGTAGAGGCCGGCATCTCGCCGGACCGTCGAGCCTCGAGGCAGCACGCTCACCCCCGGCTCACTTCCCGACGGCCTCGAAGGTCTTCGGCCGGTGCATGAGCTTGAGGTGGCCCACCGGCCAAACCACGGCGAAGACCTTCCCGACGACGTTGTCCACGGGCACGAACCCGCCCCCGGGGTCGCCGAGGTGCACGCGGCTGTCGGCCGACTCGGGCCGGTTGTCCCCCATGACCCACAGGTAACCCTTGGGCACCTTCTGCTTGAAGGTCGTCAGGGACGGTCGGACGCCCGGGGCGAGGTAGGCGCGCTCCTCCAGGGCCTGGCCGTTGACCCGGACCCGGCCCTTGCCGTCGCAGCACTGGACGGTGTCGCCGCCCACGCCGATGACGCGCTTCACGAGGTGACCACCGGTCGGGAAGAGCCCCACCAGCTCGAGCCCCTTGGCCAGGAAGTTGCCGGCCTGCGGGCCCTCGTCGCCGTCGAGCCAGCCGCCGGGGTCGGCGAAGACGACCACGTCGCCGCGCGCCGGGTCACCGTCGCCCCAGTAGGAAACCTTCTGCACCAGGATGCGGTCGTTGAAGACCAAGGTGTCGTTCATCGACCCGGACGGGATGTAGAACGCCTGGATCAGGACCGCCTTGATGACGACCGCCAGCACCAGGGCGATGCCGAGCAGCAGCCCCATCTCCTGCCACAGGGGCAGGTGGGTGCGCTCCTCGCCGGCCGACGACTTCTTGCCGCGCCGGCGACTCCGGGCGTCCTCACCCGAGGCGTGCGCACCGGGGGTCGACCCGTCCCTGGACGCGTCGGGGTCCTGGTCGCGCTCGGGGTGGGTCACGGGGCGAGCCTACGACCCGGTCGCGGACGGCTGACGGGCGACACGGGCAGTGCCCGGTGTGCCCGGCGATCTCCGCCGACGGAGGTCAGACCCCCTGGGCGCCACGGTGGTCGCGGCGTGCGGCTCAGCGTGCGGGCTCGCGGCGCTCGCGGATCTTGGCGGCCTTGCCGCGCAGGTTGCGCAGGTAGTAGAGCTTCGCGCGCCGCACGTCACCGCGGGTGACGACCTCGATCTTGTCCACGATCGGGGTGTGCAGCGGGAAGGTCCGCTCGACGCCGACACCGAAGGAGACCTTGCGCACCGTGAAGGTGCGGCCCACGCCGGATCCCTGGACCCGCAGGCACACGCCCTGGAAGACCTGGATGCGGGAGCGGTTGCCCTCCACGACCTTGACGTGCACCTTGAGGGTGTCGCCGGCGCGGAACTCCGGGAGGTCGTCGCGCTTGGACTGGGCTGCGATGTCGTCGATGACGTTGGTCATGGCGCTCTCCTCGTCGGCGCCACAGGTCGCCCACGGTCTGGTGGCAGTTCGTGTCGTCCGGAGGTCGGTACTGCTGCTGCGGCGTGCCCCCTGTGGCAGGTGTGCCGCCGGTGTCCTGCGTCGACCACGGGTCGAGGCGCGAGGAAGCCGTCAAGCCCTTCGGACCAAACCACGATTCTGCCACAGCAGCCCGGCCCGGGACCAATCGAGCTCCTGCTCGCCAGCCGGGTCAGGCGCGCTTGCGCAGCCACACCGCGCGTTCACCGGCCGCTCCGGCCGGACGGTAGCCCGCGCGGCGGTAGAGGCGATGGTTGGCGGTGCTGGCGTCCCCGGTCATCACCGCGTAGGACGCGGTGCCCTGCGGGGCGCGCTGCTCACCACGGGCGAGAAGCCAGCCCCCCAGCCCTCGCCCGCGCAGGTCGGGGGCGACCATGAGCCGCCCCACGACCCAGGTCTGGCCCTCGAGCCGGCCACGCACCGACCCCACGAGCCGACCGGCCGACCGCAGCACCCAGGTGTCCCAGCGCGTCAGGTCGGCACGGACGTCGTCCAGCGCCTCGTGCAGCGCCGGCACGCCCAGCCACTCCAGGGTGAGCGCCTCGTCGACCCAGCAGGCCCGCTGCAGCGTCAGCAGCTCCCCGGCGTCCGCGGGTCGCGCCACGCGCCACTCCACCCCGCTCGGCTCGCTGCCGAGGGCCGCGAGCACCTCTGCGTCGACCAGGTCGTCAGGTGAGAGGAGGTCGGGCCGACGCTGTGCGGTGCGCCGCCGGGCCTCGTCGTGGCGCCAGCGCGTCACCGCGGCATGGTCGCCCGAGAGCAGCACCGGCGGAACCGCGAGGCCGCGCCACTGCGCCGGCTTGGTGTAGACGGGGTACTCCAGCAGTCCCTCGGTGTGGGACTCCTCGCTCAGGGACTCCGGGTTGCCCATGAACCCCGGCAGCAGACGCACCACGGCTTCGACCAGCACCAGGGCGGCAACCTCTCCCCCGTTGAGCACATAGTCGCCCAGGGACACCTCGACGACCCTCATCCGCGAGGCGGCATGGTCGACCACGCGCTGGTCGATGCCCTCGTAGCGCCCGCAGGCGAGCAGCAGATGGTCGACCTGGGAGAGCTCCCCGGCCAGTGCCTGGTCGAGCCGGCGCCCGCTGGGGGTGGGCACCACCACGACGGTCCCCTCGTCGGCGAGCTCGTCGAGCGCCTCTCCCCACGGCTCGGGCCGCATGACCATCCCGGCCCCACCGCCGTACGGGGTGTCATCGACCGTGCGGTGGCGGTCGTGGGTCCAGCCGCGCAGGTCGTGGACCCGCAGGTCGACCAACCCCCGGTCGCGGGCCCTGCCGGGCAGCGACAGGTCGAGCGGGGCGAGGTAGTCGGGGAAGATCGTGACCACGTCGATGCGCATCGTCAGTCCTCGGGGTCGAGCAGACCCGGGCGGTCGAGCACGAGCAGCCGTCCCCGCGCCAGGTCGACCTGCGGCACGAGCGCCTCGACGAACGGCACGAGCACCTCGCGCCGGTCGTCGCGCCGGACCACCAGGAGGTCCTGGGCCCCGGAGTGGCGCACCTCGGTGACCTGACCGACCCTCGCCGACGTGGCGCTGTCGTGCACCGCGAGGCCCACGAGCTGGTGGTCGTAGAACTCCTCGGGGTCCTCGGGCCGCTCGCTGGGATCGATGCGCACCACGAGCCGCACGTCGCGCAGCGCCTCGGCGGCATCGCGGTCGCCGACGCCGTCGAAGGTCAGCAGCAGCCGGCTCTGGTGCCACCGGCGCCCGGACACGGTGAGCGTCGAGGGGACCGGGGCGGTGCCGCGCGGGGACTCGGTGTCGAGCGTGGCCCCCGGGCGGAACCGCAGCTCGGGCTCGTCGGTGCGCAGCTCGATGCTGACCTCGCCGCGGACGCCGTGCGGGCGCCCGATGCGCCCCACGGTCACCTGCTCGAGGTCAGCCACCTGCGGCCGTCTCGACGGGTCAGCGACGACGGTCGACGTCGACGAAGTCGACGCGGGCCGAGCCCTTGCCGCCCACGGCACTGATCACGGTGCGCAGCGCGGTCGCGGTGCGGCCGCCGCGGCCGATGACCTTGCCCAGGTCGTCGGGGTGCACCCGCACCTCGAGCAGGGGCCCGCGGCGGGTGTCCTTGTCCCGCACGTCGACGTCGTCGGGGTTGGCGACGATCCCGCGTACCAGGTGCTCCAACGCATCGGCGAGCATGCTCAGGCCTCCTTGGCCTCAGCCGGCTCCTCGGTGCCCTCCGACGACGCTCCGGTCGCCTCGGCAGCCGGGGTGTCCTCGGCGGCGTCGCCGCCGGTGGCCTCGACCCCAGCGTCAGCAGCCGCGTCAGGAGCAGCGTCCGCGTCGGCAGCGGTGTCGTCGGACTTCTCGGCGGGCTTGCCGGGCTCGCCCGACTCACCGGACGTGGACTCGCTGTCGGCCGCGGCCTTCTTCGCCGTCTTCTTGGCGGTCTTCTTCGCCGGCTTCGCGGCCTTGTCCGCCTTGTCGGTGGTGGCGTCGCCGGAGAGGTCGCCGTGGCTCTCCTTGAGGATCTCGTTGAAGATCTCCTGCTTGGACTTCTTCTCCTCGGCCACCTTCAACGTGCCCTCGGCACCGGACTCACCGGCGAACTTCTGCCAGTCGCCGGTGACCTTGAGGATCGCGGCAACGGCCTCGGTCGGCTGGGCGCCGACGGAGAGCCAGTACTGCGCGCGCTCGGAGACGACCTCGATCACCGAGGGGTCTGCCTTGGGGTGGTACTTGCCGATCTCCTCGATGACCCGACCGTCACGGCGGGTGCGGGAGTCGGCGACGACGATGCGGTAGTACGGCTGGCGGATCTTGCCGAGCCGCTTGAGGCGAATCTTGACGGCCACGAGTGTGGTGTCTCCTTGAGGTGTCGTTTCGGGTGAACCGACGCACCACCCAGGTGGGGAACACCGGGCGCGTGGCTCGAGTGGGGCCTCGCTGTCGGGTGAGAGGGGTCCGACGGCCAGGACTCAGCGCGCCATTGTGCCAGATTCGGGCTCACCGGAGCCAATCGGTGCCTCGGGCTGCTCCGACCCGCCCCGGCCACCGAGGACCAGCACGCTGGCCACGATCACGCAGGCCATGCCGCCCAGCTGCATCAGGTGCAGCCGCTGGTCGAGCACGACGAGCCCGGCCAGAGCGGCCATCGCCGGCTCGATGCTCAGCAGCACACCGAACACCCCGGCGGCGAGACGCCGCAACGCGACCAGCTCGAGGGAGTACGGGATCGCCGAGGACAGGAGCGCGACTCCTACGCCGAGCCCCAGCACGTGCGCCTGGAGCATGCTCTCCCCGGCCGAGGCGACACCGAAGGGCAGCACCAGCACGGCGCTGATGAGCATGCACACCGCCACGCCGTCCAGGCCCTCGAAGCGGGCTCCGGTGCGGCCGCTGAGGATGATGTACGCCGCCCAGCAGGCACCCGCCGTCGCCGCCAGGGCGATGCCCACGAGGTCGAGCTCGCTCCACGGCACCGTGAGCACCTCGGTCATCAGCACCACACCCACCAGCGCCGCGGCGACGGCGAGCAGGTCGCGGCGACGCTGCGAGAGCACAGCGGCGAGCACGAGAGGCCCCAGGAACTCCACGGTCACCGCCACCCCGATCGGCAACCGGTCCAACGAGCCGTAGAACGAGGTGTTCATCAGCGCCAGTGCGAGGGCGAACCCGGTGACCGTGCGCCAGTCGGCGGCACTGCGCCCACGCAGCCGAGGTCGGGCCAGGAGCAGCATCATCACCGCCGCCAGGGTCAGCCTGACCGTGACCGCGCCGAGCACGCCCACGCTGGGGAGCAGCGTGACCGCCACCGCGCCACCGAACTGCACCGAGACCACCGCCCCGAGCACCATCGCGACCGGCGCCACCCCGCCGGCGTGGCCGCCGGCGCGGGGGGTGGTCTCAGGCGCGGCGAACGGCTGGGGATCGCTCACGGTGCTCTCATGCGGCGGCGACGACCTGCCCCCGCAGCACCACGCAGGTGGGCTCGCGCAGCACGGACAGGTCGGAGAGCGGATCGCGTGGGTAGACCACGAAGTCGGCCGGGTCGCCCTCGCCGAGTCCCGGGTTGTGGCCGAGCCACCCCCGGGCGCGCCAGCTCGCCGCACCCAGCGCGTAGTCGAGCGGCATCCCGAGCCGGGCCATCGCAGCCACCTCGCCGGGGAGGTTGCCGTGGCGGCTGATGCCGCCGCCGTCCGAGCCGGCATACATCGCGACACCGGCCTCGTAGGCGGCCATCAGCGTCTCGCGCGTGCGGTGGTGCAGGGCGTCCATGGTCGCGGAGTAGTCGGGGAACTTCTCCCGACCGGCCTCGGCGTACTGCGGGAACTTGTCCAGCTGCATCACCGTCGGCACCAGCGCGATGCCGCGGGCGACCATCTGCTCGACCAGGTCCTCGGTGAGGCCGGTGCCGTGCTCGATGCAGTCGATGCCGGCCTCGATCAGGCCCGGCAGCACGTCGTGGCCGAAGCAGTGGGCGGTGACCTTGGCGCCCTCGTCGTGCGCCGCCTCGACGGCGGCGGTGAAGGTCTCGGCGGGGAACGAGGGCATCAGGTCGCCCTCGTCGCGCGAGATCCAGTCGCCCACGAGCTTCACCCACCCGTCACCGCGGCGGGCCTCCTGGCGCACGTAGTCCACCAGCTCCTCGGGCTCGACCTCGTGGGCGTAGTTGGGGATGTAGCGCTTGGTGCGCGCGATGTGGCGCCCGCAGCGGATCAGCCGGGGCAGGTCGTCACGCTCGTGGATCCAGCGGGTGTCGGCGGCCGACCCGCAGTCGCGGATCAGCAGCGCGCCGGCGTCGCGGTCGAGCACGGCCTGCTGCTCGGTCTCGTCGTCGGGGATCGGACCGTGGTCCTCCAGCCCGAGGTGGCAGTGGGCGTCGACCAGGCCGGGCACGATCCAGCCCTGCGCGGCCGTGTCGGCCCCGCGCTGCACCTCGTGGGTCACCCGGCCGTCGACGACGTACAGCTCGGCTGGCTCACCGTCGGGGAGCACGGGTCCGGAGAACTTCAGGGCGGGCATGGCGCCACTGTAGGGCGGCGGCGGTTTCCCAAGGTACTGAGGGAAACTGCCACTTCCCACGGGTTGCATCTCGAGGGAAGTGGCGGCTCGGCCACAGACCTTGGGAAACTGCCGGCCCGCGCGCTACTGCTGGAGGTACTTCGCGACCTCGGGGGGCAGGTTGAAGTCGGCGGGGTCGAAGTCTTGCTCGTCGGTCGGGAGGCCGAAGGGGTTGGCCCCGTCGCCGGAGCCGGACGCTGCGCCACCGGCGGCGCGGGCGGCCGCCTCACGCTCCTCCTGGGCGCGCTTGGCGGGGTTGCCCGACTGGCGCTTGCCCTTGCCCTTGGGCTTCTGCTTCTGCTGCTTGGCACGCTTGCCCGCCCCGGGCACGCCCGGCATCCCGGGGACGCCGCCGCCACGGGCGAGGTTCTGCATCATCTTGCGTGCCTCGAAGAACCGCTCGACCAGGCCGCCGACCTCGGAGACGTGCACGCCCGAGCCGTTGGCGATGCGTGCCCGGCGCGAACCGTTGATGATCTTGGGATCGGCACGCTCCCCTGGCGTCATCGAGCGGATGATGGCCTGCACCCGATCGATCTCGCGCTCGTCGAAGTTCGCGAGCTGGTCGCGGAACTGCCCCATCCCGGGCAGCATCCCCATGATCTTGGTCAGCGAGCCCATCTTGCGCAGCTGCAGCATCTGCTCGAGGAAGTCGTCGAGGGTGAACTCTCCGCCCTCACCGGTCAGCTTGGCCGCCGCCTTGGCCGCCTGGTCGGCGTCGAAGGCCTTCTCGGCCTGCTCGATCAGGGTGAGCATGTCACCCATGTCGAGGATCCGAGACGCCATCCGGTCGGGGTGGAAGAGGTCGAAGTCGCTGAGCTTCTCCCCCGAGGAGGCGAACATGATCGGGCGACCCGTGATCTGCCGGATCGACAGCGCGGCACCACCGCGGGCGTCACCGTCGAGCTTGGTGAGCACCACGCCGTCGTAGCCGACCCCGTCGAGGAAGGCCTGCGCCGTGACCACGGCGTCCTGGCCGATCATCGCGTCGACGACGAAGAGCGTCTCGTCGGGCTGCACGGCGTCGCGGATGTCGGCGGCCTGCTGCATCAGCTCGGCGTCGACGCCCAGCCGGCCCGCGGTGTCGACGATGACCACGTCGTGCAGGGCCCGCTTGGCCTCGGCCACCCCGCCGCGCGCGACCGCCACCGGGTCGCCACCGTGCTCGACACCCTGGGTGTTGCCCGGCTCGGGGGCGTAGACCTTCACCCCGGCGCGCTCACCGTTGACCTGGAGCTGGTTGACCGCGTTGGGTCGCTGCAGGTCGGCGGCGACGAGGAGCGGGCTGTTGCCCTGCTCCTTGAACCACAGGGCGAGCTTGGCCGCCAGCGTCGTCTTGCCGGCGCCCTGGAGGCCGGCGAGCATGATCACGGTCGGCGGCTGCTTGGCGAAGCGGACCCGGCGGGTCTCCCCACCGAGGATCTCCACGAGCTCCTCGTGGACGATCTTGACCACCTGCTGCGCGGGGTTCAGCGCCTGGCTGACCTCGGCTCCGCGAGCGCGCTCCTTGACCGCGGCGACGAACTGCTTGACCACCGGGAGCGCGACGTCGGCCTCGAGCAGCGCGATCCGGATCTCACGCGCCGTCGCGTCGATGTCGGCCTCGGAGAGCCGTCCCTTGCCGCGCAGGTTCTTGAAGGTGTCGGCGAGCCGGTCGGACAAGGTGGCGAACACGTGCAGTCAGTCCTCGGTGTCGAGTCGGGCGTCGGGATCGGTCGGCCGCCCCGGCGGGGCTGCGGCAACGCTCAGGCGTCCAGGGTAGCCGCGGGCTCGAGCGCCCGGCGTACCGCAGTCAGCGCCGCGGTGGTCGCCTCCTCGCTCAGCGGCCGGCCCTCGGCATCGTGGACGTAGAAGACGTCGACCACCTGCGGGCCGACGGCGCCGACGTGCGCCGAGCGCACCGAGATGCCCTGGTCGCTCAGCGTGCGCAGCACGGTGTGCAGCGTGCCCGGGCGGTCCTGGGCGCGGACCTCGAGCACGGTGGCGTCGGAGGCGGTGTCGGCCAGGGTGACCTCCGGGGGCAGGTCACCGGCGCGCGGCGGGCCGGGGTCGCGCAGCTCGAGCTCGCCGTCCAGGGCGGCAGCGACCTTGCGGGTCAGCCAGGTCGGCTCGACCTCGGGCCGGTCGAGCAGCCACATCGAGTCCGCCACCCCCTCGGTGACCGTGGCCCGCGCCGAGAGCACCGGCAGCCGGATCGTCATCATGGCGCCCGCGATGTCGGCGAGCTGACCGACACGGTCCGGCTCGCGCACGAGCACCACGACCCCGGCCGGGGAGGTGGTGACCTCGACCCGCCCACCGCTGTCACGCTCGGCCAGCACCGGCTGCTCCGGGCGCTCCCCGGCGAAGGCGCGCCGTACGCCGCGGGCCAGCTCGCGCACCAGACCCGCGCGCCACGTCGTCCACGCCTGGGGTGAGGTGGCGCGGGCGTCGGCCTCGGTGAGGACCTCGAGCAGGTCGAGGACCCGACGCTCCCCCACCGCCTCGGCCACCTCCGACGGCGTGGCCGGATCGCTCAGGTCGCGGGTGGTGGCGACCTGCGGCAGCAGCAGGTGCCGACGCACGAGACGTCCGATCACCTCGACGTCGTCCTCCTCGAAGCCCCACCGACGCGCGACCTCGCGGGCGATCGGCTCCCCGGCCTCGCTGTGCTCCTGGGTGCCTCCCTTGCCGATGTCGTGGAGCAGCGCTGCGACGACGAGCAGGTCGGGTCGCGAGACCTTGCGGATCAGCGCCGAGGCCTCGACGCAGGTCTCGACCACGTGCCGGTCGACCGTGAACCGGTGCACCACCGAGGCGTGCGGAAGCAGCCGGATCCGGTCCCACTCGGGGAGCACCAGTGGCAGCGCCCCCACCTCGTCCAGGGTCTCCCAGACCTCGACCAGGCCGCGGCCCGACGCGAGCAGCCGGGTGAGCAGCTCGCGCCCCTCGTCGGGCCAGGGGTCGGGCGGCGGCTGGATCTCTCGCACCAGCCGTGCGACGGACGGGGGCGCGAGCGGCAGGTTGCGCTCGGCCGCGACCACCGCGCCGCGCAGCAGCAGGAACGGGTCCTGGTCGGGGCGGGCGCCACGGTCGAGCACGACCTCCCCGGCCGACACCGCGACCCCCCTCGCCACCCGCTCCAGGCGCGGCGCCCGGCCCTGCCGCGCGCCGGACGGCGGGTCGAGGACCCGGTCGACGCGACGCCAGCTGATCCGTGAGAGGTGGGTCATGCGTCGACCGAGGCTGCGCACCACCTGCTGGGCAGCTCGCCCGTCGTCGACCCCGAGCCCGGGAGCCAGCTCGCCCCACAGCTCGGGGGTGAGCCGGTCGGTGCCGCGCCCGGCGGCCTCGTGCACGAGGTCGCGCACGTCGAGGAGCCGGGCCCGGCAGCGCTCCAGGTCGACGTGGGGGACGTCCACCATCCAGGTCGCGACCAGCGCCTTGAGCATCGTCGCGTCGCGCATCCCGCCTGCGGACTCCTTGAGGTCGGGCACGGAGACGTGGGCCAGCTCGCCGTTCTTCGTCACCCGCTCACGCACGGCCTCGCGCAGCAGCGGCAGGTTGCGCCGGGCGTCGCGGCGCCAGCCGGCGAGCACGTCGGCCCGCAGCCGCAGGGTCGCTGCGGTGTCACCGGCCAGGTGTCGCGCGTCGAGCAGGCCCAGGGCGATCCGGACGTCGGCGTGGGCTGCCTCGGTGACATCCGCGAGCGCACGCACCGAGTGGTCCAGCGGACGCCCGCTGTCCCACAGCGGGTACCAGACCTGACCGGCCACCTCGGCGACGACCGACTCGGGCACCTGCTCGTCGTGGACCAGCACCACGTCGAGGTCGGAGTACGGCGCGAGCTCCTCACGGCCGTAGCCGCCGACGGCGACCAGCGCGATGCCGGTCTCGGGATGCTCCCCCAGGGCGGCGCTCAGCGCGGAGGTGCACAGCTGGTCCGCCTCGGCGGCCCGGCGCTGTCGCTCGGCTGCGCTCACGGTCGCGGTGTGGTCGGGATCGGTGCTGCGGGCTCAGAGAGCCGCTTGGTCCTGGTCGCCGGTGCGCACCCGCACCACGGTGGCGATGTCGCTGACCCACACCTTGCCGTCCCCGATGCTGCCGGTGCGCGCCGCGCCCACGATCGCCTCGACCACCTCGTCGACCTCCGGGGCGTCGAGCACGACCTCGATCTTGATCTTGGGCACCAGCGAGATGTCGTACTCGGCGCCGCGGTAGACCTCCGTGTGGCCCTTCTGGCGCCCGTAGCCGGACACCTCGCTCACCGTCATGCCGGTGATGCCCTTGGCCTCGAGCGCCTCGCGGACCGCTTCCCACTTGTGCGGCTTGATGACTGCGGTGATCAGCTTCATGGCGTCCTCTCGGTTCGGTGCCGGGGCAGCGACCAGCCTGCCACCTGCGGCTCAGGCCTGCTCACGCGCCGCTCCCGCCGCCGAAGTGCGGACGGGCGCCGGCGGTGACGTGCAGGTCGTAGGCGGTCTCGGCATGGATCACCAGGTCGACCCCGGAGGTCTCGTGCTCCTCCTCGACGCGGAAGCCCATCGTGCGGTGGAGCACCCACACGATCAGGGCGGAGACCAGGAACGAGTAGGTGAAGGTCGCCCCCATGGCCACCAGCTGTCGCCACAGCTGGTCGAGACCGCCGCCGTAGAGCAGACCGTCGACGCCGGCCGGCGACGCGGCACTGCCGAGCAGACCGATGGCTGCCATGCCGACCAGACCGCCGACCAGGTGGACGCCGACGACGTCGAGGGAGTCGTCGTAGTTCCAGCGGTACTTCAGGCCCACCGCCAGCGCACAGGTCGCCCCGGCGAGGATGCCCACGACGATCGCTCCCATCGGCGTCACCGCGAAGCAGGACGGCGTGATCGCGACCAGCCCGGCGACGACACCGGAGGCGCCACCGAAGGACGTGGCGTGCCCGTCGCGGACCTTCTCCACGCCGAGCCAGGCGAGCATGCCGGTGCAGCCGGCGAGCAGGGTGTTGACGAACACCACGGCCGCGGTGTTGTTGGCCGCCAGGGCGGACCCGGCGTTGAAGCCGAACCAGCCGAACCACAGCAGCCCGGCGCCGAGCATCACCAGGGTCAGGTTGTGCGGCTTCATCGCCTCACGCCCGAAACCCAGGCGAGGGCCGAGCACGAGGGCGGCGGCCAGACCGGCCGCGCCGGAGTTGATCTCGACCGCGGTGCCGCCGGCGAAGTCGAGGGCGAGCAGGCGGTTGGCCATCCAGCCACCGACGTGGTCGTCGGTGGAGAAGTCGAAGATCCAGTGCGCGACGGGGGCGTAGACCACGACCGTCCAGACCGCGCAGAACACCAGCCAGGTCGAGAACTTGGTGCGGTCGGCGATCGCACCGGCGATGAGGCCGACCGTGATCACTCCGAAGAGTCCCTGGAAGATCGCGAAGATCGTGATCGGGATGCCGCCCCCCTCGGAGGTGACGTCGAGGAGCATGTCGCGGAAGGCGAAGTACTGGGTCGGGTCGCCGACCAGCCCGCCGCCGAGGTCGTCGCCGAAGGCGATCGAGAAGCCGACCACGACCCAGGTCACGCTGACCACGGCGAGCGCGCCGAAGACCATCATGATCATGTTGAGCACACTCTTGGAGCGCACCATCCCGCCGTAGAACAGGGCGAGCCCGGGAGCCATCAGCATCACGAGCGCCGCCGCGGCGAGCAGCCACGCGGTGTCTCCGGTGTTGGTCATCGTGAGATTTCCTCGAAGGTCGGGCCGCGCGCTTCCCCAGGGGCGCCCACGACGGTGTCGAACGCTGTCATGGCACCGCCCGCGGCAGAGCCGAGAGATCCGGCCACGGGCGCGAGCCACACCTTCGGGTGAATTTGTTTCAGGACGGCGTACGCCGTGTTACGGACATGTGAACCAGCCCCCTCCCAGGTGGGAGGAGGCTGGTCCTCTGACCGGCCGCTCAGGCGGTCAGTGGTGGGTCGTGCTGCTCAGACGGCGGCCACGTCGCGGTCGCCGGTCCGGACCCGCACGATCGTGTCGACCGGTGCGACCCAGACCTTCCCGTCGCCGATGCTGCCGGTGGCGGCGGCCTTCACGACCACCCCCACGACGTCCTCGGCGTCGGCGTCGTCCACGACGATCTCCACCCGCACCTTGGGCACGAGGGCGATGTCGTACTCGGCGCCGCGGTAGACCTCGGTGTGGCCCTTCTGGCGTCCGTAGCCGGAGACCTCGCTCACCGTCATGCCGGTCACGCCGAAGGTCTCGAGCGCCGCTCGGACGTCCTCCCACTTGTGCGGCTTGATCACCGCGGTGATGAGCTTCATGCCAGTGCCCCTTCCTGGGTCTTCCTGCCGGTGGATGCGGCGCCGGTGCCCGTGCCGGTGAGCGAGCCACCGCCGCGGTTCATCAGGTCGTAGGCGGCCTCGCCGTGCTCGGCGAAGTCGATGCCCTCGACCTCGTCGTCCTCGCTGATGCGCCAGCCCAGCGTGAACTTGATGAGCAGGGCGATGAGGAGGGTGACGATGCCTGACCAGGCGATGGCCACCAGGACACCCAGGGTCTGGTCGACCAGGGAGCCCAGGCCG
Source organism: uncultured Actinomycetota bacterium (assembly GCA_963747435.1). Classification (GTDB taxonomy): domain Bacteria; phylum Actinomycetota; class Actinomycetes; order Propionibacteriales; family Nocardioidaceae; genus Marmoricola_A. Next base: position 690,311 of record CAVVFK010000006.1, read on the forward strand.
CCGCCGTAGAACAGCCCGTCCACGGCGCCGCCGGCAATGCCCTCGTCGGCGCTGGCCGTGACGGAGAACAGACCGATCATGAGCGTGCCGACGATGCCGCCCACGAGGTGGACACCGACGACGTCGAGCGAGTCGTCGTAGTTGAGCTTGTACTTCCAGCCCACCGCGACCGCACACAGCGCGCCGGCCACGGCACCGATGGCGAGCGCGCCGACGATGTCCACGGCACCGGCGGCCGGGGTGATCGCCACCAGACCCGCCACGATGCCGGAGGCCGCGCCCAGGGTCGTCGCCTTGCCGTGCATGATGCGCTCGACCAGCAGCCAGCCGATGATCGCTGCCATCGTCGCCAACGTGGTGTTGGCGAAGGTCAGGCCGGTCTCGTTGAGGAACTGGGTGCTGGGGTCGATGTCGTCGCTGAAGACGAGCGAGCCGACGTTGAAGCCGTACCAGCCGACCCACAGCAGCGCCGCGCCGAGCATCGTCAGCGTCAGGTTGTGCGGCTTCATCGGTGACTTGCCGAAGCCGAGGCGCTTGCCGACGATCAGGGCGAGCACCAGGCCGGCCATACCGGCGTTGATGTGGACCGCGGTGCCCCCGGCGTAGTCCTGCGCGCCGATCGTGGTGCAGATCAGGGCGTCGTCGGTGCAGCCGAAGACCATGTGCGCCAGCGGGAAGTAGGACAGCGTCGCCCACAGCGGGACGAACACCAGCCACGCGGAGAACTTCACCCGGTCAGCGATCGCGCCGCTGATCAGGGCGGTCGTGATCACCGCGAAGGTGAGCTGGAACATCATGAAGGTGTAGCCGTCGTAGCCGAGGTCCTTCAGCCCGAAGTCGGTGAAGGGTGAGGCGAAGAACATGCCGTCCCCTCCGAAGACCATCGAGTAGCCCCAGAGCACCCACAGGATGCCGACGATGGCCATCGCCGAGTACGACATCATCATCATGTTGAGCACGGACTTCGAGCGGGTCATCCCGCCGTAGAACAAGGCCAGCGCCGGTGTGGTCATCATCAGGACCAACAGCGTGGCCACGAGCATGAACGCGTTGTAGCCGTCCACGAATCCTCCAGTTTCGAGCCGGGCGGCGTGACCGGGACCGGCATGCGGTGCGCCCGACCCTCCCCAGGGCTGGTCGAGCACGTGTGCGGTGCTGCCGGACCCCGTCGTCCGGGGCAGCCATCTCTCGATGACCAGAACCCTGACCCGCGGAGGTTTCAGGTTGCTGCGGCACACGTTGCGCCCATGTCACGGAATCCACCCGACTGTTTCGCCCGCGTTAACACTCATGCGATCCGCTGAGGCGGGGGTTGGGGGTGGGGGCCACGGCGTCAGTCCGAACAGCGGGCTGGGCGCGGGGCCGCCGGGCGGGCGGCGGGGCGCAGCGTCAGGAGGCGTGGGCCTCTCGTCGCCCGGCTCGGCCACCGCGTGAGCCCCGGAGGACACGGCGACAGCGCGCCCCGACACCCGCCCGGCGGGCCTGTGTCCAGCCCACCCAGCCGCCGCCCCGATCAGGCCGAAGCGGTTACTCCTCGCCGAGGAGCGCCGAGACGAAGCTGTCGGGGTCGAACGGGGCCAGGTCGTCGGCGCCCTCGCCGAGACCGACCAGCTTGACCGGCACCCCGAGCTCACGCTGCACCGCCACCACGATGCCGCCCTTGGCGGACCCGTCGAGCTTGGTGAGCACGATCCCGGTGACGTTGACGACCTCGGCGAAGACGCGGGCCTGGATCAGGCCGTTCTGCCCGGTGGTGGCGTCGAGGACGAGCAGCACCTCGGAGACCGGAGCCTGCTTCTCCACCACGCGCTTGACCTTGCCGAGCTCGTCCATGAGCCCGGCCTTGTTCTGCAGGCGCCCGGCGGTGTCGAGGATGACGGTGTCGGCCTCCTGCTCCATCCCGCTGCGCACGGCCTCGAACGCGACACTGGCGGGGTCCGAGCCCTCCGGGCCCTTCACGGTGGCGACCCCGACGCGCTCGCCCCAGGTGGTGAGCTGCTCGGCGGCTGCGGCGCGGAACGTGTCGGCTGCGCCGAGGACGACCTGGTGGTCCTCGGCGACCAGGATCCTGGCGAGCTTGCCGACGGTGGTGGTCTTGCCGGTGCCGTTGACGCCGACCATCAGGACGACGGCCGGGTGGCCCTCGCGCCGGCTGACGGCGAGACGGCGGTCCATCGAGGGGTCGACGAGGGCCAGCAGCTCCTCGCGCAGGACCTCGCGCACGGGGGCGGCTGCTGACCCCTCGACCCGAAGGCGGTTGCGCAGGCTCTCGACCAGCTCCTGGGTGGGGCCGACGCCGACGTCGGCGGTGAGCAGGGTGTCCTCGATCTCCTCCCAGGTGTCCTCGTCGACCCGGTCGCGCGAGAGCAGCGCGAGCAGGCCTCGACCCAGGGTCCCCTGGGAGCGCGAGAGCCGCTCGCGCAACCGGACGAGCCGGCTCGCGGTGCTCTCAGGGCGCTCGACCGGCGGGGCGGTGGGGGCAGCGACGTCGGGCTCGAGCGTCGCGGTGTCGCTCTGCGGTGGTGGCGCCTCGGCGGGAGCCTCCGGCCGGGTGATGACGTCCGTGCTGCCGGAAGCGCGGCTACTCCGGCGCGAGGCGGTGGAGACGAAACCGAGGACGACGACGAGCGCCACGACGGCGATCGCGATGATCAGGGTGAGCAGGTCCACTGCGGCATCAAACCATCCGGGGGCAAGCCCTCAGGAGGGCCCTCCTGAGTCGTCGGGTCGGTGGGGTCGGAACCCAGGCTCAGCCGCGCTGGGGCGCCTGGCGTCCGCGGGGCCGCCGGCCCCGTGCCGTACGGCGCGGGATGTCGTCGGTGCGGGCATCGGTGGTCTGCTCGGACGCGCGCGAGGCGCCGGGGGCGGTGCGGCGCAGTCGTCCGGGGGCGGTGCGCCCGCGAGCCGGGAAGGCGACGTAGAGCGCGACGCCGACGCAGAGCGCCAGGCAGAACACGAAGTAGCCGGTCACGGCGACGAGGGCGAGCACAGGAGTTCCTCCGAGACGGACGTGGGGCCACGCTCCTTGCATCGTCACCCCGATCGGCCCTCAGAACCCAATCGGAGCGGTGTGATCCCGGTCATGCCGGCTGGTCCCCGTCGGCGCGCACGAGGGGCGTCAGCGCCTGGCGGATCTCCTCCGGGACGGGCACCGCGGGTCGCCGACCCTCGACGGTGTTGTCGACGTAGACGTGCACGAAGCGGCCCTCGGCGCGGGCCTGGTCACCGTCGCCCTGGAAGAGCCCGATGCGGTAGGTCACCGAGGACCGGCCGAGCCGGTCCACGACCAGCCCCAGGTCGACGGGCTCGGGGAAGCCGAGCTCCTCGAAGTAGCGGCACCCGACCTCCGCGACCACCCCGACTGCGGGCAGCGAGCGGATGTCGAGGCCGGTGGCCTCGATCAGGTGGGCGTTGACGGCGGTGTCGATCAGCTCGAAGTACGTCGCGTTGTTCATGTGGCCGTAGACGTCGTCGTCGGCCCAGCGGGTCGTCGCCGTGCGCCAGCTGACGTAGTCCGCGCGGGTGGGGCGCGGCCGGGCGCTCACGCGGACTCGGCCTCGCGCAGGCGCTGGCTGATCACGGTGGTGACGCCGTCGCCGCGCATGGTGACGCCGTAGAGCGCGTCGCCGATCTCCATGGTGCGCTTCTGGTGGGTGATGACCAGCAGCTGGGAGCTGTCGCGCAGCTCGGTGTAGATGTCGAGCAGCCGGCCCAGGTTGGTGTCGTCGAGGGCCGCCTCCACCTCGTCGAGGATGTAGAACGGCGAGGGGCGTGCCTTGAACAGCGAGACGAGAAAGGCCACCGCGACCAGGGAGCGCTCACCGCCGGAGAGCAACGAGAGCCGCTTGACCTTCTTGCCCGGCGGCCGGGCCTCGACCTCGATGCCGGTGGTCAGCATGTTGGAGGGGTCGGTGAGCACCAGGCGACCCTCGCCACCGGGGAAGAGTCGCCCGAAGACGCCGGAGAACACCTCGCGGACGTCCTCCCACGCCTCGGTGAAGACCTGTTCCACCCGCTCGTCGACCTCGCGCACGATGTCGAGCAGGTCGCGGCGTGTCTTGCGCAGGTCCTCCAGCTGCTCGGTGAGGAACTTGTGGCGCTCCTCCAGCGCGGTGAACTCCTCCAGCGCCAGCGGGTTGACCTTGCCCAGCTGGGCCAGGGCCCGCTCGGCGGAGCGCAGCCGCTTGGTCTGCTCCTCACGCACGAAGGGCACGGTGCCGGTCTGGGTCAGCTCGCCGTCCTCGGCGACCACGAGGACCGGGACCTCGAGCTCGGGCCCGTAGTCGGAGACCAGGTTGTCGGGGTCGAGCCCGAGCTCCTCGAGCGCCCGCTCCGCGAGCTGCTCGACGCGCATCTGCTGCTGGGCGCGCGCCATCTCGTCGCGGTGGACGGTGTTGACCAGCTCGTCGAGGTCGCGACCCAGGTCGCGCAGCCGTCCGCGCACCTCGATCAGCTCCTGCTCGCGACCGCGACGACGCTCCTCGATCTCGGTGCGTCGCTGCGCGGCCCGCTGCAAGGAGCGCCGCAGGTGGGACTCGACGACGCCGACCGCCTCCACCACCGCACGCCCGACGGCGGCCTCACGTGCCACCCGCTCACGGTGGGCCGCGGCGCGCGCCCGTGCCTCCCGCTCCTGCGCAGCGCTGCGCAGCAGCGCCTCGGCGCGCCCGGCGAGGGCACGCGCCCGCTCCTCGGCGGTGCGCAGCGAGAGCCGGGCCTCGGTCTCGGCGGCGCGGGACTCCCGGGCACGCTGCGCCAGGCCCTCCAGCACCTCGACGTCGGGCTCCTCCTCCTCGGTGGACTCCGCGCTGTCCAGCCGCTCCTGGAGCTGGGTCAGGTCGGCGAGATCGGCGTCGCGTGCCTGCACCGCTTCCTCGGTCGCGCGCTCCAGCCGCGAGACCTCGGCGCGGGCGGCCCGGGCGGTGCCGCCGTGCTGGGCGAGCTCCTCAGCGACGGCGGCCAGGTGGGCGTCGGACTCGTGGAGCTGGGCCAGCGCCGCCTCCACGCGCTGCGCAGCGTCGTGGCGCTCCTGCTCGACCCGGTTGAGCTCGAAGGCGAGCCGCTGCGAGGTGTGGGTGACCTCCTCGATGCGGCTCTCGGCCTCGTCGAGCGCCGCCTGGACCTCGAGCAGGCTGGGGGCGCTCGAGGAGCCACCGGCGACGTAGTGGGCCCCCAGCACGTCGCCGTCACGGGTCACACAGACCAGCTCGGGGTGCGCTCGCAGCACCTCGCGCGCGGCTCGCGCGTCGTCGACGACCGCGACCTGCTCGAGCAGCCGCTGCAGCGCGCCGCGGATCGGCTCGGGGCAGGACAGCGAGTCCACGGCGTACGACGCGCCTGCGGGGAGGCTCGGCCAGCCGGCCCGGTCAGCGCAGGCACCACCCAGCACCATGCCCGCCCGGCCGAGGTCGTCGGACTTCAGCCGGCCCAGGGCGTCGAGAGCGTGGTCCAGGCCGTCGATCACGACCGCGTCCGCGGCCGCACCGAGCGCCGCGGCGACCGCGGCCTCGTAGCCCGAGCGGACCTCGACCAGTGCCGCGACGGAGCCCAGCAGGCCGGAGACGGGCTCCGTGGCCGCCAGCAGCGCACCGGACCCGTCCTTGCGGCTCAGACTCAGCTCGAGCGCCTCTCGTCGAGCGATCAGGGCCGCCCGCTCGCGCTCGGCGGCCTGCGCCTCCTCACGCATCTTGCCCAGCTGCGACTCGCAGTCCTCGAGCCCGGCGAGAGCCACCTCGTGCTCGGCGTCGAGCCCCTGCTCGCCGGCGTCGAGCCCGGCGATGCGGCTCTCCAGGGAGGTGAAGTCGCGCTCGGCGCGCTCGGCCCGGGTCGCGGCCTCGGCGCGAGCGACCTCCAGCCGGCCGAGCTCCTCCTGGGTGGCGGCGGCGCGGCTCTTCTTGGCGTTGACCTGACCCTGCAGCCGCGCCAGGCCCTCACGTCGGTCGGCAGCGGCTCGCTGCAGGGTGGCGACGCGGCGCTCCTCAGCGCCGTGCGCGTCCTCGGCGGCCTGACGCGCTGCCAGTGCGTCGTCGAGCGCCGTGCGGTTGCGGTGGACCTCCTCGGTGATGACCTGCTCCTGCTCGCGCACCTGAGCCGCCTCGGCCTCGAGCTCCTCGGGGTCGCGCCCCGGCGCCATCTCCGGCTCGGCATCGGCGTTGCGCACCCGCTCGGCGGCCAGGGACGCGGTGCCCTGCAGCCGGTCCTGCATGCCGGTGAGCGCGAACCACGTCTCCTGTGCGCGTGAGAGGGCCGGAAGGTCCTCGCGCAGCGAGGCCTCGATCTCGGCCTCGCCGGCCCGCGCCGTCTCCAGCGCCGCCTCGAGCTCGTTGCGTCGCTGGGTCAGCATGGTCTCGTCGGCGAGCTCCTGCTCCACGGTGGCGCGGAGGCTGACCAGCTCCTCGGCCAGCAGCCGGGCGCGGGCGTCGCGCACGTCGGCCTGGATCACCGCAGCCTTCCGGGCGACCTCGGCCTGCCGCCCCAGCGGCTTGAGCTGGCGTCGGATCTCGCTCAGGAGGTCTCCGAGGCGGGTCAGGTTGCCCTCGGTGGACTCCAGCTTGCGCAGCGCCTTCTCCTTGCGCTTGCGGTGCTTGAGGACGCCGGCGGCCTCCTCGATGAAGCCGCGACGGTCTTCGGGCGTGGCGTGCAGGATCGAGTCGAGCTGACCCTGCCCGACGATCACGTGCATCTCGCGCCCGATGCCGGAGTCGGAGAGCAGCTCCTGGACGTCGAGCAGTCGGCAGGGCTGAGAGTTGATCGCGTACTCCGAGCCGCCGTTGCGGAACATGGTGCGGCTGATCGTGACCTCGGCGTAGTCGATCGGCAGCGCGCCGTCGGAGTTGTCGATGGTCAGCGCGACCTCGGCCCGGCCCAGGGGCGGGCGACCCGCCGTCCCGGCGAAGATCACGTCCTCCATCTTGCCGCCGCGCAGCGACTTGGCGCCCTGCTCGCCCATGACCCAGGCGAGGGCGTCGACCACGTTGGACTTGCCGGAGCCGTTGGGCCCCACGATGCAGGTGATGCCGGGCTCGAGCTGCAGGGTCGTGCTGGAGGCGAAGGACTTGAATCCCTTGAGCGTCAGGGTCTTCAGGTACACGTGGGCTCCTCACCGGTTCGCAGGCCCACCCGGGCGCGGGAAGGCCTGCCGCTCTGCACAGTCGCGCCGTACGACGGTCACCCGCCGGGGGGAAGCCAGCACGTCAGCGCCGTCACCCTAGTACGGCGTGCCGACGATGAGGGGGAGGCACGCGAGCCGAAGCGCGTTTCGCGAGGTCGGCGTGGCGCGTCAGGGCGCGTCGGGGCGCAGCGCGGATCGTCGCTGAGCAGGCACGGGGTGATCGGGCGGGCCGTCGACCGGGCCGACAGAGCCGCCAGGGACGGCTGCTCGTCAGTCGAGCAGGGAGCGCCGGGTCAGGCGGGCTGCATGTCCTGGCGGGACTGCAGCAGGGCCGGGTCGATCGCCGCGGTGAGGGCGTCGTTCTCCTCCTGGAGCCGGCTCACCAGGGCGACCAGGTCGGCGACCTGCTGCTCGAGGCGGCGGTTCTCGGAGACGAGACGAGAGGTGATGCGAGGGTCCTGGGCGCCGACATAGCCGATGAGGGCCTTGGCCATGGTGTGCGGTCCTTCGTGTTCCAGTAGAGCGGCTGGCATCAGTGGCGGCGAGCAGCGAGACTGATCGCCGTGGCCTGGGCGCGGGCCGCAGGCGTGCGAGGCGGCCGGGAGAGCGCGAAGGCGTGTTCAAGGTTCGCACACCCCGGCGGCCGCGGTCAACGTGACCTTTTCGTGACATAGCAGGCCTCAGTGTGACCCCCGCTCACCTCTCTGCCGGACCCGCACCCGGCCAACCCGGTCGAAACCGGGCGCTGCACTCCTCAGGCTCCCACCGAGGCCGACGATCCGCGCGCGTCGCCGCCCAGCAACCGGAGAGCTGCGCAGTGCCAACGCGGCCGAACCTCGTGGCTACTCAGCCCTCGCCGGGGCGACCTCGGCGCTGGTCGTGAGCCGGCGACAGCGAGCCGTACCGGCGTCGGCGCCCTTAACCAGGCACCCGGGGCCGCCGCGGCACCGGCTGACAGCGCGGGCAGAAGAACGACGAGCGGTTGGTGAAGGCCACGCGGCGGATCGGGGTGCCGCAGCGGTCGCAGGGCAGCCCCTCACGCCCGTACGCCGAGAGCGAGCGGTCGAAGTAGCCGCTCTCGCCGTTGACGTTGACGTAGAGGCTGTCGAAGGAGGTCCCACCCTGCCGCAGCGCCGCCGACATCACGGCGCGGACCTCGCCCAGGAGGGTGCGCACCTGGGGTCCGGTGAGGCGACCGCCCGGTCGGTCGCCATGGATCCGCGCGGCCCAGAGCGCCTCGTCGGCGTAGATGTTGCCCACTCCGGAGATCAGGCGCTGATCGAGCAGCAACCGCTTGATGCCCGCCGTGCGACGCCGGACCTGGGTGAGGAACGCCGCGTCGTCGAAGAGCGGGTCCAGCGGGTCGAGCGCGATGTGCGCAACCTCCGCCGGGACGTCGGCGCCGCCCAGCGAGACCGCCAGCCCGCCGAACATCCGCTGGTCGACGAACCGCAGCTCGAGACCGTCCGGGGCCACCTCGTCGTCGCCCTCGTGGCGACTGAGGCCGAAACGGACCCGCAGGTGGGTCTCGTCGGGCGAGCCGCTCGGCTGCACCAGCATCTGGCCGCTCATCCCCAGGTGGGCCAGGAGGGCGTCACCGCTCTCGAGCGGGAGCCAGAGGAACTTGCCGCGCCGTCGCGCGCCGGTGACCAGACGCCCGCTCAGCAGCGCGCCGAAGTCGTCGGGGCCGGCGAGGTGGCGACGCACCGGACGCGGATGGAGGACCTCGACGTCCTCGAGGCGGCGGCCGACGACATGGCGCTCCAGGCCACGCCGGACGACCTCGACCTCAGGCAGCTCGGGCATGGCTCAGGACACGGCTCTGACGGCGGGGACTCAGGCGGTGCCGTTGGTGTCGACCGGGCCGGTGGCCCCGTCGACCTCCTCGACCCCGTCGACCCCCTCGGCCGGGTCGGCTGCCGCGGCGTCGCTGAGCTCGTTGTAGGCGGTCTCGGCCGCCTGCTGCTCGGCCTCCTTCTTGGACCGGCCGAGGCCGCGGCCGTAGAGCGACTCCCCCACCCGGACCTTCGCGGTGAAGGTCTTGGCGTGGTCGGGCCCGTCGTCCTCGATGACGTACTCCGGGACGCCCACCCCGAGCTCGGCGCACAGCTCCTGCAGGCTGGTCTTCCAGTCCAGGCCGGCACCCATGCCGGCGGCGTCGGCCATCAGCGGGTCGAAGAGGCGGTGCACCACCGCGCCGGCGCCCTCGAAGCCACTGGAGAGGTAGATCGCTCCGATGACGGCTTCGACGGTGTCGGAGAGGATCGAGGCCTTCGTGCGACCTCCGGTGATCTCCTCGCCTCGGCCGAGCTTGACGTGCCCGCCCAGGCCGATCAGCTTGGCCACCTCGGCCAGGGCGCGGGCGTTGACCACCGCGGCCCGCAGCTTGGCCAGCCGCCCCTCGGAGAGATCGGGGTGGTCGGCGAAGAGGGTCTCGGTCACCACCAGGCCGAGCACCGAGTCGCCGAGGAACTCCAGGCGCTCGTTGGTGGGCAGGCCGCCGTTCTCGTAGGCGTACGAGCGGTGGGTCAGCGCGCGCTCGAGCAGCTCGTCGTCGACGAGGGGCTCACCCAGCGCTGCGCGCAGGTCGGGGTAGGAGACCCCACTCGCGGGGGCCTCCGAGGGTGCGGAGGGTGCGGAGCCGACAGCTCCGCCACCGGTCGACTGCTCCAGCTGCGGCGCCATCGGACCCCGGGGGGCTCAGAGGACGGGACGCCGGTCGGAACGGGAGCCGTACTGCCCGCAGGTCGGGCACGCGCGGTGCGGCAGGTGCTTGGCGCCGCAGGCGGGGTTGGCGCAGGTGGTCAGCGCCGGGGCGCTGGCCTTCCACTGCGACCGGCGGTGGCGGGTGTTGCTCCGCGACATCTTCCGCTTCGGGACTGCCACTTGTATCTCCTCGATCAGGTCGCGAGGTGCGACCGGGTCTGCTTCTGGTCTCAGGCTCAGGTGGTGCTGGGTGGTGCTGGGTCGTGCTGGGTCGTGCTGGGGTCCGGCTACGACTGGTCGGACTCGCCCCCGCCGGCCAGCTGCTGCAGCGCTGCCCAGCGCGGGTCCACCGGCTCGGCGTGCGCATGGCCGGGGTCGTCCGCCAGGCGAGCGCCGCACTCGGCGCACAGTCCCGGACAGTCGTCCCGGCACAACGGCTGGAACGGTAGCGCAAGCACCACCGCATCACGCAGCAACGGCTCCAGGTCCAGCAGGTCACCCTGCAGGCGACTGGTGTCGTCGTCCTCGTCGCGCTGAGCGGGCTCGTCGTCGTCGTAGACGAAGAGCTCGCACACCTCGGCGTGGACGTCTCTGCTTACGCCGTCGAGGCACCGGGCGCACTCACCCTCCAGCTCCGCGCTCACGGTGCCGGTGACCAGCACGCCCTCCACGACCGCCTCCAGCCGCAGGTCGAACTCGACCGGGCGGCCCTCGGGGACGCGAAGCACCTCGATGCCGAGATCTGCCGGGGCCGGGGCATCCAGGCTCACCTGCTTCTCGGTCCCGGGACGGCGACCGAGCTCACGGGTGTCGAGCACGAGCGGCGCTCTCGGGTCGAGACGCACGGGGCAACCTTCGGATGACGACGACACTGACAGATCACGGTCCTTGAGATCATCGAACCTGCTCACGCCTGGCTCGGCGCGAGAGGCCTCGGCGACACGAGGACCGCAGATCAGGATAACGGCGCCGCCCCCGGCGGGCCAAAAAACACCCGACCCGTGCCGGCCGGACCGGGGTCAGGCCCGGCTCGAGGCCGGCCCAGACCCACTCAGACCGGCTCAGCCCTCTCGGCGCTCGGCGAGCTTGGCTTCGAGCCGCGAGAGCACGAAGTCGGGGATCAGGGCGGAGACGTCGCCGCCGAAGCCTGCGACCTCCTTGACCAGGCTCGAGGCGAGGAAGCTGTACTCCGGGCTGGTCGGCACGAAGACGGTCTCGATCCCGCTCAGGCTGGCGTTCATCTGGGCCATCTGCAGCTCGTAGTCGAAGTCGGTGACCGCCCGCAGGCCCTTCACGATCGCGGTGACCCCCCGGTCACGGCAGAAGTCGGTGAGCAGCCCGGTGAAGGAGTCGACGACCACGTTGTCCCACGGCGCGACCGCCTCGTGGAGCATGTCCAGGCGCTCCTCGGCGTTGAACAGCCGGTTCTTGGACTGGTTGACCCCGACCGCGACGACGACCTCGTCGAAGAGCGAGGCCGCGCGGCCGAAGATGTCGATGTGACCGTTGGTCACCGGGTCGAACGAACCGGGACAGGCAGCTCGACGCACGTGGGCTCCTCGACGAGTCGATGCGGAGCCGGCGCTCGCCGGCCCACCGCAGGTCAGTCCGCGACGCTACCAAAGCGCGCGTACGCCAGGACGGTCTCGCCGTAGCGGCGCTCGCGCAGCGCGTGCAGCGGCTCGGGCCACCCCACGGCGGCGCGGCGGGCGGATCGCTCCACGACCACCAGGGCCTCCGGAGCCAGCCACCCCGCGACCAGCGCACCCAGGTCGCGCTCGACCGCTTCCGGCGCCAGGTCGTACGGCGGGTCGAGGAAGACCACCTCGAAGGTCTCCGGCTCACCAGCGAGGTACGACGAGACCGCGCGGCTGTGCACCTGCGGCGTCAGACCGAGGTCCTGCCCGTTGCGGCGGATCACGCCCGCGGCCCGGCGGTCACGCTCCACGCACACCGCGCGGGCCGCGCCGCGCGAGAGCGCCTCGATCGCGACCGCGCCGGACCCGGCGTACAGGTCGAGCAGCCGGACGCCGCTCCAGCTGCCCAGCAGCGACTCCAGGGAGGAGAACAGCGCCTCCCGGGTGCGGTCGGAGGTGGGTCGGGTGCGGTCGCCCGGCGGCGTCTGCAGCCGTCGCCCCCCGGCGGCGCCGCCGATCACGCGGGTCACGTCTTCTCCAGGTAGTCGGCGGCGTCGCGGGCACGCAACCCCTCCACCAGCGTCCGCAGCCCCGGGTTGGCGGCCAGCTCGGGGTCGTCCTCGACGATCTGCGTCGCCACCTGACGCGCCTCCTGGACCACCTCGACGTCACGGACCACCGAGAGCAGGTGCAGCGAGGTGCGGCGGCCGGACTGGTCGGTGCCGAGCACGTCACCCTCCCGCCGGATCTCCAGGTCGAGCTCGGCCAGACCGAACCCGTCGCCACTCTCGGCGAGGGCGACGAGCCGGCGTCGCGCGGTGGGTGAGGTCGCGCGGGAGACCAGCAGGCACAGCCCGGGGTGGCCGCCCCGGCCGACCCGCCCCCGCAGCTGGTGCAGCTGGGAGAGCCCGAAGCGCTCGGCGTCCAGGACCACCATCGTGGTGGCATTGCCCACGTCGACGCCGACCTCGATCACGGTGGTGGCCACCAGGACGTCGATCTCGCCCTGCGCGAAGCGCCGCATCGTCTCGTCCTTGGCCTCGGCAGGCATCCGGCCGTGCAGCATCTCCACCCGCAGCCCCTGCAGCGGCCCCTGCGCGAGGCTCGGCATCACCTGCTCCACCGACGCGAGGTCGCGCCTGGCAGCCCCCTCGGCTCCCCCGTCTCCCTCGTCTCCCTCGTCTCTCTGGTCGGGTGCGTCCCACGCCGCCTGCTCCCCCGCGTCCGCCTCGTCGCCGGTGATGCGCGGGCAGACGACGTAGACCTGGCGACCCTTCTCGACCTCTTCGCGCACCCGGACCCAGGCCCGGTCGAGCCACGACGGCTGCTCCGCGAGCGGGACGACGGTCGTCTGGATCGGTGCCCGACCCGCGGGCAGCTCGCGCAGCTCGGAGGTCTCCAGGTCGCCGAAGACGGTCATCGCCACCGTGCGCGGGATCGGCGTCGCGGTCATCACCAGCACGTGGGGCGTGCCACCGCGCGCCTTGGCGGCCAGCGCGGCGCGCTGCTCGACCCCGAAGCGGTGCTGCTCGTCGATGACCACCAGGCCGAGGTCGGCGAACTGCACGACGTCCTCGAGCAGGGCGTGGGTGCCGATCACGATGCCGGCGTGACCCGACTGCGCGTCGAGCAGCGCCTCGCGCCGCGCCTGCGCCCCCGAGGACCCGGTCAGCAGCACCACTCCCGTGGCGTGCTCGGAGCCCCCGAGCATGCCGCCGGCCGCGAGGTCGCCGAGCATCCGGCTGATCGAGCGGTGGTGCTGCTGGGCCAGCACCTCAGTGGGCGCGAGCAGGGCGGCCTGGCCGCCGGAGTCGATCACCCGCAGCATCGCGCGCAGGGCCACCACGGTCTTGCCCGAGCCGACCTCACCCTGGAGCAACCGGTGCATCGGGTGGGGCTGCGCGAGGTCGGCGAGCAGCTCGCGCTCCACCTCACGCTGGCCGGCGGTCAGCTCGAAGGGCAGCCGCTCGTCGAAGGCGTCGAAGAGCGCGCCGTCCGCGCCCGTGCGGGTCACGGCGGTCAGGCTGCGCTGCTCGTGGCGCCGCTGGGCCAGCGCGGTCTGCATGACCAGCGCCTCGTCGAAGACCAGTCGACGGCGTGCGGCTCGGTCCTGCTGGTCGTCGAGGGGACGGTGCACCCACTCCAGGGCCTGCCGCAGACCGACCAGGTCGCGCGCCTCCCGGACCGACGCCGGCAGCGGGTCAGGGACCTCGCCGAGCACGTCCAGCGCGATCCGGATCGCTCGCATCAGCTGGAAGGAGTTGACCTCCCCCGCGGCGGGGTAGATCGGGAGCAGCTCGGGGACCTCGGAGACGTCACCGGAGTCGGTGACCTCGTAGTAGGGGTGGGTCAGCTCCCAGGCGCCGCGCTTGTAGCGGCTCCGGTCGAACTTGCCCGACGCCAGCAGGGTCGTGCCCGGCGAGAGCTGCTTGGCGCGCCAGGTGGCGCGACCGCTCTGGTTGTCGAAGAAGGTCATCCACACCGTGCCGTCGGCGAGCTCGGCCTGCACCTCCACCCGGTGGCTGCGCCGACCGATGCGCTTGTTGAAGAAGTCCTTGACCTCCGCGGAGCGCACCGTGAGCACGACGCTGGCCCGCTCGCCCGGCACCAGGTCCTGCAGCGAGCTCGCCTCACCGGCACGGATCAGCCGGCGCGGGTAGTGGGTCAGCAGGTCGCCGACGGTGTGGATCGATAGGTGCTTGGCCAGCTTCTCGGCGGTCTTCCCCCCGAGCACGCCGGTCAGCCTGGAGTCCCAGGCAACGCCCGCCTGCACGCTCACTGGCTCTCGGTCCCCTCCGTCACGTCGCGCGGCCCTACTCGACACCGAACAGCACCGGGTAGCGCTCTTGTCCCCCGTCGTACACCAGCACGTCGACACTGGGGTGACGCGACGCGAGGTAGTCGGCGCATCGCTGCGCCAGCCCGGCGTCGTCGGCGCCGGAGATGACCGTGACCAGCTCGCCGCCACCGCCGAGCAGCCGGTCGAGCACCTGGTAGGCGACCTCGCCGTGGTCGTCACCGATGACCGCGAAGTCCCCCTCGACCGCACCGAGCACGTCCCCCGGCTCGCAGGCACCGGCGGTCGTGATCGCCTGGCGGACCGCGACCGTCACCGCGCCCGAGCGGGCGTGGCGCGCCGCAGCGGTCATCTCGACGAGGTCGTGCTCGAGGTCTCGGCCCGGCTCGTGCACCGCCAGCGCGGCCATGCCCTGCACCTGGGTGCGGGTCGGGATCACCGCGACGCGCACGCCGTGCTCGTCGGAGCTGAGTCGCGCCGCCGCCTCCGCGGTCGGGACGACGTCGCGGTCGTTGGGCAGCACCACCACCTCGTGGGCCCCGGTGGCCACGATCGCCTCGACCAGCTCACCGGTCGAGGGACGGGCGTCGAGCCTGGCGGGGACCACGGATGCGCCGGCCTCGCCGAAGACCTGGGAGAGACCCGGACCGGCCGCGACGACGACCACGGCGCGGCCGGTGCGGCGGTGCGCGCGAGCCGAGGCCACGGCGACCTGCTCGGCGAAGTGCGTGACCCGCACCCGGTGCGGCCGACCGGCCTTGATGCCTGCCTCCACCGCGGCGCCGACGTCGTCGACGTGGACGTGGACGTTCCACAGCCCCTCGCCGCCGACGACGACCAGGGAGTCGCCCAGCGGCGCCAGGTCCTCCCGCAGCCGCGGGATGGACTCGTCGTGCGCGTCGAGCAGGTACATCACCTCGTACGCCGGGCCCTCGGCACTCAGCTCGTCGTGCGGCACGCTGCGGTCGATCACCGGCAGCGCGCGGCGAGCGCGCTCCAGGTCGCGGTCCACCAGCTCGTGCCTCCCGGTGTAGGCCGCCTCGGCGCAGCTGAGGACCACGCAGAGCCCGCGTCCGCCTGCGTCGACGACGCCGGAGCGGGCCAGCACCTCCAGCTGCTCGGGCGTGCGGGCCAGCGCCTCCTCGGCCGCCTTGCGCGAGGCCGCCATCACGTCGGCGCTGCGGGTGGCGGGGTCCTCGACGACTTCCTCGGCCGCCTCGCTGGCGGCCCGGGCGACGCTGAGGATCGTGCCCTCGACGGGCTCGGCGACGGCCTCGTAACCGGCTCGGGTCGCCTGCGCCATGCCGGCGGCGAAGACCTCCGCCGCGCGCTCGTCGTACGCCGCGGTGGCGATCCGGCGGAAGAGCGCCCCCACCAGCTGGGACATGATCACCCCGGAGTTGCCTCGGGCGCCCAGCAGCAGGCCGCGCGCGTACGCCGCGATGCTGGTGACGAGGTCGGCGTGCTCCTCCCCGCCCTGTGCCTGCACCGACTCGGCGAGCGCGCTCGCGGCGGCCTCGAAGGTGAGGAACAGGTTGGTGCCGGTGTCGCCGTCCGGCACCGGGTAGACGTTGAGCGCGTCGATCTCCTCGCGGTGCGCCTGCAGGGCGGTCACCACGAGGTCGGAGAAGCGCAGCAGCGGCGGCAGCGCCAGCCCTCCCTCGTCGTCCTGCGTGCTCGGCGGCACCGGCCCTCCTCGTCCTCGCGGTTCGTGCTCCACTGCTGGCAGGCCGGCTCGCTCGATTGGCACCCACGCCCCGGCATCGGATACGCTAGCGCGGTTGTCCGGCCAGAGCCGGACCCCCGATCTGCACTCGAAACACCCAGGAGTTCACGGTGGCTGCCGTCTGTGACATCTGCGCCAAGGGCCCGGGCTTCGGCCACAACCGGCCGTGGTCCCGGAAGATCACGAAGCGTCGCTTCGACCCCAACATCCAGCGCGTGCGTGCCAAGGTCAACGGCACCTCCAAGCGCCTCAACGTGTGCACGGGCTGCTTGAAGTCCGGCAAGGTCAGCCGCTGACCCCAGCACGTCCCGCCGACGAGCCGCCTCCGGGCGGCTCGCGCATTTTTCGGCTCCACCTGTGAAGGCATCGGACATCTCGACTCACCAGGTGAGCTGAGATGTCCGACGGGCTCGTTGTCCACAGGCGCGCGTCCTGACCGTCGCGATCCACCTCCCGTCCGGGCCACCATCGGGCGGTGCGTGACCTCCTCGAGCAACAGTCCGGTGTCGTCTCGCGCGCCCAGCTGCTGATGGTGGGCCAGCGGCCGCACGACATCGCCCGGATGCTGCGTCGACGCGAGCTCGCCCTCCTGCGCCCCGGGGTGTACGTCGACCACACCGGTGAGCCGACCTGGTGGCAGCGCGCGTGGGGCTCAGTGCTGCACTGCCGCTCGCGCACCGACGACCCGCCGGGCGACGCGACCTCCGCCGCGCTGACCGGGCGGTCGGCCCTCGTCGCCGCCGAGGGGCTCGGGCGCCGCGGCCCGACGGTGGAGTCGGCGCCGCTCGAGGTCGTGGTCGCCGACGGTCGCCGGCCACGCCGGACGCCGGATCTCGAGGTGCGCCGGAGCACCGCGACGCTGGCGTCGGTCCAGTGGCAGCTGCGGCCACCGCGGGTGCGCTACGAGCCGGCCGTCCTGGAGGTTGCCGCGCGATCACCCCGGATGGTCGAGCGGGTCGGCGAGCTCGCCCATGCGCTCGGCACGCGACGCACGACACCGCAGCGGTTGATCGAGCAGCTCGACTCGCAGCCGTCGCTGAGCGGCCGCAAGCAGCTCCGGTCGGTCCTCGACGACCTGGCCACGGGCAGCTGCTCGGTGCTGGAGCACGCCTACCTCACCCTCGTCGAGCGGGCACACGGCCTGCCCTCCGCCTCGCGGCAGGAGCGGGCGCACTCGAGGACCGGCGTGGTCTACCGCGACGCGTCGTACGACCAGGCGATCGTGGAGCTGGACGGTCGCGCGTGGCACGAGTCCGTCGCCCGCCGCGACCGCGACGCCGACCGTGACCTGGTCGCGGCGGTTGCGGGTCGGCGCACCGTGCGGCTGACCTGGGGGCAGGTGTGCGACCGCCCCTGCTGGACGGCCGCGATGGTGGCGGCCGTGCTGGGGGTCAGCCCT
Organism: uncultured Actinomycetota bacterium; assembly: GCA_963747435.1. Classification (GTDB taxonomy): domain Bacteria; phylum Actinomycetota; class Actinomycetes; order Propionibacteriales; family Nocardioidaceae; genus Marmoricola_A. The sequence continues at coordinate 707,687 of CAVVFK010000006.1, forward strand.
CGACCGTGCTCGGCGACGTGCTCGGTCTCGGACATCTCGACTCACCAGGTGAGCTGAGATGTCCGATGCCCTTGGCCGCACCGCTCAGAAGTGGGTCCAGCCCGCCTCTGCCTCGTACGGCGCACCGTCGACGGTGACGCCCTCGCCCTCGCCGACGCGGCCGATCGCCACCCACCCCTCGGGCAGGTCACCCGGGAAGGTCGCGACCAGCGCGTGGTCGTCACCGCCCCCGAGCACGAAGCCCAGCGGGTCCGCACCCAGCGCCGCGCCGACCGCGTGCAGCGGCTCCGGGACCTCGAACGCCCCCGGGTCGAGGTCGATCGCGACCCCGCTGGCGCCCGCGACGTGACCGAGGTCGGCCACCAGACCGTCGGAGATGTCGATCATCGCGGTGGCTCCCGCGGCCAGCGCCTGCGCCCCGGCGCCGTAGGGCACCTCGGGACGGCGGTAGGCCTCGACGACCGCGCGGGGCGATCGGAAGCCGCGCTGCAGCACCGCCAGGCCGGCGGCTGCCCATCCCTGCCGGCCTCGCAGCGCGACGACGTCGCCGACCCGGGCCCCCGAGCGGCGCACCGGGTCACCCTCGGCGGCGCCGACCGCAGTGACGCAGACCGTGACCGCGTCGGCTCGGGTCAGGTCACCACCGACGACGGCCGCACCCACGAGGGCGGCCTCCTGCGCCAGACCCTGCGCCAGCCCTGTGGCCCACTCGACCGGGAGGTCCGCCGGCGCCGCGACGGCGACGAGCAGCGCCGTCGTGGTCCCACCCATCGCGTTGAGGTCCGACAGGGACTGCGCGGCGGCGCGGTGCCCCACGTCGAGCGGCGTGGACCAGTCACGCTTGAAGTGGCGTCCCTCGACCAGCATGTCGGTGGCGAGCAGGGCGGCGTCGCGCCCGATCCGGACCGCGGCGGCGTCGTCGCCGGGTCCGATCAGCACGGCTTCGGTGGTCGGGAACGCCTCGGTGATCCGGGAGATCGTGGCGAACTCGCCGATGTCGGCCAGGGTCTCTGGTGGGTTCATCGGCCCGATTCAACCTGATCCGCGCCGATCATCGGCACCGCCCGGTCGCGTCGGTGTGCTCGCTGATCGCCTCGGAGAGGTCGGCCAGCGTGGTGGCGGGCGGCCAGTGCTCACCGGGCAGGACCACCTCGACACCCACCTCACGCTTGATCGTGGTCATGGTGAGGTCGAGCTCGCCGTTGCCCTCGAGCTGCTCCCTCGGGATGTACCAGTCGACGCCGTTGACGGTGGTGCAGCCGTTGGCGGCGTCGTAGTCGGCAGGTCGCCCCACCCCGCAGGTGAGCTCGATCGCCGGGTCCCCCCAGGCGGCGCCGAGCGCATCGGCCGGATCGACCTCGCGGCGCTCCAGGCCGGCGACCTCGTCGGGAAGGGCCGCGACCAGGTCCTCGCACACCTCACGCTGTGCCGCGGCCAGGCCACCGGGCGGGTCGAGGGTGACCGGACCGGTCCCGCACGCCGAGAGCAACCCGACGCTCAGGGCCGCACACAGCACGACGCCCCGGACCGAGGCCGCGGGGCGTCGCGAGGACGGCGATGGCACCTGGGGGACAACCGGGGACGGCAGGCTCAGATGTGCACCACGGGGCAGGTCAGCGTGCGGGTGATGCCGGCGACGGCCTGCACGTTGGCGACCACCAGGTCACCGAGCGCATCCATGTTGTCGGCCTCGGCGCGCACGATCACGTCGTAGGGGCCGGTCACGTCCTCGGCCAGGGTCACGCCCTCCATGTCGCGGATGGCCTTGGCGACGTCGCCGGCCTTGCCGTTGTCGGTCTGGATCAAGATGAAGGCTTCTGCACTCATGGGGATTCCTATCCATCGTCGTCCGCGCGGTGCCCGCGAGCTCGAGGACCGCCGCGGCGCGTCGCGTCACCGCCCAGGGTCGGCGGGTGAGCACAACCTACCTCTCGTGGGCTCCCCGTCTCCAGGGCCGTCAGCGCAGACCGGTGGGACGACGCAGCGCGAGCTGCACCAGGTGGTCGACCAGGTCGGCGTACGACATCCCGGTCTCCATCCACATCCGCGGGAACATCGAGGAGGGCGTGAACCCGGGCATGGTGTTGATCTCGTTGATCGTGAGTGAACCGTCGGGGAGCACGAAGAAGTCCACGCGCGCCAGCCCCTCGCACTCCAGCGCCTGGAAGGCCGAGACCGACATCCGTCTCAGCTCCTCGGCGGTCTCCTCGTCGAGGTCGGCCGGGAGCGCGATCGTGGCGGCATCTCCGAGGTACTTCGCCTCGAAGTCGTAGAAGTCGTGGCCCTGCACCGTGATCTCGGCCGCCGGGCTCGCCCGCGGCGGCTCGCCGTCGAAGCTCTCGAGCACCCCGCACTCGATCTCGCGGGCGCCGTCCCCGGCCCACGACTCGACGAGGACCTTGGGGTCGAACTCCTGCGCGGCGAGGATCGCCTCGTCCAGCGCCGCGCGGGAGGAGACCTTGCTGATGCCGATGCTGGAGCCGCCACGCGCGGGCTTGACGAACACGGGGAAGCCCAGCGCCGCCACGGCCTCACGGCACTCCTCGGGGTCATCGCGCCAGCGCTGCGCCGTCACCACGACGTAGGGCAGGACCGGGAGCCCCACCGACTCCAGCACGATCTTCATGAAGTGCTTGTCCATGCCCACCGCCGAGGAGAGCACCCCCGACCCGACGTAGCGCACGTCGCCCATCTCCATCAGGCCCTGGACGGTGCCGTCCTCACCCCACGGGCCGTGCAGCACCGGGAACACCACGTCGACGCGGTCGAGCTGCTGGGCACCGGTCCCGGGCTCGTGGACGACCAGGGCGCCCGTGGCGCCGTCCTGGAGCGTGGCGAGCACCGGCCGGTCGGAGTCGACCTGCGGCAGCTCGCCGCCGGGCCCGATCGCGAGCCGGGAGGCCTCACCCGCCTCGAGCACCCAGCGACCGTCGCGGGCGATGCCGATGGGGACGACGTCGTACCGCTCGGGGTCGAGGGCTGCGAGCACGCTGCCCGCGGTGACGCAGGAGATCGCGTGCTCGCTGGACCGACCGCCGAAGAGCACGGCCACCCGCGGCTTGCGGCCCGGGGTGCTGTCGTCTGGGCCGGCAGGGTCGACTGGGTGGCTCATGGTGGCGCCGACACTACCGGCCGGCGGCGGGGTCGCCCGGGAGCCGCGACCGGCCCTGTGCCTATCGTGAGGTGCATGCCGTCCCAGTCGAGCCCCTCCGACCCGCCCTCCCCGGGCAGGTCCGACCTGTCCCTGTCGACACTGGCGGTCACGACCGGTCGCCCGCCCCACGACCCCGACCAGCCGCTGAACCCGCCGATCACCATGGCCTCGACCTACGTCGCCGGTGGCGAGGTGGAGTACGGGCGCTACGGCAACGCCTCCTGGACGGCGTTCGAGGAAGCCCTCGGGGCGCTCGAGGGCGGGCACTGCCTGGCCTACTCCTCGGGGCTCGCCGCGGTCTCCACGCTGCTCGACCTCGTCGGGCAGGACGCCGTGGTGGTCGCCCCGCGCCACGCCTACAACGGCACGATCATGCAGCTGGCGGACCTCGAGGCGCGCGGGCGGCTGCAGGCGCGGCTGGTCGACGTGACCGACACCGCTGCGGTGCTCAAGGCCTGTGAGGACGCCGCCCTGGTCTGGCTGGAGTCGCCCACCAACCCCGCGCTGGAGGTCGTCGACCTCGAACCCGTGATCGCAGCCGCGCACGAGGCCGGTGCCTACGTCGTGGTGGACAACACCTTCGCCACCCCGCTGCTGCAGCGCCCGCTGGACCTCGACGCCGACCTGGTCGTGCACTCGGCGACCAAGTTCATCGCCGGCCACAGCGACGTGATCATGGGCGCGGTCCTCACCCGCTCCGCCGAGCTGTACGAGGTGCTGAAGAAGCGGCGCGACCTCATCGGCAACTCCCCCGGCCCGTTCGAGGCGTGGTTGGCCCTGCGCGGTCTGCGCACCCTGCCGTTGCGCATGGAGCGGGCCCAGGCCAACGCCGCCGAGCTCGCTGACCGGCTCCGCACCCATCCGGCCGTGGCCGAGGTGACCTACCCCGGCTTCGGTGCGATCGTGAACTTCGTGGCGGCCAAGGGGCCGTTGGCCGCAGACCTGGTGACCCACTCCGCCCGGCTGTGGGTCCACGCCACCAGCCTGGGCGGGGTGGAGTCGACCTTCGAGCGTCGGCGTCGCTGGAAGAGCGAGGCGGCCACGATCCCCGAGGCACTGGTGCGGTGCTCGGTGGGCATCGAGGACGTCGAGGACCTCTGGCACGACCTGTCCCAGGCCCTGGACCGCACCCTCGACCCGCCCCCGGTGGTCGCCGGGGACCCCCAGGAGAGGATCTGAGCATGAGCGTGATCAAGATCAACGCAATCACCGTGCCGCCCGACAGCGGCGACGAGCTCGCGCGCCGCTTCGCCGCGCGCGCCGGTGCGGTCGACGACCAGGACGGCTTCGAGGGCTTCGAGCTGCTGCGGCCCACCGACGAGCGCACCGTGTGGCTGGTGCTCACCCGCTGGCGTGACGAGGCGGCGTTCGAGGCGTGGCTGAGCTCCTCGGCGTTCACCCGCGGCCACGCCGGGTCCGGCGCGGGTCACGGCCACGGCCAGGGAGACGGCTCGGAGCAGAAGCCGGTCAGCGTCTCCAGCGAGCTGTGGTCCTACGAGGTCGCCGAGCTCTGAGCGGAGCCAGGAGGTTGCGGCCACCGGCAGGTGGTCAGTCGCGCTCGTGCTTGGTCTCGCGGGCGAGGAAGCTGTCGATCATCTGCTCGACGGTCCACTCGCCGATGATCACCGAGTGCACCCCTTGCACCAGCGGGGAGTAGATGTCGTTGCGCTCGGCGAGCGCCAGGATCGAGCCGCACGACTTGACTCCCTCGGCGACCTGACGGGTGGAGGCCGCGACCTCGTCGGTCGTCATGCCCTGACCCATCTTCTCGCCGAAGGTGCGGTTGCGCGAGAGCGGTGAGGAGCAGGTCGCGACCAGGTCGCCGAGCCCGGCCAGACCCATCAGCGTCAGCGGGTCGGCACCCAGGTCCACGGCGAGCCGCGCGGTCTCGGCGAGACCACGCGTGATCAGCGAGGCGGTGGTGTTGTTGCCGAACCCCTTGCCCACCGCCATCCCCACCGCCAGGGCGACCACGTTCTTGTAGGCACCGCCGAGCTCGCAGCCGACGACGTCCACCGAGGAGTACGGACGGAACGCGGGGCCGTGCAGGGCCTCACGCAGCTGCGCCGCGACGGACTCCTCACCGCAGGCCACGACGCTGGCCGCTGGTTCGCGCAACGCGATCTCACGCGCCAGGTTGGGGCCGGAGACGACGGCGACCCGGTCGCTGCCGGCGCCGGTCACCTCGGAGATCACCTCGCTCATCCGCTTCAGGGTGCCGAGCTCGACCCCCTTCATCAGGGAGACCAGCACCGCCTGGTCCGGCAGGTGCCCGGCCCAGGCCTCGAGGTTGGCGCGCAGGGTCTGCGACGGGACGGCGAGCACGACCAGCTCCGCGCCGTCGGCGGCTTCTCCCGGGTCGGGGGTGGCTGAGATCGACGAGGGCAGCTCGATGTCGGCGAGGTAGTCGGTGTTCTCGTGGCGCCGGTTGATGGTCTCGCACACCTCGGGCCGCCGTCCCCAGATCGTGACGTCGTGACCGGCGTCGGCCAGCACCAGCGAGAACGCGGTGCCCCACGAGCCCGCGCCGTAGACCGCGACCTTCATGCCGACCTCCTGCGTCCGCGACGCCTGCGTTGGTGAGGGTGCTGCTGGGGATCGTTGGGATTGCCGATCTCGCGCATGCCTGCCGCCCTGGGATCGAACCGCTCGGCGGGAGCCTGCTCGCCCCGGATCTCCTCCAGCAGCGCGGTGATGTCGGCCATGATCCGGTCGGTCGCCTCGTCGACGACCTGGTGGTTCATCGGCTTGCCCTGCAGGTCGTCGAGGTCCACGGGGGTACCGGCCTTGGCGTTGATCACGGTCGGCGGGAACAGGTGGGGCCTCTTGGCGTACGGGTAGAGGAGGTCGTGGGCGCCCCAGTGGGCGATCGGGATCACCGGCACTCCGGCCGCCAGCGCGATGCGCGCAGCCCCCGACCGACCGCGCATCGGCCAGAGGTCGGGGTCGCGGGTGATCGTCCCCTCCGGATAGACGATCACGAGCTTGCCGTCCTGCACGGCCTTGACGGCAGCGGTGAAGGCGCGGCTGGCGTCGGCCGACATCCGGTAGACCGGGATCTGTCCGGTGGCGCGCAACAGCCAGCCCACGGCCTTGACGTCGAACAGCCCGGCCTTGGCCAGGAACCGGGGCAGCCGGCCGTGGTCCCAGACCAGGTGCGCGAACGTGAGTGGATCGACGTGGGAGACGTGGTTGGCCGCGATGACGGCGCCGCCGTGGGCGGGGATGTTCGTGCAGTCGACCCACCGGGGACGCGTCAGGAGCAGCAGCACAGGCTTGAGGACGGCGCCTGCGAACAACCAGGCCAGGTTGCGGCGCTCCTGCATCCGACGAGGCTTGCCCACTGCGTCCTCCTGTTCGCTGATCCGAGACCGACGTGACGATGGGGTGCCCCCGTGCTCCGAACCCTACTGAACCTCTCCTGGCAGGATCGGGACGATGCCGAGCGAATCCAGTGACACCGTGCGCGAGCGCGAGTGGGGAGCCGTGATCCCCGCGAAGTCACTGCGGCACGCCAAGTCGCGGCTGGGCGAGCTCGGCGACGAGATCCGCCGCGACCTGGTGGCCGCCTTCCTGCACGACACCGTCTCGGCCGTCCTCGCGACACGACGTGTACGCAGCGTCGTGGTGGTCACCGACGACGTGACCCTCGCCGCGGCAGCCCGGGAGACCGGCGCCACGGCGATCCCCGACGGGAGCAGCGAGCTCAACGCCTCCCTGGTGCAGGGTGCGGCCGACCTGCTGCGGCGTACGCCGGGCCTCGGGGTGCTGGCGTGCTGTGCCGACCTCCCGGCGCTGGACGCTGCCGATCTCGACGCGTGGCTGGCTGCGCCCGCCGGGCCCGAGCCTGCCTTCGTCAGCGACGTGGCGGGCACCGGCACGACGATGCTGCGTGCCGAGGCGATGGAGAGCTTCACCCCGGCGTTCGGCCACGGCTCTCGGGCGACGCACGCCGGCATGGGGATGCACGACCTCTCCGACGCGGCGGCCGCGGGACTGCGCCACGACGTCGACACCCCGGCCGACCTGGTGGCCGCGGCGGCACTCCCCCTGGGCGAGCGAACCCGCTGGGTGATCACCAAGCACCGGCTCTGAGACACAGCAGGGGCCGGCCCTCTCGGACCGACCCCTGCACTGGACGTCGTGGCGTCAGCTCTTCTTCGCCGTGGACTTCTTGGCGGTGCTCTTCTTGGCGGTGCTCTTCTTGGCGGCCGACTGCTTGGCCGGCGCCTTCTTGGCAGTCGACTTCTTCGCCGGCGCCTTCTTGGCGGCACTCGACTTCGACGTCGACTTCTTGGCGGTCGACTTGTTCGCCGGCGCCTTCTTGGTCGTGCTCTTCTTCGCCGTGGACTTCTTGGCGGGGCTGGAGGACGACTTCTGGGCCGTCGACTTCTTCGCCGCAGTCTTCTTGGCCGGGGACTTCTTCGCCGTCGACTTGCTCGCCGTCGACTTGCTCGCCGTGGACTTCTTGGAGGTCGACTTGCTCGCCGACTTCGTGGCTCCGCCGGCGGCCTTCTTCGCTGCGCCCGCTGCCTTCTTGGCGGAGTCGCCCGCCCGCTTCGCAGCGCCGGTGGCGGCCTTGCCCGCGGTGGTGTTCTTCGCCGCGTCGGCAGCCTTGCGAGCAGGAGCCGCAGCCTTCTGGGCGGCGGGGAGCTTCGGCAGCTTCTTCGCGCCGGAGACGATCGCCTTCAGGTCGGCCCCCGGAGTGAACTTGGGCACCGCCTTCTTCCGGGCACGCATGGTCTGGCCGGTCCGCGGGTTGCGGACGGTGCGCGCATTGCGCACCTGCTTGCTGAATGACCCGAAGCCGGTGATCGCAACCTTCTCGCCTCGCGCGACCTCTCGGGTGATCACGTCGAGCACGGACTCCAGCGCGTGCTGGGCCTGCTTCTTGTTCCCCTCGAAGCGCCCGGCGAGCGTGTCGATCAGTTCTGTCTTGTTCACTTGGATTCCCTTTCGTGAACGCGCCTTGGCCGAACTTCTCGCTCGGCGCCTGCGCTGCACGCTAGGCAAAAGTAAGCGGGCTCACAATCACCAGAGGTCCAATTACCGCCTGTTTTCTTGTCTTTCTCACTCCAGAACCCCTCCCGAGCAGCCAGAAGGGACGCAAACCACGCACTGCGACGTGGTCTGCGTCCCTGACCGGACGACGCCCGAGGGGTCAGACGGTCACCGGTTTCCAGCTCGGTCGAGCCTGCTCGTAGGCATCGATGCGGTCCTCGTTCGACAGCGTGATGCTGATGTCGTCGAGACCGTTGAGCAAGCGGTACCGCGTGTAGTCGTCGATCTGGAAGTCGGCGACGAGTCCGTCATCGTCGCCTGCCCGCACCTGTCGCTGCTCGAGGTCGACGGTGACCTGCGTGGTCGGGTCGGACTCGACCAGCGACCAGAGCTGCTCGACGACGTCCTGGTCGACCTGTGCGGCGAGCAGCCCGGCCTTGCCCGAGTTGCCGCGGAAGATGTCGGCAAAGCGGCTGGAGATCACCACGGTGAACCCGTAGTCCATCAACGCCCACACCGCGTGCTCGCGCGAGGAGCCGGTGCCGAAGTCGGGGCCGGCGACGAGCACCGAGACCCCGTCGTACTGCGGCTGGTTGAGGACGAAGTCGGGGTCGTTGCGCCAGGCCCCGAAGAGCCCGTCCTCGAAGCCGGTGCGGGTGACGCGCTTGAGGTAGACCGCCGGGATGATCTGGTCGGTGTCGACGTTGCTGCGTCGCAGCGGCAGTGCGGTGCCGGTGTGCACGGTGACGGCGTCCATGTGCTCAGCCCTCCTGGGTCTGGGTCGGCTCGAGGTCGGCCGGCGCGGCGAGCCTGCCGATGACGGCGGTGGCCGCGGCGACGGGCACCGAGACCAGGTGGGTGCGCCCACCCTTGCCCTGGCGTCCCTCGAAGTTGCGGTTGGAGGTGGAGGCGCTGCGCTCCCCCGGGGCGAGCTGGTCGGGGTTCATGCCCAGGCACATCGAGCACCCGGCCCCGCGCCACTCACCGCCGGCCTCGGTGAAGACCTTGTCCAGGCCCTCCTCCTCGGCCTGGAGCCGCACCCGGACCGAACCGGGGACGACCAGCAGCCGGGTGTTGTCGGCGACCTGGTGACCCCTGATCACCTCCGCGGCCAGACGCAGGTCCTCGATCCGCCCGTTGGTGCACGAGCCGACGAACACGGTGTCGACCTCGACCTCGCGCATCGGGGTCCCGGGCGTCAGGGCCATGTACTCCAACGCCTTCTGGGCCGCGACCTTCTCCGACTCGTCGCTCATCTGCTCCGGGTCGGGGACGGCGCTGCCCAGGGGGACGCCCTGGCCGGGGTTGGTGCCCCAGGTGACGAACGGGGTGACCTCGGAGGCGTCGAGCACGATCTCCTTGTCGAAGGTCGCGTCGTCGTCGGTGACCAGGGTCTGCCAGTGCGCGAGGGCGGCGTCCCAGGCCTCACCGGTGGGGGCCTCCGGCTTGCCCTCGATGTAGTCGAAGGTGGTCTGGTCGGGCGCGATGAGCCCGGCCTTCGCGCCCCACTCGATCGACATGTTGCAGATCGTCATCCGGCCCTCCATCGAGAGCTCCTCGATGGCCTGGCCGCGGTACTCCACGATGTAGCCCTGCCCACCGCCGGTGCCGGTCCTGGAGATCAGGGTGAGGATGAGGTCCTTGGCGGTGACGCCCTCGGGCAGCGACCCGTTGATGGTCACCGCCATCATCTTCGGCTTGGCCTGGGGCAGGGTCTGGGTGGCGAGCACGTGCTCGACCTCGGAGGTGCCGATGCCGAAGGCGATGGCCCCGAACGCGCCGTGGGTCGAGGTGTGGCTGTCGCCGCAGACGATCGTCATGCCCGGCTGGGTGAGCCCCAGCTGCGGCCCGACGACGTGGACGATGCCCTGCTCGACGTCGCCGAGCGGGTGGAGCCGGACACCGAAGTCGGCGGCGTTCTTGCGCAGCGTCTCCACCTGGGTGCGGCTGACCGGGTCGGCGATCGGCTTGTCGACGTCGACCGTGGGCACGTTGTGGTCCTCGGTCGCGAGCGTCAGGTCAGGGCGGCGGACCTTGCGGTTGTTCAGCCGCAGCCCGTCGAAGGCCTGCGGCGAGGTCACCTCGTGGATCAGGTGGAGGTCGATGTAGAGAAGGTCCGGCTCTCCCTCGGCGGTGCGGACGACGTGCTCGTCCCACACCTTCTGGGCCAGTGTGCGTCCCATGCGGCGCTCCTCTCGCGTCTCCGGCTCGCTGAGGCGTCATGAGTTGCATATCAACATGCGAGACGGCATTATCAGATGATGGACAACTCTAGCGGAGTCGGCGTCCTCGACAAAGCGGCCCTGGTGCTCACCGCACTGGAGGGGGGTCCTGCCACGCTGGCAGGGCTGGTCGCGTCCACCGGTCTGGCACGCCCGACCGCCCACCGACTCGCGGTGGCGCTGGAGCACCACCGGCTCGTCGCGCGAGACGTACAAGGCCGCTTCGTGCTCGGGCCACGGCTGGGCGAGCTGGCCGCCGCGGCAGGTGAGGACCGGCTGCTGGCCGCCGCCGGTCCCGTGCTCGCACGGCTGCGCGACATCACCGGCGAGTCCGCCCAGCTGTGGCGGCGCCAGGGCGACTTCCGCATCTGCGTGGCGGCGGCCGAGCGACCCTCCGGCCTGCGCGACACGATCCCGGTCGGCTCACAGCTGACGATGCGGGCGGGGTCGGCCGCCCAGGTGCTGCTCGCCTGGGAGGACCCCGAGCTGATGAACAAGGGGCTGCAGAACGCCGCCTTCGCCGCGACCGCCCTCTCCGGGATCCGCAAGCGGGGCTGGGCGCAGTCGGTCGGCGAGCGCGAGGCCGGGGTCGCCTCGGTGTCCGCGCCGGTGCGCTCCCCGTCGGGCAAGGTGATCGCCGCGGTCTCGGTCTCCGGTCCGTTGGAGCGACTCACCCGACAGCCGGGCCGGATGCACGCCCCCGCCGTCCTCGCCGGGGCCGAGCGCCTCTCGGAGTCCCTGCGCCGCGCGGAGTAACCCCTCCCCCGCGCTGCCGGGTCCGTGCGTGCGTCTGCGTGCGTGCGTCTACTTCCACGCACAAGACCGCGCATCCACGCCAAACGCGCCTGGCGCGCGTGCACCTTCGCGCACAAGACCGCGCATGCACGCCCGAGGCGAGGACCACGTCGAAGCGCGGTCTTGTGCGGGCAAACGCACGCCCCGAGCAGCGAGACCACGTCGAAGCGCGGTCTTGTGCGGGCAAATGCACGCGCGCACCGCGAACGTGGGGGCGCCGCGCGAGCTCGTCGTCCTCCGACGTCGGCGCGACAGCTCAGAGCAGGGCGGGCTGCTCGAGGTCGAGCAGCCACCGCTTGCGGGCGATCCCGCCGCCGTAGCCGGTCAGCGAGCCGGTCGCACCGACCACCCGGTGGCACGGGATCACCACCGGGATCGGGTTGCGCCCGTTGGCGGTGCCGACGGCTCGCGCCCCGTGGCCGGTGAGCCCGAGCCGCCCGGCGACCTGTCCGTACGACGCGGTCTCGCCGTAGCCGATGCGCTGCAGCTCGCCCCACACCCGCCGCTGGAACTCGCTGCCCTGCGGATCGACCGGCAGGTCGAAGTCGCGCAGCGAGCCCGCGAAGTACGCCGCGAGCTGCCGCACGACCTCGGTCAGGAACGGGTCGTCGTCGACGCGCTCCCCCGACGCGGGCGAGGCGGCTCGCTCGGTGAACCGCTCGGTGCTGCGGCTCTCCGCTCCCGAGGTCTGCATGTCGCCGAGGAAGTCGACGCTGGTCAGCTGCTCGTCCTCGGCGATGAGCCTCAGGTCACCGACGGGGCTGGGCATCACGGTCCACATGTCATCGCCTTTCCAGTGAGGTGGTCGGCCCAGGGGTGAGCACGTGCGACCACAGGTGCATCAGGGCGTAGGAGCGCCACGGCCGCCACGCCTCGGCCCGGGTCTGCAGCGTGGCGCGCTCGGTCAGCGCGGGCTCGATCGCGCCCGCCACCCGACGAGCCGCGACGTCGTCGGGCAGGAACACGTCGGGATCGCCCAGCGCCCGCATGCGTACGTAGTCCGCGGTCCACGGGCCGATCCCCTTCAACACCATCAGTCGGGTCCGGGTCTCGCCGCGGTCGACGCTGCGGTCCAGAGCCACCTCGTCGACGGCGAGCGCCTGCGCCAAGCCGACCACGGCGGCGGCTCGGGTGCGCGGCATCGGCAGCCGCTCGGGATCGAGGCCCGCGACCTGCGCCGCGTGGGGGAAGAGCCGCTCGACACCGGCACCCCCGAGCTCGCCGGGCAGTGCGTCGCCCGCCAGGTCGGTCAGTCGCCCCGCCAGCTTGTTGGCGGCTCCCAGCGAGACCTGCTGCCCCAGCACCGTGCGGAGGGCGAGCTCGTCGCCGTCGACGGCTCCCGGCACGCGCTGTCCCGGCCGCGCTCGCACCGCGTCGCGCAGCAGGGGATCGCCGACCAGCACCTCGACCACGGGCAGCGGGTCGGAGTCGGCATCGAGCAGCCGTCGACAGCGCTCCGTGGCTGCGGCGAGGTCGCGCAGGTCCGAGAGTCGCGCGGTCACCGGCACGGCGCGGACGTCGTCACCGGCCGTCGGCCCCAGGTCGACCTCGAGCACGGCGGGTCCGTGCGGGAGCCGCACCGAGCGCACGTAGCGCTCACCGACCATCGCCTCGACCCCCGGGCACAGGTGGGCGGCGAGGAATGCGCGCATCGCGCCGAGGTCGTACGGCGCCCGCACGGCGATGTTGACCCGCAGCGTCGCGCCCGAGCCGCGAGCTGCCGCCTGGTCCGGCCGGGCGCCGTTGCGGATCGCACGCAGCTGGGTCGGGGTCGCGTCGTACACCTCGCGCAGGGTGTCGTTGAACTGGCGCACGCTGGCGAAGCCGGCGGCGAAGGCGACGTCGGCCGCCCGCCAGCTGGTGGTCTCGAGCAGGGTGCGCGCGGTCTGAGCGCGCTGCGCCCGGGCCAGCGCGAGCGGGCCGGCACCGAGCTCACCGGTCAGCAGTCGGGTGAGGTGACGCGCGCTGTAGCCGAGGCGGCCGGCCAGGCCCTCGACCCCCTCCCGCTCCACCACCCCGTCGGCGATCAGGCGCATCGCTCGGCCGGCGGTGTCCGCAGCCAGGTCCCACTCCGGGGAGCCCGGCGCGGCGCCGGGCAGGCAGCGCTTGCACGCGCGATAGCCCGCGGCCTGCGCCGCCGCCGCGGTGCGGTGGAAGGTGACGTTGCCCTGCTTCGGGGTGCGCGCCGGGCACGAGGGGCGGCAGTAGATCCCGGTGGTGCGGACAGCGGTGTAGAAGACCCCGTCGAATCGGCGGTCCCGGCTCGTCACGGCCCGGTAGCAGGCCACGCTGTCCAGCTGCACGAGCCCATCCTGCCTCGCCCCGGGTCATCGGTTCTCGCGGGTTTCGGACACCGCGGAAGACGCAGCCCGGCCGGCGGTCCGGTCTCAGCCGACCGTCCAGGTGCGCACGTAGGCGAAGGAGGCGACGTAGCCGGCGGCGCCGAAGGCCGCCAGCCCGATGCGCGGCTCGGGCCCGAGCTCGTCCTGGCGCCACGTGCCCCCGCGGATCCAGCGCCGCCCGCCCTGTCTGGTGTACGCCGTGAACAGCTCGTGCCCCGCAACGCTGCGGTGCACCAGGCGGAGCCCGGTGAGGGTGCCCGGGGGGCCGACGGACATCGCGGCGCTCTGCGGGACGCCGAGGCGCCCCTCGGGCACGCGGACGCCGAGCTCGGTGGTGCGGATGTCGCCGGGTGTGCCGACGAAGAGGTTCACGTACTCCTCCTCGCCGCCGTAGACGAGCAGGCCCGCTCGCACGTGGCCCCGCGACGAGCCGGGCACCTCGAGGCGCACCGAGGTCTCCACCACGTAGTCGCCGGAGGGCGCCGGCGTCGTGAGCACCGGAGCCCGGGCCGTGGTGAGGTCGTGGGCGTCGGTGTCCAGCTCCAACCGCCCCGCGCCCACCCGGTACGACGACCCGGCGGGCTCGCGCACCCAGCTCCAGGTCGACCCGAGCGTGCTGCCGGCGAAGTCGTCGGTCGCGGCGGGGATCACGCGGCCCGGCTGGTCGTCGGCCAGCCAGTCGGGTCGGTACGCCGATGCCTGGCCGCGCTTCGCCGCCGGGCCGGGCACCGGCTCACTCGACGGGCCCCGACCGCCGCGCACGATCGGCCAGCCGCCGCGCCAGTCCACCGGGTCGAGCAGCAGCGGGCGCTTGGTCGAGGCCGGCCGTCCGGCGAAGGCCGGGTCGGCCAGGTCGACACCGTGGTACGCCGCCCACCACCGGCCGGCGCGGTCGCGCACCAGCGAGGTGTGGCCCGTCCCGGCCCAGCGCTGCGCGTTGCTCGCGAGCACCGGTGTGCCCCCGGTGCGCTGGGCCCGCAGCCCGTTGCCCTCGCGGTCGCGGTAGGGCCCGAGCGGTCGGCTCGACCGGCCGACGAAGGCGCCGTACCCGCTCAGGGCGCCCTCGCAGCAGAGGCCGGAGGACGCGACCAGGTAGTACCAGCCGCCACGCTTGACCACGTTTGCCGCCTCGTAGCGCTCCGTGGTGAGTCGGCGAGGCTCGCCCACCGGCGCCATCCGATAGCGCAACACGTTGACCTTCTGGCCCTCGATCCCGCCGTGGAAGCCACCGTAGAACAGCACGCCCCGCCGTCGGACGACGTCCCCGAGCACGTCGGAGTCGATCGTGGTCGCGAACGAGCACCCCGGGCCGGTGCGGCGCGGTGCCACCAACGGGCCCGGGGCGAGACGCCAGGGCCCCATCGGACTGTCGCTGGTGACCAGCCCGATCGCGGAGTCCTTCTCGCACCCCGGCTCGCCGCTGACCTCCTCGGCGGTGTCGGTCACGGTGAAGCTCAGGTAGTAGCGCCGGTGGGTGCGGGAGTACACGACGTCCGGCGCCCACAACCGCGCGCCCGGGGCGGCCCAGTCCGGCGCGGGGACCTGCGACGCCGCTGGGTCGGCCTGCGCCCACGAGACGAGGTCGCTGCTCACCAGCGTCGGCAGGTCCAGCATCGTCCGCGGTGTCCGGTCGTGCTCCGGCACCGAGGCGTTCGTGCAGTAGAGGAACCACCGGTCCGCCTCAGCGCCACGGCCACGGATCACGGCCGGGTCGGGGCAGCTCTCGATCGAGGCTCCGTCAGTGGCCCGCAGGTCCAGCGGGTTGGTGTACGTCGGCGGCGTCGCGTCGGCAGCCTCGGCAGGTCCAACCGTGGTCGGGACGGCACTCGCTGCCGCTGCCAGCACGAGGAGTCCTGCGAGCAGCGACGACCCCACTCTGCCCCCTTCCCGGAGGCGCCTTCTGCGCGCCATGAGCCGAGGGTAGCCGTGCATCCGGGGGCCGACTCCCTGAACATCGGGGAGGCTTGCGCTCACCTGGTGAGCGGGCCCCCACAACCCAGCACAGGCTCGCCCGTGAGGACGGGGCTGTGGGTGCACTCCCACTGTGCGGTCTAGCTCTGTGCAAGGTCTGTCATGGGTTTGTCCAATCCAGCGGCGCCGACCGAGCGAACGCGAGGTACCAGGCCGCATCCGGCGGCCGCAGCCCAGGGAGGGCCCCCATGACCCGATCGACATCCCCGATGCGACGACGACTGGCAGCGCTGGTGAGCGCCGGTGCACTGGCCGCCGGCATCGCCGCCGTCGCCGCGCCGGCGCAAGCAGCACCCGGCGAGCGGTCGCTCGCCACCGTGCTCACCGCCGACGGCAACCGGTTCGACCGCAACCAGCGCGACTTCGACATCACGACCGAGGCCGTGCTGGCCGTGCTGGACGCCAAGCCCGGCAGTGCCGTCGGCGTGCTCACCGACGGCAGCGTCACGCTGACCGCCTTCCTCCCCCACGACCGCGCGTTCCGGGTGCTGGTCCGCGACCTGACCGGGCAGTGGTACCAGCGGGAGCACCGCGTCTTTGACGAGCTGGTGGCGGCGGCGGGAGTCGACACGATCGAGCAGGTGCTGCTGTACCACGTGGTGCCCGGGCAGAAGATCAACTCCAAGGCGGCTCTCGCCTCGGACGGAGCAGAGCTCGCCACCGCGCAGGGCGGCACGTTCACCGTCGACGTCGTGCGCCCGGCCGTGCCCAAGGTGAAGCTGCGGGACAACGACCCGAACGACTTCGACGCGCGGCTGCGCCCGAACAGCCTCGACATCAACAAGGGCAACAAGCAGATCGCACACGGCATCACCCAGGTGCTGCGTCCAGTGAACCTCTGAACGCACGACCGCGACAGCGGGGACGTTCACCCTCACCCCGTGGGGGTGAACGTCCCCGCTTCTGTGCCGGGCAGACCAGCGCTACCGCCTTGAGAGAGGGATCGAGGGGTCATCGGACGACGTCGAGAACGACTGAATATGCAGGTCAGACCGGCTTTTGGGTGTTGGGCGTACACAGTGGTTTCGGGCAACATCTGAACCTCGTGTTGCCCCAGTGTTGCCCGAGAACCCGACGGGCCACGTACGTTCCATAGTATTCCTTGCTATACTTCCGCCATGACGAGCCGCGGTGATGTGCTCCGCGAGGTGATGCTCGAGACGAGCACCACCCAGTCCGAGTTGTCCCGTCTCAGCGGCGTGCGCCAGCCGAGCATCAGCGGCTTCCTGTCGGGTCGAGTCGACCTCAGCGACGAACAGCTCGACCGCCTCCTGTCATGCATGGGTTATCGGCTCGAGGTCGTGAGACGACCGGTCGTCCCCCAGCTGACGCGCTCCGAGCGCCGCTCGTGGCAGCTCCACCGCAGGCTCTCGACGTTGCTCACCCGCCAAAGCTTCGAGGACTGGCGGCCGACCATGGAGCGCAACCTGGACCGCCTCGGTGATCGCGTGACCGGCCAACCGCACGAAGGCAATCTCGACCGATGGCGCCAGCTGGTCGAGCGCGGCGACCTCCCCGGCATGCACCGCATCCTGACCGGGCTCGACCGGGGCTCGATCGAGATGCGAGAGGTCTCCCCTATGTCCGGGCTACTCCCCGACGAGCAGCCGCGCGAAGTTCTGACGCTGGCCGGCTGATGCGGCGCGAGCAGTTGGAGCACGCCATCCGCACGTCCTGCCAGATCATTCACCAGCCCGCGATCATCGTGGTCGGCTCGCAGGCCATCCTCGGCAAGCATGACCGCTTGCACCTATGCGGGTTTGCTAACGAGGAACTGGGCGAGAAGCGCCCAGATCATCGGGTGCTCCTTACGCCTCTGCGGGTCGGCACCGTTCCGCCGAGTGGCGGCTATGACGCGTAACGGACGTTGACGCTTGCGATCTCGCCGTTGAAGACGAATGGTGCCCGGTCGGCGTAGGCGGGTGAGACGGGGCTGCCGAGAGACCGGCCGATGTCGAGGCAGTCGTTCGCCGTGAAGAGGAGTGGCGCGCTGACCGGGACCTGGCCGGACCCGACGACCTCGCCATTCACAGTCATGGTGACGTCGAGCGGTCCGCCGGGCTTGGCCACTGCGTAGGCGGTGTCCACCTGAATAGTCGAGGAACCCGCCTGGAGCCTGCGGTCCGAACGGATCGTGGTGCGCATCACGATGAAGCAGTTGTACTCGTAACACAGGTAGCCATCTTCGACGTAGCAGGTGAGCCCCCCGCCCGCGCCGCCGAGGGAGTAGAGGACACCATGCGCGTCCGCCGGTACCTCGGCGTCGATGACGACAGTGTTGGCCCGGTTGCCAAGTGCTGGGGCACAGAACTCCGGAACCCTCACTGTGGCTCCAGAGAAGTCCCACTCCCGGTAGGGCGACGAGATTCGGAGCTCTGGGTGGTACGCGATGATCCACAAGCCACCCCCAACTGGGTAGACGCTGTTGCGAGCAGCCTCGATGGCGAATGTCTCCTTCATCTGCGCGAGCTTGTCCGGCATCTTGGCGGCGAGGTCTTGCGCCTGGGACCAGTCATTGTCCAGGTCGTACAGCTCCCAGACGTCCTGGTCGGGGGTCCAGCCTGGCGGGAGTCCCGGCTTCCACGGTGCGCGAGGTCCGAAAGCCGAAGCCATCCAGCCGTCGTGGTAGATCGAGCGGCTGCCCATGATCTCGAAGTACTGGGTGTGCAACCGCCCTTCGGCCGCAGGATCGTCGAAGGCATAGGCGAAGCTGGTGCCGTCAATGGGGTCCTGGGGGAACCCGTTCACGACACGTGGCGGGGTGATTCCAATGAGCTCGTAGATCGTCGGGACCAGATCGTTGCAGTGGTGAAACTGGGGGCGCGGCCGAGCGTCCGCCTTGATTCGTGTAGGCCACCGCACCGCCATTGGATTGCGGGTCCCGCCGAGGTGCGATGCCAGCAGCTTCATGCCCTTGTACGGTGTGCTGCCTGCCCACGCCCAGCCCGCGTGATACTGGTTCTCGACCTTGGGCGAGCCCAGCACATCGAGTCCTCCGAGCTCGTCGAGGGCCTTGATGTGCATATCAACCGTGCTGGGGATCCCGTTCTGAGAAAGCAGCTCGCTGATGGTGCCGTCCTGCCCCTCGCCCGAGGAACCGTTGTCCCCCCAGATATAGACGATCATGGTGTTGTCGCCATATCCCAGACGCTCGACCTCATCGACCAGCCGACCGACCTGGACGTCCACATGCTCGGCGTAACCGGCGGCCACCTCCATCAACCGCCGCTGGAACGGCTTCTCGTCCTCAGGAATGTCGGCCCAGGCATCCAACCCAGGGTCGCGGGGGGTGAGCTCGGTGTCTGCTGGAATCCAGCCCTTCGCCTTCGCGCGCTCATGGACCCGCTCGCGGTAGGCATCCCAGCCGTCATCGAACTTGCCTGCGTACTTGTCCGCCCATTCCTTCATGACGTGGTGCGGCCCGTGCATACAACCGCTGGCCCAATACATGAAGAACGGCTGGTCCGCCGCGAGTGCCTTGTGGCTGCGCAACCAGCCGATGGCGTCATCGGCCAAGTCCTCGCTGAGGTGGTAACCCTCCTCGGCTGAGCGCGGCGGTAGGACGCTCGTGGTGTTGCGCACCAGGTTCGGTTCGTACTGAGACGCCTCACCGGCAAGGAAGCCGTAGAAGTACTCGAACCCAAGGCTTGTCGGCCAGTTGTGGAATGGGCCAGCTACCGTCGTTTCAATCGCTGGCGTGTTGTGCCACTTCCCGAAGGCGGAGGTCGCGTATCCGTACTGCTTGAGCACCTCGGGAGCCAACGCGCTGCTCTTCGGGATCTCACCGGAGTAGCCATCCCAGTCGTTCGCCAGTTCCGCGATCTGCCCATTGCCGATGCGGTGATGGTTACGCCCAGTCAGCAGCGAGGCGCGGGTTGGCGAGCACATCGCGGTTGTGTGGAAGCGGTTGAATCCGATCCCACCCTCATGGATCCGACTGAGTGTGTCCGTGCGGACCTCACCCCCGAACGTGCTGGCGAGTCCCGGGCCTACGTCGTCGATCAGCACGACCAGGATGTTGGGGGCGTCCTCAGGGAGGCGTCGCGGAGTCTCCCGCTGGGCGTATACCGACTCCTGCATTGTCCGGCCCGCGATGCTCGCCGAGGGCGTCGGCGGAAATGGAAGCACGTCCTGAGGGTTCATCGGGGCACCCTGTCCTGTGACGATGTCGGCGCAGCCACGGTATGAGGCGTCGTGAGCGCCTACCTCACCCCAGTTGGGTGACTCGCAAGGCATCCGGATCTGCCGCTGTCGGTGCGTGGCATCCGACCATGCCGCTGTCGGAGCGGCATTGCGGGCGTTTCATGTGGCCGTTGAGCGCAGAGTTCGCGCCCCATCCTGTTGTGCTGCTGCCTTGCTGATCCCGGTGAGAGACTTGGCACGTTGAGAGGCGGGCAATGCGCCTACCAGTGATTCAGGGTCGGATCGAGCGTCGGCTGCTCGTCAACTACCGCGTGGATCCTGAGCTGTTGGGACGGCTTCTTCCGCCGCCCTTCCGACCGCAGTTGGTCGACGGCGCGGGCGTTGCCGGCATCTGCCTCATCCGGCTGGGTGGATTGCGGCCGCGATCCACCCCGGAATGGGCTGGCTTGAGAAGCGAGAACGCTGCCCACCGAATCGCGGTTGAGTGGGATGGGCCCGCGGTGACCGGAACTCCGGCCCCATCTTGCTGAGCCGGGCCGGCACTCGGATGAGCCGACATGTCGCCACCTGCAGCCTGCACCGCCTGGCGCGTACGGCCGGGGTCGAGGTCTCCCGCATGCACCCGCACATGCTGCGGCACACCTTCGTCACCACGATGCTCGACGCCGGCGTCGACCTACGCGATGTCCAGATCGCAGCCCGTCACGCCGATCCACGTACGACCATGCGCTACGACCGAGCGCGAAAGAACCTCGACCGACACCCCAACTACATCCTCGCGGCTTACATGGCATCCGGCACGTGAAGACCCCACGCACGGACCATTGTCACCGCCAGATAAGTGGCTACACTTGTGGCCATGTCCGTCAGTGACCCCATGCCCCTCCGGGACGTCAAGAACCACCTCTCCGAAGTGGTGGACCAGGTCGAGCGCGAACACGACCGCGTGGTCATCACCAAGCACGGAAAGCCTGCCGCCGTCGTCATCAGCGTCGACGACCTGGAATCCCTCGAAGAGACCCTGGAGATCGCTGGGCGGCCCCGCCTGATGGAACAGATCCGGGACAGCCTCGGGGAGCTGGCCGCAGGCGAGACCGAGCAGCTGACCAAGGACCAGGTCCTGGCCTCGCTGCGTTCGTGAATGCCGATGCCTACCCGGTTGCGTGGACCCCGACGTCACGCCGCACCCTGACCCGCCTACCGGAGAAGGCCGCGACAGCCGCCGTCGAGTTCATCTACGGACAGCTGGCTCGAAATCCACACCGAGTCGGCAAGCCACTGCGCTTCGAACTCGAAGGGCTCCATTCCGCGCGCCGCGGAGACTTCCGCATCATCTACCGCATCACAGAGGTCGTCACCATCATCGCCATCGAGCACCGCTCCGACGCATACCGGACTCGCTGAGGCGTAGTCCGATTGCCGGCTATTGCCGCACGTACAGAGGCATGGTCGGACGCATCCCAAAGTGGGATGCGCAACGGGTACGATGGGTTGCATGAGCACTCAGATCGCTGTTCGCCTCCCAGACGAGATGGTGGCCTTTCTGGACCGCACCGTGGCCACCGGCAAGGCTCCAAGCCGGGCCGCGCTCGTCGCGGCGGCGGTGGAGCGGGAGATGCGTCGACAGGCTGCCGAGCACGACGCCCGGGTCTTGGGTGAGGACGGCCCCGCCGACGACCTGGACGACCTGGTGCAGTGGAGCAGCACCCACCTCGAGGTCGAGGACTGATCGGTGCGCGAGATCTGCCTAGTGCGTCTCGACAAGACCCGGCCGGCGCTGGTCTTGACCCGCGAGGCAGCGCGGGCCGCGATGACCAAGGTGACCCTCGCTCCGATCACCACCACCATCAAGGGCCTATCCAGCGAGGTCCTGGTCGGCCCCGACAACGGGCTGGAACACGACTGCGTGGTCGCCCTCGACAACGTCATCACCGTCCCAGTGGAGCTGCTCGGCCGCACCGTCGGGTACCTCAGCGCAGAACAAGAGACTCAACTGGCGCGGGCCGTGGTCTTGGCCTACGACCTCGAGCTACCCCTGCTCGACTGACCCGCACCTGCGCCGACAGCGGCTAATGACAGCGTCCTGGTCGGACGCTACGCACCGACAGCGGCAAGTGCGGTCACGCCAGAGATTGCTGCCCGGCGTTCAATCGAGTGCGGCGGACACCTTTCTGGCGAGGTCACGTCGCTGCAGGTCGTCGCGAAGCTCGGCCAGCACGCGGCGATCGCCCTCGCGGCCGCGAATCACGAGGGCATCCACCGCGGCCGACGCAACTTTGAGCGCCAAGGCCTCGGGTAACCCCGCAGCTCCGTTGTGGGCCGCCCCTCGACGGGCCAGAACCCCCAAGAGAGGGGGCGGCCAAGCCTCGTCGGGCACACGAGTCGTCACCCAAACCGCCGCTCGGACGATGTCGGCATTGACGCCGATGAACAATGTTCCTCGGCATTCTCCGATGGCCGAGCCTGGCCACTCCGGGACGATATCCGCCTCAGCTGCGAGTTCGAGCCAGTTGCGGAGAAGCTGACCCGCCCCAGCCGGCCGCAATGCTGCGTCGACGGCGCGACACCATGTCTTCGATGGCTTCCTGGGTCCCAGATCGCCCAGCAGCCGAACAAGGTCCGCGATCTCATCGGCCGGAAAGCTGCGCGCGACCTCACGTGCTGGTTCCGCCCAGGCATCCCCAGGTGTCAGGAGGGACAGATCAAGGACCCCCCAAGGCGTCACCGAGGCGAGGATCCGCCGGGTCTGGTGTCGCAGGGCCACAACATCTGTTTGTTCGTCCCCGACGACGGCCAGGCGCCGGGCGCACGCCTCTAGGGCATCGACCAGTTCCGCCGTCGCCTGCCCGTGGGAGCACACCAGCCTGGCGCCGCGCAGGGCGATCGCGACTCGGCGCTCGTCGTAGCGTCGACGACGAGTCACGGCTCGTATCGCCTCAGCGGCGGTACCGGCGTCCCATACAAGGCGCATCCTGGTCAGTTCCTGCCACGGCTTTCGAGCTCTCCCCAACCAGTCGAGCGAGTCGTCTTCCTCTCCGATGACCGTGATGACGACAAGAGGGTCATCCGGCCCCAGCGGGTCATCCTCGTCGGCCGCCAGCAGCACCAGCACCGCCGACAAGCGCGCATCCGGTGGAAGCCGGGGATCGGTCACGACCTCGGGCCAGGCGTCCCAGCCCAGGCCCAGCGCAGTGAGCGCACCGTCGACCCCGGCTCGATGCGCTTCGATCCCCTGCATGCGTGCAGTATGCAAGCCTTCGGAACGAGCCGTGGTCGGATCACCAGTCGGCCGTTCAATGGCACGACAGACACGCGAGGCCGTACTTGACCCAGCACGACCGCGCACTCAGCGGCAAGTGCGGTCAACACTCGAGCCTCGATGACAACGTCCTGTGGGCGAGCATTTCGACGTACGGCACCGTTTCACTGACCAAGATGGTGCCGTACGTCGAGAAGCTCGGCCGTGCAGGCGATGAGCGACTCGGCATGAGCGTGCGCTTGAAGGACCACTCCACTCTGCTCCGTGTTCCCATGCGGGCGCGGAGCTCGAGCCAGGCGAGCGCCTCGTTCACCGAAGCAGGGTGCACGACCAATATCGAGACCTCGCCACGCGGTGCGCTTCTGCGCTGCGCGTGGCACGACTCGACCTGGTCCGTCGCCGAGGACAGAGCGCGGCGTGCTGGGTGAGCGGGCACCAAAACCAGCACAGCCCCGCTCTTACGAACGAGGCTGCGGGTGTACCCCCGACCGGATTCGAACCGGCGCTACCGCCTTGCCCGAGAGGACAGAGCGCGGCGTGCTGGGTGAGCGGGCACCAAAACCAGCACAGCCCCGCTCTTACGAACGAGGCTGCGGGTGTACCCCCGACCGGATTCGAACCGGCGCTACCGCCTTGCCCGAGAGGACAGAGCGCGGCGTGCTGGGTGAGCGGGCACCAAAACCAGCACAGCCCCGCTCTTACGAACGAGGCTGCGGGTGTACCCCCGACCGGATTCGAACCGGCGCTACCGCCTTGAGAGGGCGGCGTGCTAGGCCGCTACACAACGGGGGCCTGAATCGGCTGGAACTCTAGCGATGACTGCGCGTCCCGACCAAATCGCTGGGGTACTAGGACTCGAACCTAGACTAACTGGACCAGAACCAGTCGGGCTGCCAATTACCCCATACCCCATGGGATGTGCCCCGCCCGCCGAGACGTGCGTCCTGCGTGCGAAGCCCGGTCGAGGATACACAAGGGACCGGGCCCGAACCAAAGCGGGCGACTCCGACGTGACCCGCTTCTCAGGGTTGCTCGACGGGGGCTGGCGGCGGGGTCTGGGCGGGCGCCGCCGGGGCCTCGGAGTGCGGTGGTCGGCTGAGCCGCTGCACCCCCATCTTCCGCGCCACGAGCAGCACCAGCCCGACGTAGATCAGCGACTGGAGGACCGTCACGGGGATGTTCCACCAGCTGATCTCGGAGACCTTGACCATGTCGCCGAGATCGCCGAAGAGGATCCCGGCGCTGAAGGCCAGCAGGTTGTTGAGCACGTGCAGCGCGATGCCGGCCTCGAGCCCGCCGGTGCGGATCACCAGCCAGGCCGCGATCAGCCCGAACGCGAACCGGTCGAAGAACAGCGGGAAGTTCTGGGAGCCGTGGGCGAGCGCGAACAGGAACGCGGTGATCGGCAGCGCGATCCAGGAGCGCTTGGTCAGCGCCCCGATCGCCTGCAGCAGGTAGCCCCGGAAGGCGTACTCCTCGCCGGCGGCCTGCAGCGGGGTGGTCAGCACCATCACGACCAGCAGCGCCACGGTGCGTCCGGTGATCTCGTTGAGGTCGGAGCCCATGCCGGGGTCACCCTCGGTGGGGACCAGCGCCCCCAGCGCCACCTGCACCACCATCGCGACGAGGGAGATGCCCAGGCAGGCGGCGAGGAACCTCCACCGCATCTTGGGCATCACCGAGGTCAGCCAGCGTGGACGCAGGTTGTGCAGGAACCGCACGAGCAGCCAGCACCACAGGATCAGTCCGCCCAGGGTCGCGTTGAGCCACAGCAGCGCCGAGGGCGAGACGTCGCTGAACTGCAGGGCCTCGGAGATCGCCTGGCCGTAGGCGTCGAGCCCGGAGCCGCTCTGCTCGACCGCGATGCCGATGAGCAGCACCGGCAGCGCCAGGATCGGCACGATGAGGAAGAAGCCGAGCAGCAGCAGGACCAGTCCGACGACGGGGCGCCACCAGTGGTAGCTCCAGGTGCGCAGCACCAGGTGGTACGGCGTGGGCTCGGCGTGGGGGAAGTCGCGCGGGTCGACGGCGGCGCCGGACGCGCGGGCCGGAAGCGACGGAGCCGGCGGGGGCCGGTGGCAGGGTGCCGAGCCGCTCGTGGTGGGCCTCCCACTCCTGGCGGCGCTGATGGTCCTGCCAGGCGCGCCACTGCTCGTAGCGCTGCCACTCCTCGTAGCGCTGCCACTCCTCCAGCCGCTGCCGCTCCTCCGCACTCGGCTCGGGGCCGGCGGGGCGCGGTGGCCCGTCGTGCGGCGGGGACGGCTCGGGGGGGCCGTCGGGCGGCGGTTGGTCGGTCATCGGCTCGCTCTGGCGCTCACTGGGCGAGCCGGGCCAGCGACCGCTCGCGGCCCAGCAGCTCCATCGACTCGAACAGCGGCGGTGAGATCCGCCGCCCGGTGATCGCGACCCGGACCGCACCGAAGGCGTTGCGCGGCTTGAGCCCGAGCTCGTCGACCAGGGCGGTGCGCAGGGCCTGCTCGATCGAGTCGGTGTCCCAGGTCGGCAGCGACTCCAGCGCAGCGTGGGCGGCCTTGACCACGGTCTGGCCGTCGTCGGTGTCGAGCAGCTTGGCCGCGTCGGCCTCATCGCGGGTGAACTCGTCGCCGGTGAAGAGGAAGCCGAGCATGTCGACCGCCTCGGCCAAGGTGGCCATGCGCTCCTGCACCAGGGGGGTCGCCTTGCGCAGCAGCGCCATCTGCTCGGCGCTCGGATCGGGCGCCAGCACCCCGGCCGCGACCAGGTGGGGCACCATCCGCTGCGCCAGGTCGTCGGGCGACAGGCCGCGCAGGTGGGTGGCGTTGATCGCCTCGGCCTTCTTCAGGTCGAAGCGCGCCGGGTTGGGGTTGACCCGGTCGATCTCGAAGGCCTGCACCATCTCCTCCATCGAGAAGATGTCGCGGTCCTCGGCGATCGCCCAGCCCAGCAGCGCCAGGTAGTTCAGCAGCCCCTCGGGCAGGAACCCCTGCTCGCGGTAGCCGAGCAGGTTGGCCTCGGGGTCGCGCTTGGAGAGCTTCCGGTTGCCCTGCCCCATGACGTAGGGCAGGTGGGCGAACTGCGGCGTCGTGGCGTCGCCGACGCCGATCTCGGCGAGCGCGTCGTAGAGCGCGATCTGACGTGGGGTGGAGGAGAGCAGGTCCTCGCCGCGCAGCACATGGGTGATGCGCATCATCGCGTCGTCGACAGGGTTGACCAGGGTGTAGAGCGGGTGGCCGTTGCCGCGCACCAGCACGAAGTCGGGCACGTGGTCGGCGCCGAAGGTGATCTCCCCGCGCACCAGGTCGGTGAAGGTGATGTCACGGTCGGGCATCCGGAACCGCACCACCGGGCGACGCCCCTGCGCGCCGTACGCCGAGCGCTGCTCGTCGGTGAGGTCGCGACAGTGCCCGTCATAGCCCGGAGCACGCCCCTCGGCGCGGGCACGCGAGTTGCGCTCCTCGAGCTCCTCGCTGGTGCAGTAGCAGTGGTAGGCACGACCTGCCTCGAGCAGCCGGGCGGCGACGTCGGCGTAGAGCTCGAACCGCTCGGACTGGCGGTAGGGTCCGTGCGGTCCACCGACCTCGGGGCCCTCGTCCCAGTCGAAGCCCAGCCAGCGCATCACCTCGAGGATCGTGTCGTAGGACTCCTGGGAGTCGCGCGCCGCGTCGGTGTCCTCGACCCGGAAGACGAAGGTGCCGCCGTGGTGGCGCGCGAAGGCCCAGTTGAACAGCGCTGTGCGGGCCATGCCGACGTGGGGCGAGCCCGTGGGCGAGGGGCAGAACCGCACCCGCACGTCGGAGCCGGGGGTCTCAGTCACGCGTGACCACCTTGTTGGTGAGGGTGCCGATGCCGGAGATGACGACGTCCACCTCGTCGCCGACCTCCATCGGGCCGACACCGTCGGGGGTGCCGGTGAGGATGACGTCGCCGGGCAGCAGCGTCATCACGCTGCTGATGTGGGCGACCAGGGTGGGGACGTCGAAGACCAGGTCGCGCGTCGTCCCGTCCTGCTTGAGGTCGCCGTTGAGGTAGGTCTGCACGCTCAAGGAGTCGGTCTCGAGGTCGGTCTCGATCCACGGCCCCAGCGGGCAGAAGGTGTCGAACCCCTTGGCGCGGGTGAACTGCACGTCACTGCGCTGCAGGTCGCGGGCGGTCACGTCGTTGGCCACCGTGTAGCCCAGGACGACGTCGTGGGCGCGCTCCTTCGGCACGTCGCGACAGATCCGGCCGATCACCACGGCCAGCTCGCCCTCGAAGTGCACCTCGCGGGACTGGCGCGGGTAGCCGATCGGGTCGCCGGGACCGATCACCGCGGTGTTGGGCTTGAGGAACATCAGCGGCTCGGCCGGCACCTCACCCCCCATCTCGGCGGCGTGGGCGGCGTAGTTCTTCCCGATCGCCACCACCTTGCTGCGGGGGATGACCGGCGCGAGCAGCCGCACGTCGGCCAGGGAGAGCTGCTCCCCGGTGGGGTCGATGCCGGAGTAGATCGGGTCGCCCTTGAGCACGGAGACCACCGCGTCGGGCGGCAGCTCACCGTGCTCGTCGAGATCTCCTGCGACCACTCCGAAACGTGGGTCGTCCCCGGTGGTGAACCTGGCAATTCGCACCCGGCGAGCCTACCGGCGTGTCGATGCGGGTGCTGCACCCACGGGGTCCAGCGTGACCAGGCAGGCCGGGAGCATCAGCTGCGCGAGCGGGCCGATGCTCACCGCGTAGAGCACCGTGCCGATGCCCAGCGTGCCGCCGAGCAGGGTGCCGAGGGCGACCACCGTCACCTCGAGCCCGGTGCGGACCAGGCGCAGGGAGCGGCCGGTGCGCCGCGACAGACCGGTCATCAGCCCGTCGCGGGGCCCGCGGCCCAGCTGGGCGCCGATGTAGAGCGCGGTCGCGAACCCGTTGCCCACGACGCCGACCAGCATCAGCGTGATCCGCCACCACAGCTGCTCCCCCGGCTCCAGGACGGCCAGCGTCGCGTCGGCGGCGATGCCGACGAGCAGCGCGTTGGCGACCGTCCCCACACCGGGCTGCTCGCGCAGCGGGATCCACAGCAGCAGCACCACGAAGCTCATGACGACGATCGCCTGGCCCAGGGTCATCGGCAGGTGCCGGGTGATCCCCTGGTGCAGCACGTCCCACGGCGCGACGCCGAGGCCGCCCCTGACCATGAGCGCCAGCGAGACGCCGTACAGCACGAGGCCGACGAGGAGCTGGACCAGGCGTCGCGGCAGCCGCCCGGCTCGCAGCTGCGCGAGCGGCCCGAGATCGGCCAGCGCGGCCACGCGCCGCCGGGCGAGGCGGTTCTCCCATGGCCGAGGCATGGGCGCAGTCTGGGGGATGGCGTCCGCCGCTGTCGCATCGATCTAGCCTGGTGGGATGAGCCCGCTGACCGCTGCCGACGTGCCCGACGTGCTCGACCTCGAGGACTGGCGGGTCGCGGAGCAGGCGCACCGGGAGCGGGTCTCGACCTGGACCGACCCGCACCTCGAGCGACGCCGCCAGGGCGTGGCCCACCCGGTCGAGGACTTCCTGTTCACCTACTACTCACAGCGGGCCGCGGCGCTGCTGCGCTGGCACCCCGGGTACGGCGTCGGGCTGCGGGAGGCGCCCGAGCACGCCGCGCAGCGCGGCTACGTCACCGAGGCCGAGGTGAGCGCGGTCGGCCGCGAGCACGTGGCCTCCCAGGGCCGGCTGCTGCGCCAGACCGCCATCCTGCTGCGGGCAACGGCGGATCGGGCGCCCAACTTCGGGTGCTTCGGCATGCACGAGTGGGCGATGCTCTACCGACTGCCGGCCAGCCAGGTGCGCCACGCGGACTGGCCGCTGCGGCTGGGCGCCGTCGGCACCGACGAGGTGGTGGAGTCCCACCGCATCGCGTGCTCCCACTTCGACGCCTACCGCTTCTTCACCGACGCAGCGCGCCCCCGCAACACGCTGCGTCCCGCGAGCGAGGACCGGCCCGACTTCGAGCAGCCGGCCTGCCTCCACGCCGGGATGGACCTCTACAAGCACGCCTACCGGCTCTCGCCGATGGTGCCCTCGGAGCTGGTCGCCGACTGCTTCGAGCTGGCGCGCGACATCCGTGCGCTCGACATGCGCGCGTCGCCGTACGACTTCAGCGAGCTGGGCTACGAGCCGGTGCCGGTCGAGACGGCGCACGGCAAGGCGCAGTACGCCGAGGCGCAGCGCGGGTTCGCCGAGCGTGGTGCGCCGCTCCGCAGGCGCCTGGTCGACTGGTGTGACCGACTGCTGAGGGTCTGAGCGACCTGAGGCTCAGGAGCGGACGTCGTAGGACGGGGCGCCGCCCCGGCAGCGCGCGCGGACCTCGGTCTCGCGCTCCCCGCCCTCGCTGCCATCACTGTCCTCGCTGTCGGTCTCGCCGCGGTCGAACTTGACCTCGACCTCCTGCGGGCCGCGCTTGTCGATCTCCATGCCCCAGCCGTCGCGGGGGCTGGCCGAGGCCAGGCTGATCCGGGGCCCGGAGCAGCGGGTGGTCACGGTGCCGGCCGGGCCCTGCCACGTGCGCGACTGGCTGGTGGGTGCCGAGGAGCGACCCGGCTGCGGGGCGGAGGACGCGCTGGGCGAGGTCGCGCCACCGGACGGCGTCGCGACGGGTGAGAACGGGGCGACGAGCGATGCGAGCGCCCGCGGGCCCTGTGATCCGCCCGAGCGCGGCGAGGGCTTCGGCGACCCGCTGGCGCGGACCCTCACCGACGGCTCCGTGGGCATCGGGGCGACCGAGGACGCCCCGGGCGCGGGAGCGAGGCCTCCTCCGGCCGGGTCGGCCAGCACGTCGCGCCCGGCCGAGTCGATGACCGACCAGGTGGCGATCGCGACGGCGGCGACGACGGCGAGCCAGATGCCCCCCGCCACGAGCCACGACTGTCGTCTCACCCCGTGCCCTCCTGCCCTCGTCGCGCTGCTGTCCCACGGCCGGTGACCAGTCTCGCCCATCCCACGCCAGGAGCCGGTGCGTGCCGAGCGGAGGCCTCTCGCCGTACGGTCTGCACATGACCAGCGTGCTCGTCGTCGAGGACGACGACGCCATCCGGACCGGCATGGTGCGTGGCCTGCGCGAGCGCGGGTTCAGCGCCGCGGGCGTCGGTGCCGGGCTGCCTGCCATCGAGCAGGTCACCCACGAGGCACCCGACGTGGTGCTGCTCGACCTCGGACTGCCCGACGTCGACGGCATGCAGGTGCTGGCGATGGTGCGCGCGGTCTCGGCCGTCCCGGTCATCGTGGTCACCGCGCAGGACGACGACCGGCTGATCGTCGGGGCCCTCGACCGCGGTGCCGACGACTACGTCGTCAAGCCCTTCGGCCTCGACCAGGTCGCCGCTCGGGTGCGCGCGATCCTGCGGCGCGGCGGAGCCAACAGCACCGTCGAGCCCTACGTCGTCGGCGAGCTCGTCGTCGACCCGCGCAGCCGCACCGCGAGCCTCTCCGGCGAGCCGTTGGAGCTCGCGCGCAAGGAGTTCGAGCTGCTCATGGCCCTGGCCAGTCGGCACGGAGAGGTCGTGACGCGACGCGAGCTGCTCGACGAGATCTGGCAGATGCCGTACGGCGGAGGGGACCGCACGGTCGACGTGCACGTGTCGTGGCTGCGGCGCAAGCTCGGCGAGACCGCGGCCCAGCCGCGCTACCTGCGCACCGTGCGCGGGGTGGGCGTGAAGCTGGTCGACCCGGAGTCCGGCTGATGCGCCGGCGGATCTCGCTGCTGGTCGCGGCCACCACATCAGCGGTCGTCCTCGCGTTCGTCATCCCGCTGCTGCTGCTGGTGCGCTCGGTCGCCTCCGACCGGGCGCTCTCCGTCGGCGACGACGAGGCGCGCTCGGCCGGCATCGTGGTCTCCCGGCTCAGCGGAACGCCCGGGCTGGCCGACGCGGTCGAGGAGGTCGACCTGCGCTCGGCTGCCACGACCTCGGTGATCACCCCCGACGGCGAGGTGCTCGGCTCGCCCGCGCCCGACATCGTGACCGACGGCGACCTCGCCAGAGGACGCGACGGGCAGGCCTTCACCGACCTGCACGACGGGGCCGGCGAGATCGTGGTGCCGGTCGTGACCGACCAGGGCCCCTTCGTCGTGGTGACCGTCGTGCCGGAGTCGATGATGACGGCCGGCGTGGGACGTGCCTGGCTGAGCATCTCGTTGCTGGGTGTCGCGCTGCTGGGCGCCGCCGTCGTGGTGGCCGACCGGATCGGGCGCCGCACCAGCCGCCCCGTGACCCGCCTGGCCGACGTCGCGGAGCGGCTGGGCGAGGGCGACCTCGGCGCGCGAGCCGACCCGGAGGGACCCCCGGAGACCGTCGAG
This sequence comes from uncultured Actinomycetota bacterium, assembly GCA_963747435.1. Taxonomy (GTDB): domain Bacteria; phylum Actinomycetota; class Actinomycetes; order Propionibacteriales; family Nocardioidaceae; genus Marmoricola_A. The sequence goes on from CAVVFK010000006.1 coordinate 738,861, forward strand.
CTCGCCGACACCATGAACCGGATGGCGGCGCGGATCGAGGAGCTGCTGGTCGCCGAGCGCTCGGCCGTCGGCGACCTGTCGCACCGACTGCGCACCCCCGTCACCGCGCTGCGCCTGGACGCGGAGTCGCTGCCCGACCCGGCACTCGCTGCCCGGCTGGGCAGCCACATCGAGCAGCTCCAGGCGAGCATCGACGCGCTGGTGCGCGAGGCCCGCCGGCCCCTCGGCGACACGCTCCAAGCGGGCTGCGACGCGCGGGCGGTGGTCAGCGGGAGGGCGGCGTACTGGTCGGCGCTGGCCGAGGACCAGGGGCGCGAGGTCGAGCTCGACCTGCCCCGCGAGGCGGTGGGTTGCGCGGTCAACGCCGCGGACCTGGTCGACGTCGTCGACGTGCTGGTCGACAATGTCTTCGCCCACACCCCGGCCGAGGTCGGGTTCCGGATCTCGCTGGTCGAGCAGCCGGACACGTTGACGCTGGAGGTCTCCGACCCAGGCCCCGCGCTGCCCGACGACCCGCAGCGCGTCGGCAGCACCGGGCTGGGGCTCGACATCGTTCGCCGCAGCGCGGCTCAGGCCGGCGGTCACCTCACCTGGACCCAGGACGACTCGGGCACCCACGCGCGGGTCGTCCTGCCGCGTCTGGTGCCGCCACCGGGGTCCGACCGGGGATCGCGACATCGCCATGGTGGCCACCTGCGTCCCTGACCCGGGCTCAGTCGTGCTCGACCTCGTGCTCGACCTCGTGCTCGTCGCCGTGGTCGCCATGGTCATCGCCGTGCTCGGCCTCGTGCTCGGCCTCGTCGTGCCCGGTGTCGTCGGCCTCGTCGTGGTCACGCCCGTGGTCGTCGCCCTCGTCGTGACCTGAACCCGTGCCGCTGACGCGGTCGTCGGAGTCGTCATCGACCAGGTATCCGGCGGCGTCGTCGTCCAGCTCGTTGGCGGCGAACGACGGCGTCGAGCCGGGGAACGTCGGTGCGGCGGCCGGTCGTGCCGGCGCGGCGACATCGACCACGACCGTGCGCTCGACGATGCGCACGCACTCGCGGCGACGCTGCTCGAAGCCGCGCGGACAGTCGCGGAAGCCTGGCTCGGGCGTGCTGGTGGTCGCCTGCTCCGCCGGGGAGAAGCTCGTGGCGGGGGCGCTGGTCGGGGCGCTCGCCGTCGGCGAGGAGGTCATCAGGTCGTACCCGATGCCCGCCACGCCGAGGCCAACGAGAGCAGTGACTGCGCTGAGGGTCAACGTGTGAAGGTTCATGCACAGCACTGTGGACCTCGCCACCTCATGAGTTCCTGCAGGCAACCTCAAGCCTTCCTCAAGAGCCTTCCGCCGGCCCTCCGCTCACGGCACCGTCGGGTCCTATGGACGACGTACGACGACGCAACCTCTTCCGGAGTGTGGTCACCGGCGCCACGGCGCTGGTCGGCGTGGGTGCGGCCGGGCTGAGTGGCGTCTTCGCCGGTCAGGCTGCCCACGACACCGCGGTCTCGGACGCAGCCGAGCAGTCGGCTGAGCAGGCGGCCGCGCAGCAGCAGGCACGTCAGGCAGCGAGGGCGCACCGCCGCGAGCTCGCGGCATGGCGCCGCGAGCTCGCCGACGCGCCGGCCCAGCCGCTGCGCGAGCGGCCCCGACGCACCATCGTGCGCACCAGGGTGGTCTACCGGCAGGTGCCGACGACGCTGGGGGGCGGATCGGTCGCCGCAGCGTCGGGCGGCTCAGGGTCCTACCCGACCAGCGGCGCCGCGGTCTCGTCCGGCTACAGCGGATCGGTGAGCTCCGGGTCGTCGGGGTCGGGCAGCTCGGGCAGCTCCGGGTCGAGCGGCTCGCCCCCGGCACCTCCCCCGCCCCCGGCACCCCCGGCGCCTCCCGCGGCGCCGTCCTCGGGCTCCTAGGAGCAGGTCGATGACCACCTCACCGATGGCGCCCGCGGGGCCCGGCTACGCGCACTGGTCGCTGTGGAGCAGCTACGCCTTCCTCGCGGTCGACGACCCCGCGCTGCTCCCGGCCGCCCGCCGCAGGAGCGAGGAGGTGCTTGCCCAGGTGGAGCGCGCGTGCAGCCGCTTCCGCGACGACTCGGAGCTCAGCGAGGCCAACCGTCGGGCCGGCACCTGGTCGAGCGCCGGCCCGATGCTGGTCGCGGCCGTGCGAACCGGCATCCGCGCGGCCGAGCTGACCGATGGACTCGTGGACCCGTGCCTGGGGTCGGCCCTGGTCTCGTGGGGCTACGACGCCGACATCTCCGAGGTGCGGCGTCGTCGGGCCGGGACACCGGAGCCCCCGGTCCGCCCGCGTCCGGGGCTGTGGCGCTCGATCGAGGTGCGCGAGGGCGCGGTGCGTGTGCCCCCGGAGGCTCGACTCGACCTCGGCGCCACCAGCAAGGCCTGGGCAGCTGATCTTGTCGCAACGACTATCACCCAGGAGCTGGGGTGCACCACCGTGGTCTCCCTTGGCGGTGACGTGAGCGTCCACGGCCCACCAGGGACGACCGCCGAGTGGCCGGTCCAGGTCTCCGAGACCCGGCCGGGTCCCGGGTCTCCGGTGGTGCTGGTCAGCGGTGGCCTCGCGACCTCGACCACGCTGCTGCGCCGCTGGTCCGGCAGCGGCGGGCAGTGGATCCACCACCTGCTCGACCCCCGCACCGGTCGCCCGGTCGAGCACGACCTCCGCACCGTCACCGCGCTCGGCGCCGATGCCGTGAGCGCCAACATCGCCAGCACTGCCGCCCTCGTGCTCGGCCCCTCCGCCGCGCCCTGGCTGGAGCGCCACGGCGTCAGCGCCCGCCTGGTCGACGACACCGGGCGGGTGACCTGCGTGGCGGGGTGGCCCACCGACCCGACCCCTGAGGAGGTCCACTGATGGAACCCGCCGTGCTCTGGCACCTCAACCGCGGCACCGGGATCGCCTTGCTCGTGCTGTTCACGCTGTCCGCGGTGCTGGGCATCGTGTCGTCGCGCAGCAGCGCCGGCAGCCGGGTGCCCGCCTTCGCCTGGCAGGCGCTGCACCGCAATGTCGCACTCGTCGGGGCCACCCTGCTCGCGGTCCACGTCGCCGACCGCCGTGCTCGACGAGTACGTCGACATCCGGTGGTGGCAGTCGGTGGTGCCGGCGTCCCTCGACTACGAGCCGCTGCCGCTGGCGATGGGCATCTTGTCGCTCGACCTGCTGCTCGCCGTCGTCGTGACAAGCCTGCTGCGCCACCGCCTGCCGCGACGCGCCTGGGCCTCGATCCATCTGAGCGGCTACGCCGCGCTGGTGCTGTCGTTCGCCCACGGCCTGCTCATCGGCACCGACACCGAGGCCGGCTGGGCACGCTGGATCTACGTGGGCTGCGCAGCCGCACTGGGGGTGGCGGTGCTGGCGCGCACTCTCCTGCGACGGATGGGCCGCGCCGCCCACGGTCTCGGCGAGCTGGAGGGGGCACGATGACCCTGATCGACCTCACCCACACGCGCGAGCTCGCGGCGGACCCCGCCTCGGTCGTCGCCTCGGTCGTCGTGGCGCCCGGCCCGCTGCTGCTCGCCGGAGCGACCGACGGGGGGTCGCTCGAGGCGCACCGCTCCCGGCGCGGCACCCTGCCTCCCCTGGACCTGGCGACCCTGCTCGCCCGATCCCGCGCGCTCGACCTCCGGGGACGGGGAGGTGCCGGATTCCCCTTCGCCCGCAAGCTGGAGACCGCCGCCGGCGCGCGCGGACGGCCCGTGGTCGTGGTGAACTTCAGCGAGGGCGAGCCGGGCAGCCACAAGGACGCCGCGTTGGCGCGCGTCGCCCCGCACCTGGTGCTCGACGGGGCCGCGGTCACCGCCCGAGCGCTCGGCGCACGCGAGGTGCACGTGGTGACCGGGGCCGACTCACCCACCGGCGAGACCTCGCTGCGGGTTGCGGTCCGCGAGCGTCGTACGGCGCGCGATGCGGCCGACGGTCGGCTGCGGCACCGGTTCCACCGGGCCGAGGCGCGCTTCGTCTCCGGGCAGTCGGCGGCCGTGCTGGAGCTGCTCGCGGGTCGGCCGGGGCTGCCGGTCACGACCTGGCAGCCGAGCGCGACGAGCGGCCACCGCGGCGCCCCGACCGTGCTGTCGAACGCCGAGACCTTCGCCGTCGTCGGACTGCTCGCGCTGGGTGGGACCACGCTGCTGGGCTCGGCCGGCACCGAGGAGGAACCAGGCACCACGCTGCTCACCGTCGACGGCGACGGCCAGGCGCGAGGGCAAGCGCCCCGCGTGGTCGAGGTCCCCTTCGGCACCCCGTGGACCGAGGTGCTGCCGGCCTCCCGGCTGCAGGCCCCGATCCTGCTCGGCGGCTACCACGGCGCCTGGGCCGCGCCCGGAGCGTTGCTCGGGCTGACGGTGTCCCCGCGCCAGCTCACCGAGGTCGGACTCGGGCTCGGTGCCGGCGTCGTCCTGCCGCTGGACCACGGCTGCCCGCTGACCCGGACCAGCGCTCTGGTCGACCACCTGGCGCGCGAGTCGGCCGGCCGGTGCGGCCCGTGCCGCCTCGGTCTCCCCGCGCTCGCCGACGAGCTGCGGCGGGTCGCGGCGGGGCAGGCCCGTGGCGACGAGGTCGACCGGCTGACCGCGCTCGTGACCGGGCGGGGCGCCTGCGCCCACCCGGACGGGACCGCGCGGCTGGTGCGATCGGTCCTGACCACCTTCCCCACCGAGGTCCTGGCGCACGCCCAGGGCGTCTGCCCGGGAGGTCGGCCGTGACCGGCCGCCGGGGCCAGGTGAGCCAACTCCGCGTCGACTGGCCGGAGTGCACGGCCCGCGGCCTGTGCTCCGAGCTGCTGCCGGAGCTGATCCGGCGCGACGACTGGGGCTACCCGCTCGTCCTCGACACCGTCCCGCCGGAGCTGGAGGAGCGCGCCCGCGAGGCGGTCCGTGCCTGCCCCCAGGTCGCGCTGCGGCTGACCCGGAGCGACCCCGGCTAGCCTGCGCACATGAGCGGTGACATCACCGAGGTGCCAGGCGTCCGCGTCGGTCACTGGACCGACGTCGAGGCGCGCACCGGCTGCACGGTCGTCCTGCTCCCCGAGGAGGGGGCCGTGACCTCGGTCGACGTCCGGGGAGCCGCCCCGGGGACGCGCGAGACCGACCTGCTCTCCCCCGGCAACCGGGTGCCCGTCGCCCACGCGCTGGTGCTGACCGGTGGCTCGGCGTTCGGGCTCGCGACGGCTGACGGGGTGATGGGCTGGCTGGACGAACGTGGCGTCGGCTGGGAGACCCCCGCCGGACGGGTCCCGATCGTGGGGGCCGCGGTGCTCTACGACCTTGCCACCGGCCGGGCCGACGTCCGACCCGACGCCGCCGCCGGGCGGGCTGCCGCGCAGGACGCGCTCGACGGGCGCCCCGCCGCTCAGGGCCGGGTCGGTGCCGGCACCGGCGCCACGGTCGGCAAGCTGGTCGAGGGCGGCGTGCCCGGTGGGCTGGGATCGGCTGCACTACGGCTGCCCTCCGGCCACGTCGTCGGGGCACTCGCCGCGGTGAACGCGGTCGGTGACGTCGTCGACGTCGACGGGTCCGTGCTCGCCGGCCCCGGCACGGTCGAGCACGTGCTGAGCGGGGCGGCCCTCGGACCGCCCCCACAGGCCGGGCAGAACACCACGCTGGCGGTCGTGGCCACCGACCTCCCGCTGACCAAGCAGGTCGCCCACCGCACGGCGGTCGTCGCGCACGACGGGATGGCACGCGCGATCCAGCCGGTGCACACCCCCTTCGACGGGGACACCGTCTTCGTGTGCAGCACCGGCGCGGCGTCCGCCGCACCGCCCGAGCCCGACGCCTTCGACCTGCTGCGCCTGGAGGTTGCGGCCGCCGAGGTGCTGGCCCGGGCGATCCGCGCAGCGGTGACCTGACCTCAGCCCCGAGCTGGGCGTTCCCGTGCGGGGGCTGGCTGTGCGCGGCCACCGTCGCCGGCTCCCGCCGCCCGCGCCAGTGGCTCGAGACGGATCCTGCTGGAGCCCCCTGACACGTCGCTGACCCCCATATACTCAGGTGAGCGGCTGCTCGCCGTGTTGGCGCAGGCCGAAGGTGAGGGCGTCGAGCAGCGCCTCCCACGAGGCCTCGATCACGTTGGCCCCGACGCCGACGGTGACCCACGAGGAGACGCCGTCGCTGGTCTCGATCAGCACCCGCGTGATGGCGTCGGTGCCGTGGCCCTGGTCGAGGATGCGCACCTTGTAGTCGATCAGCTCGAACTTCGCGACCTCGGGGTACGCACGCGTGATCGCCTGGCGCAGCGCCTGGTCCAGCGCGTTGACCGGGCCGTTGCCCTCCCCGGTCACGATCAGCCGGTCACCGCCGGCGCGCATCTTGACCGTCGCCTCCGAGACCGCCTCCACGTCGCCCGGCTTGGAGTCGGTGATGACCCGCCACGACTCCACGTCGAAGTACGTCGGCCGCAGCCCCTCGACCTCCTCCAGCAGCATCAGCTCGAAGGAGGCGTCGGCCGCCTCGAAGGTGTAGCCGCGGGCCTCCAGCGACTTCACGCGGCCGGTGATCCGGGTGACCAGGTCCTTGTCGGTGGACAGGTCGAACCCCAGCTCCTTGCCCTTCAGCTCGATCGAGGCCCGGCCCGCCATGTCGGAGACCAGCAGCCTCATGTCGTTGCCGATCAGCGAGGGCTCCATGTGCTGGTAGAGGTTGGGGTCGACCTTGATCGCACTGGCGTGCAGGCCGGCCTTGTGCGCGAAGGCGCTGGTGCCGACGTACGGCTGGCGCGAGGCGGGCGGGAAGTTCGTGACGTCGGCGACGGCGTGCGCCACCCGGGTCGCCTCCCGCAGGCTGCCGCTGGGCAGCACCGGGCGGTCGAGCTTGAGCTCGAGGTTGGCGACCACCGAGACCAGGTCGGCGTTGCCGGTGCGCTCGCCGTACCCGTTGAGCGTGCCCTGCACGTGCGAGGCGCCGGCGTCGACCGCGGCGAGTGAGTTGGCCACCGCGCAGCCGGTGTCGTTGTGGCAGTGGATGCCGACCCGCACCCCGGTCGTCTCACGCACGTCGAGCACGACCTCGGAGACCCACGGCGGGAGCATGCCGCCGTTGGTGTCGCACAGCGCGACCACGTCGGCGCCGGCCTCCGCGGCGACGCTGAGCACCTCCAGCGCGTAGGCCCGGTTGGCTCGGTAGCCGTCGAAGAAGTGCTCGGCGTCGAGGAAGACCCGCTGCCCCTCGGCGGTCAGGTGGGCCACCGTGTCGCGCACCATGGCGAGGTTCTCCTCCAGCGTGGTGCGCAGCGCCAGCTCCACGTGGCGGTCGTGCGACTTGGCCACCAGCGTCACCACCGAGGCACCGGAGTCGCGCAGTGCCGCCACCAGCGGGTCGTCGGCCGCCGTCATGCCCGAACGTCGGGTGGCACCGAAAGCCGCCAGCTCGGCGTTGTGCAGCTGCAGCTCCTCGCGCGCCCGGCGGAAGAACTCGGTGTCCTTCGGGTTCGCCCCCGGCCAGCCACCTTCGATGAAGCCGACACCCAGCTCGTCGATCGCGCGCGCGATGTGCAGCTTGTCCTGCACGGAGAGGTTGAGCCCCTCCTGCTGGGCGCCGTCACGCAGCGTCGTGTCGTAGACGTGGAAGCCCTCGCGGTCCAGGACGTGTCCGCCCGGTGAGCTGGTCTCCATGGGGTTCTGCCTCGTTCTCTGGTCTCGGGTGGTCCTACCAACAAAAAGACCTCCCGATGAACGAGAGGTCTGCGCGCCGGGGATCTCCGGCGCGCTAGCTGATAATCACCACGTGACTGTGCACGGGCACCAGTCTGCCAGATGGCCCGCGCCGGCACACCCGGTCCCGCCCAGCGGTCACGCCTCCAGCGCCCTGAGCTGACGGCGGTTCGCCACCCCCCGGTACGACGACTCCACCAGCTCGGCGACCTCCTGCCAGTCGCAGCCGGGGGCGTCGAGATCAGTGCCACGCCAACCCGAGGGACCGTAGTAGGCCGGGAGGAAGAACCGCTCGTCCTGGTCGAGGGCCTCGACCTCAGCGACGTCGGCAATGAACAGCACGGCGTGGTCGTGCCGCTCGTGCCCGTCGGGGGTCTTGCGCCCTCCGCCGTAGACCGCGAACTGCTTGGCCACGCGGAACGTCGGACGCCCGTGGCTCACCCGCTCCTCGACCTCGGGGAAGCCCAGGCAGAGCTCACGTAGCCGCGCCAGCAGCGGGTCGTCGTCGTCGAACATGATCGGGTGCGCCATGGCGTCACGCTCCCACAGCGGCTCGGGCTACGCCGTGCGCCAAAGCACCACGGAGGTCCAGATCATCCAGACCCAGAACACCAGCGGGAACAGGTAGAGGATCTCGAAGATCGCACCCAAGGACGGCGAGACCGTCAGCTGGGCGCCGACGATCGCCACGCCGGAGACCACGCCGAGCCCGTTCAGCCAGCGGTTGAAGTAGCCGCTGGCGGCCATGACGCTCGCGGTGCACACGATGGCGACACCGAGGCCGCCCCCGATCATGAGGTTGAGGCCCGCACCGGCCAGGTCGAAGAAGGCGGTGAGCGTCTCCTCGCCGCGCTCGGCCGCCTCGGAGGCCGGGATGACCAGTGCGTAGGAAGCCACCTCCAACGTCACGCTCACCGCCGAGGCGACTACGGCCAGGTCCAGCAGCACGTGGGGGACCCCGGAGTCGCACAGCGACCGGCGTACCGCGGCGAAGAACAGGACCCGGCCGAGCAGCACCACGGCCAGCCACCCGGCGAGGAAGGACATGGAGTCCGCGCGCCCGGAGTAGGTCTCCACCAGGGTCTCGGCCGAGGCGCCCCGCAGGATGTAGTCGCCCGCTCCGGCCACGGCGACCGCGATGATCGCCACCCACTCACCCAGGTAGACCAGCGAACCCACCAGGGCCCAGCGGTTGCCGATGAGTCGCGGGGCGCCCGCTACCCCAGGCCGCCGGCTCTCTGTCGTCATGGCCATGGTCGGCCCCCTCGTCGCCGTTGCTCACCCGACGCTACGACCCGGCTCGGGCTCTCAGGTGGCGGCACGCCGAGAGCTGCTGGAGCCGGCGGGCTAGGTTGCGGGGCATGAACGAACCACGGGAGACCCCAGCGCACACCGCCCTGGTGCTGGGCGGCGGGGGGATCACTGGCATCGCCTGGATGCTGGGCATCCTGAAGGGGCTGCGCGACCGAGGGGTCGACCTGACCACGTCCGACACCGTGATCGGCACCTCGGCGGGGTCGGTCGTGGGCGCGCAGGTCACCAGTGGTCACGACCTCGACGACCTCTACGACGGCCAGCTGCGGCCGCCGGACGGCGAGATCGGTGCCGACATGGGCCTCGGCGTCGTCCTGCGGATGCTGGCGCCCGCGGTCGTGCCGGGCTCGCCCCGCGCGAAGCGGCGTCGCGTCGGGCACGCCGCCCTGCGCGCCCACCCTCCGGGAGCCGAGGAGCGCATCGCCGTGATCCGCTCGCGGATCGAGGTCGACCGCTGGCCCGATCGTGACTTACGGGTGACCGCCGTGGACGCCGAGACCGGCCGCTTCGTCGTCTGGGACCGCGGGTCCGGCGTCGACATCGTCCACGCCGTCGCCTCCAGCTGCGCGGTGCCGGTCGTGTGGCCGGCGGTGGAGATCAACGGCACGCCGTACATCGACGGCGGGATGCGGACTCCGGCCAACGCCGACCTCGCCCACTTCGCGGACCGGGTGGTGGTGCTGGCGCCCCTGCCGCGAGGCGTCAACCCGCAGGGCGACGTACGCCGCCAGATGAGCAGGCTGCCCCGGGAGCGGGCGCTGGTGATCCCCGACTCGGAGGCCAACCGCACCTTCGGTCGCAACGTGCTCGACCCGGCCAAGCGCGCCGACGCCGCCCGGACCGGGCTGCGTCAGTCCGCGGAGGTCATCGACCGCCTCGCCGCTCTCTGGACCTCCTGACACCCACTTTCTGCTTGTGATGCGGGTTTCGGGCACCAGGTGACTGGAACCCGCATCACAAGCAGCAGGAGCGGCCACAGCGCTGTGCAGCACCGGCCCAGCCACGCGTTCGGAGCGCCTGAGCCAGTCGCGAGGCGGTCAGGCACGCCTCGTCCCAGACGTGGCGCCACCCCAGCCTCAAGGTCACCACGCCGTCCCCGGCGCTGAGCAGGTCGCGGCTCATGTCCCGGTCGCGAGCCAGTGCGCCGAAGTGCCATGCTCTCCCGTCCAGCTCGACGGCCAGACCGAACTCGTCGTAGAGGACGTCGCGATAGATGACGCCGTCGGCGGCGACGTCTCGCGCCTGGCGCCGGCCGCGAGGCAGGCCGTGCGGTCGCTCGACGCGAACCAGGTAGTCGCGCTCCAGGACGGACCTGGTGCCGAGCGCCGCATCGGACAGGATCCGGCGCAGCTCCCCTCCGCGCGGCGTTCGTCGTCGGCGGTCGAGTGCTGCCAGCAGACGCTCCGGCGTCGTGGCTCGGCGCCCGCACGCCTCGCTCACGACGGCCACGGCCTCCGAGGTGCTACGTGCTGCGCCCGCCACGTCGAGGACCGCCTCCTCGATGCGCAGCCGGGGTGGGCTGCGGTTCCACAGCACCCGGCCCTCGAGGTCCGACATCCGGTGCAGGACCACCCCCGGGAGCCGGGCTGCGTGCCTGGCCGGGCCGATCGCCACGTGGATGGGGTCGCCGCTGAGATTCAGCGCACTCGGGCCGCACAGGGCTGATCGCTGGTGGAACAGCACCGCAGCCCACGCCCGACTGACCCAGGTCAGGGGCCCGGTGTGATTGACGTAGACACCCCGGTGCACGAGGGTGAGCTGTCGCCTGCGGACGGCTCGCCGGATGTCGTTGTCGCTCAGCCCATTCGCCACGAGCTGGCGACGAGCCACGACTCCCGCCTGGTGGTCGAGCAGGTCCTGGAGTGGGTGCACCGGGCGATCCTGGGCCCGTACCCGGCGCCTGGCCAGTGCCGACCCAGGGGCTGTGGACAACCGGGGTGGTGCTCATGGGGTGCGCCTTTGAGTCACCTGGTGACTGCAACCCGCGTCACAGGCTGTCGGGATCACAGGCTGTCGGGGCGGGGTCAGCAGACGCGGTGCATCCAGCCGAAGCGATCCTCGGCGCGGCCGTACTGGATGTCGACCAGCGCCTTGCGCACCGCCATCGTGAGCTCCCCGGCGGCCTCGACCGGGGGGGTCTCACCGCCGTCCCACTTCAGTGACCCGACCGGGGTGACCACCGCAGCGGTGCCGCAGGCGAAGACCTCGGTGATCTCACCGGAGGTCACCCCGTCGCGCCACTCGTCGATGCCGAACGGGCGCTCCTCGACCTCGTGGCCCATGTCCTGCAGGAGCGCGATGATCGACCCACGTGTGATGCCCTCGAGGATCGTGCCGAGCGCCGGGGTGACGATGCGGCCGTCGCGGTGCACGAAGTAGAGGTTCATGCCGCCGAGCTCCTCGACGTACCTGCCCTCCTGTCCGTCGAGGAAGACCACCTGGTCGCAGCCGTGGCCCATCGCTTCCTGCTGGGCGACCAGCGACGAGGCGTAGTTGCCGCCGGTCTTGGCCGCGCCCATGCCGCCGCGGCCGGCGCGGGTGTACTCCTCGGTCAGCCACAGCGTGATCGGCGTCGGGCCCTTGGAGAAGTAGGCGCCCGCCGGCGACAGGATCACCATGTAGGTGACGTGCTGGGCCGGGCGCACTCCGAGGAAGCTCTCGGAGGCGAACATGAACGGTCGCACGTAGAGGCTCTTCTCCCCGGCGCCGTCCGGCACCCAGCGTTGGTCGACCGTGACCAGCTCGTCGACGGTCTGCACGAAGGTCTCCACCGGCAGCTCCGGCAGCGCCAGACGGCGTGAGGAACGGCGCATCCGCTCGCCGTTGGACCCGGGGCGGAAGGTCCAGACCGAGCCGTCGTCGTGACGGTAGGCCTTCATCCCCTCGAAGATCTCCTGCGCATAGTGCAGGACTGCGGTGGCAGGGTCGAGCGTCAGCGGGCCGTACGCGGAGATCACGGCTTCGTGCCAGCCGCGGTCGGGGGTCCACTCCACGGTGAGCATGTGGTCGCTCATGTGGGTGCCGAAGCCGGGCGCCGCGAGGATCTCGGCCAGGCGGTCGTCGGGCACGCGGTCGGGCCGCTCCTGGACGGCGATGTCGAGGGCGTCGTGGGTCATGGACGGCACGCTACTTCCTGTTGGTTCGCACGGCTGCGGGCTGTGCCGGTTTGTCACTTCCCACGAGAAGCAGGCACTTCCCTCGAGGAGTTCGTCGAGGGAAGTGGCAGGTGGCCTACAGACCTTGGGAAACCGTCCCCCAGGCTCAGCCCGCTACTCGGGCGGCGATCGCGTCGCCGATCTCGGAGGTACGGCGGGGGGTGGTGGCGTCGCGCTCGGCGAGGTCGGCGACCACGGCCTGCTCGACCGCGCGGGCGGCGTCGGGCAGCCCCAGGTGGTCGAGCATCAGCGCGGTCGAGAGGATCGCGGCGGTCGGGTCGGCCTTCTGCTGCCCGGCGATGTCGGGGGCCGAGCCGTGCACCGGCTCGAACATCGAGGGCGCGGTGCGGTCGGGGTTGACGTTGCCGCTGGCGGCCAGGCCGATGCCTCCGGTGATCGCGGCGGCGAGGTCGGTGATGATGTCGCCGAACAGGTTGTCGGTGACGATGACGTCGAAGCGCGACGGGTCGGTGGTCATGAAGATCATCGCGGCGTCGATGTGCAGGTAGTCGACCTCGACCTCGGGGAACTCCTCGCCCACCTCGGCCACGAGGCGCGACCACACCGCGCCGGCGTTGACCAGCACGTTGGTCTTGTGCACCACCGTCAGCTTCCTGCGGGGACGTCGCTGCGCGCGGGAGAAGGCGTCACGCACCACCCGCTCGACACCGAAGGCGGTGTTCACCGAGACCTCGGTGGCCACCTCGTGGGGCGTGCCCACGCGCAGTGCTCCCCCGTTGCCGGTGTAGGGGCCCTCCGTGCCCTCGCGGACGACCACGAAGTCGACCTCCCCCGGGTCAGCCAGCGGGGACGTGACGCCGGGGAAGATCCGCGACGGCCGCAGGTTGACGTAGTGGTCGAGCTCGAAGCGGAGCTTGAGCAGCAGACCCCGCTCGAGGATGCCGGGCGGCAGGTTCGGGTCACCGGGCTTGCCGCCGACGGCGCCGAGCAGGATCGCGTCGTGCCCGCGGATCTCCTCGAGCACCGAGACCGGCAGCACCTCTCCGGTGCGCAGATAGCGCTCGGCCCCGAGGTCGTAGCGCTCGGTCTCGAACTTCACCTCGGCAGGCGTGGCCACCGCGAGCACCTTCAGCGCCTCGTCGGTGACCTCCTGGCCGATGCCGTCGCCGGGGATGACCGCGAGTCGGTGTCGTCCGGGCTGCCCGGTCGTGGGGGTCTGCGTCATGCGGCGGATATTAGTTGTCGTCGGGGCGGGGCTGGGCACCGTCCCTGTGGGCGGTCGGGCCTGCGGCGGCGCCGACCAGCTCGCGCTCCCAGTAGCGGCGCCGGCGGGTGGGTTCGCTCATCGGCTCCGGCTCGTCGTGGCGGTGACGGGCGGGCCCCCAGTCGGGGTACATGTCGTACATCGGATCTGTTCTCTCTCACTCGGTGGTTCGTCAGGTCTGCGGACGGTGGCTCCGCGAGCGAGTGAGAGGGGTCCGAGAAGACGGACGGATCACGTGTGGTCTGCGGGACGGCCCTCGAGAGATCATCGACTGGATCTCAGCGGAATCGCTCTTCGTCACTCACCGCGGGTCGTAGGGCCGGACAACGCCAGACACCGCGGCGAGGTGGCCCTACTTAGGAGGCCCCGCCGCGGCGGCTGATAAGTACGAAGATGGTCCGCATGACTCGGCCACCGTAGCGTCCTCGCAGGAACCGCGCACGCGACGTGCGCACCTTCCCGAATGGCGAGACGGGAGCCCGCATCCCGGACACGGCCGTCCGCCGGTGCGAGGATCCCTTCCATGAGCGCTCCCCCCGACGTGCCCGAGGTGGTGTCCCGGGCGTTCGCCGCCTCCCGGCGTCGTGGCTACGCCTCCTTCTGCCGCAACGAGACCGGCCGACTGCTCGCGACGCTGGCCGCCGCCACCACGGGGACGGTCGCTGAGTTCGGCACCGGCTGCGGGGTCGGGACGGCGTGGCTGCGCAGCGGGGTCCGCAACGGCACCCGCATCGTGAGCGCCGAGCTCGACACCGACCTGGCCGGCGCCGCGGCGGAGGTCTTCGCCGCCGACGAGCAGGTCGAGGTGGTGGCGGCGGACTGCGGCTCGCTGGCCGACCGGGGTCCGTTCAGCCTGCTGTTCCTCGACGCCCGTGAGCCCGAGGCCAGCGGCCCCGACGCGATCAGCGACCTGGTCGAGCCCGGTGGCGTCGTCGTGCTCGACGACTTCACCCCCTGCGACTCCTGGCCGCCGCTGACCGCTGGTCGGGTGGACGTGCTGCGGGAGCGCTGGCTCAGCGACGAGCGGTTCACCGCCGTCGAGGTGATGGTGGCCGCCGACACCTCGGCGATCCTCGCCACCCGCCGCTGACCGGCCCGAGCTCCTGCCCCGCTACTGCCCCGCTACTGGGCGGGGCCGAGCTTGACGTCGTCGACGTGCACTCCCTCGTAGCTGTTCTCGGCGCACAGCGCCGGAGTCCCGACGTAGGAGCAGAAGGCGTCGGAGGTGAAGTGGAACCGCACCTGCACCTCACCGCCCGGTGAGGGCAGCAGCACCGAGTACGTCGTCCACCCCGGCTGGTCCTCGTTCTCCCCGGCATAGCTGCCCAGCGGCTGCCAGGTGGAGCCGTCCTCGGACCACTCCACGGTGACCGGGTCGTAGGACTCCACGTCGAGCTTCATCGCGAACTGCACGACCGAGTCGCCCTCGGGCAGGGTGATCGCCGGGGAGGTCAGGGTCGCGTCGACGTTGTCGACGTAGCCGGTCAGACCGCTGATCGCGAACGCGTTGCCGGCGGGGGCCTCCTGGGTGCCGGTGCCGTGGCCCGGCGTGCCGCGCTGCCACGTGGTCGGCGCTCCGTCGGAGACCCACCCCTGCTCACCGCTCTCGAAGTCGTAGGACTCCACCGGGGTGCCGAGCTCGGGGGCGCTGGGCTTGCCGATCTTCGGGGTGGCGATCCGCTTGCTGAAGCGGTAGGTCCACACCCCGCGACCCATGTGGGCCACGACGGCGGTGTTGTAGTCGTTCGGCTTCAGGGTGATGCTCGAGATCGGAGTGCGCGGCAGCCCGGTCATCCGGGCGTACCGCGGACTGCGGCGCGCGCCGTTCGTGGTCGAGGCGAAGGCCCCGACGTCGGTGCCGACCAGCAGCTGCTTGCCGCGGACCGTCACCCAGCTCGCCGTGGTGTCGGGCAGGTTGGCCGACCAGTTGCGGAAGGTCTTGCCGCCGTCGGTCGAGCGGTAGAGGTTGCCCTTGCCCAGCGCGGCGTTCGTGTCCCCGGTGACCCCGGGCGGCGCCCAGCGGCGGGTGTAGCCGCCGAGGGTGGCGTAGAGCCGCTTGGAGTTGGCCGGGTCGACCGCCAGCGAGGTGACGTAGCGGTTCGGGAGGCCCTTCGCCGCCACGACGTGCCATCCGGCTGAGGTGCCGGCACTGGGCGCGCTGGAGCCACCCACGTTGGTGGCCAGCCCGTTCTTGAACACCGCGGTGCCGTCGTAGGGCTTGTTCAGGGTGTCGCAGTGGCCGCAGAACCCGACGTAGCTGGCGTCGCCGTAGGTCGTGACGGCCGACATCGAGTTGTCGGGGTCCTCCTCGGAGGACGCCGCGTCGGGGTCACCGGGTGAGGAGCGGGTGCCGAGGTCGAACACCTTGCGCCACGAGGTGTCGCTGGGGTCGGCGCCGTCGGCGTCGGTCATGCCCGAGTCGGTGCTCGGCCCGATCAGCGTCTCCACCACCTCGCGGCCAGCGGTGATCAGGTGGTTGGCGTCGGTCGGGTCCATGAGGAAGGGGTTGGAGAACTTCGACGCGGTCAGCCCCGGGTCGATGTCCTTCCACGAGGTGCCGCCGTCGGTCGAGACCGAGATCGCGGCGTTGGTGTACTCCTCGTAGGTCACCTCGGAGTCGAACGGGTCGACCGCGGAGAAGAAGCCGTCGCCACCGTAGGTCTCGAAGCGCTTGCCGCTGGCGGCGTCGATCTTCATGTTGCCGTTGTCCTGCAGACCGCCGTAGACCGTGCCGTCGTTGGCCATCGCCCCGAAGTAGGGCAGCAGCGTGTTGTAGCCGGCCTGGTCTCCGGGCCCCCAGTGGGAGTTGTCGAGCTCGCCGTCGTCGTCGTCCTCGAAGCGGTAGCGGTAGGAGCCGCCGTCGTTGCCGACCAGCAGCTGCACGTCCTCGGGCACCGAGTCGTCGCCGACCCAGATCCCGTCCTGCTGATCGGGGTGCGTGGTCGAGTTGTCGTCGAGCGGCTCCCGGTCGCCGGGACAGGTCGGCAGGCCCGCGCTGAGCAGCAGGCAGGACTCACCGCCGAAGTACTTGCCGACGACCTTGAACTTGACCGGAGTGGAGCCGTCCAGCGGCTGCTGGGCCTCGGGGACCTCGTTGGACCACAGCTCCTCCAGGCCGAAGACCAGCCGGGTGGGGACGCCGTTGGCGTCGGCCCGCCTGGGATCTGGCTGGACCCACTCGTTGTACCAGGCCTGGACCCCGGGCTGGTAGCCGGTCGCGGTGCCCGTGCCCACCAGGGACGACCCGGTCGTGGGGTCGCTGGCCAGCTCGGTGCCGGAGGCGAGCTTGCTCCAGCTCGCGCCGAAGTCGGTGGAGACGTAGAGGCCGTTGAACACCGTCGAGCCGACCGGGGGGTTGGCGCCCTCGGGCACGTCGATGCCGTCCACGCCGCCGTTGTTGAGCAGGTTCGCGTCCTGCACCATCGCGTAGAGGATGTCGTGGTCCTGGGCGCGGCCACGAGCCTGGCCCAGCTCGGTGCGTCCGATCGCGTCCTGGTCGGCGAAGCCGCTGGCGTCGAGCTTCCTGAAGCTGCCGGGCCGGCCGTTCCTGGAGCGGTAGATGCCGTTGCGCGGGGCCTGCACGGTGCCGTCACGGTTGGTCTTCTGACCGCCACGCCACCCGACGCTGGCCACCACGGTGCCGGGCGGGGTCGTGGTGTTGACGCCCTTCTGGTGCACCACGACGACGTCGGTCACCGAGTTGGCGAAGTTGCAGTCCTTGCGCTTGTCGATGTTGGTGACGCCCCGGCACGGCCCGGTCGGGAGCTTGGCGTTGCGGTAGCTGCGCCCGGCGTCGCGGGAGACGAACAGGCCGCGCTGCGTGGCGGCGTAGACCCGGCGCGGGTAGCGCGGGTCGACGGCCACCGCGAAACCGAGGGCGCCCGAGGGCACGCCCTTGGCGCGCTTCCAGTGCTTGCCGAGGTCGCCCGACCAGTAGGCACCGATCCCGGTGTACGCCGAGGACCCGAAGGTCGGCTCACCGGTCAGGGCGAGCAGGGTGCCGCCACGGGCCCGGCTCCACCCGACCGCACCGGTGACCGTCGTCGGCAGGTTGCCCGTCGCCTGGCGCCAGTGGGCACCGAGGTCGTCCGAGCGCCAGATGCCACCGCTCCCGACGGCTGCGAAGACCCGGTCGTGGCGGATGTCGAAGTCGTAGGAGTCGACGCGCCCCGAGTTCTTGTGCAGCCCCAGCCCGTTGACCTCGGGGTAGTCGGGGTGGTCGACGATGAGCGGACCCTGGCCGACCGGCGCGGCCTTGCCGCTCGCGGAGGGCAGCGAGGTGCGCGAGACCTGGCGGGCCTGCCGCACCGCCGCGAGCTGGGCACCCGAGCGGTAGGCGCCGTACGGCGCGAGGCGCGGCATCGCCTGGGTGCCGCGGATCGCGTTGAGCTCCTTCATCGACTCGGGGCGTCGGGCGATGACGCACAGGTCGTCGTACTCGTCGGGGTCGACGCCTTGGAGCATCGGCAGCTCGCGCGCCGCCTCGCGGGCGAGCTCCTGCTCCTCCCCCTCCTCGCCCTCGGACTCCTCGCCCTCGGACTCCTCGCCCTCGGACTCCCCCTCGTCGGACTCACCCTCCGCGCGCATCTCGGCGCGCACCTGCGCCACGGCGTCCTCGACGGGCTCGTAGCCCCGGGCGCAGCCGCGGGCCTGCGCAGCCGCGTGGTCGGTGTCGTCGGTGCCACCGACGCCCGACCCCCACAGCGCCAGCAGCGCGGCGACGAGTGCGAGCGTGAGCGCGACGGCGGCGAGTGCGAGCGCGCGCGGGCGGGTCAGTGCGGACATGCCGTATCCCCCGATCGGACCAGGCACACCGCGGTCGCGGGGTGCCAGTCGGTCGAGAGTCCCCTGTCCAGGCCCGGTTGGCAAGCCAAGACCGCGTCAAGATCGCCCGACCCGGGCACCGGCTCGGTGGCTCGGTGGCTCGGTGGCTCAGGCGGGGTGGTCCGGGTCCTCGTGATCGTCGGTCGCGGCGAGCCCGCGGGTGGCCATGCCCTCCAGCACGGTGCCGTCGGCGGCGAACCGGGAGCCGTGCAGCGGGCAGTCCCACGAGCGCTCCGCGGAGTTCCACTGCAGGACGCCCCCGAGGTGCGGGCACACCCCCGACACCCGGCAGATCGTGCCCTCGACGTTGGACGTGGCCACGATCGAGGCCCCTCGGCGGGTGACCCGCCCCTCCCCGGGGGCGGGCTCGCGCCCGTCGAAGCCGAGCAGCGCCCCGCCCCAGCCGACGGTGGCGTGGAAGCCGACCTTGGTGCCGGCCAGGGACGCCTCGGCGATGTCGCGCACCCCCGGGACCCGGCGGCGCAGCTCGCTGCGCCAGGGCGGCTCCTCCTCACCGGTGACGGCCGCGACCATCGCGATGGCTGCTGCGGGCCCGTTGGTCATGCCCCACTTGTTGAAGCCGGTGGCGATCTGGATGTGGGCCCTCCCAGGCAGCTTCTGCACGATCGGCAGCTGGTTCTCCGCCTGGTAGTCCTGCGCCGACCACCGGTGGGTCAGCCCGGCTCCGCGCCAGTGCGCCTGCGTCCAGTCGATCAGCTCCTCGACGCGCCGGCGGGTGTTGCGCTCCCGACCGACCTCGTGGCCGTTGCCGCCGACCAGCAGCAGTCGTCGGTCGCCGTGCGGTGCGTAGCGGATCGAGCGGCTCGGCTCGTCCACCGAGAGATACATGCCGCGGGGCACCGTCGCCTCGTCCGGCACGGTGAACGACAGCGCGTAGGAGCGCTTGGCGACCAGCCGACCGAAGTGGCCGGCGCGGTCCAGCACCGGGGCTCCGGTGGCGAGCATGATCGCGGGGGTCTCGACCGTGCCGTGGGTGGTGGCGAGGGTCGCCTGGCGCAGCCCCGCCCCGGTGACGCGCACGCCTTCCACCAGGTGGCCACCCGCATCGAGGAAGGCGCGCCTCAGTGCGTCGAGCAGCTCCATCGGGTCGACCTGGAGCTGGCCCTCCAGGGCGATCTGAGCGGCGGTCTCGAACGGGAGCTCGTGCTCCTGCGCCCAGTCGACCGGGAGACCGGCAGTGGTCGCGGCGGCCAGCTCGCGCTCCAGCGTCGAGCGTCCGGAGTCGGTGTGGGCGTAGGAGTAGGCGGTCTCGACCTGGTAGGGCACGGCGAGCTCGTCGCACAGCTCCTGGAGCAGCAGCTGCCCGGCGAGGTTCGCCTGCACGTAGGCCCGCACCGCGTCGTCGTCGTGGTGGGCGCGGATCGTGGAGAGGATGCTGCCCTGCAGCAGGCTGATCTTGGCAGTGGTGTTGCCGGTCGCGGCGGCGCCGAGGTCACGGCCCTCCACCACCAGCACCTCGCGACCGGCCCGCTGCGCGAGCAGGGCGGCGGTCATGCCGGTGACACCGGCCCCGACGACGACCACCTCGGCCCGGTCGGGCAAGGCGTGGTCGACGGCCAAGGTGTGTGGGTCCCGAGGGCTGCCGGCCCGCCATAGCGACGTCATGCGATGACGCTAGCGAATGCTCGCCGAGGTGGTGCCGGAACCGGCGTCGGCACGTCAGCCCGCTTCGAACGCGCGCTTCACGGCCGCCATGTCGGAGCCTCCCTCACCCGCTTGGGAGGCACGGTCGTAGAGGCCCGCAAGAGTGTCGAGCAGGTCGGTCGGGAAGCCGCGCGACCCGGCCTCCTGCCGCATCAGCGCGACGTCCTTGACCACGCCGTCGAGTGCGAAGCTGGGGGTGGTCCAGTCGCGTTGCAGCATCAGCGCGCCCTTCAGCTGGACGTACGGCGCGTCGACCGCCCCGCCGTCGACGGCGTCGAGGAACAGCTCCGGGTCCAGGCCGAAGGACTCGGCCATCGCCAGCGCCTGAGCCGTGCCGGCGTTGACCAGGGCCACCCAGGAGTTGGCGACGAGCTTGAGTGCGCTGGCCGTGCCGAGGTCGTCACCCACGGTCACCGTGCGAGAGCCGATCGCCGCGAGGACGGGCTCGGCGGCCTCGCGGGAGGCAGCCGGGCCGGACAGGAGCACGACCAGGGCGCCGTCCTCGGCCGGCTTGCGGGTGCCGAGGACCGGGGCATCGAGCAACCGGTCGGCCGCCGACCCGGCGGCCTGCTGGATCCGGCTCGTGCCGTCGGGGCCCACGGTGCTGCTCTGCACCCACACGGCCTCACGGCCGAGCGACCCGACCAGCTCGTCGGTCACCGCGAGGACGCTGTCGGTGTCGTAGAGCATCGTGACCACGACGTCGGCGCCGCGCACGGCCTCGGCGACCGTGTCGACCGCCGCGATCGAGTCGCCGGCTGCTTCATCGGCCTTCGACCGGGTGCGGTTCCACACGGTGACGTCGTGGCCCTCGCGTGCGCACGACCGCGCCATCGCGGCGCCCATGATCCCTGTCCCGAGGACTGCTACTCGCATGTCGCCATCGTGGCACCGAGGACAAGGCAGCCGGGTCAGCGCACGCGGCGGAACAGCTTGCGCACCCCTCGGCCGATGGCGGCGTCCTTGGACGAACCACCGGCGCCCGCGGCACCACCCGCCGGTCGACCACCGGCCCCGCCGGCCGGACGACCACCCGCGCCTCCGCGGCTTCCCATGACGGACTTGACCAGACTTTGGACGTTCACAGCGTCTCCCTCCGAGAGGTGTCGTCCGACGGTTGTCGGCGACACAGGCAACGTTCCCCGGAAGGGAGCCGGATATGCCCGACTCGGCGCCCTCAGCGAGGAGCGCTGAGGTGCGGCCGCCTGAGGTCGAAGTACGAGGTCTCACCCACGCTGATGCCGGCGAGCTCCGCCATGGTCGCTGCCATGGCCTCGGGCATCTCCTGCTGCTCGGCAGCACGCGCCTCGACCTCGGAGGTGAAGAAGATCTCCATGCTCCACCGGCCGTCGTCGTGACCGCTCCACACCGTGCCCAGGACGTCGGGCCGGGCTGCGTTGAAGGCCTCCGAATCGATGCTCATCAGCTCGTGGGCACGATCCATGTCGCTGACCCGGCCCTGCATGACCTGGACGAAACCGGCCATGCCGGGATCACCGTGGGTGTCGACCTCCACCATGGCGCTGTCGAGGAACTCAGGCTCGCCGTCGAAGCATCCGGCCGTCTCCTGCCACCAGGCGCCCTGCTCGGTACGCGCGGAGTTGGCCTCCGCCGCCTCGCGCGACTCGAACCGGACCACGGCCACCCCCGTGCCGTCGTCGGTCACGCCCCCGGTCGACCCGAGCCAGCCGTCGGCGCCGGGCGCGAGGTCCTTCTCCCACGCCTCCATCTGCGCGAGCAGGGCATCCTGGTCGCGGACCTTCCCCGTGATCACCTGAACGAACATCGCAGCCTCCTCAGGCACGCCGTAGCACCCGAGAACCGGCTCTGACGCTACGCCCGTGGTGCACCGCCCGACATCCCGCGTTAGACCACTGAGCTGTCCCCGCCGCGACCCCGCCCGCTCGCTCGCGGGGCTGCGTCCTTCACCCGCGAAGGCACCGCTGGTTATGCTCCCCAGGACCCCGCTCGGGAGGACGCCGCGGTCACGCCCTCCCCCCACGCAAGGAGCTCACGAATGCGGATCCTGGTCCTCGGCGGTGACGGCTACCTGGGGTGGCCCACCGCGATGTACCTCTCGGCGCGCGACCACGAGGTCGCCGTGCTCGACAACGGGGTTCGACGCCAGTACGACGAGGAGCTGGGCTCGGGCAGCCTGGTGCCGATCGAGTCCTTCCACGCCCGGGTCCGGGTCTGGCAGGAGCTCACCGGACACTCGATGCGGCTCTACCACGGCGACCTGTGCGACTACGACGTCACGCTGCACGCGATCCGCGACTTCCGTCCCGACGCGATCGTCCACTACGCCGAGCAGCGCTCCGCGCCGTACTCGATGATCGACCGCAAGCACGCGATCTACACCCAGACCAACAACGTGGTCGGCAACCTCAATGTGATGTACGCCGTGCGCGAGGTCGACCCCGACATCCACGTGGTCAAGCTCGGCACGATGGGCGAGTACGGCACGCCCAACATCGACATCGAGGAGGGCTGGCTCGACCTCACCCACAACGGCCGCTCCGACCGCGTCCTCTTCCCCAAGCGGCCGGGCAGCTTCTACCACCTCTCGAAGGTGCACGACTCCCACAACCTGGAGTTCGGCTGCCGGATCTGGGGGATGCGGGTCACCGACCTCAACCAGGGCGTGGTCTACGGCCAGGAGACCGACGAGACCGCGATCGACCCGCGGCTCGCGACCCGCTTCGACTACGACGCGGTCTTCGGCACCGTGCTCAACCGCTTCGCCATCCAGGCCGTGCTGGGCGTCCCGCTCACCGTCTACGGCGGCGGCAGCCAGACCCGCGCCACCCTCGACATCCGCGACACCGTCGAGTGCATCCGGCTGGCGTGCGAGAACCCGGCCGAGCGCGGCGAGTTCCGGGTCTTCAACCAGGCGACCGAGCACTTCTCGCTGGTGGAGATGGCCAAGACGGTGGCCGACTGCTACCACCGCAGCGTCGAGGTCGAGCACATCGAGAACCCTCGGGTGGAGCTGGAGAACCACTACTACAACCCGATCTACACCGGGCTGCCCTCGCTCGGCCTCGAGCCGCACCTGCTCTCGGAGAACCTGCTGGAGTCGATGTTCGGGATCATCGAGCAGCACGTGCACCGCGTGGACCGCGCGGCGCTGATGCCGACGGTGCGCTGGCGCGAGGCCAACAACCCGACCCGCGGGTGACTCGGGTGCCCCAACGCGTCGTCGTCACCGGCGGGGCCGGGTTCATCGGCCGCCAGGTCGTGCACTCGCTGCTCGAGGCGGGCCACGAGGTCACGGTCGTGGACAAGGACCCGGTGCGTGACGACGTCCGCGATCACGTGCGTGGCGTCGCCGGTGACCTGCGCGAGGAGTCGGTGCGCCTCGATGCGCTGGCTCCCGGCACCGACGCCGTGGTGCACCTGGCGGCGGAGACCTCCGTGCTCGGCTCGATGCGCGACCCGGCCCGGGTGCACGCCAACAACGTCGAGGTGACCGCGGGACTGGTCGAGGTCGCGCGGCAGCGCGGGATCGGCTGCCTGGCGCTCGCCTCCTCCAACGCGGTCTGCGGGCCCCACGACGGCACGCTGCACGAGCAGCTCCCGCTGCGCCCGCTCACGCCGTACGGCGCGACGAAGGCGGCCTGCGAGATGGTGCTGTGGGGATACGCCGGCGCCTTCGGGGTGCGCACGCCGATGCTGCGGCTGACCAACGTCTTCGGCCGCGGCATGGAGGTCAAGGACTCCTTCATCGCGCGGCTGTGCCGGGCGGCCGCCCAGGGTGAGGGCGTGCAGATCTACGGCGACGGCAGCCAACGGCGCGACCTGGTCGACGTCGAGGACGTCGCGCGCGGCTTCCTCGCCGCCCTGTCACGACCCGACGACTGGCCCTCGGGGCCCGTGGTGATCGGGTCGGGCGTCTCCCACACCGTGCTCGCGATGACCGAGCAGGCGCGGGCCACGACCGGCTGCGAGATCCCCGCGACCCACGTCGACCCCAAGCCCGGCGAGATGCCGGCGGTGATCGTGACCAACGAGCTCGCCCGCTCGCGCGGCTGGGAGCCGAGCGTCGACCTCGAGCTGGGCATGGAGCACGCCTGGGCGAGCTTCGGGCCCGCCTCGTCCTGAGTCGATGGACCTCGCCCTGGTCGCGGTGAGCCTGGTGCTCGGCGTCGCGTCGTACGTCCTGCTGGTCCAGTACGGGGTGTGGCGGTGGCTGGCGCTGCTCTGCTCGTTCTCCGGTGCCGTGCTGGGGCTGCTCGTCCCCCCGGCCCCGGCTCACGGTGGCTGGGCGTGGTTGCCGGCCGCACCCTGGGTGGCCGTCGCGGTGCTGGGCCTGGCCGGGATCGGTCGGGCAGAGGCGAGCGAGCTCCGGGTGGTGATCCTGGGCGCGATGGTGGGCACATCGCTGCTGGTGGCGGCCGGGATCATCCTCGACCTGACCGCCCTGTCCCAGTCGGCTCTGCTGGTCGGTGGTCCCGCCTCCGGGGCGCTCGGCCTCACCTCGCTGCTCAGCGGGCGCAGGTCCCCCGCCTCGTCGCACCCGCAGTCCGACGCCGTCGACGAGGAGGCGCTGCGGGTCTTCATCGACGAGCACGGCGAGCTGGCGCTGGGCCCGGTCGTGGTCGTGATCGCGGCGTACGACGAGGAGCGCGGCATCGGCGCCGTCATCGACTCGCTGCCCGAGCAGGTGCACGGCCTGCACACCGACGTCGTGGTCGTCGACGACGCCAGCTCCGACACGACCGCCGACGTGGTCGCCGCCTCGGGCCGGGCGCTGGTGGTGCGCTGCCCGCGCAACCGCGGTCAGGGCGCCGCGTTGCGGCTGGGCTACCGGATCGCCCGCGAGCACGGCGCCCACTACATCGTGACCACCGACGCCGACGGGCAGTACGACCCCGGCGACATCCCGGCCGTGCTCGCGCCGATCCTCGAGGACCGCGCCGACTTCGTGACCGGCTCGCGGCTGCTCGGCGACCAGGCCTCGCGCGACCGGGTGCGCCGGCTCGGGGTGCACGTCTTCGCCTGGATCGTCAGCGCCATGGCCGGGCAGCGGATCACCGACACCTCCTTCGGGCTGCGCGCGATGCGCGCGGCGGTGACCCGGCGGGTCACCCTCAACCAGCCGCAGTACCAGTCGTCGGAGCTGATGCTCGGCGTCCTCTCCCACGGCTACCGGCTGCTCGAGGTGCCCGGCACCATGCACAACCGCTGCGCCGGGTCCTCGAAGAAGGGCCGCAACCTGGTCTACGGCAGCCGCTACGCCAGGGTCGTCGTGGGAACGTGGTGGCGTGAAGGCTGCCTCCGACCCGTCACCGAGCGCGCCCCCGCGCTCCGCGGTCGAGGCGAGCACGGTGCCCGGCCGAGCTAGCCGCGTCACCGGTGCGATGCGCGAGCACCGGGTCTTCCTGGTGGCCCTGCTGCTGGCCGCCGTGGTGCGGGTGCTCGTGGTGGTCGCCTTCCCACCCGCTTTCATCTTCAGCGACGGCCCGACCTACCTCGGGTTCACCCAGGATCTCTTCCCCTCCCGCGACCGGGTCGTCGGGTACGGCGTCCTGCTCGAGGTGCTCTCGTGGTTCACCCGCGGCGTGTGGCTGGTGACGCTCGTCCAGCACCTGATCGGGCTCGCGACCGGCGTGGTGCTCTACGCCCTGCTGCGCCGGTGGAGCGTCTCGCCGTGGGTCGCGACACTGGCCTGCGCGCCGGTGCTCTTCGACGGCATGCAGCTGAGCCTGGAGCACTCCCCGCTCAGCGACGTCCTGTTCCACTTCCTGCTGGTGTGCTCGGTCGCGGTGCTGGCGTGGCACCGTCGACCGACCGTGTGGCACGCCGCGCTCGCCGGCCTGCTGCTCGCTGCGACGGCGCTGGTGCGCATCACCGGGCAGCCCGCGATCGTGGCCGCGGTGGTCTTCTGCCTGCTGGCCGGGGTCACCTGGCGCCGTCGGCTGGTCACCTCGGTGGTGATGGTCGCGATGTTCGTGCCCCCGCTCGCGGCGTACACGGTCTGGTACCACAGCTCCTGGGACGTCTACGGGTTCAGCGAGTCCGGCGGGCGCTCGCTCTACATGCGCACCACGACCTTCGTCGAGTGCGACCGACTGGACCTGCCGTCGTACGAGGAGGTGCTGTGCCCCGAGGAGCCGGTCGGCGAGCGGCAGGACCCCACGCAGTACGGCTGGCACCTGCCCGACCGCACCCACGACCTCGAGCCGCCCGACGGGGTCTCGGTGGACGCGGCCTTCCGCGACTTCGGGCGCAGGGCGGTCGCCGCCCAGCCCGCTGACTACGCAAAGGTCGTCGCCCGCGACTTCCTCATGGCCTTCCGGTCGCCGCGCATCGACCGCTACGAGTACGACACGGCATGGAAGTGGCGGCTCACGACCTGGGTTGCCTACGAGCCGTCGGAGTACATGACGCAGGCCTACCTCGACTACGGCGGCGTGGTGCTGCACCCCCGGCAGCCGCTGGCCAATCTCATGGCCGTCTACGGCTGGGTCGTCGTGGTCCCCGGGGAGCTGCTCGCCGTGCTGCTCCTGCTGACCCTCGCCGGGCTGGTGGTCCCTCGGCGTCGGCTGCGTGCCGGCGCCCCGGAGACCCGGCCGTTGGCCTTCCTCCTCGCCTCGCTCGCCGTGGGGCTCATCCTGGTGCCCGACCTGGTGGGGCAGTTCGTGTGGCGCTACCAGCTGCCACTGATCCTGCTCCTGCCTCCCGCGGCGGCTCTCGCGTGGACCCGCCTGCGCGCCGGTCGCCCCTGAGGGTCGCGGACCCACGGCCGTCGACTGGCGTTCACCTGGGTCGGGTAGAAGTAGGTCGTGGCGAGGGACGAGATCGAGGTCGAGCGCAAGTACGACGTCGACGCGGACACCCCGCTGCCCTCGCTCGACGGCGCCGCAGGCGTCAAGCGCGTCGACCCGCCGGTGGTCAGCCGGCTGGAGGCGACCTACTTCGACACCCGCGACCTCACCCTGGTCGGCGCCGGCATCACCCTGCGTCGCCGGGTCGGTGGTGCCGACCAGGGCTGGCACCTCAAGCTGCCGGCCGTGGCGGGCGGTGGCGACGCAGAGCGCAGGGAGCTGCACCTGCCGTTGGCGCGCGGCATCCGCACCGTGCCGCACGAGTTCCGCAGCCTGCTCGACGGGGTGGTCTCGCTGGCCGGCGACGACAACCTGCGGGCGGTGGCCAAGCTGCTCACGACCCGCACCGTGCGGGTCCTGCGTGGCACCGGTGGAGCGGCGCTCGCCGAGGTCTGCGACGACACGGTGCAGGCCCGCGGCTTCCGGGTGCTCAGCAGCGACAACCACCAGAGCGAGAC
Source organism: uncultured Actinomycetota bacterium (assembly GCA_963747435.1). Taxonomy (GTDB): domain Bacteria; phylum Actinomycetota; class Actinomycetes; order Propionibacteriales; family Nocardioidaceae; genus Marmoricola_A. The sequence goes on from CAVVFK010000006.1 coordinate 765,975, forward strand.
CCGGTGGCGCGAGTGGGAGGTCGAGCTCGTCGACGGCGACGAGGACCTGCTCGACGACGTCGAGGCCCTGCTGCTCGAGGCCGGCGCCCGGGTCGGTGAGCATCCTTCCAAGCTCCGGCGGGCGCTGGGGGACGCTGCCCCGCCACCCGCGACGACGCCGGCCGACGTCGACCGGGCCGAGGCCATGCCGTCTCCGCGGCAGGTCGTGCAGGCGCGCATCACCGAGCAGGCGCGACGGATCATCGCCCTCGACCCGGCGGTGCGCCGCGACTCCCCGGACGCGGTGCACCAGATGCGGGTGGCCGCGCGACGGCTCCGCAGCGCACTCGCGACGTACCGGCCGATGCTGCGCACGGAGGAGACCGAGCCGGTCCGCGAGGAGCTGCGGCACCTGGGACGGGCGCTCAGCCACGCCCGCGACCTCGAGGTGCTCGACGATCGGCTCACCGAGCTGCTGGTGCACGAGGGGTGGGACGAGCACCCGTTCCGTCATCACCTGGCGGACGAGCTGCGGCTCGATCGCGAGCACGCCCACGCCACGGTGCTGGCACACCTGTCGGAGCAGCGCCACGAGACGCTCCTCGCGAGGTTGCGCGACCTGGCCGAGGGAGCACCCTGGTCCGACGAGCTCGACTGGTCCGAGGTGCTCGCGCGGGTGCGCAAGGACGACAAGAGGGTGCGACGCCGGATGCGGGCCGCCGCCGAGGCGGAGTCGCGCGACGACCGGCTGCGGCTGCTGCACGAGACCCGCAAGGCCGCCAAGCGACTGCGGTACGCCGCGGAGACGCTCAAGCCGGCGTTCGGGTCGGACGCCCACCGGTTGGCGAAGTCGGCGAAGAAGCTGCAGTCCCACCTCGGGGACGTGCAGGACGCTGCGGTGAGCCGGCGCCGGTTGCGCGAGTCGGCGAGCACGGCGGCCGACACCGGGGTGGACAGCCTCCCCGCGGGGGCGCTCTGGGCGCGCGAGGAGGAGACCATCGAGCAGCTGCAGGGCGAGGTCGCGACGGTGTGGAAGAAGTCCAGGCGCAAGAAGCTGCGGTCCTGGTTGTCAGGCTGACCTCAGCGTGACCCACCCCGTGAGGTGAACAGCCGGTCGAGCAGGAAGAACCGCACCCCGAACATCACGACGTAGACGGTGAAGTAGGTCCCCGAGACCAGCGTGACCCGCGTCGCGGCGGCCACGTCGGTCTCGCGCAGCACCTGGTCGACGACCTCGGTGGCGACCACGGCGAGCAGCAGCGTGCCCAGGATGATCCCGGCGTAGGGCAGCAGCTCGCGGCGCAGGCTCGGGCGGCCGGTGCGCTGCCAGGCCCAGCGCCGGTTGAGCCAGTAGTTGGGGATCGCGCCGGCGAACCACGCGACCACCGAGGTGATGCCCGCGGCGACGCCGAGCGGGCCGTAGAGCAGCAGGAAGGTCAGCTGGCTGCACACGGTCGCGACCACCGACCCACCCGCGTAGCGCGACAGCTTCCCCCAGGACGCGCCTCGGGACAGATCGCTCGCAGCCACGGCCGGGATCCTCTCACGCCGGTCCGGGCCCGGCCCCGGTCCCGGCGAATAGGCTGGGGCCATGGAGGAGCCCGCCAGCCCGGTGCAGAGCGGGCGCGGTGTCGCGGTGGCGGCACCCAACGACGTCGCCGCGCGAGCCGGGGTCGGCGTCGCGCTCGAGGGCGGCAACGCGGTGGACGCCGCCGTCGCGGCCGCCGCGGCGACGATGGTCACCGAGCTCGGGCTGGTCTCGCTCACCGCCGGTGGCTACGTCTCGGTCCAGCCCGGCGAGGGCGACCCGGTCACCGTCGACGGCGGCGTGGAGATGCCGGGGCGTGGCCTGCCCTCAGGCCGCTTCGGCGAGGGGTTGTGGGAGGTCACCACGCCGTACGCCGGCGGCACGACGATGACGATCGGGCCGGGCTCGGTCGCGACGCCGGGCGCCCTCAAGGCGCTCGACCAGGCCTGGCGGATGCACGGCTCCCTGCCGTGGGAACGGCTGCTGGCCCCGGCGGTGGAGGCGGCCGAGGGCTTCCCGCACGGCAGCGCGTCGTTCTACTACCTCTCCTACGTCCACGAGCACATCTTCGGCTGGCACCCGGAGAGCCGGGCGGCGTACCACGACGTCGACGGCGAGGTGGTCCCCGTCGGCGAGCCGGTGGTCGTGCCGCACCTGGCCGCCACGGTGCGCCAGCTCGCCGAGGAGGGCGTCGCCGCGCTCTACGAGGGCGACCTGGGACGCCGGGTGTGCGAGCACGTCAGCGACACCGGCGGCATCCTCACCGTCGCCGACCTGGCGCAGTACGACGCGGTGGTGCGGCGACCGCTGGTCGTCGACAGCGGGCGCTGGCGGTTCGCGACCAACCCGCCGCCGGCGGCCGGTGGGGTCGCCCTGGCGGCGATGCTCGAGCTGCTGCGCGGCACCCCGGCCGAGGGAGCCTGGAGCGTGGAGGAGCTGCGGCTGCTGGCCCGGGTGCAGGGCACGGTGATGCAGGCCGGTCTCGCCGAGCCGGAGGCCGAGGAGGCGCGCACCGAGCGCGCGCAGCAGCTGCTCGACCAGGTCCGGCGCGCCGGTGGTCCGCCGCTGACCTCGCCCAGCACGGCGACGGTCTCGGCCGTCGACGACCGCGGCGGCGCCTGCGCGATCACGATCTCGTCGGGCTACGGGTCGGGCGTGATGGTGCCCGGCACCGGTCTCGCCCTCAACAACTGCCTGGGCGAGCAGGAGCTGCTCGCCGGCGGCCCGCACACGCTGGAGCCGGGCACCCGGCTCACCTCCAACATGGCGCCCACCGTGGGGCGACGCGACGACGGCGCCGGCCTGGCGGTCGGGTCCCCCGGGTCCGACCGGATCATCACCGCGCTGGCGCAGGTGCTGGCGCTGATCAGCAACGGCGACCTCGACCTGCAGTCCGCGATCGCGCACCCGCGGATGCACCTGCGGGTGCGGCCCGGTGAGGCCCCACCGGTGCTGCTCGACCACGAGGAGGACCTGCCGGTGCCCGACGACACCGGCTTCGGGACCCGGTCGATGCCGGCGCACTCGATGTACTTCGGAGGCGTCAACGCCGCAGCCTGGTCACCTCGGCTCGGCCTGATCGCCGCCGGCGACCCGCGTCGCGCCGGAGCCGTCGCCGTCCACACCGGCTGAGCGCGCGCCGAGGCGGCGCGGTCAGTGCGAGCCGCGGATCGTGCCGTAGGAGATGCCGCCGTGGGTGAAGCTGGGCCGCACCGGCCAGAACCGCTTCCAGTCGACCAGCTCCGTGCTCGGCAGGATCTGCAGCCAGCGGGTGTCGCGGCGACTGTGGTCGGCCAGGGTCTTCTCCTTGACCATCGAGTCGTACTGGTCGAGGGAGTCCTCGAGGGTGTTGGCGTTGGGGCAGATCTCGCGGCCGAACTGCTCGGCGTAGCGGCGCACGCCCGGGATCCTCGAGCGCTCGGGCTGCCAGTTGTCGGCCGAGATGCCGTTCTCCGAGGAGACCCAGACGCCGTCGGGGGTGTTGATGACCAGCGAGTGGTTGCCGTCGGTGTGGCCGGGGGTCCACAGCAGCGCGATGCCGGGGCCGAGCTCGATGTCGCCCTCGAACCGGATCATGGAGTCGGGGTCGACCCCGGTGAGACCGTCCTTCACGTACCAGGCCCACTGCATCGGGTGCAGCGACTCCAGCGTGGCCACCTCGCGCGCGTGCACCAGCAGCTTGGCGTCGCCGAAGAGCGGCCGGCGCGGCGCCGACTCGCCCGGGATCGCGGTGCTCGACCCGAGGATCATCCGCGGGTCCTGCACGTGGAGGTGGTCGAAGGTGCAGAAGTCGATGTCGTCGGGGGTCAGCCCCAGCTGGACGAGCACGTCCTGCGGCTCGTTGTAGTACTTGAGCATGAGCGCCTCGGCGGCCTTGAGCCCGAGCCCGAACGGCACCTTGTCCATCAGCTCCTGCAGCTGGGCGTAGAACGGCGCCTCAGCGGAGCCCTCGGGCACGGTCGGCTCGAAGACGAGCGTGCGCGCCCGGCCCTCGAAGTCGTCGTACTGCACGACGAGCATCCGGTTGATCATCGAGATCAGCGGCAGGTGGGGCACGGTGACCGCGCCGTGGAAGGCGTAGGACACCGGGTACGGCGCCGCCGCGATGTCGACCGACTGCACCGCGCTCACCTGACCCTGCGCGGTGAAGCGGGTCTTGAACTCCTCGGCCGCGCGACGCACCGCCCTGAGCCGCTCACCGCGCGGCCACACCTCGTGCACGCCGTCGAACTCCGGCACGGTGCGCGCGCCGATCGACTCGATGCTCGTGGGGTTGGGCTGCGTCGTCGTCATGGGTCCATCCTGGCGCGCGCTCGGTGCTCGCGCGACCCCGTCCTGTGTCGTCGCAGGCGCTCAGCGGAAGGCGGACTCCCCGGTCAGCGACTGGCCGATGACGAGCTGGTGCACCTCGGAGGTGCCCTCGTAGGTCAGCACCGACTCCAGGTTGTTGGCGTGGCGCATGATCGGGTGCTCCAGGGTGATCCCGGCGCCGCCGAAGACGGTGCGGCACTCACGCGCGATCTTGATCGCCTCCCGCGCGTTGTTGAGCTTGCCGAGGCTGACCTGCTCCGGCCTGAGCCGGCCCTCGTCCTTCAGCTTGCCCAGGTGCAGCGCCAGCAGCATCCCCTTGCCGAGCTCGAGAGTCATGTCGGCGAGCTTGGCCTGGGTGAGCTGGTAGGCCGAGAGCGGCTTGTCGAAGATCTCGCGCTCGCCGGCGTAGCGGATCGTGGCCTCCAGGCAGTCGCGCGCGGAGCCGAGCGGGCCGAAGACGATCCCGAAGCGCGCCTCATTGAGGCACGAGAGCGGACCGGAGAGGCCGACGGCCTCGGGCAGCACGGCGTCGGCGGGGAGGCGGACGCCGTCGAGCACCAGCTCGGAGGTGACCGAGGCGCGCAGCGACATCTTCTTCTTGATCTCGGGGGCCTCGAAGCCTGGTGTGTCGGTGGGGACGACGAAGCCGCGGATCCGGCCGTCCTCGTCCTCGGTGCGCGCCCACACGATCGCGACGTCGGCGATGGAGCCGTTGGTGATCCACATCTTGTTGCCGCTCAGCACCCAGTCGTCGCCGTCGCGCCTGGCGCGGGTGCGCATGCCGCCGGGGTTGGAGCCGAAGTCGGGCTCGGTCAGCCCGAAGCAGCCGATCGCCTCCCCCGCCGCCATCTGCGGCAGCCACTCCTGCTTGTGCTCTTCGGACCCGTGCTTCCAGATCGCGAACATCGCCAGCGACCCCTGCACGCTCACCAGCGAGCGCAGCCCGGAGTCGCCGGCCTCGAGCTCCATGCAGGCCAGCCCGTACGCCGTCGCGCTGGTGCCCGCACAGCCGTAGCCCTCCAGGTGCATGCCCAGCAGCCCGAGCTTGCCGAGCTCGAGGCTCAGCTCGCGGGCGGGCACCTGCCCCGACTCGTACCACTCGGCGAGGTGGGGCTTGCACTGCTCGTCGACGAACTGACGAACGGTGTCGCGCATCGTGCGGGCCTCCTCGTCGACGGCGTCGACCAGCCCGTCGGTGTCGAAGAGGTCGAGCGGAGCGCGGGTTGCCATACCGGCGACCCTACGCATCCGGTCGAGAAGCCTCGCGACCTCTGGTCGCGGTCCGCCGGGTGTGCTGGACTGCGAGCTGCCGACCAGCGAGAGGATCTTGCCGTGCGCAAGCCCACGATCGGGCGGGGGATCGCCCGCCAGTCCGAGATCTACCGCGCCGGGGTGTCCGGGCGCCGCCCGGCCGTGCCGGCCGACTCGACCACGCTGGAGCAGCGCGCCCGGCGCAGGATGAGCGACAAGGCGTGGGCCTACATCGCCGGCGGTGCCGGCGAGGAGCGGACCGTGCGCCGCAACCGTGAGGCGTTCGCGCGGTGGCAGGTCGTCCCGCGGATGGCGGTCGGCGCCGCGGAGCGCGACCTGTCGGTGGACCTGCTCGGCCAGCGGCTGGAGGCCCCGGTGCTGCTCGCGCCGATCGGTGCCTGCGGCCTGGTGCACCCCGACGCCGACCTGATGACCGCGCGCGCCTCGGCGAGCACGGGGGCGCCGTACGTCTTCTCCAACCAGGGCAGCAGCTCGATGGAGGACTGCGCGGCCGCGATGGAGGAGGTCTCCCCGGGTGCGCCGCGCTGGTTCCAGCTCTACTGGAGCAAGGACGAGGCGCTGGTGCAGAGCCTGCTGGACCGGGCCGCGGCGATCAAGGCCGGTGCCGTCGTGGTCACCCTCGACACCACCATGCTCGGCTGGCGCCCCCGCGACCTGAACCTGGGCTCGCTGCCGTTCTCGCGCGGCATCGGCATCGCGCAGTACACCCGCGACAACCGGTTCCTGGAGCTGGTGCGCGAGCGGATCGAGGCGGCCAAGGACGCCCCGCCCGCCGAGAAGCCGGCCGTCACGCTCGCGGCGGTGCGCTCGCTGGTGGACATCCTGCGCAACCACCCGGGGTCGTTCCTGGACAACCTGCGCTCACCGGAGCCACGCGCGTCGGTCGAGACCTTTCTCGACACCTACTCCAACCCCGGGCTCTCCTGGGAGCACCTGGAGACGTTGCGCGAGCGCACCGACCTGCCGGTCGTGCTCAAGGGGATCCTGCACCCCGACGACGCCGAGCGCGCCTTCGAGCTCGGCGTGGACGGGATCGTGGTCTCCAACCACGGTGGCCGCCAGGTCGACAACGCGATCGCCTCCCTCGACGCGCTGGTCACGATCCGCGACGCGATCGGGCCGGAGCCGACAGTGCTGCTCGACAGCGGGGTGCGCACGGGGGCCGACGTGTACCTCGCCCGAGCGCTGGGCGCGGACGCAGTGCTGCTCGGGCGGTCCTACGTCTACGGCATGGCGCTGGCCGGCCAGCAGGGCATCGAGGACGTGATCACCAACGTGCTCGCCGAGCTGGACCTCACCATGGGCCTGACCGGCGTGCGCGACCTGGCGGGCATCACCCGCGACCTGGTGCACCCCGCCCCGCCCCGGTGATCGAGCAGCGAAGCGAAGCGAGCGCACGTCGAGATCACCCTCGCCACCGCCCCTGTCACCTCAGAGGGCGGCAGGCTCCGGGTCGTCCGCCGGGTCCTCGGAGGTGACCTCGGGCGTCTCGGGCGTCGCGTGCGGGTCGTTCTCGGGCCGGTTGGGCAGCATCGCGGCGAGCACGAGCACGCCGACCGCCAGCACCGCGGAGATCCCGAACGCCAGGTGCATGCCACCGACGAACGCGGCTCCCGGCGTCGCGCCCTCCTGCGCCAGCGTGGTGGCACGCGAGGACAGCACCGTCACCGACAGCGCGGTGCCGAAGGCGGCCGCGACCTGCTGGGAGGTGCCCAGCAGGGAGCTGCCGTGGGAGTACAGGTGCATCGGCAGCGCGCCCAGGCTCAGCGTGAAGGCGGGGGTGAAGAGCGCCGCCAGGCTGATCATCATCAGCACGTGGATGCCCAGCACCAGCGCGTACGGCGTGGTCTCGCCGATGGTGGCGAAGCCGACGAGCGAGGCGAGGACCCCGAGCGATCCGGGGATCACCAGCACGCGTCCACCCCACCGGTCGAAGGCGCGACCGACGCGGGGGCCGAGCAGGCCCATGGCGAGGCCGCCTGGGGCGACGAGCAGCCCGGTCTGCAGCGGGGTCAGGCCCCGCACGTCCTGCAGGTAGAGCGGCAGCAGGATCATCGCGCCGAGCATGGTGAGGAACGAGATCGACTGCAGCGCCAGGCCGATGGTGAAGGTGCGCTGACCGAGCGTGCGCAGGTCGAGCAGCGGGCCGACGCCGCGCTCGAGGCGCTTCTGGCGCCAGACGAACGCCGCCACGCCCAGGGCGCCGACGACGATGAAGGCCGACGGCGGCACGGTCTCCTCGACCGGGCTGCCGATGCGGCTCAGGCCGTAGACCAGCGACCCGAAGCCGAAGCCGGCCAGCGCGACGCTGGGCCAGTCGATGTCGCCGGTCCGGGTCTCGCCGACGTTCTCCAGCTTGCGCATCGAGAAGTAGGCGACGGCAGCCGCGATCGGGAGGACCAGGCCGAACAGCCAGCGCCAGCTCGTCCACTGCAGGACGAGGCCGGAGACCGTGGGCCCGAGCGCGGGGGCGACGGAGATCGCGAGCATCACGTTGCCCATGACCCTGCCCCGGTCGTGCATCGGCACGACGGTCATCAGGGTGGTCATGAGCAGCGGCATCATGACCGCGGTGCCGGCGGCCTGCACGATGCGGCCGAGCACCAGCACCCAGAACAGCGGTGCTGCCGCCGCGATCGCGGTCCCGAGGATGAAGGTGCCCATCGCCAGCGCGAACGCGGCGCGGGTGGTGACGCGCTGCAGGAACCAGCCGGTGACCGGGATGACCGTCGCCATCGTCAGCATGAAGGCCGTGGTGAGCCACTGCGCGGTGCGTGCGTTGACCTCGAACTCGACCATCAGACGCGGGATCGCGTTGATCATGATCGTCTCGTTGAGGATCACGACGAAGGTCGCGAGCACCAGCCAGCGCAGCACCGCGTACGGCGAGCTGACCGGCGAGGTCTGAGCGGCTGCGCTCTCAGGGGCGGGCACGGAGGCTCCTTGGTCGGGGGGTGCGGCGGTCGGGTCGTGCGGGGTGGCGCTCATGAAGAGTCAGACCCCTCCGAGCACGCCCATTCATCGGTCTCCAGGGAAACAGATCGAGAACTCCGCGTCACCTCGATTTGTTCCCGGCGCGCAATGGCCTGGCCGGGTGGCGCTGCGCCCGGGACCGCCCGGGGGTCGACTACCCCCGGCGGGTGTCGAGCGCGAAGGCGGCCGCGTTGACCGCGGCCCAGCCGAGCGTGACGGCGAGGATCCGGGTGCGGATCTTGCCGGTCGTCGTCGAGCTGAGCACGGCGGCGTCGGTGAGGTCGTTGGCGATGCGCAGCGCCACCGTCGTGGGCACGATCGAGGCCGGGCCGAAGATCCCCAGCAGGGTCACCGGCAGCTCGCGGCCGGCGTAGGTGCGCGAGAGCCGGTCGGTCCCGACGCGGTCGCCGGCCTGGTCCTCCAGGCCGTTCTGCAGGTGGTCGGGCTTGACCACGGCGAAGGCGCCGTAGGCCGCGGTCAGCGCGTGGGTGGCTCGGGTCAGGGGGTAGCTGGTCACTGTTCCACCCCATCAGGTCGGTGGTTGCCCGGGCACACCCGCACGGGTGCGGCCACGCAGGTCAGGCGGCGTCGGCGGTGCGACGCTGCCGCGCGGCCGCGAGCGCGACGACCAGCGCGGTGAGCAGCACGCCGCCGCCGAGGACCCAGATCAGCGGGCCCGCACCGGAGTCCTCGGAGGGACTCGCCTCGCGGGGCTCGTCGAGCGCGACGCCGGTGCACGGGCCGTCCGGTGCCGGCTCGGCGCCGGACGCGACGGTGAAGTCGTAGCGGCCCTGCTGCAGGTGGCCGTCGGCGCCGGGGACGGCGTACTCGAGGGTGTAGACCCCCGGCGTCAGTGCCGCCGAGCGGGCGCAGAGGAAGAAGTCCTGGACCACCTGGACCTCGCCGATCGGGACGGTCGCGCCGTCGACGTCCTCCAGCGAGATGTACGGCGCGGTGTCACCCTCGCCGATGCCGGTGAACTGCATCTGCAGCAGCGTCAGCCCGGCGCCGACCTCGCCGTCCGGGGTCGGGGAGCCGTCGACCAGACCGTCGTGGGCGGCGGCAGGCCCGACCGGGCCGAGGACCACAGCGAGCAGCGCCGCAGCGATCCCGCGCGCCCCCGTCGTCATGGCAGCACCGTAGGCGCTGGCGGCTCCCACGAGCGACGAGCCTGGAAACCTCGCACCCCGGGCACCTCGGCGACCATCCCTCGCCACCCCTCACCGCCGATCAGCGCGCGGCTTGGTACACCGCCTGCGCGGTCGGGCCGAAGACCGGGCCGTACATCGCGTCCTTCTCGCGGGTGTAGCCGAAGCTGTTCACCGAGATCTGCACGGTGCCGACACCGCCGCCGCTGTCGCGCAGCCACGGGCCGCCGGACGAGCCGCCGGTGAGGTTGCAGCGCAGCCGGTAGTCACCGGAGCCGCCGTAGGTGTCCTTGCTGGTGGTGCCCCAGCAGGAAGCCAGCTTGGTGCCGTCGTAGGGACGCGCGGCCGGGTAGCCGAAGGAGTGCACGGCCTGGCTGTAGCTGACGCCGGAGGTGCCGGGCTCGGTGGCGTTGAACGCGATGTTGGTGCTGCCGACGGCGTCCTCGACGGTCCTGCCGCCGGAGATGCCGAGCTTGGCGAAGGCGACGTCGTAGTCGTACATCGTGCTGGGCTGCTGGGCGTCCCACTGCGCGGTGGTGACCAGCTTGCTGGCCACGTAGCTGCCGTAGGGCTGGGCGGTCAGCGACTTGGTGGAGTCGTAGGCCGGCACGAAGGTGAACTTGGTGGCGTACTTGCCCGCGCCGTCGCTGACGCAGTGGCCGGCGGTGGAGACGGTGCTCTGGGAGTCGATGCTGTCGCCGCTCCAGTCGATGGCGTTGCCGGAGCAGACGTAGTTGGTGCCGCCGAGGGTGAAGAACACCTTGCCGATGGTCCGCTGCGGGGTGGCGGCCCAGATCGAGCCGAGCGACGCGTCGCTGGTCGAGCCACCGGGCTTGCCCTTGCCGCCGCCACCACCGCCGGGCTTGCCGTTGCCGCTGGGCTTGCCGGTCGGACGCACGGCGTCGCGCGCGATCGCGTGGCGCATCCGCTTCTTGGTCCAGTACCTGCGCACCGCCTGCTGCTCGGCCTTGCTGTCGGCGCCGGTGTGGTGCGAGACGACGCCGTGGGCCTGGGCGTGGTCCGGTGGGTCCGCCTGGGCGGGGCCGGTCAGAGCGAGGAGGGCACCGGACGCGGCGAGGGCTCCGGCGGCGAGGACAGGCATCCGCTTCACGGGTCAGCTCCGAGTGTCGTGGGGGCGTTGGTCGGCGACCGATGCTGATCCTCACACTCCCGGACAGATCGGACAATGGGCGATGGTCCTTCTCGGTGGTGTGTGATCTCGACCGGCGCTCGATCCGCTCGCTGCTAGATCGCCCAGCTGCTAGCGGCGCTTGACCTGGTTGGTGGTGGTCCCGCCCGTGGCGGCGGTGGGAAGCACACTGGCGACGTACGTGGTGAAGCGTCGGCCGTTGCCGTCCTTCTGGGTCACCGTCAGGTCGCCCGAGCTGTCGAGCACCTTCGTCTTCAGCAGCCTCTTGCCGGTGGCACTCACCTTGAACAGCTTCACCGTGGCACCCGCGGCGGAGTCCGGGGCCTCGACGGTCAGGACGTCGGCCCGCTTGCCGTTGCCGGCACCGGACAGGATCGCCTGGATCTGCTGACGGCCCCACTCGATCTCGGTGCTGTCGCCCCGCGCACCCGACGGCGAGCTCCACGTGGCCTGCACGGTCTGGGTGCCGGCGCTCTGCGTCGAGGCAGTCGCGTCGCCAGCGCTGCCGTAGCCACTGATCACCGAACCGGTCGAGACCGAGCCGACGCCCGAGCCGGCGAGGGAGACGGTCTCGCCGCCCACGCGGTTGCCGAAGCCGTCGGTCACCGCGACCCCGAGCCCGGCCTGCTGACCGACCACGCGGGTGGCGGGCGAGGTCAGCCTCACCGTTCCACCCTCGAGCGGGTCCTCGCTGGTCCAGTGCAGGTCCGCGGCCGCCCGCTCGCCGACACCGAAGACCCGCACCAGCGACTGCACCCGGCCGTCGTCGTCGAAGCCGGTGTCCCTCCCGATCGAGGCCTGGACGTCGGCGCACCCCGAGCCGTCGGTCACGACGCTGACCTCGTCGCCCACCGCGTCACCCTGGTCGTCGACGAAGAAGCCGCGCGTGAGGATCGCGTCGAGGACCGCCCCCGGCAACGGGTCCTCGCCCTCGACCGCGCACACCTGCACCGTGGTGACCCCGCCGGCCGTCACCGGGTCTGCCTGCGACCCCTCGACGCCGGCGATCTCCAGGCTCGCGGCGGATCCCGACGTGCGCAGCACGTCCTCGGTCCGCAGGTCGCCGGCCTCGCCGTCGTAACCGGGAAGACCGTCCACGTCGAGGTAGTAGTAGGCCGAGTCGAGCGTCTGGGAGAAGTGCGCGATGCCCTCGCTGTCGGTCACGAGCGCGGGTTCACCCGCCGAGGAGCGCACCTTGCGGTTGACCATCGCGTAGCCGGCCTGGTCGACCACCTCCACGTCGACCGCTCGAGCCGTGCCGTGAGTCGTCGGCTCCGGGCCCGGGATCGCCGTGATGCCCGCGAACTGCGCCTCGTAGCCGGCGTACGGGCCGGGCTGCGGGTCCGACTGCCCGCCGACGCTGAAGCCGAAGCAGAACACGTCCCCCGCGCGCTTGATGCCGCACACGTGACCGTCGCCGGCCGAGATCTGGATGAAGTCCTCGTTGTAGGGCGGTGGCCAGTCCTCGACCTCCTCCGCCCACGCGTTCGACCCCCAACAGGCGACCGACCGGTCCTCCCGCAGGCCGCACGCGAAGTCGTCTCCGGCCGTGACCTGGGTGAACGGGTTGTCACCGGCCGGCCGGCCCTGCGCCAGGTCACCCCAGCAGGTCACCGACCCGTCGGTGCGCAGCCCACAGCTGTGGTTGCCACCCGCCGAGACCCCGACGAACGGGTTGTCGCCCGCCGGCTGCGACATCGCCTGGCCGGAGCCGTTCTCGCCCCAGCAGTCGATCGCGCCGACGTGCGCGCGCAGGCCGCAGGTGTGGTTCCAGCCCGACGACACCTCGGAGTACGGCGCGTTGTAGTTCTCGACCACGTCCATCAGGGGCATCGGCCGCCCGTAGAAGGTGCCGTCGGGATCGCCCAGGTCCTCCCAGGGCTTGCCCCAGCACCAGATGCTTCCCCCGACATCGAGTGCGCACGTGTGCTCGTAGCCGACGGCGACCTTCACGAACCTGTCGCTCTCGTCGTACGGCGTCTGGTCGGTCGCTCGCCCGTTCCAGTTGTCGCCCCAGCAGTCGACCTCGCCGTTGGCACGCACGCCGCAGGTGTGCTCCTCGGCCGAGTCCACCTGCACGAAGGGGCTGTCGCCGACGGCCCGATCCCTCACCTGACCCAGGTCCGCGGCGGGCTCACCCCAGCAGTCCACCGAGCCGTCGGGACGGATCGCGCAGTTGTAGCCGTCGCTCGCAGCGATCGCCAGGCCGGTCAGCGGCAGCGTCGGGCGCTGTGGCGCCGCCGAGGCCGGTGAGCCGATGATCACGCCGAGGCCGGCGACGACCGCCAGCACCCACACCACTGCAGCAGCGCGCCTCATGCGTCGTCCCCTCCGAGAATGCGCAGGTCCCCCCGCGGCTAGATCCGAGCCAGGTCAAGAGTAGGCGCGAATCTCCCGGAAGGGACGAAAGGTACGCAATCTCAGGACGGTGTGCGCGTGGGGGTGCTCGATCACCGAAACGGGTGAGTGCGGCCCGGTCACCCGACGGCGTAGGCCTCGGCGGACTTGCTCTCGAACTCGTAGCCCACGAACTCCTCGTCCCCCACCACGACGGCGTCGTGACCGGGCTCGATGATGTAGGCGTCGCCGGGGCTCAGCTCCATCGACTCCGCGCCATGCTCGACGCGCAGGTGGCCCCTGAGCACGACACCGACGTGGCGCAGCTGGCAGGTCTCGGTGCCGGAGACCGGCCCGACGCACTCCGACCAGCGCCACCCGGCCTCGAAGGTCAACCGCGCGGCCTGGCTCGTGCCGAAGTCGATCACGTCCACCCGGGTCTTGGGTGGGGTGCGGGTCTGGTCTGCTTCGTCGAAGCTGCGCTTCATCAGGGAACTCATGTCCACTCCTCGTGCTGCTGGGAACGGCTCCCCCAGGCCCGAGAATCGGTGAGCCTGCTCCAGTCGACTCCTGATCCACGGCGAAGGCAAGAGCACGAGGTCACCGCGAACCCACCCGGACCTGCGCGGCACCCCGGACCACCGTCCAAGCCCCCAGAGAAATGGATAGCGTCTGCCTCATGAGCGACAGGACGCCCGCCCAGGGCCCGGCTCCGCTGAGCCGGGGGCGCATCATCGGTGCCGCGATCGCCACGGTCGACCAGTACGGCCTCAATGCCCTCTCGATGCGCCAGCTGGGGCAGCTCCTCGGCGTCAACGGGATGGCCATCTACCACCACGTCAACGGACGCGAGGACCTGCTGGAGAGCATGATCGACCGCCTGATCGATGAGGTCAGGGTCCCCCCGCGCGAGCCGTTGGGGCCTGCCGACGGCTGGCAGACCTTCTTGATGCACGTCGCGCACGCGATCCGGCAGATCGCCTCCGACCACCCGCGGATCTTCCCGCTGATCGCGACCCGTCCCCCGGCCGCGCCGTGGCTCCGGCCCCCGCTGCGCAGCCTGGCGATGGTCGAGGACTTCCTCGACGGGCTGATCGCACGCGGGCTCAGCGAGGAGAACGCCGTCTACGTCTACAAGGCGTTCACCGGCTTCCTGCTCGGCCACCTCCTGCTCGAGGTCGCCGAGTCGAACGCGAACACCGGTCCCCCGGACGAACCGCTCAACGAGGGCGGCGCCGACGTCGAGACCCCTGACGCCGCGCTGGGCCTCGACGACTTCCCGACCGTGCGGGGGCTGAAGCATCAGCTGGCCAAGCACGACGCGCAGGCGGAGTTCGAACGCGCGCTGGAGTCACTGCTGAACCGGTTGGACCACGAGCTCAGCCAGTGAGCCGGGGGAGGTCACCGGGCGATCAGCCGGTGGCGAGCCGGATGGGACCCTCGCCGAGGTCATGCGGGTCGAGCTCCTGACCGCGGCGCAGGATGCGAACAGCGTCGGTCGACGCCAGCGACACCGCGCGGTCACGCACCAGGGGCATCAGGTCGCGCCAGCCCGGCGTCCCGACACTGGCCGCGGCCTTGCGCGCCACCTCGGAGGGGCAGACGCTGCCCTCGGGTCGCGCCGAGGTCAGCGAGCGCACCAGCCCGTCGATCTCGGCCAGCACCTCCGGTGACGACAGGTCCGGCAGCCCGACCTGGCACCCCGGGCACCAGTAGAGGTTGCGGGCCGCCAGGTCGGCCTTGCGCACGATCTCCCCGCACCGCGGGCACGCCTGCCCGTGCCTGCGGTAGACCGCGTAGGTCGGCCGGACGCGCCCGCTCGTGCCCTGCGTCAGCAGCCGGCGGGCCCGGCGGACGTCGGCGTCGTCGACCAGGATCCGCCCGGTCTCGACGCCGAGCGGCATCAGCCGCACCAGCTCCTCCCACATCCGCACCACGACGCCCTCGGTGAGCGAGCGGCCGGGCGCGTAGGGGTCGAGCGCGAGCCGGTGCAGCAGCTCGGCGCGGTAGACGTTGCCGACGCCGCTGATCAGCGCCTGGTCCATCAGGATCTGGCCGATCGGGCGCTTGCTGGCGAGGATCTTGCGCACCGTGGCGGCCGGGATCGTCTTCTGCCGCAGCGGGTCGGCGCCGATGCGTGACGCCTTCGCCTCCCACTCCGGCGGGGTCAGCAGCTCGCAGGCGGTTGCCCCGCGCAGGTCGGCGACGTAGCGGTCGCTGAGCAGCCGCATCCGCACCTGCCCGACGACGGGCACCTCGGCCGGGTCGGCGCGCTGGTGCTGCTGCACGCTGAACTTGCCGAAGAGCCCCAGGTGCACGTGCACCAGCCGCTCGCCGGAGAAGGCGATCGTCAGGTGCTTGCCGTAGGCCTCGGCGCCGAGGTAGTCCAGCTCGTCGATCATCGCCGCGCCCTCGACGAACCGCCCCTGCGGCGACGACACCCGCGGCCGGGTGCCCTCGAAGGCACGGTCCAGGCGCCGGGCCAGCGCGTGGATGGTGTGGCCCTCCGGCACCCGAGACCTCCTGCCGACAAGCCATCCCGACCACCGGGTGGCGAGCCCACGCTATCCAGCCGGCCGAAGGGGCCGCCTCGGCGCGCGTCAGTCGGTCAGGTCGTCCTGGAAGTCGCGCTGGCACTGCTCGATCGCGCTCTGGTTGTCACCCGCGTCGTTCAGGCAGTCGCGCAGGTTCTTGCCGGTGTCGCTGTTGAGCAGGGAGACCCCGAGCGCGATGACGGCGATGCCGATGATCAGGCCCAGCAGACCGGTGATGATGCCGAAGATCGCCATCCCGCGGCCGGTGGCCTCGCCCCGCTTGGCGCGCCCCGAGGCGATGAAGCCCAAGATGATCGCGATCAGGCCGAAGAGGATGCCGACGACGACGGTGAAGGAGCCGAGCAGGGCCAAGATGCCGAGCACGAGGGCGGTGACCGCCATCCCCGCGCCCTTCTTGGGCTGCTGCGGCTGCTGGTAGCCGCCGGAGTAGTCCGGCGGCGGCGGTGGCGGGGAAGACTGGTCGGACATGGGGTCTCACTTCTCTCGCGTGTGGTGGACGTCGGGTGAAGCCTCGAGCGAGGCTAACCCGCCGCGGCAGCGACTGCCACGACCGCGGCGACGCGCCCCGGCGCGCGTCGCCTCACACCCGCCCGATCCGCCCTCTGGTCGCGCGGGGACGCCGGCCTGCGACCCTCTATGGTTCGCCCATGACTCCCACCCAGTCCGGCTCGCAGGGATCAGCCCGCGTCGTCCTCTTCGGCGCCACGGGCTACACCGGCTCGCTGACCGCCCACGCGCTGGTCGAGCGAGGCGCCACCCCGGTGCTGGCCGGGCGCAACCAGAGCGCGCTGGAGCGGCTCGCCGACGAGCTTCCCGGTGACTCCGAGATCGCCGTCGCCGACGCCACCGACGCGACCGCGGTCCGCGCGCTGCTCCAACCGGGCGACGTGATCGTGTCCACCGTCGGGCCCTTCCTCAAGTTCGGCGAAGCGGCCGTCGCGGCGGCCGCCGAGATGGGCGCGCACTACCTCGACTCCACCGGCGAGGGTCCGTTCGTGCGCTCGGTCTTCGAGCGCCACGGCCAGGTCGCCGAGAGCAGCGGCGCGACCCTGCTCACCGCCTTCGGGTTCGACTACGTGCCCGGCAACCTCGCCGGCGCGCTCGCGCTCGAGGACGCCGGTGAGAGTGCCTCGCAGGTCGAGGTCTGCTACGTCGCGCGCAACGTCGGCACCTCCGGCGGCACCCGCGCCTCCATCGCCGGGGTGATGCTCGAGGACGGCTACACCTTCAGCGACGGCGCGATGCGCAACGCCCGCCCGGCCGCCGCGGTCCGACGGTTCACCGGTGGCAGCCGCCCCGCGACCGGGCTGTCGGTCTCCGCCACCGAGCAGTACGGCCTGCCTGCGACCTACGACGAGCTGCGCGACGTCGGCGTCTACGTCGCCGTCCCGCCCGCCGTCGCCCACACCATGTCGTGGGCCGGGCTGGCCTTCACCCCGGTGCGGCGGATCGACGCGCTGCGCTCGCTGGCCGGCAGCCTCGCCGGGCGGCTCATCCCCGGTTCCACCGGCGGCCCGACCCCGGAGCAGCGCGCCCGCGCCAGTGTCGAGATCCTCGCCGAGGCCGGCAACGGCTCGCAGGTCACCGGCCGCTCACGGCTGCTCGGCGGCGACCCCTACGACTTCACCGCCGCGATCCTCGCCTGGGGCGCGATCAAGGCCGCCTCCGGCGGGCTGCTCGCCAAGGGCGCCTGCGGGCCGGTCGAGGCCTTCGGTCTCAAGGCGCTGTCCCAGGGCTGCGCCGAGGCCGGGCTCAGGCCCGCCTGACCCGGACTCCTACTTGGGCGGCAGCGTGCGCACGTAGTCCACGCCGACCGCGACCCAGTCGCGCAGCGCCTCGTCGTCCGCGACACCCTCGGCGTCGATCCGCAGCCACCCGGCCATGCCGCGGCCGCGCATCTCGAACGGCTGCGCGTGGTCGCGGGCGAGCAGCGTCTCGGTCTGGTCGTGCGGCACCCGCAGCATCAGTCCGCCCTGACCGCTCACACCGACCGCCATGTGGCCCTCGAGCATGAAGCCGATGCCGCCGAACATCTTCTTCGACGTGAGCGCCTCGGCCGGGCGCCCCTCCACCTGGGTCTCCAGCGCCTCACGCACCCGCTCGGCCAGCTCCTCGTCGTACGCCACGGGAGCAGCCTAGAAGCGCACCACCGGGACACGCCCGTGACGACACTCCGCGGCACGCCGAGGACACTCCGACAGTGCTTGCGGCTCGCCGGAACAGCCTGATAGGCCTCTTCGCTCAGGTGTTCGAAAGCGGGTGGGCAGATGGTGCAGTGGCAGTCCTCGGAACCGGATCTGCCACCTGCCCCCGACGGCGCGCTGAGCGCCCGGGTCGACTGCGCGACCGGGGCCCGCGTCACCGGCAGCCACGAGGTGAGGCTCGAGGCCGACTGGTCCCTGGCCACTCCCCACGACCTGGAGGCCGAGCGCATCCTCGCCGCTCTCGGCGGCTCGATGTCGTGCCTGGCGCTGGCCGATGTCGTGGTGCCGACGCTGCGTGACCTGGTGCAGCTCTCCGGGCGCCGCCGGCTCGCCGGAGTCGCCCGCACCGGCGCGAAGCGGTGGCGGTGGCGAATCACCTCGGGCAGCTGCCGGCGCTGCGGCGCCCGGACCTTCCCGGCGCTGAGCGACGCGGTGCGCCACGAGCGCACGCTGGAGCACTGGGCCGAGTCCGCGGCGATGTCGCAGGCGGGGCCCGTGGCGCGGGGGTCGTTGTGCGAGCTCTACGACGCCGCCGGCCGGGCGCGACGTGCGGCCGCGGACTACGTGCCGGCGCCGGGCCACCCCCACGTCATCGAGAGCGGCGCCATGAGCGAGCTGCACGGGGTGGGCATCTGCGAGGAGTTCGTCGACCACGTCCACGACGTCGTGTGGCCCGACGGCCCCGCGCTGCCGACCCGGCTCTACGTCGCCGCGGCCTACCTGCTGCCCGACCTGGACTGGCTGGCGTCGGTGGCGCGGGAGCGACCCGATGTCGACGTGCTCACCTGGGCGGCGTGGAGCGAGACGCCCCTGGACCGCAACCAGCCGCAGGCACGGCTGCAGTGGCTCGCTCTGGGAGTCAGCACCCACGACACCGCGAGGCTGATGCACGCCGGCTACACCCCCGACGAGGTCACCGCCTACGCGACGATGTCGGGCGTCGGCGCCGCCCGGGCCGCCTCGATCATGGCTGCCTGGGAGGCCACGGGGTGCAAGCCCAGCGCAGTGGACCTGCTCGCCCTGGACCGAACTGTCGGCACCTCCTGGGAGCCTCCCTCAGGTGGCGCGATCGACCTCCTCCTGGACTCCACGAGGGACCTGCGCCCGGCGCCGACCCGCACCCAGGCGGCGCTGGTGCTCGCCGCGGTCGGCACCCGGCCCAACGCCGTCGCGGTGCTCACCACCGGCGCGCGCGACCCACGGGCGGCCCACCTCGCGCTCGAGCAGTTCCTCGGCAGCCCCTGACCGCCCCCTGACCGCCCCCCTGACCGCCCTGCACCACCACCTCGAAGGAGACCACCCCGTGAGAGTCCGCACCCGCTCCGAGTACGACCACGTCCTGACCGCGCTCGGCATCTGCGTCGCCGCCCGGGTGCCGGTGCTGCTGTGGGGCAACCCCGGCGAGGGCAAGACCTCGGTGGTGGAGTCGGCGAGCGCGAGCGGATGGCTGGTGGAGAGCCTGATCGTGAGCCACTACGAGCCCAGCGACTTCGCCGGGCTGCCGGTGCTGACCGGCGATGCCGATGCCGCCCGCTCGGTGACCCTGGCGCCTCCCGAGTGGGCCAAGCGTCTCGCGGAGCACGACGGGCCGGCGATCGCGTTCTTCGACGAGTTCAGCACCGCCTCCCCCGCCCTGCAGGCCGCCGCCCTGCGTCCGCTGACGCACTACGAGGTCGGCTCGTTGCAGCTGCCGTCCACGGTCTCGTTCGTGGCCGCGGCCAACCCCTCCGACGTCGCGGCTGCCGGGTGGGAGCTCGCGGCGCCGACCGCGTCACGGTTCGTCCACCTCGACTGGGAGCTGCCCCTGGAGGTGTACGCGGAGGCGATGGTGACCGGCGACTGGCCGGTGATGCCGGTGCCGCCCCCGGCGAGCTCGACCCGCTCGCCTGCCGCGGAGCAGCGGCAGCGGGTGCTGGTCTCGGGCTTCCTGCGCACCCGCGAGTCCCAGCTCAGCTCGATCCCCACCACCGCGGCCGAGCGGGGGCGGGCCTTCCCGACGCCACGCACCTGGGACTACCTCGCCCGGTTGCTGGCTCTGGCCGACACGGTCGACGCGCCGCCGGCCGTACGCCGGCTGCTCACGGCGGGCTGCGTGGGTGAGGCGGTGGCCCACGAGTTCCTCGCCTGGGTCGCCGCCCAGGACCTCGTCGACCCCGAGAAGCTGCTGGCCGACCCGGCATCGCACGACTGGCACGGCATGCGACCCGACCGGGTCTACGTCAGCCTCCAGGCCGTGCTCGCCGCGCTCACCCGCGAGGCCACTCCTGCGCGGTGGACCAACGCACTGCTCGCCTGCTGCCACGCCGCCGACGTCGTCGGGGTCGACCCGGCGGTGCCGGTGGTCCGCGCGCTGGTGCGCGACGGGCGGCGCCCCGACGGCTCTGCCGTGCCGCCCGACATCAAGGTCTTCGCCCCAGCGCTGGCCCTGGCCGGCCTGCTGCCCGGCGCGGCCTGAGTGGAGGCGACGTCGTGGCCGACCCCCTGCTGGACAAGCTCGCCGCAGCCAAGCTGTGGCTGATCAGCGACGCCGCCCAGACCGCGGGCGGGCAGGCACCGGGATCACCGGGCCTGGCCTACCTCGCCACCGCGCTCTACGCCCTGGTCCCGGTGACGAGCAGCGAGGTCGAGACCGCAAGCGTCGACGACCACTGGCGGATCTACCTCGACCCCGGCTGGCTGACGCAGGCGCCGGTGCGCGAGGTCGCCGCCGAGCTGGCCCACCTCACCTGGCACCTGCTGCTCGAGCACGCCGAGCGCGCCCGAGACCAGCACGTCGACTCGGCCACCGCCGAGTCCTGGCACACCGCCGCCGACCTGACCGTGCACGACACCCTGGGTCATGCGCTGGTGCCCGCCCTCCCGTCGCCGCACGACCACGGCCTGGCGCCCGGCCGGTCGGCCGAGGAGTACTTCGCCCAGCTCTCCCGGCTGCCTCCCGCGACCGGCGAGCCGACCGGAGCGCAGGGCGAGGACCACCACCTGCCGGGCTGCGGCAGCGGCTGTGACGGGCTGCGCCGCTCCCACGACCTGCCGCCCGACCTCGAGGCCGCTGTGGAGCCCGAGGAGGCGCGCCACATCCGACGCCGCGTCGCCATCGCCTACCGCGAGCACTGCACCGGCATCGGCACCATCCCTGGCGAGGCAGGACGCTGGGCGCAGCAGATCCTCGAGCCCAGCATCGCCTGGGAGCCGCTGCTCGCCCAGGCCGTACGACGCGCAGCCGGCTGGGCGCACGGTCACGCCGAGTACACCTACCGCCGGCCCTCACGCCGCTCCGGCGCCGTCCCCGGCGTCGTGCTGCCCGCCACCCGCCGCCCCCTGCCCCGGGTCGCGATGGTCGTCGACACCTCCGGGTCGGTCGACGACACCCTGCTGGGCCGCGCCCAGGGCGAGGTCGACGGGGCGCTTCGCGCCCTCGGCGTCAGCGGCGAGGCCGTCTCGGTGATCGCCTGCGACAGCGCCGCCGGGCAGGCCCAGCCGGTCCGCCGCGGTCGCGACGTACGCCTGGTCGGTGGTGGCGGCACCGACATGCGCGTCGGCATCGAGGCCGCCGCCCGGCTCCGCCCCCGCGCCGACCTCGTGGTCGTGCTCACCGACGGCTACACCCCGTGGCCGCAGAGCTCCACCTCCCGGCAGCGCCGTGGTCGTCGCCCTTCTCGGCCGCGAGCGCGGCCACCTTCCGCCGACCCCGCCGTGGGCGACCCGCGTCGAGTGCCTCCTGGAGTGATGACGGCAGCCCGGCCTGAGACGCTGGAGGCATGCGTACGACGCCGTACTGGCTCGAGACCTCCGAGGCCGGGCCCGACCGCTCGACCACCGAGGTGCCCGGCAGCGTCGACGTGGCGATCGTCGGCGGTGGCCTCACCGGCCTCTCCGCCGCGCTGCACCTGGCCAAGCAGGGCGTGCGGGTCGCGGTGCTGGAGGCCGACCGGGTCGCGAGCGGGGCGTCGGGACGCAACGGCGGCATGGCCGCGCCCGGGCTGACCATCCCCTGGTCACGCGCGGTGGAGAAGTACGGCGCCGAGACCGCTGCCCGCTGGCAGTGGCTCTACGCCGAGGCGATCGACACCGTGGAGCGGGTGGCGCGCGAGGAGTCGATCGACTGCGGGTTCGACCGCGTCGGCAAGCTCACCCTCGCCTGGAAGCCCGGCCACCTCGAGGGTCTGCGCGCAGCCCAGGAAGGTCTCGCCGGGATCGGGTACGACGCCAGCGTGCTCGACCGCGACCAGCTCGCCGAGGAGATCGGGTCACCGGCGTACCACGGCGCGCTGCTCGACCCCCGCGGCGCATCGCTGCACCCCGGCCGGTTCGCGCGGGGCCTCGCCGAGGCGGCGGTGCGGGCAGGTGCCCAGGTCCACGAGCAGGCGCCGGTCACCGAGCTGCGTCGCCCGGGAACCGCGCACGAGGTCGTGACCAGCCGCGGCTCCGTGCGCGCCGACCAGGTGCTGGTCGCCACCAGCGGCTACACCCGGCGCCCGTTCCGCTGGCAGCAGGTGCGCGTCGCCCCGGTCGGCAGCTTCATCATCGTCACCGAGCCGTTGGGCGAGCTCGCGGCCCAGCTCCTCCCCCGGCGCCGTGTCGCCTCGGACACCAAGAACCTCCTCTACTACTTCCGGATCACTCCCGACGACCGGCTGCTCTTCGGCGGCCGCGCCCGGTTCGCGATGTCCTCGCCCCGGTCCGACGCCCGCAGCGGGCGGATCCTGCGCGAGGCGATGCTCGAGGTGTTCCCGCAGCTGGCGCACACCCGCGTCGACCACTGCTGGGGCGGCCTGGTCGACATGACCCTCGACCGGCTGGTGCACGCCGGCGAACACGCCGGCGTCCACTACTGCCTGGGCTACTGCGGCCACGGGGTGCAGATGGCCACGCTCATGGGTGCGCGGATGGCGCAGGTGCTGACCGGCCACCCGGAGGAGAACCCGTGGGGCGAGGTGGCCTTCCGCCGGATCCCCGGCCATGTCGGGCCGCCGTGGTTCCTGCCGTTTGCAGGCGCCTACTACAAGGCGTTGGATGTGCTCCGATGACTGATCACGAGAACGACGAGGAGCAGGACGGCGGGCAGGCCGGCGGGCAGGGGCACGGCCACGGCCTGGCGCCGCTGGAGGCTGCGAGCGCGGGCGCGCGCTACCGCCGACCGCTGCTCGCGGCGTTCGTGCTCACCGTCGCCTTCGTCGCCGTCGAGGTGGCGGCCGGCGTGTGGTCCGGTTCCCTGGCGCTGCTCTCCGACGCCGGCCACATGCTCTCCGACGCCGGCGGGCTCGGCATGTCCCTGGCCGCGATCTCGCTCGCAGCCCACGGCAGCTCCTCCTCGCACCGCACCTACGGGTGGTACCGGGTGGAGATCCTCGCCTCGCTGGTCAACACGGTGCTGCTGTTCGCGGTCGCGGCCTACGTGGTGTGGGAGGCGGTCGACCGCATCGGGGCCGAGCCGCAGGTGGCCTCCACCCCGATGCTGGTGGTCGCGCTGGTCGGGCTGGGCGTCAACCTGGTCTGCTTCGCGCTGCTGCGCCACGGCGCCCGGGAGAGCCTGAACCTGCGCGGCGCCTACCTCGAAGTGGTCGCCGACGCGGTCGGCTCGGTGGGAGTGCTGGTCGCGGCGCTGGTGATCGCGCTCACCGGCTGGCAGGCCGCCGACACCGTGGTCGCGGTCGGCATCGGACTCTTCATCCTGCCCCGCGCCTACCGGCTCGGCCGCGACAGCCTGCGGATCCTCGTGGAGTCGGCTCCCGCCCACGTCGACGTGGAGCAGGTGGCCAACGACCTGCGCGAGCTGCCCGACGTGGTCGACCTGCACGACCTGCACGTGTGGACGATCACCTCCGGCATGGACGCGGTCAGCGTGCACCTGGTGGTCTCCCCCGGCAGCGACACCCACGCCACGCTCGACCAGGCCCGGCAGGCTTTGGAGACAGGTCACCGCATCACCCACGCGACCGTGCAGATCGAGCCCAGCAACCACCAGGGGTGTCACCTCGTCCAGTGGTGACTAGTCCTGAGCCCGTCCGAATCACCGTATATCGGCTGTAACCCGTGCATTACACGGACCGAATCGGTACCCATTGAGCGTGAGGGGTGACACTCGCGTCTGGTTTGACCATTGTGGGACCTGGGTACTTGAACGGACATCCGGTGCGCGGGGGCGCGCATCGTGGCGACGCCGCCGACCTTGGGAGGGTCCATGCTGGTCAGAGAAATGGCACTACTGGTCCGGGACGTCGTGAAGGGCTTCGTGCAGCTCGCACGACCTATCTGACCCTGAGCCGGCGCCGGGTCGGTGACTCGAGGCTCTCGACGGCCGCTGCCAGCCGCCCGGTAGCGTCGCAGCCATGACTGTGGTTGCAATTGTCGGAGGGCACGGGCAGATCGCCCGCATGCTCCACCCCCTACTCATCGATGCCGGACACACTCCCGTCGCGCTCGTGCGCAAGGACGACCAGGCGCAGGCGCTGGAGAGCGAGGGCGTCACCACGCGCAGGCTCGACATCGAGCAGGACGACGTGGACGGCTTCGCCGCCGCGTTCGAGGGCTGCGACGCCGTCGTCTTCGCCGCCGGTGGCGGAGGCGACGGCGACGTCGAGCGCAAGCGCACCGTCGACCTCGAGGGGTCGCTGAAGTCCATCGAGGCGGCCGAGCGCGTCGGCGCCCGCCGCTTCGTGCAGATCTCCGCGATCGGTGTCGACCAGGAGCTCCCCGAGGACGCCGGTGAGGTCTGGCGTGTCTACGTCGAGGCCAAGCGCGACGCCGACGCCGCCCTGCGAGCCAGCGGCCTCGACTGGACCGTGCTGCGCCCCGGTCGGCTCACCGACGACCCCGCGACCGGCCAGGTGGCGCTCGGCGAGGAGGTCGAGCGCGCCGAGATCCCGCGCGCCGACGTCGCGGCCGTCACCGCCGCCGTGCTCCAGGACGAGCGCGCCATCGGCAAGCAGTGGAACCTCGTCGGCGGTGAGACCAGCGTCGCCGACGCAGTCTCCGCCGCGCTGGGCTGAGGCACGCCGATGCCTGACCGGGTGTTGGTGACCGTTCCCATCCCCGAGCCCGGCCCGTCGATCATGCGCGAGGCCGCCGAGGTCACCGTGCTGGACGAGCAGCCCGACGCCGACCGGCTCGCCGAGCTGCTCTCGTCGGGTCTGTACGACGTCGTGGTGGCGCAGCTGAGCGACCGGATCGATGCGCAGCTGCTCTCCTCGGTGCCGCTGCGTGGGGTCGTGAACTACGCGGTCGGTGTCGACAACGTCGACGTCGCCGCCGCGACGAGGAACGGCGTGCTGGTCACCAACACCCCCGACGTGCTCACCGACGCCACCGCCGACATCGCGCTGCTGCTCATGCTCGGCACGGCGCGACGTGCGATCGAGGGCGACCTGCTGGTGCGCTCGGGACTGTTCGGCGGCTGGACGCCGGGCTTCATGCTCGGCACCGACGTCAGTGGTCGCAGGCTCGGGCTCGTCGGGCGGGGGCCGATCGCCACCGCGGTCGCGCGACGGGCGACCGGCTTCGGGATGACCGTGCAGTACACCTCGGTGCGCCCCGACGCCGAGCCGGCCGAGGGCGACCTCGACGGGCTCGGGTCGTGGGTCGGCTTCGAGGAGCTGCTGCGCAGCAGCGACTTCGTCTCGCTGCACGTGCCGGCGACGTCCGCGACCCGGCACCTGATCGATGCCGACGCGCTCGCCGCGATGCCGCAGCACTCGATCCTCATCAACACCGCCCGCGGAGTCGTCGTCGAGGAGGCCGCGTTGGTGGAGGCGCTGACGCAGGGGACGATCGCGGCCGCCGGGCTCGACGTCTACGAGGACGAGCCCGAGGTGCAGGCCGGGCTGCTCGACCTGCCCAACGTGATGCTGCTCCCCCACGTCGGCAGCGCCACCCACGCCACCCGCGCAGCCATGGCCGAGATGTGCGCACGCAACGCCGTCGCCATCGTGCGCAAGGAGCGCCCGCCCCAGCTCGTCAACCCCGCCGCCTGGACCCGTTGACGCCGCCGGGGGGGTTCTCAGCCGGTGTTGCGCAGGCCGGCGGCGACGCCGTTGACGGCCAGGAGGAGCACCTTGCGCCAGGAGGCCTGGGCCTCGGGGTCGGCGGCGACGCGGAGCTCGCGCAGGGCGCGCAGCTGCACCACCGACAGTGCGTCGACGTAGCGGGCGCGCATCGCGACCCCGGCCTTCAGCGTCGGGTCGTGCTCGAGCAGCTCGTCCTGCTCGAGCACGTCGAGCAGCCAGGTGCGGGTGAGGTCCATCTCCGCCATGACCTGGCGGGTGATGTCGGGTCGGTTGCCGAGGAAGAGGAACTGCTCGGCGAGCGCGCGGTCGGACTTCGCCAGGCTCATCTGGGCGACGTCGAGCAGTGCCTCGAAGAGCGGCCACTCGCGCGCCGCGGTGCGCAGCAGGTCGAGGTCGCCGACGGCAGCGAGCGCTGAGCCGAGGCCGTACCACCCGGGCACGTTGGCGCGGATCTGCGACCAGGCGAACACCCACGGGATCGCGCGCAGGTCGGCAAGGTCGCGCCCCGAGGAGGCGCCGCTGCGCCGGGTCGGCCTCGACCCCATGCGCAGCTCGCCGATCTCCTCCAGCGGACTCGACAGCGCGACGACGTCGGCGAAGCCGGGGGTCCTCACCAGCTCGAGGTACGCCGAGCGCGCGGCCTGGTCGAGATCGGTCCGCAGGTCGGCGAACCGCTCCGCCGCGGAGGAGGTGCGCTCCTCGATCTCCGGCGACGCCGCGCGCAGCACGGCTGAGGTGATCCGCTCGAGGTGCCGCTGGCCGATCATCACGTGGCCGTAGCGGGCGAAGACGACCTCGCCCTGCTCGGTGACCTTGAGCCGGTGGCTGACGGACCCGGGCGGCTGGGCCAGGATCGCGCGGTGCAGCGGGCCCCCGCCGCGCCCCAGCGACCCACCACGGCCGTGGAAAATAGTCAGCGCGACATGATGTTCGCCTGCCCAGACGGCGAGCCGCTGCTGGGCGTCGTAGAGCCCCAGCGTCGCGCTGACCGGGCCGACGTCCTTGGAGGAGTCGGAGTAGCCGACCATCACCTCGAGCACGCGGTCGTTCTGCTCGACCCAGCGTCGGGTGGACCCCAGCTCCCACCACTGGTCGAGCACCTCGGTGCAGCGCGCCAGGTCGTCGCCGGTCTCGAACAGCGGCACCACGTCGAGCCGCAGCGGGCGGTCACCCAGCGCCAGCCGGGCGAGCGCCCGCACCGCGACCAGGTCAGCCGCACTGCGGCTGAAGCTGACGACGTATCGCCCGCAGCTGTGCGCGCCCCACCGCTCCTGCAGCCACCCCAGCACCCGCAGCGTGTTCAGCACCTCGGTGGTCTGCTCGGTGCGCGCCTCGACGTGGTCGGGCCAGCCGTCGGTGGCGAGCCGGTCGAGCAGCTCGGCATCACCGGCTGCGGCCGCGGGGTCGACGACGTCGGGCACCTGGGCCAGCAGCTCGGTCAAGGTGGCCGCGTGCACCGAGCTGTGCTGACGCACCTCCAGCTCAGCGAGATGGAAGCCGAAGGTCTCCACCTGCCAGATCAGGTTCTGCAGCTCGCCGTACGCCGCCCGCAGCGCGCCCGCCCGGGACAGCGAGTCCTGCACAACCCGCAGGTCGCCCAGCAGCTCGTCCGGCCCGCTGTACGCCGCCCCCATCGCGCCGCGGCGAGTGGCGGCGAGCCGGTCGCCGGCGTGCAGCATCAGCTGGCGGTGCGGCTCGTCGGGCGAGGCGACCGCGATCCGCTGTGCGCGCTCGGGGTCGACCACGGCCGCCCGGGCCAGCGCGTCACGCAGCTCGCGGCTCGGCGGGGTCGACTCGCCGTCGAGGGTGAGCGTGCGGCCCACCCGGTCGACGGCGGCCACCAGGGCGCGCAGCGCCTGCTCGGCCTGGATGTCGAGGGTCTGCCGGGTGACGTCGGCGGTGACGTAGGGGTTGCCGTCGCGGTCACCGCCGATCCAGCTGCCGAACCTCAGGAACGCCGGCACCACCGGCGCGGAGACTCCGGGGTCGGAGCCGCCGAGTGCCTTCTCCACCGAGCGGTAGAGCCGTGGCACGGCGCGCAGCAGCGTGTCGTCGAAGACGCCCATCGCCGTGCGCACCTCGTCGTACGGCGTGGGGCGGGTGGAGCGCAGGTAGGCGGTGCGCCAGAGCACCTCGAGCTCCTCGCGCAGCCGCCGCATCGCGACCTCGCGCTCGGGCTCGCCGCGCTGCGGGTCGTCGTAGCGGTCGAGCTGGTGGCCGATACGGCGCAGCGCGGAGGCGACCGCCCGCCGGCGCGCCTCGGTGGGGTGCGCGGTCAGCACCGGGTGCACCCGCAGCCGGTGCAGCGCGTCGACGTCGATACTGCCGACCTCGCCGTCGCTGATCGAGGGCCAGGATCCGTCCTCGGCGCCGCCGTCCTCGCCGGCGAGGAACATCCGCACGCTGTGGCGCTCGTCGGCGAGGTTGACCAGGTGGAAGTGCACGGTGAGCGCCTTGGCGACGAGCTCGAGCTCGTCGGCGCTCAGCGACTCGGCCAGCGGGCCGAGCCGCCCCGGGTCGGACCCGGTCTCGTCGATCGTCGCGAGCAGCTGACTGGCCGTGCTGAGCACGTCGCCCGCGCCGGCCTCCTCCAGCATGTGGTCCTGCAGCGCGGTCAGCAGTGCGACGTCGGCCTGGAATCGGTCGGCACCGGCCTGGCTCATGGGCCAACGCTACCCAGACGGCTCAGGCGGTCGCGACGCCGAGGGTGAGGGCGCCGAAGCTCTTGGGCGCGCCGGAGTCGTAGAACTCCTCGACCTCGGTGAGTCCGAAGCCCGCCTCGCGCAGCGAGTCTGCGATCTCACGGGTCAGGTGGCAGCCCCCACCGAGCCGCTTCTGCACCGGCGCGATCCGCCGCTGCCAGCGCCGTACGTCGGCATCGGGCGCCAGCCCGTGCTCGACGAAGTGCAGCTGCCCGCCGGGTCTCAGCACCCGCCGCAGCTCGGCCAGAGCGGCGGGAAGGTC
This sequence comes from uncultured Actinomycetota bacterium, assembly GCA_963747435.1. Taxonomy (GTDB): domain Bacteria; phylum Actinomycetota; class Actinomycetes; order Propionibacteriales; family Nocardioidaceae; genus Marmoricola_A. The sequence continues at coordinate 794,899 of CAVVFK010000006.1, forward strand.
GGGGATCGTGCACATCGTCCAGGTGGACAGCGCACTGTCGAAGGAGGCGTCCTCGAAGGGCAGCGAGGCCCCGTCGAGGCCCGCGCGCCGCACGGGCACGGTGCCGGCCGCGACCCGGTCGCCGGCCAGTCGCCAGGCGAGGTCCGCGGGCTCGACGGCGCTGACCGAGGTGACCTGGTCGCCGTAGAACGGCACGTTGAGACCCGAGCCGAACCCGATCTCCACGACGTCACCGCGCAGGCCCGTGCAGACCCGCTCGCGGTAGCGCTCGTTGGGGCCGACGCCGCAGACGACGTCGATGATCCGCGGCAGGACGTGGTCGCGGTAGAGACCCATCAGCGACTCACCACGGCACGGTGGCCTGGAGCACGGCCTCCTGGAGCGCTTCGGTGCGGTGGTGGGTGACCTGCTGGTACTCCGGGTCGGCGACCATCTCGGTGAAGGCCTGCCGCGACGGGTAGCGGACCAGCAGCACCGCGTCCCACGCCTGACCGTCCTCGGCCACGAGCGCGGTCGAGCCGTCGCCGGCGTAGATCACCTCGCCGCCGTACTTCGCGAGGTAGGTCTCGGACAGTGCGCGCGCGTAGGTGTCGTAGCTCTCGCGACCGCCCTCGGCGAACCGCAGCAGGTTGAGCATCACCACGGGCCCGCCGGGGTCCTCCTCGAGGTAGCGCTTCAGGTCTCGTCCACGTGGGTCCACAGCCATGCCGCGATCCTGGCACAGCCGCGGTGCGCGAGCGGACGCGAGGAGCTTCGCCGACCGGACTCAGGCGCGCCGGCCGAGCACGAACTGGTGGTCGTTGCGGAACCGGTAGGTGCCCCGCTCGTCGCGGCAGTGCGCGATCGCGTCGAGCACCTCGGCCCGCAGCACCTCGGGAGGGGTGTCGCGCACGGCCGGGTACGCCGGGCCGGTCGAGATCAGGGCACGGTAGGCGATGTCGTCGTCGGGGAACTCCAGCACCGAGGTCCTCGACCCACGTCCGACGACCTCGAAGCCCGACTCCTGCAGCATCGTCTCGGCCACGCCGGGGAAGGCGACGTTGTTCAGGGTCTTCATGCCCGTCAGGTTGCGGTCGGGCACGCGTCGTGCGAACACCTTGAACACCGGCTTGAGGTCGAGTGGCTGCCCGTTGCCCCAGAAGCTGAAGCCGACCAGCCCGCCGGGACGCAGCACCCGGTGCGCCTCGCGCAGCGCGGGCTGGCAGCCGCCCCAGATGCCGTTGATCGAGGTGACCGCGTCGAAGGCACCGTCGTCCCAGGGGAGGTCGAACATCGAGCCGAGGACGACGTCTGCCTCGGGGTTGCGCTCGCGGGCGATCTCGACCAGGGCGCGGGACGCGTCGATGCCCGCCATCCGCGCACCTCGCCCGGCACCGAGGCGCATGGCGAGCCCGGAGCCACAGGCAATGTCGAGCACGCGACGTCCGGCCGCGACACCGACCTGCTCGTGCAGCGCCACGGTGACGTCGATCGCGTAGTGCTCGAAGAGGCAGGACCAGTCGGCGGCAGCGGCGCCCCAGGCGTCGCCGGCCTCGCGCCAGTCGTGGTCGTCGGAGATGGCCGAGCCGGAACGGGTTGCTGTGGTCATGACCACCACTGTTCTCCCAGGCGGGCTCCCGGTGCATGGAGAAGACGTGCAGAAACCGCGCCTCGCGTCTCCAGGGAACCTCCCGATTTCCTTCATGACCCCGGTGTCGAGAGCGACGAGTGTTCTCATCGGCCGCCGGACGGACCGGGGCCAGCAGGATCCCTCGACGGTCGAGGGTCCGTCCGATCGAAGGAGCCCAGATGTCCACCACGGTGAGCACTGAAACCACCCCCCGCAACGGCGTGAACCTCGAGGCGATCCTCGGCGCCCGCGCGGCCCTGACCGAGGCGCCGCCGGCGGCCCAGTTCCAGTGGCGCGGCCACGCGGAGTGGGTCAACGGGACCCACTCGCGCACCACGATCGAGGACTTCCACGGTCTGGGCGAGACCCAGCACCACCGTCGCGCCTTCGTCGTCGACACCGACCACCCCGAGATCTTCGCCTCCGAGGACAACGGCGCCGCTCCGGTGGAGATGGTGCTGGCCGGTCTCGCCGGGTGCCTGACGGCCGGCGTGGCCACGGTCGCGGCCAACCGCGGCATCGAGCTGCGCTCGGTGCGCGCGACCCTCGAGGGCGACATGGACCTCGCGGGCATCCTCGGGATCGACCCCGACGTGCGCAACGGCTTCGAGCAGGTGCGGGTCAGCTACGAGATCGACGCCGACGCCAGCCGCGAGGAGCTCGAGGCCGTCGTGGCGCAGTCCCAGAAGCGCTCGGCGGTGTTCGACGCGCTGACCAACCCCACCCCCGTCGAGGTGCGCGTGGTCTGAGCGCGCCCCTGACAGGACACCCGGACGAGCGAGAGGAGGCGGGACGATGAGGACCACCGTCGTCGTCATCGGCGCCGGACAGGCGGGGCTGGCGACCAGCCGCTGCCTGACCGAGCAGTCGATCGACCACGTGGTGCTCGACCGCGCCGACGTCGCGGACTCCTGGCGGCACCGGCGCTGGGACTCCCTCCGCCTCCTCACGCCCAACTGGATGTCGCGGCTCCCCGGGTTCTGCCACCGCGGCGACCCCGAGGGCTTCATGGCCGCACAGGAGGTGGCCGACTACCTCTCGGCATACGCGGTCTCCTTCGACGCCCCGGTCCTGGGCGGCACCGAGGTGACCGGGTTGCGTCGCACGGACGCGGGGTGGCACGTCGCGACCTCGCACGGCACCTGGACCTGCCGTGCGGTGGTCGTCGCCACCGGCGAGGACGGCGTCCCCCGGACGCCGAGGCTCGCAGGCGCACTGCCCGCACACCTGACGCAGGTCGCCGGCTCGCACTACCGCAACCCGGCTCAGCTGCCCGAAGGCGCGGTGCTGGTCGTGGGAGCCGGCGCGACCGGCGTGCAGCTCGCCGAGGAGCTGCGGGCCAGCGGTCGTGAGGTCACGATCTGCGTGGGCGAGCACGTGCGCCTGCCGCGCACCTACCGAGGGGTCGACATCCACGCCTGGATGGAGGCGCTCGGCGTCAACGGGGAGCGGGTCGAAGACGTCGACGACGTGACCCGGGTGCGCCGCACACCGTCGGCCCAGCTGGTCGGCTCACCCGAGCGTCGCAGCATCGACCTCACCAGCCTGGCCGCCGCCGGGGTCCGCTCGGTCGGCAGGCTGGCCGGGCTCGAGGGCAGCACCGCCCTGCTGTCGGGCTCCTTCGCCAACACCTGTGCGCTCGCGGACCTCAAGATGAACCGCCTGCTGCAGCGCGTCGACGACCACGTCGCCGAGCACTCCCTGCGCGTCGACGTCGTGGACCGGCCGGCCCCCACCCGGCTGCCGGCGCCGCCGACCCGCCTGGACCTGCGCGACTTCACCACGGTGGTGTGGGCCACGGGCAGCCGCCCGGCCTACCCGTGGCTGGACGCCCGGCTGCTGGACCGCAAGGGGGCGCTGCGCCACGACCGCGGCGTGCTCGAGGCACCCGACCTCTACGCGGTCGGGCTGCGCTTCGGGCGACGTCGCAGCTCGGCGCTGCTGGACGGGGTCGGCCTCGACGCCCGAGAGATCACCGCGCAGCTGCGGGCCCGGCTGGACCGAGCCGACGTGCGCGTGTGACCCGCTCACGCACGGCGGTGGCCCGACCCGGCCGCTCCGACATCGCGGGCGCAATGGCCCCTGCGCCGGGCGGCAGAGTGACCGACAATGACCCACGAGAGGAGAAGGGTGGGATCGCGATGCGCTACACCTTCGGTGACTGCGTCGTCGACACCGCTCTGCTGGAGATCAGCCGGTCCGGCGAGCTGGTGCCCGTCGAGCCGCAGGTCTGGGAGGTGCTGCACCACCTGCTCCGGCACCGGGACCGGGTGGTGTCCAAGGAGGAGCTGCTCGACTCGGTGTGGGGCTCGCACTTCGTGAGCGAGGCGGCGCTGAGCTCACGGATCAAGTCGGTCCGGCAGGCGATCGGCGACGACGGCAGCCGACAGCAGGTGATCCGCACGATCCGCGGTCGCGGGTTCCGCTTCGTCGCTCAGGTCGAGGAGAGGTCTGAGCCGAGCGAGCCGGCGCCGACGCCACCGGGTCCGCGACGCCGCACCGTGCTGCGTCCGCTCCCCTCCCCCGCCACCACCGTGCTCGGACGCGACGCCGAGCGGGAGGCGATGCGCGAGGCGCTTCGGCGCTCCCGCCTGCTGACGGTGCTGGGGCCGGGTGGGGTCGGCAAGACGACGCTGGCCGTGCAGGCCGCCGCGGTCGAGCAGGAGGCCTACGAGGATGGCGTGTGCTGGTGCGACTGGTCGTCGGTCGGCCGCAGCGGCTCCGCCGCCGGAGCCCTGGCCGACGCCCTCGGGGCCGGCATCATGGGATCCGGGTCGGCGGTCGATGCGGTGGTGTCCACCATCGGCGAGCGCCGGTTGCTGCTCGTCGCCGACAACTGCGAGCACCTCATCGACGAGGTGGCCGAGCTGCTGCTGACCGTGGTCTCCTCCTGCCCGCAGGTGCGGGTGCTCGCGACCAGCCGCACTCCCCTGGCCGTGCCGTCGGAGGCGCTGTTCCCGCTGAGCCCGCTGTCGTGCGAGACCGCCCCGGACGGCGAGCCGAGCCCCGCGGCCCGGCTGTTCGCCGCGCGCGCCCGCGACGCCGACCCGGCCTTCACCACGCAGGGCCGGGAGGCCTCCGTGGAGCAGCTGTGCCGCGGTCTGGACGGACTGCCGTTGGCGATCGAGCTGGCGGCTGCGCGGCTGCGCACGGCCACGCTCGACGAGGTGCTGACGCGGATCGCGGACGCCTTGCAGCTCCAGGCACCACTGATGCGTGGCCGAGTGCCTCGCCACGAGACGCTGCGGGCCACGATCGAGTGGTCCTTCCGGCTGCTGAGCGAGCCGGCCCAGCGGCTGCTCGAAGTGGTCTCGGTCTTCCCCGCCTCCTTCGGCGCCGACGACCTCGTCGGGCTGCTCACCCACCTCGCAGGCGCGACAACTGAGGGCCTGGCCGAGCTCGACATGCTCGTGGAGCAGTCGCTCGTGGTCGCCGACCGGTCCGGGCACAGCACCAGCTACCGGGTCCTGGAGACGATCCGGGGCTTCGGCCAGTCACGTCTCGACAGCGACGGTCTGCTGGGTCTCCGCGCCGCCCATGCGTCGTGGGTGCTCGCCGTCGCCGAGGCCACCGACCGCGACGTCCAGGGCCCGGACGAGGCCGAGGCGGTGGCGCGGTTCAACGCGCGGTTCGCCGACCTGCGCGCCGCCCACAGCCACGCGGCCTCGGTCGGCGACGCCGACACCGCCCTGCGCCTGGTCACCGCGACGCACTACTACGCCTTGCACCGGCTGCGCGACGAGGCGTTCACCTGGGCGGGGATCGCCTGCTCGCTCCCGGAAGCCCCGACCCATCCGCGCTACGCCCGGGCGCTGGGGTGCTACGCGATCGGGGTGGTGCACCGTGGTGACCTCGAGCGCGGCCGCGCACTGGCCGAGCGGGCACTCGCGGCGTGCGGGCCGGACGACCCCGACGCACGCTGGCCGCTACGCGCCCTCCACAACCTGGCCCTCTACGAAGGCCGGCTCACCGACGGCATCGAGGCCGCCGACCAGGAGCTGGCGCTCGCCGACCGGCTCGGCGACATCGCGCACGTCGACGCCCACGCCACGGCCGCCCTGGCCCACGCCTACGGCGGCGACCACGAGCTCGCGATGGCCCGCAGCACGGTGCACGAGTCGCAGGTCCAGCAGATATCGAACCCCACCCAGCTGGCCTGGGCCTGCTACGCCCGCGGCGAGATCCTCACCCAGGCCGATCCCGAGACCGCGAAGCTCGCGCTGCTGCGCGCCGTCCAGCTGGGCTCCTCGGTCGAGAGTCGGTTCGTGGTCGGTGTCGCGCTGGTCGGTCTCGGCTCGACCTACGCCCGCCTGGGTGACGTGCCGGGGTCGATCCGCACGTTCCTGCGGGTGGTGAAGCTGTGGCGCGAGCGCGGCGACTGGACCCACCTGTGGGTCACGATGCGCAACCTGGTGGACCTGCTCGAGGAGCAGGACCACCCCGAGGAGGCCGCGTGGCTGCTGGGCGCCTCCACTGCGCCCCACCACGGCGCCGCGACGTTCGGCGACTCCCTCGCACGGCTCGAGGCCGCCCGCGAACGGCTGGTCGCCCGGATCGGAGAGGGCGCGGTCACCGCGCTCGTCGAGGCCGGTCGAAGCACCTCCGAGCACGAGGTGGTGCGCCGCACCGAGGCCGCCCTGGGCGACCTGCTGGTCGAGCTCGAGTCGGAGGGTGCGTGATGGCGGCGACGACAGCTGCGATGCCCGAGGTCGTGCTGCGCGAGGCGACGGTGCTCGGGGTCTGGGCGCACCCCGACGACGAGGCGTACCTGTCCTCGGGGCTGATGCTGCGCGCCGTCCGTGGCGGCGGCCAGGTCTACTCCGTGCACGCCACGCTCGGCGAGCTCGGCACCGAGGATCCCGAGGCCTGGCCACCCGAGCGGCTGGGGCCGCACCGGCGCGCCGAGCTGCAGCGTGCTCTGGCGCTCGTGGGTGTCACCGAGCACCAGGTGCTCGGGTTGCCCGACGGCGGCTGCGCCGACCTGCCGGATTCCGACGTCGTGCCCCTCATCGCCGCCGAGATCGAGCGCTGCCGGCCCGACCTGGTGCTCACCTTCGGACCCGACGGGATGACCGGGCACACCGACCATCGCGCCGTGTCGCGCTGGACGACGCTGGCCTGGCGTGAGGTCGGCCTCGGGCGGCTGCTGTTCGCGATGACGATGCGCTCCCACTTCGACGCCCACGCCGACCTGATGGCACGGGTCGGGATGGAGGAGGACTTCCCCGGAGTCGCCGATGACCGCGAGGCCACCCTGGTGCTGTCGCTGGCGACGGATGAGCTCGACGTCAAGCGCGAGGTGCTGGCCGCCCACGGCTCGCAGACCGAGGGGCTCGCCGCCGTCGCGGGTGAGGCGACCTACCGGGACTGGGTCTCGGTCGAGGCGTTCCGCGAGGCGACACCCAGCGACCACGCGACCTGATCGGTGGTGCGCTCAGTGGCGCTGGGCCCGCCGTCGCAGCAGCACGTCGGCGCCCCAGTAGAGCGCCGCGATGACGACGCCGAAGACCAGGATGAGGCCGAGAGAGGCGCCCACCGAGCCGTAGCCGTACTCCGCGACGTTGGCGAAGCCGTAGGGGTAGGAGCCGATCACCGCGCCACGCGCCAGCATCCACACGATCCACAGCAGTGGCACGATCAGCGCCGCCGGGACCAGCCTCCCGGTGATCCAGCCCCGCGGGCCCCACGCCGCCCAGACGACGACGGTGAAGGCAGGTGTGATCACGTGCAGGACCGGGTCGGTGAGGTTGGACCACCCGGTCACCTCGATGGTGGGCGCGAGCAGCACCTGGTAGACGATCGCGGTGATGGTGATCATCAGCAGCCCGTCGAGGCGCAGCACCCGCATGGCCCAGGTGTCGCGGAACGGGCGCCGCAGCAGCAGGGTCAGCGAGATCGCGACGACGGCGTTGGACCAGATCGTGAAGTAGCTCAGGCTGTCGGTGAGCCGCTGCACAGCGCCGTACACCCCCTCGCCGGTGTCGCCGTAGAGGCCCGGATCGGGCTCGGACTCGTCGTACCAGCCCAGGCCCGAGATCAGCAGCGTCGTGACCAGCCCGAACCAGGCGACCACGGCGTTGACCACCAGCGCCCGTCGCGCGGTGCCACCCAGCTCTCCCATCTCGCCAGTCTGGCGGACGGGCGAAGCGCCTGGCCCTGAGTCGCGGGTCTCAGTCGCCTGATGGCTGAGAACCACCACACGGGCGATCCACCGCCCCAGCATGACGGTTTGTGCGGTGCGGTCCGCCCTCAGGCGGAGCCGGCCGTGACCAGGCCGGTCTCGTAGGCCAGGACCGCGATCTGGACCCGGTCTCGCAGCGCCAGCTTGGCCAGCAACCGGGAGACGTAGGTCTTGACCGTCGCCTCGCTGATGAACAGGGTGGTGGCGATCTCGGAGTTCGGCAGTCCGCGAGCGACCAGGCGCGCCACCTCGCGCTCGCGGTCAGTCATCGGCTCCCAGGGATCCGGCCCGGGGGTCGGCGGAGCAGAGGCGACGAACCGGTCGAGCAGCCGTCGGGTGAGGGTCGGCGCCAGCAGCGTGTCCCCACGCGCGACGGCGCGGACCCCAGCGACCAGGTCGTCGGGTGAGACGTCCTTGAGCAGAAACCCGGAGGCACCGGCCTGCACTGCGGCGTAGACGTACTCGTCGAGGTCGAAGGTCGTCAACGCCAACACCTTGCCCTCGAACCCGGATGTGACCAGCTGCCGGGTCGCTTCGATCCCGTCCATGACCGGCATCCGCACGTCCATCAGGACCACGTCGGGCTGACTCTCGCGAGGCAACGCCCGCACGAGGCGCACCGCCTCGGAGCCGTCTGCCGCCTCGCCGACCACGTCCATGCCGCCGCGCTGGAGCACCAGGGCGAACCCCGCGCGCACGAGCTCCTGGTCGTCGACGACAACCACGCGCAGCTCCTCGCTCACGCGTCCACCGTCTGGTGCTTGACCCCGGAGAGGCTCACCGGGTCATCGAGCGGCAGCACCGCGTTCACGCCGAACCCTCCGGTCTCACGCACGCCCACGTCCAGGCTGCCGCCGTACAGCCCGACACGCTCGCGCATCCCCACCAGGCCGTGGCCCCGGCCTCGTCGCCCCGCGGAGGCGCCAGGCCCGTCGTCGGACACCTCGATCTCGAGCTGATGACGGTCCCAGGTGAGTCTCAGGTCCGCGCCTCCAACACCGGCGTGCTTGCGCACGTTGGTCAGCGCCTCCTGCACCACGCGGTACGCCGCGAGGTCCAGCCCGGCGGGCAGCGGTTGCGGCTCACCCTCGACCGTGAGGCTCACCTCGAGACCCGACGCGCGCACCGCGTCGACCAGACGCGACAGGGCGCCGAGCCCGGGCTGCGGCGACAAGCCTGGGGACGGCTCGTCGACGCCCCCGCGCAAGATCTCCACGACGTGGCGCATCTCGGCCAGCGCCTCCTTGCCCGTGGCGCGGATGGTGGCCAGCGCGCGCCGCACGACCTCGTCGTCCTCGCCGACCACCTGCTCAGCGGCGCCGGCCTGCACCACCATCACACTGACCGAGTGGGCGATGACGTCGTGCAGCTCGCGGGCGATCCGGGTGCGCTCAGCGACCACGGCGGCCATCGCCTGCTCGGCAGCGGCGACCTCCGCGGCAATGGCGCGCTGGGTCGAGACGTGCGCGCGGCGCTCGTAGCCGCTGAGCCCGAAGCCGAAGGACCACGCGACGGTGAAGACCAACCAGTGGAAGAGGATCTCCCCAGGATCCTGGAGGGTCTCGAGGAACAGGTCGATGCTCAGCAGGGTGGCCACCCCTGCCGCCGCACCGATGTAGGGCTCTCGCCCACGGCCGTAACGGGCCATGCCGAAGACCGCCAGCACCATGGGCGCGAAGCCGCCCCAGAAGAGCACCAGTCCCGAGAGGAAGTGCACGGTGATCATCCAGCTGGCCAGCACTCCGAGGCCGATGAGCGGGATCCGTCGTCGCAGGGTCAGGAGCAGGAATGAGATGACGACGCAGATGCTGCTCGCGATCGCCGAGCCCTCACCCTGGACGGAGGAGAAGGGAACCCACACCTCCGCCAGCCCCATGAGCAGCAGGGACAGTGGCAGCCCGACGTCGAGCAGCAGAGCCGACCAACGGCGAGAGCGTGCTGCGGTGTCCACCCGGCCACGATAAGTCCACCCGTGACGTGGTGGCGTCATCCTGCAGTCGCATCGGAGGACGACTCCGGTCCCGTAGCGCACGACCTCGGGCCGATGCGTCGGGGCCGCATCCGCGGTGGGCTGGGCGCACGCCGGCCACCCCGGCGCAGACCGCCCGCGATCCAAGGAGTCACCGTGACCGACACCCTCTCCCCCGAGACCACTGCGCAGTCCGCCCGCACCGGGCGCAGTCGTCGAGACCTGGCTGCGCTCGGCCTGATCACCTCCGCCGTCCTGATGGCAATCTCCACCATCCTCACGCCGCCCTGGGGCGACAGCGCGACGCAACGACTCACCTCCCTCAACGAGGCCGGCGCCTCGGCCACGATCTCGGCGGTCACGTTCACCTTGGCCCAGCTGCCGTTGCTTGCCGGGGTCCTCGGCATCGGGCACCTGCTCCGAGCCCGCTCACCGAGGCTCTCGACCATCGGCACCTGCCTGGCGGTCATCGGCTGCTTCGGCCACGCGGTTGCGGGGGGCATCGGTCTGGTCACGCTGAGCATGGCTGCAGACACCGCCAACCTGGAGGTGCAGGCACAGCTCGCCGACTCCCTCGAGAACGGCGCGACGATCCCCTTCATGGCGGCGGGGTTGCTTGGCACCGTCCTCGGCATCCTGCTGCTCAGCATCGGGCTCTTCCGCAGCGGCGTCGGCCCGCGGTGGGTCGGCCCGACCCTGTGGCTGTTCCTCGTCGTCGAGTTCGTGGGCTCCAACCTGTCCGACTGGGCGTCGCTGGCCGCGGTCGTGCTCTACGCGCTCGCCCTGGGCGCCGTCGCCGTGACCATGCACCGCACTCCCGCGGCGGCCTGGGCGCTGCCGGAGGAGCCCTCGATCTGAGCTGCCCCCGGCTGAAACCCCGCCCGCTGCGTCACGGATTGTCGGAGTCGTCCGTCACACTTGCGTGAACACCGATGAAATCACTGGCCGAGATCGGTCCACGTCGACAAGGATTGGCGTCCGTCGCGACGCACGGCACGGGGCGAAAGAGGGCATCTGATGCACACGCAGTTCGCAGGGAAGCTGACCGGTCGGGTCACCAAGTGGCTGGTCCTGGTCTTCTGGGTCATCGCGCTGTTCGTCGGCGCCTTCTTCGGATCCAAGCTGATCGACGTCCAGAACAACGAGACCTCCTCATGGCTGCCGGCCAGCGCCGAGTCCACCAAGGTGCTGGAGAAGCTCACTCCGTTCTACGACCCCGACTCGATCCCGACCGTGGTCGCCTACGAGCGCGAGTCCGGGCTCACCCCGGCCGACATCGACCAGGCCAAGCAGGACGCGCAGGAGTTCGGCGACCTCGACGGCGTCGAGGGCGAGGTCATGGGGCCGTTCCCCTCCGAGGACGGTCAGGCGATGCAGACCGTCGTCACCTTCAACTTCGGCCCCAACGGCTGGAACGAGATGCCGGCGACCGCCGAGAAGCTGCGTGACATCGCCGAGCTCGACGGGGCCGAGGTCTACGTCACCGGCGCCGGCGGTCAGGCCGCCGACGCCTCCGAGGTGTTCGAAGGCATCGACGGTGCGCTGCTGTTCGCAGCCCTCGGCGTGGTGATCTTCATCCTGCTGCTCACCTACCGCTCCCCCGTGCTGTGGATGCTGCCGATCTTCAGCGCGATCGTCTCGCTGATGGTGGCGCAGGGGTTGATCTACTTCCTCGCCAAGTACGCCGACCTGACCGTCAACGGTCAGAGCCAGGCGATCCTGTCGATCCTGGTCATCGGCGCCGGCACCGACTACGCGCTGCTGCTCGTGGCCCGATATCGCGAGGAGCTGCGCCGTCACGACGACCGGCACGAGGCGATGGCCTTCGCGTTGCACCGCGCCACCCCGGCGATCCTGGCCAGCGCCAGCACGGTCGTGGTCGGCATGCTGTGCCTGCTCTTCGCCGAGATGAACTCCACCGCGGGGCTCGGCCCGGTCACCGCGATCGGTGTGGCCGTCACCTTCCTGGTGATGACCACCCTGCTCCCGGCGCTGCTGGTGATCACCGGCCGCTGGGTGTTCTGGCCCAAGCGCCCCTCGTACGGCACCCCCGAGCCGACGCAGACCGGCTTCTGGTCACGCGTCGCCGGGCGCATCGACCGGCGCCCCCGCGCGGTGTGGGTGGTGACCACCGCCCTGCTGGCCGTGGCCTGCCTGGGCATGCTGCGCCTGGACACCTCGGGCCTGCCCACCGACGAGCAGTACACCGTGGACGTGGAGTCCGTCGACGGCCAGGCGATGCTCGCCGACCACGGTCTGGTCGACGCCTCCAACACCGCGCAGGTGGTCGCCGACGCAGGCCAGGCCGACCAGGTGCGCGAGGCGATGACCGGCATCGAGGGGGTCGGCCAGCCGGGCAAGCCCGTGGTCCAGGACGGCACCGCCTTCATCGAGGCGCCGCTGGCCGGTGATGTCGCCGGGCAGTCGACCTTCGACACCGTCGAGGCGCTGCGCGACGCCGTGCACGCGGTGCCCGACGCGGACGCCCTGGTGGGCGGCTGGTCGGCGGTCTATCTCGACACCCAGATCGCCTCGAGCCGCGACAACGTGGTCATCATCCCGATCGTCCTGCTCATGGTGCTGCTGATCCTGATCATGCTGCTCCGGGCGGTGACGGCGCCGGTGATCCTGCTGGCCACGGTTGTGCTGTCCTTCGGTGCAGCGCTGGGGCTCGCGACCCTGATCTTCGAGTTCGTCCTGGGCTTCCCGGGCACCGATCCCGGGTTCCCGTTGTTCGCCTTCGTGTTCCTCGTGGCGCTGGGCATCGACTACAACATCTTCCTCATGACCCGGGTGCGCGAGGAGACGTTGCATCGGGGCACCCGGAAGGGCGCCGTGCTCGCCTTGTCCTCGACCGGTGGGGTCATCACCTCCGCCGGGCTGGTGCTTGCCGCGACCTTCCTGGTCCTCGGGTCGATCCCGCTGGTGTTCCTGGCCGAGCTGGGCCTCACGGTCGCGCTGGGGATCCTGCTCGACACGATGATCGTCCGCTCGGTGCTGGTCACTGCGATCAACCTCGACCTGGGCCAGCGGATCTGGTGGCCGCACAAGCTCGCCAAGGTCGACGAGAGCACCCTGACCCCGAAGCCCGACCCGTGGGAGGCCGAGCACGAGCGGGAGCGCGAGCTGGTCCACGACTGAGCCGGCGCTCAGCGGGTTCGTGGCTCCAGCCGCGCCAGCTGGGTGACGTGCCCCGGCTCGAGCTCGTCGAGCGACTGCACGCCCAGCAGCCGCAGCGTGCGCTCGACCTGACCGCGCAGGATCTCGATCGCCCGGTCGACGCCGGGGCGTCCCCCGGCCATCAGCCCGTAGAGGTAGGCGCGACCGACCCAGGTGAAGTGGGCCCCGTGCGCGATCGCCGCCACCACGTCCTGGCCGGACATGATCCCGGTGTCCACGTGGACCTCGACGCCGTCGTGGTGCTCGGCGAGCGCGTCGACCACCTCGGGCAGCAGGTGGAAGGGCACCGGCGCGCGGTCCAGCTGCCGGCCACCGTGGTTGGACAGCAGGACCGCGTCCACGCCCGCGTCGGCCAGCCGCCGCGCGTCGGGCACCGTCTGCACGCCCTTGACCAGGACCGTGCCGGGCCACTGGTCGCGGATCCAGCCGAGGTCGTCGTAGGTCACGGCGGGGTCGAACATCACGTCCAGCAGATCGGCGACGGTGCCCGACCAGGAGGCCAGCGAGGCGAAGGCGAGCGGCTCGGTGGTCAGGAAGTTGAACCACCAGGCCGGGCGTGGGACGGCGTCGAGCACCGTGCGCGGCGTCAGCGTCGGCGGGATCGTCATGCCGTTGCGCACGTCGCGCAGCCGGGCGCCGGCCACCGGGACGTCGACGGTGACCATCAAGGTGTCGTAGCCGGCAGCCGCGGCGCGCTCGACGAGGGCCATCGAGGCCTCGCGGTCCTTCCACAGGTAGAGCTGGAAGCAGCGGCGGGCCTGCGGCGCTGCCGCGGCGACGTCCTCGATCGAGGTGGTGCTCATCGTGGAGAGGGCGAACGGGATGTCCGCGGCCTCGGCGGCAGTGGCCCCCGCCACCTCACCCTCGGTCTGCATCATCCGGGTGAACCCGGTCGGTGCGATGCCGAAGGGCAGCGACGAGCGCCGTCCGAGCACCTCGCGCGAGGTGTCGACGGTGGAGACGTCACGCAGGATCGCGGGGTTGAACTGCACGTCGGCGAAGGCCTGGCGCGCCCGGGCGAGGGTGACCTCGCCGTCCGCGGCGCCGTCGGTGTAGTCGAAGGCCGCGCGAGGAGTGCGCCGCTTGGCGATGCGCCGCAGGTCGTCGATCGTCAGCGCCTTGGCGAGCCGGCGCTGCCTGCGCGACCACACCGGGCGCTGGAACTGCAGCAGGGGTGCGAGGTCGTGGCGTCGGGGTAGCTGCCGCTTCATCGTCCCAGTGCACCACGACCGACCGCTGCAGGCCGATCGGCGGAGGCATGGTTACACCGGGCCGTGCTCGGGAATGGAGTCAGAGTGACAACACGACAGTCGCCTATCCCCGGCACTGACAACGTCAGCCGCGTCATCAGGCTCACCGCTGTGGCGGCGCTGGGCGGCTTCCTGTTCGGGTTCGACACCGCAGTCATCAACGGCGCGGTCAACCCGATGAGCAAGGACTTCGACCTCGGGGCCGGCCTCACCGGCTTCGTCGTCTCCTCCGCCCTGCTCGGCTGCGTCGTCGGCGCCTACGTCGCCGGTCGGCTCGCGGAACGGATAGGTCGGCTCCGGGTGATGTTCCTGGCGTCGGCGATGTTCACAATCTCCGCGCTCGGGTCGGGCCTGGCCGTCGGTCCCGTCGACATGATCCTCTGGCGGGTGATCGGCGGCCTGGGTGTGGGTGCCGCCTCGGTGATCGCGCCGGCCTACATCGCCGAGATCAGTCCGGCCCAGATCCGTGGCCGGATGGGCTCCCTGCAGCAGCTGGCGATCGTCGTGGGCATCTTCGTCGCCCTGCTCTCCGACTTCGCCCTGGCCCGCGCCGCCGGTGGCGCCAACCAGGAGCTGGCGCTGGGGCTCGACGCCTGGCGCTGGATGTTCCTGGCCGAGACCATCCCCGCCGTGGCGTACGGCGTGCTGGCCACCACGATCCCCGAGTCGCCGCGCTACCTGATGAGCCTGAACCGCGAGGAGAAGGCGCGCGAGGTGCTGCGCAGCGTGCTCAGCGGCGGCATCGACGAGCGGATCCGCGAGATCAAGCGCACCATGCTGCACGACCGGCGGGCCTCCTGGGCCGACCTGAAGAAGCCCGACGGCGGGCTCCTGCCGATCGTGTGGATCGGGATCGCGCTCTCGGTCTTCCAGCAGTTCGTCGGGATCAACGTGATCTTCTACTACTCCTCGACGCTGTGGCAGGCGGTCGGCTTCACCGAGTCCAACGCCCTGGCACAGACCGTGATCACCTCGGTGACCAACATCGTGGTCACGCTGGTCGCGATCGCGCTGATCGACAAGATCGGTCGTCGGCTGCTGCTGATGATCGGGTCGGCCGGCATGGTCGCCAGCCTCGGCACCATGGCGGTCGTCTTCGCACGCGCCCCGCTCGTCGACGGCGAGCCGGCCCTGCAGGGCAACTCCGACATCGTGGCGCTGGTCGCGGCCAACCTCTTCGTCGTCTTCTTCGGGATGTCCTGGGGCCCGGCGGTGTGGGTGCTGCTCGGCGAGATGTTCAACAACCGGATCCGCGGCACCGCGCTCGGCGTCGCCGCGGCCGCACAGTGGCTGTCCAACTTCGCCATCTCCACGACCTTCCCGAAGATGGCCGAGCTGGGCCTGGGTTTCGCCTACGGCTTCTACGCGACGTTCGCGCTGCTTTCGTTCCTCTTCGTGATCCGCTTCGTGCCCGAGACCAGGCACAAGGAGCTGGAGGACATGGAGTAGCCCCAGCAGCAGAGCGGTTGCTCAGCTCACGATGGCGGGTCCAAAAATGCGCGGTGCCCGGCCGATCCCGGCCGGGCACGACGCGTCGGGCGGCGCATGGCCGCCCTCGCGGGCTCAGATGACGCGGACGCCGGTCGCCTGGGGACCCTTGGGGCCCTGGTTGACCTCGAACTCGACCTGCTGGTTCTCGTCGAGGCTCCGGTAGCCGGAGCCCTGGATCTCGGAGAAGTGGACGAAGACGTCGTCGCCACCGTCCTGGCGGGCGATGAAGCCGAAGCCCTTGTCCGCGTTGAACCACTTCACAGTTCCCTGTGCCATGTTGTGCTCCCTTCGAAGAGCGTTGTCCGGCCCGCTCTGTGCGGTCCGGAGGTCTGTGTTCAGCGCTCGGGTCCGAGCGCAGAGATCGGGTGGCCTTCGACCCGGGTCGGGTCGTGGGCAGGGGTGATGGAGGCCGGGACCAGAAGTGAAGAGATGGTGAAGGACTCCGAATCACGTGGCGCTCCCCGCTCCGCGACGCGGGCTGATGAAGGGGCACCCTCCGGTTCTCGGGCGTTCAACACGAGGAACCGGGCTCAACGCTACGCCATTGTGGTCGCTGAGGCCAATCTTGGCCGTGTTCTGGTCCCGTCACGCGACTGTGGTACTCCTGCGGCATGGACCTCACCTTCCGAGAGGCCGTCGAGGCGGCCGACATCGACGCGGTGGCGGCGATGCTCGCCGATGACGTCGTCTTCCGCAGCCCGGTCGCGTTCAAGCCCTACGAGGGCAAGGCGATCACCGTGGCGATCCTGCGGGCGGTGGTGCAGGTCTTCGAGGACTTCCACTACGTGCGCGAGATCGAGGCCGCTGCCGGGGGCGAGCACGCACTGGTCTTCGAGGCGTCAGTGGACGGCCTGGGCGTCACCGGCTGCGACTTCCTGCGCTGGGAGGGCGGCAGGATCGTCGACTTCATGGTGATGGTGCGCCCGCTGCGCGCCGCCGAGGCGCTGGCCGCGCGGATGGGTGAGCGGTTCGACCAGATCCTCGCCGAGGTCGAGGCGGAGGTCACCTCGGGCTGACGCGGCCCCGGAGCTGCGCCGCCAGCTCCTCGCTGCTGACGCGCATCTCGCGCAGGTCGAGGATCAGCTCCTTGCCGTGGGCTCGCGGTGACCACATCGGGATCCGGCGACGCGCCACGTCGTGCTCACCGCGTGGCACCACGACCAGGGCGCCGGGTCCGGCGGTGACCCGCTCGATGACCTCGCGTCGGCACACCGAGGAGCGCCCGTAGTACTCCTCGACGACCCGGGTCGGGGTGACCCACACCCCGCCCGGACGCCAGCGCCCGGCCAGCCACAGCGCGGGGAAGCCCAGGAAGTACGCCGCGGGGACCAGCAGCGCCAGCCAGGCGGGCGAGCTCGCCGCGCCCACCACGGCCATCACCACCGCCCACGCCCCGATCAGCGTGGTGGCGCCGACCCCGACGAGCAGTGCACTGCCGGTCCAGCGGGGGTGGAAGCTCGCCTGCTCCCCGTCGTACGTCGTGGACACCGGCTCCGGGAGCCCGGCCGGGAAGCGGCGCTGCCCGATGCGGGCCAGCGCCGAGAGCACGATCACCGCGGCCATGACGACGAAGACGGCGGACCCCACCTGGCCCACGGCGGTCTCGGCCCGGCCGACGAGCGCCACGCCCACCGCCGTCGCCAACGCGCCGACGAGCAGCGCGGCGAGGGCCGCCGCGATCGCACCGGACCTGCTCAGTCGAACCACCCGCCGATCGTGTCACCCACCGAGGAGACGCCGCTGGCGATCGCGTCCCCGGTGCCCTCGAGGGCGTCGACGCCGGCGTCGAAGGCAGCACCGACGTCGGGGCCGTTCTCGAAGAAGGAGTCGATGGCGCCGTCGGCGAAGATGCTGACGCCGGCGCCGACGACGGCTCCCGCGACCGCTCCGACGGCCGTGCCGGCCACGGGGACCACCGACCCGACGGCGGCACCCACCGCCGCGCCGGTCCCCATGCCGGCCAGGACCGATCCGCCTTGGGACACCGCGATCTGGGTCGCGGACTCGCCCTCCTGGTAGTCGTTGTAGACCCCGAGCCCGATGCCCAGCGGACCGAGGATCTTGCCGCCGCGGCTCAGGTACTTCAGTGCCCGGGAGTCCTCCAGGGCTCGCGAGGCCTTGAGCAGGTCGTCGGCCTCGTCCAGCTGGCTGGTGATCCGCGCGGCATCGTCGGCGAGCTTGGTCCCGTCGAGGCGCTTGAGGAAGAACCACTTGCGCTTGAGGTAGCGCTCCGGGTGGGCCTCCATCTCGCGCAGGGCGCGCTCCGCGTCGTCGATCAGGCCGGAGGCGCGCTGGTGCAGCACGTTGCGCTGGGCGGTGAGGCGGTAGCCGAGCACCGCCTCGGCCGAGCCGCCGAGCAGGTCGCCGAGCGAGACCACCCAGGCGGCGTGCTCGGTCGCGGTGTAGCTGTCCTGCAGCGTCCGGCACGCCTTGGCGTACGCGCGGTCGACGCGGCCCGCCTCGTTCGAGGCGTGGTTGTACGCGCGGACCAGCGCCTGGTGCTCGTTCCACCGCTCGACGTCGTGCTCGTAGGCGGTGGCCTCGGCGTGGGTGGCGTCGACCGGGGGTGGCGTCGGCCGAGCCGGGCCCGGCCCGGGCTCCTGGATCACCAACCCCGACACCGTGAGCCCCGCCGTCCTCGCGTCGGCGCGGATCGTCTCCATGTCGTCCTGGCAGCTGCGCAGCGAGTGGGCGTAGGAGTCGAGATCGGTCGCCATCGCGCTCAGCGTCGAGGTGAACGAGTCGACCTCCTCCTGCCCGGTGCGCATCGCGGACCGGAAGCCCTCCCCCGCGGTGCCGTGCCACGAGGACTCG
Organism: uncultured Actinomycetota bacterium; assembly: GCA_963747435.1. Lineage (GTDB taxonomy): Bacteria > Actinomycetota > Actinomycetes > Propionibacteriales > Nocardioidaceae > Marmoricola_A. The sequence goes on from CAVVFK010000006.1 coordinate 813,393, forward strand.
GCCTTGCGGGCGGAGGAGCTGAGGTCGTCGGCGGCGGTCTCGGCCTTCGTCCTCAGCCGGTCGCGCAGCCAGGTGGCCGCGGACTCGACCTGGCCGGGCTTGCCGGTGATCTCGGTGTCGATGCTCATGCCGGGCTCACGGGTGCATCACGGAGTGGATCTCGGCCATCGTGGCGTCGGCGTCGGCGTCGGAGCGCCCGTAGTAGCCACGCGCGTCCCGCACGGCGTCGGCGCTGCCACTCATCGCCTCGGCGATGTTGCCCGCCGAGGTGACGACCTCGGAGAGCAGCCCGCTGACGAAGCCGGTCATCACGCCCGCGTCCACGGACTGCGGGACGGACCCGGCGAGGCCCTCCAGCCCCTCGGCCCCGGAGTCGAGCTGGGTGGCGATCGTGTCGAGGGCGCTCAGGTCGACGTCGACCTCGCCGCCGCCGCCACCGCCGCCACCGCCGGCTGCCTGGTTCACGCGTCGACCTCGCCGGGCCGGCCGAAGCCGGTGGGACGGTGGCCGTTGCTGCCGTCCCGCCCGTTGGGCTCGGCACCGCCGTGGTCCGGCTCGTCGTCCCGGTCGCGCAGACCGGGGTCGACGTCGAGGAAGAGCAGGTCGTACGGCGACTGGTCGTGGACCCGCTGCAGCGCTTCGACGTCGCACACCAGCCAGGAGGCGTCGGGGCGGTAGAAGCGGTGGAGCCGGTCGATCGCGGAGTAGGTGTACAGCGCCGTGCGGCCGTCCTGCACCTGGTGCAGCAGGACGCGGCGCACGGCAGCATCGGGCTCGCTGGTCGTCGGCACGTAGACGAACGGGGGCAGCTGTGGCTTGTCCAAGGGTCCACCAGGTCGAGAGGGGTGCGGGCGGGTCATGCCGAGGGTGTCAGATACCCGTTCCCGCTGTCGACGAAACCGGACGTCTCGGGCACCCCGGGGGCCGGACCGGTGATCCCCAACCGACGCTCTCTCAGAGAGGGGGGTCCTCGGCGTCCTGTGCGCGCAACCACCGTTCGAAGGCCAGGCTCTCCCCGGTGATTCGTTCGGCGGTGTCGCGGCGCAGGAGATAGTGCGCCTGCCGCATCGGGACGGTGGGGCCGACTGCCTGATACACCCGTCCCGAGCGGACGCCGTGACGCGCAAACCGCTCGGGCACGATGGCCCAGAGGTCGCTGTTGGCGACGATGTCGAGCGCAGCTATCGAGGTGTCCACGGTGATGGACGCCGAAGGGATTCGAGCCTCTCCCGCGCTGGTCGCTTCGCGTGGGAAGAACCGGCGCCAGATGTCGTCGAAGCCCAGCACCTGCACCCGTGGTCGACTGGCCAGCGCGTCGGGGTCCTCGAACCCGTACCGCGCGACATACCCGGGCCCGTAGACCGCCACCGCGCGGTCCTCGTGCAGCTTGGTGGCGCGGAAGCCGGGCCACGACCCGTTGCCCTGACGGATCTCCAGGTCGATCGCACTGGGCGGCAGCGCGTCTGTCCAGATGGCGGTGATGAGGTGGACCTCGACGTGCGGGAAGTCAGCACAGAACGCAGGCAGCCGGGGCGCCAGCCACGTCGAGGCGTACGACGCCTGGACACGCACGGTGAGTCTCGCCCGGTCGGTGTGCCCGAACAAGCCGCTGGTGGCCGCAGCCAGGTCCTCGAACAGGTCGCGGACCGCAGGGAGATAGGCCTGCCCGGCCTCAGTGAGGCGCAGGCTGCGCGGCCGGCGTTCGAACAACGACGTGCCCAGGTGCGCCTCCAGCATCCGCACTCGCTGGCTGATGGCAGAGGGCGAGAGGTGCAGCTCGAGTGCTGCGGCGGCGAAGCTGAGGTGGCGCGCGCTGGCCTCGAAAGCGTGAAGTCCCAGCAGCGGCGGGATTGAGTCCGGCACAGGTCACCTCTCAGCCATGCCACACAATTCGGGGGTCATTGTGGCTGATTTTATCGCTTGTGCGTGGCTCGGTCGCCGGGAAGACTTCACTCGCCCCCACGAAACGCCACCAGGAGAACTTCCATGCCTCCCACCCCGAGCGCGGACACCCGTCAGTGCGCTGCGAGCCTGAGTGTCGAGGTGCGCCACGACCACCTGGTCGTGCGGCACGACCACGCCGGCGCCCGCTTTCACCACGTCTGGCTGCGTGACAACTGTGGATGCCGCGTCTGCCGCGATCCCCAGTCGGGGGAACGGGCGTTGTTCAGCGCCGACATCCGCGACGACATCTCGCCCGTCAGCGCGCGGGTGGAGCTCCGGGGGGTGACACCGTTCCTCGAGGTGCTGTGGAACGACGGCCACGCCTCGAGCTACGCGGTGCCCTGGCTGCTCGAGCGGGACTACTCGACTCGATCGCGCCGACCGGTGCGCCATGAGCCGGTCCTGTGGGACGCGACTCTCTCGGCGGTCCCCACCTTCGAGCACGACCACGTCGTGGGCACCACGCAGGGGCAGATCGCCTACCTGGAGGCGGTGCACGACCTCGGAGTCGCTGTGGTCCGCAACACTCCCTCGGTCGACGGCGAGGTCGCGCGGTTCGCCGAGAAGATCGGCTACGTACGAGAGACCGCGTTCGAGCGGATCCACAACGTGCGCCACGACCCCGCCGGCTACAACGTCGCGCACACCCCGGTCGAGCTCAAGCCGCACACCGACCTTCCCAGCTACCACTGGCCGCCCAGCATCCAGCTGCTCCACTTCTTGGTCAACGAGGCCGACGGTGGTGAGAGCACGGTCACCGACGGCTGGGCCGTCGCGGCCGACCTGCGACGCGACGATCCAGAAGCGTTCGACACCCTCTGCCGGGTGCCGGTGACCTACCAGCTCTACAGCGATGCGGAGGACACCTACGCCACGGCGCCCATGATCCAGCTCGACACCGACGGCAACGTGCGGACCTTTCGCTTCTCCAACCAGCTCGCACAGCCCCTCGACGCCTCCTTCGAGGAGGTGGGCGCCTTCTACGACGCCTACCGCACGCTGGGCCGGATGATCGACGGCCCCCGCTACAAGGCGGTCTTCAAGGCCGAGTCCGGCGACCTGCTCACGGTGCACGGTCATCGAGTGATGCACGGTCGCCTGGCGTTCGACCCGACGAGCGGTGCACGACACCTGCAGGATGTCTACATGGAGTACGACGACCTCATCGCGCGCAGACGCGTCCTCACCGGCCACCACATCCCGGCCTCCCCGGCGGGGGCACCTCGCGATGGCTGACGACAGGGTCCCCACGGCTGAGGAGACGCAGGTCGTCTCCTTCACCCAGATGAAGGACGGGACCGCAGAGGACTACGCCCTTCTCGGGCGCATCGAGGCCCGGGAGATGCAAGGCTTCCCCGACCGAGTCCTCGGCTGGCTGCGCACGATGGACGACTCCGCCGGCTACCAGATCAGCCGGCTCGACCACGTGCTCCAGGCCGCCACACGCGCCTACCGGGCCGGCGAGGACGAAGAGACGGTCGTGTGCGTGCTGCTTCACGACATCGGCGACCACCTGGCCCCGGCCAACCACTCCGAGGTCGCAGCTGCCGTCCTCAGGCCCTACGTGAGCGAGAAGAACTACTGGATCCTCAAGCACCACGGGGTGTTCCAGGGCTACTACTACTTCCACCACCTGGGCCTGAACCCGAACGAGCGTGAACGATGGCGCGACCATCCCCACTACCAGGCCACGGTCGACTTCTGCGAGAACTACGACCAGAGCTCGTTCGACCCCGACTACGAGTCCAAGCCGCTGACCTTCTTCGAGCCCATGGTGCGCCGAGTTCTCGACCACGACACAAGCAGCGGCCTCACCTGACCCGGCAGCGTCGAAAGCGCGGACGTGGGAGGGTGCCGGGGACGCCGACCAGGAGGTACTTGCATGCCCCCCACCGACCCGAACCGCGCGGACGTGATCGTCGTCGGCGCCGGACTGGCAGGTCTGGTCGCGACGTACGAGCTGGCACGGGCCGGCAAGCGGGTGCTGCTGCTCGACCAGGAGAACGAGGCGAACCTCGGCGGCCAGGCGTTCTGGTCGCTGGGTGGCCTGTTCCTGGTCGACTCCCCCGAGCAGCGCCGGATGCGGGTCAAGGACTCCCTCGACCTGGCCTTGCAGGACTGGTTCGGCTCGGCGCAGTTCGACCGCGAGCGTGAGGACCACTGGCCCCGACAGTGGGCCGAGGCCTACGTCCACTTCGCCCACGGCGAGAAACGCTCCTACCTGCACGACCTGGGGCTGCGGGTGATGCCGACCGTCGGCTGGGCCGAGCGCGGTGACGGGAGGGCGACCGGCCACGGCAACTCCGTGCCGCGGTTCCACATCACCTGGGGCACCGGGCCCGAGGTGGTGCGGGTCTTCGCCGAGCCCGTGCTGCGTGCGGTCGACGACGGCCTGGTCGAGATCCGCTACCGGCACCAGGTCGACGAGCTGCTCGTCGAGGGCGGCGCGGCGCTCGGAGTGCGCGGCACGCTGCTGGCGCCGTCCTCCGAGGCGCGTGGGGTGGCGTCGAACCGGGACGCAGCCGGCGACTTCGAGCTGCGCGCGGACGCCGTGGTCGTGACCTCCGGCGGCATCGGCCACAACGTCGACCTGATCCGGCAGAACTGGCCGACCGACCGGCTCGGGCCCGCCCCGGCGCACATGATCGCGGGGGTGCCGGCCCACGTCGACGGGCGGATGCTGAGCATCACCGAGTCCGCCGGCGCCAACATCGTCAACCGCGACCGGATGTGGCACTACACCGAGGGCATCGCAAACTGGGACCCGATCTGGCCCCACCACGCGATCCGGATCATCCCGGGGCCCTCGTCGCTGTGGCTGGACGCCACGGGTCACCGGCTGCCCGCCCCCTGCTACCCCGGCTTCGACTCGCTGGGCACGCTGCGCCACATCGGCACGACCGGGCACGACTTCACCTGGTTCCTCGCGACCCGCTCGATCATCGAGAAGGAGTTCGCGCTCTCGGGATCCGAACAGAACCCCGACATGACCAGCAAGGACGTGCGCTTCCTGCTGCGCAGCCGGCTCTCCAGCGGCCCGCCCGGGCCGGTGCAGGCGTTCCTCGACCACGGCGAGGACTTCGTGCAGGCCGACGACCTGCGCTCGCTGGTGGAGCGGATGAATGCGATCACCCGCGGCCCGGCGATCGACTACGACACCGTCGAGCGCGAGGTCGTCGCCCGCGACCGCGAAGTCGACAACCCCTACACCAAGGACTTCCAGGTGATGGGCATCCACAACGCCCGACGGGTGCTGACCGACAAGATCATGCGGGTCGCCAAGCCGCACCGGCTGCTCGACCCCGACCACGGCCCACTCGTCGCCGTGCGGCTCAACATCGTCTCGCGCAAGACCCTCGGTGGGCTCGAGACCAGCCTCGACTCCCAGGTGATCCACGCCGACGGCTCCCCCTTCACCGGGCTGTACGCCGCGGGCGAGGTCGCCGGCTTCGGCGGCGGTGGCGTCCACGGCTACAACGCGCTGGAAGGCACCTTCCTCGGCGGCTGCATCTTCTCGGGCCGCCAGGCCGGGCGGGCCCTCGCGCGCGACCTCTGAACCACGGGCGCCACGACGAGCGCCCCGGCCCGCTGGTCGCGGGACGGGACGATCGTCGTGAGCACGCTCAGCTGCAGGCAGTGACGGTCACCTCCAGGGCCATGCCGGGCACGGTCAGCGCGGAGACCTGCGTCGCGATGCCGCCCGCGGGGACCACGCCGGCCTCGGCGAACCGCTTGACGACCTCGCCGTGGGCGCCGCTGGAGAAGTAGTCCTGCAGGTCGGTGACGTAGAGGTCGTAGCGCACGACGTCGGACAGGGTCATGCCGGCGGCCTCGAGCACAGTCTCGATGTTGTCCATCGTGTAGCGCGCCTGGGCTGCGACGTCACCGGCGTGGACCAGGTTGCCGTCGGGGTCGATCGGGCACTGGCCGGCGGCGTACAGCGTCTGCCGGGGCTCGGTGACCAGGACGGCCTGGCTGAAACCGAGCTGGTCCTGCCAGGTCCAGGGGTTGATGGTGGTGGTGGCGGTCATGGCGACTCCTTGGTTGTTCCTTCTCGGGGACTGACCGGGTGTCAGCCACGAACGGGGCGGTTGCTGCGGATGGTCTGCAGCGGGTCGGAGGCCTGCTTGGCCTCGACCAGGCGGGCGCGGGTCGCAGGTGCCCACCACAGGGCGGGGTCCTGGCCCGACTCGAGGAAGTTGAGCAGCGTGCGTCCGCTGGCCACGCCCTCGACCGCGGCCGAGACCCGGTCGAAGGCCGCCAGGATCGCCGGCACCAGCTCGGGCACGGCGGGGACACCCAGCGCGAACACGTTGTACTGCTCGGAGATCGGGCCGTGGGCGCCGCCGTCGTCGCGGTGGCGAGACATCGCCCCGCCGAAGTGACGGATCTGGAAGATCGTCAGCGGTGAGCCGCTCTCGGCGCCGGTGACCTCGGTCAGCGCCGCGATGCTGGCCTCGTCGAGGTCGTCGAGCAGCAGGCTGTGCTGCATCCCCGGCATCGGGTCGGTGGGCTCGTTGGCGATGGTGCCGAGCTCGCCGAGCGGCACCACGCGCACCGTGTCCATGGCCAGGCCCTCGACGGCGCGGAACGGAGCCAGCAGCTCCTCGCCCTGCTCGGGGCTGCCGAGGAAGGCCACCGCGACGCCGGTGAACGACTTGCCGCGGATCGGCTCGGGCAGCTCCGGCATCGGCGGGAAGTTCCAGGTGTGGAACCACGCCGTCAGCTCCTCCGGCGCCGCGCGGGTGACGTCGCGGAAGGCGGTGAGCACCTCGGGCATCCGCTCGGTCGGCCACATCAGCTGGCCGCCGTACACCACCGGGGCGGGGTGCAGCGCCACCTCGATGCGGGTGATGATGCCGAAGTCGCCGCCGCCGCCGCGCAGCGCCCAGAAGAGCTCCGGGTCCTCGGTGGCGCTCACGCAGCGCAACCGGCCGGTGCCGTCGACCAGCTCGACGCTCACGATGCTGTCCGCGCCGAGCCCGTAGGCGCGACCGAACCAGCTGATGCCGCCGGTGATGGTCATGCCGACCACGGTCGGGTCAGGGTTGGAGCCGCACAGGAAGGTCAGCCCGGTGCCGTCGAGTGCTGCGCACAGCTCACCGGCCTTGACCCCGGCCCCCACCCACGCCGTACGACGCTCGAGGTCGACCTCGATGCCGCCCAGGGCGCGGGTGCGCAGGATGACCGCGTGCTCCAGGGTGTCGTTTGCGCCGTGGCCGGTCGGCTGCGCGGTGACCTGGGTGCCGTGGTCGACGGCCCAGCGCACGGCGCCGATCACGTCGTCGACGCTGCGCACCTCGAGCACCGCCATCGGGTGCTGGGGGATGTTGACGATCCAGGCCATCTTGGCCAGCTCCCAGCCCTCGTCGGCGGGGGTGGTGAGCTGCCCGGTCACGCGGCGGCGCAGGTCGTCCAGCGCGTGACCGGTCGTGGTCATGGTGGTCATGACAGTTCCTCTCATCTGGTGCCGGCGATGCGCCGGTGAGAGGAAGACTGCTCGAGGCCACTTGCCGCGCACTTGCGTCCGACTTGACGTCAGAGGCAGCGGGCCCCCGGATCAGGGCGAACCGGCGCGCTGCCGCACCCGTTCGCGCTGGGGCAGCACGGTGTAACGAGGATCGCGCGCCGAGGCCAGCCCGGCCTCGAAGACCCCGAACCGGGTGACGACCGAGCCCGCGATCAGCGCGAGGCCGCCGGCGGCGCGAGAGCGGCGAGTCCGCCCGAGCGCCATGAGCAGACCTCCGAGGCCGGTCGTCACCTGAGCGATCCGCATCAGCTGACCGGAACGGCCCTCGCGGTAGGGCTCGGAGACGATCCCGTGACGTCGTTCGACCAGCGCCGAGGTCGCGAGGTCGAGACCGGTGCCGAGCAGCGCCATGCGTCGCGCCGGCGCGGCCTCCTCGTGCGGGACCACGAGGACCGCCAGGCCGCCCGCGGCCGCCATGCCCGACCCGGCGAAGAGGAACGGCAGCTCGCGCCGGGTCTCGCTCCACGCCGGCACGACCGTGGTGGAGAACAGGGCTGCGGTGTAGGTGGCCAGCACCGGACCGAGGGCTGCCGACCCGGCCCCGGCGAGCCGTCCGAGCCGCGGGAGCCGTCCGGTGCGCAGGCTCAGCACCGACGCGCCGCTCAGGGCCGAGAACGGCGCCAGCACGAACGACCCGACCGAGAGCGGCGAGGTGGGCTTGAGCACCCGGAGCATCATGAGGAATCGCGAGGGGCGCCCGAGGTCGTGGACGAGGAACACGGTGCCGAGGGCCGCGCTGCCCGCCGCCGCGAGCCGCGTCGCGTCCTCGAGGCGCGGCAGGTTCTTCCACGCCGCGCCCTCGGCCAGGACCGCACTCGCGCCGCCCAGGCCGCCGAGGAAGAGGTAGAGCGGGACGTCGGGGGTCTTCCACGTGGGGGTCTTGATGATCTGGCGCCCGTAGTAGGAGTCGGCAGTCGCGGTGGCTCGACCCTGAGCGGCCGCGCTCGCGTGGCCGGTGCTCATCGGCCTCGCCCCCAGAAGGACGCCACCCCGGCGAGGGCGAGGGCCCCGGCGGCGGCGGCGACGCTGCGCCAGGTCTCCGCGGTGAACCGGGTGGGGACCACGGGGTCGGGGGGCAGGCCGTAGACCTCCGGCTCGTCGAGCAGCAGGAAGAACGCGCCGTCGCCTCCGACGCCGTCCTCCGGGTCGTGCCCGTAGAGCCGAGCGGCATCCACTCCTCGCTCGTGCAGCTCGGCGACCCGGCGGTCGGCCCGCTCACGCAGCTCCTCCACCTCGCCGAACTGGATCGACTCGGTCGGGCAGGCCTGGGCGCAGGCCGGGGTCTGGCCGTCCTTCAACCGGTCGTAGCACAGGGTGCACTTGCCCACCCGACCGTCGTCCTGGTCGAGGTCGATGACGCCGTACGGACACGCGGAGACGCAGTAGCCGCACCCGTTGCAGATGTCGGGCTGCACCACCACCGTGCCGAACTCGGTGCGGAACAGGGACCCGGTCGGACAGACGTCCAGACATCCCGCGTGGGTGCAGTGCTTGCACACGTCGGACGACATCAGCCAGCGCAGCGCGCCGTGGCCGGACTCGCTCTCCTGCGCCGCGGTTCCGATGAGCGTCTCTGCCTGGCGGTCCGCGTCGCGGCCGGGGGCGTCGAGACCCGGCATCCCGAGGTCGACCGGCTCGCTGGCCTCCACGAATGCGACGTGGCGCCACGTCGTCGAGCCGAGGTCGACCGAGTTGTCGTACGACATGCCCGTCAGGACGTATCCGTCGTCAGGCAGGTTGTTCCACTGCTTGCACGCGACCTCGCACGCCTTGCAGCCGATGCACACCGAGGTGTCGGTGAAGAAGCCCATCCGGGGCGGGTGCGCCTCGTCGTACCCGGCGTCGGCCGTGACGTCGGCGAGCCTGCCGAAGAGCGAGGCGCTGAGGGACTCACGCGTGGTCATCGGATCCTCCGGTCGGCTCGGGGGCGTCGTCGGTCGGGGCCGCCTGTGGATCGGTGATGCCGGCTCGCTCGCGGTAGTCCTGCACCAGCGCGAGCAGCGCGGGCCCTCGTGGCCGACGACCTGGGCGGACGTCGCAGGTGCCGACCTTGTCCTGGATGTGGACGTTCGGGTCAGTCGTCACGTTGACAAGATCATTGGGTGAGTCGCCACGGGTGATTCCGTTGGCACCCCAGTGGTAGGGAAGGCCCACCTGCTCGACCCACTGCTCGCCGAGCCGCAGCGAGCGGATCCGCTCGGTGACGAGCACCCGCGCCTCGATCGCCGACCGGGCCGTGACGACGGTCGCCCAGCCGAGGTGCTCCAGCCCGCGCAGCTCGGCGAGCCGCGGCGAGATCTCGATGAACGGCTCCGGCTGGAGCTCGGTGAGCAGGGGCAGGGTGCGACTCATCGCGCCCGCCGTGTGGTGCTCGGTCAGGCGGTACGAGGTGAACACGAAGGGGAACACGTCGCTGAGCGAGGGGTTGGCCGGGTTCAAGGGGTGCTCGAGCGGCCGCCGGCCGGGGTTGGCCTGCTGGGCGTGCAGCGGGTTGCGCACCGGCGACTCGTGCGGCTCGTAGTGGGTGGGCAAGGGGCCGTCGGCGATCCCGAGCGGCGCGAACAGCCAGGCCTTGCCGTCGGTCTGCATGATGAACGGGTCCTGTCCGCCCAAGGCGTCCGGGCCGGTCGCGCCCTCCTCCGGGACGTGGTCGGGGGCCCGATCCGCGATGAAGTCGGGCACGTCGCGCCCGGTCCAGCGGCCCTCCTCGGCGTCCCACCACACCAGCTTCTTGCGCTCGCTCCAGGGACTGCCGTCCGGGGCGGCCGAGGCCCGGTTGTAGAGGATCCGGCGGTTGGCGGGCCAGGCCCACCCCCAGTCCGCGGCGATGTCGTCCTGCTCCCAGTGCGGCGTACGTCGCCGTGCCTGGTTGACGCCATCGGCGCGCACGCCGCAGTAGATCCAGCAGCCGCAGGAGGTCGAGCCGTCGTCCTCGAGCTCGGTGTAGGACGAGAGCGGCTCTGCGTCGGGTCCGGTGCCGTTGATCTCGGCCAGCACCGCCTCGGGGTCGACCTCCCCGTGCTCGTCGACCGGGTAGTCCCAGGTCAGGTCCAGCAGCGGCCGGTCGGCCTCGTCCTGGGAGCCGGCCAGCTTCTCGCGCAGCTTCTGCCCGAGCCGGAAGTAGAAGTCCAGCTCGCTCATGGCGTCACCCGGCGGGTCGACCGCCTTGTCGCGCCACTGCAGCATCCGCTGGGTCTGGGTGAACGAGCCGGCCTTCTCCACGTGGGTGGCGGCAGGCAGGAAGAAGATCTCGGTGCCGATCTCCTCGGTGACCAGCTCGCCGGTCTCGATCTCGGGGCCGTCCTGCCAGAAGGTGGCGCTCTCGATCATCTGGAGGTCGCGGACCACCAGCCAGTCGAGGTTGGCCATGCCCAGGCGCTGCATCTTGCCGTTGGCCGATCCGACCGCGGGGTTCTCCCCCACCAGGAAGTAGCCCTTGACCGAGCCCTCGATCTGGCTGCGCACGGTGTTGTAGGTCCCGTGGTTGCCGGTCAGCCGGGGCAGGTAGTCGAAGCAGAAGTCGTTCTCGGCGGTCGCCGCGTCTCCCCAGTAGGCCTTGAGCAGGCTCACCGCGTAGGCACGGATGTTGCCCCAGAAGCCGGTGCTGCCGGCGTCGCCTGCCACGTAGGTGTCCAGGTCCTGCTGGTCGGCGGCGTGCGGCATCGGGAGGTAGCCGGGCAGGAGGTTGAAAAGCGTGGGGATGTCGGTCGAGCCCTGGATGCTGGCGTGCCCGCGCAGCGCGAGGATGCCGCCCCCGGGTCGACCGATGTTGCCCAGCAGGGTCTGCAGGATCGCGGCGGTGCGGATCGTCTGCGCGCCCACCGAGTGGTGGGTCCAGCCCACGGCGTAGGCGATCGCCGCGGTGCGCTCGCGGCCCGATGCGGAGGTGAGGGCCTCGGCGACCTGGTGGAACTGACGCTGGGAGATCCCACAGGTGCGCTCGACCATCTCCGGGGTGTAGCGCGCGAAGTGCCGCCGCAGGATCTGGTAGACGCAGCGCGGGTGCTGCAGCGTCTCGTCACGCTCACCCTTGCTGTCGATGGCGGCCCCTCCGGAACCGTGGCTCTCGCTGTGCGCTGCCTCGTCACCACCGTCGCCAGCGCGCGCCCCCGAGTCGTCGCCACTCCCGTCGTCCTGCTCCTGGTGGGAGGTGCTGGTGCCGCCGGTCGGGAGGTCGGGGTCACGCTGCCCGGCTGCCGGGGCCACCTCCGCCCCGACGTACTGCCAGGTCGCGGGGTCGTAGGTGCCCGAGTCCGCGTCCCAGCCCGAGAACAAGCCGTCGAGGTCCTCGGTGTCCTGGAAGCCCTCGTCGATGATGTTGGCAGCATTGGTGTAGGCCACGACGTAGTCGCGGAAGTCGAGCTCGTTGACCAGCACGTGGTTGACCAGGGCGCCGAGGAAGGCGATGTCGGAGCCGGCGCGGATCGGCACGTGGATGTCGGCCAGCGCCGAGGTGCGGGTGAACCGTGGGTCGACGTGGATGACGGTGGCACCACGTCGCTTGGCCTCCATGACCCACTGGAAGCCCACCGGGTGGGCCTCGGCCATGTTGGAGCCCTGGATCAGGATGCAGTCACTGTTGGCGAGGTCCTGCTGCGCCGTGGTCGCCCCTCCGCGGCCGAACGAGGTCCCCAGACCGGGGACCGTGGAGGAGTGTCAAATGCGGGCCTGGTTCTCGATCTGGATGGCTCCCATCGCGGTGTAGAGCTTCTTCATGAGGTAGTTCTCCTCGTTGTCGAGGGTCGCTCCTCCGAGGCTCGCGATGCCGAGGGTGCGGCGGGTACGACGACCGTGCTCGTCCTCCCACTCCCAGAACTGCTTGCGTGTGGCCAGGACGCGGTCGGCGATCATGTCGATCGCGGTGTCGAGGTCGAGGTCCTCCCACTCGGTGCCGTGGGGGCGCCGGTAGCGCACCGAGGTCACCCGGCTCGGGGAGGTGACGAGCTGACGGGTGGCGCTGCCCTTGGGGCAGAGCCGGCCACGCGACACCGGGCTCGCGGGGTCACCCTCGACCTGGATGACCTGCTCGTCCTTGACGAAGATCTTCTGGGCGCAGCCGACCGCACAGTAGGGACACACCGAGCTGACGACCCGGTCGGCCTGCGAGGTGCGCGGAGTCAGCGTCTCGCTGCGGCGGGAGGACACGGCGGCGCCGCGACCGAGCCGATCGGCGCCGACGGCCTGGCGGAGCAGGGGCCAGCGCCCGATGGCTCCCAAGAACCCTGACTCACCCATCGTGGCTCACCTCGCGACGTTAACCCATCGACCGCCGGCTGCGCACCGGTCATCGCCGGTCTACCCACTCGTTCGTGCGCGATACCCCGGACATAGGAGTCGGCGCGCCGGGGTATCGGAATGGGTATGGCAAGCGATGGGCTCAGCGAGTACGACGACAAGCGCGACACCGGCCGTTCCGGCGAGCCCTCCGGGCGATCCGAGGACCGCGGAGGTGGCCCGCGGGACCGGCCGCGCTTCGTGGTGCAGCGCCACGACGCGACGAACCTTCACTTCGACCTGCGGCTGGAGATCGACGGCGTGCTGGCCTCCTGGGCGGTCCCCAAGGGCCCGTCGCTGGACCCATCGGAGAAGAGGCTCGCCCATCGGACCGAGGACCATCCGCTGGACTACGCGGACTTCGAGGGGCGCATCGACGAGGGCTACGGCGCCGGCACGGTGGTGGTCTGGGACACCGGCACCTATGCCAACCTCACCGAGCGCGACGGTTCCGAGGTCTCCGCTGCCGACGCCCTGGCGCGGGGCCACCTGAAGGTGGAGCTGCACGGCGAGAAGCTCCGTGGCGGCTTCGCCCTCACCCACACCAAGATGGGCGGCGACGAGGCCAACTGGATGCTGGTGAAGGTGGACGACGCAGGCGCTGACCGGCGCCGACGACCGACGTCGACCCAGAACGAGTCGGTGCTCAGTGGCAAGTCCAACGAGGACTTCGCCGGCGAGGAGGCCTAGCGCCGCACCCGGTGCAGGCGCTCGGCCGCACGCCCCAGCGACTGCGGTCCGGGGCGCTCGGCCCACCGGTCACCGCCGCGCGCGAGCCGGCGGTGGAGCGTGTGCACGGTGTGCTGGTCGGGAGCGACCCGACCCACCTCGTCCCAGGTGATGGGCACCGACACCGGGGCGCCGGGCCGCAGCCTCACCGCGTACGGCGGCACCGCGGTCTGGCCGTAACCGTTGCGCTGCACGTCGACGAGCACCCGCTCGCCGCGCTTGTCCTTGCGGGCCTCCAGGGTCAACAGGCCCGGTGCCCGGTCGACCAGGACCTCGGCGAGGTCGCGGGCGAACCCGCGCACCTCGTCGAAGGACCGCTCGCGACGCAGCGGCACCACGACGTGGTAGCCACGCGAGCCGGTGGTCTTCACCAGGCTCTCGAGGCCGAGGTCGTCGAGCAGCTCCCCCACCATCCGCGTCGCACGACGCACGGCAGGCAGCCCCGGCACCGAGGGGTCGAGATCGAGGATCAGCTGGTCGGGACGGTCGAGCCGGTCGCTGCGGCTGAGCCAGGTGTGCGCTGTGATGCAGGCCTGCTGGGCCAGGTAGACCAGGGAGCGCACGTCGTTGACCACCACTTGCCGCTGCGGCCCGTCGGCCGTCTCCACCTCGACCGTGTCGACGTGGTCGGGGAAGTGCGAGGGCACCTTCTTCTCGTAGAACGACGACGAGTCGATGCCGTCCGGCGCCCGTTGCATGCTCACCGGCCGTCCTCGCAGGTGGGGCAGCATGACCTCCGCGACGGACTCGAGGTAGCGGGCCAGGTCGAGCTTGGTCACCGCCGGGCCAGCCGGTGACTCCGGGAAGAGCACTTTGTCCGGCTTGGAGATCTCCACCCCGGCAACGCTCTCGGTGCGGCTCATCGGGCCTCCCGGACCACGTCGCGGGCCGCCTTGTCGGTGCGCAGGCCGAGGTAGCGCGGGTGTCGCAGCTGACCCGCCGAGGTCCACTCGGTGAACGCGACCTCGGCGACCAGCTCGGGCTCGGCCCAGTGCACACGCGCCGTGGGCAGCCGGCCCCGGTCGCACGGTGACTCGGGGACCTCGAGCGCGGTGAGCCGGTCGTGCAGGTCACGCAGCACCCGGTCGGAGAACCCCGTGCCGACCTTGCCGGCGTACACCAGCTCCCCGGACCCGCTTCCGGTGCGGTCGTAGTAGCCGAGGAGCAGCGCACCCAGGCCGACTCGGGATCCCTCCGGGTCCGTCCAGCCGACGACGACCAGCTCCTGACCGGCCTCGCACTTGAACTTCAGCCAGGAGTCCGTGCGTCCGCTGCGGTACGTCGCCTCGTCGCGCTTGGCGATGACGCCCTCCCAGCCGCGGCGACAGATGTCTGCGAACCACTCCTCGTCACCACGGACGCGGTGTGGCGTCGAGCGCAGCGGCGAGGCCCACTCGAGGAGCCCGCGAAGCCGCCGCTTGCGCGTGCGCAGCGGCTCACCGCGCAGGTCCTCCCCCTGCGCCTCGAGCACGTCGAAGACGTAGTACCAGACCCTGACCCCCGAGCGGCGGGCACGCTCGGGGTCGTCGAGGTGGATGCGGGGCTGGAGTCGGGCGAAGCTGGTCCGCGACCCCTCGAACGCCACGACCTCGCCGTCCACCACGAACTCGCCGGCGCGTTGTGCGGCCAGTGCGTCGACGATCTCGGGGAAGGCCGCGCTGACCTCCCGCCCGGACCGGGAGTAGAGCCGGGCGCCGGACCCGTCCTTCACCGCCAGGACCCGCTGGCCGTCGAGCTTGCGCTCGTAGATCCAGCCCGGCTTCCAGAAGCGTTCGTGACGCAGCGTCGCGAGCGCAGGTTCAGGGACACCCATGACAACCTCCGTCCTCTGTCGATTCCCTTATCCCCACGGCGAGGCACTCATGCACCGACGTCTCGCGTGCCCACCACACCGGTCGCCGTTGTCAGCCTCCGACAGCGGCCAGCAGCGTCTCGGAGCGGCGCATCCACGGCAGGCACGTCAGGGCCCGGTTGCGCTCGACCGCGGAGCGCGCCACCTCGGCCGCCCGCGGGTCACCCAGGGCGGCGTACGCCGCTGCCACGAAGTGGTCCACGACGCCGAGGTGGTCGATCGTGCCGTAGCTCACCGGCGCACCCAGGTGGTCCTCGACCGGCTCCAGCACCTCGCGGATCTCCTCCGCGCTGCCGGTGCCGCACAGGACCAGGAGTCGCAGGCAGCGACCCGCGGTGGAGCTGTAGTCGACGGCTCCCGCGGGAAGCGGGTCACCCAGGAGCGCTCGTGCCCGCTCGGCGTCACCGGACTCGAGGACCGCGTGGGCGACCAGAGCCCGCAGCGCTGCGCTCCCCCGGCCGGCGCGGGCGATGGTGTCCTCCGACACCGGGGCCCCGGGCTCCGCGCGGCGGATGTCGCTGAGACACTCCAGCTCGAGGCTCGCGATGTAGCCGGCGGCACGGTGCGCGGCCAGGGCCTCGTCCACCTGCGTGACCTGATCGGGAGCGTCGAGGTCCCTCGCCCTGGCCACCAACCACCAGCCCAGCGGGATCTCCAGGCCGGTGTGCCGGACCTGGGCGGCCGACTCCTGGCAGCGTCGCATGGCCGCGTCGGCGCCGGCGGCGTCACCGCAGTCCCACAGCACCTGGCCGAGGTAGAACAGCGCGGTGACCTCCAGCTCGCCCTGCGGCTCGAGGCCGAGCAGCTCCTGGACCAAGGCCAACCGGTCCTGGGAACGCCAGCTGCCGAACGAGGCGATCAGCCGCAGCATGAGGACCTCACGCAGCAGGCCGGTGTCGCCGGTGGAGCGAGCCAGCTCGATGGAGCGGACCCCGTAGTCCTCGACGACGGCGCTCTCGCGGCCGTAGAAGTGCTCCATCTGCAGGATCGCGAGCAGCCTGGCCTGCAGGGCAGGCGCGACGTGGGGAACCGCCTCGGTGAGGACCTCGACGAACGGGGTGTGCACCACGCCGTGCTCGCGCCACGACCACGGCCCGACGCCGCTCAACGCGGTGGTGGCGCGCGCGACCATCTCCCACTCGCCCAGCTCGCGGGCGAGCGCGACGGACGTGTCGAGCGCGAGGTGGGCCTCCTCCATCCGGCCCAGCCGCATCAGCGCCGCCGCTCGACCCCGTTGCGCGTCGGCCGCGGCCAGCGAGCCAGGCGCGCTGTTCACCAGCACCTGCTCCCACAGGACGAGGGCCTCGGGCTGCGCCTGCCGCGCCACGGCCACGGCCGCCGCACGCGCCAGCCAGTCGCAGGCGCGCAGCCGCTGCTCCTCACCCAGCGGTGCCGCGACGTGGGCGTGGTGGGCGATCTCGGCGGCTGCGTCGAGCTGGGATCCCGCCCGCGACTCGATGATGCGACCGGCCCGGTCGTGCAGGCGCATCCGCCGTGCGGCGCTGAGCTCGACGTGCAGGCTCTCGCGGGTCAGCGCGTGCACGAAGGCGTAGCCCGAGGCTTCCTCCTCGAGCAGCCCGCTGGCCAGCGCCAGGTCCAGCTGGTCGAGGCACTCCTCGGGTGTGACGTCGGTGAGCTCGGCCAGCACCTCGGGGTCCACCAGCCGGCCGAGCACCGAGGCCGAGGTCAGCAGCCGCGACGCCTCTCGAGGGAGCCGGGCCAGGCGCTGGCGCATCACGTCCCGCACGCCGTCCGGCACCGGGAGGCCGGCGGGGTCGACGTCGACGAGGTCGGGGGTGGCATCCAGCAGCCGTGCGTACTGGAGCACGAAGAAGGGGTTGCCGCCCGACACCTCGGCCACGAAGGCGTCGAGGCGGGGGTCGTGACGCCCGACGCCGCGCTCCAGCAGGGTGCGCACGGACTGCTCGTCGATGCCGTCCAGGCGGATCCGCTCGGCCCCGGCGCGCGAGAGCGCCGCCATGGTGTCGACCAGCTGGTCGTCGCTGTGGGTCTCGGTCGTCCGCCGGGTGCACACCACCGTGACCGGCCCGGCCAGGGTCGAGCCGGCGAGGTGGCGCAGCAGCGTCAGCGAGGAGGCGTCGGCCCAGTGCAGGTCCTCGAGCAGGACCAGGACCGGCGCCTGCCGCGCGGCCTCCGAGAGCAGGTCGACCACCGCGTCGTACATCCGCAGCGTCGTGCCCGGCCCTGATGGGGGCGCGACCTGGTGCTGCCCCAGCAGGGGGGCCAGCCCCGGTCCTGCCGAGTATCGCGCGGCCAGGGGCCGCACGACGCCGAGCCAGGGCCACAGCGCCGGCGCGTAGCCGCCCTCCAGGCAGTGGCCCACGAGGACGGTGGACCCCTGCGCCGTGGCCGCGGCCGCGAGCTCACGCACCAGCTGCGACTTGCCGATGCCGGGCTCACCGGCCACGAGTGCGAAGCCGAGACCGCCCCGGTCGAGCGTCGTGCGGTGCACCCCGACGAGGCGGTCCAGGACGCCATCACGGCCGACCGATGCAGCAGGCTCGGCGATCGGGACGGTCTGCGCCGCTCCCTCGGTCGCGGACCGGACCTCGGGCGACGGGGCACCGGGGTCGGCCGGGGGGTCCACCGACGCCGGCGCCGCCGCAGCCAGCGCGGGGTCCTGCTGCAGGATGCCGGACTCCAGGCGTCGGATCTCCTCGGACGGGTCGACCCCCAGCTCCTCGACCAGCCGCTCGCGCAGCACGCGCAGAGTCTCCAGCGCCTCGGCCTGGCGGGAGGACTGGTACTGCGCCAGCGCGAGCAGGCCCCACATCCGCTCTCGGAACGGATGGGCCGCAACGAGGTCGCTGAGCCCGCGCTGCGCCTGCTCGGGACGACCGAGGTCGAGCAGCGTGCGCGCCCGTCGCTCGTGCACCGTCAGCAGCAGCTCCTCCAGCCGGGCGACCTCAGCCCGCACCGTCGGGGCGTCGCTGTCGCCGTACGGCGCCGCGACCCAGGCGGCCCGCGCCCGGTCGCAGAGCTCGAGCCGGCGCTGGGGCGGCTCCCCGCCCTCTGCCAGGGCGGCCTCGGCGATCGCCACGAACTGCCAGGTGTCGACCTCGGCGACGTCGGCTCGCAGCGCGTAGCCCGCCGCCGTGCTCACCAGCCGGGTGCCACCGCGGACCGACCGCCCCGGCTCGAGGACGGAGCGCAACCGCGAGACCGCGACCTGGAGTGCGGCGAGGGTCTGGCCCGGCGCCTCGTCGCCCCAGACCTCCCCGACGAGCCGCTCGGCGGTGACCGGCGCGCCCCGGACGGCGAGCAGCACCGCGAGCACCGACCGCTCGCGGCGCCGGGTGATCGGTCGGCGGACCCCGTCCACGGTGACGGCCAACTCGCCGAAGGCGAAGTACCGGACGTTCACAGCGCACATGCTGGCACGTCGAGCCTGTGCCGCGAGGAGGCGCGAGGCGCTGTGGGTTGGCTAGGCCTCGACGTCGTGCCCGTGCGCCTGCGAGCCCAGCTCGGCCAGCTGGAGCAGGCAGTGCTCGCGCAGCGGCTCGGGAAAGCCTGCGGCCAGCTGGTAGAACGCCATCCGGCCGTCGCGTCTGCGTCGGACGAGCCCGGCGGTCCGCAGCATCCGCAGGCCGTAGCTGGCGCTGTCCTCCGAGACGCCCAGGGCGAGGGCGAGGTCTCCCACGCAGAGCTCGTCGACCTCGTCGAGGGCGAAGAGCAGGCGCATCCGGGTCGGGTCGGCGATCAGCGTCAGCACACTGGTGACGCGCTCGCACTCGGCGACGCCCGGCAGCCGACCCGTCGCCCGCGAGACGGCTTCCGGGTCCACCGGGTGGGGGTGGTCGGACATCGGCAACCTCCGTATGGTCGTCCGTACGATCGTACGGACGTGTCAAGAGAGAGCGAGGTGATCCGCCGTGGCTGCGCTCCTGAGCCTGGTGGTGCTCCTCGGCGCGGCCGGGGTGCTCCTGCGGACGCTGCACCGGACCTGGACACCCGACCCCCGGGTGCTCACCACGCTGCCGTTGGCATCCGGCCGCGTCCCGGAGCAGCACGCGCTGTCGCGCCACCACGCCCGGTGGTACACCACCAGCGTCGTCTTCCTCGCCTTCGACGTCGAGATGCTGTTCATGTACCCCTGGGCCGTCGTCGTCGCCGACCTCGGCGTGGGGGCCGTGGTGGAGATGTTCGGCTTCCTCGGCCTGCTGCTCGTCGCAGTCGCCTGGGCGCGCCGCGAAGGTGCCTTCCGATGGGCCTGAGCCACGCGCTGCTGCGGTCGGCGACCCGGCGCCCCCGCTGCTACGTGGTGGAGGCTCCGGGCGGCGCGGCCGTGCGTCGCGTCGTGGAGTCCGAGCTGGACCGTCGGGGCTGGCGAGCCGCGACCTCCCCTGCCCACGCCGACGCGCTCCTCGTCGCGGGCACGGCCCCCGGCGACCTCGCTGCCGCGCTCGACCTGGTGTGCTCCCAGCTCCCCGGTCCTCGCTGCCGCCTCGACCTGGCGGCACCGGGCGAGGTCTGCGCAGCGCTCGACACGGTGCCGTCGATGCTCGCCGACCCGCAGCGGCAGGCCGCCGACGCGCACGATCGCGAGGCCGACCCGGCACGGTGGGTCGACGGCCACGACGAGGGCCACGACCACGAGATGGCCCCCTCCGGCATTGCACTGGCCGGTGGGGCGCAGGATCGGGACGGGCTCGAGATGGACGAGCTGGTCCACCCCCTCGGTCCGGTGCTGGATCGCTGGCCCGGCGGCCTCGAGCTGCGCCTGCGCCTGCACGGCGACGTGGTCGTCGAGGCGTCCTCGAGCTGGTGGGGCCCGGTGCCCGGGCCCGACCGGTCGGCGCGCGCCGGCTGGGACGCCGCCGCCACCACCCTGTCGCTGCTGGGGGACGAGCGGCACGCCCGGCTCGCGCGGCGCCTGCGCGAGGAGGAGTCGAGCGAGGAGCCGTCGGCGTCGAGCCTGCACGCGCGGGTCGCTCGACTCACCCGCCGAGGAGTGGTGCCGCACGCTGCGGGCGAGGTGCTGCTGCGGCTGACCGGCGCCGCCACCACTGCCACCACTGCCACCAGCGACCTGCGCCCGGTCACCCCCGAGGCGCTGGTCCGCGGCCAGGACCTGGGTGACGCGCGGTTGCTGCTGGCGGCGCACACCCCGCTGCTGAGCGGCGGCGGGGCCGGTCCGCAGGAGGTCGGCGATGCCTGAGCCCCTCCTCGTCGTGCTCGGCGCGGCCGGCGTGCTGGTCGCCGTGGCGGCCTACGCCTGGGTGTCGAGCACGGCGCTCGCGCTCGGCAGCGGACGACCACTCGCGCTCGCCGCGACCGACCCGCTGCTCGAGTCGTTGCGCCTGGTGCGGCAACGTCGTCGCCGCACCGTCGAGGCCGACCTCCTGCTCTGGCGGATCGGGTGCTGGGGCCTGCTCCCCGTGGCGGTGCTGCTGGTGGGGCTGGTGCCGTGGGGTCAGGACGCGCTGCTGCCCAGCCCCCTGGGGGTGGTCTGGGCGAACACGCTCGACGTCGTCGTGTGGGCGCTGGTGTGGCTGCTGGGCTGGGGCGCCAACTCGGTGGTCGGCCTGGTGGGGGGCTACCGCTTCCTCGCCCTGGCGCTGGGATACGAGCTGCCCCTGATGTTCGCACTCGTCGCGCCGGCCGTGGCCGCCGAGAGCCTCGACCTCTCGGTGGTCGGGCAGGCCCAGTCCGGCCTGTGGTACGCCGTGTGGATGCCGGTGGCCTTCCTCGCCTACCTGGTCGGCGTGGTCGGCTTCTCGCTGCACGGCCCCCTGGCGGCGCCGGTGGGACAGGAGGCCTCGGGGGGCGTGCTGGCCGAGCTCTCGGGCCCCGACCTGCTGCTCGCCCGGCTCGGTCGCCACGCGCTCCTGGCCGCGGGCTGCGCGGTCGCGGTGCCGCTCTTCCTCGGCGGCGGTCACGGCCCCTGGCTGCCCGACCCGGTGTGGGTCGCGCTGAAGACCGTGGCCCTCACCGCAGCGGTGGCCTGGGTCGCCGGGCGGTGGCCGGTGCTTCGGGTCCATCGGCTCCTCGAGCCGTTGTGGGTGCTGCTGCTGCCACTGGTGGTGCTGCAGGACCTGGCGGTCGCGATCGTGGCACAGGTGGGCCGATGAGCCCCGACCTGCTGGTGGACATCGCGTTCTGGGCGCTCGCCGTCGTCTCCGTCGCCGCGGGCGTGCTGGTCTTCGTCGTGGACTCGATGGCCCGGGCGACCTACGCGCTCGCGCTGTCCTTCGTCGCCGTCGGGGCCTGCCTGCTGCTCCTGCACCAGGCGTACTTCGGAGTCATCGTGATCTTGATGATGGTCATGGAGATGGCCGTGATGGCGATCTACATGGTGATGTTCATGGGGATGAACCCCGCCCTGATGCCGATGAGCATGGTGCACTCCCACCGGGCGGCCGTCGCGGCCGGCGTGGTGACCTTCGCGGTGCTGGGAGCCGGTGCGCTGCTCGTCCCCTGGCCGGAGCGCCGGGGGGCCCCGCCTCCCGACGTCACCGACGCGTTGGGGCGTGCGGTGATGGAGAGCCACATGCTGGTGATGATGGTGGTCGGCGCCGTCATCGTCGCCACGATCGTGGTGGGAGTGGCGCTGTCCTCGGCCCGCTCCCGGTACGACCGGATGGGCGACGACCTCGACCGGCCGGCGGCCGACCCGCAGGGGGACGTCCGATGACCCTCGAGACCGTCCTGCTGGTGGCCGCCGCCCTGGTGGCCGTGGGGCTCTACGGCGCGATCTCCCAGCAGGTCGTGGTGATGGTGATGATGGGCCTGGAGCTGATGATCAACGGCGTGCTGCTGGCGCTGGGGGGCTTCTGGTGGTTCCTCGCCCCCGCGGCGTCGGGCCAGGTGCTGGCGCTGGTGGTGCTCACGGCGATGACCGTCGAGATGGCCGTGGGCTTCGCGGTCGCGACGCTGCTGCACCGTCGTGCGGGCTCTGACATGACCGACATGGTCGCGGAGCTGCACGAGTGAGCGCGCTGCTGGTGACCGTGGTCGCGCTCCCGGCCGTCGGTGGTGCGCTGCTGCTCCTGCTCGGCCGCCTGCTGCCCGGCCGTGCCGCGGGGGCGGCCGGCCCGGCGGCGACCGTCCTCCTGGCCGCGGCCGCCGCGCTCGGCGTCCGGGCCTGCCTCGAGGGTGCAGCGGCGAGCGCGCCGTTCCTGCTCGGGGTCGACCTCACGCTGTCCACCGGGGGGCTGGCCTCGCTGGTGCTCCCTGTCGTGCTGGTGGTCGGCGTTCTGGTCCAGCTGGCGGCGACGGCCACGGCGCAGACGCGGGCACCTCGCTTCTGCGGCTTGATGCTGCTCTTCGTCGCGGCGGCGGCGGTGACCGTGCTCGCGGTGAACCTGCCGACGCTGCTGCTGGGCTGGGAGGTGATGGGGGCGACGTCGTACGCACTGATCGGCTACCGCTTCACCGAGCCGCACCGGGTGGAGTCCGGCGCCATCGCCTTCCTCACCACCCGTGCGGCCGACCTCGGGCTGTACGTCGCGGTCGCCGGCGGTCTCGCCGCCGGGGGGCTCGACCTGACCGGTCTGGCCGACCTCGCCGGGCCGTGGCGTGACGTGGTCGCGGCCGGGCTGCTGGTCGCAGCGCTGGGCAAGGCCGCTCAGCTCCCCTTCTCCTTCTGGCTCTCGCGGGCCATGGACGGCCCCAGCCCGGTGTCGGCCCTGTTGCACTCCGCGGCGATGGTCGCCCTGGGTGGCTACCTGCTGCTGCGGGTCGCTCCTCTGCTGTCCGCCACCGGCTGGGCGGCCGATGCCGCTGCCTGGCTCGGCGTCACCACGGCCGTCGCGCTCGGCGCGGTCGCACTCGCACAGACCGACCTCAAACAGCTGCTCGCTGCCTCCACGGCCGCGCAGATGGGGTTCGTCGTGCTCGCCGCCGGTGTGGGTGCCACGAGCGCCGGCGCGGCGCACCTGGTCGGGCACGCCGCGGTCAAGGCGCTGCTGTTCCTCGCCGCCGGGGCATGGCTGGAGGCGGTGGGCAGCAGCCGGCTGGTGACCCTCACCGGCGTCGTGCGCCGATGGCCCGCCGTCGGCCTGATGTCGGTCGCGGCACTGCTGTCCCTCGCCGGCCTGCCCCCGCTGACGCTGTGGGCCACCAAGGACGCGGTGCTGGTCGGTGCGCTCGAGCGCTCGCCCGCCCTCTACGTCGCCGGCCTGCTCGCCGCGGCCCTGTCGACGGCGTACGCCGTGACCGCGCTCGCCGTCCTGACCCGACCGGCCCCGACCGAGCCCCCGACCGAGCCGACCGGCGCGGGTGAGGAGCAGCCCGCCGGTGGTGGCGTCGCGGCGGTGGTCCCGGTGGCCCTGGCGCCGCTGGCGCTCGGCGCCGTGGGCCTTGGTCTGCTCGCGCTGCCTGCCGTGCTGACCGCGCTGCCCGGTGAGGTGCCTGCCGAGGCCCACGGGTGGGAGCTCGTCGCCTCGGGGGTCCTGGCCCTGGGAGTCGGCGCCCTGGTCCTGCTGCGGCAACCGGCCGACCTGCCGGCCGGGTTGCAGGCGTGGCTGGGCCTGGAGCGCGCCGCGTACGCCGTTGTGGTGCGCCCGGTCCTGCGCGGCGCCGAGCTCGCGGCGCGCGCCGACGACCGGCTGCTGGCGCGCGCGGTCGACGCCGTCGGGTCCGGAGGGCTCCGGCTGGCGCGGCTCTCGGCCGCTGGCGACACCGCCATCTCGCGGGCCGTCTCGGTGGTCGCCGGCGGGTTCCGCTCGGCCGGAGCAGCGGTGCGGCGCCCGTCGGCGACCGGCCAGGTGCACCACTACTTCCTGCAGCTCTGCGCCGGGGTCCTCGCGATCCTCGCCGTCCTGACCGTGGCCGTCCTCGTCGGAAGTCCGAGGTGAGCATGCTCTCCCTGTTGGTGTTCCTCCCGCTCGCGGTCGCCGCTGCGCTCCTGCTTCCGCAGGTGAGCGACCGCGCGGCCCGATGGGTCTTCGTGGTGACCACGCTCGTCGAGGTCGCGCTCGTGGCGACCGTGTGGTCCCGGTACGACGCGCCGCCGAGAGGTGGCCTCGCACTCGAGGAGCAGGTGCCGTGGATCCCCGGCATCGGCGCGAGCTACCACGTCGGGCTGGACGGGCTGTCCCTGCCGCTGGTGGCGATGTCGGCGGTGGTGTTCGCCGCCTGCGCGGTCTTCGCGCTGACCGAGCAGCGGCGCCCCCGGGTCCAGGCGGCGCTGTTCCTGGCTCTGGAGACCACCTGCCTGGGGCTCTTCGCCGCTGCCGACCTCGTGCTGTTCTTCGTCTTCTTCGACCTGTCCCTCGTGGGGATGTACCTCTCCATCCATGGCTGGGGTCATGGTGAGAAGCGCCGCTCCGCACTGCTGTTCTTCCTCTACACCTTCCTGGGCTCGCTCGCCCTGCTGGTGGGTTTCATCGGCCTGTACGTCGCCTCGGAGCCGAACACCTTCGACATGGTCGCGCTGGCCGCGGACCCGCCCTTGCAGGGCTCGGGAGCCACCGGCGCCCTGGTGCTGGGTGCGATCCTGCTCGGCCTGGCCGTCAAGACCCCGACCGTGCCCTTCCACACCTGGCTGCCACCGGCACACACCGACGCTCCCGCCATCGGGTCGGCCGTGCTGGCCGCGGTGCTGCTGAAGATGGGCACCTACGGCTTCGTGCGGATCGGCATGCCGATGCTGCCCCAGGCCTGGCGCGCCTGGGCGGTCGCGCTCGTCGTGGTCGGGCTGGTCTCGGTGCTGTGGGGGGCGCTGGTCGCGCTGGCCCAGACCGACCTGAAGCGGATGGTCGCCTACAGCTCGGTGAACCACATGGGTTACGTCGTGCTCGCTGTCGGGGCCGCCGGCGTCGTGTCGGGACCCTCCGACCTGGACTCGCGGAGCATCGCGGTCTCGGGTGCGGTGACCCAGATGGTCAGCCACGGACTGCTGACCGGCGCGCTGTTCCTGCTCGCCGGCGTCGTGTGGTCGCGTCGGCGCAGCTACGACCTGGACCGGTACGGCGGCCTCGGCGCGACGACGCCCGCGTTCGCGGCGCTGCTCACGCTGGCGGCGCTGGGGTCGCTGGGGCTGCCCGGGCTGTCAGGGTTCGCCGCCGAGCTGCAGATCTTCGCCGGGAGCATCGCCACCGTGCCCGCGACGGCGGTCGGGCTGGTCGGCATCCTGCTGATGACCGCAGTGATGCTGCGTGCGATCCAGCGAATGCTCACCGGCTCCAGCGGTCCACTCTCGGCGGGCTTCACCGACCTGCGCGTGCACGAGTGGGTGCCGATCGGGGTGCTGCTCGCGCTCTCGGTCCTGATCGGGCTCGCGCCGCAGCTCCTGCTCGACGTGATCGGCCCTGCCGCAGAGGCCACGGCGGGCCTCGTCGGGCGATGAGGTCGCGATGAACGGCTCCATGGCGGCGGACATGCTCGCCCTGCTGCCCGAGGCCGTCCTCGTCGTCGGCGCGGTCGCCTGCCTGCTGGCCGGCTCCTTCACCCCCCGGGCCCAGCAGCACCGGGTGCGTCTGGGGGCGGGGGCGGTGACGGCCCTCGCGCTGGCGCTCTCCGTCGCCGGCCTGGTCCGCGGTCCCCGGACCGCCTTCTCCGGCACCCTCGTCGTCGACGACGTCACCGGATGGCTGCGGATCGTGGTGGCACTGAGCCTGCTGCTCCTGCTGCTGGTCGCCGGCGACGAGCTGGCGGCGCACCCTCGCGAGAGCGAGGTCGCCGTCCTGCTGCTGCTCGGCGGTGCCGGCGTGGTGCTGCTCGGCAGCGCCACCGACACCGCCGTGCTGGTGGTGGCCTTCCTGCTGGCCAGCATCCCGCTCTACGGGCTGGTCGGCCTCTCCAGCGGGGCCGACGCGCCCGAGGCCGCGATGAAGACCTACCTGCTCGGCGCGCTGTCCGGGATCCTGATGATGCTGGGCGCAGCCGTGCTCTACGGGGTCACCGGCGCCACCGGGTACGCCGCGCTGGGCGAGGTCTCGCGATCCCCGGTGGGCGCGGTCGCCGGGGTCTCGCTGCTGCTGGTCGGGCTGCTGTTCGAGGCCGGCGCGGTGCCGGTCCACTTCTGGGTGCCGGACGCCGTCCAGGGCTCGTGGGTCACCTCGGCGGCGTTCCTCACCACCGTGCCCAAGCTGGGCGCCGTGGTCGCGGTCGCGCGGCTCGTGGAGCAGCTGCCTGCCGACCGGACGTGGGCGCTGCTGGTGGCCGTGGTGGCCGCGGTCACCATGAGCCTCGGCAACCTGGCGGCCCTGCTGCAGGAGCGTGTCCTGCGGCTCCTGGCGTGGTCGACGATCAGCCAGGTCGGCTACCTGCTGGCGGTGGCCGCAGCGGTGCGTGGCTCCGACCTGGCCGAGGCGACGTTGGTGCTCTTCCTGGCCGGGTACGCCGTGACCAACCTCGGGTGCTTCGCGGTCGTCGCAGCGCAGCCCGGTCGCGCCACCGTGGCCGACTGGCGCGGCGCCGTGCGGCAGCGGCCAGGGCTCGTCGCCGCCCTCGGGGTGCTGCTGCTGGGGCTGGTCGGCACTCCCCCGACCGCGGTCTTCGTCGCCAAGCTGTTGACGTTGTCGGTCACGTGGGAGGCGGACCTGCAGTGGCTGGCAGTGCTGGTGGCCGCCAACACGGTGCTCAGCCTGGCCTACTACCTGCGCTGGCTCTCCTCCTGCCTGCGCGGCGGCGAGGGGTACGCCGGGCCCGTCCGGGCCCGGCGCACCAGCACCGGGGTGGCGCTGGTCTGCTCCGTCGCGGCGGTCGGGCTCGGTGTGGCAGCGGGTCCGCTCCTCGGGCTGGTCGGCTGAATGGTGCCGCCCGCGCCGCGAGCTCCCTGGTCGCCGTGGCGCAGCGTCACCTGGTTCGGGCTGGTGAGCCTGTGCGCCGACATGGTCTACGAGGGGATGCGCTCGGTGGCCGGGCCGTTCCTCGGCGAGCTCGGCGCGTCCGCCCTGACCGTGGGTGTGGTCACCGGCGCGGGCGAGGCCGTCGCCCTGGTGCTACGGCTGGCGAGCGGGCCCTGGGCCGACCGCAGCGGGCGCCACTGGCGCCTCGCCGTCATCGGCTACGTGCTGACCGCGGTCTGCGTGCCGCTGCTCGCGTTCGCGCCCCTCCTGGGCGTGGCCGGTGTCGGCTTCGCGAGCGCGATGATCCTGCTCGAGCGCACCGGCAAGGCGATCCGCAGCCCGGCCAAGTCAGCGCTTCTCGCCCGCATGACCGCGGCGACGGGGCGTGGCAAGGGGTTCGGCGTGCACAAGGCGCTGGACCAGGTCGGCGCCGTCAGCGGCCCCCTGGTCGTCGCGGGCGTCGTGCTCGTCTCGGGGACGACGTCGATCGGGCTGGCCGTGCTGGCGGTGCCGGGGGTGGTCTCGCTCCTGCTGCTGGCGCAGCTGCGGCGCGGGGTCCCCTCACTGGCGGCGCCGGAACCGGCGGGCGAGGCTCACCAGCAGCTGCCAGCCCGCCTGCCGGCGCAGTTCCACCGGTTCTCCCTGGCCGCCGCCGGCACGACGGCGGGACTGATGACCTTCGGTGTCATCTCGCTCCAGATGGTCGACGACGGGGTGTTCTCGGTCGGCCTCGTGCCGGTCGTCTACGCCGCCGCGATGGCCGCCGGCGCGGTGGCCGCGCTGGGCAGCGGAGCGCTCTTCGACCGCTGGTCGGGCCGGGTGCTGCTCGCCGTCCCGGTGCTGGTGGCGGTCGTCCCGCTGCTGGTCTTCGACGACCGCGCCTGGGTGGCGCTGGTCGGCGTGGTCGTCTGGGGGGCGGCGACCGGGGTCCAGGACTCCACGGTGAAGGCCTACGTCGCCGACCTCGTCGCGCCGGCCCGGCGGGCCACGGCGTACGGCGTCTTCGCGGCCGTGCAGGGCACCGGGGCCCTGGCCGGCGGGGTGCTGGCGGGCGCGCTGGTCGTGGACCGCCCCGGCACGCTGTCGGCGGTCATCGGGCTGGTCCAGCTCGGCTCGCTGGCGGTGCTCACCACGACCCTGCGCCGCCCGGCGCCGAACACGTGAGCCGCCGTGGGGTCAGCGCACGACCTTGAGGTTGAACTCCGCGGTGCCCAGGGCGTTCATCAGCCGCAGCCACACCGGCAGCAGCATCTCGGTGCCACGCGCGGTCTCGATGCCACCCAGGTCGATCACGTCGTCGTGCCCGAAGCTCTCCAACAGCCCGGTCACCGTGGCCTTGGCCGCCGGGTCGTCTCCGGAGACGAAGATCGTGCTGGACCGGCCGAGCCGCGTCGGCTCGACCATCAGCGCCGCGGTCAGGGTGTTGAGGCTCTTCACCACCCGGGCCTCGGGGAGCCCGCGCTGGATCTGCTCCCCGAGGGAGTCGGTGTCCTTGACCAACAGGCTGGGCGGGAAGCCGGCGGAGAAGTCCAACGGGTTCGAGATGTCGAGCAGCACCTTGCCCGCCAGGTTGTCGGCGCCGGCGAGCCGCAGCACCTCGGGCGTCGCCGCGCCCGAGGAGGCGTTGACCACCAGCTCGGCGCCCGCCGCGGCGTCGGCGAACGTGGCCAGCCGCACCCCGGAGTGGTCGGCCAGCCAGGCGCTGAACGGCGGGTTGCCCATCGCGTCGGGGTCGGTGCGCGCCGAGGTCGCGTCGGGGTCGCGGGTGCCGACCACGACGTCGTGGCCGAGCTGGTGCAGCCGGCCGGCAAGCGCCTGGCCGACCGTGCCGGTGCCGAGTACTGCGATGTCCATCTGAGCTCCTGTGCGGATCGGGTCGGTAGACAGATCTGTCTGCCAGATGCCAGTGGACAGTAACAGACAGGTCTGTCTACCATCAAGGGGTGACTCCCTCCTCGGCGCGCGACCGGATCCTGCAGACCGCCTCCCGGCTCTTCTACGCCCGGGGGATCCGGGCAGTCGGCGTCGACCTGATCATCGCCGAGTCCGGCGTGGCCAAGGCGACCTTCTACAAGCACTTCCCAGCCAAGGACGAGCTGGTCCTGGCCTACCTCGACCAGGTCGACGACGCCTGGACCGCGCAGCTGCACGCGGCAGCCGAGGCAGCCGGCCCCGAGCCCGCCGGCCAGCTGGTGGGTCTCTTCGACGCCCTCGGCGCCGCGTGCCGGCGCGACGGCTACCGCGGCTGCGGGTTCATCAACGCCGCAGCCGAGGCCGCGCCGGGGACCCCCGTCCACGACCGCACCGTCGCCCACAAGCAGTCGGTGCTCGCCTGGATCCGCGACCTGGCCGCGAGCGCGGGGGCGACCGACCCCGACGCGCTGGCACGCTCGCTGACCCTGCTGCTCGACGGCGCGCTGGCCGACGGCGCCCTGGCCGCGGACCCGACAGCGCCGGTCTGCGCGAAGGCCACCGCTCGCCAGCTGGTCACCGCTGCCGCCCGGTCAGCAGCCTGACTCGCAGGCCACCCGGGTCAGGCGCCCGGGTCAGGCGTCGACGACCAGGTCGCTGGTGGGGGTCGAGCAGCAGGGCAGGAACTTGTGCTCCGCGACCTGGCGCGGCCTGATCCCGCCCTGGTGACGCATGTCCACCTCTCCGGAGAGCAGGGTCGAGGTGCAGGTGCCGCACAGCCCCGACTCGCACGAGCTCGGCAAGGTCAGCCCGGCCTCGCGGGCCGCCGCCAGCACCGTCGTCCGGCGCTCGCAGCGCACCTCGACGCCGGAACGCTGGAAGCGGACCGTCAGCTGGGCTGCGTCCGAGCCTGCCGGCAGGGTCTCGGCGGGCGCCGCGCTCTCGGCGAGCACGAAGCTCTCCTCGTGGCACCGCGACGGATCTGCCCCGACCCCGAGCAGCGCTGCTCGAGCCGCGGCCATGTAGGCCGGCGGACCGCAGGTGAAGACCTCCCGGTCGGCCGCGTCCGGGACCAGCGCCTGCAGCAGCTCGGCCCCGATGCGACCAACGGGGCCGCGCCACCGGCCGGCCCGGTCGTGCTCGACGACCCAGTGCACACCCAGCCCGGGCAGCTGCGCCGCCAGGGCCTCCAGCTCGGCGCGGCAGGGCAGGTCCTGCAGTGTCCGCGCGCAGTGGACGACGACCACGTCGGTGTCGTCGGCGAGGTCCGCCATCGTCCGCAGGGTGCTCAACGTCGGGGTGAGCCCCGAGCCGGCCGAGAGCAGGAGCTGGCGTGGAGCCGGGTGGTCGACGACGCTGAAGACTCCCAGCGGCCCGCGGACGTCGAGCGTCGCGCCCACGCGAAGCGCCGTGTGCAGCCAGGGCGAGAGCTCGCCGTGCGGCATCCGCTTCACCGTGACCGTGAGCAGGTGCGGCCGGGTCGGCGGTGAGCTGATCGTGTAGCACCGCTCGACCCGCCGCCCGTCGACCTCAGCGGACAGGACGACGTACTGACCGGGGGCGAATCGCAGTGCACCCGCGCGGGTCGGCTCGAGCACGACCGTGACCACGTCGTGGGTCACCGGCAGCACCCGTCGCACCACCATCGGCTGGTCGAACGGCTCCGGCTCCGCCAGCACGCCGGCCCCCAGGGGGGCGGCGGGACCGGGGACGACGCGGAGCGCAGGGGGGTGGGCGGGAGCCGGCGCGTCCCACTCGGGCAGCCCGTAGGTCATCGGCCCAGCTCCTCGCGCAGCTCATCCCTCATCCGGGCGACGTACCAGGACACGAACCAGTCCACGTTGCTCTCGGCCTCGGTGTAGGGCCCCGGCTCGTACGCCGGGTCGGCGACCCCTCGCTGGGTCGACTCGACCAGCGCGGCGTCCTGGGCGTTGGTCTCGCGCCACACCTCGGTCAGCTGGTCGAGGTCGTAGTCGACCCCCTCGACTGCGTGGGCATCCACCAGCCAGGTGGTGCGCACCAGCGTCTGGTCGACCCCGACCGGGAAGACCGCGAAGGTGACCGCGTGGTCGGCGAGCGCGTGGGCCCACATGTTCGGCTGGGCGTGCATCGTGACCCGCCCGAGCCGTGGGTCGTCGAGGTCGCCCAGCAGTCGCTGCACCAGCCGCGCGCCGTCGAGGCTGAACGACTCACCGACCCCGTCGAGCGGCTCGCGCGCGATCCGGTGGCCCAGGGGCCGGTCGACGAGGTCCTCGACCAGCTGCATCGGCAGGCGTCGTACGGCGCAGCGGGCGGAGAGGTCGGCCTGCGCGGCCAGCATCCGGTCGTGGGAGGCCTGCAGCCGCGGGGGCACCTGGTCCTCGCGCAGCCCCCAGGTCGCGAAGAAGGTGCGGGTGAGCTCGGGGTGGGCGCCGTCGCAGTGGTAGCACTCCCGGTTGTTCTCCATCACCAGCTTCCAGTTGCCCTGCTCGACCAGGTCGACCTGCGCGGCGACCTTGCTGCGGTCGAGCCGGTGCGGGGCGAGGTACGGCGTCACGGTGGTCGCGACGTCGACGGCGTCCACGATGCGCGGGTCGGTCGGGTCGTCGGGGCGGGCGGCCAGGTTGATGAAGACCAGCCCGCCCGCCTCGACGACCGCCACCTGGCGCAGCCCCAGGCACGACCTGTCCTGCTGCGGGTCGAGCGACGGCGCGTGCAGCAGCCGCCCGTCCGTGCCGTAGGTCCAGCGGTGGTAGCCGCAGACCAGGTTGCCGATCGACCCTGAGCCCGAGACCAGGCGCGCACCCCGGTGGCGGCAGACGTTGCGCAGCGCGCGCACCTGCCCGTCGTCGTCGCGCACGACGATCACCGAGACCGGGCCAAGCTCGACCGTGACGTAGTCCCCGGGCTCTGGGACCTCCGCGACGCTCCCGGCGAAGACCCACTGCCGGTGCCACAGCAGGCGCAGGTCGGCGTCGTACAGCCCGGAGTCGGTGTAGGCCGGGCCGGGCAGCGGCCTCCCGGGTACGCGCGAGGCGAGCACACGCTGCAGTCCCTCGTGCTGAGGAGTCGTCGCCCCGGCGCTCGGGTGTGGTGGCAGCAGGGTGGTCATGGCACTCCTGTCCCTCAGACGCTCATGCACAGCCGGAGGCTGTCGAGGACGGCGGCGTGGATGTTGCGGCTGGTCACCGCGTCACCGACGCGGAACAGCTGGTAGCTCCCGGCGGGATTGGTGCGCACCCGCTGCTCGCGCCCGGCCAGCAGCGCGGCGTGGTCGACCTCGCCGAGGTTGACCGACCCCGGCACAAGGGCGTGGTAGAGCTCATCGGCAGGAGTTGTGCCGTGCTCCACGACCACGTGGTCGACGACCCGCTCGACGAGCGCATCGGTGTAGTCACTTGTCAAGGTGACAACGAGTCGGCCAGTCTCGCGCTCGCTGCGCCGTACGCTGCGCAGGCGGCGGGCAAGCGTGATCTTCACGTCGTGCTCCTCGAAGGCGCACAGGTAGGCCGGGCTGTTCATCGACCCGACCGACACCCCGACCATGCGCTCGGGCGTGACCAGCTCGACCCGAGCGCCCAGCCGAGCCAGCAGCTCGGTGGCGTCGAGCGCCGCCTCGCCACCGTGGTCGTCGAAGACCAGCACGTCCTGGCCGGCGTCGCGGCCCGCGGGCGCCGACACCGCCCATCACGTCCCAGGTGTCGAGCACCAGCTGCTCGCCCTCGTGCAGGAAGGACCGGTTCGGCACTCCCCCGGTGGCGACCACGACGACGTCGGGCCGCTCGCCGAGCACGTCGCCGGCCTCGGCGTACATCCCGAAGCGCAGCTCGACCCCGGAGTGCTTGGCCTCGGCGACCCGCCAGTCGACCACGCCGATGAGGTCGCGGCGCCGCTGAGAGGACGCGGCCAGCAGCACCTGACCGCCCGGCCGGTCAGCCGCCTCGAGGAGCACCACCTGGTGCCCCCGCTCGCCCAGGACGCGCGCGGCCTCGAGACCGGCGACGCCCGCCCCCACGACCACGGCGACCTTGCGCACCCCGATCGTGGGGCTGACCACCTGGGGAAGCGTGGCCTCCCGGCCCGTCGCCGGGTTGTGGATGCACTTGGCGTCACCCGACTCATAGATCGCATCCAGGCAGTACGACGCCCCCACGCACGGGCGGATCCGGTCCTCCTCGCCACGGGCGACCTTGGCGACCAGGTGTGGATCGGCCATCTGCGGTCGGGTCATCCCGACCAGGTCCAGCAGGCCCTCGCGGATCGCGTGCCTGGCGGTGGCGACGTCCCCGATCCGGGCGGCATGCATCACCGGGATGCCGGCCGCGCGGCGCACCTGCCCGACGAAGTCGAGGTAGGGCGCCGACGGGGTCCCCATCGACGGGATGGTCGCGGCAAGCCGGGCGTCGGTGTCGATGCCGCCCTTGATCACCGAGAGGAAGTCGACG
The DNA here is from genome assembly GCA_963747435.1 of uncultured Actinomycetota bacterium. Taxonomy (GTDB): domain Bacteria; phylum Actinomycetota; class Actinomycetes; order Propionibacteriales; family Nocardioidaceae; genus Marmoricola_A. Next base: position 846,813 of record CAVVFK010000006.1, read on the forward strand.
CCGACCTCCTGGTAGTGCCGCAGCACGCGGAGCGCGTCCTCGAGCCCGAGCCCGTCGGGGAGGTCCTCGTCCATGGCCATCCGCAGACCCACCACGAAGTCGGGTCCGACGGCGGCACGGACCGCGCGCAGCACCCGCAGCGGGAACTCCAGGCGCCGCTCGGCGTCGCCACCGAAGGCGTCGTCGCGGTGGTTGGTGGCCGGCGAGACCCAGGCGTCGAAGAGGTGCCCGTAGGACTCGATCTCGATGCCGTCGAGCCCGGCCGCCCGGCAGCGCTGCGCCGCGGCGGCGAAGTCGCGCACGATCCGGTCGACGTCCCACGGCTCGGCGACCTTGGGGAAGGAGCGGTGCTGGGACTCGCGCAGGCCGGAGGGGTAGACCAGCGGCAGCCAGTCGCCGGTGAAGTTGCTGGTGCGCCGACCCAGGTGGGTGAGCTGGCACATCACCGCCGCCCCGGCCTCGTGCACGTCCTCGGTGAGTCGCGCCAGCCAGGGCACGACCTCGTCGCGGTACATCAGCAGGTTGCCGAAGGCCGGCGGGCTGTCCGGAGAGACCACGGCCGAGCCGCCGATCATGCTCAGCCCGACCCCGCCGCGGGCCTTCTCCAGGTGGTAGAGCCGGTAGCGGTCCTTGGGCAGGCCGTCCTCGGAGTAGGCGGGCTCGTGGGAGGTGGACACGACCCGGTTGCGCAGCCTCACCTCACCGAGGTCGAAGGGCTCGAGCAGGGGGTCGAACGATCGCACGGCACGAGTCTGTGCCCCGGGAATGCTGAGCACCAGCAGAAGCATTTGGCCAGAACCGTGCAATCATTTTGCATGATCGATCCGAGACTGCGGGTGCTGCGGATCGTCGCGGAGCGCGGCACGATCGGGGCCGCCGCCGCCGAGCTCGGCTACACCCCCTCGGCCCTGTCCCACCAGCTGCGCACGCTGGCCAAGGACGTCGGGGCGCCGCTGCTGGAGCCCGACGGTCGTCGGGTGCGGCTCACCGCGGCGGCGCGAGTCCTGGTGGAGCGCAGCGAGGAGCTGTTCGCCCAGTGGGAGGGGATCCGCGGCGAGGTGCTGCAGGCCTCGGGGCAGGGTCTGGGGCACCTGCGGCTCGCCGGCTTCTCCACCGCCGCCTCGGTGCTGCTGCCCCCGGTGGTCGCCGCTGCCCGCGAGGCCTTCCCCTACTCCGAGGTGCGCATCGTCGAGGCCGACCCCGAGGTCTGCTTCGACCTGCTGCTGGCCGAGAAGGTCGATGTCGCCGTCGTGGTGGTGACCGACGACGGGCGGCAGCCGGCCCAGGACGACGCCCGTTTCCAGCAGCACCCGCTGCTCGACGACGCCCTGGACCTGCTGGTGCCCGCGGACCATCCGCTGGCGGGTCGAGAGGACGTCTCGCTGAGCGAGGCGGCCCGCGATGACTGGATCCTCGACCGACCCGGGCGGCCGTACTACCGCCTGGTCATCAGCGCCTGCTACGACGCCGGCTTCACCCCGCGCCAGGTGCACGAGATCGTCGAGTGGGACACCGGCGCCCAGCTGGTGGCCGCCGGGCTCGGCGTCGCGCTGGTGCCTCGGCTCGCCCGGCTCCCGGCCGACGAGCTGGTCGCCCGCGTCGCGCTCACCGGCGACCACGCCCCGGTGCGCCGCGTGGCCACCAGCATCCGCCGCGGCAGCGCCGAGCAGCCCGAGATCGCGCTCGCCCTGCGTGAGCTGCGCGGCGCCGCCTCGCGGCTGAGCGGGTGACGCCCGGCCTCAGCCGTGACGGCGGCGGATCTCCTCAGTGATCGCGGGCAGCACCTCGTGCATGTCGCCCACCACGGCGTACTGCGCGCGCGTCATCATCGGCGCCTCGGCGTCGGTGTTGACCGCGAGAATCACCTTGGAGCTGGCACAGCCCGCCCAGTGCTGGATGGCTCCGGAGATGCCGCACGGCACGTACAGGTCGGGGGCGATCCGACTTCCGGTCTGCCCGACCTGCTCGTGGTGGGGGCGCCAGCCCAGGCTGGTCACCACCCGCGAGACGCCGACGACACCGCCGAGCAGCCCGGCCAGGTCCTCCACGCCGGTGAACCCCTCGGCGCTGCCGGCGCCGCGGCCCGCGCCGACGACGATCGAGGCCGACTTCAAGGAGCCGGACTCGTCGGGGGCCTTGGTGCCGACCGAGACCACCCGGGCGACGAGGTCCGCCTCGGCGACCTGGGGCTCGACGGTGCGCCACGACGCGGCCGGACCGTCGATGCCCGCAGCGACCCACGAGTGGCCGGCCACGGTGAAGACAGCCGGACGGCCCTCCAGCGTGAGGTCCTCGAACGCCGACCCGCCGACGACCTGGCGGCTGACGGTGAACGGCGAGAGCCCGGAGAAGGCCACCACGTTGGCGCCCATCGGGACGTCGAGCCGCGCCGCCAGGTGCGCCAGCACCTCCATCCCCCGGGGAGTGCCCGCTGCCGTGACGACGACGGAGTCGGTCTCGCTCTGCACCGCCTGCGCGGCGGCGGCCCAGCTGGCGCCGCCGTACGCGTCGAAGGCCTCGCCGCGAGCCTGGACCACCTCGCCGACACCGTGGGCGCCGAGCTGCGCAGCGAGCGCGCCCGCGTCGGCGACCTCCCCGACGACGAGCGCGCGGATCGTGATCCCGCCTCCGGCGTCGGACAACGCGCGGGCGAAGGCGAGCGTCTCGAGCGACACCTCGGTGGCCAGCCCGGACTCGGGCTCGGTCTCGACCAGCACCAGGATCATCGGAGCACCCCCAGCTTCTCGAAGAGGTCGACCACCGCCGGGGCCGCCGACGGCCCCTCACCCAGGATCTCCACGCTGCTGGGCTGTGGCGGCGGCACACGCAGCCGCACCCGGCCGGAGCCCTGACCCGCGCCCGCGGCGCTGCGGTGCTCGATCTCGATCTTCTTCGCAGCCATCCGCACCTTGAGGGTCGGGTAGCGCGGCTCGACGCCGCCCTCCATCACCGTCACCACGGCGGGCAGGGGCACGGTGTAGGTCTCCTCGCCGTCGGGGCCGTCGTTGCGCGCGATCACCCGCCCGTCGGCGGTCTCCACGAGGGTCGCCCCGTTGACCACCGGTCGACCCACGGCGTACGCGAGACGGATCCCGACCTGGAAGTCGCCGGTGTCGGCGGCGTCGTTGCCCAGGAGCACCAGGTCGTAGCCACGCCCCTCGGCCTCGTGGGCCTGCACCACGGCGGCGATCTCGCGGGCGACGTCTGCCGGACCGAGCCGCAACGGGTCGGCCTCGACCATGACCGCGCCGTGGGCGCCCAGGGCGAGCAGGTTGCGCAGCTGCTCGGTCGACTCCGGCGAGCCCACGCTGAGCAACGTCACCGAGCCGCCGGTCGCGTCGGCGATCCGGATCGCGAGCTCCACCGCGCACTGCTCGTGGTTGCTCACCGTGTAGCCGACGTAGCGGGCGTCGACCGCCTGCTCGTCGGCGGTCAGCATCACCTCGCTGGCGACGTCGGGCACGCGCTTGACGCAGACCAGCACCCTGAGCCCGCTCACCCCACTCATCGCAGCCTCGCGTTCTCCGGGTCGAGCACCGGCGTCGCGTCGGCCGAGACCACGCTCACCGGGTAGAGCTCCTCCATGTAGGAGACCGCGAGCTCGTTGCCCACGCGCGCCTCGTCGGGGGGCAGGTAGGCCATGAGCAGGTGCCTGCCGACCGACGGCGCCGAGCCCGCCGTGGTCACGTAGGGGTGGTGCCCGTGAGCATCGGTCAGGGGGCCGCCGTCGCGGGTGAGGATCGGCTCGCCGCCGAGCATGTAGCGCTTCGCGCCGGACGCCGAGGTGTGGTCCTCGACGGCGAGGGTGCACATCACCGCCAGCGGCGCCTCCTCGCGCTGGCGCAGGTAGGCCTCCTTGCCGACGAAGTCCGCGGCCTTCACCTTCGGTCGCGCCATGCCGGCCTCGATGATCGTCCGCTCGGCGTCGAGCTCGGCCCCGAAGGCGCGGTAGCACTTCTCGATCCGCCCCGTCGTGCCGTAGACCCCGATGCCCACCGGGACGGCGCCGTGCTCGGCGCCGGTGTCCAGCAGCGTCTCCCACAGCTCGGCCGCCCGGTCCATGTCGACGTACAGCTCCCAGCCGAGGTCACCGACGTAGGAGATGCGCGAGGCGAGCACCGGGACGCCGGCCACGTCGATCTCGCGGCAGGTCAGGAAGCCGAAGCCCTCCTCGGAGACGTCGTCCCCGGTCAGCGAGGAGAGGATGTCGCGTGCCCGGGGGCCCCAGAGGCCGACCGTGGACACCGCGTCGGTGTGGTCGCTCAGGGTGGCGTCGTCGGCCAGGTGGTCGCGGAACCAGCCGAGGTCGGCCATGCCGTGGGCGCCTCCGGTGACGACCCGGAAGTGGTCCTCGCCGAGCCGCATCACGGTGAGGTCGGAACGGAACCCGCCCTTGGCGTCGAGCACCGGGGTGTAGATCACCTTGCCGAGCGCCACGTCGCACTGCGCGACGCACGTCTGCTGCACCGACGCGAGCGCGCCGGGACCTTGGATGTCGAAGATACAAAAAGCCGACAGGTCGATGACGCCGGCCGCCTCCCGCATCCGCAGGTGCTCGGCGTTGATGATCGGGCTCCACCACCGCGAGTCCCACTCGTGCTCGCGCCGCATCACGGCGTCGCCGTACTGCTCGAGGAGCTCGGCGTTCGACTCGTACCACTGCGGGCGCTCCCAGCCGACCGCCTCGAAGAACACCGCCCCGAGCTTCTGCTGCGACTCGTGCATCGGGGAGAGCCGCTGGTCGCGGTCCGACTCGTACTGCTCGGCGGGGTGGATGATCCCGTAGGTCTTGATGAACGACTCCGTGGTGCGCAGCCGGGTGTGCTCGCGACGCTCCTGGTGGGGGTAGAACCGCGCGATGTCGCTGTGGTGCAGGTCGATCTCGGAGTGCCCGTCGGTCATCCACTCCGCGATCGCGCGGCCCACGCCCGGGCCTTCCTTGATCCACACGGCTGCGGCGGTCCACAGCCCCTTGACCTTGCTCTCGCCGAGGATCGGGTTGCCGTCGCAGGTCAGCGACAGCAGCCCGTTGATCGCGTAGCGCATCTCGGCGCCGTCCGCGCCGAGCAGGTCGGGCATCAGCTCGAAGGCCTGCTCGAGCTGGGGGTCGAAGTCGTCACTGGTGAACGGCATCTCGGTCGGCGAGAGCTTGGCCTGCTCGATGCTCGGGATGTCCTCGGGCTCGTGCAGAATCGCGCGGTGGGCGTAGGAGCCGACCTCCATGTCAGCGCCATGCTGGCGCTCGTAGCAGAAGGTGTCCATGTCACGCACGATCGGGAAGGAGATCTCGCCCTCGCGCTCGGCCAGCTGCGGGCACGGACCGACCGAGATCATCTGGTGGACGGCCGGCGTCAACGGGATCGAGATGCCCGCCAGGTCTCCGATCTTGGGGCTCCACACCCCGCAGGCGATCACGACGTGGCCGGTGGCGATGTCGCCCTTGTCGGTGCGCACGCCGGTGATCCGCCCGTCCTCGACGTCGAGGCCGGTGACCTCGCAGTTGGGCACCGTGGTCAGGGCGCCCAGCTCCAGGGCGGCCTCGCGCATGATCGTGCCGGCGCGCAGCGAGTCGACCACGCCCACCCCGGGCTGCCAGAAGGCACCGATGAACTGGTCGGTCTCGATGAAGGGCACGTGCTCCTGGACGAACTCCGGCGAGACCAGCTCGGCCTCGATGCCCCAGGCGCGGGCCGAGGACATCCGGCGCCGCAGCTCCTCCATCCGCTCCTCGGTGCGGGCGATCTCGAAGCCGCCGCTGCGGGTGAAGACCCCCATCTCCTGGTACTGCTTCACCGAGTCGAGCGTGAGGTCGGTGATCTCGCGCGAGTGGTCGGTCAGGAAGATGAAGTTCGACGCGTGGCCGGTCGAGCCGCCGGGGTTGGGCAGCGGCCCCTGGTCGAGCTGGACGATGTCGCGCCAGCCGAGCTTGGCCAGGTGGTGGACCAGGCTGTTGCCGACGATGCCTGCGCCGATGACGACGCACTCGGCGGTGGTGGGGACGGTTGCCATGACGTGCCTCCGGCGCTCCGTGTGCCCGTGAGGGCTGGTTGCGTATCGCGCAACCTATTGCGTACTTCGCAACAAACAGAATCGTCTGCCTGTCGTGAGCCGCTGTCAAGGACCCCCGCGCCGACCGACCCGGTCGACCGGCAGCCTCACCGCGTCCCCCAACCCAGCCGGTGGGAGACCTCCTCGGCGGCAGCGACCACCAGGCTCACGACGTCGGCGATCGCGTCGGTGTCGAGCCGGAACGTGGGGCCGGAGACGCTCATCGAGGCGACCACGTCGCCGTGCGCGCTGCGGATCGGCGCCGCGACCGCCGTCAGGCCCACCTCGAGCTCGTCCACCGCGACGGAGTAGCCCTCGACGCGGACCTTCTCGACCTGCTCGCGCAAGGTCGCCCGCTTGGTGATGGTCTGCGGGGTGTAGCGCGGCAGCTGGCGCAGGACCTCGGCGAGGCTCTCGTCGTCCATGCCGCTGAGCAGCACCTTGCCGTTGCTGGTGGCGTGCAGCGGGATGTGCTGGCCGACCCAGTTGTGCGACTGCAGCGCCGAGGAGCCGGCGACCTGGTCGAGGTAGAGCGCGCCACCCTCGGCGAGCACGGCGATGTTGACGGTCTCGCCGGTGTCGGCGGCCAGCTGCTTGCAGATCGGCCGGGCCTCCTGCACCAGGTCGAGCCGAGCGGTGGTGGCACCGGCGAGCCGCAGCACCCCGACCCCGAGGCGGTACTTGCCCCGGTCGCCGGACTGCTCGACCATCCGGTGCTGCTCCAGGGTCGCCACCAGCCGGAAGGCGGTGCTCTTGTGCACACCGAGCTCGTCGGCGATCTCGGTGACGCCGGCCTCGCCGGTGCGGGCCAGCATCTCCAGGATCGTCAGCGCCCGGTCGACCGACTGCACGCTGCCCGCTGCCACGTCCCGCTCCGCAGATGTGTTGCTCATTGCGCAACACTAACGCAGACCGTGTTGCTTATTGCACATTGTGTTTCGTCAGGCGCAACATAGACCTGCGTGCAACGTTGCACACCCGAAGGAGACCCCTGTGCTGTCGGACATCGAGATCGCCCATGCCGCCACCCTGCGTCCGATCACCGAGATCGCGGCCGAGACCCTCGACATCCCCGCCGAGCACCTGGTGCCCTACGGACACTTCAAGGCCAAGGTGGACCTGACCTACCTGGCGTCCCTGGCCGACCGACCCCTCGGCCGACTGGTGCTCGTGACCGCGCTGTCCCCCACCCCACCCGGCGAGGGCAAGACCACCACCACCGTCGGCCTGACCGATGCGTTGCACCGCCTGGGCCACCGGTCGATGGCGGCGCTGCGTGAGCCCTCGATGGGCCCGGTCTTCGGGATGAAGGGCGGCGCCGCCGGCGGCGGCTACAGCCAGGTGGTGCCGATGACCGACATCAACCTGCACTTCACCGGCGACTTCGCCGCCATCGCCGCAGCCAACAACCTGCTCGCTGCACTGATCGACAACCACGTCCATTCCGGCAACGAGCTCGGCATCGACGTGCGCAGCATCAGCTGGAAGCGCGTCCTCGACACCAACGACCGCGCGCTGCGCGAGATCGTCGTCGGCCTGGGCGGGCCCGCCAACGGGTACCCCCGTGAGGACGGCTTCGACATCGTCGTCGCCTCGGAGCTGATGGCGATCTTCTGCCTCACCGAGTCGTGGGGCGACCTCAAGCGGCGCATCGGCGACATCGTCGTGGGCTACACCCGGGAACAGGCCCCGGTCACCGCGCGCGAGCTCGGCGCCGACGGTGCAATGGCGGCACTGCTGCGTGACGCGCTGGCGCCCAACCTGGTGCAGACCCTCGAGGGTGCGCCGGCGTTCGTGCACGGCGGCCCGTTCGCCAACATTGCCCACGGGTGCAGCTCGGTCATGGCGACGCGCGCCGGGCTGCGGCTTGCCGACTTCGTCGTGACCGAGGCGGGCTTCGGCGCGGACCTGGGGGCGGAGAAGTTCGTCGACATCAAGTGCCGCAAGTCCGGCCTGCGGCCCGACGTCGCGGTGGTCGTGGCCACGGTGCGGGCGCTGAAGTACCACGGCGGCGTGGCGCTGGCCGACCTCGGCGCCGAGGACGTCGACGCGCTCGAGCGCGGCATGACCAACCTGCGCCGACACCTCGACAACGTGCGCAACGTCTACGGCATCCCCTGCGTGGTGGCGATCAACCGCTTTCCCACCGACACCGACACCGAGATCGCGCGGCTGGTCGAGCTGGTGGACTCCGAGGGCGTCGCGGCCTACCCGGCCACGCACTTCGCCGACGGGGCGAAGGGCGCGAACGATCTCGCCCTGGGTGTGCTGTCGGCGATGGCGGAGCCGGCAGCGCAGACGTTCTCCTTCACCTACCAGGACGAGCAGACCCTGACCGAGAAGGTCGAGGCGATCGCGACCCGGCTGTACGGCGCCGCCGGGGTGACCTGGGATTCCAAGGCACGGCGACGGCTGCAGCGCTTCGAGCGCGACGGCTACAGCGACCTGCCGGTCTGCATCGCCAAGACGCAGTACTCGTTCTCCACCGACCCGACCAACCTCGGCGCACCATCGGGCCACGAGCTCCACGTGCGGGAGGTGCGGCTCTCGGCCGGCGCGGGATTCGTGGTCGCGGTGTGCGGCGACATGATGACGATGCCGGGGCTGCCCAAGCAGCCGTCAGCTGCTCGCATCGACCTCGCCGACGACGGCACGATCATCGGCCTCTCCTGAGCCCGGGTGGACCGGCAGCTCGACGCTGACCGGGCCTTCGGGGATGTAGATCTCGCCTGGGGTCTTGAGGATCGTGTGGGCGTGCTCCGGGCTGATCGGCCTCGTGCCGCGGTGGTCGACGAGGAACGCCAGGCCGTGTGGGGTCATCCAGACGTAGCGCCCGTGTCCCGACTGTGTGGCCCGGTAGCCCGCGTGGGTCTTCCATCGGTGGTGAGTGCGGGAGAGCGGGCCCGAGTTGTGGGTGCCGGTCTGGTCGGAGGGACCGCCCTGGTCGGGGTCGAAGTACGGGGTCACATGGTCGAGGTCGGCGCCGCGGCTGGTCGAGGTCGCGAACGGCCAGTAGTCACCGCCGGTGATCAGGTGCACGCGCTCCTTGACCGCCTCCGGGTGCTCGTAGGCCGTGGTCGTGACGCGGTCGGCGAGGTCGATGACCGGCTTGATGGTGATCGCGGTGCGCCCGAGCAGCTCGTGGAGACCGGCCAGGGTCATCGGGCCGAGACCCTCCACCCGGGCCACGCCGTCGGCGCTGAGGATGCTGGTCTCGTGCAGGTGGACGTAGAGCACGCTGCGAGGCACCAGGGCAGAGAGGTCAGCCCCGCGCAGTGCCTCGAGCAGATCGGCCGGCATCGCGGTGGCTCGGGACGGGTCGCCCTCGGGCTCCTCGTCATCGGCGATGACGTGCTCGAGCAGCAGCCTCAGCAGCTCGGCCGGTCGGGCGAGCCACCCGAAGGCAATGGCACGCAGCTCGTCCGCGCAGGCATCAGGGTGCTGGGGCCCGATGATCTCCACCACCCGGGTCAGCGTGGCCTCGACCCAGTGGGCGTCGCCGGCCTGGACCCGCGCGACCACCGTGCGCAGCCCCGCCTCGTCGGTGCGACCGAAGCCGACGTAGCTGCGCTGGCGCTGCTCCTCGGCACGCTGCTCGTGCAGCCCCGGAGCCGCCTCGATGATCTTGGCCTCGGCCACCGCGATCACACGACCACCAGACTCGTGGGCGATGATCCGTGCGACCGCGGAGTCGACCACCCCCACGTGGGTCAGCGGGAGGTGACGCGAGAGGGAGGCAACCTTGCGCGCCACCCAGATCTCCGCCTCTCCGCTCAGGCAGACCCTCCAGGTCAGGGGCAGCCGGTGGATCAGGTCCAGGGTGTCGGCCAGAGCGTTGCGGGTGGCGGTGACCCCGGTGCCTCGAGCCAGTGCGATCTCGCCGAGGCTGAAGTCCTGCACCCCGGGGGTGCCCTCCCCGCCGACCTGCCGCAACCGGTTGCCGACCCTGCGCGCGAACCCGCCGTCAGGCCCCTGCGTCGGGTCGCCCGAGTGCACCGCCGCCCACTGCGCCAGCACCGTGAGGTCGCGCACCTCGGCGAGTCGACGCTCTTGCACCGCCGCCGACGACTCGGCCAGCAGCGCCGCGGCGTCGAGCTCGAGTAGATCGTCCATGGCTCACACGCTAGATCCGACCACCGACAGTTTTCGAAAGCACGGGTCCGTGTTCGAAAACTCGTCACCCTTGCGTCGTCGCCCTCGCCGGACAACGCCCCTCGTCGCGCCCGCAGGCGGTGAAGTCACAGGTGCGACACCACCACGGGCCGGTCTCCCCCTGCCGCCGTTGCTCGAGCCGCGCCCTGACCCGAGCCTCGGTCATCTTGGCCAGCAGCGGCTCCAGCGACCGGCGCTCGGCAGGTGTGAGCCCGGTGGTCGACGAGGCGACCAGGGAGTCCCTCGCGGCACGCGCCCGAGCGGCGCGGGCGCGCCCCTTCCGGGTGAGCCGCACCTCGACCCGACGGCGGTCACCACCCTCTCGACGCTCGGCCAACCCCTCCCGCTCCAACGCCATGACCAGTCGTACGGCGCCGGAGTGGGTCAGACCCAGCACCTCGGCGAGGCGGCCGACGTGCTCGTCGCCCAGGAACTCCTCGAGCGCCAGCAACGCGGCGGTGCCACTGCCACTGAGACCCGAGGCGCGCTCCAGGGCCTGCTGCGACTCGTGTGCCAGGTTGAGCGAGAGCGCCGCGAGCAGGTTGTCCAACCGAGAATTTGCTGACCTCGTCATGCGGTGATTATATGAGTCCCTCATATATTAGAGGAGATGACGCGCATGACCGGTCACATCGCCACCGCACAGACCCACGTGGCTGCCACCCCCGGTCAGGTGTGGTCCGCCCTCACCGAGCCCGAGCAGATCGCGGGCTGGATGTTCGGCGCCCGGGTCACCACGACCTGGGAAGTCGGCGCCCCCATCACCTGGGACGGCGAGTTCGACGGTCGCGGCTATCAGGACCGGGGCGAGGTGCTGACCTACGAGGAGCCGAGGGTCCTGTCCGTCACGCACTACAGCCCGCTGTCGGGGCAGCCGGACGAGCCCGCGAGCTATCACACCGTGGTCTGGTCGCTGGCACCGTCGGACGACGGGACGCGCCTGGAGCTGACCCAGGACGGTTGCGACAGCGAGCAGCAGGCATCGCAGTTCAGCCAGAACTGGCAGGCGATGCTCGACGGGCTGAGGGCCTCGGTCGAGCAGGGCCGGGCCTGAGCCGACCCGACGCCCCAGCGGTGGTCCCGACTGGACTGGACAGGTCGCGCTCGCCCTGCTCGCGGGTTCTTCTAGGGTCGTCCCGTGCCCCCACCGAGACGTCGTGAGCAGCGCACGTGAACGGCACCGAGGACGCCGTAGCCGATCCGTACCTCTGGATGCAGATCCTGGGGATCGTGGCCTTCGCGGTCTCGGGTGCCGCCGTCGCGATCCGAGCCGGCATGGACTGGCTCGGCGTGGCTGTGCTGGCGGTGGTCACCTCGGTGGGAGGCGGCACGCTGCGCGACCTGCTGCTCGGCGACCGAGCCGTGTTCTGGCTCGACTCGCCCTGGCCGGTGTGGGTCGCGGTCGCCACCGCGGCTGCGGTGATCCTCGAGGCCTACTGGCATCCGCGACGTCCGCCCGACTCGCGGCGCCTGGTGCTGGTCGCCGACGCCGTCGGGCTCGCAGTCTTCGCGGTCAGCGGCACCGTGGTGGCCCTCGCCGAGGGCGCCACTGCCCCGGTGGCGGTGCTGCTCGGGGTGATCACCGGCACCGGGGGCGGTCTCGTCCGCGACGTGCTGGCCAACGAGCGACCGCTGGTGCTCGTGGGCCAGGTCTATGCCCTCACCGCGGCAGCCGGCGCAGTCCTGCTGGTGGCCCTGGACGCCGGCGGGCTCCCGCCGGAGGTCTCCCAGCCCAGCGCCATCGCCCTCAGCTTCTCGCTGCGTCTGCTCTCGATCCGCTACCAGTGGCGACTTCCGGCACCCCCGCACCCGGGTATCGGCCGCAGCTGACCCCTGGAGGTCCTCAGCAGCGGCCGTCGCTGCACCGGGTGCGGGTCTGTGCCAGACCCATCGCCCAGCAGGTGGGGCAGCCGCGCAGCAGCACCACCGCCGGGACGATCAGGAGAAGCGCCGCGGGACCTGGCGAACATCAGGTCCGGGTCTTTCACGGCGACTCCTCTCCTACCTGGTTCGCGCACCGGAGGTCGTCGGGTGGGTCCCGCCTCGCGGGTCTATCCTCCCGGCGTGACCCGCTGGACCGAGATCGCTCGCGCCACCTCCGGTGACGACTACGCCGCGAAGTACGCCGCACGCTTCCGCGCACTGGCGCAGCGCGGGGAGGACGTGCACGGCGAGGCCGACTTCGTCACCCGGCTGGCGCCGCCGCCGGCCGCCGTGCTCGACGCCGGGTGTGGCACCGGCCGGATCGCGATCCGGCTCGCCGACCTCGGGCACGCCGTGGTGGGGGTCGACGTCGATCCGAGCATGCTCGACCAGGCGCGGCGGGACGCACCCGAGCTCGTCTGGCGCCTGGCCGACCTCTCCACGCTCGACCTGGGCCGGGTCTTCGACGTGGTCCTGGTGACCGGCAACACCATCCCGCTGCTCGAGCCGGGCACGCTGGCCCCGACCGCCGCGTGCCTGGCCGAGCACCTGAGCCGCGATGGTCTGCTCGTCGGCGGCTTCGGGCTCGACCCGCAGCACCTGCCGCCCGGTTGTCCGGTGACACCGCTGGCCGAGGTCGAGGAAGCCTTCGCCGCAGCCGGCCTCGAGCAGGTCGAGCGCTTCAGCACCTGGGCCGGCGGCCCGTTCGAGGGTGGGTACGCCGTCCTGGTCCACCGACTCGGCGACCGCTGAGGAAGCCCCCGGCCAGGGCCCTCAGGCCCTGGTCCCCGAGGTGTCGGCCTCGAGCTGCTCGATCCATCCGGTCGCGCCGAGCTCCTCGTAGAGCCCACGGGCTTCGCGGCGTCTCGCCTCGGCCAGCTCGAGCAGACCTTCCCGCCCGGCCCAGGCAGCGAGGTCTGCGCACAGTCGGGCCCGCCAGACCGGCGACCGCCAGGCATCGACGTCCTGCATCGCCTGACTGAACTCGCCCTCGACCTCCGTCGCCGGTGATCCCGACGCGACCCCCAGGTGCGCCCGCGCACGGTGACGGGCGAAGCGGACCGCGGCCGGGGGTCTGCGCCGCTCGCCGTGCTCCTCGACCAGGGCCACCAGCGCAGCGAGTCCCTCGTGCGATCCGAGGCGCACCAGCAGGTCCATCGCGATGTTCATGACGACCCCGAAGTCGTCGTAGTAGCCGGAGAGGTCGAGGACGTTGCGGCATGCGGACGTGGCCAGCTCGACCACGGCCTGGGACGTGCCGGAGCTCTGCATCGCGTTCACGAGCAGCCGGACCGCCGCAGAGAGCTCGTCCTCCTCGAACGACTCCCTGAGGTAGGCCTCCCCCGGGCTCCACACCTCTCCCCGCGCACCACGGATGAACGCCAGGCACATCTCCTGATAGGGAGCGTCGATCTCGCGGATGAGACCATCCTCGGTGGTGAGGCTGACGGCCTCGGGCCACTCGCCGCGCATCGCCAGCGACATCAGCAGGTTGATCGCCCCGTTGCTGATCAGGGATCGATGCCCGAGCACCCTTGCTGCCGCCAGCCCCTCGCGGCCGTAGTCCGTCGCCTGCACCGTGTCGTCGCCGTTGAGCTGGGCGTTGAGGTTGAGCAGTACCCGCGCCGCGCGCAGGGAGTCGTGACCGGCGCGAGCCGCATCGGCCTCCCCCTCCATGAGGAGACGACCTGCGGTGATGCTCCCCTCGCTCAGCAGTGACTGGCCGAGGGCCCCCAGTGCCAGCCCGATCTCCTGTCGTCCGCCGAGGTACTCCGCGAGTCGACACAGCTCCAGCACTTCGGCGCCCACCGCCGACGCGCCACTCGCGGTCTCGGCGCTCAACCTCGCTCGCAGCAGCTCGAACTCCACCTCGGGCATGGTGCCGTCGGCCCGCACCTGCTGGTAACGCTCGGCGGCGAGCTGCCCTCCTCGCTCGTACCGACCGACGGCGGTCAGCGCCTTCGACAACAGAGCGACGGCACGACCAGCACCGTCCCGGTCGCCCTGCGCGTCGAGGTCAGCGGCGGCACGCTCGGCGTGAACGATGCTGTCCTCCGCACGACCCGACTGCTCGAGCGCCTCCGCCAGGTCGGACTCGACCCGCGGTCTCAGCTCGGGGTCGGCACACCGCCCCAGCGCCGAGGTCAGGTGGAGCACGGCCTCCTCGGGTGCCCCGAGGGCCTGGGCGCGCTTCGCGGCGCTGCGCAGCATGGACACCGCTCGCGTGGCGAGCACGTCGGCATCAGGCGCGTCGGGCACTGCGTCGAGAGCTCCCAGCAGGTGCTGGGCCACGATCGACGCGCGGTCGGGAGCGACGTCGCCCTCGGGCTGCAGCACCTCCACGACGGCCAGATGTCCTTGCTTCCGGTCGCGCTTCGACAACGACCCGTAGGCCACCTGCCGCACGGCACCTTGGACGAACTGGAACTGGCCGTGCTCGGTGGTGAAGCGGCTCGACTCCTGCCGCAGGAACTGGATCCGCACCAGGCCTGCCAGGACGGCGCCCACGTCCTCGAGCGCCGGGCAGAGCTGGTCGATCTGATCGCGCGTGAAGGCCTCGCCGATGATGCTGGCGCGGTCCACGAGCTGGCGCTGGCCCGCGTCGAGGGTGTCCAGCCGAGCCGCGATCAGCGCCTGCAGCGATGCGGGGGCACCGATCGCATCGAGGTCCACGTCGGCCTCGGCGAGCACGTACTGGCCGCCTCGCGGGACCACGAGGTCACGGTCGATCAGCGAGCGCACCGTCTCCACCGCGAACAGCGGCACCCCCTCGGACCGGGCGACGAGCGAGGAGCGCACCTCGTCGGGCAGGCCCGCCACGAGCCCGTCGAGCAGAGTGGCCATCTCCCGGTCCGCGACCGGGTGCAGGTGGGCCACCGTCGCCGCGCGGTTGGTAGCCAGGTCCGGGTGCTGCTCGAGCAGGCCGGGCCTGGTCAGCAGCAGAACCAGGCACCCGAACCGCCCCACCGCCAGCAGGTGCTCGAGGAACTGCAGCAGACCCTCGTCGGCGTGCTGGGCGTCGTCGATCATCAGGACCACGGGGTACTTGTCCTCAGAGGTCCGGTGCAGGAACCGGCACCACGCGGCGAAGAGGTCCTCTCGCGCATGGTTGCCCACCGCCCCCACTCCCAGCAGTGCGCCCAGCCGGGGGCGTAGCCAGTCGCGCTCGGCCACGTCGGGCACGTACTGCTCCAGCCCGAGCTCGAGCAGCGTCGAGGGGCTCTGCTCGGCGTCGTCCTCCGACCCCAAGGACAGCAACCGCGCGCGGATCGCCTCGGCCAGCGCGTGGTAGGCGAAGCCCTCGCCGTAGGCCAGACACCGGCCCTGGTACCACCGGGTCACCTCGTTGAGACCATCGGAGTACTTCTCGAACTCCCAGCCCAGCCGGGACTTGCCGACGCCCGGCTCCCCGTCGACCACCAGCAGAGCCGGGCGCCCGGACTCATCCACCTGGTGGAAGAGCTCCTTGACCAGCCGCAGCTCACGGTCACGACCCACCAGGGGCGCCTCCAGACCGTCGGCCCGCTGCGAGCCGCCCATCCCGGCCACGACGGCTCGCACCGCCCAGAGCGGCACCGGGTCGGCCTTGCCCTTCAGCTCGTGCGACCCGACGTCGACGAACGAGATCGACGCCGTCGTCAGCAGCCGGGTGGTCTCGTCGACCCAGATCTGCCCGGGGGCGGCCGCAGACTGCACGCGCGCAGCGGTGTTCACCGCGTCACCAGCGACCATGCCCTGGCCCTCGGCTCCCACGGTGACGGCGACCTCACCGGTCACGATCCCCACCCGCATCGCCAGGTCCGGGATCCCTGGCTCGGCGCCCATCGCCTCGACCGCGCTGACCAGCTCGAGCCCAGCGCGGACAGCGCGCTCCGCGTCGTCCTCGTGCGCGGTCGGGACACCCCACACCGCCATCACCGCGTCGCCGATGAACTTCTCCACCGTCCCGCCGTAGCGAGCGATCACCCGACGGCACTGCTCGAAGTACGCCGACAGCAGGTCGCGCACGTCCTCCTGGTCGCGCGACTCAGACAACGCCGTGAACCCCACCAGGTCCCCGAACAGCACACTCGTCACCCGGCGCGCCACCGAGGGCTCGGCGCCGCCGCGCGCGGCCGGGCCACCTGCCTGGGGTGCGCCGCACTCCAGGCAGAAGCGGGCACCGACAGGGAGGTCGGCGCCGCAGCTCACGCACCCGGGCGTCACCTGGCTCGCTCCGCACGACATGCAGAACCGGGCGCCCTCGGGCAGCTCGGTGGCGCAGGAAAGGCAGGCCCTCATCACGTCGCCAACCGTCGGCGGACCGTCGCCTCGGCGATCAGTCTCGACTCGGTGTGACGACCGCTCATCGCACCGAGGAAGTCCGCGCGGGACAGCGCGTAGACCCCGGTCTCCTCGAGCGCCGTGACCGTCGCGGTGCGGGGGACGTCACGCAGCAGACCGATCTCGCCGAAGTACTCACCAGGCCCCTCCTGACGCAGCACCCGGTCGCCCTGGGTGACCTCGACCCGGCCGCTCTGGATGACGTAGAACAAGTCGGACTCGCCACCCTCGGCCACCAGCACCTCGCCGGCGGCGAAGCGCGCCTCGGTCAGCGAATGGGCGAGCTGCTCGAGGGCACCCGGATCGAGCGGAGCAAACAGGTCCAGGCCGCGCAGCAGCGAGAGGCCTGCCGGCTCCCGCAGCCGGTTGTCGAGCCGGATCATCGCGGGCAGCCCGGCGAGAGCCAGGCCCGCCACCGGCACGGCCAGCACCGCGAGCCCGACGCGCAGTGAGGTCAGGTCGAGCAGCAACGGCATGAGGAGCGCCCCCAGGGCGGCCGTGGCGATCAAGCACGACTCGAGGGCACCGAAGACTCGACCCAGCACCTCGTCCGGTGCGAGTCGCTGCATGATCGTGTCCAGGTTGACGTCGACCAGCGGGTTGCCGAGCCCGATCAGGATCGCCGCCGCGAAGCACGCGGCAGGTGTCGGCCAGATGGTGACCAGCAGCAGCGGGATCGCCCACAGTGCTACTCCGACGGTCATGTCGAAGCCCAGCCGTGACCGCGACGAGCGGGCGATCGCCACCACGCCACCGGCGATCGCGCCGGCTCCGAACACGCTGTTGAGCAGGCCCAGACCGGCCTCCGGGGAGTGGAGGACGTCGTCGGCCATCACGATGAGGAACACCGTCATGGCACCGGCGATGATCGTCTGCAGGCTCACCTGCACGGTGACCAGCAGCAGGCCGGCGTCGCGCCGGATGAGGCGGAAGCCCGCCAGCGACTCGGCGAGGAAGCCTCCGGCCGGGTCACCGTCGTCCTCGCCGGAGATCGCTCCGGTCTTGTCGGCCGTCGGGACGCTCACCCGGCTGACCAGAGCCAGCGACCACAGGAACGTCGCGACGTTGAGCAACAGCACCGTCGGCACTCCGGTCAGGGCCAGCAGGGCGGCAGCCAGGGCGGGGCCGGCGAAGAAGGCGAGGCTGTCGATCGTGCTGTGAATACCGTTGGAGGCGGCCAGCTCCCCCGGGGTCTCCGACAGGCTCGGGAGCAGGGCTCGCTGGGCGATCATGAACGGCGAGGACAGCAAGGAGGTGAGCGTGGCGACCATGAACACCAGCAGCGGCAGGGAGTCGAGCGCGATCAGGGTGGCGGCCACGGTCACGAACAGCGCACGGAGAGCATCGCAGAGCACCATCAGCCGCTTGCGCGGCCAGCGGTCGGCGACCAGCGCGCCGATCGGCGCGGCGATCGCCTCCAGGACGAAGCGGATGCCCAGCCAGACGCCGACGGCTCCGGCGCCTCCCTCGCCATAGGCCCAGACGATGATCGCCGTCGCGTAGGCCCAGTCGCCGACCGACGACCCGAGGAAGGCGAGCTGGATGCGCCGCAGGTTAGGATTGCGAGCGACCGCTCGCAGAGACGCCCAGGTGCTCGAGCGACCATCACCCTGACCAGCGTTGCTGCTGTGGGTTGCCTGCTCCTCCGCCACGACGCCGTCCCTCCGCGGTCCGCGCGTCCCCCAGACGCGGCGATGGGGCCCGGCACGAGCCCCCTGGTCCCGCTGATTGAAACCCCGCGGCCCGGTCTGGTCAACCGGGCACGCAGGCCGCGGCCGAGCTCAGCCGCGCGGTTTCAGTCCTGCTGTCTCAGTCGCCCAGCTCGGCGCGTCTCCGGACGACGTACTCCTCGAGCTCGGTGCGGATCGCCTCGTCCAGCGGCGGCTGCTCGTACTTCTCCAGGGTGGAGCGCCAGATGTCTCCGGCACGCTCCGAGGTGTCCTGGGCTCCTCCGCGCAACCATCGCTCGTAGTTGTCCGAGGACGAGACCAGTGGGCGGTAGAAGCAGGTGCGGAACCGCTCCATCGTGTGCGCCGCTCCCAGGAAGTGGCCGCCGTGCCCGACCTCCACGTGGGCGTCGAAGGCGAGCGACCCCTCGTCGATCTCCAGCGGGGTGAACTCGTGCTGCAGCATCTGCACCAGCTCGCAGTCGACCACGAACTTCTCGTAACAGGCCACGAGGCCACCCTCGAGCCACCCGGCAGAGTGCATCACCCAGTTGGTGCCTGCCAGGAATGCCGGGAGCAGAGTCATCAGCGCCTCGTAGCCGGCCTGGGCGTCGGGCACCTGCGAGGAGGTGAGCCCACCGCCGCCGCGGAACGGCAGCCCGAACCGCCGCGCGATCTGCCCGGTGCACAGCAGCCCCATCCCGGACTCGGGGGTGCCGAACGTCGGCGAGCCGGTCTTCATGTCGATGGTCGAGAGGAACGACCCGAAGATCACCGGCGTGCCCGGGCGGATGAGCTGTGCCAGCGCGATGCCCGAGAGCGCCTCGGTGATCTGCTGCACCAGGGCGGCCGGGATCGTCACCGGGGACATGGCCCCCATGAGGATGAACGGCGTGAGCACCACGGGCTGCCCGGCGCCGGCGTACTCGAAGAGCGCCTCGAGCATCCGGTCGTCCCAGCGCAGCGGGGAGTTGCAGTTGATCAGCGAGATCGTCGCGGGGGTCTGCTCGATCGCCTCCCGTGAGCCGAAGAGGATCGAGGTCATCGCCAAGGTGTCGGCGGCATTGACCCCGGAGACCACGTTGCCCATGTAGACCTTGTCGGTCAGCGTCTGCAGCGCATAGGTCATGTCCAGGTGACGACTGTCGAGCGGGGTGTCGTTGGGCTCGCAGATCACCCCACCGGCTGAGTCGAGGACGTCGAAGGACTGCGCCAGCTTCAGGAAGGCGTTGTAGTCCTCCATCGACGCATCGCGCCGGACATCCCCCTCCCGGACGAAGGGCGGTCCGTAGACCGACCCGAACGCCATGGCGTCGCCACCGACCCGGATGCTGCGCTCAGGGTTGCGGGCTTGGACGTCGAACGCACCCGGCGCCTTGGCGACCTGCTCGAGGACGAAGTCGGGGTCGAGGAAGACCGTCTCGTCCTCGACCCGTTGCCCGTGGGCCGCGAAGAGGTCGCGTGCCCGGGCGTCGGCGAACTGCACGCCCACCTCGCTCATCAGCCGTCGCCAGCCTGCCTCGAGCTTGGCCATCGCGTCCTCGGAGAGCACCTCGTAGCGCGGCATGGTGTTGCGGAACATCGACCCTCCTGGGGCTGGGGCGGCCCCGTCGAACAACGGTCGGCGGGGCATCTTGATTTTTCGCCGTGGCGGCTCGTAGCCTCACCACATGGAACTGAGGTTCCACATCATGGAACATCAGCACCGATTCTGTGAAGCACCCGAGGCAGGAGATTTCGCCAGTGTCCGAGCCGTCCTCCGAGCCGACCTCCGAGCCCACGTCGGGGTCCGCCGTCCGGAGCCCCAGCGGCACCCAGGCGCTCGACCGCGCCGCCGAGCTGGTCGGCACGGTCGTGCGGGCCGACGAGCCGTTGGCCTTCACCGACCTGCAGGAGGCGTGCGGGCTGACCAAGTCGACGACCTGGCGGATGCTGAGCGCGTTGGAGCGGGCCGGGCTGGTCGCCCGCGACCTTGACGGGGCCTACGTCGCCGGCTCGCTGTTCTGGCTCTACGCGGCGCGCCACGACCCGTGGGACGAGACCATCCGGCTGGCCGGGCCTGCGATGGAGCAGATCGCGGACTCCACGCGCGAGACCGTCCACCTCAGCGTGGCGCGGGGTGACCAGGTCGCCCAGGTGGCGCAGATCGACTGCCAGTACTTCCTGGGCACCCGCGACTGGAGCGAGGTGCAGGTGCCGCCGCACTGCTCGGCGCTGGGCAAGGTGTTCTACGCCTGGGAGGCGATCCCCGTCCCCGAGGGCGGCCTCGAGGCGTTCACCGACGCCACGATCACCGACCCCGGCGAGCTGCGCCGCGACGGCGAGCGCTCCCGCAAGCGCGGCTGGGCGCTGACCGAGGACGAGCTCGAGGAGGGCCTCGTCGGCATCGCGGTGCCGGTGCACGGGATCAGCGGCGACGTGGTCGCCGCGCTCGGAGTCTCCGGCCCCACCTCGCGGCTGGAGGGCCGCATGGAGGAGCTGGGGAAGCAACTCACCCACCACGCCACGCAGCTGACCACCACGCTGCGTGGCGACCGGACCCCCAAGAAGGAGGGTGTGGCATGACGCATCCGACAGATCCCCAGGAGATCCTCACCGGGCTCTACGACGAGACACTGGTGGGCAACGCCCCCCGGGTGCTGGAGCTCACCGAGGCCGGCCTCGCGACGGGCATGGAGCCGCAGACGCTGCTCTTCGAGGCCCTGATCCCCTCCTTGGAGGAGGTCGGCGCTCGCTTCGAGCGCGGCGACTTCTTCGTGCCCGAGATGCTGATCGCCGGTCGCGCGATGGCCGGGGCGATGGAGCGGCTGCGACCGCTGCTGGCCGAGACCGGCGTCGCCACGGTCGGCAAGTTCCTCATGGGCACGGTCAAGGGCGACGTCCACGACATCGGCAAGAACCTGGTCAACATCATGCTCGAAGGGGCCGGCTTCGAGGTGATCGACCTCGGGGTGCAGGTGGCGCCGGAGAAGTTCGTCGCCGCGATCGAGGAGCACCAGCCCGACATCGTCGGGTTCTCGGCCTTCCTCACGACCACGATGCCGATGTTCAAGGCCAACCTCAACGCCTTGGAGAAGGCCGGCATCCGCGACCAGGTGGTCGTCATGGTCGGCGGCGCCCCCGTCACCCAGGAGTACGCCGACGCGGTGGGTGCCGACGGCTACGCGGCCGACGCCTCGGCGACGGTGAAGCGGGCCAAGGCGCTGCTGGCCGACCGTCGCACGAAGATCTCCGCATGAGCACGGCGCTGGGCAGCCCGACCGCGGCCGCGCCGCTGCTGCAGACCCACATCAGGTCGGCGAGCCGTGAGGTCGTCATCGGCCACGAGACCCGGTTCTGCCTGATCGGGGAGCGGATCAACCCGACCGGGCGCCGGATCTTCCAGGAGCAGCTGCGCGCAGGTGACATGAGCGCGCTGGAGCGCGACGTCAAGGCCCAGGTCGAGGGTGGCGCCGACGTCCTCGACATCAACATGGGGGTGCCGCTGACCGACGAGCCCGAGCTGCTCTCCCGCGCGATCACGATGGTGCAGGAGCTGACCGACCTGCCGATCTGCATCGACTCCTCGGTGGTCGAGGCGCTCGAGGCAGGCCTGTCGGCCTACCAGGGTCGGGCGCTGGTCAACTCGGTCACCGCGGAGGACGAGCGGCTCGAGCAGATCCTGCCGCTGGTCAAGAAGCACGACGCCGCTGTCATCGCGCTGCCCAACGACGAGGAGGAGATCCCGATGGAGCCGCACAAGCGGCTCGAGCTGGTCGCGAAGATCGTGCGCGTCGCCACCGAGGAGTACGGCCTCTCGCAGGCCGACATCGTGATCGACCCGCTGGCGATGCCCATCGGTGCCGACCAGGCCGTGGGGCTGGCCTTCTTCGAGACGGTGAGCCGGATCCGTCACGAGTACGGCCTGAACATGACCTGCGGCGCCTCCAACACCTCCTTCGGGATGCCCGGGCGCCACCAGATCGGTGCGGCCTTCCTGCCGATGGCGATGGCCGCCGGGCTCACCAGCGCGATCATGGACGCCCGCAGTCCCGAGATCGTCAGTGCGGTGAAGGCGGCTGACCTGCTGCTCGGGCACGACGAGTGGGGCGGCGCCTGGATCGCAGCGCACCGTGCCCAGCAGGCCCGTCTCGCCGACCAGGCCACGGGGTGAAGGATCGCCTGAGGTCGCCGTGACACAGCAGGGCCCCGACTTCTCCATCGACGCGCTTCGTCGCGAGGCGCTCTTCGAGCCGTACGCCCAGCCGGAGGAGTCCCTCGAGACCGAGCCGGCCGACTGGGCAACCGGTCGTGTCGACCTCACCTTCACGGTGCGCAGCCGCGACGCCGGCGCAGAGCCGGCCGTGCGGTCCGTCCGGGTGCCGCCGGGGGTCTCGGTCTTCGATGCGGCGTCGTGGAACGGCATCGCGATCGACTCCACCTGCGGCGGTCACGGCACCTGCCACAAGTGCAAGGTGCGGGTCGAGGGCGACGCAGTCCCGATCACCCGGCACGACGTGAAGACCTTCAACACCTCGCAGATCGCCGAGGGCTGGCGGCTCGGCTGCCTGGTCCGCGCCTACCGCAACCTCGCTGTCGACGTCCCACCGCTGACGACCCGCCCGAAGGCGGCGACCGTCGGCGTAGGCCGTCAGGTGATCCTCTACCCCGCCTGCCAGAAGCGCTACGTCGAGCTCGACGAGCCGACCCTGGAGGACCAGCGCACCGACCTGGCCCGGCTGACAGCCGCGATCCCCGACCTCGAGCTCACCGCCGGACTGCCGCTGCTGCGCAGGCTGGCGAGCGTGGTCCGCCAGGCCGACTTCAAGGTCACGGCGGTGATCGTCGACGACGCGCTGATCGACGTCGAGCCCGGCGACACCACCGCGGTGCGCTACGCCATCGCCTTCGACCTCGGCACCACCACCGTCGTGGCCACCCTGCTCGACCTGAACACCGGCACCCCGGTGGCGGTGGCCTCGATGCTCAACAAGCAGCAGCCATTCGGTGCCGACGTCATCACCCGTATCAGCGCCACGATGCTCGACCCGGCTGCTGCGGTGCGGCTGCAGCAGGCGGCAGCCGAGACCCTCTCCGAGCTCGCGACCCAGGTCTGCGTCGAGGGCGGCGTGGACCCCAGCCACGTCTACGAGGTGGCGCTGGCCGGCAACGCGACGATGACCGCCCTGGCGCTGGGGATCGACCCCGAGCCGCTCGGGGTCGCACCCTTCGTGATGTCGACGGCCACGCCTCCCTCGGTGCTCGCCGCGGAGCTCGGGCTGATGCTGCACCCGCAGGCACGGGCCGTCCTGCTCCCCGCGCTGGGGGCCTACGTCGGCGGCGACATCGTGGCCGGCATGCTCGCCAGCGGGATGGACCGCGACAAGCGCACCCGGCTCTTCATCGACGTCGGCACCAACTGCGAGATCGTGCTCAGCGACGGCGACACGATCCTGGCCACCGCGGCACCGGCGGGCCCGGCCTTCGAGGGCGGCGCGATCCGCTGCGGCATGCGGGCGGCCGACGGTGCGATCGAGACCGTCGCGCTCGGCGACGGGAGCTCACCCGACATCGAGCTCGGGGTGATCGGCGACGACGACGCTCGCGAGCCGAAGGGGCTGTGCGGCTCCGGCCTGGTCGACGTCGTCTCCGAGCTCGTCCGGCTGCGCCTGCTCGAGGACTCCGGCCGGTTCGTCACCGACGAGGTCGCCCTGGGGCTCGCGCCGGGCCTGGCCGACCGGCTGGGCCACGTCGGGAAGGAGCGGGTCTTCGTGCTGCACCGGCCCGAGCCGGACTGCGAGCCGGCCGACTCGGTCTACCTCTCCCAGCGCGACGTGCGCGAGCTTCAGTTCGCCAAGGCCGCGATCTCGACCGGGTGGAGCCTGCTGCTCGACGAGCTGGGCCTGGAGCACGCCGACGTGCAGCAGGTGCTGCTCGCCGGCTCGTTCGGCAGCTACCTCTCCCCCGCGGCCGCGGTCCGCATCGGGCTGGTGCCGCGGCTCCCGGTGATGCGGATCGTCGCCGCCGGCAACGTGGCCGGTGAGGGCGCGCGGATGGTGCTGCTGTCCCGCCGGGAGCGGGCCGGGGCCGAGGCACTGCTGGAGGAGGTGAGGTATGTCGAGCTCTCCGACCGTGCAGACTTCAACGACCGCTTCGTCGACCAGCTCGGGTTCACACGCTGAGGTGGCCCTGATCGCCTGTGGCGCGCTGGCCCAGCCGGCGGCCGAGGTGGTGGCGCGCTGCGGCTGGTCCGTCGACGTGCACCCCTTGCCCCCGCTGCTGCACAACCAGCCGCACCGCATCGCCGGGCAGGTGCGCGAGCTGGCGCAGCGCCTGGGCGCGGCGTACGACCGCGTGGTGGTCGGGTACGCCGACTGCGGCACCTACGGCGCGCTCGACACGGTGTGCGCGGAGCTGGGGCTCGAGCGCCTGCCGGGGTTGCACTGCTACGACCTGTTCGCCGGCCCGGAGCGGGTGCAGGAGATGTTCGAGGACCAGCCCGGCACCTACCTGCTCACCGACTTCCTGGTGCGCTCCTTCCCGCGCACGGTGGAGCGCGAGCTCGGGCTCGACATCTGGCCCGAGCTGCGCGAGGACTACTTCGGCCACTACACCCGCGCGGTGTGGCTGGCCCAGGAGCCGACCGACGAGCTGCGCGCTCTCGCCGAGCGCGCCGCCGCGACCATGGGGCTCCCTCTCCAGGTGGTCGAGACGGGCACCAGCGGCCTCGAGCGCGCCCTCGCCGACCTGGTCTCGTGACGGCGCGACGTGAGTCGCGGTCTTCAGCCACCTGCTGACTGACGACCGCGACCTACGTGCGACGAACACCCGATCGCAACCAGATGTGACCGACTGAACACCGCTCGGCGATGTGCTCCTCCCACCGGAGAGTCCGGGTCCGAGAGGAGCACCATCATGAACACCACCCCGCTGACCGCCGGGCCACGCACCGTGTCCGTCGCCCTCGCCCTGGCCGGAACGCTCTTGGCCGGCTGCGGCACCGCGTCCGACGCAGCCGACGACCCGCCCCCCGGGGAGCCGGTCGGCAACCCGATCACGGCGCAGGCGGCTGCCTACGTGGGCGACGCCTGGGAGGTGACCTGGCGCAAGCTGTTCATCAGCCGCACGCACGTCCACGACTCGTGGAACCCGTGCCACCTCGGCGAGGACGTGCCGAAGTCGATGAAGGGGCACGGGCCGCACTGCTACGACCGCTTGAGGTCGCAGACCGCCCGGTAGGGCCTTCCCGGCAGGTACCTGTCCCACTCGGCGCGGGTCAGGTCCCTGCCGGCGACGGTGCACGCCAGCCCCAGCCAGCGTGCCGGGTCCATCGGGTAGACGTGGCCAGGGCCGCCCTCGTTGAACACGACGACCTCGTCCTCCGGATCCGGCAGCAAGAACGTGTAGCCGTCGCCCGGCTGCTCGGCGGCCGGCAGCCCGCTGCCGCGCACGAGGTCGCGCTCGACGTCGTAGAGCGAGACCATCTCGTCCCGACCGGTGGTCACCACCGTGTTGTTGTCGGGCAGCCACTCGACGTCGGTGATGAGCTCGGCGTGCATCGTCACCGACTCGTGCACCGGCTCCCAGTCGCGGGTGTCCAGGACCGTGAGCTTCCCCCCTGCCCGACCGGCGGCGAGGTAGCGCCCGTCGGTAGAGAACGAGAGGTCGAACACGTCACCGCCCTCGCCGAGGTGCACACGGTGCTGCTCCCGCAACTGCCCATCGAAGAGCACGAGGGAGTTGGTGAAGTTCACGCCCACCGCCAGCGTCCGCTCGTCCGGGCTCCACTCGAAGACCTGGGGGGTCCCGGTCATTTCTCCGTCGCGCCGCCGAGCCGGGGGAGGCGGCTCGAGTCGCACCATCCGTTCGACCTCCCACGAGCCCGGCTCCACCACGGCGATCTGCCCGAGTGGTTGTTGGTCTCTGACGTCTGTCTGGAGCGCCACGAGCATGCGACTGCCGTCGGGGAGCCAGCTGGTGTCGCTGGGCATCGAGCGGGGAACGCGCAGCCTGCCCACCACCTCTCGACTGCGGGCGTCGAGGATCGTGGTCCGGTAGTTGGTGGTCACCGACACCCACCGGCGATCCGGGCTGACACCGACCGACGACCCGAAGAGGGTGTCGCTCGTGTCGCCGACCCCGACCTCGTCGAGGACCTGGCCACTGCGCGGGTCGAGGAACACCGCGGCAACACTGAGCGTGTCCGCTCCGGGCGACTCGGTGAATCCACGCGGCTGGCTCGACAAGGTGCGGGTCGGAGCGACCACGAGCCGACCGGGCTCGACCACCTGTAGCCGGTTGGAGACGTAGCGACCCAGCCCGGTCAGCCCCGGGTACGTCGACCCCAGCCCGGCGTCCGCAGTCAGGTCCCAGGTCACGACCTCGCCGTCGGTGGCGGCGGTCAGCAGTGAGGTCGCGTCGGCGGAGACCTCTGCCTGCACCACCGGCCCCGTGTGCCCGGCGAGCGACTCGGCGAAAGACCACCGTCCCCGACCGTCGATGTCCCACAGCACCACCTGGGCGTCGTTGCCGGTCGTCACCGCCGTGCGTCCGCCGGGGAGCACGCGAACGTCGCGGACCGCTGCCCGGTGGACGTCGAGCTCCTGGGCCGCACGGCCGCGGGAGTCGTACCGTGTGACGGCCCCGTCGGACCACAGCTGCGCCGACTCGCCACCGGGGAGTGCGACGAACTCGAGGCTGGCGGCGCCACGGGTGGCGAGTCGCAGCCTCCTCACCCTTCCGGTGGAGAGGTCCCGGACCCAGGCGGCCCGTCCGTCCGTGGTCTGCACGACCAACGCATCGTCGCTGAACGAGGCGGCGAACCTGACGTCGTTCGCCGCCGTATGGCCGAGGGCGCCGACGCGAGCCGTCGCACCGCTCTTGGGTGCGACCTCGGTGAGCACACTGGAGTACCCCTGGTGCGAGGGGCGGTCGTGCTGCGCGACGACCATCAGCCTGTCCGGGGCGGTGAAGCCGACGGCGTACGGGTAGCCACCCAGCTTGTCCGCGGGGATCGACCACAGTTTCTGCCCCGAGTCGTCGTAGGCCCAGACACCGAACCCCTGGTTGAGGCCGGATGCGACCACCACCGTGCCGTCGTCGGAGACAGCGAGGCCCTCTGGCCACCAGTTGCCGAGCACCTCCGGGTCGCGTCGGCTGCCCGGGTGCCACACGAAGAGCCTGGGCAGACCGGCGCCCCTGGTGACCGCGAGCGTGCGGCCGTTGGCGCTCAGTGCGGTCTGCTGCAGGCCGTCCACGTCGAGCCGACGGACCGCCGTCGCCCGGCGGTGCTCGACCAGCGCGTCCAGGAGGCTGTCGCGCGTGGCCGGTGTGTCCGCGGTCTGTACGGCGGCGGCCGCCAGCAGCAGTGCCAGGTCCAGGGAGCGCTCCGAAGAAGAGAGTGCGGCCAGCCGGTTGGCGTCGGCGACGACCCCAGCCGACTTGGCCGCAGCTGCCTCGTCGTCGGCTCGACGCTGGGAGTCCAGGGCGACGACGCCCGCCCCGAGGGCGAGCACGAGCGCTACAGCCAGCAGGCGGGCGAGGCGCCGGGTGCGCCGGTGAGCTGTCGCCTCGGCCTCGGCGTGCTCGCGGGCCGCACGCAGCTCGAGCTCGGCACGTGCGACACCGGCGTCGACGAACTCACGCTCGACCGGGGTCGCGCCGTTGTCCGGCGTCGCGAGCCACTGAGCGGCCGCCTCCAGCCTCGCCCCGCGGAAGAGCTCGTCGGCCGGTCGGCCGCGCGCATCCCACTCCACTGCGGCAGGGGCGAGGTGGCGCCGGACCGCCCGCCCCACCGAGTCCTCCTCCAGCCACTCCGAGAGCCTCGGCCAGCTGCTGAGCAGGGCCTCGTGGGCGACCGCGAGGTCGTCGTCGTCCTCCTCGGCCAGGAGACGAGCGCCCAGCAGGTCCGCGACGACCCGCCGCACCGCATCGGGCTCGGTCCCCACGGCCTCCAGCTCCGCGCGAGGAAGCCTGCGAGCGCGCACCGTGCCGTCGTCGTCCTGCTCGGCCAGCCTCACCAGGACCCTGCGCGCCACGTCGCGCTCCCGAGCGGTCCAGGAGCCGTGAACCTGTTCGGCCGCCCGACCCACGGCACCGGCGACGCCACCCGAGGCAAGGTAACCCGCCAGCGTGATCGTCGCGTTGCGACGTCGTTCCCAGGTCTGCACCAGTGCGGTCGAGAGGAGGGGCAGAGCTCCCGCGCGACCGAGCACGTCGCGCACGGCTGCCTCGGTCAGCTCCGGCTCGACGGAGAGTCCGGCGGCGACGGCAGGTGCCTCCACGACCTCTCGCAGCTCGAGCTCGGTCATCGGCGGGACCATGACCAGCCCGCCCAACATCCGGTCGGCTAGGCCAGGGTGCTCGGCGAGCCGTCCGACGTGGTCGCCGCGCACCACGAGCAGCACGCGGACCACGACCCCGTCGGCGACCAGGGCCATGACCTCGTCGAGGAAGGCAGTGCGCTCCGCACCCTCGACCTCGGGTGACCACAGCTGCTCGAGCTGGTCGCACACCAGCACCACCGGAGCGGGCGGCGGAGTGTCACCGCTCAACGGGGCGAGCGCGTCGACCGGGCGGCCGTCCGCGGTCAGCACCCATGGCTGCCACGCCTGGCTGCCCGGGATCGTCCCCGTCGCGAGCGCCGTCAGCACACCGGCCCGAGCCACGGATGACTTCCCAGCACCGCTCGACCCCGACAGCACGACGACGACGTGGTCGACCAGCGCGCCGACGATCGTGGTCACCAGGCGCGCACGGCCGTGGAACACAGCCGCGTCATCGGTCTCATAGCGGGCCAACCCCTTCCACGGGCATCCGGAGACCGCGAACGGCTCGCCGGCCGGCGAGCCGTTCGTGACGACGGGGGCGCCCCCCAGGTTCAGGGAGGGGTCCTGCGCGAGCACCTTCTGCTCGAGGTCTCGCAACCCCACACCCGGGTCGATACCCAGCTCCTCCCCCAGCACGGCGCGGGCTCGGCGCACGGTCTCCAGCGCCTCGCCCTGGCTGCCCCCGCGGTAGAGCGCGAGCGCGAGCAGCTCCCACCACCGTTCGTGCAGCGGTTGCTCCAGGCAGAGCCGACGCAGATCGGGGACCACTTCGTCGTGCTCGCCCAGCGCCAGTCTGGCCGCCAGCAGGGACTCGCACGCCAGGTCGTGGATACCGCGCAGCCGCACCCGCTCACGCTCCAGCTCGGGGACCTCGGACCACTCGGCGTAGGGCTCACCGCGCCACAGCTGCAGGGCCTGCTCGAGCAGGGCGCGAGCGCCCTGCGGGTCGCCACTCACCAGGGAAGCTCTGCCCGCCGCGACCCGGTCGGCGAAGATCGCGGCGTCCAGCCCCTCGCGCTCGAGCGACAGGGCGTAGCCGTGCTGTCGTCGCACCACGAACCGGCCGGGGGATCCGCGAGGGCGCCCCGGCTCCAGTGCGGTCCGGAGCCGGACGACGGCAGCTTGCAGCGACTTGCGTGCCGAGGGTGGGGGCCGGCCGTGCCACAGCTGCTCCACGAGCCGCTCGTCGGTCACGACCTGCGGCGAAGCGGCAGCCAGGAGCGCCAGCAGCAGGCGCTCCCTGCCGCCGGCGAACTCGAGCAGTCGCTCGCGGTCACCTCTGATCTCCAGCGGGCCGAGCACGGCGCACCGCATAGGTGCACGGTAGCCCCGAGCACCCGCGCGAGACAGGCTGCGCCCGCGGCCGGGGACGTCGGGCTCAAACTCGGCGCCCGATGGTCCTGGCTCGGTCGTCGCAGGCTCAACCGGTCCATACCGGCCCAGCCCTGCTCACCGCCCACGCAGCCGCTCGAGCTCCTCGGTGCGCCAGGCCTCGGTGGCCGGGATCTGGTTGAACGTGTAGACGTGCAGCCCCTCGACCAGGCTGCCGGGATCGGTGAAGGCGGGGGCGCACTGCTCCAGGAAGCGTTGGCCGGTGAACCCCCCGGGGGCCGCCAGCCGGGCCATGGCGCCCTTGTGCTTGACCAGGTAGCGGGTCGAGTCCCCCACCCCGATCCGCGTCGCCATCGCCAGCAGCTTGGTGCGCTCGACCGGGCCCGGCACCCCGAGCAGCACGGGGGTGGTGATGCCGCGGGCCCGAAGCCGACCCACCCAGTCGCGCACGGCCTTGGGGTCGAAGGTCAGGTTGCTGACGATGTGGGTGGCGTACTTGCGCTTGTCCCACATCGCCTGCACGGTCAGGTCGTCGGAGATGGAGGGGTGCGACTCGGGGTAGCCGGTGACCCCGACTTGGTCGAAGGGGCGCCCGATCTCGGCGAGGTCGGTGAGCAGGCTCAGCGAGTCGGGGTAGTCGCCCACCGGGTCGGAGTCGCCACCGGGCACGAAGATCCGCCTGATGCCCTTGCCGGTGAGCCGGTCGGCGATCTCGGTGAGCTCCGGACGACCCGAGACCATCCGCGCCGCGACGTGAGGCACCACGACGTACCCGTGCCCGGCCAGCCGTTCGGCCAGGTCGAACGTGGCTTCCAGCCCCTTGGACGGCGACGCCGTGATCGTCAGCGCGCGCTCGCGCGGCACGTGCTCGAGCAGCGTCTCCTCGGCCGACGGGGTCGGGAGGACCTCGTAGCGGGCGTTCTCGAGCAGCCGGATGAGCGTGGCTCGCGTGGTTTTGTTGCGCATGATGCTTCTCGTTTCGTGATGCGCATCAGTCATCGCGAGTGTA
Organism: uncultured Actinomycetota bacterium; assembly: GCA_963747435.1. GTDB lineage: Bacteria > Actinomycetota > Actinomycetes > Propionibacteriales > Nocardioidaceae > Marmoricola_A. The sequence goes on from CAVVFK010000006.1 coordinate 877,574, forward strand.
GACCCGCACCTGCACCGCTGTCAGCGGCGCGCGGACCGCGGTTCTCGCCGCGGTTCTCCCCCCGTCCGCCGTCGACGCCGGTCACTCCTTGCGCATCACGTCCTTGACCATCGCGGTCGCGAAGCCCCACGCCTGGCCGACCGTCGGCGACGGCGGCACCGAGACCGCGTGGGGCGAGGTGTGGACGTCGACGATGACCGGCCCGGGGGTGGCCAGCGCCTCGCGCAGCACCGGCTCGAGGTCCTTCTCCTCGGCGATGGTGAAGCCCCGGAGCCCGAGCGCGGCACCCAGCCCGGCGAAGTCGGCGTTGTCGAGCCTGGTCCCCGTGGGAGCGATGCCCTCCTCGGCCTCCTCCAGCTCCACGAGCCCCAGCGACTCGTTGTTGAAGACCACGACCTTCACCGCAAGCTCGAGCGTGACCGCGGTCCGCAGGTCGCCCAGGAGCATGGTCAGGCCCCCGTCACCGGCGAAGGCGACCACCTGGCGGTCGCGGTCGAGCGCCTGCGCGCCCAGCGCCTGCGGCAGGGCGTTGGCCATCGACCCGTGGTTGAAGGAGCCGAGCAGTCGCTGACCCGCCCGGGGCTCGAGGAACCGGGCCGCCCACACCGTGGAGAGCCCGACGTCGGCGGTGACGACCGCGTCGTCGCGCAGCAGCTGGGAGAGGGTCCGCGCGACCAGCTCGGGGTGGAGCCGACCGTCGCGCACGTCGATGAAGGCCGAGTACGCCGTTCCGACGACCCCGCTGCCCTCGGCCATCTTGTCCTGGAACCCCTGCCAACGGCGGTAGGACTTCTGCGCCGACTCCAGGTGGTCCCGGTCGACACGGCGCCCGGGAAGCTCCTGCAGGATGCCCCGGAGGCTCTCGCGGGCGTCGCCCAGCACGGGGGCGTGGACCGGCAGCCGTCGACCGAGCGCTGCCGGATCGGTGTCGATCTGCACCACGGTGGCCTGGTCGGGGAGGAAGTCGCGGTAGGGGAAGTCCGTGCCCACCATGACCAGCACGTCGGCGTCCTCAACCGCGTCGGCCGCCGCCCGGTTGCCGATCAGGCCCGAGAGCCCGACGTAGTAGGGGTTGTCCCACTCGAAGACGTCCTTGCCGCGCAGGGCCGCGACGATCGGCGCTCCCGCGGCCTCCGCCAGGGCGATCACCTCCTCGCGGGCCCCGGTCGCCCCGATGCCGGCCAGGAGGGTGACCTTGTCCCCGCCGGCGATCGCACGCGCGGCGGCGGTCACGCTGGCCGGGTCGGGCAGGGCGGTGGGGGCCTCGACCGTCCACCGGCCGCTGGGGGCGTCGGTCTCCTCCTCCATCAGGTCGGAGGGGATGGTCACCACGGCCGGCCCGCCCTCGACCAGCGCCGCCCGCATCGCCATCCCCATGACGCGCTGGAGCTGGTCGGCCGAGCGAAGCGTGTGGTGGAAGACCGTGACCGGGGCGAAGACGCCGTCGAGGTCCACCTCCTGGTGGAACTCGGTGCCGATCTCCGCGGTCGCCACCTGCCCGGTGATGACCAGGACCGGCGCCTTGCTCGCTTTGGCGTCGGCCAGCCCGTTGACCAGATGGAGCGCGCCGGGACCCACGGTCCCCGCGCACACCCCGATCCGGGCACCCAGCTGGCTCTCCGCCGCTGCGGCGAATGCAGCGGTCTCCTCGTGCCGGGTCCGCAGCCACTCGATCCGGTCGTCGCCCGCGATCGCGTCGACCAGCGGGTTGAGGGCGTCGCCGACGACTCCCCAGATCCGCTCGACGCCCTCATTGGCGAGTCCTGCCACGATCGTCTCGGCAACAGTGGTCACGCAAGCCTCCTCGGCCTCGACAACATCCGGTGCTCCTCGGTGCCCGGAGGGATCCGGCCATGGAGCCTGCTCGAACCTATGTTGTCGCCCGCGCGGCCGCCACGCCCCATCCATCGGGGTGGCCGGGGCCCACGTCGGATCATCGTGGTCCGGATCGACCTCGACGCCGACCAGCTCCGGGTGTCGGTGTGTCCCACGCCATACATCGGGTACGAGGTCAGGGACAACGAAGAACGACGGGGGCCGTGCAGCACCGATCTCTGGAGTCTGATGACCAACCTGGCCGCCAACCTCACCACCACCGCCTCGAAGCACCCCGACCGTCCGGCCGTGCGCCTGGACGACACCGCGATCACCTACGCCGAGCTGGAACAGAGTGCGCTCCGGGTCGCGAGGATGCTCAATGACAAGGGGGTCGGCCCCGGTGACCGGGTGGGTCTCGTGATGCCCAACGTGCCGGCCTTCCCGGTGCTGTTCTACGGCGCGCTGGCGGCCGGTGCCGTCGTGGTCCCGATGAACCCGCTGCTCAAGGGACGTGAGGTGACCTACTACCTCGAGGACTCCGCAGCCTCCATCGTCTTCGCCTGGAAGGACATGGCCGAGGAGGCCGGCAAGGGCGCCAAGGACGTCGGCATCGAGTGCGTCTCGGTGGACCCCAGCGACTTCGAGGACCTGCTGGGCCGCTACGAGCCGGTCGAGGAGGTCGTGGACCGCGACGGCGCGGACACCGTGGTGCTGCTCTACACCTCAGGCACCACCGGCCAGCCGAAGGGCGCCGAGCTCACCCACGACAACCTGATCAGCAACGCCGCAGTCAGCGCGGAGACCCTGGTGGAGCTCTCGCAGGACGACGTGGTGATGGGCTGCCTGCCGCTCTTCCACTGCTTCGGGCTCACCTGCGGGCTCAACGCAACCGTGCTCACCGGCGCCTGCCTGACCCTGGTGCCACGGTTCGACGCCACGAAGGCGCTCGAGGTCATCGGGCGCGACGGGGTCACTGTCTTCGAGGGAGTCCCCACGATGTACTCCGGGATGCTCCAGGTCGAGGACGCCGAGTCCTACGACGTCTCCAGCCTGCGCACCTGCATCTCCGGGGGCTCCGCGATGCCGGTCGAGGTGATGCGGAACTTCGAGAAGACCTTCGAGTGCACGGTGCTGGAGGGCTACGGGCTCTCGGAGACCTCGCCGGTCGCGTCCTTCAACCAGCCCGGGCAGGAGCGCAAGGCCGGCTCCATCGGGACCCCGGTGCGTGGGGTGGAGATGAAGCTGGTCGACGACGAGGGTCACGAGGTCGACGAGGGCGGCGTCGGTGAGATCGCCATCCGGGGCGAGAACGTGATGAAGGGCTACTGGGGGCGGGCCGAGGCGACCAAGGACTCGATGCCCGACGGATGGTTCCTCTCCGGGGACGTGGCCGAGCGCGACGACGACGGCTACTACTTCATCGTCGACCGCAAGAAGGACCTGATCATCCGCGGCGGATACAACGTCTACCCGCGCGAGGTCGAGGAAGCCCTCTACGAGCACCAGGCCGTTGCCGAGGTCGCGGTCGTGGGGGTTCCCCACGACGACCTCGGCGAGGAGGTCGGCGCCGCGGTGGCGCTGAAGCCCGGGGAGACGGTCTCCGAGACCGACCTCCAGGAGTTCGCCAAGGAGCGGCTGGCGGCCTACAAGTACCCCCGCAACGTGTGGCTCGTCGAGGAGCTGCCGAAGGGGCCCACCGGCAAGATCCTGCGCCGCGAGGTCAAGCCACCGAAGGAGCAGAACGCATGAGCACCCAGACCACGGCTCCCGACAGCGACGCGGACCAGTCCTTCGACGAGGGCTCGGAGCTCTCCTCCCCCCTGGACCTGTTGCTCTCGGATGCCGCTCAGGGTCCGCTGCGCCGGTTCCTCCCGGGCATGTCCGGCGTGCGCTTCACGGCCTCCCTCGCCCGGCGGCCCCAGAAGGTGCTCGGCCGGGCGCTCGGACTGGGCCGCGAGCTGGCGAGGGTAGGTGTGGGGCGGTCCCAGCTCGAGCCGCACCCCAAGGACCGTCGCTTCGGCGAGGAGGCGTGGTCGCGCAACCCGTTCTTCAAGCGCACCCTGCAGGGCTACCTGGCGTGGGGTCAGGCGGTGCGCGGGTTGGTCGACGACGCCGAGCTCGCCTGGGGCGACGGCCAGCGGATCGGTTTCATCGCCGAGAACCTGGTCGAGGCGAGCTCGCCGAGCAACAACCCGTTCCTCAACCCCAAGGTGCTCAAGCGCACGCTGGACACCGGGGGCGGCAACCTCGCAGCGGGTGGTCGACGCTTCGTGCGCGACTTCGCCACCTCCCCGCGGGTGCCCTCCATGGTGGAGCCGGACGCCTTCGAGGTGGGCGCGGACATCGCGGTGAGCCCCGGCGCCGTCGTCTTCCGCAACGAGGTCTTCGAGCTGATCCAGTACACCCCCCAGACCGAGCAGGTGCGCGAGGTGCCGCTGTTGATCGTGCCCCCGACGATCAACAAGTACTACGTCATCGACCTCGCCGAGCAGCGCAGCCTGGTCGAGCACCTGGTGGCCAACGGCCAGCAGGTCTACTGCATCTCCTGGCGCAACCCCGACGCCCGCCACGCGGACTGGGACCTGGACACCTACGGCCAGGCCATCCTCGACGCGATGCAGGTCTGCCAGGAGGTCAGCGACATCGACAAGGTGGCGATGCTCGCCATCTGCTCCGGCGGCATGATCGCCAGCATGACCCTGGCCCACCTCGCCGCGATCGGCGAGCTGGACCAGGTGGCGGCCTTCAGCCTGGCCGTGACGGTGCTGGACCAGCAGGAGGCGGGCCTGCCGAGCGCGCTGCTGTCGCACAAGGCCGCTGCCGCCTCGACCCGGGCCTCGAAGGAGAAGGGATACCTCGACGGTCGCGCTCTGGCCGAGATCTTCGCCTGGCTGCGACCCAACGACCTGATCTGGAACTACTGGGTGAACAACTACCTGATGGGCCACGCCCCGAAGGCGTTCGACATCTTGTACTGGAACGCCGACCCGGTGAGGATGAGCGCCGGCATGCACCGCGACTTCATGGACCTGGCGATCCGCAACGCCCTCACCGAGCCCGACAGCTCGCAGATGCTCGGCTCGTCGGTGGACCTCTCGAAGGTCGACGTCGACTCCTACGTCGTGGCCGGCATCGCCGACCACCTCTGCAAGTGGGAGTCGTGCTACCAGTCCACCCAGCTCCTGGGCGGCAGCTCGCGCTTCGTGCTCTCCACCAGCGGGCACATCGCGGCCATGGTCAACCCGCCGGGCAACGAGAAGGCCAGCTTCCAGACCGCCCCGGACAACCCGCCAGAGGCCTGGGCCTGGCTGGAGCGCGCATCGAAGGTCAAGGGCAGCTGGTGGGAGGACTACGTGGAGTGGCTGACCGAGCGCACCGGCGAGGAGCGCGAGCGCCCCGAGCGTCTCGGCTCACAGTCCCACGAGCCGATCTGCGACGCTCCCGGCGAGTACGTCCACGACCGCTGATGGACCGACCCTTTCCGGCGTCCGAAGCTGCCTCACCCGCACCGGACCGGGTGCGCACCGTCGCCGTGCGCGGGGTGCGCGTCCGGATCTCCGAGCGTCCGGCCCTCGGCCGCCACGTCGGGCTGCCGCCCCTGCTGCTCTGCAACGGCATCGGGGTGAGCTTCGAGGCCCTGCAGCCCTTCGTCGACGCACTGCACCCCCACCGCGGGGTGGTGCGGTTCGACGTCCCCGGCGTCGGGGGGAGCCCGCTGCCGCCGTACCCCTATGCCATCGCGGGCCTGGCGTCGTGGCTGAGCGCGGTCATGGGCCGGCTCGACCACCCCCGCTTCGACGTGCTGGGGCTGTCCTGGGGCGGTGGCCTCGCTCAGCAGCTCGCGGTGCAGTCGCGTCGCCGGGTGCGCCGGGTGGTGCTGGCGGCGACCGGGACCGGCTGGATGATGAGGCCGGCCCACCCGAGCGTCCTGGCCAAGATGGCGACCCCGCGTCGCCACCGCGACCCCGAGTACGCCGCCGCCATCGCCGCCGAGATCTACGGCGGCTCGATGCGCACCGACCCCGAGCGCGGCGCCGCGCTGCTGCACGCGGTCACCCGGTCCGGCCCCAAGCGCGGCTACTACTACCAGCTGCTCGCCATGACCGGCTGGTCGAGCCTGCCCTTCCTGCCACTGCTGCGCCAGCCGACCCTGGTGCTCGGGGGCACCGACGATCCGATCATCCCGGTGGCCAACCCGCGGATGCAGGCACGCCTGATCCCCCGCGCCCGCCTGCACCTCTACGACGGCGGGCACCTGGGGCTGGTCACCGAGGCCGACCAGCTCGCCCCCGTCATCGACGACTTCCTGGACGAGGAGCTGCCCCGTGACCGCTGAGGACCCATCCCCGAACCCAGCCCCGAACCCAGCCCCGAACCGGGCCCCTGAGCTCGACGACCTGGACCTGCAGGACTCCCCCGCCTCGGACTTCCTCGGCTTCGAGCTGCTCCTGGCCGAGGAGGACCGCGAGCTGCTCGGCCGGGTGCGGGCGTTCATGACCCGCGAGGTCGAGCCGGTCATCAACGAGCACTGGACCCGGGCCAGCTTCCCGCACGAGCTCCTCCCGGGGATCGCCGACCTCGGCATCGCGGGTCTCGCGTTCGACGGCCCCGGCTGTCCGGCGCGAGGGGCGCTGGTCGACGGCCTGGTCTCGATGGAGCTCTCCCGGGTCGACCCCTCGATCGGGACGTTCATGGGGGTGCACGGTGGGCTGGCCATGGGCTCGGTGCAGCTGTGCGGCTCCGACGAGCAGCGCGAGCGGTGGTTGCCACCGATGGCGCGCATGGAGCTGATCGGGGCCTTCGGCCTCACCGAGCCCGACGTCGGCTCCGCGATCTCGGCCGGTCTGAGCACCAGCGCGACCCGCGACGGTGACGACTGGATCCTCAACGGCGACAAGAAGTGGATCGGCAACGCCGAGTTCGCCGACCTCGTCGTCATCTGGGCCCGCGACACCGACGACGGAGAGGTCAAGGGCTTCGTGGTCGAGAAGGACACCGCGGGGATGACCTTCGCCAAGCAGGAGGACAAGATCGCCCTGCGGGTGGTGCAGAACGCCGAGATCAGCCTGCGCGACGTCCGGGTCCCCGAGCGCAACCGGTTGCAGGGCGCCGCGAGCTTCCGGGCGACCGCGGACGTGCTGCGCGTGACGCGGATGAGCGTGGCCTGGGCAGCGGCGGGCTGCGCCCGCGGGGCCTTCGAGCACGCGTTGCGCTACACCAAGTCGCGCGAGCAGTTCGGCCGACCGATCGCCGGCTTCCAGATGGTGCAGGACCTGTTGGTCAAGATGCTCGCCAACGTCACCGCCGCGACGGCCATGAACGCCCGGGCCTCTCAGCTGCAGGACGCCGGCCTGCTCCGTGACGAGCACGCCTCCCTGTGCAAGGCACACAGCACGGTCAGGATGAGGGAGACCGTCGGGTGGGCGCGCGAGGTGCTCGGCGGCAACGGAATCCTGCTCGAGCACCACGTGGGCCGCTTCGTCGCCGACGCGGAGGCGTTGTACTCCTACGAGGGCACCCGCGAGATGAACACCCTCATCGTCGGTCGGGCGATCACCGGGGAGAGCGCGTTCATCTGATCCGGGCCGAGCTCAGGCGCTGACGGTGGGGCGCAGGCCCGGCCCCATCAGCCCCTCTCGGCGAGCGACGACGGCAGCGAGCGCGATGGTCGCGAACGCCGCGGCGACGTTGACCGACAGCATGGCGATGCTCTTGACCAGCACGAACGTCGCGAGCGACTGCGACTGCAGCAACCAGAGCATCGTCGATGCCTTGACGAGGCCGAGCAGTGCCCAGAGCAGCGTCAGGTTGCGGAACAGCCGTCGGACGGCGGGGCGCAGCGCGAGCTCGTGGTCCATCGGGTAGAAGTCGCCTGCGAGCCGGGCGACCATCGGGCGTGCCGTGGCCAGGGAGAGCAGGAACAGCCCGGCCACGGCACCGTCGGTGATGATCGGCTGCAGGAAGTAGAGCCAGGCGCTGTCCGCGACGAACGACAGGGCGGTGCGACCGGTCAGCAGCGCCGCGGTGAGGATCAGCAGCCCGGAGGTGCGCCGCCCGGTCAGGGCCCGCCACGCGATGGCGCCGTAGGACCACGCCAGGGCCGCGACGATGGCGCTCCACACCCCGGCGACGGCGAAGACCCCGTAGAAGAGAGCAGCCGGGACCACCACGGCCACGAGCAGGCTCATCGAGACCCGCCGGACGACGGTGAGCAGGTCGGGTCGAGCCGACACGGGTTCGACGAGCGAGCGGGACGAAGCAGTCACGAGGGACCCGGTTTCGGTCGGGGGCGCTGGATCAGCGCGGTCCACCGCGACCTGATGCACCCATCCTCCCCCGCTTCCCCCGATCTAGGCCCGGCATGCTCGGATGGGGACTGATGTGGTCGGCCGCGTCGGCAGCGGTCGGGCACTAGGCTCGCCCGATGGCCGACACCGAGGACGTGGACCGCACCGCCCTGGTCCTGGACGCGGGTGGAGCCCGCTCGGCGTACCAGGTCGGGGCGCTGGAGGTGCTCCTGCCCGCGCTCGCCGAGCAGGGCCGGCGACCCACCCTGTTGATCGGCACCAGCGCCGGCGCGCTCCTCAGCGCCGCCCTGACCTCGACCGCCCATCTGGAGGCCGACGAGCAGGTCGCACGCCTGCGCGAGGTGCTCTTCGGCGCGACCAAGCCCAACGTGATCCAGCCGCTGTGGCGCCAGGCACCCGAGGTCGTGCTGCGCTACGCCTCGGAGACCCTGGGGCTCTCGAGGTTCCGGCTCCGGGGCCTGTTCGGCACCACGCCGCTCTCGCGCACCCTCGGCCGCGCGCTCGACTGGGATGCGGTGCACGACAACGTCGCGTCCGGCGAGATCACGCTCACCGCGGTGACCGCCACCGGGGTGCGGACCGGACGGGTGACGATGTTCGCCGAGGCCGCCCCCGGCGTCGAGCTGCCCGAACCGCCCGGTGGGCACCACCGCCGCTACCTGCCCACGCGGCTCGGCGTGGAGCACCTGATGGCCTCCTCGGCCATCCCTGCGCTCTTCCCCTCGGTGCACGTGCAGCAGCCGCCCGAGGGCGCCGGCTGGTACGTCGACGGCGCCACGAGGCGCCGCTACCCGCTCGCCCCGGCGATCGAGCTGGGCGCGGCGCGGGTCTGCGTCGTCGGCACCGGCAGCCTCGAACCCGCCCAGCCCGACGCCGACCTCGACGACGCGCCCGTCGACCTCGGGGACGGCGGGGCCACGCTGCTCGGCTCGGTGATGGACGACCCGCTGCGCCACGACCTGCGCCGGCTGGCGACGGTCAACGCGGGCGCGCAGGACGACCAGATGGCCCCGCACCTCGACCGTCACCGCGCCGACCGCGACCGGGCGCCGTACCGCGTGGTGCCCTACGCGGCCGTGGCTCCGCGCCGGGGCTCGGAGATCAGCGACGTGGCGCTGGAGGTGTACCGCAGCAACCACGGCAGCCTGCGCCGCACGCTGGGCGACCCGGACCTGCAGATCATGCACCGGCTCCTGGGCAGCGACAGCCCGCTGCAGGGCGAGCTGTTGTCGTACCTGATGTTCGACGCGGACTTCTTCGAGGAGGTCGCCGGCCTCGGCGCCCGCGACGCGCGGCGCTGGGTCGAGGAGCACCCCGACCTGTGGCGCACCGACGCCCTCGACGGCGTCTGAGGGACCGGTCGCGTCAGCGGCCGTGGAAGACCGGCGTGCGCTTCTCGGCACGAGCCGCGGCGGCCTCGCGCACGTCGTCGCTGGCCCAGCAGCGCGCGAAGCTCGCGTCCACCTGCGCCTGGTCGCCTCCGTTGAGCACGAGCTTGTTGTGCGCCAGCGTCAGGGGAGCCAGCGTGGCGATCTCCTGGGCCCAGGCCATGGCGGCGTCGAGGTCCCCGGGCCGATCGGCCAGCCCGCAGGCGAGCGCCTCGTCGCGGTCCAGCGTCTCGGCAGCCAGCATCAGCCGCCGAGCCACCCCGCCGCCGGCGAGGTCGGCGAGGGTGCGCATCGTCCAGGCGTCGACGGCCATGCCGTTGCGCGCCGTCGGCACCCCGAAGCGCGCGGTCTCGTCGGCCACCCGCAGGTCGCAGGCCAGGGCCAGCTGGGTCCCCGCTCCGATGGCCGGCCCGTTGACCGCGGCGACCACCGGCACGGGCAGCCGGGTGAACCCGTGCAGCATCCCGTAGAGCGCCTCGATGAACTCCTCGCCGTAGACCCCGCCGAGGTCGGCACCCGAGCAGAACGCCGTGCCCGCGCCGGTGACCACCAGCACCCGTGCTCCCTGCGCCACAGCGGTCTCGGAAGCCGCCGCCAGCTCACGACAGTGCTCGAGATCGAGCGCGTTGCGACGTTCCTCGCGACGCAGCTCGAGCACGGCCACGGGTCCCTCACGTGTGATCCCCAGCATGGTCGACAGCGTACGAGGAGGCCGTCCCCTCCCGCCGGCCAGCCGGGGTCTCGGCTGACTGGCCTCAGCCCGCGAGAGCCTGGACCGCGGCGACCACGTCGACCAGGCCCGTGCCCTTGTCGTACGACGTGGTGACCCCGCCGGCGGACTCGTAGGGGGCGCCGAACTGGTACTTGTACGCGCTCGACTTCAGCGCCGCCTCGACCTGCGCGGGAGTCGCGGTCGGGTCGGCCTGGAAGAGCTGCGCCACGATGCCGGCGATGTGCGGCGCGGCCATCGAGGTGCCGCTGATCGTGTTGTAGTCGCCGCCCTCGACCGGGTCGAAGCCGGTGCTGCAGATCGGCAGGTAGATCCGGCACGAGGAGGTGATGGTGTCGCCGGGAGCGGAGATGTCGGGGTAGGTCGAGGTGTCCCCGGCGCGGCCACGCGAGGAGAAGTCGCTCAGCACACCGTCACGGGTGCCGGTCTCCTGGTCGTTGTACGACGCGACCGAGAGGATCCCGCCGGTCGGGTCCTGCCCGGGTGGGTTGGAGAGGTTCTCCGAGCCGTCACCACCGTCGTTGCCGTTGGCCCAGACGGTGACGACACCCTCGTCGACGAGCGCCTCCTGCAGCTTCACCGTCGCCGAGTTCGGGTCGAACTCACCGCCGCCGGTCGGACCGTATGAGTTGTTGGTGACCTTGATCGGCGGGCAGGTCGAGGCCGGGACGCCGGCACCACAGGGGGCGTCGTGGTTCTCGAGCACCCAGTTCAGAGCCTCGTCCGCGCCGACGATGAAGAGCACCGCGCCGGTCGAGAGCGAGACCAGCGAGGCACCCGGGGCGGCGCCCTGCAGGTGACCGTTGCTGACCTCGGTCGGGCGTCCGGCGACGATGCCGTTGACGTGCGTGCCGTGGCCACCGGCCGAGAGGGTGTCGGTGTCGAGCGCGCCCGCGTCGACGACCTGGCAGAAGAGCTCGAAGAAGTCGCAGGCGACCTTCTTGTTCACCACGACGGCGCTGCTGCCGTCGTCGTTCTGGAGGTAGGGGTGGTTGGGGTCGACACCGGAGTCGATGACCGCGACCGAGACGCCCTCGCCGGTCAGGGCGCTGCCGTCGGCGCCGGTGAGCGTCGTGGCCGCCTCCTCACCGCGCGTGGCCTGGTTCGAGGTGTAGTCGAACATCTCGATCGGCTGGTTGCCCTCGACGTAGGTCACGCCGTCCTCGGCGCGCACGTCGGTGATCTGCGCCTTGGAGCCACGCGCCACGACCACGCCGATCTGGTCGAAGGAGCTGACCTGCCTCATCCCGCTCGCGCTGACTGCGTCCTCGGCGTCGGCCAGCGTCTCGCCGTGGACCAGCACGGTGGTCCTGGAGAGCCGGGACAGGTCCGGGAGCTGCTGGGCCAGGTAGCCCGACACGGGGGCCAGCGGCTCCGCGGCGGAGCTGGGGCTGGGGGTGAGGGCGAAGGCGGACAGTGCGGCGGTGAGGCCGACGGCCAGGGCGCTGCGGACGCGTGGGCGCATGAAGGGGTCTCCTTGCTCGGGGGTCGGGTGTCTCAACGACCTCCCGCGCACGGGGTTACGCACACCCGAGCCGCTTGTCCGACGTCGATCGTCCTGGTTCACTTGCGAGCGGAGGGGAGTAGTCCCCGCTGGTGATCGTCAGTACGGCGTCGTCGTCCGACGCCCGGTCACCAGGGCCCCGTGGCCGACGAGACCTCCAGTCGACGACTGGAGGCTGCTGTGGACGTACCCCTGTGGATGTGGTTCGCCGTGCTCGGCGCGGTGCTTCTCATGCTCCTGATCGATCTCGTCGGACACCGGCACGCCCACGTGATCGGGGTCCGTGAGGCAGCGGCGTGGTCGGTGGTGTGGGTCGCCTCCGGCGTCGGGTTCGGAGGCCTGGTCTGGTGGCTGTACGGCGCCGAGCCGGGCCGGCAGTACTTCGCGGGCTACCTGATCGAGAAGTCGCTGGCGGTCGACAACGTCTTCGTGTGGGCGATCATCTTCACCTACTTCGCCGTCCCCCGTGAGTACCAGCACCGGGTGCTGTTCCTCGGCGTGCTCGGTGCTCTGGTGTTCCGCGGCGTCTTCATCGCGGCCGGGTCGGTGCTGATCGCCAGCTTCACCTGGGTGCTCTACCTCTTCGCAGCCCTGCTGCTCTACACCGGCGCGACGATGATCCGCGGGCGCAACGAGCACCTCGACCCCGAGCAGTCGCGCGCGCTGCGGCTGTTCCGCCGCTGGGTGCCGATGACCGACGCCTACCACGGCCAGCGGTTCCTGGTCCGCCGCGACGGGGTCGTGCTGGCCACTCCCCTGCTGGCGGTCCTGGTCCTCGTCGAGGTCACCGACATCGTCTTCGCCGTGGACTCGATCCCCGCGATCTTCGCGGTCACCGACGAGCCGTTCCTAGTCTTCTCCGCCAATGCGTTCGCGATCCTGGGGCTGCGGGCCATGTACTTCCTGCTCGCCGACCTCATCCACCGGTTCGTCTACCTCAAGCTCGGCCTCGCCCTGGTCCTGATCTGGGTCGGCCTCAAGATGCTGCTCAAGGTCGACCTCGTCTACATCCCGACCACGATCTCGCTCGCCGTCATCTCGACCATCCTGACCGTGTCGGTCGTCGCGAGCCTGCGTGCCACCCGCGGCCAGGAACGCCGCGCCGTGGCGCCTCCGGAGCACCCGCCCTTCCGCCGGGCCACCGAGGAGGAGACGGCCGCCGTCACCTCGGTGTGGCGACGGCCGAGAAGCGCCGCCGGGGGTCGCCTCCGTCCCTAGGCCCGGACCGTGGGAAGGCCTGCCCGCCGCGGCATCGGCATCCGCGCCGGGTCGGGCGTGGAGCCGGTTGCCACACCGCCCAGGCTGACCACGGTCGGCGGCGCGAAGCCGTTGAAGTGGCTGCCGTACTCACGGGTGTAGGCCCCCGCCATCGTGAACAGGACGCGGTCACCGACGTCCAGCCCCTGGGGAAGCACCACGTCGGTGGTGAGCGTGTCGAAGGCGTCGCACGTCGGACCGGTGAGCGCGTACCGCTGCAGCGGAGGAGCGGAGGCGCCCGCGAGGACGTGTCCCACGGAGTACGCCGGGTGGATGAAGCGCTCGAACTCGAACCGCTCGAGGAACGTCTGGAAGGCACCGGTGTCGAGGTAGAGCCAGGTGCGCCCGGCGCGCTCCTCGCGGCCGATCACCGTGGTGACGATCGCTCCGGAGGGCGCGGAGACGAACCGGCCCGGCTCGGCCAGCACACGCAGGCCGGGGAAGTCGGCGCGGACATCGTCCAGCGCCGAGCGGATCGCGCGCAGCGCCAGGACCGGTTCGGGGTCGGCCTCGGAGTAGCGCACCGGGTAGCCGCCTCCGATGTTGAGCTCGTGCAGGGTGATCCCGTGGTCGCGGAGCCGTCGGAGCACGGCCGCGCCCTGCTCGATCCCGGTGCGCCACACGGCGGGGTCGCTCGACTGCGAGCCCACGTTGAAGGTGATCCCGATCAGGTCCAGCCCCAGCTCGCGTGCCCGGGGGGCGGCCGCCAGCACCTCCTCGGCCGGCGCACCGAACTTCGAGGAGAAGTCCAGCGCTCCCTGCGACGCCCCGACGCGCAGCCGCAGGTACACCGAGCTGCCGGGGGCGTGCGTCGCGATCTTCTCCAGCTCGGCGACGGACTGGGCAGCGAACTTGGTGACCCCCAGGCCATGCGCGGCCTCGATCGACGCCGGCGCCTTGACCGGGTTGCTGTACCGCAGCCGTGCCGGGTCGACGCCCCAAGAGACGACCTGCTCGATCTCGCGCGGCGACGCCACGTCGTACCCGGCCACGAGGTGGTCGATCGCCTCGACGACATGACGGCTGGAGGAGCTCTTGAAGGCGTAGAACATCGCGACGTCGGGCAGCTCGCGCTGGAAGAGCCGGCACTGGCTGACCAGGTTTCGCGGGCTGAGCAGCTGGACGGGCGTCTCGTGCAGCTGCTCGGCAGCACGGGCGAAGGTGGTCACGTCGTCGGGTAGCAGCAAGGTCGATCTCCCCTGTCGAGCCGGGCTGTTCCCTGGCCTCCGGGGCCAGAGGGGCGAACGTCCTGAAGCCTGACATCTCCCCCAGGTCGGCGCGAGGGTCTTGGTCGCGCTCGGGACGTAGGTCCTCGCAGATCCGGACCGAGGACCCCCGGGCGAGCCGGCAAGGTCCTATCGGGCCGCCGTGCGGGCCGTGGTCTCCCGCGCGAGCGGGAGGCGCACGACGAAGCGCGTTCCGCTGCCCACCGCGGAGGTCACCGCGATCGTGCCGCGGTGACCTCTGACGACCGACCTCACGATCGCCAGTCCCAGCCCGGTGCCCTGGATGCCGCGCTCGGTGGCGGTCGATGCGCGGAAGAACCTGGTGTAGAGCTGGTCCTGCTCCTCCTCGGGGATGCCGATGCCGGTATCGCGAACCTCGAGCGTGGCGTGGGCGTCCTCCTGGCTCAGCACGCAGGTGACGCTGCCCCCGGCCGGGGTGTACTTGACCGCGTTGCCCAGCAAGTTGGACACCATCCGCTCCAGATGTTCGGGATGTCCGGTGACGACGACCGGCGTGGCCGGGACGTGGACCGAGACCTCCAGCGCAGCCTCGGTGGATGCACCGTCCACGGTGGCGCGTGCGGCCGCCACGACCGCACGGAGGTCCACCCGGGTGTGGTCCGCGTGCGCCTCGGCGGGGTCGACGCTGAACAGGGTGAGCAGCTCGGCGGAGAGGGAACGAAGCCGCTCGGAGTTGCGATGGATGGCCGAGACACTGCGCTGCTGCTGCGCGGAGAGGTCCTCGGAGTCCCCCGTCAACATCTCGCTGAAGCCGACGATGCTGGCGATCGGGTTGCCGAGCTCGTGGACCAGGCTGGCCACGAAATGCTTGCTCTCCTCCTGCAGCGCGCGTTGCCGCTCGACCGCACCGTGCTCTCGCCTGGCAGCCGCCTCGAGGACGGCGCGGGTCTGGGCGTTGACGACGTAGGCGACGAGCACGTCGGCCAGGGTCTGCGCCACGAGCATCTCGGAGCGATCGAGCATGCCGGGCGACATGCGGTACAGATCGAAGGCGCCCAGGGAGGTCTCGCCCTGCCGCAGCGGGAAGGAGAAGACGCCGCGCAGGCCCAGCTCTCGCGCCGCCGCCGTGAACTCGGGGAACCCCTCCTCCGCCGCCAGATCAGGGACCAGGACCGACCTGGAGCTGTCCTGGGCAACGATGCAGGGGCCCTGGTTGAGGGAGCTCTGCAACCGCTCGAGGCGCAGTGCTGCCGCATCGGAGGCAGCGACGTACTCCGGCGTCGCGACCGTGGCGCCGAGCATGACGCTCGCTCCGTCGACCGGCAGCGCAGCCACGGCCCCCCGGGCGACCTGGTCGAGCATCGCCTGGGTGGAGGTCTGACCCAGCATGGTCACAGCGAGCCCGCTGACCATCTGGGAGAAGCTGTCCATCCGACCTGACCCATCGTCCTGAGGTGGAGCTCCGCGGGGTCTGGGTCGGAGGAACTGGCCGTCGTCGTGCTGCGCACAGCCAGTGAGGGCGCGAGCCCTTGGGCCTGATTCTACACGAAGGCGACACCGGTGAGCCAGGTCGATGGAGCATCCTGCGCCCCGCTGGCCGCCCGGTGAGTGCGGCCCTGCCCCTGTTCCAGCCGGATCGGCAAGCGTAGGCTGCTGGTGACGTCGTGGCTCGTCACGACGCACCTATCCCCGGTGGTGGCCAGTGATCAGTCGAGTGTGTCCACCACCCGCCTGCGAGCGCGCAGGGTGACAGAACGCCTCGAGTTGCTCTGTCACGCCTGTCAAGGAAGCGCACGCGCCGACGGCGTGGGGCTGGCGATACTGTCGAGCGACGGCACGCCGGAGCCGACCTTCGTCTCCGACGACCGCTCCCGGCTGATCGAAGACCTCCAGTTCACCCTGGGGGAAGGGCCGTGCGTGGACGCCGTCCGGTCCGGGTCCCCGGTGCTGCTGGACGACATCGGAGCGGTCACCGACGCCACCCGGCGATGGCCGGCCTTCGTCAGGGAGGCCGAAGCCTCCGGCATCCGCGCGGTCTTCGCCTTCCCCGTCCAGATCGGCGCGATCGCACTGGGAACCCTGGACCTCTACCGCTGCCGGCCCGGCACCCTGGCCGGGGACGAGCTCACCTCGGTGCTCGGCACGATCGACCGCATCGCCTTGGTGCTGCTGGACCTCAGCACCGACGCAGACGGCGCCGCCGAGCCGACGTACCGGATGGTGGTCCACCAGGCCGCCGGGATGGTCGTGGCGCAGACGGGCACGACCATCGCCAGCGCGCTGGCCATGGTTCGGGCGACCGCGTTCAGCGAAGGAAAATCCATCAATGATCTTGCGGCCGACGTGGTGGCCGGGCGCCGCCGGTTCTCGAGGGGAGCACCATGAATCACCAACCAGCCCAACGCGACACCTCGCAGGAGTCTCGCCGCGCCGCACTGCTCTCGGAGCGCTTCGTGGCGCTGGCGGACTCGCTGGTCGCCGACTACGACGTGGTCGAGCTGCTGCAGGAGCTGGTGCAGAGCTGCGTCGCCCTTCTGGCCGTCGACGAGGGGGGCCTGCTGCTGGTCGATCAGCGTGGGAACCTGCAGGTGGTCGCATCCTCGAGCGAGACCGCGAGGCTGGTGGAGCTGCTGCAGCTGCAGTCCGAGGAAGGCCCCTGCCTGGAGTGCGTCCACGGCGGCATCCCGGTCACGGTTGCCGACATGTCGGCGGAGCAGGAGCGTTGGCCGACCTTCGCCCGGTCCGCGCTGTCCGTGGGGTTCACCGGTGTGCACGCCTTCCCGCTGCGGCTGCGTGAGCAGACGATCGGCGCGCTCAACCTCTTCATGACCAAGGATCGACGAGGCCTCAGTGAGGACGACCTGCGGATCGCCCAGGCGCTGGCCGACGTTGCGACGATCGGCATCTTGCAGCAGCGCTCGGTCTCGAGGTCCTCCATGCTGGCGGAGCAGCTGCAGAACGCGCTCAACTCCCGGATCGTCATCGAGCAGGCCAAGGGGGTCCTCGCCGAGCGCGGCAGCATGGACATGCACCACGCCTTCGAACGTCTGCGTGGCTATGCCCGAGCCCACAACCAGAGGCTCAGCGACGTCGCCCAGGCGGTCGTGCTCCATGGCACCTTGGCCGACGCCGTCCTGCACGATCGGTCGGGCGACACCTCCCCGGGCTGAGCGTCAGGCCGGCACGCGCGACCGCGGCCTCAGCCCCGGGCGTAGGCTCGGTCGATCGGCTGCCCAAGACCCCGGCGGCACCCCGTCTAGCGTTGGGTCGCGCCCATGCCTGTGATTGACCACTCCCCCTCCCCTGCTCCCACCGAGGGGTACGCCCAGCTGACCGCGGAGATCCGCCGGCTCGGGCTGCTCCGCCCCCGGCCACGGTTCTACGCTGTCCTGCTGGCGGTCGACCTGCTCGCCCTGGTGGCGACGGTGGCCGGGCTCCTGATGCTCCGGGACTCCTGGTGGGCCATCGCGCTCGCACCGGTCCTCGCCGTGGTCTCGACCCAGCTGGCGTTCCTCGGCCACGACGCCGGCCACCGCCAGATCACCCGCCGCAGCGGCGCCAGCCGGGCAGTGGGCCTGGTGACCGGCAACCTGCTCAACGGCCTGAGCTACACGTGGTGGGTCGACAAGCACAACGCCCACCACGCCCACCCGAACGACCTCTCCTCCGATCCCGATGTGCACCCCGGCGCCCTGGTGTTCGACGCCGGCCAGGCCCGGCCACGCAGGGCTGTGGCCGGCTGGCTGACCCGCCACCAGGCGTGGCTCTTCTTCCCGCTGCTCACCCTGGAGGCGATCAACCTGCACGTGTCCAGCGCACGAGCGCTGATGAACCCCCGCGTGCGCCACCGTGGGCTCGAGTCGACCCTGCTCGTGGTGCACGTCGCGGGATACGTGGCGCTCCTGCTCGTCGCGCTGACCTGGCAGCAGGCAGTGGTGTTCGCGCTCGTGCACCAGGCCGGGTTCGGCATCTACCTGGGGTGCTCGTTCGCCCCTGGGCACAAGGGGATGCCCACCCTCGAGCCTGAGCAGGCCGCAGATCCGCTGCTGCGGCAGGTGCTCACCTCCCGCAACGTGCGGGGCGGGAGGTTCGTGGACTACGCGCTCGGCGGGCTGAACTACCAGATCGAGCACCACCTCTTCCCGAGCCTGCCGCGGCCCAACCTGCGACATGCGCAGGTCGTCGTCCGACGGTTCTGCGAGGACCGGTCCGTCGACTACGTGGAGACCACCGCCCGTGCGTCGTACGCCGCCGGGCTGCGCCACCTCCACGCGGTCGGGGCCGACCTCCGCCAGGCTCGACGGCGCCGCTGAGCGGCAGCGACTAGTCCCGCTGGTAGACCTGCGAGCCACGTGACCAGGCCGCAACCGGGTCGGCCGAGCCGATGTGGTCCTCGTGCAGGTCGTAGGGGTCTCTGTCGAGCACCACGATGTCCGCCGACGCCCCCACCCGCACGTTGCCCGAGTCCTCCTGGTGGTTGGCGTGAGCGGCGCCGCTGGTGTAGGCCTGCAGCGCATGGGTCAGGCTCAGGCCCTGGTCGTCGCGCATCGGCGGCTCCTCGTCCTGCTCGTCGGTGCGCCGCGACGAGCGGTTGACCAGCACGTGGATGCCCTCCATCGGCTCGGGCGGGTTGATCGGCCAGTCCGAGCCGCCGGCCACCAGCGCCCCGCTGGCGACGATGTCGGCGAAGGGGTACTGCCACTCCAGCCGCTCCTGGTCGAGGTACGGCTCGACCATCTGCACCGCGGGTGTCAGGTAGCGGGCCCACATCCCCTCGACGTTCGCGATCGCGCCGAGCAGCCGGAAGCGCTTGCGGTCCGCGGGCGCCACGAGCTGCAGGTGGGCCAGCTGGTGGCGCTGGGGGCTCCACCCGTTGGTACGTCGGGCGGCGGCGACGGCGTCCAGCGCGGTCCGGACGGCCCGGTCGCCCAGAGCGTGGAAGTGCGCCTGGAACCCGGCGTCGTCGAGCGCCACCACGGCCTCGTCGAGCTGCTCAGGCTCCAGGAACGCCAGGCCCCGCTCGCCCCCGTCGCACGGGCACCGGGCACCGCCGAGGTAGGGCTCGTCTAGCGCCATCGTGAAGGTCTCCGAGACCCCGTCCACCATGAGCTTGACCGCCCCCGCGTCCAGCCCCGCCTCGGCGAGCCGCTCGCGCTCGGCGCGCAGGTCGTCGAGCTGCTCGACGCCGCGGTGCCGGTCCCACCAGAGGGCGAGCCGCACGCGCGCGGACAGC
The DNA here is from genome assembly GCA_963747435.1 of uncultured Actinomycetota bacterium. Taxonomy (GTDB): domain Bacteria; phylum Actinomycetota; class Actinomycetes; order Propionibacteriales; family Nocardioidaceae; genus Marmoricola_A. The sequence continues at coordinate 896,999 of CAVVFK010000006.1, forward strand.
TCTCCGGCGTCGACCATGTCGAGGTAGGCCTGCGTCGGGTCGTCGATGCCGGCGTAGCCACCCACGAGGGCGTCCTGCCAGCCGACGATCCCCCACGAGTGCAGGTGGGCCTGGGCCTCGCGCAGCGCCCCGTGCTTCTCCTCCTGGGTGGTGTCCACGAGCCGGTGCACCAGCAGCGCCGCGGCCTCCCGCAGGGTGCCGGTCGGGTTGCCCTGGTCGTCGCGCTCGATCCACCCGTCCGGCGGGTCGGGGGTGTCCTTGTCGATCCCCGCGAGCTCGAGCGCACGAGTGTTCACCCACGCGTTGTGGTGGTCGTTGCTCGGCAGGAACGCCGGACGGTGCGGCACCACCCGGTCGAGAGCCTCGGCGGTGGGTCCGGTCGCCTGGTCGAAGTGCTCCAGCGACCAGCCCCCGGCGCGGAACCAGGTGTCGGCTCCGTGGTCGTCCTGCTCCACCGCCTCGGCGATGGAGTCGAGGCACTCCTGGGCGCTGCCGCAGTCGATGAGCATGGCCGAGCGCAGCTCCAGGCCCCCGATGAGGGGGTGGATGTGGGCATCGTGGAAGGCCGGGAGGATCAGCCCACCCGCTGCGTCGTACTCCTCGGGGCGTCGCCCGCCGGACGACATCTCCTCGCGGACCTGGTCGAGCGGCCCCACGGCGAAGATCGTCTCGCCGCGGACCCCCACTGCCAGCTCGTGGTGGTAGCTCAGGCCGTCGAAGAGCCGCCCGTTGGCGAAGATCAGGTCGTTCACAAGGGGTCCGTTCGCAGAGATGGGCGGTCAAGGGCCACACAAGCACACTGCGGACGCCGATGACGGCCGAGTCGGCACGGACGAGCAGCTCGGTGCGCGACGATTTCGACCGATACGTCAGGTGACGGTAGTCTGGTCCCCCGACTTTCGGCCGGCGACGACGCCGGCGCCGCGCGCACGCCGCGCCCCCTGTCACCCTCAACCACGTCGGTCGGCCTTCCTCCTCCTGCGACGGCGCCGAACGACTGCTCGAACGGAGCCACAGCGTGAGCACGCCTGCACTGCCCCATCCCGTGAGCCAGGATCGAACGACACCGCTCGCGCCCACCGTCCGCAACGCGCTGCGTTCCCCGACGATGCTGCGCACCGAGGTCCTCGCCGGCCTGGTCGTGGCACTCGCCCTGATCCCCGAGGCGATCTCGTTCTCGATCATCGCCGGTGTCGACCCCCGCGTCGGGCTCTTCGCCTCCTTCACGATGGCGGTCTCCATCGCCTTCCTCGGGGGCCGTCCGGCGATGATCTCCGCGGCCACCGGCGCGATCGCGCTGGTCATCGCCCCGGTCGCCCGCGACTACGGCATGGACTACCTGATCGCAACCGTGCTGCTGGGGGGCGCCATCCAGGTCGTGCTCGGCCTGACCGGGGTCGCCCGACTGATGCGGTTCGTCCCGCGCTCGGTGATGGTCGGCTTCGTCAACGCCTTGGCGATCCTGATCTTCCTTGCCCAGGTCCCGCACCTGGTCGACGTGCCGTGGCTGGTGTATCCCATGATCGCTGTCGGCATCGCGGTCATCGTGTGGCTGCCGAGGGTCACCAGGGTCGTCCCGGCGCCCCTGGTCGCGATCGTGGCCCTGACCGGGTTCACCCTCGCGGCCGCACTGACCGTGCCCGACGTCGGCGACCAGGGCGAGCTGCCGGATACTCTCCCGTCCCTGTTCCTTCCCGACGTGCCGCTGAGCCTGCACACCCTGGAGCTCATCGCGCCGTACGCGATCGCCATGGCGGTGGTGGGTCTGCTGGAGTCGCTGCTGACCGCCAAGCTGGTCGACGACATCACCGACACCCACTCCGAGAAGTCCCGCGAGGCCTGGGGCCAGGGTGCCGCCAACGTCATCACCGGCTTCTTCGGCGGCATGGGTGGCTGCGCGATGATCGGCCAGACCATGATCAATGTGAAGGGCTCGGGCGCCAGGACGCGGCTCTCGACCTTCCTGGCCGGTGTCTTCCTGCTCGTGCTGGTGGTCGGGTTCGGCGACGTGGTCGCCCTGATCCCGATGGCTGCGCTGGTGGCGGTGATGATCATGGTCAGCGTCGGCACCTTCGACTGGCACAGCGTCCGGCCCGCCACCCTGCGCCGGATGCCGAAGTCGGAGACCACGGTGATGCTCGCGACCGTGGTCGTGACCGTCGGCACCCACAACCTCGCCATCGGTGTCGTGGTCGGCGTCCTGGTCGCCATGACGCTCTTCGCCCGCCGGGTCGCCCACCTCACCGAGACCCACCGCGAGCTCGTCGAGGACGCCGACGGGACCGTGAGCGCGGTCTACACGGTCACCGGCGAGCTCTTCTTCGCCTCCAGCAACGACCTCTACACCCAGTTCGCCTATGCCGACGACCCCGAGCGCGTCGTCATCGACTTGTCGCGGTCACACATCTGGGACGCCTCGACGGTCGCCGCGCTGGACGCCATCACGACCAAGTACGAGCGCAAGCACAAGACCGTTGAGATCGTGGGGCTCAACCAGACCAGCGCCCAGCGACACGGTCGGCTGACCGGGGAGCTCCCCTCGCACTGAGCTGCTGGACGGCGCAGCCCCACTCCCTGAGCCGCACCCGGGCCGATCTCTGGCGGTTTGACTCATCTCCCCCCGAGTAGCTCGGCAACCGCCGAGCGCTCGATCCAGTCGGCGTACTGCGTGCGCGTCCAGCTGTGCTCGCGCACGAGCGTGCGATGAATCGCGGGGTCCATGAGCACCAGGGCGGCGGCCGCGGCACGCTGGGTGGTCAGTCCAGGCCGCAGGGCGTCGAGGGTCGCGAGACGAGCCACGAAGGACTCCGCGCCCCGGAGCCGGTTGCGTTCGGACACGCGGTGCACCTCGGCGGCTTCCGGGTCGACGTCCGCAGCCACGAACAGCACGGCGGCCAGGGGCGCGGCCCGTTGCTCCAGCTCGGCAACGAACCGGGCCCACCGGGCCACGAGCGCGCGGGGATCGGTCAGCTGCTCCATCTCTGCGATGACCTGCCGTTCGGCCAGCGGGACCGGCTCGTCGTCGCCGACCAGCGCCCAGTCCAGGGCGAGCTTCAGGAGCACTGCCTTGCCACCGACGGAGGTGAACACCGTCTTGCGGCTGACTCCGGCTCGCGCGGCCACGGCGTCGATGGTCGTGCGTGACCATCCGAGCTCGACGAAGAGCTCGCGGGCAGCAGTGACGACCGCTCGGCGAGTCGCCCGCGCCTGATCCTCACGCAGCGGCGAGCGGTACTGGCGGCTCTCCCGGGTCATCTTGACACCCTCTCCATTTCAGGTGACTCTGAGTGTTATCACTTAACTGACAGTGTAGCGAAGGACGGCCATGCGGACACTGATCGTGGGCTCGGGTCCCACCGGACTCATCCTCGGCGCCGCGCTCGCGCGCCGCGGTCACCAGGTCACGGCGGTGGATCGGGACGCCGGGCCGACCGCAGACGCATGGCCCCGTCGTGGCGTCATGCAGTTCGAGCACGCCCACGGATTCCGGCCCCAGGTGCCGACGACCCTGCAGGCGGAGTGGCCAGAAGCCCTCGCCGGCTGGCGGGACCTCGGCGCCCGCCCCGTGGAGGCGCTGAGCCCCACGGGGTCCCCCCAGGTGCTGGGGATGCTCTCAAGGCGCTCGACCTTCGAGCGAGCGCTTCGACACGCGGCGGAGGGGGAACCCGGCCTCACCCTGCGCACGGGTCATGTCGACGGACTCGTCCGGGACCGCGGACGAGTCAGCGGCGCACTGGTCGACAACTCCCTCGTCGAGGCCGACCTCGTCGTGGACGCCTCCGGTCGATCCGGGCGCCTCGGCAGATCGAGCGTGCGCGACGGCGGTCCGGAGCTCGACGGCGACTGCGGCCTCGCCTACGTCGACCGCACCTATCGGCTGCGACCCGGCGCAGAGCGCGGGCCGATGGTGAGCCCGATTGCCTACATCGCCGACTTCGACGGCTACCAGTGCCTGGTCTTCCTGCACGAGGCCGGCCACTTCTCGGTGGTGCTCGTGCGCCCCACCGCAGACGCCGCACTCAAGGCACTGCGGTTCGAGGACGCCTTCGAGGCCGCCTGCCGAGCCATCCCGGCCCTCGCCGAGTGGACCCACCCGGAGCGGGCACAACCCACCTCGTCGGTCCTTGTCGGCGGCGCGCTGCGCAACGTCTACCGCCGGCAGGCCGGCACACCCGGACTCGTTGCCGTGGGGGACTCGGTGGCAACCACGACACCGACCCGAGGACGCGGGATCGCGATGGCCTGCATGCAGATCACCGCCCTGCTCAGGCTCCTCGCCGAGGGCGCCGATCCCGCCGGCGTGGCCGAACCGTTCGGCGCCTGGTGCGATCACGCCATCGAGCCCTGGGTGAGCGACCACATCGCGATCGACGGCGGCATGGTCAGGCGCTGGCAAGGCGAAGACATCGACCTCAGCCTCCCGCTGACCACCGACCTCATCGCCGCCGCGATCGGGGCCGACCCCCGGATCGGCCAGCACGCCGGGCCCTATCTGGCGATGACCGCGCTGCCGGAGTCGCTCAGGCCCGCAGAGCCGTTGGCGCGCGCGGCCTATGAGGGCGGCTGGCGCGCCCCGTACGCACCTGGCCCGACGCGCGACGAGCTGGTCGACGTCATCCGCGGCGCTGTGCCCGCCTGACCGCCGACTCCGGCTGGGTCGCCGCGGGCGGGTCGGAGAGGGCTACCCCCACGGGGTGATGTCAACTGCTGCGATCTGACGTGTGATCGATGGATGACGACACCAACCCTCACCCCCGGCCCGGACCCTGTCGACCACCCCTCGGTGTCCGACCGGGCGGCTCACGGCAGGGCAGCCCGAGGCGCGGTTCCCCGGTCGGCGCTTGGTGAGTGGCACCCCGATGCCGATCGTCCGGACCCGGTCGATCTGCTGCAGGAGCAGGGTGAGAGCAGGGTCCCTGAGCTGCTGCCGATCCGGTACGGCCGGATGTCGGTCTCCGAGTTCACCTTCTACCGTGGCGCGGCGTACGTGATGGCTTCCGACCTCGCACGGACCCCGAGCCCCGGGCTGATGGTGCAGCTGTGCGGCGACGCACATCTGTCGAACTTCGGGGCGTTCGCAGCTCCGGACCGACGGCTGGTCTTCAGCCTGAACGACTTCGACGAGACGCTTCCAGGCCCCTTCGAGTGGGACGTCAAGCGCCTCGTCGCCAGCTTCGAGGTCGCCGCTCGCGAGAACAACCTCGACGGCCGGCAACGCCGCCTCGTCAACCTGGCTGTTGCACGCTCGTACCGCGAAGCCATGGGTGGCATGGCCGGGAAGAAGACCCTGGACATGTGGTACGCGCGGCTCGACGTGGACGATCTGCGGCGGGAGCTGAAGAGAGGTGCGAAGCCGAAGCAGGTGAAGCGTTTCGAGAAGAACCTGGCCAAGGCGCGGGCCAAGGACGGGATGCGCGCCTTGGACAAGCTCGTCGAGGTCGTCGACGGGAAAGCCAGGATTGTCAGCGACCCACCCCTGATCGTCTCCATCGGGGACCTGCTCCCTGACGCCGAGGCCCACCAGGTCGATGAGTGGATGCGGGCGGCCATTCGCGGCTACCGACGCACCCTGCAAGGGGACCACCGCAGACTGCTGGACCGATTCCGGTACTGCGACGCCGCCCGCAAGGTAGTGGGCGTCGGAAGTGTCGGAACCCGCGCCTGGATCGTCTTGATGCTCGGCAACGACACCGGTGACCCGATGTTCCTGCAGTGCAAGGAAGCTCAGGCCTCGGTGTTGGAGCCGTTTGTCCGAAAGAGTGCCTTCGCCAACCACGGACAGCGCGTGGTCGAGGGCCAGCGGCTCATGCAGTCGGCCAGCGACATCATGCTCGGCTGGGTCCGGGTGAACGGGATCGACGGCGTGGAACGCGACTTCTACGTGCGACAGCTGTGGGACGGCAAGGGCTCCGCCCTCGTCGAGGCGATGGATCCCGCCGCCATGACCAAGTACGCCCGTGTCTGTGGCTGGACGTTGGCCCGGGCACACGCTCGTTCCGGCGACCCGGTCGCCATCGCCAGCTATCTCGGCAAGGGCGACCACTTCGATCAGGCCATGGCGGCGTTTGCCGACACCTATGCCGACCAGAACCAACGAGACCACGCCGCACTCCAGGGCGCCCTCGACTCCTCCAAGGTCACCGCCGAGCTGGGGCTCTAGCACGTGAGCGCCCCTCTGCCGATCCGGCTGCGGTAGGCATGCCCATGGCCTCTGCTGCGGCGCCGCCGCCGATCGCCGGAACGTCCATCGACCCGCCGCCGCGCGACGTACCCGGGTATGCGGAGAGGCTGGACCGGACAGCTGCTGGCGCGATCGCATATCGCGCCCTGCAGCGCTACACCGGCGCCCACGTGGGTCTGTTGTCCTCTGGGACGGCCTACTACTTGTTCCTCTCCCTGTTCTCGCTGCTGGCCGTGACCTACGGCGTGATGGCCTTCGTGGGCGCGGACTATCTCGCGAAGGTTCTCACTGATGCGCTGGGTGATGCGCTGCCGGGGCTGGTCGGGGACGAGGGGATCGACCCTGACCAGCTTCGCTCGACGGGCACCACGGCGGGCATCCTCGGCCTGACGTTCCTTCTGTACTCCGGGCTCGGCGCGGTCGGTGGCGCGAGCAGCTCGATGCACCTGATCTTCGGCGCGCCGCCCGACCCGCGCAGCTTTGCGACAGCGAAGGCCCGCCACCTCCTGGTGCTGATCGTGGTCGCACCGCTGGTGGTCGTGTCCTTCGCGTCGGCGAGCCCGACCTCCAGCCTGATCGGGCCGGCTCTCGAGGCGCTCGGGTGGGACTCCGCGTCCATCCGCGCAGCACTGATCGTGGTCGGCCTGACGGTGGGACTGGTCGTGGACGTCCTGATCCTGTGGATCCTGCTGGGTCGACTTGGCGGCATCCGCCCCCATCGAGGTCCACGTCTGAGCGCCAGCCTCATCGGTGCGGTGGCCGTCGGGGTGGTCAAGCAGCTGTTGGAGCTCATCGTCGCCTGGAGTCTGGACAAGCCGCAGTACGGTGTCTTCGCCGCACCGCTGGCGATCCTCTTCATCCTGTCGCTGCTGACAACCGTGCTCTACGCGTCTGCGGCGCTCGCGGGGGGGATCAGCGACCGACATGTGCCACTCGCGCAGCTCCAGCCAACACCGGGTGAGGTGGTCACGACCGGGACAGACCCCTTCGTCAGCCGCGCGCCATGGCGTCGACGCAGACCGTGATCGCCAGGATGACCGCAACGTCTTGGTTCTCGGCTATCTGGACACCGTAGGAGTCGCGGACCCGAAACCATTTCTTCGAGACCGTCGCGATGGTTTCGCCGTCTCGTTCGATCTCGTACTCGTGGTCGACGATGTTGCCGTGTGCCGTGAGGTCGTCGCCGTCCTCGAGGTCGATGATGTAGTGGTCGCGGATGCCAACGATGCGCTTGCGCACCGTGGCCTTGGCGCCGTCGCGCTCGATCGTCATCTTGTCGCGCACGCTGAGCTTCTTCTCCTGGATCTTCGAGACCTCAGCACCGCTGGCGTCCTCGAGCACGAACGTGTCGCGCAGGCGCGCGGCCTTGCCGTTGACCTTGAAGACCTTGTTGCCGCCCTGGTCCTCGATCCAGTAGTCGTCCCCAATCGCCAAGAGCTTCTCCCGCATCTGGAACGTGGGGCCCTCCAGGCCCCGATGGCGAAGTCCCATCGGTCATCCTTCCCTCGCGGCCGGCGCCCACGCAGAGACCCGGTGGACCACCTCACTCGACCACGTGCCCTGGACGTCGGGCATCACCCGTGCCGCATGACCCCGCCGGGCGCTCGGGCTGACTTGTCCCGTCAGGGGTTTCTCGCGTCGGTAGCGGCGACACCGCCGCCGGGTTCCGGGCCGTCGGGTTCGGGGCCGTCAGCCGCCGTCAACTGTCCGTAGCGCCGGGCGAGCGGCGCCGAGGTCAGTCCGTGCGCCAGGACGCTGAGCAGAACGGTGACCGCAAGCACGGCGACGGCTTCGTCCGCGCCTGGCCCGAGCAGTTCCAGGGCCAGGAGCGCGAAGACCAGGGACGCCAGGCCGCGGGGGCCGAACCATCCGACGAACAGCACAGTCGTGCGATCCATCCCGGCACCGATCGAGGCGAGCGCCACGGGCAGCATCCGGACCACGGTGAGGCTCAGGACGGCGTAGAGGACGGTGAGGGCGTCGATGCGGTCGAGCATGATCGGGATCGCGATGGCTCCGAAAGCCATCCAGACCAGGGTTCCCAGCAGGGTGCCTGTCTGCTCGAGGTACTCCAGCTCCTCCGGTGCACGTCGACCCGCGAGTGCCCCGAACGCGAGGCCGCCGCAGAAGGCCGCGACAAAGCCGTTCCCGTTCAGGGTCAGGGCGGTCGCGTAGGACGCCAGCGCCAGGGCGAGGACGGCGATGCCCGCGAAGGACTCCGAGGCGGTCCCGTGTCGGCGGGCCCACCGCAGTGCAGCGCCGCCCACACCGCCGACCCCGAGGCCCGACGCGGCTCCGACGAGGAGCGCGACCACTGCGTGCCCGGCGCTCTCGGCGTGCTCCAGCCCTGCGGCCGCGGCCGCGCCGGTGATGGCCACCATCACCACCGGGGTGGCGATGCCGTCGTTGAGGCCGCTCTCCACGGTGATGAGCCGACGGATCCGGGCCGGCACGACCGGGTTGGTCACCACCGGCACTCCGAGGGCGGCGTCGGTGGGGGCGAGTGCCGCCCCGACGAACAGGGCCAGCCAGACGCCGAGCCCGGGGAAGAGCCAGGCGGCCAGCCCCCATCCGAACAGGATGGTCAGCGGCAGGCCGATCCCCAGCAACCGCAGGTAGCGGCCGCCGTCGCGGCGCAGCTGCTGCACGGGCAGGCGGGCGGCGTCGGAGAACAGCACCCAGACCAGGGTGAGCTCGACCAGGGGGGTCAGGGTCTCCGGGGCCGATACGCCCTCGACCAGGTCGAACCCTGCCAGGGCCGCGCCGACCGCGATGAACGCGATGGGCGCGGTCACGTCGGCCCGCTCCAGTCGGTTGGAGAACAGCCCCCAGGCGAACAATGCCGCGGTGGCGACCACGACGACCGTGACGTCCATGGGTGGCTCCCTACTCGTGGACCAGTGGGGGCTTCCCGGTGACTCCCACCGGGACGTGGCCTACTGGCGCGCCATCGCCGATCGTGCTTCTGCCTCCTCGTCGACGATCAGCTCGCCCGAGACGTCGACGGTCACCGAGTGCAGGCTGCCGGTGAACCGGTACGGCGACGGGTAGTCCGGCGTCACCGGCGAGCCAGGGTTGGCCCCACAGGTGAGCGCGCCGGGGTTGAGCATGAATGGCGTCGTCACCGGCGCAGTCGCCTCGGCGGCCAGCGTTCCGTCGACGTAGAGCTGCAGCCGCCCCGGGGCACCTTTGCCGTTCGGCATGTCGGGCTCGCCGGTGGGCTCGAACTCGAACCTCAGCTTGTGTGTGCCCGGTGTGAGGGCGTCTGGGGTCGAGACCTTGTGGAGGCTGCGACCGACGTAGTTGTGCACGTAGTGCAGCTTCCCGTCCTGGACGAACATCGAATAGCCACCGGCGGCCGTGCCCTGGCAGAGAAGCACGCCCTCGGCGCCCTCCTCCGGGAGCTCCACCTCGGCGGTGATGCTGTGTGGCCGGTTGAGCACCCGTGGGGCGGCGTTGAAGGGGACCGACTGGGTGCCCGCCTGGTAGACGTAGCGGTCTCGCGGCACCGCGGCCGAGGGCTTCTCCGCCATGATCCGGGCCAGACCGCTGCCATCCACCGGCAGGACGTCGTACTTGCCCGCCTCGGCGTACCAGAGGCCGATCATCGCGATGAGCCGGTCGCGATGGTCGCTCGCGACGTTTCGGGTCTCGGCGAAGTCCTCCTCGACGTGGTAGAGCTCCCAGCCGGTCGCATCGAGCTCGGTCAGCTTGTCCGCCGAGATGGGCTGACCGAAGCCGAAGCCCGCCTCGGCGAACGACGGCCCCGGCCAAGCACACACTGCCCGCCAGCCGTCGTGGTAGATCGAGCGGTGTCCCATCATCTCGAAGTACTGCGTACGCCGCTTGCTCGCGGCTTCGGCGTCGGCGAGGGACTCCGCGAAGCTGACCCCGTGGATGGGCGCCTGGGTGACCCCGCGGATGGCGGCCGGTGGCTCGATGTCGAGCAGGTCCAGCACTGTCGGCACCAGGTCGATGATGTGGGCGTACTGGGTGCGGACTTCACCGCGCGCCGTGATGCCCCGCGGCCAGGACACGATGAAGGGGTCGGAGGAGCCGCCCCGGTAGGTCTCCCGCTTCCACCGCCGGAATGGCGTGTTCCCGGCGTTGGTCCAGCCCCACGGGTAGTGGTTGAAGTGGTCGGGGCCGCCGATCTCGTCGATGACGGCGAGACTGTCCTCGATCGGTTCCTGGGCGTTGTTGAAGAACTGGGCCTCGTTCGTGGTCCCGGTGGGACCGCCCTCGGCACTGGCACCGTTGTCGGAGATCACCATGACGATGGTGTTGTCCAGGACTCCCTGCTGTGCGAGGAAGTCGAGCAGGCGGCCCAGCTGATGATCGGTGTGGCTGAGGAACCCGGCGAAGACCTCCATCATCCGGCTGTACAACCGGCGAGCGTCCGCGGTCTGGGTGTCCCACACGGGTACGTCGGGGTCGTGTCGCGAGAGCTCGGCGTCGACGGGGACGATGCCCAGCTCCTTCTGCTTGGAGAACACCTGCTCGCGGTAGGCGTCCCAGCCGGCGTCGAACTTCCCGGCGTACTTGTCGATCCACTCCTTGGGAGCATGGTGGGGCGCGTGCGTGGCGCCGAAGCAGAGGTGGAGGTAGAAGGGCTTGTTGGGGTCGATCTGCTGGGAGTCGGCGATGAACTCGATGGACTTGTCCACCAGGTCCTCAGAGAGGTGGTAGCCCTCCTCGGGACGCTTCGGCGGCTCGACCTGGTGGTTGTCGTAGACGAGGTCGGGATACCACTGGCTGGTGTCGCCACCGAGGAAGCCGTAGTAGCGCTCGAATCCCCGGGCCAGCGGCCACCGGTCGTAGGGCCCGGCGGCGGTCTCCTGGTTGCTCGGGGTCAGGTGCCACTTGCCGACCATGTAGGTGTTGTAACCCTCGCCGAGCAGCATCTCGGACAGCATCCCGTTCTCGAACGGGATGACGCCGTTGTAGCCCGGAAAGCCGGTGGCGAACTCGGTGATGCAGGCCATGCCGTTGCTGTGGTGGTTGCGGCCGGTGAGGATGCACGAACGGCTCGGCGAGCACAGCGCCGTGGTGTGCATGTTGTTGAACCGCAATCCGTCCGCGGCCAGCCCGTCGAAGGCCGGGGTCTCGATCGGGCTCCCGTAGCAACCGAGGTGCCCGAAGCCTGTGTCGTCGAGCACGACCATCAGCACGTTGGGTGTGCCCGGCGTGGCCCGGGTCGGCTTCGGCCAGGCCGGCTCCGACTCGTCAGTCGTTCTGCCGATCGTCCCCGGGAAGGTTGTTCCGGAGTCGTACTCGTTCAGTGCCATCAGGGCACCCCTTCGCTCAAGCCCCTGCTGGGGCGCCATCGCTCGGTCAGTGACTCCCCATCTGGGCGGGGTTCTGGGCCGGATCAGGTGTCTGAGCGTCGCCATCCACGCTAGGGCGGCCACCGTCGCCGGTCCTCATCAAAGGGGGGTGAGAATTGGAGAACCCGGGCTCGCCGCGTCACCACCCGCTGGTCGCTTCAGCGCGCGCTCTCGAGGTCTCCAGGCGATGACCTTCGGCACTGGCTCACCAGGGCTTCTCATCAGATGGGGGTGATGTCACTCGCTCGCCGGACGAGCAGCATTCGTAGCTGAGCACAAGGCGCACCAGACAAGCCGCCGGCCGGGTGAGGCGCAGGGACACCGTCCGATCTGCATCAGCCACCGGCACTACCAGAAGGTGAAGTGATCCCGTGACCACGGAGACAACGTTGCAGGACCTCGGGCCGGTGGACTATCTGGTCCTCGAGTTCCCGGACGGAGAACAGAACTTCACCGGCGAGGTCGCCGCTGAGGTCGCCCGGCTCTCCGAGGCCGGGACCATCCGGGTCCTCGACCTCCTCATCCTCGCCAAGAACGAGGACGGATCGGTCGACGCCCTCGAGATCGACGACACCCCGGCGGCCGACGAGATTCGCGCCCTCGAAGCAGACATCGCCGAGATCCTCGCCGCCGAAGACGTGGAGATGCTCGCCGAGGCCATGCTGCCCGGCAGCGTCGCAGGCGTCCTGGTGTGGGAGAACCGCTGGGCGGCCCCGTTCGGCGCCGCCGCCCGACGGGCCGGCGGGCAGCTGATCGCCACCGGCAGGATCCCGATCCAGGCCATCGCCGCATCCATCGAGGCCGAACTGGCCGAGGAAGAAGGGAACTGACATGCCTCTCCGCCCCGCACGCGCAGCACGTCGCGGCGTCATCGGCCGCCCCGTCGCCCGCACCGCCACTGTGGTCGGCACCGCAGCCGTCGTCGCACACGGCGTGAACCGCCGCAGCGACCGCCGCGACGACCGCCGCGACCGGCGCCGCTGACCGGACCGCTCCCTCGTCCTGCGACCCAGAGCACGATCGCCGATAGGAGCTCCCGGCGGGTCGCTGGAGGGTCGATTGGCTGCGCAACGAGCGTCTGACGCATCGCCTCGCGCGCGCGGAGATCCAGCGGCCCGAGTCGGCTGGCTGTTCATCGTCCTGTACGCAGCGGCCTATCTCGCGACCAGTCTCGTCTTCATCGCTCCCCTCCTCGTGACCCTGGCGCTCAAGGTCAACTCGCTGGTGGGCGCCGACCGGGCTGCCTCGAGCCTGTCGCTCGTCGCGGCGACCGGATCGCTGGTCGCTCTGGTGGCCAATCCCCTGTTCGGACGCTTGAGTGACCGGACCACCTCCCGGTGGGGGATGCGACGCCCGTGGATCACGGTCGGCCTGGCGGGTGGGTCCTTGGGCATCCTGGTCGTCGCTCTGGCCCCGAGCGTCTGGGTGGTGCTGATCGGCTGGTGCCTGGCGCAGCTGTTCTTCAACGCGATGCTGGCCGCAATGGTGGCGGTGTTGCCCGACCAGGTCCCGGTCGAGCAGCGGGGCACCGTTGCCGGCGCCCTCGGCGTCTGCCTCCCGATCGCGTCGGTGGGCGGCACCTACGTGGTGACGGTCTTCGCCGGCAATGAGCTGGCGATGTTCCTCGCTCCCTGCGCCATCGGAGGATTCTTCATCGTCCTGTTCGCGTTCTACCTGGACGACCGACGGCTCGCTCCTGCGAACAAGCCGCCCTGGTCACTGGCGCAGCTGTTGGGCACCTACTACGTCTCTCCGCGCAGACACCCCGACTTCGCGTGGGCGTTCGTCAGCCGCTTCATGTTCGTCCTCGCCTATGCGTTCCTGGTCACCTACCAGGCCTACTACCTCCTCGATCACCTCGGGAGCTCCGAGGAGGAGGTGCCGCAACAGATCTTCCTGGGCACGCTCACCCAAGCGATGGTCGTCGTCGTTGCTTCGCTGGTCGGCGGTCGGCTCTCGGACCGCGCCGGGCGCCGAAAGCCGTTCGTGGCGGGGGCTGCGGTCGTGTACGGGCTTGCGTTGTTCATGATCGCGGCGGCAGGCGACTTCGACGCGTTCCTGGTGGGGATGGCCGTCGCCGGCCTCGGCTTCGGCCTGTACATGGCCGTCGACCTCGCCCTCGTCGCCGATGTGTTGCCCGACACGGACAGCGCCGCGAAGGACCTGGGGGTGCTGAACATCGCCGGCGCCTTGCCGTTCTCCATCGGGCCGGCCTTGGCGCCACTGGTCTTGTCGGTCGGCTCGGGCAGCTATCAGGCGCTGTACGCCGTCGCCGGTGTCTGCGCGCTCCTCGGAGCTGCCGCCATCCTGCCGGTGAAGAAGGTCCGGTGACCGACGTGAGCTCTGCTCCCGTTGGGGAGATCGGTGCAGCGCCGCACGAGACTGCCGCACGAACTCGCCGTACCTGCGGCTGACGGAGTCGAGGGTGATCATGAGGTCTCACCAGTTCGGCTGTTGGTGACGGAGAGCAGTGGCAGACCGAGGTCGCGCACCTTCTGGATCAGGCCGTGCAGGGCTGCCTGGTCGACGACCGGGCCACTGATGAGCGTGCTGCCGTCATCGGCGGCGGTGATCTCCATGCCGTCGAACCAGGTGGACCAGCGCTCTGCCAGACGACCCTGGACGCGGATCTCATAGGTTTCGGTCTCGCTCATGCTTCGCAAGGTAGGTGCCGGGGTGGGGAGCCCGGATCACCACATGTGGTGAGCGACGTGGTGGTCTTGCGTCTGGGCTCAGCCCCGGGCACGTCCTAGCAGCCCCAGCTCGCCTGCGCGCCGGACGGCCTCGCGTCGACTGCCGACCCCGAGCTTGGCGTAGATGTTCTTGGTGTGTGTTCGCACGGTGTTGAGCGACACGACGAGGTGGCGCGCGATCTCCGGCCCGCTCAGCTCGCTGGCCAGGAGTCGCAGCACGTCGAGCTCGCGGTCGCTGAGCGGGTCGACCAGGGCTGGCCGGTGTCGTGCGGATTCGCGCGCTGCGGGGTTCGTCGATCCCAGCAGCCGGGTGGCGTACGACGGGGCGACGCCGCGCTTGGCGGCCGCGGTCAGCAGGGACGCCATCGTCGGACCCTCGTCGGTGAACGTGCGCGCGAATCCCTCGGACTCGCCCAGTTCGAGCGCGCGCGACAGAGCGGCCGTCGCCGCGCCGATGTCACCGTGGCGCGCTCGCGCGACGGCGAGGAGGACCAGGATCTCCAGGGCGGTGCCATACCGTCCGCCTGCCTCCGCCGCGGTCAGCAGGCGCTCGAGGAAGCCGGCCGCGGTGCGGTCCCCAGCGCCGAGAAGCGCCCGCGCCAGCGTCACGTGCTCGTACTCACGCAGGTAGTCGAGCTCGTCGGTCACCGCGACTCCTCGCTGCGCCGCCCAGGCAAGGGCCTGGTCGGGGCGGCCCTGCTTGACCCAGATGCGGGCTCGCATCGCGGTGACCGGGCGCACGTCGGGTGAGAAGTCGCCGTCGTACACGCGCTCGGCCTCCTCGAGCAGGGCCAGCGCGGCGGGCAGGTCTCCCTCGGCCTCGCGCAGGTGCGCCTCGGCGATGCGCCGGCGGTGTGGATGTCTCGGCATGCCGAGGTGGTCGCCGAGCGCGTGGCTCATCTGGAGCTGTTCCCGAGCGGTCGCGAGGTCGTTCCTCTCGACGGCGATCTCGCCGAGCCCGACGTGCATGTCGGGGGTCCCGCGGAGGGGACCACCGGGCTGACGACCGGCGAGGTCGAGAGCATCCCGGTAGGTGCGCTCGGCGTCCCGGAGCCGCCCCTGGGTCCACTGCAGGTCGGCCAGGGTGATGGCGCAGCCGAGGAGGTCGGCGACCCAGCCCTCGGCCTCGAACCGCCGCATGCTCGCCGCGTACGCGGTCGCCGCGGACTCGAGGTCGCCTTGACGCCACGAGGCGATTCCCATCAGGGCCGTGGCCGCGCCGTGACCCAGGTTGTCGTCGGGGCGCAGCACCTCGATCGCCCCGCGACCGTGTCTCACCGTCGCGGCGACGTCGCCGGCCATCATGGACAGCCCGGCACGGTGGATCCTGACCCAGCCGGGGAGCCGCTCGAGGTCGGCGAGGTCGGCGACCAGGAGACCCGCGGGGAGGGCGCCAGCAGGTGCGGCTCCGACCGCGTCCAACCACTGCTCGGCGATCTGAAGCAGGGGCTCGACGCCTCGCACCTCGCCGGTGGACATCAAGGCGCCGACGTAGCCGTTCGCCAACACGGGACGAGCCGCGAAGACCTCGTCGGGGAGTGCCTCCATCCACCGGCGAAGCTGGGCCTCGCGCCGGTCCTTGCCCATCGGCCGGATGGTGAGCTCCACGAGGCCCGCGGCTCGCTCGACGTCGCCGGCTGCCAGCGCGTGCTCGATCGCCGCCGTGATGTCGCCGTCCTGCTCGTGCCAGGCGCTGGCTCGGCGGTGCAGCTCGAGAACCTCACCGGGGCGCTCGTCGAGGAGGCGTGCCTGCAGCATGTCGGCGAAGAGATGGTGGTAGCGCCACCACCGCCGCTGGTCGTCGAGCGGCAGCAGGAACAGGTTGTCGCGGTCGAGCATCTCGAGCATCGCCCGGCCGTCGGTCCGGCCGGTGACCGCATCCGCCAGGGGTCCGGACAGCCTGGTGAGCACGGAGGTCCGCAGGAGGAAGTCGCGGACGTCCTCGGGCTGCCTGTGCACCACCTCCTCGACGAGGTAGTCGACGACGTGGCGGTCGTCGCCCGCGAACCCCTCGATGAACCCGGCCGCGTCGTCACGGCCCCGCAGGGACAGCGCTGCGAGCTGCAAGGCTGCCACCCAGCCCTCCGTTCGGTCTTCCAGCGTGGCCACCTCGCCTGCCGAGAGCCGGAGTCCCATCCCGTCGAAGTACGCCGCCGTCTCGTGCTCGGTGAACCGCAGGTCGGCAGCACGCAGCTCGGCCAGCTCCCCCCGGGCCCGCAGCCGGGCCAAGGGCAGCGGTGGGTCCGAGCGTGTTGCGACCACGAGATGAAGCTGGCGCGGCAGGTGCTCCACAAGGAACGCCATCGCCTCGTGGACCTCGGGGGCGTGGATGACGTGGTAGTCGTCGAGGACGAGCACGACCTCCTCGCCGGAGGAGCCGAGGTCGTTGAGGAGGGCGGTCAGGATGGTCGTGATCGGCGTGCCTCCGGGCGACTCCAGGAGCACCTGTGCGGATCCGCCGACCGACGGCAGCGCCGTGCGCAGGGCGGCGAGCACGTAGGCCCAGAAGCTCGCCGGGTCGCTGTCCCCCGGGTCCAGGGACAGCCACGCCACCCGTGCCCGGCGAGGCGACCCGCCGAGCAGCGCCTGGGCCAGCAGCGTGGACTTGCCGAAACCGGCCGGAGCCGAGACGAGGAGCAGGGGCGGCCACGCCTCGCCACCGAGCTGGTCACCCAGCAGCTCGGTCAACCGCGGCCGGTCGACGAGCTCCCGGGTCACGCGCGGCGCGAAGAGCTTGGTCTGCAGCAGCACACCTGAGGCGGTGCTCACCCTGCTGGTTCCTCTCCTCGGGACATGCAGCCATTCCACGCGGGACTGCCAGGAATGGCAATCACCGGTGTCGCACGAGCACGAGAGGCCGGACAGCTCCACGGCTTCGCGTGCGGCTCCTGACCAGCCGCTGAATCATCCGGTCGCTCACCAGGTGTGGTGATGCCCGCTCACCACATCGGTGCCTAGTTTCGCAATCTGTCAGTCATCCACCGGAACTGCGAAAGGCATCACCATGAACAGGTTCACGCGCAGCATCGCCATGGCGAGTGCGAGGCACCCCTGGCGCACCATCGCGAGCTGGGTCGTCGTCCTCGGCGCCGTGTTCGCTTTCGCCGGGATCGGCGGCGGCGGGTTCATCGACGCCTTCAGCGCCAAGGGCAGCCAGAGCGAACGCGCCATGGCGCTGCTCGAGGACGAGTTCCCCGAGGCGACCCAGGCCCAAGCCCTCGTCGTCTTCGAGGTCGACGACGGTGACACGCTGCGGAGCCAGCCACAGGCCGTCGACGCGGTGCTGACCGAGGTGGCCGGAGCCGACCACGTCGTCGACGTCACCGATCCCTTCGCCTCCGGCACCATCTCGACCGACGGCCGGATCGGCTACGCCACGCTCACCCTTGACGTGACTCCGGCCGAGCTGGGCAAGGGCGGCTTCGTTCCCCTGACCGACCTGGTCGACGCGTCGAACACCGCGGACCTCCGGGTCGAGCTCGGTGGCGACGCCGTCTTCCTCGACGCTCCCGACGAGACCTCGCCGTTGGAGGGTGTCGGCATCCTGGTCGCGCTGCTCGTGCTGCTGGTGGCCTTCGGGACCGTGGTGGCCGCCGTGGTGCCGATCGGTCTCGCCCTCGTGGCGGTCGGTGCGGGCATCGGCGGCATCTTCGTGCTCGCCAGCATCATGGACGTCTCGCCGTCGGCGATCCCGATCGCGGGGATCGTCGGGCTGGGGGTCGGCATCGACTACGCCCTGTTCATCGTCGCCCGCTACCGCGAGAACCGCGCTGCCGGTCTCGACAACACGACCGCTCTGGCTCGTGCGATGTCCACCTCCGGGGCGGCGGTCGTCTTCGCCGGCGGCACCGTCGTCATCGCGATGGCGTCCCTCGCCCTCACGGGGCTCGGTGCCCTGACCTCGATCGGTCTGGCCACCGCCATCGTGGTGCTGAGCGCAGTCGCGGCAGCCATCACGCTGCTGCCCGCACTGCTGGGACTGCTCGGCGACCGCATCGACACCGGTCGGCTGGTGCGCCGCCACCGGCCCGCCAGGCGCACCGAGAAGACCGCCTGGTGGAGCTTCGCCCATCGGGTCTCCGGGCGGCCCTGGCCCTACCTGATCGGTGCCGTCTTCGCCCTTCTTGCCTTCGCCGCCCCCGCCGTCGCGATGCAGACCGCCTGGCCTGCGGCCGGTGACGCTCCCCGTGACACGACGTACCGACAGGCCTACGACCTGCTCGACCAGGGCTTCGGACCCGGGATCAACGGTCCGCTGGTGATCGTCGTCGACCTCGAGGTCCCTGGCGTCAGCGCCGATGGGGTGCCTGCGCTGGTCGACGACATCCGCACGAGCGGTCGTATCGCCTCGGTGACCAAGCCGGTGACCTCCGCGGACGGCAGCACCATGGTCCTGGCGGCGAGGCCGACCACGGGTCCCGCCGACCCGGAGACCTCCCTCGCTCTCGCCCAGGTCCGTGACGTGCTGCCCGACAACGTCTACGTCACCGGGCTCACCGCGATGACCGCCGACCTCAACGGCCAGCTCTCCGAGACCCTGCCCGTGTTCATGGGAGCCGTGCTTGCTGCGTCGTTCCTGCTCCTGCTGCTGGTCTTCCGGTCCGTCGTGGTTCCGCTGAAGGCGGTCGTCATGAACATGCTCTCCATCGGTGCTGCCTACGGTGTCCTGGTGGCCGTCTTCCAATGGGGATGGGGCAGCAGCCTGATCGGCCTCGAAGGACCGACGCCGATCACCTCGCTGATCATCGTGATCATGTTCCCGATCCTCTTCGGCCTGTCCATGGACTATGAGGTGTTCCTCATCTCACGGATCCGCGAGGAGTTCGTGCGGACCGGCGACAACACCGAGTCGGTCGCCCGAGGGATGGCCGGGACCGGGCGGGTCATCACCTCCGGCGCCCTGATCATGATCGCCGTGTTCCTCGCGTTCGTCGCCAGCCCGGTGCCGTCACTGAAGATGCTCGGCCTGGGCCTCGCCACGGCGGTCCTCGTCGACGCCACCGTGGTCCGCATGGTCCTGGTGCCGGCCACGATGGCGCTGCTGGGCAAGGCCAACTGGTGGCTCCCCGGCTGGCTCGACAAGA
>CAVVFK010000007.1:0-13543 GCA_963747435.1 uncultured Actinomycetota bacterium
GCCGGCATCAGCCGGCTGGTCATGTACTGCTCGTGGGCGAGCCGGGTCAGCAGCGTCGCCCGCTCCCGGGGGTCGTCGTCGGGCCGGGTCGCGAGCGCGGTCTCGAAGAAGGCGACCGCCTCGGTGTGCGAGCCCGCGCGGGCGGCCTCCTCAGCGGCCTCCTGGGCGTAACGGTGGGCCCGGCGCCCGTCGGCGGCCGCGACCGCGTGGTGGGTGAGCACCGCCGCGTCGCGGGGCTGGAGGGTTTCGAGCGCGTCGAGCAGCCGGGCGTGCAGCCGAGCGGCACCGCCGGCGGGGATGGTGCTCTCCACGGCCAGGCGCGCCAGCTCGTGCCGGAAGACCAGACCACCTCGGTCGCGCAGGAGCAGGCCGGTGTCGTGCAGGCGGCGCAGCGTGGGCAGGTCGACGCCCAGCGCCGGCAGCACCCGGTCGTCGAGCCGGTCGGGGGCGCTCGCCGCGAGCTGCAGCACCTCGAAGTCCTCGGGCGAGACCCCGGCCGTGCGGGCCAGCACGGCGTCGCGCACCGTTGACGGCAGGGGGAGGTCGGGGTCCTTGGCCACCTCGGTGGCGAAGAAGGGGTTGCCGCCGGTCAGGGCGTGCACCGCCTCGGGGTCGAAGGGGCCACCCTCGAGCAGCGCGGCGACACCGGCGACGCTCAGCGGCCGCAGCCGCAGGCTGGTCACGGCCTCCAGCGCGGCGAGGTCGCCGAGCAGAGGGCGCACCGAGTGCTGCTCGCCGATCTCGTCGTCGCGGTAGGTCAGCACGACCGCGCAGGGGGCGGCCTCCACCCGGCGCAGGAGGAAGCGCAGCACCTCGGCCGAGGCCGCGTCGACCCAGTGCAGGTCCTCCACGACGACCACGGTCGGCTCCGAACGCACCAGGGCGTACAGCTGCTCGCACGCCTCGGACAGCGGCGCGGCCCCGTCGAGCGGGCGCAGGTCGGCCAGCAGGTCGCGGACCGGGCCGAGTGGTCGCGGCGTGGCGAGCGGGTCGCACCGGCCGCGGAGCACGCGCAGCGCGTGGTCGGTGGCGCACGCGGCGGCCACCAGGGCGGATTTGCCCGCCCCGGGCTCGCCACTGACCGCGATGCCCGAGCCGGTGCCGTCCGCTGCCGCGGCGAGCGCACCCAGGAGCACGTCGAGCTCGCGCTCCCTCTCCAGGAGGCCCATGGAGTGAGGGTAGGGCCGAGCGCCCGGCTCCCCAAGACCCCGTGGCCGGGAGAGGCCACGGGGTCCGAGGGCCCGGTCGGCGCCGACCGGGCGCGGTGGGGTGGTCACGCGACCGGCAGGGTGTCCGCGCTGTGCGGGCCGAACTCGTTGGCCACGACCGAAACCGTGTCGGCGGGGAAGCCCCCGCGACGGGCGTGCTCGAGGATCGTCTCGGCGTCGTCGGTCTCGTGCAGGCAGTACATCTTGTCGCCGGCGACGTAGCTCGTCACCCAGGTGTAGGGCACACCGAGCGAGTCGACGGCGTCGTTGGACGTGCGGGCGATCTCGGACAGCTGGCCAGGCGTCAGGTCCTTGGCGTTCGGGATCTCGCGCTCGATGAGGAAACGGGGCATAAGGGGCTCCTTGTGGTGGTGGTGGTTCCGCCGGCCGGGCGCCGGAGGGAGTACGACCAGCGTCGCCGTGCGCACGCGTCCCGACATCGGGAGCCGTTCCCCATCTATCGGACGCCCGCAGCGGCCACCGGGATGCCGGGGACCGGCTCGGCGGCACACCCTGCGCGCAGCACGCGGTGAGCGCAGGTCGCTCGCCGCCCCTGAACCTGCGCGCGCGGTGGGATAGCAAATTGGGTGGTGCCGGCATCGCCCTGTACGGAAGGTGTGCAGGGCAGCTTCGCAACGGAAGACTGGCGACCACAACAAGCCCAGGGCCTGATCCCCGGATGCTCCCAGGAAGGTCCGACCTCTCGCGATCGGACTGGGCATCGCCATTGGAGGTGCAACGTGTCGACCCACCCGCAGATCCGTCTTGTCGCAGCATCCGTGCCGTTGCTGAACGCCCTCAACGACCCCTCGCTGTTCAACGAGATGATCGGCTGGTCCGTGCCGAACGGCTGGCCCGAGTTCCCCGAAGCCATCACCTCCACCTGCAGCACCTCCGCGACGCGTCGGACACAGACCAAGCGTGGCCGGTGCAGTTCTTCCTCGACGACGCGACCGGTCAACTCGTCGGCTCCGGCGGCTTCGCGTCCCCGCCGACAGGGCGGACGGTCGAGATCGGCTACGAGGTCGCTGCCGACTTCCGTCGCAGAGGGCTCGGCACAGCCGCCGCACAGGCGCTGGTCGACCATACCGTCGCCAGCGGCGAGGTCGACCACGTCATCGCGCACACACTGCCCGGCCGGAACCCATCCACGAGTGTCCTTGCGTCGCTCGGCTTCGAGCACTTCGAGGACCAGGAGGACCCAGACGTCGGTGCTGTCTGTGGGTGGCGATGGACTCGGTCGCTGCCAGGCTAGCCGGCGAGGCAGCTGCCGCCAGGACGCCCGGCGTGGGATGCCGCTCGAACCGCGGCCTTCCGTACGAGCCCGCGACGAGCGCAACCAGCGGCACCTCGACCGTCGCCCAATGGGACTCACCGCCACACGGTCCGTTCGAGGCCGCATTCTCACTCTGGCCACGGTCGAGGTGCGTCTCATCCGCATCCGCGAGACGGCGCCCTTGGTTCGAGTCGCCGGGATGCACGACCATGGTGAAGGTGACTCCCAGATCCGAGGCGGGCCTGCTGTCCGCGGAACGCGCACTCCATGCCGCTCAGCTCGCCGGCGACGTCGCGGCGCTCGACCGCCTGCTCCACGACCGCTTGGTCGCGATCGGGCCCGATGGCGCTCGACACACCAAGGACCAAGACCTGGCCGCACACCGTTCCGGCTCCTCGGTGATCACCAAGCTGGTCGAAGAAGACATCGAGGTGCTTGTTGCCAGCTCCACCGGGGTCACGTTCTTCACGGGCACCCTCACTGGCACGTTCGGTGGCCAGCCCATGTCGGCCCGGATGCGCTACACGCGCACCTGGGTCCACGACGACGAAGCGGGCTGGCGGATCCTCGCCGCTCACATAGCCGTGCAGCGGCCGACCTGATGACCCACCTGCGTAGTAACGCCGCCTAACGCACGGCGCCGTGTCGACGTTGACCGCCCACAACCGCGGCCGCGTACCGACCGCCGCCGGGGTCCACCGGAGCCGGCCGCGGTGACCCAGAATGTGACCCAAAATTGGCTCTCCTGACACACCTGTGGGTGCTCGAGCAGGGTTGACGAGGCGCACGCCGTTCCCTGAGTAGGTTTCTGAGCTGTCGAAGGCACAGGAACTGTGGTCAGGAGAACGGCGTGCGTGATGTCAGCCTATGGCGCGAGATGTTGGGCGTCGAGAAGACCGTGATTGAGCGGGTCGAGTTCGACGAGGACGAGGAGGTGCTGGTCGCCCGGGTGCGGCCCACGAAGCGCGAACGGGGCCGGTGTGGGGTGTGTCGGCGACCCAGCCCGGGCTACGACGCCGGTGGCGGGCGGCGGCGGTGGCGGGCGCTGGATCTGGGGACGGTGCGCGCGGTCGTTGAGGCTGACGCGCCGCGGGTGCTCTGCCGCGAGCACGGGGTGGTGGTCGCGTCGGTGCCGTGGGCCCGTCACGACGCCGGCCACACCTACGCGTTCGATGACACGGTGGCGTGGTTGGCCACGCAGTCTTCGAAGTCCACGGTGACGGCGCTGATGCGGGTCGCGTGGCGCACCGTGGGGTCGATCATCGCCCGGGTCTGGGCTGATGTCGACGCCCGCCACGACCGCCTGGCCGGGCTGACGCGGATCGGGATCGACGAGATCAGCTACAAGCGCGGGTTCAAGTTCTTGATGGTCGTGGTCGACCACGACCGGCGCCGCTTGGTGTGGGCTGCGCCGGGACGCACCAGCGCGACCGTGGGTGAGTTCTTCGACCTGCTCGGCCCCGACCGGTGCGCCCAGATCACCCACGTTTCCGCTGATGGGGCCGACTTCATCGACACCATCGTGGCCGACCGGTGTCCGGGCGCGGTGCGGGTAGCTGACCCCTTTCACATTGTGCGTTGGGCCACCGACGCCCTGGACGAGGTGCGTCGCGCGTCATGGAACGAGGCCCGAGCCCAAGCCCGCACCGAGCCCAAACGCGCCAGTGGGCGCCCCCGCAACGATGCGCCACCACGACCGGGAAACGAGCGCGCCAAGGCGCTCAAGGGGGCCAGGTACGCGTTGTGGAAGAACCCGCAGAACCTCACCGACAACCAGCAGGTCAAGCTCGCCTGGATCGCGACCACCGACCCCATGCTGCACCGGGCCTACCTGCTCAAGGAAGGGCTGCGGGTGGTGTTCACGTTGCCCTACGACGCCGCAGTCGACGCGTTGGACCGGTGGATCAGCTGGGCCCGCCGGTGCCGCATCCCGGCGTTCGTGAAGCTGCAGAAGAGCATCGTCAAACACCGGCCCCGGATCCTGGCCGCGATCGAGCACAACCTGTCCAACGGGCTCATCGAGTCCACCAACACCAAGATCCG
The DNA here is from genome assembly GCA_963747435.1 of uncultured Actinomycetota bacterium. Classification (GTDB taxonomy): domain Bacteria; phylum Actinomycetota; class Actinomycetes; order Propionibacteriales; family Nocardioidaceae; genus Marmoricola_A. The sequence goes on from CAVVFK010000007.1 coordinate 4,528, forward strand.
GCTGATCACCAGGATCGCGTTCGGGTTCAAGTCCCCCGAGGCCCTGATCGCCCTCGCCCTGCTCTCCCTGGGCGGCCACCGACCCGTGCTACCCGGCCGGAAATGACCCACAGGTGTGTCAGGAGAGCCCAAATTCACCGGATCTCGGTTCCGTAACACCGCGACCTGGCCCGCCCCGGTGCGTCCTCACGCCTGTGACCTGCGCCAACACCTGACCTGCCTTCGTCCGAGGGCGGGCTGCTTCGGTCGCTGTCGGGTCGAGCGAGTTGCTACGGATCAGAAGGTTGGGGGTTCGAATCCCTCCGGGCGCGCTCTGTGTTGAGACAGACGACGGGCCCCCGGCCAGCGGAAACGCTGTCGGGGGCTTACTCGTGCCCGGATGGTGGACGTCGATCGGGTCGCAAGGTGACCCAAAATGTGACCCAAAATGTCGGGCCGAGTCGTGTCCTGGCGGGGCAGGTCGGGACGCACGAGTCGCCTTGGACAGGGTCAGAAGGTTGGGACGACTGGGCACGACCCGAGCGGACCCGAACGGACATCATGTCAAGGGCCATTGGTTTCTGCCCAGGGGCGGTCGTGAAACCTGCCCGGTGACGGTCACGAGAACTGCCCGGTGGTGGCCATGGGATCTGCCCAGCTGCTGGCCACCACCGGCTCGTTGCTCAGCTCAACGGGCTCACCCCTTGACCGGCCAGGGCTTGGGACAGGCGCACGCTCTCACCGGTGGTCTGGCAGACGTGGGCGTGGTGCAGGAGCCGGTCCACCGTCGCGGTGGCCAGGGTCTTGGGCATCAGCTCGTCGAACGCTGCCGGGTGCAGGTTGGAACTGATCGCGATGGAGCGTTTCTCGTACGCGGCGTCGACGAGGCGGTACAGGCCCTCGGCGGCGTCCTGGGCCACCGGGAGCAGGCCAACGTCATCGACGACGACAAGGTCCGCTCGCAGGACCCTCGCGATGGCTTTGGTGACGGTGTCGTCGGCGCGGTGCCGGCGCAGCAGGACGCCGAGGTCTTCGAGGGTGAACCAGGCAACTTTGAGGCCTTGCTCGACGGCGTGCTGGCCCAGGGCCTCGAGCAGGAACGTCTTGCCGGTCCCCGACGGCCCGCACACCACCAGGTTCTCCCGCCGGCTGACCCACTCCAGGGTGCGCAGCGCTTGCTGGGTCGGGGCCGGGATCGAGGACGCCCCCGAGTCCCAGGCGTCGAACGTCTTTCCGGTCGGGAACCCCGCGGCGGCGCGGCGGGTGGCCAGCGCAGACCGTTCCCGCCCGGCGGCCTCGGCGGCGAACAGGGCTTTGAGGACCTCGACCGGTTCCCACCGTTGAGCGCGGGCGGTCGCGATCACCTCGGGGGCGTGGGCGCGGATGTGCGGCAGCCGCAGCCGGCGTAGCAGCGCCTCGAGGTCGGGCGGCAGCGGCGGGGCGACCGGGACGCCAGCGACCGGCACGGCCGTGTCCCGACCTGTTGCGGGCGCGCTCATCGGGTCGCCTCCGCGTCCGCATCGGTGGTCGGGGCGCCCAGCGCGGCCCAGCTGGCGGTGCCCTGGGTCAGCGACCCGTCCTCACCGGCCTGGCTGGCCGGACCGGTCGCCGCGGCGGTGTGGTGGTGGTCCAGGATCGAGGCGAGGTCGGCCTCGGCGAACCGGGCGTGGACCGCGGCGTGGCCCAGTGCCCAGTCCACGTCCTTGGCGTTGAACAGCTTCGCCAGCGTGACGGCCTGGGCCATCTTGACCCGGATCTTGACCGTGCCGGCCGCGGCTGCTTCGGCCAGCCACAACCTCGCGCCGTCACCGATCGCGAGGAACTCCACCTCGGCAGGGTTGCGGGCCAACGGTTTACGGTCCAGCGCGCCGGCCGGGGCGGGCGGGAAGTGGGCGTCGTCGATCCGCGGGGAGCCCGGTGTGGCGCGGGCGTGCCGGGCGACCTCGACCGGTCCGTCGAAGCCGACATGCACGATGACGACCTGCTCCTGCCCGCCTTGCCCGCGGACCCGGACCCACACCGTCGCCCCGAGCAGGGTGTGCGGCACCGAGTACTGCCCACCCTCGAACGCGACCATCGGAGTGTTGCCCGGCACGACCCGGGTCACCCCGAACGCGACGGTGTGCGGGACCGCCGGGACCGGGTGCAGCCGGGCCCGTTCCTCCTCGAGCATCTCGGCCGGGGCCCGGCGGGTGACCCGATGCACCCGGGCGTTGACCTGCTCACAGAACGCCTCGCAGGCGGCCTCCAACTGCGCGAACGAGTCGTACTCCGCCAGCAAGTTGGTGTCCTTAGGGACCAGGTCGGCCTTGGCGATCTTCACGCTCGACTCCGACCCACCCTTGGACGCCGGGTCCGCCGGGGCACAGGTGTGGACCGTGACCCCGTAATGCCTGGCGAACGCCACCATGGCCGCATTACGCACCGGCACCCCGGCGACGTGCTCGGTGGTCACCGTCTTCTCGTTGTCGGTCAGCACGTACGTCGGCGCCCCACCCAGGGCGCGCAAGGTGACATCCAAGGCGGCCATCACGCTCGGGGCGGTCTTGTCCCGGATCGCCAGCACCACCCGGAACCTGCTCCACGCCAACCACGCCACGAACAGCGTCGTCCTCACCCCGTCGATCACCGGGCCGTCGCCGAAGTCGTACTGCAGCCACATCCCCGGCTCGACCACCCACGGGCGGTGCACCCGCACCCGGCCCAGGCGGTAGTTCTTCTTCACCGCCGCCACCGCCCGGCGGGTCGTACGCTGCGAGCCGGCGTAGCCGAGCGCGACCAGCTTGTCGTGCGCGACGTCCGCGCGAAGCTTGCCGTTCGAGCGCTCGATCCACTCCTCCAGCTTCGGCAAGAACTCATCAATGAGCTGGGCCCGTGACGCCGGCCGGTCGCTCAACGCACCGGCCTCACGCGCCTTCACGTACCGGCCCACGGTGTGGTGCGAGACCCCAGCCAGCTCCCCGGCATCACGCAACGACCCCGTCAAATCAAACGCTTCCAACATGTTCATGATCTCCTCGGCAGACTTCACAGTGGTCCCTCCTGGGGGCAGTAGGCGCTTCAGCACCGCCACCGCACCCCAGGAGGAGCCTCAACCGCCGGACGCGGCGAGGCAGAGAACTCGTGTCGGGCAGATCCCATGACCGCCAGCGGGCAACTTCCGTGACCGCTACCGGGCAGCTTCGTGGCCGCCTCCGGGCAGTTTCTCGTGGCCGCTGTCACCTTGCGACCCGATCGACGTCCACCATCCGGGCACGAGTAAGCCCCCGACAGCGTTTCCGCTGGCCGGGGGCCCGTCGTCTGTCTCAACACAGAGCGCGCCCGGAGGGATTCGAACCCCCAACCTTCTGATCCGTAGCAACTCGATCGACCCGACACGGGCCGACGCAGCCCGCCCTCAAACGAAGCCAGATCAGTTGTTTTCGCAGGTCACAGGCGTGAGGACGCGCCGTGGCGGGTTCGGTCGGGATGTTACGGAACCGAGATCCGCGCAATTTTGGGGCTCTCCTGACACACCTGTGGGTCATTTCCGGCCGGGTAGCACGGGTCGGTGGCCGCCCAGGGAGAGCAGGGCGAGGGCGATCAGGGCCTCGGGGGACTTGAACCCGAACGCGATCCTGGTGATCAGCCGGATCTTGGTGTTGGTGGACTCGATGAGCCCGTTGGACAGGTTGTGCTCGATCGCGGCCAGGATCCGGGGCCGGTGTTTGACGATGCTCTTCTGCAGCTTCACGAACGCCGGGATGCGGCACCGGCGGGCCCAGCTGATCCACCGGTCCAACGCGTCGACTGCGGCGTCGTAGGGCAACGTGAACACCACCCGCAGCCCTTCCTTGAGCAGGTAGGCCCGGTGCAGCATGGGGTCGGTGGTCGCGATCCAGGCGAGCTTGACCTGCTGGTTGTCGGTGAGGTTCTGCGGGTTCTTCCACAACGCGTACCTGGCCCCCTTGAGCGCCTTGGCGCGCTCGTTTCCCGGTCGTGGTGGCGCATCGTTGCGGGGGCGCCCACTGGCGCGTTTGGGCTCGGTGCGGGCTTGGGCTCGGGCCTCGTTCCATGACGCGCGACGCACCTCGTCCAGGGCGTCGGTGGCCCAACGCACGACATGAAAGGGGTCAGCTACCCGCACCGCGCCCGGACACCGGTCGGCCACGATGGTGTCGATGAAGTCGGCCCCATCAGCGGAAACGTGGGTGATCTGGGCGCACCGGTCGGGGCCGAGCAGGTCGAAGAACTCACCCACGGTCGCGCTGGTGCGTCCCGGCGCAGCCCACACCAAGCGGCGCCGGTCGTGGTCGACCACGACCATCAAGAACTTGAACCCGCGCTTGTAGCTGATCTCGTCGATCCCGATCCGCGTCAGCCCGGCCAGGCGGTCGTGGCGGGCGTCGACATCAGCCCAGACCCGGGCGATGATCGACCCCACGGTGCGCCACGCGACCCGCATCAGCGCCGTCACCGTGGACTTCGAAGACTGCGTGGCCAACCACGCCACCGTGTCATCGAACGCGTAGGTGTGGCCGGCGTCGTGACGGGCCCACGGCACCGACGCGACCACCACCCCGTGCTCGCGGCAGAGCACCCGCGGCGCGTCAGCCTCAACGACCGCGCGCACCGTCCCCAGATCCAGCGCCCGCCACCGCCGCCGCCCGCCACCGGCGTCGTAGCCCGGGCTGGGTCGCCGACACACCCCACACCGGCCCCGTTCGCGCTTCGTGGGCCGCACCCGGGCGACCAGCACCTCCTCGTCCTCGTCGAACTCGACCCGCTCAATCACGGTCTTCTCGACGCCCAACATCTCGCGCCATAGGCTGACATCACGCACGCCGTTCTCCTGACCACAGTTCCTGTGCCTTCGACAGCTCAGAAACCTACTCAGGGAACGGCGTGCGCCTCGTCAACCCTGCTCGAGCACCCACAGGTGTGTCAGGAGAGCCAATTTTGGGTCACATTCTGGGTCACCGCGGCCGGCTCCGGTGGACCCCGGCGGCGGTCGGTACGCGGCCGCGGTTGTGGGCGGTCAACGTCGACACGGCGCCGTGCGTTAGGCGGCGTTACTACGCAGGTGGGTCATCAGGTCGGCCGCTGCACGGCTATGTGAGCGGCGAGGATCCGCCAGCCCGCTTCGTCGTCGTGGACCCAGGTGCGCGTGTAGCGCATCCGGGCCGACATGGGCTGGCCACCGAACGTGCCAGTGAGGGTGCCCGTGAAGAACGTGACCCCGGTGGAGCTGGCAACAAGCACCTCGATGTCTTCTTCGACCAGCTTGGTGATCACCGAGGAGCCGGAACGGTGTGCGGCCAGGTCTTGGTCCTTGGTGTGTCGAGCGCCATCGGGCCCGATCGCGACCAAGCGGTCGTGGAGCAGGCGGTCGAGCGCCGCGACGTCGCCGGCGAGCTGAGCGGCATGGAGTGCGCGTTCCGCGGACAGCAGGCCCGCCTCGGATCTGGGAGTCACCTTCACCATGGTCGTGCATCCCGGCGACTCGAACCAAGGGCGCCGTCTCGCGGATGCGGATGAGACGCACCTCGACCGTGGCCAGAGTGAGAATGCGGCCTCGAACGGACCGTGTGGCGGTGAGTCCCATTGGGCGACGGTCGAGGTGCCGCTGGTTGCGCTCGTCGCGGGCTCGTACGGAAGGCCGCGGTTCGAGCGGCATCCCACGCCGGGCGTCCTGGCGGCAGCTGCCTCGCCGGCTAGCCTGGCAGCGACCGAGTCCATCGCCACCCACAGACAGCACCGACGTCTGGGTCCTCCTGGTCCTCGAAGTGCTCGAAGCCGAGCGACGCAAGGACACTCGTGGATGGGTTCCGGCCGGGCAGTGTGTGCGCGATGACGTGGTCGACCTCGCCGCTGGCGACGGTATGGTCGACCAGCGCCTGTGCGGCGGCTGTGCCGAGCCCTCTGCGACGGAAGTCGGCAGCGACCTCGTAGCCGATCTCGACCGTCCGCCCTGTCGGCGGGGACGCGAAGCCGCCGGAGCCGACGAGTTGACCGGTCGCGTCGTCGAGGAAGAACTGCACCGGCCACGCTTGGTCTGTGTCCGACGCGTCGCGGAGGTGCTGCAGGTGGAGGTGATGGCTTCGGGGAACTCGGGCCAGCCGTTCGGCACGGACCAGCCGATCATCTCGTTGAACAGCGAGGGGTCGTTGAGGGCGTTCAGCAACGGCACGGATGCTGCGACAAGACGGATCTGCGGGTGGGTCGACACGTTGCACCTCCAATGGCGATGCCCAGTCCGATCGCGAGAGGTCGGACCTTCCTGGGAGCATCCGGGGATCAGGCCCTGGGCTTGTTGTGGTCGCCAGTCTTCCGTTGCGAAGCTGCCCTGCACACCTTCCGTACAGGGCGATGCCGGCACCACCCAATTTGCTATCCCACCGCGCGCGCAGGTTCAGGGGCGGCGAGCGACCTGCGCTCACCGCGTGCTGCGCGCAGGGTGTGCCGCCGAGCCGGTCCCCGGCATCCCGGTGGCCGCTGCGGGCGTCCGATAGATGGGGAACGGCTCCCGATGTCGGGACGCGTGCGCACGGCGACGCTGGTCGTACTCCCTCCGGCGCCCGGCCGGCGGAACCACCACCACCACAAGGAGCCCCTTATGCCCCGTTTCCTCATCGAGCGCGAGATCCCGAACGCCAAGGACCTGACGCCTGGCCAGCTGTCCGAGATCGCCCGCACGTCCAACGACGCCGTCGACTCGCTCGGTGTGCCCTACACCTGGGTGACGAGCTACGTCGCCGGCGACAAGATGTACTGCCTGCACGAGACCGACGACGCCGAGACGATCCTCGAGCACGCCCGTCGCGGGGGCTTCCCCGCCGACACGGTTTCGGTCGTGGCCAACGAGTTCGGCCCGCACAGCGCGGACACCCTGCCGGTCGCGTGACCACCCCACCGCGCCCGGTCGGCGCCGACCGGGCCCTCGGACCCCGTGGCCTCTCCCGGCCACGGGGTCTTGGGGAGCCGGGCGCTCGGCCCTACCCTCACTCCATGGGCCTCCTGGAGAGGGAGCGCGTGCTCGACGTGCTCCTGGGTGCGCTCGCCGCGGCAGCGGACGGCACCGGCTCGGGCATCGCGGTCAGTGGCGAGCCCGGGGCGGGCAAATCCGCCCTGGTGGCCGCCGCGTGCGCCACCGACCACGCGCTGCGCGTGCTCCGCGGCCGGTGCGACCCGCTCGCCACGCCGCGACCACTCGGCCCGGTCCGCGACCTGCTGGCCGACCTGCGCCCGCTCGACGGGGCCGCGCCGCTGTCCGAGGCGTGCGAGCAGCTGTACGCCCTGGTGCGTTCGGAGCCGACCGTGGTCGTCGTGGAGGACCTGCACTGGGTCGACGCGGCCTCGGCCGAGGTGCTGCGCTTCCTCCTGCGCCGGGTGGAGGCCGCCCCCTGCGCGGTCGTGCTGACCTACCGCGACGACGAGATCGGCGAGCAGCACTCGGTGCGCCCTCTGCTCGGCGACCTCGCCGCGCTGGAGGCCGTGACCAGCCTGCGGCTGCGGCCGCTGAGCGTCGCCGGTGTCGCCGCGCTGCTCGAGGGTGGCCCCTTCGACCCCGAGGCGGTGCACGCCCTGACCGGCGGCAACCCCTTCTTCGCCACCGAGGTGGCCAAGGACCCCGACCTCCCCCTGCCGTCAACGGTGCGCGACGCCGTGCTGGCCCGCACGGCCGGGGTCTCGCCCGAGGACTTCGAGGTGCTGCAGCTCGCGGCGAGCGCCCCCGACCGGCTCGACGACCGGGTGCTGCCGGCGCTGGGCGTCGACCTGCCCACGCTGCGCCGCCTGCACGACACCGGCCTGCTCCTGCGCGACCGAGGTGGTCTGGTCTTCCGGCACGAGCTGGCGCGCCTGGCCGTGGAGAGCACCATCCCCGCCGGCGGTGCCGCTCGGCTGCACGCCCGGCTGCTCGACGCGCTCGAAACCCTCCAGCCCCGCGACGCGGCGGTGCTCACCCACCACGCGGTCGCGGCCGCCGACGGGCGCCGGGCCCACCGTTACGCCCAGGAGGCCGCTGAGGAGGCCGCCCGCGCGGGCTCGCACACCGAGGCGGTCGCCTTCTTCGAGACCGCGCTCGCGACCCGGCCCGACGACGACCCCCGGGAGCGGGCGACGCTGCTGACCCGGCTCGCCCACGAGCAGTACATGACCAGCCGGCTGATGCCGGCGATCGCCACGGTCAGCCAGACCTTCCCCCTGTGGCAGGACGTCGACGACGACGCGGGCCTGTCCAGCGCCCACGACTCGTGCGCCGTCTTCGAGTACTACAACGCCCGGCGGGTGCCGGCCGAGGCCCACGCCGACCGGGCTGCGGCGCTGGCCGGTGGGTCGACCCGGGCCTACGGCGCGGCCCGGGCGACTCGGGGCTACCTGGCCTACCACCGCGGCGACCTGCGGTCCGCGACCCAGTGCACCGCGGATGCCGGGCGGATCGCCGCCGAGCTGGGCGACGACGCCCTGGCCCTGCGCACCCGCCTGGTGAACACTGCGACCGAGCTCGTGCGCGGCGACGACGGCGCCCGCCACCGGCTGGTGCAGGTCGTCGAGGAGGCGCTCGAGCTCGGGCTCGACGAGCTGGCGTCCACGGGCTACTCGAACATCGCCTACCTCGATGTCGAGCAGCGCCGGCTGGCCGAGGCCGAGCGACTGCTCGAGCAGTCCCTCGCCTTCACCATCGAGCGGGACATCCCCATCTGCAACCACTGGCAGACCGGCGTGCGGTCCCGGCTCCGTCTCCTCGAGGGGCGTTGGGCGGCCGCCGCCGAGGACGCCGACGACGCCCTGGCCCGCACCGGTATGCCGCTCGCGACCTTCTGGCCGCACGTGGTCTCGGGACTGGTCCGGCTGCGGCGCACCGGCACCGAGGACACCCACCTCGAGGCGGCCTGGCAGCTCGCCGACCGGCTCGACGAGCCGATGAAGCGGTTGCCGGCCCTGTCGGCCCTGGCCGAGCAAGTGGCTCACCGGCCAGACCGACGGCCGGGTGACCCACACCGCCCCCGCCGAGCTCGAGCGAGCGGCAGGGTCGAGCGCGGTCGCGTGGTCGGCC
>CAVVFK010000008.1:0-15988 GCA_963747435.1 uncultured Actinomycetota bacterium
GGGTTGGTGACCGGGACGTCGTCGCGCAGCACCCACCCGAACGGGTCGAGGTAGAACGACCCCCCGGACAGCACGTCGATGCCCATCTGGGCGCCGGTGGGTGGTAGCCCGGGGGCGGCGATGAACGGCCACAGCACCGGCGCCTGGTCCGAGGTCATCCGCCACACCGACACCGGCGCCCTCGTCGACGCCGCCCAGCCCCGCCCTCGGCGGCTGGGGCCGCGGCGGGAGGCGTGCCGGAACAGCCGCGGCTCGCGCACAGGATCAGCCACAACTGGGGCTGCGGGCAGGTCGTGGCCGAAGTCGGCGAGCAGGCGGGTGACGTCCCGCCCGGTGCCCCGCGGCATCACGCGTCCCCGGTTCGGGTCAGGCTGATCCCGAGCGGGATCGTGGACGCGGCGAACGCGACGTCCTGGCTGAGGTCCAGGCGCAGCGGCGCGAACCCGGCCCGGCGAACGCAGGCGTCCAGGCGGCGACCGTACTCGGCGACGGCCACGGTCTTGGGGACGGTGACGGTGGCGACCGCGTAGGGGCGGGTCAGGGACGAGCCGCGGGCGAGCTTGCGGTCCAGGCCGCGGACCTTCGCGGCCTCATCTACCGCCTTGGTGCGGGGCTTGACCTTCGCCTTGGTGCGCAGCCCCTCCCCCATGTCGGCAGCCCACTCGCTGCTCGCGGACTGCCGGTCCGCCGCGGAGGCGCTGATGATCGGGAACGCGACCACCACCGAGCGCCGCTCCCCCGGCTCGCTCGGGGTGAGCACCGGCGCCAGCGCGCCCATGACCGCCCCCTTGACGGGGAGCTTGACCGTCACCGAGACCGAGTTCCACGCGTCGTGGCTGTAGTGCCGCGCGGAGCGAGTCCGCGCCGGAGGGGCCGGCCAGCGCCCACGGCACGTCGGCGTTCACGCCCGGGTCGCTCGCCTGGGCGGTGAGGGCGTCGATGATCCCGGCCCGGTCGCCGGGGGCGAACCCGGTGCGGCACGCGGCGGCGAGCTGGGGTGAGGTCAGCCACTCCACCGCGGTCATCCCGACCGCGCCGCGCAGCTGGGCGTCGCACTCGGACATCAGCGAGTACAGGACCCGGGCGCGGCCCTCGAGCCCGCCGCCGGCCTCCTTCGCGGCCCGGCCGAGGCGGGACTCGGGCACGACGAGGGTGATGAACGCCTCGGTGCGCACGCAACCCCCGGTCAGCGCCGCCTGGAGCTCGTCGTTGACGACCCTGGCGACGGCGGGTGCGTCGGTGCGGCGGTGCCGGCTGATCCACTGGTCGCGTTCGGCGCCGTCCTCGGGGACGCTGCGCACCAGCAGCAGGATCTCGTCGACCAGCTCGGTGCGTGAGGCGAGGTCGAGCAGCCCGGACAGCCCGGTGCCGAACCGGGCTCGTTCGTCGGCCTCGCTCATCCCGATGCCCGGGTGCACCACGGCCGCGGTCACCGCCCAGGTGCGGGTGGTGTGGTCCTGGACGACCGCGACGCGCCTGCCCGTGGGGCCCTGTGGTGGGCCGTCGTGGATCTCGACCCCGGCCAACACCCCGGGCAGGTCCGGCACGTGCAGGTCGGCGGGGGCGCCGACGGCGGCTCGGGAGCGGAACCGGGTCCAACCGGTCAGGCTTCCGACCGCGAACGCCAGTGTTGTGGCGGCCCAGTTCGTTGCCGAACGCCCTCGCACCGGGGTCACCGTCACGACCACGACGAGCGCCCAGGCCAGCGCGAACACCGCGGCGGGCAGCCACGACCCGGCGTTCACGGACACCAGGACCGGCATCAGGGACAGGGCCACCACGGTCAGCTGCCACCCGGACAGGCCGAAGAAGTGCCCGATCCGGGCGCGTGAGTAATCCGAGTAGATGATGGCCATCACGGGGCTCCTTTGTTCAGACCGGGACGATCGGGACTGCGGCGGCCGCGCCACCAGCCGCAGCGGCACCACCACCGGCGCCCGCCCCGGCGCCGGCACTGGCCCCAGCCGGCGGCTGGGGTGTGGGCCCGGCGGGGGTTGCGGCACCACCGGGTCCACCCGCGCCCGGTGCCGGGGTGGGGGCTTCGGCGCTGCTGGGTGGGTCGAGCTCACCGCGACTGGCCGGGTCCCGCCCGGTGCCGTCACTGCCGCGGTTGGTGGCGAAGTCGGGGACGTAGTTGCCGTGTCCGACGCCCATCTGGTTGGACAGGTCCGCGCCGACCGCCGCCGCGCGCGCCCCTAGCGACCCGGCCACGCCCATCGCGGTGGAGGCGGCCTGCCCGAGCGGGCCGAGCGCGCCGAGGAACCCGCCGGCGGAGCTGGCGAAGCGTGAGGTGGTGGCGTCCGCGCTGGAGTCCTCCCCGGCCGAGCGGCCGTTGGCGTCGGTGCTCGACGCCGCCCCCGACGTCGACGACGCCGCGTTGCTGCTGCCGGGAAGGAGGCCCTGCAGGCCGCCCTGGGCGGCCAGGCCGGTGCGCATCGCGGCGCCGGAGCTGGTGCCGGGGTCGACGAACGCGAGCATCTTGAACAGCGCCAGCGGGGCGAAGCAGCCGATCAGGATCAGCAGCACACCGGGCACGGCGGTGCCGACCGCCGCAGCGACGGAGTCACCGCTACTGGTGACGACACCGGTGGTCAGCTGGATCCCCACCCCCATCACCAACGCCATCAGCACGGGGGTGAGCGCGGCGGCGTGGAACCAGCGCAGCGACTTCCAGAACCAGGACCGGCCGGCGTCGGAGACCAGGCCGGCCGCGGCGATCGGGGTGGTTGCCGCGAGCACGAGCAGGGCGCCGGCGCGGGTCAGCATGACCAGCAGGTGCCCGATCGCGGCAAGGACCAGGAACAGGCCCAGAATCCCCAGGACGGTCGCCACGGCGGCGTCGGTGACGTCCTTGGTGCTGAACGCCGCCCACGGCTGCCACTGCGACCAGGCGTCCACCCCCATGGTGGCCTTCATGACCGCCCGGGTCAGGCCGCCGCACGCGGCGAGCACCAGGGCGGCGTAGCCCAGCCAGGCCACCCAGACCATCAGGAACTGGGCGGTGCCGACCGCGACCCGCGCCAGGGACTGTCCGTCGCGGCGGAACGCGGCGATCCCGAACTGGACCATGGCCATGAACAGCACCAGCGTGGCCGCGACCCAGAACGTGGTCCGGTACACGGTGGCGCCGGGGCCGCTCTCGCGTAGGTCCGGGGTCAGGAACGCGTCGACCAGCTCAAGGACGAACCGCAGCAGCCACAGCCCGGCGGACCAGAAGGACAGCATCGCCAGGGTCCACGCGTCACCGGCGACCTTGCCGGCGGCCCCGGCGAGGTAGCTGAACGGGTTGACGTAGTCCGACCAGTCGGCAGCAAGGAGCGGGCTCATCACTCCTGCTCCCCCGGCACCCAGGTGGCCCACCCGGCGTCGATGGCGGCCTGGGTGCCCGGCCACGTCGACGGGGCCCGGGCCGGCTGCGGGCCGGGCGCGATCATCCACCGCCCGTCGCGCTCGTTACCGGCCCACTGCATCCGTTCGCAGTGGCCGTACCCGATCCGGGCGGTGGCGGTGATCGTCGCGCGCACGTCCAGGAGCACACACGCCAGGACCCAGCGGTCCCCGTCGACTCCTTTGACCTGCCCGGCAACGGGGGTGGCGGTCACCACGGTGGTCGCGTCAAGGCTCGGGGCGCCGCTGGCGGCCAGGAACGCCTGCACGTTGCCGGTCATCACCCACTGCTGGGTGGGTGGGGCGCCGGGCAACGCCCACGCCGCATGCACGGCCTCGGTGTGCGCGATGGACATGCCGGACAGGACGGTGGTGTCGATCGCGGCGAGCTGCCCGACCGCGCCCTGCGGGGTGCGCGCGAACCCGGTCGGGACGTCGGCTGGGCCCACCGTGGTGGCCGCCGGGACCGTGATGGTCGGCCCGGCGAGCGGGGCCGGGGTACCCGAGGTGGCCGCGGACGCGGGGACAGTGAGCATGGGTGCGGCCGCGATCAGGTCCCTGCGCTGCGCCGTGCTGCCACCCACGGGCACCGGATCCGATGCTGGTGGGTTCTCGCCGGCGGTGGCGGAGCGCAGCGCCCACACCACCGCGTACCCCAACCCGCCGAGCAGCAGGACCGCCGCGGTCGCGACCCCGGCCAAGGTGAGCAGCAGACGGCGTCGGTCCCAGGGCCCGACCGAGCCCGGCATGGTGGTGTCGTCGGTGGTGGTGTTCATCAGACGCACCCGGACCCGGTCATGGTCCGGACGATCCCGGGCAGGACCAGGTAGGCGATGACCGCGACGAAGACGAGCACGACACCGACGACGCCGGCCTTGGACGCGTGGGGCATGGAGAACACCCGCCCGCCGACGATGGCGGCGATGCCGACGATGACGCCCAGGATGAACAGCAGCCCGACCCCCCACAGCAGGTAGCCCATGAGCTGGTCGGCGTACTTCTGCGCCCCCGGTGGGGCGACCGGGCAGACCTGCCCGGCGAGGCTGACCAGGCCGGTGCTGATTCCTGCGGTGGTGTCATGACGAGTGGTCCTTCCGGGCGGGCATCGTGTCGGTGAGGTCAAGCAGGCGGGTGGCCGCGTCCAGCAGCGGCGGCGGGAGCGGCGCGGAGTCCAGCCCCCGGGTCGACAGCGCAGAGACGGTGGGAGTCGGCACGAGGTGCTGAGCGCGGATCAGCGCTGCGGTGTGCGGGCCGGCGCTGCGAAACGCCGCCCGGGCCCTGCTCGACCGGCGTGGCTGCAGTACCGCTGCCACGACGCCGTTGTCGGACCGGGAGCGACCGAGCATGGTCAGGGCCGCCTCGAGGCGGCGCAGGCCGGGGATGGTTGCCGTGGCGGCCACCACCACCGTTGGGCAGTCGCGCAGCAGGTCCGCGAGCCAGCAGGGGGTGGCCAGGACCTGGCCGAGTTCCCACGCCACGTCGACGACGGTCAGCGGCGGCAGGGTCGGCGGGTTGGTCGGCACCGGAACGTTCGCCGCGGTGGTCAGGACGTGCGCGGGGCGCTCGATCAGCACGGTGCCGCGGGTGCCCTGCAGCCAGCCGGTGTCGTGCCGGCCGAGCTCGGCGGTGGGCGCGCCAGCCAGACCGGACGCCGTGACGCTGGCGCACTCCACGACCCGACCGCCGGCAGCGGTGGCCAACGCCAAAGCGAGCGTGGAGGCCCCGGCGCCGCCGGCCGCACCGACCACCGGCAGGACCGGCTCGGCAGGGTTCCACCCGTCCCGGCCACCAGCGCGGGTCCGGTGGCGTCGGAAGTCGCCGGCCATCAGGGACCGGTGGGCGCGCAGCAGCTCGTCGACACTGACGGGGCGGGTCACCGTGCTCATCGCGGCCCCCGGTCGAGCTGGGCTCGGCGCGCGTCCATGACGGCGCGCAGGTCCACCACGTCGCACTGCGCCAGGCGGGCCTGGGCTTGTCGGGCTCGCTGGATCCGGGCCACGCAGTCACCCAGGGCCGCCACCGCGGCGTCCTCGTCCTGAGCGGTCGCGAGCAGCTCCACGATCCGCTTCGACGCGATGTTCCTGATCGTCGCCATGACCTCACCTCCACGTCCCAAAGCCACGGCGTTGGCTGTTGTGGCCACCTCACGCCGACATTTCGGTGACCGCGTACCGGCTCAGGGCGTCCAGGCTTCGCCGCGCCCGGCGACGCACGGTGCGCGCGGACACCCCCCACCGCTGCGCCACCTGGGTGGAGGCCACCGGTGTCATCAGCCCCGCGCGGCCCCGGCCCCAGTGGGTGTCCCCGGCGGCGTCGGCGGCGTGCGCCAGAGCCAGGAGCAGCTCGAGGTCCTCATCGCTGACCACCCGCCGGGCGCGGGCCTGTTCGAGCAGCTCGGACAGCTCCCCAGCACCCCCGTCGCCGGGTGCGCCCACGGGCGCGGCGCGGTCCGACACCAGGTCGGCCGGGTCCAGGACCAGGCACCGCTGCCACGCCAGCTCGCCGTGGTCGCCGACGCCGAGCTCACGCAGCACCCCCTTGCGGGTGTTGCCCAGGATCGTCGCGGCGACCCGCCGCCCACCGCCCGGCCCGAAGGTGCGGGCCTGGATCCACAGCTGGGCGGCGACCAGCTCGTCAACGACCGGGGAGAGCGTCGCGAGCCGGTTCGCGAGCAGGCACGCGCCCGGGACCAGCAGCCACGCCAGCGCCGCTGCGGCTGCGACGTCGTCACCGTCATGCTCTGCCGCCAAGCCCGACAGCGCGCCCAGGACGTCGTTGCGCTCGGCCTGGGTGCGTAGCCAGCCAGGCCGGCAGGTCCCCAAGCTCTGGGACGACGCCCAGGGTCACCTCCTGGTCGATCCATCTGCTCCATTCGTGGTGGGCCCTTGCGAGTAGCCCCGTGTCGGGGTTGCCCAGTCCCAGCTGCGTCTCGACGCTCATCTCCAAGTCCTTCCGCCGTGTGGTCACGGCAGAAGGTGGCAATCGTTCGTACCCGGATTCGTCCCGGGACGTGCCCCCATCCGGTAGGGACGTTGCTAGGGACGTTGACATACGCGCAGGTCAGCGCACGTCCCTGAAGAAGTTGCACTGAATCCTCAGCGAACTGCACCTGGCCGCCTGCACTGGCTCCCAGGGACGTCCTGAACGCGCTCCATCACCCCGGGGATGGCCATGCCTTACGCGGGCGCAATCAGGGCAAACCACGCTCGGCACCGGGACTATGCGGTGCCGCAGTGACCGGTCGTGATCTGCGCCCCAATGGCGGTGACACTGTTGCTCCCGTGGGCAGCTGTCGCGGTCCCCGGGCCCCAAGGCAGTCGAGCCGGACACCACACGGACTCGACCCGGCTACGTTTTCAGGGGTGGAGTTTGTCGGGTCGCACGGGCTGCGGACTGCCTACGAGCGGGCCGGTGCGGGGCCGCTGTTGGTCCTTGTCCACGGTGCCGCCGAGGACGGCCGTACCTGGCGGCTGCAGCTCGCCGACCTGGCCGACGAGTTCACCGTCGTGGCCTGGGACGAACCAGGGCCCGGCCGGTCCTGCGACCTGCCCGAGGGCATGACCTTGGCGGGCTTCGCAGACGCGCTCGCGGCCCTCATCGAGTCGGTACGGCTCGAGCCCGCGCACGTGGCCGGCCTGTCCTGGGGCGGCACCATCGCCCTGGAGCTCTACCGCCGTCACCCAGCGCTCGTCGCGACCCTGATCATGGTCGACACCTACGCCGGCTGGAAGGGGTCGCTGGCCGAGGGCGAGGTCCGCTCTCGCGCTGCCGACGCCCGCCGGAAGCTCGCCGCACCCCCGCGCGACTTCGACCCCACCCTCCCAGGACTGTTCGCCGGCGGCCCTGCTACCACTGCTGGCCACCATCGCGCCGACGTCCGCCCGCCACCCTCGCACGCGAACTGGCCACCATGACCGAGACCGACCTGAGCGACCCCCACTGCCCCAGATCGGCGTCCCCACCCTGCTCGTGTGGGGCGACTCAGACGTTCGCTCGCCGCTCAGCGTCACCCGCCGGTACCAGGAAACGATCCCGACACCCAGCTCGTCGTGATCGACGGAGCGCGCCACCTGAGCCACTCGAGCGGCCCGACCAGGTCAACCACGCCCTGCGCCAGTCCTGTCGCGCCAACCCACCGAGCGCGTTGTAGCGTGCCCCGGCAGCTTCGCACGAGGGGTCCAACCCGAAGGGTCGAAGGCGCGAGACTCATCAGATGAGCATCCGTCGTGGTCAGGCCCCGAGCATTGAGCGCGCCGGTGCACGCGCGCGGGGACCGACGTGGTGGTTCGGCATCCTGCTCGGCGGGCTGCTCGTCGCCGCGGGGATCGCCGAGACGGTCCGCCTCGTACAAAGTGGGGACGGCGGACTCGCCTTCTGGTTCGGGACCTTGGTCGGCGGCGGGGTTCTGATCCTGACCGGCACACTGCTCCTGCCACGAAAACCGGTCACCGGATGCGTCTTGACGGTGATCGGGTGTGTCGCCGGGCTGCTGCCAACCATGTGGACGGTCGTACTGCCACTGATGCTCGTGGCTCTGGCGATCTTGACTGGCAAGCAGGCCGCGGCCGCGGCCGACCGAGGGACCACGGCCAGATAGCACCCAGTTAGCCCGCTCGTTCCGTAACGGTGATCGACAGGCGGCGTGAGACGCAAGAGTTGTGCGGAGTGCTCAAGCGCCCCTCTAGTGGCCCAGGCGGTCCCGAGCTCTACTCGGCGTATCCGTCGTACTGCCGGTCGGACGCCACGGCTGACTGGCCACCACTGGAGTGCCAAACGCCACCGCTCGCAACCATCGGCGGAATGGGAGCCGGACCTGGCTCAGGTCCGAAATCTCGTAACTGGCGCATCAGCAGGGCTGCCTGCCGCCAGCGGGGATCCTCGAGGTCGACAGCGATTGCCTCGATTGCGTCGTAAAGCGCTAGTGCTCGTTCGGCCCGAATCGCGCGTAGGCCGTCTGGATCGATCACAAAGACAAGTCTGGATCGCGCGTCACATCGTGGGCCGGCGGTAGGACGAAGTGTGAGGCAACAGACGAGGTGTTCGAGGAAGCTAAGCGAGCGCAGGGCGGGCCGAGAGACAGGTGGCGTCGAGAAGCATCGCCCGGCTCTCGTGAGCGCCCTAATCAAGTGCATCACGACGCTTATCGACGTTGACGGTGCCGGACCCGGCAACGTCAATGGTGTGGGGACAAGTCGGGCTTGCGTCGCGGCGCGACCACACGACCTTGGCAGACGGTCCGTCCCAGCCGACGCGCGTGCTCCGTCGCCAAGTGCCTCGGCGAGAAGACGTGCCGCAAGGGCACCTGGCTGACAGAATCCGACACGTGCGGGCGTACGTAGGGGTCACGGACGGGGACTGGTTTCGATTCCTTGCTGCGCGCGGCATCGAGGAGGTCAACTTCTGGCAGCCCAGCGGCGGCCGTGGGTTCCAAGCCTTACAGCCCGGCGAGCTCTTCCTCTTCAAGACCCATTATCGGGACAGGTTCAGCAACCAGATCGTCGGTGGCGGTTACTTCCTAGACCACGTCGTCCTCACCCTGCGGGAAGCTTGGCGCTTCTTCGGGGAGGGAAATGGTGCCCCAACGTTCGAGGCCATGGCCGCCCGCATCGCCCGCTACCGCCGCGAACCTGTCGCGCCGGGCGAAGACCCGATGATCGGCTGCCTGATACTGGAGGGGGTGCGGTTCTTCCACGAAGAGGAATACCGTCCGGCGCCTCCGGATTGGTCGGGCAATATCGTCCAGGGAAAGGGCTACGAAACCTCCGCGATGGAGGAGTACTTCGGCCAGATCTTGGCGCAGTTCCTCGGCCAAGCGGTTCCTCCTCCCGTGGATGAGTCCGGTCCATGGCGTCGCGAAGGACCGGTCTACGGCGAGCCGATGCTCGCGCGTCGGAGGGTCGGGCAGGGTGGATTCCAGGCTGTGGTCCTCAAGGCATACGCCTACCACTGCGCCATCACCGGGGACAAAATTCGTCCCGTCTTGCAAGCCGCGCATATCCGTCCGTTGCCGAGCGGAGGCGAGCACCGCATCGACAACGGCCTCCTGCTTCGATCTGACGTTCACACCCTGTTCGACGCTGGCTACCTCGGAGTCGACCCCCAGCACCGGCTCCACGTGAGCCCGCGACTTCGTCAAGAGTTCGGCAACGGCGAGGAGTTCTACGCGCGCGCCGGTACGGGCCCGGTCGACATCCCGAAGCGCCCCGTAGACCGGCCCAATCGAGAGTTCCTGGAGTGGCACATGGACGAGGTCTTCAAGGCGTCGTAACCGCGGAGGGTCTACGGCGGGTTCGCGGCGCCCCTTGGCGGCGAAGAGACGCGCGTGGCCACTCGCAGTGGGTGCACGGAGCCGGGCATGCCGGTGCCAAGGTTTCGCCTGCAGCCGCGCGCCTTCCTTTCCGCAATCTGATCCGCAGGATGGGTCACGTGACCAAGCCGGCTTCGTGCGCCATGACGACCAGGCGGACGCGGTCTCGCGCCCCCCACTTGCTCAGCAGGCGCGTCATGTGGGTCTTGACCGTTGTCTCGGAGATGTGGAGAGCCCCGGCGATCTCGGTGTTGTTCATCCCGCGAGCGACGCAGCGCAGCACGTCCTGCTCGCGGGCGGTCATCCGTGACACCGCCTCGGCGTGCGCCGCACCGGCGCCGCGCGTCGGTAGACCGGCGAGGAGCGATCCGGTCACGCCGTAATCGAGGACGACCTCGCCGGCCACCACGGAACGCACTGCGGCCACCAGCGAGCTGCGCGGGGAGTCCTTGAGGAGGAATCCGCTCGCGCCGTCACGCAGTGCCCGCACCACGTACTCGTCGTCGGGGAAGGTGGTGAGCACCAGGATCCGCGTCTCGGGGAGCTCGGACAGGAGTCGCGGGATTGCACTCAGACCGTCCAGGCGCGGCATCCGCAGGTCCATGAGCACCACGTCCGGGCGGTACTCGCGGCACACCGTAAGCGCCTCCACGCCGTCGGCTGCCGTGGCGACGACCTCCATGTCGGGCTGCGCGGCCAGGATGAGGGCGAACCCCTCGCGCACCAGCTCCTGGTCGTCGACGACGACGACCCGGATCACGGTTCCGCCCCCGCGATGGGCAGGACTGCGGCTACCCGGAACCCGCCGTCGGGTCGCACTCCGGCGTCCAGCTGGCCGCCGCAGGCCTCCACCCGTTCACGCATCCCGATCAGCCCGTGGCCACCTCCGGCGCTGTCATCCGGGGCGGGGCCAGGCAGAACGAGGTGGCCCTCTCCCGGGGAGTTCTCCACGCAGACCGTCAACCCGTCGGCACACCGACTCAGCACCACGGACGTCGGCTGTGGGCCCGCGTGACGCAGCGCATTGGTCAAGGCCTCCTGGACCATCCGGAACACTGTCTCCCCGGCATCCGGTGTCAGCTGGACCTTCGACGCACCGGTGAGCGAGACGGGCAGACCGGCCGAGCGGAAGAGCTCGACGAGCCTGGGGAGGTCGTCCACGCCAGGGGTGACGTCGGGGTCCGGCGCCCTCAGCGTCTGCAGGACCTTGCGGGTCTCGGCCAGCGCCTCCCGCCCGGTGCGTTGGATGTTCCGCACGGCGTCACCCGCCGCATCCGCATCGGTGTCGAACAGCTCGTCGGCCACCTCCGCCTGAATGACCATCAGCGACAGGCTGTGCGCCAGGACGTCGTGGAGGTCGCGGGCGACCCGCAGCCGCTCCTCGGCCGCGGCGGCCCGACGGTCTGCCTCGGCCCGCCGCTGCGTGGCCTCAACCCTGCGGTCGGCCTCATTCAGCCACAGGCCGATCCCAAAGATCCACACGACGTTCAGCGACCACCCCCACGAGGAGGCCAACGTCTCCTGCGGGTCCGAGGCACTGCCGGCCAGGGCCACCGCCATCCCGATCGGCAGTGCTAGGTACGACCTCAGGCGTCGGCCGTAGCGCCCGACCGAGAACACCGCAACGACCAGGACCAAGACCGGCCCAGCGAACTGGGCATGGGTGCCCGCGGCCGCGGGCAGCAACACGAAGAGGCCGGCCACCAGCAGGACCGCCAGCGGTGCCCGACGCCGGTAGACCAGGGAGCCTGCGGCCACCGCCAGGCACACAGCGAGGAGAAGGCGCGATCCTTTCACGGTCTCCGATGCCGCCGCATCGGCCACCGACCACCCGGCCAGCACGGCGGCGGGCAGCCACTCGCCAACGGTGGCCCGTCGCCGCAGGTCCTCTGGCACCCGCCATCGCATGCATCGAGGGTAGAGCGGACCGCCGTGGTGACGCCTCCTCCTCCCGGAGGACCACGGGAGGTCCCGACCGAGGACGGGTGATCACCCTTTCGGTCGGTCGGTCGGGCCGGGAGGCCGACGACGGCGCGGACCGCCGGACACGAACCTTGAGGCGTCCGAAAGCCACCACCCACGGAGGTCACCCGTGTCCGTCCTGACCCGAACCGATGCCCCTGCCCACCTGGCCCGCACGCGGCTTGTCGCTCTGAGCGCGCTCTACACGCTGCTGTCCTTGTGGGCATTGGTCCTGTGCTCGGTCGGGCCCGTCATGGCCGTCGTCGGGAACCTCCCAGACCCCTCGTTCCGGTTCACCGCGACCTCGGCCGGTGTGTTCAAAGTCCTGACCGTTGGGCCGGCGGTGGCCGTGCTGCTCAGCCGCGGCCGAAGCACCTTCGCGGTGCGCGCCCTCGTCCTGGGCCAGATCGTCTGGTTCGTCGCTGGAGTACTCGCTCCCGAGGAGGAGGCCAGCCCGACCGTTCAGCTGCTCCAGCTCGTCGTCTCAACCGCGATCTGGGTCGGGCCCTGGCTGCTTCTAGCGCAGAAGCGCTCACGCCTGTGGCGAGAGCCGATCCTCGTACGGCGCCCCCTCCACCTCCTCGCCCTCGTCGCATCGGTACCGCTCATCGGCTGGGCCGTTGCGAACGCGCGCGGAGACCTCGCAACAGAACTTGGGTCGAGCGCCACCGAGCTCCGGTTCGACATGACCGGGATGCCACTCGCGGTCCTGGCGGCACTGGCGCTCTCTGCCCTGCATGACCGGCGCTTGTGGGACCACGTCGTGACCTTCTGCTGCGCAGTGGTGGGCGTGCTCGCCCTGGTCTACCCCCACGCCTACGGAGCACCCGGCCGGTCGGCCGGCGGCCTGCTCATCGCCGGCGCCGTGCTGACACTCGCCAGTCGGCGAGCCCGGCCTCGGGACCTGTGAGGCGGGACCTGAACGGCATCGCTCCGGAGTCGGCTACTCGCGGCGATCTCGGTGGAGTCGGCCTGGGGCGCGGTGCCGGGATTGCTCCCGGTCCGTTTGCCCAGGCCGCTCACCGAACCCGGCGTGCGGCTCTCACCGCACCGGGCTCTCCATGGTTCCTGCCGTGGGCCGTTCAACAATGCCCAGCGGTGAAGTGTGGCCTGCCTCTTCGATACCCCGGTGACCGGGGCGCCACCATTCGGTGGCGCATCCTTTCGGCATGACAGCATCCAACTCCCTCTTCCTGTTGGTCGAGGACTTCGCGGAACCACTGCCGCCCTTCGCCATGTGACCGGCTTTCCCGGCCTCGGACTACTACGGCGGCTCCGCCCCATCCCACGGCCGGTCAGCAGACGGTGTGCTCAGCCCCAGGCACGTCGCTGGCTGCGACGGACCCGGGCAGACCTGGGACGGTTCCCGTGTTCACTTGTTGATCGCTCGACGGAGGAGGCACCCGACTCGACCCCTGCGACATCGCCGTGGCTACCCCGCAGCACGTCACCACGGCCTCCCTTCGGTCTCGCCGACATCTCAGGGAGTTCCCCGCCTCCGTAATGAGGGAGACGGGTGCGCGTCGCGTCCGGCCCGCATCCGCCAGGTTCGAGCCGGTGCGTCTTGAAGAGGCGTAAACGTCGGTTCCTCGCGTATGCCTTTCCGTCACACTCGCCACACCCGCGCCGTCTGGCAGTACCGACACGTCATGGCTTTGTCAGGGCCGCTTGCCACCCGATCCCGGCACCTCCCGGGGCGGGCTGCCCTCAGCTTCGCAGTCCTGCTGCGACAGAACCACGGTGCAGGTCTCTCACCTCCACTCGATCAACAAGCGCCTCGCGGCGCACCGGCGAGATGACGCACGTCGAGGCAGAGGGGTGACCGGAACTTCCGCCGGCAAGCCAATCGCGCTGAGGTCTGCTCTCGGTCAACAACACCGTCCTGGCTCCGGCCGGAAGGGAGGGTGGGACTTCACTCTTCGGGGGGTCCGGGTGTGTAGTCCTCGTCCGGGTCGTCGGGAACTTCGTAGGCCTGTTCGAGCTGGTCGGCCTCGTCGACGTCCAAGGCGAGAGGGTCTGGCCACTGCTGGGCCGGACCGATGCTGGGGTCGGCCTGCTGCTGTTGTTCGAGCCGGTCGGCTTCGGGCACCGGGGCGCCGTCCTGGTCGTCATCGCGGCGAGCCATGCTGGAACCTCCTGTTCTTGCGCAGCTGTGCGTTCTCTGTCTCCAGGTGCAGCACCATGCCGATGCCGGCCAGGTTGAGACCGGCCTCGAGCAGGTCCCCTATCCGGCGCAGCCGGACCAGGTCGTTCGCGCTGTAGCGGCGAGTGCCACCGTCGGTGCGCTCTGGTTCGAGCAGCCCGCGGGCCTCGTACAGGCGCAGGTTCTGCACCCCCATGCCGACCAGGTCAGCGGCCACGGAGATGCCGTAGACACCACGGTCTCCGTCGGGTGCTGGCTCTGCCATGTGGGCGCTTCCTTCATCGAAAATTTCTCGTCCTGAGCTCTTGCACGAGTATGCCCGTAGTGCTAAAAGAAATCTATGGCGAGCGCCACAGATCCGGTCCGGACCGACGGCACCGCCAGTCACGACAACCACCCACTACGGAGGTGAAGACAATGTTGATCCGCACCGACCCATTCCGTGAGCTGGACCGACTCACCCAACAGCTCCTCACCCCCCAGGGCACCCTGGCCCGACCCGCCGCCATGCTGATTGACGCCTGGCGGGAAGGTGACAGCTTCTACGTCGAGCTCGACCTGCCCGGCGTCAGCCAGGACTCAATCGACATCGACGTGGAACGCCACGTCGTCACCGTCAGGGCCGAACGCCCAGCCCGGGCCAGCGACGTGGAGCTTGTCGCTGCCGAACGCCCGCGCGGGGTGTTCAGCCGCCAGCTGGTCCTGGGGGACAACCTGGACACCGAGCACATCCAGGCCAGCTACGACAGCGGCGTCCTGACGCTGCAGATCCCCGTCGCCGAGCACGCCAAGCCGCGCAAGATCGAGATCAGCAGCAAGAATCAGGGTCGGCAGGCCATCAACGCCTGACCGGTTGGCGGTGAGCCAATGCTGACAATCCCTGTCGCCCCCGTCGCCGGGACACGCAGTCGTGAGGAGGAGTTCCTCGAGTTGGTGTACGCCGACGAGGAGCTGCTCCGTGCAGAGTTCGACGCGATCATCGCCGAGGAATGGCCCACCGATTGTCCGCCTGGCAGGCCCCGAGCGACATCGAGGGAAACCGGCCCGAGCCCCGCGCGGCAAGCGGCCCGACCTGCCGTGCGTGCGTCTCTCGGAATGCCATCGCATCCACCTGGTCGACTCCCGGGCCGCCAGCGCTCGCCCCCGCGAGCGAGCCAGGGCCACCGCCCACACCCCAGCCCGGACGAGCCGTGACACACGAAGGCAGGTGATCATCCGAAACGCAGCACCCGTGACTGAAGCAACTGCCCGAGCAACCCCTCGCCTGGGCCGCGTTCGTGACACCGCGTCAGACGCAAACTGCGCGACGCCCACGCCTTGACGGCGTACCGGTTCGCGACCCAGGCGAGGCCCGGCCATCGCCGCGCGGCCCCACACCGGGCCTTGCCGCCCACAGCGACCGCGCGCAATTTTCCTGGAGAAGGAAGCATCTGCCCAGCCATGACCACCGACGGGAGCGACCTGTACGCCGTCCTGGGCCTGACGTCGCGGGCAACGCAGGCGGAGATCCGGCATGGCTACCGCAAGCTCATGCGGCAGCACCACCCGGACACTCGCCCCATCAGCGGGCCGGCCGCCAGCGCGGTCTCAGACACCACGCTCCAGCAAGCCATCTCCGCGTACTCGATCCTCGGCGACCCGGGCCGCCGGGCCCACTACGACCGAACCACCACCCCCATCGCACCAACACCGCCCATCCGGATCCGTACTGCCCTGGGCTTTCAGCGGGGAAGCTCCAACCGACCGCCTATCCTGGCCGGCCCGGTGCGCTGGCACTCCAGCAGGTGAGCGGCTCCGGGTTGGGCGGCGCCAGACCCATCGAAGGAGACGCCATGACCATTTGCGGGACCGCGACCAGCCGGCGTGCGACCGACCTCGAGGACCTCCGCGCCGCCTTGCACGGCCTGCTCTTCCCCGCGCGGCAGGACGACATCCTTGCCACACTCGTGGCCGGCCGGTCCCCATCGAGGGTGCTCTGGCGCGCTGGGCAGCTGTCTCCGGAGCGGCTGTACCTGTCGATCGACCAGGTCTGCGCCGAGCTCGAATCGCGCCGAGGGCCAACCGGCAGCAGACAGCGCACATCTCCGCCGGCCCAAACGGCCCCCGCCCTAACCTCATGACGGAGCGGTTCCAGTCGGCACAGCAGTGCTGAACGTCGCTTCTTCCCTCTGCCGAGGGGTCTCAAGCGG
>CAVVFK010000009.1:0-21001 GCA_963747435.1 uncultured Actinomycetota bacterium
GCGGAAAGACGCGCGTCGCGGTGCGCGCTTCTCGGCTCGTGCACCGATGGTCTCGGTAGACGCGGCCGGCCTGGCCGATGTATGACCGGACGATGACGAATCTCGGTCGCTTTCCATTCGGTGCACCCGTTCTGCCTTGCGGCGATCAGCGGCCGGAACCTTGTGATGCGTTCGTTCTTGGGGCCTACCCATCAGCCGTTCACGTTCGCTGGGTTCCGCCGCGTGCATCGGGTTGTAGGCCTATCTCGGCCCTGGCCGTCGACAACGAGCCGATGGTCTTCTGGGACGGATCTGATGCTGACGAACGAGTCAAGACTTGGGCGGAGGAGTACTTCGACCCGGCACGGGGCGAGGTGAGCACCGCAAGACTCAACGGGCCCTCGGGGTCATGGCTCTGTTCGAACATTTTGGGCCCGCTTGGCGCAGCCGGCGTACACAGCCACTTCGTGACCGATTGTCTGACGACCTACCGGCTCAGCACAGGTGCCGCGGCGAGGCTCTATGAAACATACGAGCCGATGGCAAAGGACACATCGGGTCTACGAAGCGCAGACCTGCAGCCACATCCGAGCGAGGCGCAGATCGTTCGGGAAGCACTGGAGACTCAAGGGGAAAGGCTCAGCGGCCAGATCGCCGCGGCGCGACCGACGGTGATCGTGACGCTGGGCAACGCTGCTTCGCGAGTGCTCACCAGCCTCGCCGGTTCCGCGGGGCCGGGGAAGCTCACTCACGATGGCTGCGGCATGGCCTCGACCGTCACGGTTGGAGGGATCAAACTCTCGTGGATCGCGCTGGTCCATCCCGCTACGCCAGCGGTCTGGCAGGCTCGCCACCAAGCCTGGCTGTCCAGTCGAGGCTTCTCGTTCTGACGTTGCCGAGCCTGGACATCGCTAAGTAACGCGACGGACTTACACATCTTGCCGACGCGTTGGTCCCGGTGACCGTGTGTGTCCGAGCGGGGGACGAACGGGCTCTGCGAACCTCGCCCGGAAGGCCAAGGTCGATTCGTAGTGGCTCGGCTCGCTCTGAACGCCCTCGGGGAGTTGGGGACGCGGCCAGTACGGAATGGCTGAATCCTGCACTTCCAGTCCTCGACGTACCGTGCGCGCCTCGGAGCAAGTAGGTGAGGGTCCGGGCCGCGAGGGCGGCGGGGCCTCGGTGCTGGCGCTTCACCCGCCCGGGACTAAAGTGCGAACCCTGCGCAGGTAACCCCGCTCGGCTAATGTCTTGGGCGACCCACGAAAGGCGTGCAGCATGACTGAGTACGACACGATCGAGCTGCGGGGCTCGAACGGTGCGCGGTACACAATCGATGCATGCGTGATGGCAGGAAATAGCGAATCCACCTCCCTGAAACTGCGTGATGGCCGGAACCTCACCGTGCCGACATCCGCCATCCAAGGTGTGCGCCGAACAGACTCCCCGCTTCGCGGAGTGGGTGAGCCCGTCCAGCGGAAACCCGACGAGCACGCATATGTTCAGCGGGTCAAAGAGTTCGAGACCGCTCTAGGTGATTGGCCCAAGAGTTCGTCTGCGGACAGCACGCCTGAAGACTGGGATCTCACGAGTCGGATCGAATGGCTGCGACTGCGCCTGGACGACCTGTCGCAGGCACCGTTGAGCGACAAACTCGCAGGCGATGTCCAGCGCGTTGATCAGTTGAGCGAGCTCCTGCTCGAACGGTTAGCAGAACCGAAGTTCCCTGAGGCCAAAACCCTTCGAGGCTCCTACCTCCCTAAACTAAAGAGCGCGAACTATCCGGGCAAAAGTCGGCTCGCCGCACTACTTCGTCGTTGTGTTGCCGGCTTGCGGGATGCTGAGCTTGAGGATTGGCGTCGATTCTCCGAGAGATTTGTCGCGCACCCGCACATCCAGTCGCAGCAGAAGCTCACGATTCACGTTGATTCGAACGGCGAGTTCCAGCTGCCCATTCGAGTCGCCCTGACTGGCACCGAAGCGGACGCCACAGATGTGCGGGTCGTCCTCGACCAGTACAGAGGCGTCGAGGTAGTCGGGCAGCTCCCGACCATCGCGAAGTTGCTTCCTGGATCCGTCAAGACCGTTCAGGTGCGCCTCCTTGACCGGCGTCGGCAGGGAGCCAGCGACACCGTGCGGCTGCGCGCGCATCTGAGCTATGTCGGCCCCAATAACGAGACAATTGTTTCTGCTCACCAGAAATTGTCGATTGAGTTGCGCGCACGCGCAGCCTTCCAAGAGATTCCAAACCCGTTTCGGGACTATGCCTCAGGGGTTCCGGTCGATGATCCGCGGATGTTCTTCGGCCGCGAGTCCCTGATCTCTGACATCGTCAGCCACCTCACCGAACGTCCAGTGGGGCGATGTTATGGCCTGTACGGCCAGAAGCGTTCGGGGAAGTCCAGCGTCACTGGGCAGGTACGAGCGGCCATACCGAGTGATGATGCGATCGTGTGTCAATTATCTATGGGAACGATCGACCGCAGCGCCATCACGGCGAGTTTCGTGACCGAGGTTCTTGACCAGTTGCGGGAGCAGTTGGCGCCGAGACTGGGTCCCGACACCTTTGCGAACCTGCTAACACGATGGCCAGATCAACGCGAGTTAACCGCGGGGCCACTGGCTGGCTTCCGCAAGGCTGTGAACGCGACCCGTGCGTTGCTCCGCAAGGACGGTCAGAGGGAGCCGCGGGTGATCCTCATTGTCGACGAGTTCACCTACCTGTACGAACTCCTTCGCCGCGACCACGTTGCGGCAGCGGACCAGCACCAACTTCGGGACTTTATGCGTCAGTGGAAGGGCTGGCTTGAAGCGAAGCTATTCTCGGCCCTTGTCGTCGGGCAAGACACAATGCCTGCATTCCTCAATGCGTTTGCCAACGAGTTTAGCGTGATGCATACCGAGAGGCTGGACTATCTACTTCCGCCTGAAACCGAAGCGCTTGCCGATCGACCCATCCGAAAGGATGACGGGACCAGCAGATTCACTGGCTATGCGCTTGCTTCGATTCACGAATACACAGGCGGGCATCCGTTCTTTTCTCAAATCCTCTGTGATCGGGTCGTGACCGTCGCGAATGAACACAGGCGGACTGACATCTCCGAGGTAGATGTTGACGAAGCGGTCGAGACGCTCATCTCGGGCTCTCGCGAAATTGGCGTTCACAGATTCGATTGTCTGTTGTCCGCCGACAACACTGGGATCTTGCTTGACCAAACGTTCGAGGATGCACACCCCGCAGATAGTGACACCGCTCGTGAGGTGATGCAACGCCTTGCTCTCGTATCTGGACCTCAGAACAAACCCATCGATCGGGACGCGCTGAAACTTTCCAGTCTTGAGCAACTTGTGTTTGACGATTTGTGTCGCCGGAACGTCTTAAGGGCGAAGGATGGGCGATACCAGATTCGGGTCCTGCTTTTCTCGGAGTATGTCAGGAGAACCGTCCGTGGGTGATCGCGCGCAGCAAGTCCAACGCATCTCTAAGTTGCTGGGCGATGGTCTAAATACGGCGCTGCACGGCGCACCTCGCGCCGGCAAGTCCTGGATCACCGACGCGGTCTGTGCAGAGCTGTCTGCCGCGGACGTGAAGCTGGTGAGGCTCGACCTGAGCCTAGCTAAGACTGGACTCGAGGCGCTTCAGACCGTCGCGCACGAGTTCGATTGCACTGGCAAGCCTTCGGAGAGTTTGCACGGCGAATGGCGACGGCTCCGCAGCGAACTTGAAGCTCGCAAACGCAAGACATGCTTGGTTCTCGATGAGTTCGACGCCGTCGTGAAGTACGACGACTCTTTGGACTTCCTCACTCTGCTTCGTGAGTTGATCCACCGACCGGACCGCACCAACTGTTCAACGCTCATCGTGTCGCGCCGGTCGCTCGAGGCAATCGAATCAGAGGTTCGAGGAATCTCAACCCTTGCGGCTGTCTGCGTTCCAGAGTGCGCTCGAACCATCGAACTCAACGACCTGACCGCAGGGTGGCCGGAGACACTCCAACTCACGAACGACGAGTTGGCGGACTGTCTCGCCTGGTCTGCCGGTCACCCACCATTGATTCGCTACTGGCTTAGTACCAGGCCGGACCAGTCGCCCGACGATCACGGCGAACATTGCCAGGTTGTCGAGTTTGGACGCCTCGTCGAACACCTCGCCAGAGCACGCCTGGACGACGCTGCCGCGCAGTTGATCCTAGGCCCTGTGGTCGACGATTGGTTTCTGCAGTCCCGGCAACTGGAGATGCTCGGGATCATCGGCCGCGACGGGGAGCCGTCTGCTCTAGGCATTCATGCAGTATTCCGCGAGTGCTTACGACAACGAATTCTCGGCCTAAACCCATGGGGCGTATTGGGTGCCGTAGAGATCGCCCTTCGGGGACTGATCGAAGAACGGCTCTCGGCAGTGTGGGGCGACGAGTGGGTCGATGTCCTCCAAAGGCAGCACAAGGGCGTTGCGCGCATGCTCAGGGAAGCCGAGCCGAAACAAGCGGCCGACAAGCGGCGGTTTGGTCGAAGCGGTCCATGGCTCGCCTATACCTATCCCGGTGATCTTGCCGAGATCATCCTAGGAAGTTGGGACCAGTTCGCCGAGATCTTCATCGGCGGCGACAAGCGGTATTGGAAGGCCCGTCTAGACGCAGTTGCGATTTAT
This sequence comes from uncultured Actinomycetota bacterium, assembly GCA_963747435.1. GTDB lineage: Bacteria > Actinomycetota > Actinomycetes > Propionibacteriales > Nocardioidaceae > Marmoricola_A. Next base: position 4,625 of record CAVVFK010000009.1, read on the forward strand.
CGCACACCGGTGGCGCATAACCGGGCCGAGGTTCTCGGCAGCAACGAACGCGCTCAATGTCGCATGTACGCCGAACAGGTTCTTCGAGCGATAGCTGACCACGGTAACTAGGACGCAGCTGTCAATCTCACTTTGGGGGTTGCCTAGGCGGTCGAGAGTTGCGTCTTAGTGGGCGGTAGGACACACCTCCGGCCTTAGACCCGTCTGCCGCGCTGACAGACAGCACCCCCGCTCGAAGGCATCACTTCCTCAGATGCGGGCGCAGTCCCCGGTCACGTCCTCGCCCGCGGAGCACGGCCCGCCGATCGCTGAGTAAAGGTGTGCCAAAAAGGTGTGCAATCGTCGCCTGGCATGGCGAGAGGCCGCCTCCCTGCTCCGGGAAACGGCCTCTGACCTGCGGTTTTCTTCGGTCGGGCTGACAGGATTTGAACCTGCGACCCCTTGACCCCCAGTCAAGTGCGCTACCAAGCTGCGCCACAGCCCGAAGCCCCGGCCAGATCGTGCCCGCCGGAGCGAGTGGAACCCTACCGCAGCACATGTCGGCGTCGACAATCCGGGCCGACCGACCGTCACACGCTCAGGTTCTTCTCGGGAGATCCTGTGCCGGGTCCTGCCACTCTCACAGGCGACTCACAGGACCCGCCACGAGGCTGGTCTGCATGGACGAGCACGACACCACCCCCCACCCCCACGACCTCCCGCACCCTCCGCCGGTGTCCAGGGGCGCCGAGGACACGCTTCCCCCGCGCAGCGCTCGCCCTCACCTGCGACGCGGGTTGATCGCCACGATCGCTGCGACGGCCCTCGTCGCGGTCGGTGGCCTCGGTGTCGGGTACGCCGTCGGACACGGACACCGGGCCGGCGCCGCATCCGCCGTCCAAGGAACCACGCAGACACCACAGCAAACCTGGGCGACGCCGGACCCGTACGGTCACTGGGATGGTGGCGACTCCTCCGGTGGTCAGTTCTTCGGTGGGCAGCTCGGCGGTCAGGGCTCTTCCCGGTCGGGGTCCGCAGGCACCGACACCTCGGGCGACACCACCACCAAGGCCTCCGGTTCCCAGCTCACCGGACTCGTGCGGATCGTCTCGACGATGAAGTACTCCGGCGGGATGGGGGCCGGCACGGGGATGATCCTGACCTCCGACGGGGAGGTGGTCACCAACCACCACGTTGTCGAAGGGTCGACCTCAGTCAAGGTGGCCGTGATGGCCACCGGTGCGACGTACACCGCGAAAGTGGTCGGTACCGACGCGGCCGACGACGTCGCGGTCCTCCAGCTCGACGGCGCCCACGGCCTGTCCACGATCACCCCCGACACCGACGGCGTCAGCGTGAACGAGCCCGTCACCGCGGTCGGCGACGGCAACGGCACGGTGAGCTACCTCAGCGCCGCCACCGGGTCGGTGACGGCCACCGGCCAGCAGATCAGGACGCAGGCCGAGGGGAGCGCTGCGGGCGAGTCGCTGCGGAACCTGATCGAGATCAGCTCCGACGTCGTGCCCGGCTTCAGCGGCGGAGCGACCTACGACGCCGACGGGCAGGTGGTCGGGATGACCACGGCCGCGTCCGGCGACACCAGCGGCACCGGGGACACGACCGGGTACGCCGTCCCGATCGACACCGTGCTCACTGTGGCCCAGGACCTCGGGGCCGGGGTGAGCAGCGCCGGGTACCACTACGGCTACCCCGCCTTCCTCGGCATCGGGCTCGGCCAGGGCACCAGCACCACCGTCCAGGGCACGTACGACGGGACACCGGCCGCGAGCGCCGGCCTCGCCGCCGGCGACACGATCACCTCGGTCGACGGGACCGCGACGCAGACCGCCGCGCGACTGCGGTCCGTGATCGCCACCCACCAGCCCGGTGACAGCGTCCGGGTGACCTGGACGAGCGCGGACGGGTCCTCCCACAGCGCCGCGATCGAGCTGGCCCAGGGACCGGTCGCCTAGCGCCCGACCGGGCGCAGCCCGAGTCCCCCCAGGGGCGACGAGGTATCACCCCCCCCCCCGGCCCGGTCCTTCCACGGTCAACAGCACGTGCTTCCCCAGCATCGATGTGCGCGTCCCGCAGCAGCCTGCCGGCCCGAGCCTGGCCACCACCCGCGCCGACCTGCACGCGGCCACGAACGGCAACGGTCGCAAGGAGTCGCGCGCCCAGGTGGTCGCCGAGGAGGTGGCCGTCTTCCGCTACGACGTGGCGGAGCGGCTCAGCGACGAACGGCCCACCGACGTCATGATCGGCCTGCAGGAGGTGGAGTTCCCCTTCCCCGGCCAGGTGCCCCGGGAGCGACGTGCCGGACGGCAGCTTCCGGCTCGCTCGCGAGGTGTTGGTGCGGCTGGCGACACCCGCGGCTGGCGAGCCCGACGGGGCGCAGGACACCGGCGGCTACAACACCGAGCAGATCCTCTCCACGACACACTCCCGGATCTACCGCAGCCTGGGCGGCGACCCGGCGTACGTCGACACCCGGCGGTTCGCCGCCCGGACGACCGCGCACCTCCTGCTCGGGCGGTCGGGACCCTGACGCCGGCCACCAACCCCCACGCCGTCTCCGGCTGGATCATCGCGATGCTCGCCTCCGACGCCGCCGACCGGACCGCCGCCGGCATCGCCGGTGGCGCCTACCGCAAGGTGAACCGCTGGGCCTTCGAGAGGCAGGGCGTCTTCCAGGCGCCCGGCTCCCCCACGCCGGTCGCCCGCGAGGGCGTGGCGCCTGCGCAGGACGTCTACATCGACGACGGGCGGCACGGGGAGTACCAGTACCAGCCGGTGCACTGGGAGAACCAGAGCGTCTGGAACCGGCGGTACGCCGACGCCGGCACCCAGCACGAGGAGCCGTGGCTGAACCGGACCAACTACGCCTACACGCGGGTGCGCAACCGCGGCAGAGCCGCGCGACACGCCGCACCAGGAGCACGAGCCCGACGGACACCACCACGAGGCGTGCTCCAGCAAGGCCGCCGAGCTGCTCGAGTGCCTCCCCTCCCGGTCGACCGGGTCGGCGAGGTCCGCGTGAAGTCCATCTCGGTGGAGGTCGACCTCGACTGCCGAGGATCGACCTCCCACGCGAACGCGGTGACGGCGGACGAGCCGGTCGTGGTGCGGCCGGATCGTGCCTCGCCGCCCCGTGCGACGTCCTGCGGTCTGGTCGCCATCGCAGCCGACTCGCAGGACGCAGCACGTGACCACGACCTCCACGCAGGACGTCCAGGTCGGCGCCGGCAGCCGATCCACCGGCTCGCTCAGCGCTTGCGCTTCTCCCGGGGCCGCACCTGCAGCTGGATCGGCGTACCCACAAACCCGAACTCCTCGCGCAGCCGCCGCTCGATGAAGCGCTCGTAGCCGGCGTCGAGCTTGCCGCTGGTGAACAGCACGAACGTCGGCGGCGAGGTGCTCGGCTGGGTGCCGAAGAGGATCTTGGCCTGCTTGCCGCTGCGCACCGGGTGCGGGTGCTCGGCGACGAGCCGACCAAGGAAGGCATTGAGCTGTCCGGTCGTGATCCGCGTATCCCAGCCCTCGAGCGCGCGGTCCAGCGCCGGGACGAGCCGGTCCACGTGCCAGCCGGTGCGGGCGGTGAGGTTGATCCTCGGCGCCCACTGCACCTGCACGAGGTCGCGCTCGATCTCACGGTCGAGGTAGTAGCGCCGCTCCTCATCGACCAGGTCCCACTTGTTGAACGTGATCACCATGGCACGGCCGGACTCCCGGACCGTCTGGATGATCCGCATGTCCTGCTCGGAGACCGACTGCGATCCGTCGATCACCAGCACCGCCACCTCGGCCCGCTCGATCGCGGTCTCGGTGCGCAGCGAGGCGTAGTACTCGTGGCCCGACGCGGTCTTGACCCGCTTGCGGATCCCCGCGGTGTCGATGAACCGCCAGGTCCGGCCACCGAGCTCGATCAGCTCGTCGACTGGATCGACGGTGGTGCCCGAGGCGTCGTCGACGACCACCCGGCTCTCCCCCGCCAGCTTGTTCAGCAGCGAGGACTTGCCGACGTTGGGCCGACCGATGATCGCGATCCGGCGTGGTCCGCCGACCCGGCCGAACGTCTCCGGCGGGGTCTCGGGGAGCGCCTCGAGCACGGCGTCCAGCAGGTCGCCCGAGCCGCGGCCGTGCAGCGCCGAGACCGGCCACGGCTCGCCCAGCCCGAGGTTCCACAGCCCGTACGCCTCGGCCTCGGCGCGCTGGTCGTCGACCTTGTTGGCCGCGAGCACGACCGGCTTGCCGGCCTTGCGGAGGATGCGGACGACGGCCTCGTCGGCGTCGGTGATCCCCACGCCGGCGTCGACGACGAACATCACCGCGTCGGCGATCTGGACGGCGATCTCGGCCTGCGCGGCGATGGAGGCGGCCAGCCCGCGCGCGTCCGGGTCCCAGCCACCGGTGTCCACGACGGTGAACGCGCGGCCGTTCCAGACCGCGTCGTAGGAGACGCGGTCGCGGGTCACCCCCGGCACGTCCTCCACGACCGCCTCGCGACGGCCGATGATCCGGTTGACCAGGGTGGACTTGCCCACGTTGGGGCGCCCCACGACGGCCAGGATCGGCGCGCGGGTGTCGGTCTCGGGGTCGGTGCTCATGCTCTCTTCTTCTCTGATCGGGGTGCGGGATGACCGGGCAAGGTCAGGCCGGTCCGCTCCTCGGCCTCCCTGGTGGTCTCGATGATCGCAGCAGTCACGCTCGCAGCCGCATCGGCGACTGCGCGCTGCGTGCGCGGCCAGGGCTGGGGGTCGTGGTGGACGGGGTGGCCGAAGGTCATCGCGACCCGGCTGCCGCGGGGCGGCAGCGAGCCCTCGGCACCACCGGGCAGGCGGGTGCCGAGGAACGACACCGGCACGACGGGGGCTCCGGAGACCAGGGCGAGGTACGCCGCACCAGAGCGCGGCGCGATCATGTCGCCGGCGCCGCGAGCCCCTTCGGGGAAGACACCGACGCAGATCCCGGCCTCCAGCGCGCGCACTGCGGTGCGGATCGCCCGGAGGTCCACGTGGTCACGGTCCAGCGGGATCTGGCCGGACGCGAGCAGGAAGGGGCCCATCGGCCCGTCGAACATCTCCAGCTTGGTCAGCGCGTGCACCGGGCGCGGGGCGCAGATCGCCAGCACGGGTCCGTCCAGCCAGCCGACGTGGTTGGCCGCCATCACCACAGGGCCCTGGGTCGGTACCCGGTCGGCGCCATGGATCTCCAGTCGCCACCACGCACGGATCAGCCGCTGCGCGGCCGGGCGACCCCGGCTCAGCAGTGCCGTGTGCGGAGCGGCCACCCTCCTGCTCGTGGGGGCCGCGGTACTCACGTCCCCGCCCTCACTGTCCTGACCTCATGATCCGGCTCTCGCGGCCTCGTGGACCAGGGCGACGACCCGCTCGACGACCTCGTCGAGGGTGTACGGCGTGGTGTCGAGGTGCAGCGCCCCGTCGGGCATCACCGCCGGCGCCACCGCCCGGCCGGAGTCGATCCGGTCGCGCCGCAGCAGGTCGGCCTCGGTGTCCTCGACGCTGGCCGACCCGTTCTCCGCCGTACGCCGGGCGGCCCGGGCCGACGGGTCGGCGGTGAGGTACAGCCTGATCGTCGCGTCGGGCGCCACCACCGAGCCGATGTCGCGGCCCTCGACGACGATGCCGCCGTCGCCGATGATGGCGCGCTGGAGCGTGAGCAGGCGCCGGCGTACGTCCGGGACGGAGGCGACCGCGCTGACGTGGTCGGTGATCTCCTGGGTGCGGATCCGGGCGGCGACGTCGTGGCCGTCGACGGTGATCGTGGCGTCGGTCGGGTCGGTCCCGGAGACCAGGTCCGGCTCGTCGGCGCGGGCGGCGATCGCCGCGGGGTCGGTGAGGTCGACGTCGTGATCGATCATCCACGCCGTGATCGCGCGGAACTGGGCGCCGGTGTCGAGGTAACGCAGGCCGAGCCGCACCGCGACACCCCGCGCGGTGCTCGACTTGCCGGAGCCGGAGGGTCCGTCCATCGCGACGACGGTGCTGCTCATCACGGATACCTCCTGCTCTCGACGACGTGCTGCTGGACGACGGACCCGTTGTAACGCGGTGTTCTCGACGTCGTACACGCGTTCCAGGGCTTGTTCAGCGTCGATAACCCCGCGTTACATGCAGGTCGCCGCCGCCCACCCAGCAGTCGACAACCCTACCGGTGGGTGACCCATTCCCGGGCGCCGAGAGCGTCGCGCAGGCCTTCGGCGGCGGTGTCCTCCACCACGAGCTCGACGAGACCGACGGGCCGGCCCGGGTCGTGGTCGATGTGCAGGTCCTCGATGTTGACGCCGATCTCGCCGACGTCGGCGAAGAGCCGGGCCAGCTCGCCGGGGTGGTCGGGCACCGAGACGAACACCGAGGCCGTGGCCAGCGTCGGGCCGCCGTGCTTGCCGGGGATGGCTCGGGTGCCCGAGACCCCGCGGACCAGGATCTTCCCGAGAGCGTCCTGGTCCCCGGCGTCGAGCACCTCGACGAGGCGGTCGAGGTCGCCGCGGACGTCACGGAGCAGCTCGGTCACCGCGACCTGGTTGGCCCGGATGATCTGGCTCCACAGGTCGGGGTCGCCTCCGGCGATCCGGGTCACGTCGCGCACCCCCTGGCCCGAGAGCGACAGCTGCTCGGGCAGGGCCTCGGCGAGCTGACCGGCGGTGAGGACGGCGAGCAGGTGCGGCAGGTGGGAGGTGCGGGCCACGGCGCGGTCGTGCTCGACCGGCGAGAGCCGCACCGGCTCGGCGCCGCACAGCCGTGCGAGCGACTCGACCAGCTCCACCGCCTCGGGCGAGGAGTGCACGTGCGGCGTGATCGCCCACGGGCGGCCGTCGAAGAGCGCGTCGGTCGCGGCCAGGGGCCCGGAGCGCTCGCTGCCGGCCATCGGGTGGCTGCCGACGTAGGAGGCCAACCTCTTCTCGGTGGTCCGGTCCCCCACCTCGTCCAGCGGGAGTCCCTTGATGCTGCCGACGTCGGTGACGACACCGCCGCGCTCCAGGGCCTCCACGACGAGGTCGGCGATGTGGTCGGGGGGTACGGCGACCACGGTCAGCTGCGCCGCGCCCCCGGCCGGCGCGGGCCTCCCGGCGCCGAGGCCGCTGGCCGTGCGGACGTGCTCGTGGTTGGCGTCGCTGAGCCACACCTCGAGGCCGGCCCTGTGGGCAGCCAGGCCCACGGAGGTGCCCAGCAGCCCCGCTCCGACGACGTGCACCGGACCCCTCAGCCGACTGGGCTGAACCTCGCTCATCGGGGCTCACTCATCGGGGACGGCCCGCACGCGGCTCAGGTCACGCCGCAGCGCAGCGGCACCGTGCAGGTAGACGTGGGTGATCTCCGAGCGCCCGAGCCCGGTCTCGACGTGCGCCATCATCCGCACCACCCGCGGCATCGAGCCCTCGATCTCGAGCTCACGGGCGCAGATCAGCGGCACGTCGTCGAAGCCGAGCTGGCGGGCGGCGTACGCCGGGAACTCCGAGCGCAGGTCGGAGGTGGCGGTGAAGATGATGCTGATGAAGTCGTCGATGCCGAGACCGTTGGCCTCGGTCACGTCACGGACCATCTCGGCGACCCGGTCGAGCATGTGGTCGCGGTCGTCGCTCTCGAGCTGGGTGGCTCCCCGGACGGCGCGAACTGACACGCCGCGAGCCTACAGACCCGCGACGTCGAGCAGCTCGCCGACTTCGTCGCCGCTGAGCTCGCGCAGCTGACCCGTGCGCAGGTCCTCCAGGCGCACGGGCCCGATCCGGGTGCGCGAGAGCCGCAGGACCGGGTGGCCGACGTGGTCCAGGAGCCGCCGCACGATCCGGTTGCGCCCCTCGTGGATGACCAGCTCGACGATGGAACGACCGCCGTGCGAGGTCCGGACCTTCGCCTCGCTCACCTCGACCGGGCCGTCCTCGAGGGTGACCCCGGCCAGCAGCCGGTCGACGGTCGCGCGGGTGACCTTGCCCTCGACCTCGGCGATGTAGGTCTTCTCGATCTCATACGACGGGTGCGCCATCTTCTGCGCGAAGGCGCCGTCGTTGGTCAGCATGATCAGGCCGTCGGTGTCGGTGTCGAGCCGGCCGACGTGGAAGAGCCGCTCGGGCCGGTCGGCGACGAACTCCTCCAGCGTGCGCTCCGCGTGCGGGTCAGACATCGTCGAGGTGACGCCCCGGGGCTTGTTCAGGACCAGGTAGACGTGCGCGCTCACCGGGGGCAGCCGCCGACCCTTGACCCGGACCACGGCCGTGCTCGGGTCCACCTTGGTGCCGAGGCGGGTGACCACCTCGCCGTCGACCTCGACGTGCCCCGCGAGCATCAGCTCCTCGCATCTGCGCCGGCTCGCGACGCCCGACTGGGCCAGCAGCTTCTGCAGCCGGACGAGCCCCTCGTCGTCGGTCTCGATCTCCCTCATGCGTCCATCGTGTCGGGCGACCCGTCGTCCACGTCGGTCGGTCCCGTCGAGACCACGTCCTCGACCTCACCACCCGGCCCGGCGTCGGTCGGGCCCGTCGCGACCATCTCCTCGACCTCACCCCCCGGCCCGACGTCGATCGAGCCATCCTCGATCGACCGGTCGTCGACCGAGCCACCGCCGGTCGGGCCGGTCGAGACCCCGTCGACGAGATCGTCACCGCCCGACCCAGCGGCCACCTCCTGCTCGTCCTCGTAGTCCTCGACGCCGGGGAGGAACGGAGCCAGCTCGGGCAGGTCGTCGAGCGAGGTGACGCCGATCCGCTCGAGGAAGTAGCTCGAGGTGCGGTAGAGGTGCGCGCCGGTCTCCTGGTCGGTGCCGGCCTCCTCGACCAGCCCGCGGGTGAGCAGCGTGCGCATCACGCCGTCCACGTTGACCCCGCGGATGGCCGAGACCCGGCTGCGGCTGACCGGCTGCTTGTAGGCGACGACGGCGAGCGTCTCGAGGGCAGCCTGGGTCAGGCGTGCCTGCTGGCCGTCGAGCACGAACCGCTCCACGACCGGCGCGTAGTCCTCGCGGGTGTAGTAGCGCCAGCCGCCGGCGACGTTGCGCAGCTCGAAGCCACGGGCCTGCTCGTCGTACTCCTCGGCCAGCGCGCCGAGCGCCCCGACGACCTCCGGGACGGGGTAGCCGACCGCGGTCGCGAGGGTGCTCTCGTCCAGCGGCTGGTCGGCGACCATCAGCACCGCCTCGAGCGCCGGTCGCAGCGCGGCGAGCGGCACGTCGAGCGTGTCGGTCTCGGTGAGCTCCTCGATCGTCTCGGTCATAAGTCCTCCTCGTCGGGGACGGCGTCGGGGACGGCATCGGGCACGGCGCCGGGCACGGGCTCGGACGCCTCCGGGGGCGCCCCGTCGAACTCGTCGGTGATCTCCACCTCGGACTCCTCGGTGCCGGTCCACCGCACGTTGAGATCGCCGAGGGGAGTGAGCTGGTCGAAGGAGACCACGCCCTCCCGGAAGAGCTCGAGCAGCGCCAGGAACCGTGCCACGCGGGTCATCGTGTCCGGCGCGTCCGCGGCCAGCGCCCGGAAGCTCAGCGTGCCGCTCCCCCGCAGCCGACCTACCACGATCGTGGCCTGTTCGCGCACGCTCACCGCGGGCGCGTGGATGTGCGCGAGGCCGATCGCCTCGGGCTCGGGCTTGGGCTCCAGCGCCTTGGCGGCGAGCGCGGCGAACTCCTGGAGTCCCAGGCCGATCAGGACCTCAGGCAGCAGCGTGGCGAAGCGGTCCTCCAGACCCACCGAGCGCGGGTACCGGCGCTCCTCACCGACCATCCGCCGCTCCAGGAGGTCGGCGACCTGCTTGAACGCCTTGTACTGGAGCAGCCTTGCGAAGAGCAGGTCGCGCGCCTCGAGCAGGGCCAGGTCCTCCTCGTCCTCGACGTCGCCCTGCGGCAGCAGCCGGGCGGCCTTGAGGTCGAGCAGGGTGGAGGCCACCAGCAGGAACGAGGTGGTCTGCTCGAGGTCCCAGACCTCGCCGCCGGCCTTGATGTGCGCGATGAACTCGTCGGTGACCTTGGAGAGGGCGACCTCGGTGACGTCGAGCTTGTGCTTGCTGATCAGGCTCAGCAGCAGGTCGAAGGGGCCCTCGAAGTTGTCCAGCCGTACGGCGAACCCGCCGCCCGTCGGCTCGGTGGTGCCACCGGCCTGACGACCCGCCTCGACGGCCGTCCCCGTCATCGGGTCCTCATCGCGCCAGCAGCCGCTTGACCAGGTCGCTGTCCTCGCCGTTGACCTCGAGGTCGGCCAACGCGATCGCGATCGCCTCACGGACCAGTCGACCGCGGTCCACGGCGAGACCCTGGTCGCGACGGATGGAGAGGCGGGCGTGCTCGAGGTCGAGCAGCTCGTCGGCGGTGACGTAGACCGTCATCTTCTCGTCGTGCCGGACCCGTCCGCTGGAGCGCCGCGGCGAGCTGGGCTCCTCGACGACGGTCGGCTCCTGTGTGGGCGCAGGATCGGGGACGGCCGCCATCTCGCGCAGCCGCTTCTCGCGGCCCTGGCGCTCCTGCTGCTCGGGCGAGGGTCGGAAGAGGTCGTCGGCGGCGGGGAGACTCACGCGTCGAGGCACCGGACAGCCACCTCCTTGGCCAGCTGGCGGTAGGCGTCGGCGCCCGGGGACGTCGAGGCGTAGCTGGTGATCGGCTCGCCGGCGACGGTGGAGTCGGAGAACTTGATGGTGCGGCGGATCACGGTGTGGAAGACCTTGTCGCCCCAGGCCTCGACGAGCCGCTCCATCACCTCGCGGCCGTGCAGGGTGCGACCGTCGTACATCGTCGCGAGCACGCCCTCGACCTCGAGCCTGGGGTTCAGCCGCTCCTGGACCTTGTCGATGGTGGTCTTGAGCAGGGCCACGCCTCGCAGCGCGAAGTACTCGCACTCCAGTGGCACGATCACGCCGTCGGAGGCGGTCAGGGCGTTGACCGTCAGCAGCCCCAGGGACGGCTGGCAGTCGATCAGGATCACGTCGTAGTGCTCGACGGCCGGCGCCAGCACCCGCGACAGGGTCTGCTCCCGGGCGACCTCGTGGACCAGCTGCACCTCGGCGGCCGAGAGGTCGATGTTGGAGGGCAGCAGGTCCATCCCCGGGACCCCGCTGGGCACGACGACGTCCTCGAGGGTGATGTCGCGCTGCATCAGCAGGTTGTGGATCGTCAGGTCCATCTGGTGCGGGTTCAGGCCCAGCCCGACCGAGAGCGATCCCTGCGGGTCGAAGTCCACCAGCAGCACCTTGCGGCCGAACTCGGCCAGGGAGGCTCCCAGGTTGATGGTGGTCGTGGTCTTGCCGACCCCGCCCTTCTGGTTGCACATCGAGATCACCCGTGCCGGCCCGTGGCTGGTCACCGGGCGCGGGTCGGGCAGGTCGGGCATCGGCCGACCGGTGGGGCCGAGCACCGGCTGGGCGGCGGGTGCGGCCGGCGCGGCGCCGACGGGAGCCTGGTCGCGGGCGGGGAAGCGCAGCGGCTCGCCGGGGTCGAATCCGGGGTCGGCGTCCGGATCCGTGCGTGGCGGCGGGGCCGGAGGTCGCATCAGCGGAGGCATCTCCGAGGCGGTGCTGCCGAAGTCTGGTCCGTGTCCGTCGGCACCGCTCATCGGTCGCCCCTCCTCACGTGAACCGGCCCGAGCTGGTCCACAGTTTGTCGATTTACCGCCCTGCTGCGGGCGTGACTCTATGGCTCTGTCGTCCGGCGTCACAACCCGAGGGCGAACCCTGGATGACCATCATCCGAATCTGGGGGGAGGTTGTGGGTTGCGCCCCGCCGTGGATGCACAGAAAGATCGCGGCCTGTGCACAAACCTGTGTACGGCGGGGGCCCGGTGGTAGGCCCAGTCGCGGCTCCGGTTGACACCACGGCGGGCACTGTGAGCGGCTCCTGCGAGTCGCGTCAGCCCAGAGCGCGGGGGTGCGCCGCGGCGTACACCTCGCGCAGGCTGTCGACCGTGACGAGGGTGTAGACCTGCGTGGTGGTCACCGAGGCGTGGCCGAGCAGCTCCTGCACGACCCGGACGTCGGCGCCTCCCTCCAGCAGGTGGGTGGCGAAGGAGTGCCGCAGGGTGTGTGGCGAGACCTCGGCGGTGACCCCCGCCCGTTCGGCCGCCTTGACGATCACCGACCACGCGCTCTGCCGGGAGAGCCGCCCCCCGCGTGAGTTCAGGAACAGCGCCCCGGCCGGTCCCCGCCCGGAGCCGTTCTCGACCAGCGCCGGGCGTCCACTGACGACGTAGGCCGCGACCGCCTCCCGGGCGTAGCGGCCCACCGGGACGACCCGCTCCTTGGAGCCCTTGCCGCGCAGCAGCACGCTGCTCTGCCCGTCGTCCCCGGTCTCCGCGAGCTCGAGGTCGTCGACGTCGAGGCCCACCGCCTCGGAGATCCGCGCCCCCGTGCCGTAGAGCACCTCGAGCAGGGCCCGGTCGCGCAGGGCGAGCGCGGTGCCAGCCGCGCCCGCGGCCTCCAGGATCCGTTCGACGTCACCGAGCGGGATCGCCTTCGGGAGCCGCTTGGCCGGCGCGGGAGGACGTACGCCGGCCGACGGGTCCTCGGTGGCCAAGCCGTCCAGCAGCGCGAACCTGTGGAACCCGCGCACCGCCACCACGGTGCGCCCGGCCGACGTCGCGGACAGCGGCGGGTGCTCCGCGTCGCCCTCGCGCAGCGCCATCAGGAAGCCGCTGACGGTGTTCTCCTCGATCGCGGCCAGCGAGGTGATCCCGAGCCCGTCGAGGTGACCGAGGTAGCGGCGCAGGTCGCGACGGTAGGAGGCGATCGAGTTCTCGGCCAGTCCACGCTCGACGACGAGGTGGTCGAGGTAGGTGCGGACGGCCCGCACCAGCTCGTTGCCCCCGGGCTCGGTCACCGCGCGCCCGCTCGGCTCACGCCAGGACGCTGTCGAGCGACACCGACTCCATCCCGTGCGCCTTGGCGACCGGGGCACTGGTCAGCTCACCGGCATGGGTGTTCAGCCCCAGGGCCAAGGACTGGTCGGCCCGGCAGGCATCCTGCCAGCCCTTGTCGGCGAGTGCCACGGTGTAGGGCAGCGTCGCGTTGGTCAGGGCGTAGGTCGAGGTGTTCGGCACCGCACCGGGCATGTTGGCCACGCAGTAGAACACCGAGTCGTGCACGGTGTAGGTCGGGTCGGCGTGCGTGGTCGCGTGGGTGTCCTCGAAGCAGCCGCCCTGGTCGACGGCGATGTCGACCAGCACCGAGCCCGGCTTCATCCGCGAGACGAGCTCGTTGCTGACCAGCTTGGGTGCCTTCGCGCCCGGGATCAGCACCGCGCCGATCACCAGGTCGGCCTCGGTGACCTGCTGCTCGATGGCGAGCCTGGAGGAGGCCAGCCCGTGGACCCTGTTGTTGTAGCGCCAGAACGACATCCGCAGCTTGTCCAGGTCGGTGTCGAGCAGCGTGACGTCCGCGCCCATGCCGAGCGCGATGTTGGCGGCGTTCTGGCCGGAGACGCCGGCGCCGATGATCACGACCTTGGCGTTGGCCACCCCCCCGACGCCACCCATCAGCACCCCGCGGCCGCCCTCGGCCTTCATCAGCGAGTGGGCCCCGACCTGAGGGGCCAGGCAGCCGGCGACCTCGGACATCGGGTAGAGCAGCGGCAGTCCGCCCGAGGGCAGCTGCACGGTCTCGTAGGCGATGCCGGTGACGTTTCGCTCCACGAGCTCCTCGGTGAGCGGCTGGTCGGCGGCGAGGTGGAGGTAGGTGAACAGCACCTGCCCCTCACGCATCCGGTGGTACTCCTCGGCGACCGGCTCCTTGACCTTGAGCACCATCTCCGCCTCGCCCCAGACGTCGTCGGCGCTGCCGACGATCGCGGCGCCGGCCGAGACGTACTGCTCGTCGGGGATCGAGGAGCCGAGGCCCGCGTCCTTCTCGACGGCGACCTCGTGGCCGTGGGCCACCAGCTCGTGCACCCCGATCGGGGTGATGGCCACGCGGTACTCGTGGTTCTTGACTTCCTTGGGTACGCCGATTCGCACGCTGTGCTCTCCCTCGTCATCCGGAGCCCCACGCCGTGGGGCGACCGCGGCAGTCTATGCCCGGGCCCGCTCCCCGGCGTCGGTCAGGCCCGCGTCCCCCATCGCCCTCAGGGCGTTGCCCGAGGTGAGCCGTGCGAGGTCGGCATCTGACCAGCCGCGGTCGGCCAACGCGGCCAGGAGGCGGGGGTAGCCACTGACGTCCTCGAGCCCCTCGGGGAGGCGGTCGACGCCGTCGTAGTCGCCGCCCAGGCCGACGTGCTCGACGCCGGCCACCTCGCGCACGTGCTCGACGTGCGGCACCACGTCCTCGACGGTGGTCACCGGGCGGGGGTGGGCGGCCTCCCAGCGGGCGAGGAACTCCGCCTCCGCCGGCGTGTCCTCCTCGATGCCCTCGGCCGTCATCGCCGCGACCATCTCGCCCTCCCAGTCGCGGTGGGCCACGCTGACGAACTTCGGCACGAAGGTCACCATGCACAGCCCGCCGTTGCCGGCCAGCCGACCCAGCACGTCGTCGGGCACGTTGCGCGGGTGGTCGCAGATCGCCCGGGCCGAGGAGTGCGAGAACACGACGGGCGCCGTGCTCACGGCCAGCGCGTCCCGCATGACGTCGGCGCTGACGTGGCTGAGGTCGACCAGCATCCCGATCCGGTTCATCTCCGCGACGACCTCGCGACCGACGTCGGAGAGCCCGCCCAGGACCGGCACGTCGGTGGCGGAGTCGGCCCACGGGACGTTCGAGTTGTGGGTCAGGGTCAGGTAGCGGACCCCGAGCCGGTGCAGCATCCGCAGCGTCGCCAGCGAGCCGTCGATCTGGTGTCCACCCTCGGCGCCCATCAGGCTCGCGATCCGGCCCTCCCCCCACGCGCGCCGCACACCCTCGACCGTGGTCGCCAGGGCCAGCCGGTCGGCGTACCTCCGCACGAAGGTGTACACCGAGTCGACCTGCTCCAGGGTGGCGGTGACGGCGGCGCCGCCGCTCAGGGTGGCCGGCACGAACACCGACCAGAACTGCGCCCCGACTCCCCCGGCCTCCAGGCGAGGGAGGTCGGTGTGCGCGCCGAGCGCCGTGCACGCCGCGCTGTCGGCGAGGTCGAGGCGGTCGAAGTCGTAGTCGACCTGCCGGGCCGCCCAGGCGAGGTCGTTGTGCCCGTCGAGGACGGGATGCTCGCGGAGCAGATCCCTGATCCGTGCGTTCGTGGTGGTCACGGCGCACACCCCATCACAGGCCGTCCTCCTCGGCGAGTCAGAGGTCGCCGCGCCGCCGCAGCACGTCGTAGGCGAGCACGGCAGCGGCCAGCGGGCTCTCCTGGACAGCACCGTCGAGCACGGCGTCGATCAGGTCGTCGACGGGGATCCACACCGTCTCCATGTCCGCCTCCTCGCCGTGCAGCTCGAAGTCGCCGCGGCCGACGTGCGAGAGCCCCCGCGCGAGGTAGATGCGGTGCAGCTCGGTGGTGATCCCCGCGCTCGGGTTCAGGGTCATCAGGTGTCGCCAGTGCTCGGCGCGCAGCTCCACCTCCTCCTGGAGCTCCCGCTCGGCGGTCAGCCGCGGGTCCTCGCCGGGGTGGTCGCAGATCCCGGCGGGGAGCTCGATCAGCACCCCGCCGCCGGCGTGGCGGTACTGGCGCAGGCAGCAGACCCGCTCCTCCTCGTCCACGGCCAGCACGACCGCCGCGCCGGGGTGCTCCATCACGAGCCGACGGAAGGTCTCCTCGGGGTGGCCCGGGCGGGCGACGATGTCCTCGCGCAGCGCGACCACCCAGCCATCCCGGTGCAGGTCGCGCGAGGACAGCACCGGCCAGGCGAACGGCACGTCCGCGACCTCGAACGCGTTCTCGTCCGGCACCCTCAGGCCTCGCCGACCGTGGCGGCGGACTCGGCCGGCAGGTCCTCGGAGAACTTCCGGCGCAGCGCGCTCTCGTCGATCGGGATCAGCAGCTCGCGCTGGCGCTGGATGGCCGCCCCGACGAGCCCGGCGAACAGCGGGTGCGGCCGGGTCGGCCGGGACTTCAGCTCGGGGTGGGCCTGGGTGGCCACGTAGTAGGGATGCACGTCGGCCGGCAGCTCGACGAACTCGACGAGCTGGTTGTCCGGCGAGGTCCCGGAGAAGACCAGTCCGGCCTCCTCGAGCTGGTCGCGGTAGGAGTTGTTCACCTCGTAGCGGTGCCGGTGACGCTCCTCGACCGTGGGCTCGCCGTAGGTCGCCCGCACCACCGAGCCGTCCTTGAGGTCGGCCGGGTAGAGCCCGAGGCGCATCGTGCCGCCCAGGTCGCCGGCGCCCTCGACGAAGGCACGCTGCTCGGCCATGGTCGCGATCACCGGCTCTGGTGCCTCCGGGTCGAACTCGGTCGAGGCGGCCTTCTCCAGGCCGGCGACCGACCGGGCGTACTCGATCACCATGCACTGCAGGCCCAGGCACAGCCCCAACGTGGGGATCTTGTGGGTGCGGGCATAGG
>CAVVFK010000010.1:0-10484 GCA_963747435.1 uncultured Actinomycetota bacterium
GCGTTATGACTCACCTCCGCTCCTGATCGGGAGGGCTTCTTCCGACTGCTAGGAACAGATCTTGACGCCAAAACCTGGTGCCGGGAGATCACAGTAACCCGGGGCTATGACTCATCTAGCATTGGCTCTCAGGTAGTTCTCTTGCGGTCAAAGTGGATTTCGTCAATCCACCACATCCTCTGGATAGAGGACTCAATCTCGTCGGATGCTGTCATGAGCCTGATGTAGCGGCTCCTTTGCTCGTCTTCCTGCGCTTCGATCCTGCCGAGCGTCCTATCCCAGAAGGCCGCAGACAGTTCGTCCTGAGCGGTCTTCTCTAGCCGGTAAAGCACTGACATGCCGTCGTAGAAACCGGCGGCGCTTACCGCCTTCGAGTACTGGTAGATCTTCGTTTCCAGGCCGGTGGGAATCGAGTCGATGAGTTCGGCAGTGGTGCTCTGGACGAGTCGCGCCCGCTCCTGCCGCTCCTCCGAAGTCCACGGTGCCCGTTCAAGCCACGTTCGGTCCGCCACTGCGAGTTTCCTCACCGCGTCCTCGAACTTCCCTTTCGCCTTGCGCCACCAATCGCTTGTTTCGATCATCGTCGCAAACTCGCGATCGGCCAACGCCGTTTTCCGTTCATGGCGTGCGGTGAGCCAGTGCGCAAAGAGGGCCCCAGCGAGCGTGAATAGTCCCCCGACGAGGGCGCCCACGAGTGCGCTCCAGAACTCACTGGTCATGAGCATCAGCCTGCCAACGGGCGTGACCTTCGCGCAAGGCCCCGCCGTCGTCTTTGCGCTTCTCCCGGGATTGCCGACATCGTGGGGACGTTGCCCGACAAGGAGAAGCGGGCTCTCTTGGCGACCAGTAGTCGAATCGCTACGGCTGGACTGCCACGCGGCTTAGGGGACCCGCAAGTCGACGACGATGCTCCTGTAGAGGTCCGGCTGCTGCTCGGCCACTACTCGAACGACCCGGCAGCGCTCTTCGACGACGATCTAATCATTGAGGCTCCGGCACTTGGGTCGGGGTCTTGGCCCCCTGCTCACGCCGCGGGTGAGCGGTTCCGAAAAGACCCGTCGCCCGACACCTCCCGCCTGGTGTCGGCGTTCGGGACTGGGCCCACAGAAGTGCCGTTGGAGAGAGAAATGCCAGCGAACGTTGCTGAACACATGCTGCTCAACCCTTCCGCCTTCTCTCTCGGCTGGTTGGTCGCCGCAGATCGGTCACCTCGACCAGGTACTCGACACCTCTCAAGAAACACATTGATGTCGCTTGGGGCGTCTGACCCGACGTTCCCAACTTGCGGATCGACGGCACCAGTTCCAAGCGGGTGGCTGCATTCACCGTCGTCGCCGTTGCTGATTGGTTGCCTGCGCCTGCCTCGTTGTGGTTCTGTCGAAGCCCTGCTCGTAGTTGCCCGCGAGCATCCGAGCGGCGGCGTACACCCGAGCGTGATCACTTACTGCGCGATCGCCCAAAGGCGCACCTGCCGTGCATCGAACGCAGCGACAGGTCTCGTCTGTGGCCGGTGATGAGCCGACGCGGGCGCAATTTCACCAATTCCCATTGGGCGCAATGCGTGCACCTTGACCGCCTCGTGCAGCACCTCACCACGGTCGCCGAGGCGGTCGACTACGTACCCGCGCGGGGCGTCACGGACTGCGTCGGCGTGCTGGTTCGCCAGGCCCTGTGAATTGCGAGCGATTGAGAAGTCGAGAACAAGCCCTACTAAAGATGAAGCGGTTGCTAGTCGCCTTTGCCTCCGACCGCCTGCCTTCCTCTGCTTGCAGGGCTGTCAGAATCTCATTGGCAAGCTCCCTGCGCTCAAGTACGTCACGCCACTCGTAAATCAATTGTGCGCGCGCAAGCACCAATGCGGCCAGCCCAAGTGCGACGAGATTGACGACGCCGAGGAGCGCGCCAAGACTGTGTTTGAGGTCTAGAACAAGCGCAATGGCGGACAAGAGGTTGACTATCCAAAGCACTATTAGCCAAGGTGAGGACAACGTGAATTTGAGAACAGCGTCCACGGGGACGCGCAACCTATCATTGGCCGATCCTCGAACGACTCCCAACCCATATGCGGGCCGATGCCGCCAAGTGAAGCGCTCGGGCCCCTGAGCGACATTCAAGCGACTAGATAGAGACTGCGTACCACCGAGGCCCTGTAATTTACGTCGGAGCTTGTCCAAGTCCAGCCTCGCCAGGTCGCTTTCCGCCCCGGAAAGAACCTCAGCGTACAACGCTTCCAGGGAAGCGATCGAGTCCTCGACGTTGGTGCGTCCAGCTCTTTGTGTAAGGCCGAACATCATGCTGAGAAATACTAATAGGAAAAATGCTAGAGTCAGTAGGAAGAAACCTAGAATGAATAGGTCGCCAGTCATCAGGTTTGTTGCAACCGAACCTAGCACTGCGGCCAGGAAAGACACGCAAGGAAGAATCATCCATTGCTCGTAGCGAAGCTTACGTTCGGCGGAAGAGTAGGTGCGGAGTCCGATGAGTAGGACGTTCCTGTATGCTGCCATGCCCGTCGAGTGCAAGAAGATTAGCCAAGTAAGCGCCACTACTAGGCTCGTCGCTGGATGAAGACTCAAGCGATTACTCCGTACCTAGGCTCGCGTGTTCCGACCGGTGCATCTTCCCAGCCTCTCGGAGGAGGCGGCTGAGGCCGCAAGCGGTGGAGCGCGCAAACGCTACGGTTTCACCGATCGATTGCATTGTACTGGCCCGCCTTTTCGCGAAACTGGGGAGGCTTTCGATGGTAGTGACTAATTCATGGTCGAGCACCTGGCCGCCTGACGAGAAGATTCAATGTCGGCCGCGAGGGAACGAGGCCACGCGAAGCCAACGTAACCGTTGCGCGGTTATGCCGGCTCGAGTTCCGAGGCAGTCCTGGCCGAACGATGAGGCTGCGTCATAGTGGGCGGTAGGACACACCTCCGGCCTTAGACCCGTCTGCCGCGCTGACAGACAGCACCCCCGCTCGAAGGCATCACTTCCTCAGATGCGGGCGCAGTCCCCGGTCACGTCCTCGCCCGCGGAGCACGGCCCACCGATCGCTGAGTAAAGGTGTGCCAAAAAGGTGTGCAATCGTCGCCTGGCATGGCGAGAGGCCGCCTCCCTGCTCCGGGAAACGGCCTCTGACCTGCGGTTTTCTTCGGTCGGGCTGACAGGATTTGAACCTGCGACCCCTTGACCCCCAGTCAAGTGCGCTACCAAGCTGCGCCACAGCCCGAAGCCCCGGCCAGATCGTGCCCGCCGGAGCGAGTGGAACCCTACCGCAGCACATGTCGGCGTCGACAATCCGGGCCGACCGACCGTCACACGCTCAGGTTCTTCTCGGGAGATCCTGTGCCGGGTCCTGCCACTCTCACAGGCGACTCACAGGACCTGCCACGAGGCTGGTCTGCATGGACGAGCACGACACCACCCCCCACCCCCACGACCTCCCGCACCCTCCGCCGGTGTCCAGGGGCGCCGAGGACACGCTTCCCCCGCGCAGCGCTCGCCCTCACCTGCGACGCGGGTTGATCGCCACGGTCGCTGCGACGGCCCTCGTCGCGGTCGGTGGCCTCGGTGTCGGGTACGCCGTCGGACACGGACACCGGGCCGGCGCCGCATCCGCCGTCCAAGGAACCACGCAGACACCACAGCAAACCTGGGCGACGCCGGACCCGTACGGTCACTGGGATGGCGGCGACTCCTCCGGTGGTCAGTTCTTCGGTGGGCAGCTCGGCGGTCAGGGCTCTTCCCGGTCGGGGTCCGCAGGCACCGACACCTCGGGCGACACCACCACCAAGGCCTCCGGTTCCCAGCTCACCGGACTCGTGCGGATCGTCTCGACGATGAAGTACTCCGGCGGGATGGGGGCCGGCACGGGGATGATCCTGACCTCCGACGGGGAGGTGGTCACCAACCACCACGTTGTCGAAGGGTCGACCTCAGTCAAGGTGGCCGTGATGGCCACCGGTGCGACGTACACCGCGAAAGTGGTCGGTACCGACGCGGCCGACGACGTCGCGGTCCTCCAGCTCGACGGCGCCCACGGCCTGTCCACGATCACCCCCGACACCGACGGCGTCAGCGTGAACGAGCCCGTCACCGCGGTCGGCGACGGCAACGGCACGGTGAGCTACCTCAGCGCCGCCACCGGGTCGGTGACGGCCACCGGCCAGCAGATCAGGACGCAGGCCGAGGGGAGCGCTGCGGGCGAGTCGCTGCGGAACCTGATCGAGATCAGCTCCGACGTCGTGCCCGGCTTCAGCGGCGGAGCGACCTACGACGCCGACGGGCAGGTGGTCGGGATGACCACGGCCGCGTCCGGCGACACCAGCGGCACCGGGGACACGACCGGGTACGCCGTCCCGATCGACACCGTGCTCACTGTGGCCCAGGACCTCGGGGCCGGGGTGAGCAGCGCCGGGTACCACTACGGCTACCCCGCCTTCCTCGGCATCGGGCTCGGCCAGGGCACCAGCACCACCGTCCAGGGCACGTACGACGGGACACCGGCCGCGAGCGCCGGCCTCGCCGCCGGCGACACGATCACCTCGGTCGACGGGACCGCGACGCAGACCGCCGCGCGACTGCGGTCCGTGATCGCCACCCACCAGCCCGGTGACAGCGTCCGGGTGACCTGGACGAGCGCGGACGGGTCCTCCCACAGCGCCGCGATCGAGCTGGCCCAGGGACCGGTCGCCTAGCGCCCGACCGGGCGCAGCCCGAGTCCCCCCAGGGTCGACGAGGTATCGACCCCCCGGCCCGGTCCTTCCACGGTCAACAGCACGTGCTTCCCCAGCATCGATGTGCGCGTCCCGCAGCAGCCTGCCGGCCCGAGCCTGGCCACCACCCGCGCCGACCTGCACGCGGCCACGAACGGCAACCGTCGCAAGGAGTCGCGCGCCCAGGTGGTCTCCGAGGAGGTGGTTGTCTTCCGCTACGACGCGGCGGAGCGGCTCAGCGACGAACGGCCCACCAACGTCATGATCGGCCTGCAGGAGGTGGAGTTCCCCTTCCCCGGCCAGGTGCCCCGGGAGCGACGTGCCGGACGGCAGCTTCCGGCTCGCTCGCGAGGTGTTGGTGCGGCTGGCGACCCCCGCGGCTGGCGAGCCCGGCGGGGCGCAGGACACCGGCGGCTACAACACCGAGCAGATCCTCTCCACGACACACTCCCGGATCTACCGCAGCCTGGGCGGCGAGCCGGCGTACGTCGACACCCGGCGGTTCGCCGCCCGGACGACCGCGCACCTCCTGCTCGGGCGGTCGGGACCCTGACGCCGGCCACCAACCCCCACGCCGTCTCCGGCTGGATCATCGCGATGCTCGCCTCCGACGCCGCCGACTGGACCGCCGCCGGCATCGCCGGTGGCGCCTACCGCAAGGTGATCCGCTGGGCCCTCGAGAGGCAGGGCGTCTTCCAGGCGCCCGGCTCCCCCACGCCGGTCGCCCGCGAGGGCGTGGCGCCTGCGCAGGACGTCTACATCGACGACGGGCGGCACGGGGAGTACCAGTACCAGCCGGTGCACTGGGAGAACCAGAGCGTCTGGAACCGGCGGTACGCCGACGCCGGCACCCAGCACGAGGAGCCGTGGCTGAACCGGACCAACTACGCCTACGCGCGGGTGCGCAACCGCGGCAGAGCCGCGCGACACGCCGCACCAGGAGCACGAGCCCGACGGACACCACCACGAGGCGTGCTCCAGCAAGGCCGCCGAGCTGCTCGAGTGCCTCCCCTCCCGGTCGACCGGGTCGGCGAGGTCCGCGTGAAGTCCATCTCGGTGGAGGTCGACCTCGACTGCCGAGGATCGACCTCCCACGCGAGCGCGGTGACGGCGGACGAGCCGGTCGTGGTGCGGCCGGATCGTGCCTCGCCGCCCCGTGCGACGTCCTGCGGTCTGGTCGCCATCGCAGCCGACTCGCAGGACGCAGCACGTGACCACGACCCCCACGCCGGACGTCCAGGTCGGCGCCGGCAGTCGATCCACCGGCTCGCTCAGCGCTTGCGCTTCTCCCGGGGCCGCACCTGCAGCTGGATCGGCGTACCCACAAACCCGAACTCCTCGCGCAGCCGCCGCTCGATGAAGCGCTCGTAGCCGGCGTCGAGCTTGCCGCTGGTGAACAGCACGAACGTCGGCGGCGAGGTGCTCGGCTGGGTGCCGAAGAGGATCTTGGCCTGCTTGCCGCTGCGCACCGGGTGCGGGTGCTCGGCGACGAGCCGACCGAGGAAGGCATTGAGCTGTCCGGTCGTGATCCGCGTCTCCCAGCCCTCGAGCGCGCGGTCCAGCGCCGGGACGAGCCGGTCCACGTGCCAGCCGGTGCGGGCGGTGAGGTTGATCCTCGGCGCCCACTGCACCTGCACGAGGTCGCGCTCGATCTCACGGTCGAGGTAGTAGCGCCGCTCCTCATCGACCAGGTCCCACTTGTTGAACGTGATCACCATGGCACGGCCGGACTCCCGGACCGTCTGGATGATCCGCATGTCCTGCTCGGAGACCGACTGCGATCCGTCGATCACCAGCACCGCCACCTCGGCCCGCTCGATCGCGGTCTCGGTGCGCAGCGAAGCGTAGTACTCGTGGCCCGACGCGGTCTTGACCCGCTTGCGGATCCCCGCGGTGTCGATGAACCGCCAGGTCCGGCCGCCGAGCTCGATCAGCTCGTCGACTGGATCGACGGTGGTGCCCGAGGCGTCGTCGACGACCACCCGGCTCTCCCCCGCCAGCTTGTTCAGCAGCGAGGACTTGCCGACGTTGGGCCGACCGATGATCGCGATCCGGCGTGGTCCGCCGACCCGGCCGAACGTCTCCGGCGGGGTCTCGGGGAGCGCCTCGAGCACGGCGTCCAGCAGGTCGCCCGAGCCGCGGCCGTGCAGCGCCGAGACCGGCCACGGCTCGCCCAGCCCGAGGTTCCACAGCCCGTACGCCTCGGCCTCGGCGCGCTGGTCGTCGACCTTGTTGGCCGCGAGCACGACCGGCTTGCCGGCCTTGCGGAGGATGCGGACGACGGCCTCGTCGGCGTCGGTGATCCCCACGCCGGCGTCGACGACGAACATCACCGCGTCGGCGATCTGGACGGCGATCTCGGCCTGCGCGGCGATGGAGGCGGCCAGCCCGCGCGCGTCCGGGTCCCAGCCACCGGTGTCCACGACGGTGAACGCGCGGCCGTTCCAGACCGCGTCGTAGGAGACGCGGTCGCGGGTCACCCCCGGCACGTCCTCCACGACCGCCTCGCGACGGCCGATGATCCGGTTGACCAGGGTGGACTTGCCCACGTTGGGGCGCCCCACGACGGCCAGGATCGGCGCGCGGGTGTCGGTCTCGGGGTCGGTGCTCATGCTCTCTTCTTCTCTGATCGGGGTGCGGGATGACCGGGCAAGGTCAGGCCGGTCCGCTCCTCGGCCTCCCTGGTGGTCTCGATGATCGCAGCAGTCACGCTCGCAGCCGCATCGGCGACTGCGCGCTGCGTGCGCGGCCAGGGCTGGGGGTCGAGGTGGACGGGGTGGCCGAAGGTCATCGCGACCCGGCTGCCGCGGGGCGGCAGCGAGCCCTCGGCACCACCGGGCAGGCGGGTGCCGAGGAACGACACCGGCACGACGGGGGCTCCGGAGACCAGGGCGAGGTACGCCGCACCAGAGCGCGGCGCGATCATGTCGCCGGCGCCGCGAGCCCCTTCGGGGAAGACACCGACGCAGATCCCGGCCTCCAGCGCGCGCACTGCGGTGCGGATCGCCCGGAGGTCCACGTGGTCACGGTCGAGCGGGATCTGGCCGGACGCGAGCAGGAAGGGGCCCATCGGCCCGTCGAACATCTCCAGCTTGGTCAGCGCGTGCACCGGGCGCGGGGCGCAGATCGCCAGCACGGGTCCGTCCAGCCAGCCGACGTGGTTGGCCGCCATCACCACGGGGCCCTGGGTCGGTACCCGGTCGGCGCCATGGATCTCCAGTCGCCACCACGCACGGATCAGCCGCTGCGCGGCCGGGCGACCCCGGCTCAGCAGTGCCGTGTGCGGAGCGGCCACCCTCCTGCTCGTGGGGGCCGCGGTACTCACGTCCCCGCCCTCACTGTCCTGACCTCATGATCCGGCTCTCGCGGCCTCGTGGACCAGGGCGACGACCCGCTCGACGACCTCGTCGAGGGTGTACGGCGTGGTGTCGAGGTGCAGCGCCCCGTCGGGCATCACCGCCGGCGCCACCGCCCGGCCGGAGTCGATCCGGTCGCGCCGCAGCAGGTCGGCCTCGGTGTCCTCGACGCTGGCCGACCCGTTCTCCGCCGTACGCCGGGCGGCCCGGGCCGACGGGTCGGCGGTGAGGTACAGCCTGATCGTCGCGTCGGGCGCCACCACCGAGCCGATGTCGCGGCCCTCGACGACGATGCCGCCGTCGCCGATGATGGCGCGCTGGAGCGTGAGCAGGCGCCGGCGTACGTCCGGGACGGAGGCGACCGCGCTGACGTGGTCGGTGATCTCCTGGGTGCGGATCCGGGCGGCGACGTCGTGGCCGTCGACGGTGATCGTGGCGTCGGTCGGGTCGGTCCCGGAGACCAGGTCCGGCTCGTCGGCGCGGGCGGCGATCGCCGCGGGGTCGGTGAGGTCGACGTCGTGATCGATCATCCACGCCGTGATCGCGCGGAACTGGGCGCCGGTGTCGAGGTAACGCAGGCCGAGCCGCACCGCGACACCCCGCGCGGTGCTCGACTTGCCGGAGCCGGAGGGTCCGTCCATCGCGACGACGGTGCTGCTCATCACGGATACCTCCTGCTCTCGACGACGTGCTGCTGGACGACGGACCCGTTGTAACGCGGTGTTCTCGACGTCGTACACGCGTTCCAGGGCTTGTTCAGCGTCGATAACCCCGCGTTACATGCAGGTCGCCGCCGCCCACCCAGCAGTCGACAACCCTACCGGTGGGTGACCCATTCCCGGGCGCCGAGAGCGTCGCGCAGGCCTTCGGCGGCGGTGTCCTCCACCACGAGCTCGACGAGACCGACGGGCCGGCCCGGGTCGTGGTCGATGTGCAGGTCCTCGATGTTGACGCCGATCTCGCCGACGTCGGCGAAGAGCCGGGCCAGCTCGCCGGGGTGGTCGGGCACCGAGACGAACACCGAGGCCGTGGCCAGCGTCGGGCCGCCGTGCTTGCCGGGGATGGCTCGGGTGCCCGAGACCCCGCGGACCAGGATCTTCCCGAGAGCGTCCTGGTCCCCGGCGTCGAGCACCTCGACGAGGCGGTCGAGGTCGCCGCGGACGTCACGGAGCAGCTCGGTCACCGCGACCTGGTTGGCCCGGATGATCTGGCTCCACAGGTCGGGGTCGCCTCCGGCGATCCGGGTCACGTCGCGCACCCCCTGGCCCGAGAGCGACAGCTGCTCGGGCAGGGCCTCGGCGAGCTGACCGGCGGTGAGGACGGCGAGCAGGTGCGGCAGGTGGGAGGTGCGGGCCACGGCGCGGTCGTGCTCGACCGGCGAGAGCCGCACCGGCTCGGCGCCGCACAGCCGTGCGAGCGACTCGACCAGCTCCACCGCCTCGGGCGAGGAGTGCACGTGCGGCGTGATCGCCCACGGGCGGCCGTCGAAGAGCGCGTCGGTCGCGGCCAGGGGCCCGGAGCGCTCGCTGCCGGCCATCGGGTGGCTGCCGACGTAGGAGGCCAACCTCTTCTCGGTGGTCCGGTCCCCCACCTCGTCCAGCGGGAGTCCCTTGATGCTGCCGACGTCGGTGACGACACCGCCGCGCTCCAGGGCCTCCACGACGAGGTCGGCGATGTGGTCGGGGGGTACGGCGACCACGGTCAGCTGCGCCGCGCCCCCGGCCGGCGCGGGCCTCCCGGCGCCGAGGCCGCTGGCCGTGCGGACGTGCTCGTGGTTGGCGTCGCTGAGCCACACCTCGAGGCCGGCCCTGTGGGCAGCCAGGCCCACGGAGGTGCCCAGCAGCCCCGCTCCGACGACGTGCACCGGACCCCTCAGCCGACTGGGCTGAACCTCGCTCATCGGGGCTCACTCATCGGGGACGGCCCGCACGCGGCTCAGGTCACGCCGCAGCGCAGCGGCACCGTGCAGGTAGACGTGGGTGATCTCCGAGCGCCCGAGCCCGGTCTCGACGTGCGCCATCATCCGCACCACCCGCGGCATCGAGCCCTCGATCTCGAGCTCACGGGCGCAGATCAGCGGCACGTCGTCGAAGCCGAGCTGGCGGGCGGCGTACGCCGGGAACTCCGAGCGCAGGTCGGAGGTGGCGGTGAAGATGATGCTGATGAAGTCGTCGATGCCGAGACCGTTGGCCTCGGTCACGTCACGGACCATCTCGGCGACCCGGTCGAGCATGTGGTCGCGGTCGTCGCTCTCGAGCTGGGTGGCTCCCCGGACGGCGCGAACTGACACGCCGCGAGCCTACAGACCCGCGACGTCGAGCAGCTCGCCGACTTCGTCGCCGCTGAGCTCGCGCAGCTGACCCGTGCGCAGGTCCTCCAGGCGCACGGGCCCGATCCGGGTGCGCGAGAGCCGCAGGACCGGGTG